>CACMSB010000001.1 GCA_902616245.1 uncultured Pelagibacteraceae bacterium
ATTTTCCAAAAATTTTTCTTCTATGTATAGAGTATTTCTTCTGAAATATAGAAAGATAGCAAATAAAAGTAAAATTAAATATTGAAAAAAATCTGTGATAATAAAATTATTTTCATCAATCATGTACTTTAATGTTTTTACCTTTTTGAAAATAAAGAACTTTATTGAAATATTTTTTATTTATTTTTTTATGATTTGATAAAATTAGTGTTTTATCTTTACACTCACTTAAAATTTTTTGAAAAATTTCATCTGAATTCTGTTTGTCTATTGAAGAAAATGGCTCATCCATAATTATTAGTTTATTATTACTAAATAAGCTTCTGGCAATACAAATTCTTTGTCTTTCACCACCCGATATATTAGATCCACCTTCATTTAAAATTGTATCCTCTTTTAATTGTAACTTTGAAAAAAAATCAATCAAATTAGCGATTTTTGAAACTTTTTTAAAATTTTTTAAATCTTGTTTTGATGATTCATATTTATTCTTAAGTGTGATGTTGTAATATATTGATTTTTTATCAACAATAAAATTTTCTTGAGATAAAAAACTTATAGGATCCTCAAACCTTAAAAAACTTTGATTTTTAATTTTTCCAGAATTTATACACCCTTCTGTTATTGGTATAAGACCTGCAAGAATTTTTAAAAATGAAGTTTTGCCTGAGCCTGACTTGCCTAATATTAATATTTTATCTTTATATGAAATGTTTAAACTTAAATCATAAAAAATATTTTTATTCTCTAAAGAATATCCAACATTTTTAAACTCAATTTTATTTTTAATGAGATTATTTTTTTTTTGAGACGATCTATCTTTAGTATAATTAAAATAATCTAAATCAAATACTAACTGAGAAATTGTTTCTCCATAGAATTTCATATTATGACTAGCGACTGCCACTCTATTTATGGAAGGCATGATTCTTATGCTGCCAATTGCAAACATTGATAAAATTGGTATTAAATTTTCAATACTTTGATTTAAAAGAATTAATATTATTACAATTGAAATAATTACCGAAACAATGAAGACTTCAATAAAAGTTTTAGGTAATTCTGTTGTAATGTTATCAAAATATCTAGATTGTACATAAGTAGATAAATCTCTGTCAAATTTTTTTGAAAAAAGTTTAATCTTTTTCATTACTTTTAGTTCTTTAAATAAACCTATTGAAGCGTTAACTATATTTGATAATTTTTCAAAGCTTTCTATTCTTTTCTGACCCATGTCACTAGACTTATTAAAAAATATTTTTGCAGCCGAAAAATAAATAAATAATGATAGACCAACTAAATACATTGATATTAAGGGCTCATTGTATAAAAAAAATATTAGAATTAAAAAAATTATTATAGTTTCAGTAATTAAAGTAAAAAGGCTCTGAAAATATTCATAAAATAATTTTTCAGTTTCAACGTTGATGTCCTGAATAATTTTTTTTGTGTTAATATTGATAATTTTATTTAATTTACTTTTAATATAACCATAATAAATATTTTTACTTAATCTAAGTTGAGCATTAGTTAAAATTCTCTGTTGAGATAACACAAACCAAAATACATAAAAATTTTTTAATAGATAAAAAATAATAACAAATATAGAAAAATTTACTATGTCGTCCAGGTTATTTGCTTTGAAGCTATAATTAAATATTTCTATAGCTTCTCCATTGGATGATATAATTTTTATAAAAAGTAATAACAGACTAATTCCTATTATTTCTAAACAACCATTTAATAAAATTAAAAAAAGTCTATAAAAAAAAACTATTTTTTTTGGGAACAATAATTTTTCTATTAATTGAAAATTAATCATGGTAAAAAATAATTAAACGTTTTTAGTATGAAAATCCATAAAAATAGATTGTTAATAATAGGCTCGGGTAATATATTTAAAAAACATGTTTCAGCAATACAAAGTTTAAAAAATAAATTTGAGATTACAGGAATAGTTGAGAAAGATCCTATTAAAATTAATAAACTAAAAAAAAATTTTAGTTTTAAAATATATAAAGATATTAATAAGGCATTAAAAGAATGCTCATTTAATATAGGGTGTGTATTAACTGATAGCGGGTCTCACGGTAGGATAACCTTGAAACTTCTTAAAAACAAAAAAAATGTTATTATTGAAAAACCTATATCTATATCTTTAAAAGAAGCTGAAAAAATTGTTGCTTTAGAAAAAAAAGAAAAAAAATTAAATATTTTTGTCGTAAAACAAAATAGATTTAATGTTGCAATTATAAATCTTAAAAAGGCAATTGAGAAAAAAAAATTAGGAAAAATATTTTTAGCAACAATTAGAGTGAGATGGAAAAGAGACTCAAATTATTATAGGTCAGCCAAGTGGAGAGGAAAATGGGAAACAGATGGAGGTGTTCTTTGTAATCAAGCAATACATCATATAGATCTCCTTCAATGGCTTGTCGGAGATGTGAATAAAGTTTTTTCTATGAATGAAAGAGTTTTAGCTCCAATTGAGGCGGAAGATACTTCGGCAAGTGTTATTAAATTTAAAAATGGGGCAACAGGTATTATAGAGGCTACAACTGCTTGTAGGCCCAACAATTTAGAAGGTTCTTTATCCTTGCTAGGAACAAAAGGTACAGTAATTGTTGGTGGATATTCAGCTGATAAAATAATTGAATGGAGCTTTGTTAATAAAAAAGACAATACCAAAATTAATAAATACTTAAATTTGGAAAATCCAAAAAACGTAGATGCATATGGTCATTTTAAATTTTATGAGTATGTAAATAATTACATGAAAAAAAAAAATAAGTATAATTTTTTAAATGCTAGCGAAGCTATTAAAAGTTTAAAAATTGTTACAGCTTTAACAAAATCAAGTCTAAATAAAAAAGTAGTTAAAATGAATGAAAATTTATATAAAACAAAATTAGGAAAAAAAAATTAATTAAATATTATATTTTTCATTTTATTGATAACCTCATCATCATTAAAATTTTTACTAGCTTCTATTGCTCCCTTTTTTAAATTGTTATAAAAATCATTGTTTAAATAAAGATTTTTTAAGTCATTGATAAATTTACTTTTGTTTTTTACATCGTAGTTTATTCCACAATTATACTTTTTAATAAGGTCATAACTATCACCCTTTAAGCTAGATATTATAGGCAGTTCATAACAAAGATATTCACTGATTTTATTTGGAATAGAAAGGTTGAAATCCCAAAGATCATTGTATGGAGCTAACCCAGCTTTTGATAAATTAAGTAATGCTCTCACTTCGTCTTTGTTTATCCAATTCAAAAAATAAATATTTTTTAATTTTTTTTTATATTTATCATCTAAGTTAGTCATATCTCCACATAAAACAAACTTAATATTTTTAGAAATTCGAAATATTTCTTCAGAAGAATTTATTAAAAAATCGAAGTTAAATTTAATTTTACTGTAATTGCCAATAAAACATATGACAAAATCGTCTCTTGTTAAATTTAACTCTTTAAATTTTTTTTTATCTACAATTTCAGAATTCTTTTTTTCATAAGATAGATAAATACTATTCACAGTCTTTTTAGTTTTTTTTTGAAGCCACGTACAGAAACCATCTGAAATAGTGGTTAGTTCAGAATATTTAAATATTAATTTAGAAAATATTATCCAAGGAAAAATAGCAAAATTGCATAATAACTTATAGATAGGATTTTTAAATAAATGAGGAAAAGTATAAGGCCATAAGTCTCTTACATCACAAATAACTCTTATTTTTTTTAATCTACAAAATATCATTATTAAAAATGAAGTTTCTATAGGGGGATAAGAGGTAATAACTAGATCAGGTTTTTTTAAATTAATAACTTTAAATATTAAATTAAAGCTTAAAATAAAATGATCGATTATCCTTTTAAATGAAAGATTATTTTTATATCCTAAGGAGTTAATAAATATGTATTTAATGCCCTCAAATTCTTCTTGGTCTATATCTCTAAATTTTTTTGTAAAATGATTGAATTTTGAGGTAATCCATATAACTTCATGTTCATCTTTTAATTTGTAAGCTAATTTTCCAGTTCGAAATAATCTTTGATTATCATCGATTGGTAGGGGTTCTCCAGGATTAATTAACCATATTCTCATTTAGAAAAAATGTTTAATAATTTTTTTGCACACTTTGGTTGAGGAAATATAATAGTCTTTTTCATTTAATTTATTCGTTGGAGCTGGATAGTCAGGCAAAGTGATTTTTAAATAATTTATTTTTATATTACTATTATAAGTTTTTTCTGCTATTTGACTTATTATTTCAGAAGAAATACCACAGTTGCTCCATCCATAATCCAATACAAAAACTTTTTTCGTTTTCTTTGCAGAATTAATGCAAGATTTAGCATCTAATGGATTAATAATTTTTAAATCAATTAATTCTGCTGAAATTTTTTTTTTTAGTAATTTTTTACTGACTTCTTTTATAATTTTGACTCCATAACCAAGACTAATTAATGTTATATCATTACCTTTTTTTATAATTTTTGCTTTTTCACTAAATATATTTTTATGTAAATTATTTTTATTAAATTCAACTATACCCTCCTCTGAATAAAGCCACCTATCATCAATATAAATAACAGTACTGTTTGTCTGAACACTTTTAATTAAAAAATCGTAAGCATCTTGTGGGTTTGAGGGCAATGCCAAAACTATTCCTGGAATATTTGCAAACATAGAATAGAGACTTTGAGAATGTTGTGCTCCTTGTTCTCCACCTCTATTGATAATTGATCTTATTGTTACAGATGGACTATTCGCACCCCCTAACATAAATTTCCACTTTGAAGCTTGATTTATAATTGCATCTGTTGCTAAAAGCATAAAATCCATTCTTGGATGAACGACAATAGGCTTCATTTTATGCAACGAAGCACCTACTGCTATACTTGTGACTCCTGCTTCAGAAACGGGACTATCTATTATTCTTTTTTTACCAAATAAATCTGGTAAGTTTTTCATAGTTGATCCTACGTACCATGGACTCCATAATCCTTGCCCAATAACAAATGACTCAGGGAATTTTTTTAGTATATATTGAAATGCTCTATTTATAGCTTCTGCATACGTAATTTTTTTTTTCATTAGTAAATATAATTTTTTAAAGATTTATTTTTTTTTATTTTTTTCTTTAATGTAAAAATATACTCACTTTCTACATACTTTATTATTTCTTCTTCTACTTTTGAAATTTCATTGCTTTTTAAAATATTTTTTTTTACTAATGTATTGATCATTCTCTTTATAGGATCATTTCTTTTCCAAAGATTAAGATCTTTTATTTTTCTATTAACTCCTACATCTATATCAGTTTCAGGCCCAACATGCCCCAAATGTCTATATGTAACACATTCTAGAAACAATGGGCCACTTCCACTTCTTAATTTTTTTATTTTTGATCTAACAGTTCTAAAAATTTTAGTTACATCATTGCCATCTAAACAATAATTTTCAATTTTATGCGCAGTTGCATACCTACTTAGTTTATTTGAAGGTTGTCTTAAATGAATATCTAGATGTGATGAGAAAAGATTATTTTCTGCTACAAAAATAATTGGAAGTGAATTTATGCTTGCAAAGTTTAAACTTTCATGAAAAGTGCCTTCTTCACATGCACCATCTCCAAAAAAAGCTATTGCAATAGATTTATCTTTTTTCATTTTAGATTTTAAAGCTGCGCCTACAGCAATAGGTATTGTTCCTGCAACAATAGGTACTGACCCTTCAAAACCAACTTTTCTATCCACTAAATGCATAGAACCACCCATTCCGTTTGAACAACCGTCAACTTTTCCTTGCACTTCATAAAAAAATTTTTTTACATTTCCTCCTAAAGCTAAATAGTGGCCATGAGATCTATGATTGCCATAAATCATGTCCCCTTTTTTACAATTACTCAATACACCAACAGATATGGCCTCTTGACCAGTGCAGAGGTGGGATGGACAATTAATTATTTTTTGTTTTATCAATCTAGCAACTTTATTTTCAACTTTTCTTATAAGAAGCATTTTCCTTAAAAAATTTGTTAGATTATTTTTATTAATTCCCTTTATATTTATTGATTTTGAATATTTTTTTGGGTTAGATAATTCGTTGAGTTCATTATGCATTAATGTATCTCATAAAATTTTTTAATTTTTTTACAAATATACATTACTTCTTTTTCTTTTAAAAAAGTATGTATAGGAAGCATTATACATCTTTTAAAAAAATGAACAGTATTTGGAACATCTGCTTTTAATTTAAGAGACTTTATTTGGTGGACTGCTTTACCATTCCATTGAATTAAAGTTCTTATTCCTTCTCTTTCAAGATAATTTTTTAACTTATCTCTATTTTCTGCACAAATTTCATAGTTTTGATAAACATCATAATTTTGTTTTTTGAATTTTGGACCAGGAATTAATTTGAGGTTTGTGATAGAATTAAGCTCATTATCATATATGTGTGCGATCCTTCTTCTTTTATTGATATCTTTTTTTAAATTTTTAAGTTTAAAATTAAGAAATGCAGCTTGTAAGTTATCTAGTCTTGCATTAGTTCCCCAAAGCTTTATGTCGCCTTTTGTATCTCTTCCATGATCACGGAGCTGATAAAGTTTCGTATAAATAGACTTATTATTTGTTAAAATAGCTCCACCATCTCCAAAACAACCTAAAATTTTTGCTGGATAAAAACTAATTGTTGCACAGTCTCCATAATATCCTGTAAATTTATCTTCAAATTTTGCTCCTATTGATTGGGCCCCATCCTCAATAATTTTAAGTTTGTGAGCGCTTGCAACTGCTTTTATTTTTTTCATATCGCAAATTCTACCATTAACATGAACTGGCATAATAGCTTTAGTTTTTTTTGTAATTTTTTTCTTGATACTTTCAACCGAAACAAGATTGTCTTTCAAATTTATATCCGCAAATACTGGTTTTGCTCCCACTAATTTGATTGCTGCTGCTGTAGCAATGTAAGTGTGAGATGGTAGTATAACTTCATCACCGTAGTTTATGTCATTTGCCAGCAATCCAATTATAAGAGCATTCGTTCCATCATTTGTCCCAATTGCATATTTAATATTTAAAAATTTTGATAAAGAGTTTTCAAAATCTTGTAAGTCTTCTTGTAATATAAATGCACCTCTACTGCAGACATCATCAAAGATTCTTTGAAAATCTTTTTTATACTCGTTATACAACTTTTTATATTCAAAAAAATTTATCTTCATATATTTCAAAAAAATTATTTATATTTTCAATTTTAGAAAGCTGTTTATCTCTAAGTATAAATTTTAGATCAAAATTTTTATATTTATTTGACATAAATTTATAGATCATTTTTAAAGCAAACTTTCTATCAAAAATATTTATAATTGTAAGCAAAACTATATATATGTCGCTCAGTAAATTATTATCTTTAAAATATAATAATGCTATCAAATTTTTTCTTGGTCTTATGTATAAATTATAATCAAGGTCTGGATCTTTAGAATTTTTAAGTATATCTCCCTCATCTGAAAATATAATCGATGAAAAATCAGTTATTCCTGGTTTATAATTTAGTAATTTTCTTTCTAAATTAGTATATTTTTTTACTTCATCTTGAACATTAGGCCTAGGTCCGACAAAATTAATATTACCTAAAAGAACATTTAGAATTTGTGGCAATTCGTCAATTTTAGTTCGTCTAATAATTTTGCCAATTTTAAGAATTCTGTCATCATTTGAGCTTGTTGACTGAAAACCAACATTTTTCCTTACTATCATCGATCTTAGTTTATATAGTTTGAATAGTTCAAAATTTTGACCTACTCTTATTCCTAAATAAAATGGATTTGATTTATCTTCAAAATAAATTAGAAAAGAAAAAATAATTATTAAAGGTAAACACACTATAAAAGCAAAAAAAGCAAATATAAACCTAATGCCTTTTTTGAAATAATTTATGAGAAACATTATTTTTATTTTTTTTGATGTTTTGCTGCTTTTATTAACATTTATAATATCTCTTTATTTTTCTATAGAAGATATAGCTAATAGATATGAAATTTTAAAATTATTCTCAATCTATTATTTAATTTTTTCAGTACTATATATTTTTTTTAATTTTTGGTTTAAAAATGAACGAGTATTATATAAATTTTTTTCTGCCAGGGATTTAATCGAGCTTTTAAAGACCATATTATTAGCAAATATTACTTACATAATAATATTATTTTTGTATGATAGATTAGAAAATATTCCACGATTTAATCTAATTTATAATCTTGTTTTCAGTATAGGGTTTTTAACTATGATGAGATTATTGCCAAGATTTTTCTATTTTAATCAGTTTAAAAAAAAACAAGATAGGAAAAAAAACATAATTATTGGAAAGGAAATTGATTGTTATCGTTTTATCAAATTTAATGAAAATAAAAGTGACATTGAAATAGTTGGACTATTTGTCTTAGACAATAATCTTAGTGGAACCTTAAGAGGTATAAATATATTAGGAAATCTAAAGAATTTGTATTTTTTAATTGAAAAGAAAAAACTTCAGATAGATCAGATACTTTTAGCTTCGGATATACCAAAAGATGATTTAAGAGATTTGTTTTTATTAGCTAAAGACAACAAAGTTAATATTTTTCAAGTTAAAATTGATGAACAGGGGTATTCTAACAACATTGAGTTTAGTAAAATTAAAATTGAAAATTTTTTAGCTAGACCAGTGAAACTCCTCGAAGATAGTGAATTTTATGAATATTATAAATATAAAAAAGTTTTTATAACTGGATGTGGTGGAAGTATAGGTTCAGATTTAGTTTTAGAAGTTTTAAAATATGAACCAAAAGAAATTTTAGGAATTGATATTAGTGAAGAGAATATATTTGAAATCAATCAGAAAATTTTAGATAAAAATTTAAGAAAAAAATGTAATTTTTACGTTTCTGATATTAGAAATAAAAATAAAATCAATAATCATATAAAAGAGTTTCAACCAGATATTATTATTCATGCAGCAGCTCTTAAACATGTAAGTATTTCTGAAGATAATTGTGATGAAGTCATTAATACTAATATTTTTGGCACAATAAATATTTTAGAATGTTGTGAAAAATACGATTTTATAAAAAATTTCATTTTAGTATCTACAGACAAAGCTGTTAATCCTAGCTCAATGATGGGAATGACAAAGTATATCACAGAAACTCTTTGCAGAAATTATGCCAAAAAAATTAATCAAATAAAGTTTACAATTGTCAGATTTGGCAATGTTTTATCATCTAGTGGTTCTGTAGTTCCTATTTTTCAAAAACAAATCCAAAACCTTGGTCCAATAACTGTTTCACATCCAGATGTTAATAGATACTTTATGATAATTAATGAGGCTTGTAGCTTAATTTTATTGTCTGCAGCATTCCACCAAAATCAAAAAGATAAAAACATTCTTACCTTTATGCTCGATATGGGACAGCCTGTAAAAATTATTGATTTAGCAAAAAAAATGATCGAATTAAGCTCTGTTCAAAAAAATCAAATTAAAATAAATATTACGGGCTTAAAAAAGGGTGAAAAAATTACTGAAGAATTATATTACAGTTTTGAAAATCCAAAAAAAATCGATGGGTTACCAATATTTAAATTAAATGAAACTAAAGTAATACAAGATTTTAATATTTCTATAGATAAACTTCAAAATATGTTGAATGATGGCATGGCAAATAATGAAGAGTTGAAAATATTCTGTAAT
Organism: uncultured Pelagibacteraceae bacterium; assembly: GCA_902616245.1. Taxonomy (GTDB): domain Bacteria; phylum Pseudomonadota; class Alphaproteobacteria; order Pelagibacterales; family Pelagibacteraceae; genus Pelagibacter. Next base: position 9,751 of record CACMSB010000001.1, read on the forward strand.
AATTTATGCGAAGATATAATTAAATATAATAATGTTTAATTTTTCAATTATAATTCCAACAAAAAATGAAGAAAAAAATATTTTAAGTTGTTTAAAATCAATCTTTAATCAAACACAAAAAAATATAGAGATAGTTATAATTGACTCATTTTCAAAAGATAAGACTATTAGTCTTGTTAAGAGATATTTAAAGAAAAAAAAAAGAAAGGATATTAAATTAAATATTATTAGCAGAAATTTTCCTGCCGAAAAAGCTATAGCATATGGAATTCATCATAGCAGAGGAAATATAATTTCTTTTTTGGGTGCAGATGATAGACTTTATAATGAACAAACATTATCTAATATAAAAAAAATTTTTAAAAATATTAATAATGAAATTTTATATGGATCTTATCTAATTATTAATGATGATGAAGAAGTTGTTAGAAAAGTAATAAGTAAAAGATTCGACAGAAATTATATATTAAATAAGGAAAATTATATATGTGCTACATCGCTATTTTTTAAAAAAAGTATTTTCACTAAAATAAATAAAAGTGAAGAAGATGGTTATGATTTTGCATTTATCTTAAAATTCTCTCAAAAGTTTAAATTTTTTAGAACAAAGATGATTTTATCTAAATTCAAAATACATCCAATGAGTAATTCTGGGAATTTTTATAAAAATTTAATAAATATTGAGAAAGACTACTTGATATCAAAAAAGTATGGTGGAAGATCTTTTAATAATTACCATTTGAGATATTTAATTGTGAAGATACTTGGATTTTTTAATTTAATTTGGCTAGCAGAATTAAAAAGAAGATTTTCAATGTCCAATCTACTAAAAAGAAATATAGATTTTAAAAATAACTCTGAAGAAGTTCGAGAAAGAATTAGTCAGAAAATTTAGTTCAAACTATCAAAAATTTTTTTTACTTTATATAATTCTTTTTTAATATCAGTTGGATGGTTTCCAATAAAAAACCCATCATTATGAACTCTGTTAGAATTATTAAGTTTTTGAAATACTGAATAATTTAAATATTTTTTGACTGGGTGATTTAAAATGTTTCCACTGCAAATGACTCTAAACATTATCTTTTGTTTCTTTAATTCTTTAAAAAGTTTAGGAAGTATTTTTTTATATTTTACCTTTACTAAAAAAGGGAATGCAAACCACGAGCTTTTTGAGTTTGAATTTTCGATCTGAATATCAAATTTTTCATGGTTCTTAAAAAGTTTATTATAAACTTCAGCATTTCTTCGTCTTATTGAAATAAATTTATCTAGCTTTTTAATCTGTTCTATACCAATTGCTGCATTTAAATCTGTTGATCGCAAATTATAACCTGGAAGTATAAACCTATATTTTTCAAAAAAGTCGTCCTTTTTTTTTTTGTAAATCTTTGAGTTTGGTGGAAGATCTCTTGTCCAGCCGTGAGATCGTAATGATCTACATATGTGATATATTTCTTTATCATCTGTTAATACAAAGCCACCTTCAATTGTTGATATATGATGAGAGAAAAAAGTACTATGAGATGAAAGATCTCCAAATGTTCCGGCTATTTTTCCATTATGAACTGCACCCATAGACTCACAGTTGTCTTCAAAAAAATATATAGAGTTCTTTTTACAGATTTTTTTAATTTCTTTTAAGTCGCATGGGTTCCCTAAAATATTAACCGCACATATCAATTTTGTCTTTTTTGTTATGGCCTTTTTAAGTAAATCAGTTTTAATATTTAAAGTTTTAGATGATATGTCTACAAATTTTAATTTTAATCCGCACTGTTGCAAAGGGAAATAGGTGGTAGACCATGATAAACCTGGAACAATTACTTCATCACCTTTTTTTAATGGATTTGTTTTCTTATAAAACAAAGAATTAATTGCAAGAAGGTTTGCACTAGAACCAGAATTACAAAAAATGCTATATTTTTTCTTAAATTTTTTTGAAATTATTTTTTCAAATTTTATTGTTTGTTTGCCATATGTATAGTAGCCACTTTTAACTACAGCCCTTATAGCCTTTTTTTCTTCTTTACCAAAAGTGTCTGTGACTAAATTTAACATATTATTTTCTATCGCACATTGTGCCCATTAAATCAATGTCAAAATTAACTCTTAATAATTTTGTAGTCTCGACTATTTTTTTATGTAATTTTTTTTTTGCAAGTACAAAAATAAATCCACCACCACCTGCTCCTAAAACTTTTGCTCCATAAATTTTATTTTTTTTCAGAATATTCATATGTTTCTCTATAAATTTATTACTTACACTTTTGCTTAGTTTTTTTTTATTAATCCAGGACTCGTTCATCAGTTTGCCTAAATGATAAAGATCAATATTCTTAGAAGAGATTAATTTTTCAGCCTCGTTACAGATTGCTCTGATTTCGTTTAATGCATTTTCTGATTTTCTTTTTTTTATATTATTTACTTTTGACTTTGCAATTTTATCAGCTATCCTGCTTTTTCCTGAATAAAGTAAAATTGAATTTTCCTTTATTTTTTTAATATTAGAGAATTTTAAATTTTTTACAGTAAAGAAATTTTTTTTTAATGTTATTTTCTTAAAACCTCCATAAGTTGTTATTATTTGATCTTGATTACCAACAAACTCTTTATTCATTTTCTGCTCAATGAAAATAGCTATTTCAGCAATTTTTTTTTTTGTTAAATTAAAACTATAAAAATTCGATATTGCAGTAACTAAAGAAACTGTGAATGCAGAAGATGAGCCTATTCCAGATCTAGCGGGCAAATCACTAAAATGATGAATTTCAACGCCATCTTTTATTTTAAAATATTTTAGAGTATTTCTAACGGTAGGGTGTTTTATATCAGATATTTTATTACAGAGTTCTGTTTTTGAATATACTATTCGGTATTTATGCCAAAAAAAATTTGGTAGTTTTCTAAATGAAACATGACAGTATTTATTTATTGTAAAAGCTATTGTTTTTCCCCCTTTTTCTTCAAACCAACTAGGATAATCTGTTCCACCTCCAAAAAGAGATATTCTATACGGGGCTGAGGCGATGATCATTTATTATTTTGCGCGTCTTCAATAATTTTTCTTTTTAAATTAACTTTCGACATTTCGATAATATTTTCAGCAGCTTTTCTCCCATATTTTTTTTCAATTCTTTGGAGAAAATTTTTATGATTATGGTAATCTTTGTAACATTTATCTCTATAGCTTAAAATTTCATGAGGTTCTAATGCATCTGTTGGTAATGGTTGAGTATTGTAAGAATGAAATGAATAACCTTCGTAGTTTTCAGGTAATTTGTAGTTTTTTTGTAAAGCTAATTTGTACAATCTACTACCAGGTAGAGCCATGGCGGCGTAAGTATTCCATCCTGAAGTACATAATTCTTTGCTTAGTTCATAAGTATTCTTCATGCTCTCATGGTCATCTCCGGGTAAACCAAAAATATAATTAGCCATAATTTCAATATCAGCTTCGTGAATTTGTTTTACGATTTTTCGAACATCTACATCTTCGAATTTGCCTTTTGAAACTTCTAATCTAATGTCTTTGTTGCCACTTTCAATTCCTAGACATAACCACTTTATTCCTGCAGATCTAACAAGTCTTAAAATTTCTGGTCTTTTTACTGTATCTATTCTAGAATATGCCCACATTCTTAATTCGTCGTCTTTATTTAATTTTTTTAATTGTTCACAAAGAGGCTTGTAATATTTTGGATTGAGTAAAAACATCTCATCAACTATCCTTATTGTTCTAACTCCATAATTATATAATTTAGTGAATTCCTTTATTATAAAATCTGTGCTCCAATATCTCATTTTATTATAATTTGATGAAACTCCTACTTCATCATTATCGTTTCTGTTAATGATGTTTATCATACAAAAATCACACTTAAACTGGCAACCTAGAGATGTTTGTAGTGCAGCATAAGGTGATCTTTTATTTTGATCATACTCTGCATGCCACATAGGTGATCGGTATAAATCTAAAGGCTTATTCTTTTTTGGCAGTAAATCCCACGCATATCCAGGTAAATCTATATCCATCCTATCTTGTGGAACAATCTGTTCTGGCTCATTAATTATTATTTCATTTTTAGCTCTAAAGGCTATACCTTTAATTTTTTTTAAATCTTCTTCTTCATATTTTTCTAACTTCAAAAAATTCCATAATGAATAAACTCCCTCATTACAAAATGTTACATCAATACTTTTTTCATTTCTTAGTGTATCAATTGGTAATGCTTGAACATGTGATCCAATAAAGCAAATTGGCTGCATTAAACCTTTCTGCTTCAAAAAATTAGATAACTCTGTTGCACCACTCATATTTGTGGTGCCAGCATTTACATTCTGTCCATAAACTACAAAGCATATTATTTTTGGATTAAGATCTATTATTCTTGAATAAGCCTCCTCAATTGATAAATTTTCTGCTAAACAGTCTAAAATAGATACTGAATATCCTTTTGATCTACAAGATTGAGATAGAAGCAAAGCCCATGTTGGAGGTTCAATTGCAGAGTATTTTGTTGATAAATTTTGATATATTTTTCTGGCATTGTTTGGAGATATAAATAGTATGTCTTTCATATTTTAAAAATTAATTCTTAATAATGTCTAACAAAAAATTTTTGATAAATAAATCTAAATGGTTAAGAAAAGAAATATTTGAAATGGTAGTTAAGGTTAATCAGGGGCATATTGCTTCCTCTTTTTCCCAAGTAGAAATAGTGATCAGTCTTTTTTATGGGTCTATTCTTAGATATAAAAGAAATAATCCTAAATATAAAGATAGAGACAGGCTTATAATAAGCAAAGGTCATTCTGCTATGGGTATTTATCCAATACTGGCTGATATAGGATATTTTAGCAAGAAAGAACTAAAAAAATATGGAACACCTCAGGGTATTTTAAGAATTTATGGAGATAAAAGTATACCAGGAATAGATGCTACTTCTGGATCTCTTTCTCAAGCACCAGGTATTGCCTGCGGCTTTTGTTTAGCGGCAAAGAGGGACAAAAAAGATATTAAAAGTTTTCTAGTTTTAAGTGATGGTGAACATTATGAAGGATCTTTATGGGAGTCTGCAATGTTTGCCTCTCATAATAATTTAGATAATTTAATTTGTATTATTGATAGAAATAAACAAATTATTTTGGGTAAAGATAGTGAGTGCCTCAACCTCGAACCCTTAGGTGAAAAATGGAAAAGCTTTGGATGGAATGTTCATGATGTTGACGGACACGATTATGATGATTTATTGTATGCATTAGAAAAATCATTAATTCCAAATGGTAAACCAACTGCAATAATAGCAAATACAGTAAAAGGTAAGGGAGTGTCATTCATGGAAGATGTAACAAGGTGGCATAATACCATGCCCAATTCTAGTCAGATTAAAATAGCGAGAAAAGATTTAGAGAAAAATACAATTAAATAAATGAAAAAAAGAAATTACTTAGATTTTTCAATTTCAAAGAATACTCCATACATGAGAGATGTTTTTATTGATGAGGTTTATTTTGCGGCAAAGAAAAATAAAGATATTTATTTTACAACTCCAGATATGGGAGCACCATCTTTAGATAAATTTAGAGAAGAAATACCAAGCCAGTTTATACACTCCGGAATTTGTGAACAACATATGATTTCGATGGCTGCTGGGCTTACTTTAATGAATAAAACCATTTTTTGCTATGCTATGGCACCATTCATTACTTCCAGGTGTTATGAACAAATAAAATGTTCTGTTGCTGCTATGGATAGACCTGTTTGTCTTGTAGGAATTGGTGTAGGTCTTGGTTATGCTGATGCAGGTCCAACTCATTACACCACAGAAGATATTGCAACAATGAGAGTTTTTCCTAATATTGAAATAGTTACTCCAAGCGATGTGACTTCGATGAAAGTTATTATTAAAGATATAATAAAAAAACCAAGATTCTTATTTTTAAGATTAGATAGAGATGTAATGAGTGACATTTATAATAAAAATATAAAATTTGATTTAAAAAAGGGTTTTACAAATTTAATAAATGGTAAAAAAAAATGCATAATATCTTGTGGGTTTTTGCTTAACAAAATTTATCAAAAATTAAAAATAAGTAATAAAAAGGATATAGGTTTAATTGATCTTTACAAAGTTAAACCTATAAATAAATCTTTTCTTAAAGAGATTAAAAAATATGATGAAATAATTACGGTAGAGGAACAATGGACTGATGGAGGATTTGGATCTGCTGTATTAGAATTTTTAAATATAAATCAAATTAGTAAAAAAATTAAGAGATATGGTCTTGAAAAAAAATATTATTTTGAAAATGGTGGCAGAAATTATTTGCATAATAAATTTGGTTTAAATATTGATAAAATAATTAAAGATATTTAAATGAAAAAAGTACTAGTAACAGGAGCAGCCGGTTATATTGGATCATTATTAGTCACAGAACTAGTTAGAGACAAATATGATGTCACAGTAATTGACAATCTTATGTTTTCAAAAACATCATTGTTGCACCTAATGGTGAAAAAAAATTTTAAATTTATATATGGTGATGTAACAAATCATAAATTAATTTCAAAACATTTGAAAGGTAAGGATTTTATTATTCCTCTAGCAGGTTTAGTTGGTGCGCCTTTGTGTGAAAAATTTAAAAAGAAAACTGTAAAAGTAAACTTAGACGCCATAAAATATATTATATCTAAAGCTAAAAATTCTCAAAAAATAATATTTATGAACTCTAATTCTGGTTATGGAATTGGAAAAAAAAATAAATATTGCGATGAAACAACTCCTTTAAATCCAATTTCTTTGTATGGGAGAACAAAAGTTGCAGCAGAAAAAGAAGTTACAAAATTTAAAAATAGCGTGTGCTTTAGATTAGCAACTGTTTTTGGATACTCCTATAGAATGAGAACAGATGTTTTGGTAAATAATTTTGTTTTAAAAGCTGTTCAAACTAAAAAGATTGATTTGTTTGAACCTAATTTTAGAAGAAACTATATTCATGTAAGGGATGTTGTTAGAGCAATTTTATTTACAATAAATAATTTTAACAAAATGAAAGGTAATATTTATAATTTAGGATTATCATCGGCAAATTTGACGAAAAAACAGCTTTCTTTAAAAATAAAAAATAGGATTAAGGATTTAAAAATTACAATTAAAAAAGGTAAAGACCCTGACAAAAGAGATTATTTTGTGAGTAATAAAAAAATTGAAAAACTTGGTTTTTTTCCTATTCATAGTATCGAACAAGGTATTGATGAAATGATCAATGTTTTTCAATTGAAAACTAATTTTAATAATAACTATTAGTCAGTAATTTTTTTTATTTCATCCAAAAAAGGTTTATAATTTTCACCAATCTTTCTTATACTATTTAAGATTTTATCTTGCGTATCGCTGTCGATTTTTTTGTTTGAAAGTTTTTCTAATTCATTTTCAAAATTTTTCCAAAATTGTCTTCCACCTTTTATTTCATTCTTTTTTAAAAATGTTGAAGTAAATCCTATAATTATCAAAATTATTATCAATGAAGTTAAAAGAGCAAAAATAGATCTGACCATATTTTGCTTTATTAAATCTAAAAAACTAATTTTATTTGAAAAATTAACAGTATTTTTGATGTTTGTTTTTATATTGTTTTTTTCAAAATAATTAATTTTTTCATCTATCTTATTTTTAAATTCTTTATATCCATCATTAAGATTTTCAGAGATATGGTAAACCTCGTAAATTTTATTAGAAAATTTAAAATATTTGCCTTGTTCTTCAATTTCAATAATTTTTTTTTTGTCAGTCATTTATTTTTTGATCTTATCATATTATTTATTAAATAAGTAAGTATTAAGATATAGCTCGAAACTATAACAGAGCCATATCGAGGCTCAAAATCTGTAAAAAAACTATATGCAAAAATTACAAATATACAAGGCATTGAAAAAACAAAAATTTTGCTTCGCAATATCAATGAAATCACAAATATGAATGGTAAAAATATTGTTGAGGACCAGTGTATAATTGAAGATGTTAACTTAAGTAAAAAAGGATAACCATTGTTCATAGTCTCATGAAATATACCTCTCACAAAAAACATAAAACTTAAATAGATATGTTTTATAGGTTCATCAAAAATTAACTGCAACGATTTTTCAAATATCTTGTCACTATTATCTTTATCCTTCCAATCAAGTTTAGATAAAACATATCCTTTTTCATAGTCATCGGAATTTCTATAATGTGAATTTTTATTTGCTTCATCGAACATATAAGATTTTTCAGATAAAATCGATTTAAAGTTTTTTTTTAAAGTTTTTGAAGGTATATAAAAAATTATACCCACTTTGATATCTTCCATATCAGTTTTTAAATATTCTGCTCTTTCAGAAATTACGTTACCTCCTTGCAATGATATTTTAAATTTTCCTTGATCAATAAGGTTCCTAAATTGCCAAGGTGTAATGATAATAATTACTATACTAAAAAATACTAATAAATTCCAAATATCTAAGTGGTAAAAAAAATAAGGGTTATTAACTTTTAAAAAGTTTAGGATATATCTAGATATTATAATTAATAGAAATATAAAAATTAATAAATAAAACCAATATATAAATATTGCTTTTGTAAGGATTAATATACTTAAAAAGAAAGAAGAAAATATCAAATACAAAAGATTTGATTTGTTATTAAAAAATAAATAGAGCAGAAATGAATGCAATAATAATAAAATTCCAGACAAATTTTCAGTCATAAAATAATTTGTTGTTTTTAAAAAATATGTTGAAAATAATATCGTTAATGAACCAAATAATGAGAGATATGAATTTCTTGTTAAAAAAAATATTAAAAAGAACAAAATTAAAGAGTGGATAAAATGAATATAAACATTAATTTTTTTTGCTTTTTGTACAAACTCAAAACAATCTTTTTTAATTTTTTCACTATAAACGCACTCTAAGGACAAACTTTTAAAACTACCATCAACATCTAAAAATAAGGACAAAACAAAAGAATAAAAAGGCGGTTTAATAGAATTCTTATGATTATATACTCTAAATTCCTCAACCTGATGTGAGGCTACATTAAATTTTTTTAAATTGAATGCAGTGTTAAAATATGCAGCATCATCTCCATGTCTAGACGGCATTTCATTAGATAAAAAGTGATATTTTTGTATAAATAAAGTTGATATAAGAATAAATAAAGTAAATATTATTATACTTTTTAGAAAACTATTTTTTAAATAATGCTTTATAATAAACATTTAACATATTTATAAGTCATACAATGAATTATCAAGTCATAGTAAAAAAATACAACGATGAATATATACTTTATATAAAAGAATTGTCTCTAATTCATAAATCAAAAGATTTAGAAAAGGGGTATCAAGAAATAAACAAAAAAAAACAAGAGATACTAAAGAGTATAGATGATTATGATCTTCCTAAATCTCTTAATAAAAAATCATATAATATTAAAAATTATATTATAAAATCTAGTGTTATTTTTTTAGGTCTTACATTCCTTATATCGTTTAGTGGAATGAAATTAATTTCAAAATTTGAAGATGTTTCTCTAAGATTAAAAAATGATTTAAAATTAAATATTAAGGAAGAAATAAAAAGTAAAGTTAATAATTTAAAAGAAAAAGATGAAGTGGATCTTGAAAGACAAGAGAGAAATGTTGATTTAATTAAAATAATAGTAAAAGAATTAAAGCCATATTATAAAGAAATAATTAAAATTAATGAGTAAAAATTGTCTATTCAATAGATTTTTTTCTAAGTTGCATGAAAAAATTCAATACAATTATTAATAATATTGTATTATTCATTCTTGGCTCAAAATGTGTCAGAGTAGACATTAAAAATAGAAAATATATTGATGGTATATAAAATATAAACTCTTGAAAATTCCTTAGCTTAATAGATTTTACAAAACCAAAAATAAAATAAAATAAAAAAAAATAATAAATCAAATCAAAAATAAGTTTTTTTATTTGTTCATTTTTTATAACTCCATAATTTTCGTTCATACCCCTGAAAAAAACTAATATCGAAATATAACTTTGCTTAATTATATTATTAAGATAAATCTCAACATTTGTGGACATCATTTTATCATCTGCATACTTTTCAAACTCATTCCAACCAGAGTAGTTAGTATTATTTTTTTCGTTATAGTAATTTATTGTATAGCCAGTTTTTTTTGTATAACCTCGATAATATGATTTTGGATTACCTTCATAAAAAAAAGATTTATCTTTTATTTGTTTAATTTTTTCATTTTTAAAACCAAACCAATTTGGAAAATAATAGTAAAAACCTTTTGAAATAGTTTTATAATCTGCTTTTAAAAATTCATTTCTTAATGTTAGAACTTCTTTTCCTCTTTTAGATAAAGAACTATCATTAAAATAATAAACATTTCTTAGCTGATAGGGCATTAGTAATATAATTGATATTAATGATACAACCAAAAATTTTCCTGCAACTTCATATTTATAAGAAGTTGGTAAACCAATTAATTTTTTCTTTAATAAATTTATAATTATAATACCTATTGAAATTATTAGAATTAAGTACGCCAAATAATAAAAAATATTTTTAGTAAAAATTAGAATTGTTAGCAAAATCGAGCAAATAAAAAAATCTTTTATTTTATGAGAATATATAATTTTTTGAAAATAAGCACTTGTTAATAAAAGCAATAACGCGGACAAATGCTCAGGTCCAAAATAAAAAATCATATTTTTTCTATAAAATAAAAAAATTATAATTATGGAGGCTAAAAAAAAATGTAGTTTTTTTTTTTTTAAAATAAAAAAAATAGACGTTAGTGTTAAAAATAATAAAAAAATCTGAGCAAATAAAATTAATTCATAAAAATCTTCACACTTAATGATTTTTTTCTCATATAAACAATTACTATAATCATATTCCCAATTTAGAAAATTATAAAATATTGAAATATACAACGGGTAAGGAAATTCTCTATAGTTACTTGGCCAGCCTTTATTATTCGGATCATCGTGACTAATTGTTTTATATTTAAAAATTTGAACACTAATTGCTAAATATTGATGAGAGTCACCATGTATTGGTGGTGGAGTATAATTTGCCTGATTATAGTTTTTTTTATTTATGTAAAAAATACTTAAACAAAATAGAACAATAAAAAAAAATATACTCAACTGATTAAAAAATATTCTATTTTTGATCATAATGTTATTTTAAATTTATTTTAATAGTGTTTGGTAGTATCTTATTAATTTAATTTTATTAAGGCTAATGCTATTGGCTAAATTCCGTATTGAAACTGCACCTGCAAGATTACCAATTAACACTGTGGTTAAATTATTATTTTTTAAATAAAATAATGGAGCAACCACAGAAAGCATTGTGTCACCTGCACCTATTTTGTCAACTACGTACTTAGTTTCAAAAGCTGGACATTTAATTATTTTTAATTTTTTATCAACTAGCATTGAGCCACTGGCTCCCATGGTAATTAAAATATTTTTAAATTTATTTTTTTTTGCAAAGTTTTTTGCAATAAGCTCAACATTACTATCTCTATCTCTTACCTCGTGCCTTAATTCGCTTTCATTAATTATAAGAAGATCAGATTTATTTAATTTTTTAATTGAGTGATGACCTATATTAGATGAATTAATTTGGGCATTAAGAGCAAGATATTTTGAACATTTTCTTATTTTTTGAATTATTTTTTTCGTAATAAACCCATGACCATAATCTAAGACTATTGCTAAATCATATTTTTTATTTTTTAAAAAGTTAATTATTTTTCTTTCTTCATCTTTAGAAATTTGGATATCATTAATTAGATACTCACCAAATAATTTTTGTTTGCTTACCTCTTCAATAAATCTTTTTTTTACAATAGTTGGGCTATCTTTTTTATAAATGAATTTTTTTTTAATTTTATTTGTCAAGTATGAATTTATAAGTTTTAAGTGATCCTTTTTTTCTCCTACACACGATAAAAGCGTAACCTTATCAGAAAAAGAAGATACATTTTTAGCTACGGCAGCGGATCCCCCAACAAATGTCTTATCTGATTTATTTCTGATAACTAAGTGAGTATCTTTTCCTGGTTTTCCAAGAGGTTCTGAAATTATATACTTGTCAACTATAGTTTCACCAATAACAAGGACACTTAACTTTTTTATTTTTTGTAAATTTTCTATTAACTGATTTGTTAGTTTAATATTTTTAATTTTTTTAATATATTTAGAAATATTATCACTCGGTTCTTGAAAATAGTTGTTAATCAAATTGCTAGAACTGAAAACAATATTTTTTGAGAAAACTAATTTGCCACCATTTTGGATGACTGCTTTCTTTTCTAGATATATTTTTTTTGTTAGGTCTGATTTAAGATTAGAATATTCATCACCCTTCAAATAATAATCTGGTTTGAGCTTATTGATTATATTGAGAGCACTCGGACTATTATCAATATACACAGCATTTACTTCCTCTATGGAATTTAAAAATTCTGACCTGTAGTTATCATTAAAATAAGGTCTGTTTAGTCCTTTAATAACGTGCTTATCTGCTGTGACAGAAGCCACTACAAAGTCACCGATTTTTTTTGCTTCTTTAAAGTATCTCAAATGTCCTATGTGAAGGATATCAAAAATTCCATGACATAATACAACTTTTTTTTTAGGATTTAATTTTCTAAACAATTGAATTTTTTTTAAAAGGTCGTTTAGTTCTAGTACTTTATTTTTTTTCATATAATTAAATTTTATTAGAGCTTTATAACCAAATTTTATTCTATTAAAAAGTTTAATTGTATTGTAATAAATAAGTCTAATTAATCTTAATTCATAATTTTTAAATGCTTACCGTTTTTATTCCTTTTCACAATGAAGAGAGAAAAAATATTGGAACATTTCTAGAGGAATTAAAGAAAATAATAAATTTAGAAATTATTCAGAAATTTATTTTTGTAGACGATGGTAGCAAAGATAATACAAAAAAAATATTAGATGAGTATATTGAGAGTAATAACTTTCAAGATAAAATAAAAATTTTAACAAGTAGGAAAAATAAGGGGGTTGGTAATTGCTTTAAAGAGGCATTAAAAAATTCAGATTCTAAATATATTATTTTCATTCCAAGCGACAATGATATTCCATTTAGTATATTTAAAAGTATTGAAATTTTTACAAAGCAAGATCTTGATTTAGTAATGTATTATCCTGTTAATTTAGAAAAATACTCAAAATATAGATATCTAATTTCAATGCTATATAGAATAATTTATGGTTTTTTCTTTGATATAAAAATTCATTATATTCAAGCTCCAGGGTTATACAAAGTTGAAAAGCTAAAAAAGGAAAATTTTTTTTCTAATAGATTCAGCATTTGGGCTGAGATGAATATCAAACTTCTTAAAAGCGGAATTAGATATTCTGAAATTGGAATCGTATATAATAATAAGTCATATGTAGATAGAAGTGTCTCGCTTAAAAATTTAATTGAAGTATTTGTAAGTTTCGTGAAGATTTTTTTTCAAATTAATATTTTAAAAAAAAGGAAATATAAAAATAAATCAATAAAAATTTACTTTTGATGCTTCTATACCTTATTTTTAATATTTCTATACTTTTTATTTTTCAGTTTATTTTTTTTAGAATGTTAAATAATTTAAATAAAATAAACTCAACTTTAATTTTTTTCTTTTTTATTTTAATTTTTGAATTGATATATTTTAAGTTTGATTTGATCAGAGCTTTTGAATTCTTAATTTTAAATTTATCTTTTATTTTAGCTTATTATTTTTTCTTGACTATGTTAATTAATGATAGTCCTTCACTGTTCCTGACTGAAAATACCAGAGAAGAATTTTTGAAGAGGAATTTTGTTGGAGATAGAATAGAACAACTTCAAAGGGATAAGTTAATTTTAAAAGGCAAAATAACACGCAAAGGTCAGATAATTTTACATTTAAGTAAAATTCTAAGTATTATTTTTCTTAAAGAAAAGAAATCATAATGTTAAAAATTATTTTTCTATATTTTTTAGTTAATCTAATTGTAAATTTTTTTAATATTTCTTCTAAATTAAAAATTTTTTTTATATTTGTTTTGTGTCTCTTTATAAATATTATTAATTACGAGACAGAGATAATGTTTATTGAACGATTTTTTCTAGAGATTTTTTATATAATTATTATTATTAATTTTTATACAGTGTGGAATAGTTCTATAAGAATTCATATAATGAAAAACATGAAAAATATTGCCAATTATAAATATAGTAACGAAGAACTGCTAGAAGACAGGACCAAAAGGTTTGGAAGTGGAAATAAAACGATTATGCAAAAAAGTATATTTTTATTTATTACTAAAATAAAATTATTTTTCATGTGGATTGTGAATGAAAAGTAAAAATTTTTTAGTATTTGGTGGTACAGGAAATATAGGTAGTATAATAATAAACATTCTTTCAGAAAAAAACTTAAAATTTGTTTCTTTTTCAAGAAAAAAGTTAACTTCAAATAAAAGCAATTTATCATTAGATATAAATAAAAAAATATCAAAGAAAAAAAGTAATATTATTAATAACTCGAATATAATTATATTCGCATTAAAAAAAAAAGATCCAAACTCAAGCTTTATTAGCGATTTGTCAAAATTGATATATTATGAATTAATTTTTCCTTTAAGTATAATTGATCAACATGATAATAAGAACAAAACTTTTATTTTTTTAAATTCAGATTCGATTTTCAATATGAGATCAAAAAAAATTTACATTTTGTCAAAATTAATAAGTTATTTTTTAACTACAAAAATTTTAAAAAAATTTTATAAATCTAAATTTAAGACATTAATCCTAACAAAAAGCGCTATCAAAAATAAAATTATTTTAAAGAAAGAGTTAAAAAAATATTATCTATGAATTCATATTTAATCATTGGTTCGAATTCTTTTAGCGGATCTAATTTTATAAATTACTTACTTAATAAAGGAAGTACAGTTATAGGTATAAGCAGATCTAAAGAAATAAATCCCGAGTATTTAAAATATAAAGATAACGACAAAATTAAAAATTTTAAATTTATTCAATGCAACTTAACTCAAACAAAAAAAATTATTAAAATTATAAAAAAATATAAAACCAATGTTATAGTAAATTTTGCAGCACAAGGTATGGTTGAACAAAGTTGGGAAAATCCAATAGATTGGTATGAAACAAATATTATTTATACAATTTCCTTAATTGAAAAATTGTCTCGCATAAAATTTGTAAATCGTTTTGTTCAGTTTTCAACGCCAGAGGTTTATGGAAATACAAAAAAGTGGGTAAGAGAAAATTCGAAGTTCAATCCTTCAACTCCCTATGCTATTTCAAGAGCTTGTTCAGATATGCACTTAAATATATTAAATAAATATAAAGGGTTTCCATTTATTATTACAAGGACTGCTAACGTCTATGGACCACACCAACAACTATATAGAGTATTACCTAAACTTATTATTAAATGCTTAAATAAAAAAAAATTTTATATAGACGGTAAAGGAAATTCAGAAAGATCCTTTATTTTTATAGATGATGTAAACGAAGCTCTTTACAAAATTATTAAAAAAGGAAAATCTGGAGGAACTTATCATATTTCAACTAATAATTTAATTTCAATAAAAAAATTAGCATTATTAGTTTGTAAAAAATTAAATGCAGATCAAAAATTTATAATTAGACATACTAAAGAAAGATTAGGTAAAGATATGTATTATAAATTAAGGTCAAATCAAATTAGAAGAGATTTTAATTGGAAAGAAAAAGTCAAATTAGAAGAAGGCATAGAAAAAACAATAATTTGGATAAAAAAAAATTATAAAAATTTTAATAAACAAAAATTAAGTTACTTGCATAAAAAATAAAGTTATGAAAACAATCTTAGTTACTGGGCACTGCGGTTATACTGGACAAGAATTAGTTAAATTACTTTTAAAAGAAAATTACAAAGTAATAGGTATTGACACAATGTGGTATGGAAAATCTAAGATTAAAGATAAAAATTTAGTAAACATAAAGTTAGATTTAAGGGAAATAGGCAAACTAAAAAAAATGAAATTTGATACTGTTATACATCTTGCTAATATTGCCAATGATCCATCTGTAGAATTAAATGAGACTTTATCCTGGAATGTAAATGTACTAGCAACATTTAATTTATTAAATTATGCATTAAGTTGTAATGCAAAACAGATTATTTTTGCTAGTTCTGGTAGTGTTTATGGAATAAAAAAAGAAAAAAAAGTTACAGAAAAACTGAGCTTGCTACCAATATCAATTTATAACAAAACAAAAATGGTAGCAGAGTCAGTCTTACTATCTAAAAAGAATAAAATTAAAATTCATTGTATAAGACCCGCAACTGTATGTGGTCTATCAGATAGAATGAGATATGATGTAAGTGTTAATATGCTTACATATCAAGCAGTTAAAAAAAAAAAAATCACTGTTTTTGGAGGAACTCAAATTAGACCAAATATACACATAAAAGATTTATCTAGAATATATTTGCACTTTATTAAAAATAAATCAAAAATCGATTCTGGCTGTTTTAATGCTGGATTTGAGAATTTATCAATTAAAGCTATAGCAGAAAAAATTGCAAAAAAGACCAAGTGTAAGATTGTAATAAAAAAAAATTATAATGACCCTAGATCATATAGATTATCTTCGGAAAAGTTATTAAAAACTGGATTTGAGCAAAAATATAATGTTGATTTTGCAATTGACGAATTAATTAAAAATCTTTTGGAAAGTAATATTAAAATAAGCCCAAAAAACTTTAATGTTAAATGGTTAAAAAAAATAATCAAACATAATAGAAAATATTAATTATGGAGATAGATCTATTAAAAAAATATCCTAAGGCAAAACGAAATCTAGACGAAAGAAGTGCCTCTAAAGAAAAAGAAGTTATTTCTACTGCAAGAAAGTTTGGTAAAGAATTTTTTGATGGTGACAGAAAGTTTGGATATGGTGGTTTTAGGTATCAAAGCAAATATTGGAATGAAGTAGTGAAAGATATTTTTGAGTTTTATGATTTAAAAGATGATAGTTCAATACTTGATGTCGGATGTGCAAAAGGATTTATGCTTTATGATTTTATTAATAATTATCCTAACTTAAAGATCAAAGGTATCGATATTTCATCATATGCAATAAATAATTCAAAACCAGAAGTTTCAAAATTTTTAGAAGTTGGGAATGCTAAAAATTTAAATTATAAAGATAATAGTTTTGATTTAGTTATTTCAATCAATACAGTGCATAATTTAGAGATTGATGAATGTAAAATTGCAATTAAAGAAATCCAGAGAGTTTCAAAATCTAAATCATTTATTACAGTAGATGCTTATAGAAATGATCGCGAAAAAGAAAATATGTATAAATGGAATCTAACTGCTAAAACAATTTTATCTGTTAAAGAATGGATATCATTATTCAAAGAAGTCGAATATAAAGGAGATTATTATTGGTTTATTCCTTAAAAAATATAAAAAAAATTTATTCTATGTGTTCTTTAATTAGACAGGTAGAACTTGAAATTGTTAATAGATACAAAGAAGGTAAAATGAGATGTCCGGTACACTTATCTATTGGGCAAGAAATTGTTGCATCTGTACTTTCAATTTTTATTAAAAAAGATGATTTCGCCGTAAGCACTCATAGGTCTCATGCTCACTACTTAGCAAAACAAGGATCTTTAAGAAAAATGATAGCAGAGATTTATGGAAAGAGAACAGGTTGCTCGATGGGAAAAGGAGGTTCAATGCATCTGATTGATAAAAATGTAAATTTTATGGGATCTACGTCAATTGTTGGGAATAGTATTCCTATTGGTACTGGATTAGGATTTTCTTTAAAATTAAAAAAAAAAAAGAATATATCGATTATATATTTAGGAGACGCTGCTACTGAACAAGGATCTTTTTATGAATCAATTAACTTTTCTATTTTAAAAAAAATACCTGCTGTTTATATCTGTGAAAATAATTTTTTTTCAGTCTATTCAGATTTAAAAGTTAGGCAACACTCAAAAAGGAATATAATTAATTCTCTTAACTCTTTAGGGATTAAAACTTTTAAAATAACTGATTATCATCCAGTAAAACTTGTGAATAAAATGCAATATATCGTAAATTATGCCCGTGTAAATTCTAAACCTGTATTTATCGAATTTTTGACATATAGATTTTATGAACATTGTGGTCCGAATATTGATGATAATTTAAATTATAGAAAAAAAGAAGAAATTAAAAAATGGAAAGATAAAGATGGATATGAAAATTTAAAAAAATTTTTAATTAAAAAAAATCAAAAACTATTTATAGAAAAAGTTGAATATTTAAATAGAAAAAAAATTCTTAATGCATTTAAGTTTGCTGAGAAATCGAAATTTCCTAATAAAAGTGATTTAATAGATGGCATCTATAAATAAGAAACGTACCATATCATTTGTTGATGCAATAAATGAGTCTCTGCATTTAGAAATGAAAAGAAATAAAAATTTACTATGTTATGGATTGGGAATTAATGACCCTAAGAAAATTTTTGGTACGACAAAAAATTTGGAAAAAAAATTTGGTTCTAATAGAGTATTTGATATCCCTAATTCTGAAAATTCGATTTTAGGAATTGGAATTGGTTTAGCAATGTCAGGATATCCTAATGTGGTGACTCACCAAAGGCTTGACTTTTTTTTGTTAGCCTTTGATCAGTTAATAAATTCTGCATCTAAATGGTTTTATATGTTTGGAAAAAATAGCAATATACCAATAACAATAAGATTAGTAGTCGGTAGAGGTTGGGGTCAAGGGCCAACGCATTCTCAAAATCTTCAATCAGTTTTTTCTCATTTTCCTGGTCTTAAAGTAGTTATCCCAACAAATCCATTTGATGCAAAAGGACTTTTGTCTGCTTCTATACGAGATCCAAACCCAGTGATATTTATTGAGCACAGATGGTTACACAATACAATTGGTGACGTGCCGAAAGAAAATTATACTGTTAATTTAGGCAATGCAAAAAAAATTAGTTCAGGAAAAAATTTAACTGTTATTTCAATGTCATATATGACTGTTGAATTTTTGAAAATACTAAAATTTTTACAAAAAAAAATATCTATAGATTTTATAGACTTAAGATCAATTAAACCTCTGGATATAAAAACTATAAAAAAATCAGTGAAAAAAACAGGCAAAGTACTTGTATTAGATACTGGTTTTAAATTTAATTCTATTTCTTCGGAAATTATTACACAAATAAATGAGAATTGTTTTAATTTTTTAAAAGAACAACCAAAAAGAATTACTGTGCCAAATATACCAGAGCCAGCTTCATTTGGTTTAACAAAATATTATTATCCTAGCTTAAAGAATATAATTGATGAGGTCTCACTTATGACAAAAATTAAATTCAATCAGAAAGAACTAAAATTATTTTTAAATACATTTAAAAGTAAATATCACGATGTGCCTGGAGATTGGTTTAAAGGTCCATTTTAATGAAAAAAGAATTTACTGCTGCTATTCTTGAAAAAAAAAGGAAGATAGTAATAAAAAAAATAAAAGTTCCAAAACTGGAGAAAAATCAAGTTCTTGTAAAAATTATTTACTCAGGTATTTGTGGATCGCAATATTTTGAATATTTTGGTTATAGAGGCAAAGATATTTATTTACCACACGGACTTGGTCATGAAGCTTCTGGAATTATTGTCGAGAAACATAGGTCACTTAAAAAATTCAAAAAAGGCGATAGAGTAATCTTAAGTTGGTTAAAAAATAAAGATCAAGGAAGCAAAAAAATTATTTTAAATGACTCAGATAAAAGAAGTATAAATTTCGGGCCAATAACAACTTTCAGCAATTATTCATTGGTTTCAAGTAATAGAGTATTTTTAAAACCTCCTGCAATGAGTATGATTGAGGCAGTTTTTTATGGATGTGCAATTCCGACTGGTGCTGGCATGGTTTTGAATCAATCAAAAGTTAAAGTGAATGATAATATATTGCTGATCGGAATAGGAGGTATAGGTTACGTAGTTTTAAGAACATTATTAAAACTAAAAGTGAAAAAAATCACAATAGTTGAAAATGATAAAACAAAAATTAATTATATTAAAAAAATACTTTTTAATAAAAATTATAATTTAATCTATTTAAACAATATATCTAAAGTAAAAAAAAACGAATTTGATATTTGTTTTGAAACAAGTGGTAATATAAAAATTTTGGAAAAATCATTAAGTTTTATAAATGATAAAGGAAAAGTGCTATTTGCAAGTCATCCGAAATTTGGAGAAAAAATATCTTTAAATCCTCATGAATTAATTAAAGGAAAACAAATTTTTGGATCATGGGGTGGAAATAGTAAATTAAATAAAGATATCACAAAAATCTTCAAGTTTTTTGATAATAAATCAATATTTAATAAAAATTTGTTAAATATTGTAAAACTAAAAGATTTAAAATTTATTTTTGAAAAAAACAATTCAAAAATAAGAAACGTGATAAGTTTTGGTAAAAAATAAGTTTGTTTTTTTGTTCAGTAATTATATATGAAAAAATTTTTCGAAAATATATCAAATTTCATTAAACTAACAAAAAAAATATCAAAACTAAAAAAAAAGGTAATTTTTTTCTCAGAAGGAACACATCATCTTGAACATCTAAAGCCTTTTATTAATTTTTTTTTAAGTAGAACAGATATAATATTTATTAGCTTATCAAATAAAGATAAGGCAAAAAAAATAGTTGAAAAAAATTTTCATTTTTATGAGCTTAATTCATATTATTTTTTAAATTTATTTTTTAAAACAATAGATAATGCTTATATATTTACATCTTTACCTGACTTAGGACAGCTTTATTTTAAAAAGCACAACAATAATAAATTTCTTTATATCTTTCACTCTTTAGCAAGTGCACATATACAATATAATAGACTTGCATTTAAATATTTTGACACAATTTTTTGTGCTGGTCAGCATCATTATAACGAACTATCTATGATGAAAAGAAAATATAATTTACATTATAATAAGCTTATAAAGTATGGCTACCCAAAAATCGAAAAAATTTCAGAAAATGTAGATAAGACTTCATCAAAAAGTATTCTAATTGCATCATCATGGGGTGAGAATTCTATAACTAACACAGTTTCACTAGAACTTATTGACATACTTTTAAAAAAACTAGATTACAAAATAATTTTTCGACCTCATAACATGAGTTTAAAAATTGATAAAAAAAAGATTAATACTATCAAAAATAGTTTTAAAAATTCACATAAATTTCACATAGATGATAGTAATTCATCTTATAACAGTTTGTTTGACTCAAAAGTATTAATTACTGATTGGGGATCGACTTCAGCAGATTTCTTTTTAGGATTGAACAAGCCTGTAATTTTTATCGATACAAAAATGAAAAAGAAAAACAACAATTATTTTGAAATATCGGAATTAGCATTTGAGATAGATTCTAGGAAGGATATGGGAATTATTATTAACTCAAATAAAATAAGGGAAATTGATAATAAATTGATAGAATCTCTTTATGTAAGAAAAAATGACAATGTTAGAGAGAATTTAATAAAAAAATATATTTATAATTTTAAGAATAGTGAAATTATTCTAGAAAAAGAACTCAAGAATATGAATTTTTAATTTTATTAAATATAGATTTAGATGAAAGTGTTGAATTATTTATTATTGCCTCAATTATTGTTTTCCTACTGTTATTAAAACCATTAGCTAAAGTGCCAGGAGTAAAAATATTACTTAGATTAACTAATTCAAAATTCTTTTTCGTTTTTAAATTTGTACCTTCGGGGTTAGCAGATTTAATAAAACTTTTATAAATTGGTATTTCTTTTGCACAATGCAATATACTAGAAGGTCCAGTAACATTTACTACTAAATCAAATTTATATTCTTTTTTTTTTGCTATTACATAAACATAATTCTTTTTTTCAAATACATTATCAACATTTTTATTTATTAGTTGAATCATGCCATTTTTTAACATTTTATTTTTAATTTTTACTGTTTCTGGAAATGTAAATCTTGTTAAATTTCTTATTTTGTGAAGATATATATCTTGATATAATTTTAATTCTTTCATAGACAAAGAGTTAACATATTTATGAAGAATTTTTTGGGATAAAATTTCAGTCCAAATTAAATATTTTTTATTTTTAAATCTTTTTTGAATTTCAAATTCTTTAACTATCTCTTCGTATATTTTTTTTGCAGATATCAAATCTTTTCTATTTTTTTTTAAAAATTTTAATTTTATTTTTTTTTTAAAAGAAATTGTTGCAGGTTCTAAACTTTCAAATTTTTCAGAAAAACAAAAAATTTTTAGTTTATTTAAATAATTTTTTTTTAAATTATACAATTCTGGCAAACTCTCTAGAAACCCAGCTTTCGAACCAATGAAACATAATTTAATTAATTTTTTTTTATCGATTTTTTTTTTGATCTTAATTAATAAGTTATTGGTGGCACCCTCACTATAATAATCCCAGATATAATTTTTTCTATTGTGCATTTTTTGATTTGATAATTTATTTGGTGGATTTATTCCAAGACCAACAGTAACAAATTTGCCAATTAATTTTTTTTTGTTTTTATTAATTTTATTAAAAATTATATTGTTTTTTCCAGATTTAATTAAATCAATTTCAAAGAATTCAAATTTTTTTTCACTATTTAATTCAGTAAAGGTATTTAATTTTTTTAAGTTTGTAACTTGTCCCTCACAAAATAAGATTTTAATATTTTTAAATTTATTGTTAATTATTTTTAGATATTTTAATAATAAATTACAATGCCACAAATAAACAGCCACTCTAGGTAAATAAATTTCATTCCGTAATTTACTAGATTTTGATTTTAAATTATTTAATGATTTATCTATTAATTTTTTGTCATTAGAGGAGCCTGTTGATAAAATATAACTTCTTAGATTTTCAAAGTTCTCTTCTAATAAATAATATTCTTGTAATGATTTTGGAGAAAGTCTAAGAGGGTTATTAAAATAGCCAAACTTGGATGTGTATTTGCCATAACCAATTCCTCCAGGTACATTTTTTAGATTTTTATCTATGATACATAATTTGATTTTTGTATTATTATTTAATTTTTTTTTTATGATTTTTTTTAACAAACTAACTAAGGTATTTACACCAATAACACCTCCACCAACTGATATGTGATCAAATATCATAGATTTAATATATTTTAGAATGGAAAGAATTCAATTAAATAAAAAAAACTTTTTAGAAGTTTGTAACTTGTATTATCAAACATATCTTCCTCTGAAACAATTTGTTAATAAAGAAAATTTTATGTCTATATGTAATAGTTATTCTCTAACATCTGGTATTTTTTTTCCGTTTCCAATATATCTAAGCTATGAAAAAGAAAATACTTATTTAAAAAATAAATTAACAATTAAATTAATGTATAAAAGTAAAAAAATTTGTACGTTCAAAATATTTGAGCTCTATAAATTTTCTAATGAAGAAAAAAAAAAAATTGGTATTTCACTTTTTAATACTAACAGTTTGAAGCATCCAGGTTATAACTTATTTTATAAAAAAGAAAAATTTTTCATTTCTGGAAAAATATTAAAATTTAATAAAAAAATTATGAATGAAATAAACTTTTCATATCCAAAATTAGTGAAAAAGAATTTGAAAAATTTAAAGAAAATAGCAGGATTTCATACGAGAAACATACCCCATAGAGGCCACGAATGGATACACAAACTTGGAATAAAAAAATGTGGATCTGTATTAATCCAGCCAATTATTGGATCTTACAGAAAAGGTGAATATACAGAAAATTCAATTTTAAAAGGAAATTTAGCTTTAGTAAGAAAAAAGAATTCTTTAGAAAAAAATAAGAAAAAAAAATATTTTTTTTCTTTCATAAATATTGTGCCAAAATATTCTGGTCCAAGAGAGGCTTTGATACATGCATTAATAAGAAAAAATTATGGATGTACCCATTTTTTAATTGGAAGAGATCACGCGGGTATTTCTAATTTTTACAGTAAATACGCTTCACAAAAAAAAGTAAAATTCTATGAAAAAAAATTAGGTATAAAAGTACTTAAATTTAATTCTCCAAGAATCTGCAGCTTATGCAAAAAAATTTCAAATAATAATTGTTGCTCTAAAAAAAAAATTAATAACATGAAAGATATAAATGGGACAAAGATAAGAAAGCTTTTAATACAAAAACGAAAAGTTCCTGAATATTTAATTGACAAAGATTATTTTAAAAATGTAAAAATAATTAAGTAACCTCATGAGATTGATATTAACTATTTTATTTTTGCTTTTCCCTAACGTAAGTTATGCATATATCGATCCAGGAAATCTATCTATTATTATAAATGCTATATTAGGTTTTTTGGCAACAATTACTGTTTACATTTTTTATTTCTTTAAAAATTTAGGAAATAGTTCAAGAAAGTTATTTAATATTATTCTATATAAAAAGTTTGATATTCTCTATTTGCTGGGGTTATTTAACTTATTATTTATCTTGCCTCTTATCTATTTCTTTAATGGAAGATATGTTTACCTATTTATTGACCATATAAATCTATTTTATTTAAATTTATTTCTATTAATAGTTTTTATATTTTTTTTATTATTCAATTTTTATTTCAACAAAAATAATTTCTATTTAAAATTTTTATATGTTTTTTCAATTTCTTTACTTTTTATTAATGTTATCGAGGATTACGTTCCTCTTTACAGCATAATACATTACTCAATTTATATTATATTTTTTTTAATATGTTTTTTCTTTGCCTATGTTAATTTAAAAAAAGCAAAAATTTTATTTTATGGTTTTGGTATTTTATGTTTAATACTTAATTTTGAGATTATAAATAATAAAAGCATTTACTCCCATAATGATCAGATTAATAATAAAAATTTTAATTTACCTAATATAATTATTTATGTTTTAGATGGTTTTTCATATAATTCTATAAATAGTTTAGCTAACTCAGAAATTTACAAAAAAGTTTTTCAAAATGATTTTGTAAAATACGAGAATCATATTTCTAATTTTGATGAGACTTATGCAAGCATTGTCTCTATTGCAACAGCAAACAACTTGGGGTCAGAAAAAACAATATTTAAAGAATTAAAAAACCATTATTCTTTTTATATTTGGCAGTGCGAAAATCTAACGAATAGTATTATTTTCACAGGCTTATGCAGAAATGATTTTAAAAAAATAAAAAAAAAAAAAGAATATATTTTTTATTTATTTTTAGATAGTTTTTTTCCAATTCTTTTAAGAAATAAAATTAATTTTAATTTTAAAAGTTACGTTATGGAAAACAAAAATGAGTTTTTAAATGACAATAAGCCGAAATTTTTAATAAAATTTAGTCCATCATGGGTAAATAAATTAGACAAAGCTTTTAAGCCAGGGCTTTATGATGAAAATTATATAATAAAGTTAGAAAAAGATTTTTTAAAAAATCATGTGCTTAATAAATTAGAAGATTTTCTTGAATTATTAAAAATAAACGAAATATATGATAATTCTTTTATTTTTATAACATCTGATCATGCATTTAGATTAAATGACAAAAAAAAATTTGATGATTTTAAATTTTCTAATTTAAATGAAAATAATATTAACTTAAATAGCTTAGAAACAAAAATACCTTTATTCATTAAGTCCAGTAGTAAAATTAAAAGCCACAAAAAGAAAAATATTTTTAATTCAAGTCATGCAGATATTGCAAATACAATATTAAATAATTTGAATATATATTACGACCAATCCTTTGCGTTATTTGATTATGGACAAGATCTATTAAATCTAAATAAAAATAGATTTATAGAATACAGACAAATACACTATGGAAAGAATGAATTTTGTTTAAATTCATATTTAAATACATCTTATTTTAAAAGAAATATCGGTGAAAACTATTATTGTAAAAATTAAGTTTTATAAAATTTTAATATTAAATTTTTTTTCATTTTTTTTGTAATAATTTCTTAATTCAATTTTAAAATCTTTAATTGTCTTTAATATATTTTCTTCACAAATATTATTTTGCCATTGCCATGGATTATGTAAAATTAATCTTTTATATTTTTCTTTAAAAGATTTATCATGAGATTCTAAATCAAAAACTATTTCTCTGCCTAATTGGGTTTCAAAATTATATTTTGTTAAAAAACTAGTTTCCTCATTATCTGTCTTAAAATAAACATAGTGCCCTCCTTTTTTAACGTGCTTCAAGGTTGCGAATGGCCATTTTTCAATTTTAAAATTTTTAATATTGTTTAGTTTGAGTAGTTTTCCTATTACTTTAATTTTATCATTTTTATCTCTATTTTTTTTCCTATAGTCTAATATTGTATTTATATCATGTCTGTTTTCTAATTTATAACCATTATAAATAATGTGTTTTATTCCCGCTTTCCTTTTTTCTAAAACAGTATTAATTGATTTTTTTATACTCGAGTTTTTTATTTTCGGATTAATACTCATTATATGAAGATGTGCTCTATCGAGACCCCCAAGACATGCACACATCCCATGTTCAAACAATACTGTTTTCCTTTTATAAATTTTTTTTATTACTTTTTTTAAAATTTCTAAGAAATAATGTAATTCCTCAAGTTGATTATTTTTTATAAGACTGAAAGAGGGTATAAACTCTTTTGTGATTACTACCACGTATCCTGGAGTGAAAGCTCCATAACCAGAAATTGCAAAATAATTATTTGTATGAGCGATTAATCTATTAAAATCTTTAACCTCGCTTGGAAAGTTTACATTTTTTGAAAATTCAAAAAATTTGTCCCATGATAATTGATCATTCATCTTTAATAATTGAAAAAAAAATTATCACTATTCAAAATAGTTTACAATGATTGTTGTTGTAATAAACAACGAGTGTTTTTATATTAAATTTAAAACCTAAAAATTTTAAAGGTTTTATTTATTTAATATCTTATTAAAATTTTTTTCAGTGCATAAATTAAGCCAATTGAGCTATTAGTACCGGTCAGCTACATGTGTTGCCACACTTCCACACCCGGCCTATCAACGTGGTGGTCTACCACGGCTCTATGGGAAGAACTAGTTTTGAGGTGAGTTTCCCGCTTAGATGCTTTCAGCAGTTATCTCTTCCGTACTTAGCTACCCGGCACTGCAGCTGGCGCTACAACCGGTCCACCAGTGGTACGTCCATCCCGGTCCTCTCGTACTAGGGACAGCTCCTCTCAATTCTTCTACACGCATAGCAGATAGGGACCGAACTGTCTCACGACGTTCTGAACCCAGCTCACGTACCACTTTAATTGGCGAACAGCCAAACCCTTGGGACCTGCTCCAGCCCCAGGATGTGATGAGCCGACATCGAGGTGCCAAACACTGCCGTCGATATGAGCTCTTGGGCAGTATCAGCCTGTTATCCCCGGCGTACCTTTTATCCGTTGAGCGATGGCCCTTCCACTCAGAACCACCGGATCACTATGACCGTCTTTCGACTCTGCTCGACTTGTCAGTCTCACAGTCAGGCAAGCTTATGCCATTGCACTCTACGAACGATTTCTGACCGTTCTGAGCTTACCTTCGCACGCCTCCGTTACTATTTGGGAGGCGACCGCCCCAGTCAAACTACCCACCATACAATGTCTTGATGCCGGATAACGGCAATCAGTTAGATGCCAAGAAAAACAAAAGAGGTATTTCACTGGTGACTCCACAACAACTGACGCCATTGCTTCAATGTCTCCCTCCTATGCTAAATATGTTTTTCCTAACACCAATGTAAAGTTGCAGTAAAGGTGCACGGGGTCTTTCCGTCTAACTACGCGAACTCCGCATCTTCACGGAGAATTCAATTTCACTGAGTTGATGTTGGAGACAGCGGAGAAATCGTTACGCCATTCATGCAGGTCGGAACTTACCCGACAAGGAATTTCGCTACCTTAGGACCGTTATAGTTACGGCCGCCGTTTACTGGGGCTTCAGAAATGAGCTTGCACCCATCGCATTAACCTTCCAGCACCGGGCAGGCGTCAGACCCTATACATCCACTTACGTGTTAGCAGAGCCCTGTGTTTTTGATAAACAGTCGCTTCTCCCTGGCTTGTGCCACCTTTAAATGGTTGCCCAAAAAAAGGTCTTCTTTATCCCGAAGTTACAGAAGCATTTTGCCGAGTTCCTTCAACATCATTCTCTCAAGCGCCTAAATATACTCTATTAATCCACCTGTGTCGGTTTAGGGTACGGTCATGTAGTGGAGCTATTTCCTGAGACTTTTTCGCGGCAAGCTCAATCCATTAAGAACTTACAACTTACAAAATCTGTCACTACCACTAGGTTAAGGAATATTAACCTTATTTCCATCGACTACGGCTTTCGCCCTCGCCTTAGGGGCCGACTAACTCTGCGCGGATTAACCTTGCGCAGAAACCCTTGGATTTTCGGCGAATAAGTTTTTCACTTATTTTATCGTTACTCATGTCAGCATTCGCACTTCTGATACCTCCAGGATCCCTCGCGGGTATCCCTTTACAGGCTTACAGAACGTTCCGCTACCGCTTATAAAGTTCGAAAACTTTATAAACCCACAGATTCGGTATGTGATTTTAGCCCCGTTACATCTTCGGCGCAGAAACTCTATTAGACCGGTGAGCTGTTACGCTATCTTTAAAGGATGGCTGCTTCTAAGCCAACCTCCCGGCTGTTAAGGAATTTCCACATCCTTTCACACTTAATCACAATTTTGGGACCTTATCTGGTGGTCTGGGCTCTTTCCCTCTCGACCATGGACCTTAGCACCCACAGTCTGTCTGTTGAAGAACTACTTTCAGCATTCGGAGTTTTATTAGGTTTGGTAAGAATCTCTTCCCCCTAGCCCATTTAGTGCTCTACCTCTGAAAGTATATTTATTCAACGCACTACCTAAATAGTTTTCGCGGAAAACCAGCTATCTACGAATTTGGTTGGCCTTTCACCCCTTACCACAAGTCATCCAAAGACTTTTCAACGTCAACTGGTTCGGTCCTCCAGCAAGTGTTACCTTGCATTCAACCTGCTCATGGTAAGCTCATTCGTTTTCGGGTCTAATTCATAAAACTAGTCGCCCTATTAAGACTCGCTTTCGCTACGCCTACACCTAGATGGCTTAAGCTTGCTTTATAAATTAAGTCACTGACCCATTATACAAAAGGTACGCCGTCACTCTAAAAAGAGCTTCGACTGATTGTAGGCATGCAGTTTCAGGTTCTATTTCACTCCCCTAATAGGGGTTCTTTTCACCTTTCCCTCACGGTACTAGTTCACTATCGGTCACTGAAGAGTATTTAGGCTTAGAGGGTGGTCCCCCTATATTCGAGCAAGATTTCACGTGTCCCGCTTTACTCAAGAAAATTGTTAAACATTACTTATACGGGACTATCACCCTCTCTGGTTAGCTTTTCCAAGCTATTCAAATTTTTTTAACAATTCTACTGGCCTGTTCCGTTTTCGCTCGCCACTACTAACGGAATCTCAATTGATTTCTTTTCCTCCGGTTACTTAGATGTTTCAGTTCTCCGGGTTGTCTCTTTGAACCTATGTATTCAGCTCAAAGCAACACATAAAGTGTTGGGTTTCCCCATTCGGAAATTTACGGATCAAAACTTGCATACAGCTCCCCGCAACTTATCGCAGTATACCACGTCCTTCATCGGCTTTCAGTGCCAAGGCATCCGCCACACGCCCTTAAACGCTTAATTTATGCACAGAAAAAAATTCTGTGTTGAATTAAATTTTTACAAAAATTCATCTATTCGAAATTTTGTTGATTGTTCAATAATACGAACAATCGGATATAGATATTGATAATAATAAATTTTATACAAAGAAAATAACTAAGTGTTTACTGGTGGAGGATAGCGGGATCGAACCGCTGACCTCCTGAATGCAAATCAGGCGCTCTCCCAGCTGAGCTAATCCCCCAAGTTTGAAATGGTGGGCCGAGAAAGACTCGAACTTTCGACCCCACCCTTATCAAGGGTGTGCTCTAACCAACTGAGCTACCGGCCCTTATAGCACGAAGAGTGAAACACTAATTTTAAGAAGAGAAATGAGGACGGTCAACATTATCCTGTTATATTATTTAGATTAAGAAATAATTCTTAATCATCCTTAGAAAGGAGGTAATCCAGCCGCAGGTTCCCCTACGGCTACCTTGTTACGACTTCACCCCAGTCGCTGACTATACCGTGGTCAAGGGTTTTAAACCTTGCCTTAAGGTAGAACCAACTCCCATGGTGTGACGGGCGGTGTGTACAAGACCCGGGAACGTATTCACCGCGGCGCGCTGATCCGCGATTACTAGTAATTCCAGCTTCATGTACTCGAGTTGCAGAGTACAATCCGAACTGAGGCATCTTTTTAGGATTTGCTTGATGTCGCCATCTTGCTTCCTATTGTAAATGCCATTGTAGCACGTGTGTAGCCCAACACGTAAGGGCCATGAGGACTTGACGTCATCCCCACCTTCCTCCAGCTTATCACCGGCAGTTCTTTCAGAGTGCCCAACTTAATGATGGCAACTAAAAGTGAGGGTTGCGCTCGTTGCGGGACTTAACCCAACATCTCACGACACGAGCTGACGACAGCCATGCAGCACCTGTGTTTCGTCCGGCCGAACCGAAAACTTTAATCTCTTAAAGTCGCGACGAACATGTCAAGTGTTGGTAAGGTTCTGCGCGTATCTTCGAATTAAACCACATGCTCCACTACTTGTGCGGGTCCCCGTCAATTCATTTGAGTTTTAACCTTGCGGTCGTACTCCCCAGGCGGTGTGTTTAATGCTTTCGCTGCGACACTGAAAATAAATTTCCAACGTCTAACACACATCGTTTACGGCATGGACTACGAGGGTATCTAATCCTCTTCGCTACCCATGCTTTCGTTCCTCAGCGTCAGTAATGATCCAGAAAGCTGCCTTCGCAATTGGTATTCTTTCTAATATCTACGAATTTCACCTCTACACTAGAAATTCTGCTTTCCTCTATCATACTCTAGCTAAAAAGTTTTGATGGCAGTTCCAGAGTTAAGCTCTGGGATTTCACCACCAACTTTTTTAACCACCTACGAACTCTTTAAGCCCAGTAATTCCGAACTACGCTAGGTCCCTTCGTATTACCGCGGCTGCTGGCACGAAGTTAGCCGGACCTTCTTATTCGGGTACAGTCATTTTCTTCCCCGACGAAAGAGCTTTACAACCCAAGGGCCTTCTTCACTCACGCGGCATCGCTGCATCAGAGTTTCCTCCATTGTGCAATATTCCCTACTGCTGCCTCCCGTAGGAGTTTGGGCCGTGTCTCAGTCCCAATGTGGCTGATCATCCTCTCAGATCAGCTATTGATCAAAGTCTTGGTAAGCCATTACCTCACCAACAAACTAATCAAGTGCAGGCTCATCCTTCGGCGCATAAAGCTTTCTCCGTAAAGACTTATGAGGTATTAGCACAAGTTTCCTCGTGTTATTCCTCACCAAAGGGAAGATACCTACATGTTACTCACCCGTCTGCCACTAAGTATTGCTACTTCGTTCGACTTGCATGTATAAGGCGTGCCGCCAGCGTACGTTCTGAGCCATGATCAAACTCTCAAGTTTAAAAACGGCGCACACTAGCTTCTACATAAATACTAAGAATAATATTTATGTAATGTTGAAGTGTGTACGACAAATTTTGGTAACCTTAACCGTCCACACTTCTCTTCTTAAAATATAAACTAATAAAATAGCTAATTGAGACATGCTCAATAAAAACATTAATAAATAATGTTGAGTGGGACGCTTATATTCAATAATATTAATAAATCAAGAAATTAGATAAATTTATAAATGAAAAAAAACCGCAAAAATCAACACTTTTGGAGAAACAAAGAGTGAAAATTAATAAATTATTGAAATTTAGTGAATACTCAATTTTTTTTTGGCTTGCAATAATCACTCTTATTGCATTGATTGTAACAAATATTCATAATGATAATAAGAGAAAACTTACAGAGAAACTTCGTGGTAGTTTTGGAAATATATATGTAAAGAAAATAGTTAAGGAAATTACCCAAAATTTAGAACCCAGATATACTTCACAAAATTACTCAGCTCAACCTGGGGATACATACGAAAATATTATTAAAAAACTTGAAATAAGCAATGAAGAAAAGAAAATTATTCTAGATACAATTTTAAGTGAAAAATCATTAAAAATATTAAATATAAATCAAAAATTTTTCTTCAAATTTGATAATTTGTATAAAAATAAAGTTATAGAATTTAAAGTTGAAACTGATAAAAAAAATGAAATTGTATTTAAAAGAGCTATCGATAAAAATATTTTTGTCTCAAAAAAAATAAAAAAAAATTTTAGGAAAAGATTAGTTTATAAAGAAACTATAATTACTAATAGTCTTTATAACAGTGCAATAAATTTAGGAATAAAACCAAATATTATTATTGAGTTTGCTAGACTCTACGGCTTTCAAGTTGATTTTCAAAGAGATGTTTGGAAAGACGATAGTTTTCAAATTATTTATGAAGAATTTGCTGATGAAAATAATAAAATTGTTGATACAGGTGAAATTATTTTCGCAAATTTAAATTTGCAAAATATAGACTTACAACTTTATAAATTTGAGTATGAAAAAGGTAAGATAGATTATTTTGATGAAAATGGAAAAAGTATACGAAAGACTTTGATGAAAACTCCAATTAATGGGGCTAGATTATCATCTTCCTATGGAAAAAGAAAACATCCTATTTTAGGTTATACTAAAATGCATACAGGTACAGATTTTGCTGCACCAACAGGAACGCCTATAATGGCCTCTGGTGATGGAAAGATTACAAAGGCAGGTTGGTGTGGTGGTGGTGGAAATTGTGTAAAAATTAAACATAATTCAGTTTATCAAACCGTCTATGCACATATGTCTAAATTTGGAAGAGGTATAAAAAAAGGTGTAAGAGTTAAACAAGGTCAAATTATTGGTTATGTAGGATCAACTGGAATGTCAACGGGACCTCATTTACATTACGAAGTAATCGAAAACGGAAAAAAAATTAATTCACAGAAATTAAAACTACCCTCAGGCAAAATATTGAAAGGTAATGACAGAAAAAAATTCGAGGTTTCAAAAATAAAAATAGATGTTTTAAAATCTGATCTTCTTTTAAATATTAACTAATTAATTTTAGTTATCTTGATTGTTATCGATATTATTTTTTTTAGTATCGTTTGAATTTTCTTTTATGGTATTATTAAAATCTTGCTCTATAACATTATTATTATTTTCACCAATTTTAGCAAGATCCTGCTGTATCAATATTCTTGAAAAATGATCAGCATGTTGCAAATAATTTTCTGATAAAATTTTATCTCCTGATGATAATGCTTCTCTTGCTAAATTATTATACTTGTCAACTAACTTGGCGGCATTTTGATTATTTCTTCCTGGATTTCTGTGTCTAAAATCTGAATTTGCGAACTCAGAAATATTTCTTGATCCACTTAAAGGTCTTTTTCTGAAGTTTCTTTCTCCATTTGATTTAAATCTGTTTTTTCTATTATTTCTGAAGTTATTCATTAAAATGATTTGGTGGCTACTAATACTCTCGGATATGATTGATAATCTCGACAAACATTGTTGATGTAAAATCCATTTATTTGCAATAATTTCATAGCTGAGTATTTTTGATTTTCTCCGATTTCAATAATTATTTTTCCGTTTTTTTTTAACAATAATTTACTTTTAAGTATTAATTTTTTTATTATGCTTAAACCATCTATGCCTGCATCTAAAGCTAAATGTGGTTCAAATAATCTAACACTATCTTCTAATCTCTTTATATCAAAATTTTTAATGTATGGCGGATTAGAAACAATAAAATCATATTTATTATGATTAAATTTGTCAATATCGATATTAATGAATTTGATTTTATTCTGTAAGTGATGCATTTTTGCATTAAATTTTGCAATATTTAGAGCCTTTTTACTTATATCTAATGCAGTTCCATAACAATTTATTCTTTCTTTTAAAATTGAAATTATGATGCATCCTGATCCAGTTCCTACATCTAATATGTGCTTTGCAGAATTTTTAGAAGTAAATTTAAGAAATTGTTCAATTATAATTTCAGTTTCTGGTCTTGGAATTAAAACATTCTCATCAATAAAAAAGCTAGACTTCCAAAATTCTTTACTTTTTAATATTTGTGCAACTGGTTCATTTTTTTTTCTTCTTAAAATTAATTTTTTAAAGTTATTGAATCTTTTTTTTTTTAATTTTGTATTTAAGTTTATTAATAAATTTTCTCTGGTCGAATTTAAAGTTTTTGCTAGTATTAGTTCACTATCCAAACTATGACTTTTGATTTTGTTTACTTTAAGTATTTTATTTGCAAAATTTATTGCTTGTAAGTTGTTCATTAATTTATTTTACTAAGCTCTTCTTGTTGTGATTGTAAACTTAAATTTTCTATTATTTCATCGAAAATTTCTCCCTCCATAAATTCTTCTAGCTTATGCAAAGTTAAATTAATTCTATGATCAGTAACTCTGCCTTGTGGAAAATTATATGTTCTAATTCTTTCTGATCTATCTCCAGTTCCAATTTTGTTTTTTCTATCTTTTGACCTTTCTTGGTCTATTTTTTGTCTCTCATAATCATAAATTCTCGACTTTAAAATTTTAAGACCTTTTTCCTTGTTACGAATTTGAGATTTTTCATCTTGTTGACTAACAACAATGCCGGTTGGAATATGAGTAATTCTTACAGCTGAGTCGGTAGTATTGACACTTTGGCCACCAGGCCCACTACTTCTGAACACGTCAACCCTCAAATCTTTCTCATCTAATTTAATATCTAAATCTTCAGCCTCAGGCAAAACTGCTACTGTTGCAGCTGAGGTATGTACTCTGCCTTGAGTTTCAGTATCTGGCACACGTTGAACTCTGTGTACACCACTTTCATATTTTAATGACGAATAAATATTTTTTCCTTTTATTAAGGCTATAACTTCTTTTAGACCACCAGCATCACTTTTAGATATTGAAATTATTTCTATATTCCATTTTTTTTTTTGGCAAACTTTTTCATACATGTTGTATAAATCCGAAGCAAATAAACTGGCTTCAAGGCCTCCTGTTCCTGCTCTAATTTCAATAATAGCATTTTTGCTATCTGCAAGATCTTTAGGTAGTAAAAATAATTTAATTTTTTTCTCGTTGATTACATAATTACTTTTAAGTGTTTCAAGCTCGCTAATTGCAAAATCTTTCATTTCATCGTCAGAGGTTTTATCGTTTATTATGTTATTTAATTCCTCTAAGTCTTTCCAATAACTTAAATATTCTTTAGCTTGATTTATGATATCGTTCAAATTTGAATACTCTTTAGAAATTTCTGCAAATTTTTTTTTTTCAACCCTGCCTGAAGATAGTTCCTTCTCAAGTTCAAGATGTCTATCAATTAAGTTTTGAACTTTTTCTCTCGGGAGCATATATTTATTTTTATAAGTTTGAGGCTTTTTCTTCTACTAAAGTGACGATTTTATTAATCATATCTTTTGTCATCACTTTTTCTGTTTCTACACCATTTAAATACAACATATGATTATCTTTTCCACCACCAGTAATACCAATTTCTGTTTGTTTAGCTTCTCCTGGTCCATTAACAACACAACCTATAATCGAAAGAGTTATGGGCTTTTTAATATGTGATAATCTTTCTTCTAACTGTTTTACAGTTTCAATAACTTGAAAGGCTTGTCTGGCACAAGAGGGACATGAAATTATTTTTACACCCCTGTTCCTTAAATTTAAGGATTTTAAAATTTCGTTTCCAACCTTTACTTCTTCGACTGGATCGTCTGAAAGAGATACTCTTATAGTATCTCCTATTCCATTTAATAAAAGGCTTCCAAATCCAATAGAAGTTTTAATGCTACCAGGTAAATAACTTCCTGCTTCCGTAATACCTAAGTGAAGTGGATAATCTGTTTTTTCTGATAACAATTTATAAGCTGCTATAGATAAAAAAACATCTGATGATTTGACGCTAATTTTAAAATTAGAAAAATCCATATCCTCAATTATTTTTATATTCCTTAAAGCACTATCTACCAAGGCTTCGGGACAAGGCTCTCTGTATTTTTCAAGAATATCTTTTTCAAGTGATCCTGCATTAACACCAATTCTAATTGAACAATTATTATTTTTCGCTGCCGATATAACTTCTGCAATTCTTTTTTTATCCCCAATATTACCAGGATTTATACGAAGACAATCCGCACCATTCTCAGCTGCCTCTATTGCTCTCTTATAGTGAAAATGTATATCTGCAACTAATGGAACATCCACATATTTAATTATGGTTTTTAAGGACTCTGTTGATTTAGCGTCAGGAAATGAAACTCTTACAATGTCTGCGCCAGCTTCAGTAACTCTATTTATTTGTTCTATTGTAGATTTATGATCCGTCGTCAATGTATTGGTCATTGTCTGAACTGTGATAGGATTATCTCCACCAACTTTTATTTTCCCAACACTTATCTCTTTAGTCTTCTTTCTATTAATTTTTCTAAATGGTCTAATTTCAGAGGTCATTTGTCTAACTTAAATTCTTTATGTAAACATTTTACAGCTTTTGAAGCATTTGTGCTTTTTATTAAAACTGATATTTTAATTTCTGAAGTTGAAATAACCTGTATATTTATATTTTTTCTTGCAAGTGCTTGAAACATTCTAAATGTGACACCTGGAGTAGTAATCATTCCAACGCCTATTATTGATACTTTCGATACATTTTTATCAAATATTAATTTTTTAAAAACAATATTTTTATTTTTGTTTATAATTTTTTTTGTTTTATTCAAATCATTTGACTTGATTGTAAATGTAAGATCTGTTTGCTTGCCATCAGCTGATATATTTTGAACTACCATATCTACGTTTATTGAATTTTGTGAAAGCGGTTTAAATATCGAAGCTGCTATGCCTGGGCTATCTTTAACTCCTAATAAAGTTACTTTTGCATCATTATCTGTTGAAGAAATTCCTGTGATAATTTTATTATTAATAATATTTTTTCTTTTTGTAATTAATGTGCCAGATTTGTTTATAAATGATGATTTTACTTCAATATTTATCCTATTTAATCTTGCATCTTGTATAGAATCTGGTTGCATTACTTTTGATCCTAATGAGGCCATTTCTAACATTTCTTCATAAGATATATTTTTAATTTTTTTTGCAGAATTAAGTTTATTTGGATCTGTTGTATATACTCCCTCAACATCTGTGTAAATGACACATCGATCAGCTTTAAAAAACTTTGCAACCATAATTGCGCTTGAATCAGATCCGCCCCTGCCAATAGTTGTAATATTTGAATTTTTATTCACGCCCTGAAATCCAGCAATAATAGGAATTCCTCCGGATTTTAAAAATTTTAAAATTTTAGTTTTATTTATATATTTAATTCTTGAATATTTGTGTTTACCTTCCGTTATAATTGGTATTTGCCAAGCCATCCAAGATCTAGAATTTAAACCACTTGCTGCTAGATGACCTGCTAATAACGAACACGAAATCTGCTCACCAGCAGAAACTAAAGCATCATATTCATTATCAGGAAAATTTTCACTGATTTTTTTTGACATATTGATCAACTTATTGGTAGTACCTCTCATTGCAGATGACAAAACTATTACTCTATATTTTTTTGAGTAAGATTTTATTATTTTTGATACTTTTTTAATTCTTTGAATTGACCCAACTGAAGTACCGCCAAATTTTAATACAATAATTTTCATTGGTAGTTTTATTTACAAGCTTTATAATATTGATAAAATACATCTTATTTATAATGTCAATAAAGAATGAGCAATAATACTATAAACAAAGAAGAAGTAGAAAAATTTAGCAAAATTGCTGAAGAATGGTGGAATCCTAATGGAAAATTTAAACCACTTCACAAATTTAACCCAATTAGAATAGAGTACATAAAAAACAATATTATTAAAGATTTTAATATTTCATCAAATCACAAACCATTAAAAGGAATAAGTATTCTTGATATTGGATGTGGAGGAGGTTTATTATCCGAACCTTTAGCAAGACTTGGAGCAGAAGTAGTGGGTATCGATGCGTCCAAAAAAAATATTGATATTGCAAAACATCATTTAAAAAAAAGCAATTTAAACATTGAATATCATGATAAGTCTCCAGAGAATTTTAATTATGAAAAAAAATTTGATATAATTCTCAATATGGAAATAGTTGAACATGTTGAAGATATTCCTAAATTTATAAATCAAAGTACAAAATTTTTAAAAAATAATGGTTTAATGTTCATTGCCACCTTAAACCAAACATTAAAATCTTATGTATTTGCAATAATCGGAGCTGAATATATTTTAAGATGGCTTCCAATAGGAACACATGATTGGAATAAATTTGTGAAACCTAAAAATCTAGAAAATATATGCAATAAAAATTCACTTGTATTAAAAAGTATTGATGGAGTTAAATTTAATCCACTTTTAAATAAGTGGAAACTTTCAAATGACAAATCTGTAAATTATATAACAAAGTTCAAAAAGAGTTAATTTTCCTTATCTTCAATCCATGGAATGGTTGATGTCTCTATACCTTCTTCTTTTAGTTCTTTAACGTCTTCAATTGATGCTTTGCCAAAAATATTTTTTTTACTCTTTTTTTTGCTGTAATGAATAGATCTAGCCTCGTAAACAAAATTTTCCCCAACATATTCAAAGTTTTCTTTTACAAATTTTTGATATTCTCTTAATTTTTTTTTAACATTTTTATAATTCTTGTAAGCTTTATCTTGTTTGAAGTTAGAATTAGCTAAATTTGGCTTCATCAAAGACTTTTCAATTTTTTGTGAATTACACTGCTGACAACTAAGAAGCTTTAGTTTTTTTAATTTATCAAATTCTTTTGAGCTAGCGAACCAGCTTTCAAACTCAAGACTGCAATTTTTACAATTTAATAAATACTTAATCATTGAAATGACTTAATTATATTTTATAAGATTTCAATACCTAAGATCTGTAATCAGAATTAATTTCAATATATTCCTTAGATAAATCCATAGTATACGCTGTAAATTTTTTACTTCCAATAGATAGATCGATTGTTATCTCTATCTTCTCATTTTTCATATAATCACTTATGATATTCTCGTTATAATTTTTATCTAATTTTCCATCTTTAAGGATTATATTAGATCCCATCAATATAGATAATTTTTCTTGTTTAACAGTCGCACCACTTTTTCCGATTGCCATCGCAATTCTACCCCAATTAGGATCTTCTCCAAAGATTGCTGTTTTAACTAATGGTGAGTTAGCTATTGAGAAACAAATATTTTTTGCATCTTTCTCGGTTTTGCTATTAATGCATGTAATAGTAACAAATTTTGTTGCTCCCTCTCCATCACTTGCAACTCTTTTTGCTAAGTTTAGCATGACCTGATGAACACTGCTAATGAATTGCTTTAATTTTGGATCTTTAAAACTTTTTATCTCTTTATTGTTAGCTTTGCCTGTTGAAAATATTGAGACCATGTCATTTGTACTAGTATCCCCATCGCATGTTATAGCATTAAAAGTAGTCTTAATATTTAGATTAAGTATCTGTTTCAAAATTGATGAAGAAATATTGGCATCAGTAAAAATAAATCCTAAAGTTGTTGCCATATTTGGAAAGATCATTCCAGATCCTTTTGCAACTCCATATATTTTTACATCGGAACCAGCTATCTTACATTCTGCCATTGATAATTTTGGTTTAGTGTCTGTTGTCATAATCCCAAGAGCTGCTTTTATCCAAATTAGTTTATTTTGATTGTATTTTATTTTATCAACTAAGTTTTTTGTGCTACTTAAAATTTCATTTTCAGGAAATTTTTCCCCTATGGTACCTGTGCAAGCAAATAATATTTGGTTTGGTTTAATTTCTCTTGGCTTTTCCTCATCTTGTATTTGTTTTGATGTTAATAATTTTGACAAATTTAAGGAAATTTTTTTAAGAGAGTTATAGCCATCATTTCCTGTTAAGGCATTTGCGTTTCTTGTATTAATTAAAATGCCATAAATTTTTTTATCTTTTATTTTTTTATTCCATTTTATATTTTCAGATACTAAACTAGATTTTGTATATACATTTGCATAATTTGCACCATCCCTAAAATAAAATAAAACTAAGTCGTCTCTTTTTTTATTGTAAAGACCACAGCTAATTGTTGAGATAGATAATCCATCAATATGTTCAAGATCTTGAAAATGTCCTATTTTAGAGTCCGTGTGTTTCTTATCAAAAAAGTTGTTTATACCAAAATCCATGCTATTTAATTTTTTAAATGAATAACTATATAATTTATAACTATTAAAACATCAAAAATATGCTTAATCCATTAAACATTATTAGTAAATTTATAAAAAGTGGCAATCAAAAAGAATTAGACAGAATTCAAAAAATTGTAAAAGAGATTAATCTTAAAGAAAACAAGGTTAGTAAATTCAAGGATAATGAATTTCCTTTAAGAACAAATGAATTTATTTCTAGATTAAAAGAAGGCGAAAAATTAAACGATATATTGCCTGAGGCATTTGCATTGGTTAGAGAAGCTTCGAAAAGAATCAACAATGAGAGACACTTTGATGTCCAGCTAATTGGTGGTATTGCGTTACATGAAAATAAGATCGCAGAGATGAAAACAGGTGAAGGCAAAACACTTACTATTGTTCTTGCTGCATATCTTAACGCGTTAGAAAAAAGAGGTGTTCATATAGTTACTGTAAATGATTATCTAGCAAAAAGAGATAGTATAAATATGGGTAAAATATACAATTTTTTGGGTTTGAGTTGTGGATTTATAAACTCAAACCAATCAGACGAAGAACGTAAAGAAAATTATAATAAAGACATAACTTATGCCACGAACAGCGAATTAGGTTTTGATTTTTTAAGAGATAACATGAAATATTCAAAAAATGAAATGGTTTTGAGGAAACATAATTTTGCAATAGTTGATGAGATTGACTCTTGTTTAATAGATGAAGCAAGAACTCCTCTGGTTATTTCTGGGGCAGCAGAAGATAAGACTATGCAATATATTGCTGTAGATAAATTAATTAAAAATCTAAAGGAATCAGACTTTGATTTAGACGAAAAAGAAAAAAATATTCTTTTAACGAATCAGGGGATAGATAATGTTGAAAAAATATTTTCTGATGCTGGTATTTTAAAAAATAATAATTTTTATGATCCTGAAAATTTACATTTAGTTCATCATGTAAACCAAGCTTTGAGAGCAAATTATTTGTTTGAAAATGGAAGAGATTACATAGTTAAAGAAAATGAAATAATTATAATCGATGAACAGACAGGTAGACAATTGCCAGGTAGAAGATTTGGTGATGGACTTCATCAAAGTTTAGAGGCAAAAGAAAAAATAGATGTTAAAGCTGAAAATCAAACACTTGCGTCAATAACCTATCAAAATTTTTTCAAGTTATATGATAAATTGGCAGGTTGTACAGGAACTGCTCTAACAGAGTCCGCGGAATTTTTTGAAATTTATAACTTGCCAGTATTACAGATACCTACAAACAAAGATATGATAAGAGATGATTTAAATGATCAAATTTTTAGGACAAGTTTGGAAAAAGATAACGCAATTATACAAAAAATAAAAGAGTGTAATAAAATTGGACAACCACTATTGGTCTTTACATCTAGCATAAATAAATCTGAGCATTATTCGAATTTGTTAGAAAAAGAAAAAATTAAACATATTGTTTTAAATGCTAAAAATCATGAGAAAGAAGCAGAAATTATTGCAAATGCAGGCAAAATAAATTCAGTAATTATTACAACAAGTATATCGGGAAGAGGTGTTGACATTAAGTTAGGTGGACAAGATCAATCCGAAAAAGAAGATGTAAAAAAAAGGGGAGGTTTATTTGTTATTGGAACAGAAAGAATGGAAAGCAGGAGAGTTGATAATCAAGCAAGAGGACGGTCAGGGAGACAGGGAGATGAAGGTAGCTCAATATTTTTTGTGAGTTTAGAAGATGATTTGATGAGATTGTTTGGCTCAGAAACCATGAATTCAATGCTTGAAAAGCTTGGTCTTAAAGATGGTGAAAGTATTGATCATCCTTGGATAAACAAAGCAATTGAAAGAGCACAACAAAAAGTTGAAGCAAGAAACTTTGATATAAGAAAAACGCTTATTAAATTTGATAATGTTCTTAATGACCAAAGACATGTAATTTTTGAACAACGAAAAAATGTAATAGATGGAAAAGAAAAAGAAAATTATTCAGACATTTTTTTAGAAGAAGTTCTAGACAATTTAAAAAGACAAAAAATTCTACACGAAAAATCTCCTAACTCTAAGGAATTTCCAAATACAATAAAACAGATTCTAGGTAAATCCATTGAAAATGATGAAATAGATAATATTTTAAATTCAGATCTGAAAGTAATGGAAAAAACGATAAAAGATAAATTCACAAAGAATAGAGAGGAAAGAAACAATTTACTAGGTGTTGAACAAGGGAATGAAATTGAAAAAAGAATATTAGTACAAATCATAGATCAGAATTGGAAATCACATATTCAATATCTGGAACAATTAAGACAAGTAATTGGTTTAAGATCTTATGGACAAAGAGATCCTTTGGTGGAGTACAAAAAAGAAGCTTTTATATTATTTGAAAATTTACTGGGAAAATTAAAAACTGATCTTGTAACAATGCTTCTAAATTTAAGAATAATAGAAAAAGATGATAGTCAGACTAAAACTAGTGATAATATTAATAATGATCCAAAATGCCTACTTGTAAAAAATAAAGAAGGAAAAATATCTAGAAATGAAAGATGTGAAGCTACTGGAAAAAAATTTAAAAATTGTTGTGGTGCCTTATAAATTAAAAAATCACTGTTAATAAAATTAATAATAGAAGAATTGATGTAGTTGAAATAAATAATTTTTTATTAGATTTAATTTTTAAAATCAAATTTTGAAAAAGATTATTTTTAATAGTAAGTTTATCTTGAT
This sequence comes from uncultured Pelagibacteraceae bacterium, assembly GCA_902616245.1. Classification (GTDB taxonomy): domain Bacteria; phylum Pseudomonadota; class Alphaproteobacteria; order Pelagibacterales; family Pelagibacteraceae; genus Pelagibacter. Next base: position 52,964 of record CACMSB010000001.1, read on the forward strand.
GCGTTGCATTAGTGGTGAAACCTTTATTCCTTCCAATATCTAAAAACTTATTCTTTCTTTGATTTAATATTTCTTCCTCATTTAAGGTAAGAAATTTACTTAAGTTTTTATCAATAGCATTACGTACATTATCTAAAATAAGATCTTTATCTCGATGCGCACCACCCAAAGGTTCGGGTATTATCTCATCAATAATTTCTAGTTTTAAAAGATCTTTCGCTGAAAGTTTCATTGCTTTCGCAGCTTCTAAAGTCTTTGTTGGATCTCGCCAAAGTATGGTTGCACATCCCTCTGGAGATATTACTGAATATATTGCATTCTCTAACATCAATACTTTACTTGAAGAAGCTAATGCAATAGCACCACCAGAGCCTCCTTCGCCTATAATTATAGATAAAGTTGGAACAGTCAGTTGCATAGAACATTCAATAGACTTTGCAATTGCTTCCGCTTGTCCTCTTTCTTCAGCACCAACTCCAGGGTAAGCGCCTGGAGTATCAACAAAATTAATAATTGGTATTTTGAATTTATTAGCTAAATTCATTAGCCTTATTGTTTTTCTGTAACCTTCTGGTCTCATCATTCCAAAATTTCTCTCAATCCTTGTATCTAAATTTTCACCCTTTTCCTGTCCTATTACTAAAACTGACTTAGAATTAAATTTACCAAAGCCACATATTACTGACTTATCCTCTCCATAAAATCTATCCCCAGAAAGTGAAATAAATTCATCAAATAAATTATCAATAAAAAATTTTGATTTAGGTCTATCCTCGTGTCTTGCAACCAATGTTGTCTGCCATGCATCTAGATTTGAATATACATCGTTAAGTTTTTTATCTATTTCATTTTGTAAATCCGTTATTTTAGTTGTGTCAACTTCTGAAATGCCGTCTTGATTATAAGGATCTTTTAATTTATCTAATTCTGTTTCTAAGTTTTTTATATCAGTCTCAAAATTTAAATAATTTTTCATTGCTTTATTATATATAATTTTTTGGCGATAAAATGATCAAATTACAAAAATTATATTCTTTTCAGATGAAAAATAACATTTTTTTCAATAAAGTAATGACATAATTTATTGATTGTCATATACAACGGTTTCTAAATTTAAAAAATTATGGGTGATTCATTTATAAAAATAAATACTTTATCTGTTTCTAAGAATTTGGCTGATTTTGTAAAAAATGAACTTCTTACAGGATTAGATGTTAACGAAAAAGATTTCTGGGATGGATTTGATAAAAGTATTAATGAACTTGCACCAATCAATAAAAAATTATTAGAGGTTCGCGAAACTCTTCAATCTGAAATTGATTTATGGTTAAAAAAAAACAGAAATGGAGAATTTAATCATCAAGAGTATAAGAATTTTTTAAAAGAAATTGGATATTTAAAAGAAGAAGGGAATGATTTTAAAATAGATACCAAAAAGCTTGATAGTGAAATTTCAAGCATTGCAGGTCCTCAACTTGTAGTTCCTATAATGAACTCTAGATATACATTAAATGCTGCTAATGCTAGATGGGTAAGTCTTTACGATAGTTTATATGGAACAGATTTAATTGAGTCAGAAGAAACTGGGAGTCAAAAATATGATCCTCTAAGAGGACAAGAAGTAATAAGATATGCACGCGAATTTCTAAATGACCACTTCTCTATCAATGAAATTCATTGGAAAGATATAAATGGATTTAAAATAAAGGGAAGTGACTTGAAAATTTTAAAAGATGATAAGGAGTTTGAGCTAGTAGATAAAAATAAATTTATTGGATATAGAGGAGAACCTAATAATCCAACAACAATAATTTTAGAAAATAATAATTTAAAAATTGAGATAATAATTAACCCAAAAGCATTTAGTGCTGTCCAAGATGCTGCGGGAATAAGTGACATAATTGTAGAATCTGCAATATCTACAATATGTGATAACGAAGATAGTGTTGCAGCAGTAGATTCAGAAGATAAAATATTATGTTACAGAAATTGGTTGGGTTTGATGAAAGGAACTCTAAAATCTGTCTTCGAAAAGGATGGAAAAACTTTTGAAAGAAAACTAAATCCAGATAGAAGTTATATTTCAAAAGATAATAAAAAAGAAAAATTACATGGTAGAAGCTTACTTTTAATTAGGAATGTTGGTCATCTAATGACTAATTCAGCAATTATTTTAGAAGATGGTTCTGAAGTCCCTGAAGGTATCATGGATGCATTTATTACAACTGCTGCAGCAATTCATGATTTAAAAAGAAAAGGTAACTCAAGAACTGGATCTATATATATTGTAAAACCGAAAATGCACGGACCTGAAGAGACTGCTTTTACAGATAAAATATTCACAAGAGTTGAAGAAGTATTAAAACTTGAAAAGAATACAATTAAATGCGGTATAATGGATGAAGAGAGAAGAACATCTGTAAACTTAAAAGAATGTATAAGAACATTAAAAAGCAGGGTTTTTTTCATTAATACAGGTTTTTTAGACAGAACCGGAGATGAAATGCATACATCAATGGAAGCAGGTCCAATGATAAAAAAAGGTGACATGAAAAAATCAAAGTGGATAGCTGCTTATGAAAATAACAATGTTGATGTTGGTTTAAAATGTGGGTTTTCAGGTGTTGCACAAATAGGTAAAGGTATGTGGGCTATGCCAGATAAAATGAAAGACATGATAGATCAAAAAATATCACATCTTGAAGCCGGTGCGAATTGTGCATGGGTACCATCTCCCACAGCAGCTTCTTTACATGCAATGCATTACCATAAGTTAAATATTTTTGAAAAGCACAAAAAATTAAATGAAAATAAAATTAATTACATTGATAATTTATTAACTATACCAATTGCAGATAGACCAAATTGGAGCAAAGAAGAAATAAACAATGAGTTATGTAACTCAGCTCAAACAATATTAGGATATGTTGTTAGATGGGTAGATCAAGGGATAGGGTGCTCTAAAGTTCCAGACATAAATAATGTTGGATTAATGGAGGATAGAGCAACACTAAGAATATCATCACAACATATAGCAAACTGGTTGCATCATGGTATTTGCTCAAATAGACAAGTTTTAGAAATTCTAAAAAAAATGGCAAAGATTGTTGATAAACAAAATCAAGGAGATCCAGAATATCAAAATATGTCACCTAATTTCGACAAGTCAATATCTTTTAAGGCGGCATGTGAATTGATTTTCCATGGTAAGTCACAACCTTCGGGCTATACTGAACCTCTATTGCATTTAAATAGGTTAATTAAAAAAAGCTAATTTTAAATTTATAAATCTCTTCTATTTTTAAAGGCAGATATAAGCGTTCCGTCATCTGAAGTTTCTATTTCTCCACCAACAGGCAAACCTTGAGCTAATTTTGAAATTTTTACATTTGTATTTTTTAAACTATCCTGAATGTAAAAAGCGGTGGTTTGCCCTTCAACGGTTGCGCTTGTTGCTAAAATCACTTCATCAATATTATCATTTTTTATTCTTTCAATTAAAGAATTAATTAGCAAATTTTCTCTATTATTGGTGTTATCGGTATCAGAAATCGTGCCACCTAAAATATGATAATAACCTTGAAAAATAGATGAACTTTCTATTGCCCATTGATCTGAAATGTTCTCGACTACACAAATTTTATCATATTTTTTTTCTACTAAACTACAGTTATTATATTCGCAATTAATTGTATTAGGTTTTAATGTTCCACATATTTTACAACGTTCAATATTTTTTATTACCTGACTTAAATTATTTGCTAAAGGTCTTAATATTTCTTGGCGATTATTGATCATTTTTAAAATTATTCTTTTTGCAGACTTTGGTCCAAGACCTGGTAATTTAGATATTATTTTAATTAAATTATCTATTTCAGGAAGATTTTGCATTTAATTATAAAGGCCATTTAAATCCAGGCACACCTAATCCACCAGTCGCTTTAGATATTTCTTCGGAAGTTTTTGATTTTAATTTATTTTTAGCATCATTATGTGCGGCAGTGATTAAATCCTGAATTATCTCTTTATCTTCTTTCAGTACTTTATCGCTTAATAAAATTTTAGTCATCTCACCATCTCCGTTAAGTGTAATTTTAACCACATCTCCTCCTGATACACCATCAACCTCAATTTTTTTAAGATTCTCCTGACTTTCTTTCATTTTTTTTTCTATCTCCTTTGCTTTTTCAAGAATTTTATTAAAGTCAGTCATCTTTTCTCTCAATATCAATTAATTCTATATCCGGAAGTTCTTTCAATAATTTCTTATATTCGTTTGAGCTTTCATACTCCTTAATATCTTTTTTTTGAAGATCATTTTTTTTCTCTTTTTCACTCATCCCACCTTTTTTTTTTGAAAAAGAAATTAGCCACCGGTTTTTAGTCCAATCATACAATTTTTCAGATAAATCTTTTACAAAACTTTTATTTAATTTATCATTAAAAGAAATTTCGATATTCATATTTGAAAAAGATACTAAATTTACATTATTTTCTAATTCATATTTTAGTTTCATCTCCTTTTTTTCAAAGCACATTTTAATTAAGTCCTCTAGATTGTGGATCTCTAAAGTATTTTTTTTTTCAATTTTTTTTTCTTCTTGTGTAATGTTTTTAATTTGGTTAATTGCATCTTTGTTTATATTATTTTTAAGATCTATATTTTTCGTTGAAGTTTCATCTGGTTCATTTTGCTGATTATCTAATATCACATTTCTTTTTTTTAAATAGATTAATTGAACAAGAAACATTTCAACTAATAAATTTGGATTAGCAACTATATTTATTTCTTTTAATGTTTTTAAAGTAAATTCCCAAAATAATAATAAAGCGTTAGGATCTATTTCTTTTGATAAAGATGTTATTTTTTTGTAATCACTATCATTCAAATTAAAATTATTTCCTTCATTTTGTATGTGTGATATATTCTTAAAATAATATAATACTTCCAAGAAATCATTTAAAAATAGGTTGGGTTCAATGCCTGAATTGTACAACTTCCTGTAACGATCTATTATTTTTTCTTGGTCACCTAAAAAAATTATTTCTAATAGTTCTATGTATGCACTTTTATTGACATAGCCAAAGATCTTTTGAGCATCCTCAAATGTCAGCGAATTCCCGTTATAAGAAATAGTTGCTCTATCTAGTAAAGATAATGCATCCCTAACAGAGCCCTCTGATAATTTGACTATTAATTTAATTGCATTTTCCTCGACATTCCTTTTTTCTTTTATTGTTATATTTTTTAAATAAACAAATAGTTCTTCAGACTTAACTCTAGATAAATTATATCTTTGACACCTTGATATAACAGTTATAGGAATTTTTTTTACTTCAGTAGTTGCAAATATAAATTTTAAATACTTTGGAGGCTCTTCCAATGTTTTGAGTAATGCATTAAATGCTTGTTTGCTTAACATGTGCACTTCATCTATGATAAAAATTTTAAATTTTGCTACTGATGGTGGATATCTAGAAAATTCTATTAGTTCCCTTACATCATCTACTCCTGTTTTGCTTGCTGCATCCATTTCAAGAACATCAATGTGATTTGAATATGCTATAGATTCACAATTGCTGCATTTTTTTTCACACTTACCTTCAAGTGCTTGCTCACAGTTCAATGCTTTGGCTACAATTCTTGCAAATGTGGTCTTTCCAATTCCCCTAATGCCGGTAAACAAAAAAGCATTAGCTGAACTATTATTTTTAATAGAATTATAAATTGTAGTTGCAATTTCCTCATGCCCTATCAAATCTTTAAATGTTTGAGGTCTATATTTTAATGCCAGAACTTGAGATTCTATTGTCATAATAGGAGACCAACCAACCTGGAAAAAACTCATTACCCTTGCTCTTTTTCAAGTCTGGGGGAGTTCATGGTAATCCCACCTGGAAGGCCTCCAAATGTATTATAACAATAATTTTTTCTAATCTACAATAAAGTTAATTATTTTTTTTCTCTAAATTCATGTGCTTTGTAAACACCTAGGACGTGCATATCTTCACAGTGGAAAGCAAGCTCTTCTAGTGAATTTTTTATTTTTTTATCATCCAAATGTCCATCAATATCACATAAGAAAAAAAATGACGAAAATGAATTTTTTTCTGGGAAACTTTGAAGTTTAGTCATATTAACTCCATTAATAGCAAACCCGGACAAAGCAGAATACAAAGCTGCCGGCCTCTCTCTAAGTTTAAATAATAATGATGTAATGAAATTATTTTTATCAATTTCTGGCTGAATTATATCTTTACCCATTATTAGAAATCTTGTGTAGTTATCATTAACATCCTGAATATTTTCTTGTAAAATTTCTAAATCATAAATTTTAGCACTTAATTTTGATGCAATTGCAGCTTTTGTTTTATCTTTTTCTTCTGAAATATATTTAGCAGATCCTGCAGTATCAGCTCTAACATTGGCAGAAAATTTATTTTTTTTAATAAATTCTGAAGCTTGACTTAACGCTTGAGCATGAGAATAAACATTTTTAATATCTTTTAATTTTGATCCTTTTATACCAAGTAAATTATGATTGATTGGGAAAAAAAATTCTTCATAAATATTTAATCTATGTTTAAAAATTAAATATTCTACTCCAATGTTTCCTGTAGTTTTGTTGGACTCTGGTATGATTGCTCTAATATTGTTATCTTTATGTGCTTTTTCAAAACATTCATCGAAAGTTTTGCAAGGAATAGTCTCTATATTCGGAAATATATGTTTTGCACAACTTTCACTATAACTTCCAGCAATTCCTTGGTAAACAATTTTCATATTGTTATTTATTCAATAAATTTATGTATTCTTCTAGATCTTTTTTAGTATCAATTCCAGAGGAAAAATAATTTGCCAATAGCACGTCGATTTTCATACTATTATCGATTGCTCTCAGTTGTTCCAATCTTTCTTTGATTTCATTTTTACTTTTTTTTAAATTAACAAACTTTTTTAAAGCTGAATACTTAAATAAGTATATTCCAAAATGATGGTATATATTGTCATAGCTGTCTTCTTTAATTACTCGATGAAAATTCAAAGCCTCTGAGATTGAGTTAGCAGATATTTTGTTTTTTGTAATAACTTTTACAATATTTTCATTGTCATAATCTTCATTTTTATCAATGTTGTATGCTAATGTCGAAATATTTAAGCTTTTTTCCTTTGATAGCTTATTTAAATTTTTAATATCTGAAGGGTTGATCATTGGTTCATCACCTTGAATGTTCATAATAAAATCTATATCTTTTAAATTTAATTTTTGAGAGGCTTCAAATATTCTATCCGTCCCAGTTGTGTGATTTTTATCGGTCATTATAAATTTACCTCCGTTTTTTTTTACTTCTGAAGCAATTTCTTCGTCGCATGTTGCAACATAAACCTCTCCAATTTGGCTTTGTACAGCTTTTTCGTATACATGCATAATTAGAGTTTTATTATTAATTTTTATTAATGGCTTTTGAGGGAGTCTTGTTGCTGCTAATCTTGATGGAATTATTATAATTGAATTACTCATATATTCATATTTTATGCGTCTTTGAGACGCAAATTTATAAATTAAATTTCGTATAAATTTTGTTTAACATGTTATACGACCATAATAAAAAGAAAACATGGATTCATTTGAAATAAACAAAATTATTGCAGCTGTTCTTCTTATTGCTCTACTTGTAATTGGAATTGGGAAAATTTCAGATATCGCTTTCCAGGTAGATAAACCTGAGAAATCAGCTTACAAAGTGGATATTCAAGAAAACAGTCAAATTTTAAGTTCAACGGCAGAAAAAATTGAAGAAAAAGTTGATATTTCTGCATTACTTGCATTAGGAGATGTTTCTCATGGAGAAAAAGTTTTTAAAAAATGTTCTGCTTGCCATTTAGTAAATAAAGGTGGAGAAAATAAAATCGGACCAGCATTGTATGGTGTAATAGGAAGAAAAGTTGCATCAAAACAAGATTATAAATATTCGAAGGCAATGGCAGCATATGACAAAGATTGGACATTTGAAGAGATGAATGGTTATTTAAAAAAACCTCAAAGTTATATTAAGGGAACTAAGATGGCATTTGCTGGATTAAGAAAAGAAAAAGACAGGGCATCTGTTATTTTATATCTTAACCAAAATTCAGATAATCCACTACCGCTACCTTAATTTTCCAAAACAATACAATAAAATACTTTTTTGAACATGAACTCTGTTCAATGCTTGTTGCCAGACATGGGAATTTTTTCCTAAAAATACATCCTCATCAACTTCATCTCCTCTTGGCAAACAATGCAAAAAAATACAATTTTTTTTTGTGTAATTAAATATCTCTTTTTTAATTTTAAATTTTTTAAACTGTTGTTTTTTTCTTTTTTTGTTCACTTTGTCATTAAGAGATATTACTTTATCAGAAAAAATTACATCTGCATCCATAGCTGCTTTTTTTGGGTTGTGATAGATAAAGATTTTTTTCTTATTTTTGCTTACCCAATCTTTAACTTTCTTACCTGGTGCAAATTTTTTTGGACATCCAATACTTAATCTAAAAGAAAACTTAACAGATGCTGCGATTAAACTATCCAAAACATTATTAGAGTCTCCAATCCAACAAATTTTTAATTTTGATATTGGTTTTTTTTTTATTTCCTCAACAGTAAAAATATCTGATAACACTTGAGTTGGATGAGATGATGGACTTAAACCATTTATTATTGGTATAGTTAAATACTTTTGAAAATCATCAATTTTTTTATCATCATCAGTTCTCAACATGAAACCATCACCATATGTAGATAGAATTTTAGCGGTATCAGCAATCGTCTCACCACCTTGTCCAAGATGAAGTTCGTTAGATCTGAGTGTCAGTGTTCCACCTCCAAGCTGTTTAATGGCTAAATAAAAGCTTATTCTTGTTCTTGAACTAGCTTTTTCAAACATTTGTACTAACATTTTACCTTTAAGAGGGGATCCTTTGTCTGGCTCTAAAGTATTTAATTTTTTTCTTTGTTTTTTTCTTTTTTTTGCATCAACAATTATTTTTCTAAGATCTTTACTAGGAATATCTTTTAAATTAATAAAATGTTTCATTTCAATTTAGTTCTTTACAGACCTTGTTAATTATTTTTAAAGCTAAATTAATCTCACTTTTTTTTACATTTAACGGTGGAAGAATTCTAATAACATTTTCAGCAGCTCTTATTGTAAGTAACTTATTATCCATTAATTTTTGTATAAATTTTGTTTGATCATTAAAAAGTTGTAAACCAATTAGGAGTCCTAGACCTCTCACTTCTTTTATGATATTTGGATATTTTTTTTTCAAATTCTCTAAATTTTTAATAAAATATTTAGACATTTTATTCACATTATTTAACAATTTATTATTTATTTGATCTAAAACTGCGTTACCGACAGTCATTGCTAATGGGTTGCCTCCAAAAGTAGATCCGTGTGTGCCTGGAGTCATCGCTTTTGATATTTTATTTGTCATCAAGACTGCTCCTATCGGAAACCCACCTCCGATTCCTTTAGCTATAGGAACTATGTCAGGTTTCACTTTAGCATATTCAAATGCAAAAAATTTTCCTGATCTACCTATTCCACATTGAACTTCATCAAGAATTAATAATATATTTTTTTTATCACACAATTCTCTTAATTCTTTTATACACCATGAAGGAATAACTTTAATACCACCTTCTCCCATCACAGTTTCTATCATGATTGCAGCAGTGTTTTTATTAATTAAAGATTTTAATTTTTTGTGATCTCCAAATTTAAAATGATCAAATCCAGGAAATTTTGGCCCAAACCCTTCGACCATTTTTTTTGAGCCACTTGCATGTATCGCGGCTAATGTTCTGCCATGAAATGAATTTTTGATGCAAATTATTCTTGTTTTATAAGGTTTTCCAATAGAATAAAAATATCTTCTTGCAATTTTTATTGCTGTTTCTGTCGCTTCAGCACCACTATTTTGAAATATTACAGAGTCTGCAAAAGTCCTATTAACAATTTTTTTTGCTAATTTCTCACCTTCTGGAATTTTGAAAGCATTTGATACATGCCACAATTTTCTGGATTGTTTATTTATTGCTTCAACTAACTTAGGGTTTGCATGGCCTAAAGAATTTACAGCTATCCCTTGTACAAAATCTAAATATTTTTTACCTTTTTTAGATATTAGATAACTTCCCTTTCCTTTTTCAAAAGCTAGATCTTTTCTATTGTAGTTGTTAGCTAAAAAACTCATATCTTAATTTTATAAAATTTATTTCAACCTGAAGTTATAATTATTTATCTTTATTATTGTTGAAAAATAAAAAAAAATACTTGTTTTATTAAGTTTATATGCTCAACATAATGTTGTTTAAATTTAATTAAATACAATATATAGTAAAATATGAGCTGGACTGAAGAAAAAGTATCAAAACTTAAAGAATTATGGGGTAAAGGACAAACTGCAAGCCAAATTGCTGAAATAATTGGTGGTGTTTCAAGAAATGCAGTAATTGGAAAAGCTCACAGACTAAATTTATCAGCTAAAATAAAAACCAGATCTACAGTAAATTTTAACAAAAACAGTAACGAGAAAACTGACAGTAAGATACCGTCATTAAAAGGTAAGAGAAGTAAATTTAAATCTTTGATTTTAGATAAAAATTTTGAACCAGCTAAAAATTTGACATTGGAAGAACTTAATGAAGAAACTTGTAAATATATGGAAGAACATCCTGATGACAATGATCCGAGATTTTGTGGAAGAAAAAATGTAGAAAAATTTTCATATTGTCCTTTACATTTAATGATTGTATTTCAACCAAAAGGCAAAAAAGAAGATTTTGTTGATAAGGATGAGGAAATGCCAAAGTTCATTGCCAAAAAAATTAAATCTGCTTAGTTAATTATTTTTTGTTTAGCTTTAGTATACTCTTCCTCTGTTAAAATTCCTTCTTTTTTAAGTTTGTCCAACTTTAAAATTTCTTCAGAAATACTTATCTTCTGATTTTTTTCTAAATCTTCATAATAAATAACTTCGTCATTTTGCTCTTCAGTATTTTCTTTTTTAATATTTCTCCTCGCTTCAATACCCATGCTTATGGGTTTTGATGCTATAAATATTACTATTACTAATAAAATTAAACAAGTACCTATAACTAAATATGTTGTCATATAAATTAATTTTTTGTGTATTGCCCCCCTGATCGCCAATTATAACTATATTTTTTGATTTCTGTTTCAAATTTTTTTTTTGCTATAATACCTAAATCATTATTTGTCTTGTAAATCCCACTTTTGATATTATCATATTTCAATAAAATTAATTGATCTTGAGTTAATAAAGGATTAGGGAGCAACTCTAGAACTTTAGCAGAAATTTTTGCTATCATGTTTGGCAGAGGTATTAATAATCTTTTTTTATTTATTGCTCTTAATAAAATATTTAAAATTTCTTTAAAACTTAGTTGTTCAGGCCCGACACATTCCAAAGTTAAATTGTTTTTTTTCTTTTGAATAATATCAAGTATTATATCTGTAAGTTCTGATACATGAATAGGAGCAAATTTTGTTTTACCAAAATAATAAATAGGCATAAATGGGAGTCTGCTAAGAAGAGTCATAAAATTAGTAGAGAATTTATCATCGACTGAATAAACTATAGATGGTTTTAATATAACGGCTTTTTTAAAATTATTTCTAATTTTTTTTTCTCCATTCAATTTAGAATTTGCATAAATACTATCTAATGCTTGCTCTATTCCCAGAGATGATAAATGAATGAAGTTTTCTAAATCATATTTGCTAGCTTTTTTTGATAACATATCTGGTAAATCAGTATGTAAATTTTTGAATTGATTATTTTTTTTTTCGTATAAAATGCCGACTAAATTTATACAAATTGAGCATTTTTGAATTAGAGGGTCAATTTTATCTTCACTAAAATTTTTAAGCTCAATTAGATCTAAATATCCAGGATTTGCCTGCGTTTTGAGTATGTATCCCGCTCTGTGAATGTTTCTCGTTATTGCTGTTACTTTGTAGTTATTTTTTGTAAGCTTTCTTACTAAATTTCTTCCTATTTGACCTGTGGCACCGAAAAGTAGAATTTCTTTTTGTTTCATATATATATTCTATCAAATGAAATTAGATATTAAATTACACAAAGAAGATTTGCCAGATGATTTGGAGTTTAGTGACAAAATTGCTGTGGATTGTGAGTTTATGGGTCTAAATGTAGCAAGAGACGCTTTGTGTTTAGTTCAAATTTCTAATGGCAAAAATGATGCACATATTGTCCAGCTCGACAGAGGGAAATATAAAGCTCCAAATTTGATCAAAATTTTAAGTGATAAAAATGTCAATAAAATTTTTCATTATGCTAGGGCAGATTTATTATTCATAAAAAAATATTTAGGAGTTCAGGTTGAAAATATTAACTGCACAAAAATTATGAGTAAACTAGCTAGAAGCTATAGTGATAAGCATGGATTAAAAGATCTTGTAAAAGAATTTACGGGAAATGATGTAAGCAAAAATCTTCAGACGTCAGACTTTGGTGGAATTCTGAGTGAGAAACAACTTCAATACTGTGCTAAAGATGTAATATTTTTACATCAAATTTATGATGGATTAGAAAAAATTTTGGTTAGGGAAAATAGAATTAATTTATACTTAAACGCAAAAAAATTTATTCATACTAGAGTAGAACTCGATTTAGCATCATTCAATGATGATATATGGGCTCATTAGTTATGCAAAAAAAAAAAATTAAAATAATTGGTAAAGAAGTAATTAAAGTAGAATTTAATGCACTAAAGAAATTAAGAAGCAGTATTGGCGAAAGTTTTTACAAAATAATTAAATTAATAATTTATAATAAAAAAGGAAAAGTTATAATATCAGGTGTAGGTAAAAGTGGAATTATAGCCAGAAAATGGGCTGCAACTTTTTCCTCTACAGGAACACCAGCTTTTTACTTAGATCCATCGAATGCAAGTCATGGAGATATGGGTCAAATAGTGTCTAATGATATAGTCATTTTAATAAGTAATAGTGGAGAAAGCAATGAACTTAAAAATATTATTCAATACACTTCTAGAAATAAAAATATAAAACTAATTGGAGTCACATCTAAAAAGAGTTCAATATTATATAAGAACTCTGATGTTAATTTTTTAATGCCAAAATTTAATGAGGCAGGACCTGAAAATTTTATACCTACCTCATCAACTACTGCTCAATTAGCATTAGGTGACGCAATTGCTTTAGCATGTATGAATTTTAATAAGTTTACCAAATCTGATTTTAAAAAGGTTCATCCTAGTGGTTCACTATCTATTAAACTTAAAACCGCAGGTGATTTGATGATAAGAGGTAACAAATTACCCTACATTAAAGAAAATCATAATATGAAGACAGCTTTAAAAATAATTAATAAAAAAAATGTGGGTGTGTTGTTAGTTAAAAATATCAAAGGTAATACTGTTGGGATAATTAGTGATGGGGATGTAAAAAGAATTGCTCAAAAATTTAAGGACTTTGAAATGTTAAAATTAAAAAAAGTAATGAAAAAACAACCAATTAGTATTGAGATAGATACTTTAGCTGCGAAAGCATTATCAATAATGAATAACAAAAAAATTACCTCACTTTGTATTCATAGTCAGAAAAATAAAAGAAAAACTATTGGATTATTGCATATGCATGACATTTTAAATGCAAATATCAATTAATGTCTATTAAATCTTTGCTGCAGCTAATTTTACTGACCTTAATAGTTTTAATAATTGGTGGAATATATTTCTTATATTTTTACTCAAATTCAAATGATGAAATTTTAAATTACAAAAAAAATTTAGAAGAAATGAATGTTAATAAAGTTAATGAAAATTTAATGGAAAATAGTATTAACTTAGAGGATAAAAAAGTAGAATTAGAGCAAAATAAAAATATTAAATTAAAAAATGATAAAACTGAAGAAAACGATGCATTAAATGAGAACAAAAATCTAACAAAAGATATAGAATATTTAACAACTGACAACGATGGCAACAAATACAAAATTATTGCAAAATTAGGAGAGACCAGCACTAAAGATAGTAATATACTTAAACTAACAAAAGTCGACGGTATAGTCTCTTCAAAAATTCAGGGTGATATAAAAATTTCCTCTGAGTTTGCTGAGTATAATTTCAGTAATCAAAATTCTAAATTTTATGAGAATGTAAAGATTTATTATGATAATAAAGAAATAAGTTGTGATAATTTGGATTTAAACATAAGTAAGAATATTGCTGTAGCATATAACAATGTTATTATAAATGATAATAATTCAATTCTAAAAGCAGATAATATTACTATGGACATATTAACAAAGGATATCAAAATTAACTCTAGTAAAAAAATAAAGGTTTTGAGCAATTAATGGCTTTGATAAAAAAATTTAAAGTAAAAAGTTATAATTCGAATGAACCTATAGTTGAATTAAAAAATATATCAGTTTTTTATAATAAAAGACAAATACTAAATAATATAAGTGTCAAAATTAATAAAAACGAAATTCTCGGGATGCTTGGGCCAAATGGAGTGGGGAAATCTACGATCTTTAATTTAATTACCGGATTAAAAGAGCCAAATTATGGAAAGATATATATAGATGGTATTGAATGCACAGGGTTGCCAATAAATGAAAGATTTACAAAATTCAAGTTAGGATTAGTTCCACAATATGGCGGTGTTATTCAAGATCTTACTCTACATGACAATCTTAAATTAGTCTCTGAAATTCATATAATTGAAAAAGATTTAAGAAATATGAAGATAGATAAATTAATAACTCAATTTGAATTTGAAGCATTATTAAATATAAAGGCTAAACATTTGTCTGGAGGACAAAGAAAAAAACTTGTTATAGCAATGGCTTTGATTAATGATCCAAAAATATTATTATTAGATGAACCGTTTGCAGCTCTAGATATTTTAACAATTAAGATGTTGCAAGAAATAATTCTAAATTTGCAATCTAATGATGAGATTTCAGTTGTAATTTGTGATCATCAAGCAAGAGATTTGCTTAGCTGTGTAAATAGAGCAATCATTTTATCAAATGGAAAAATTATTGCCTCAGGTAGCCCAGATGAAGTTATATCTGACAAAGATGCTAAAACGCAGTATTTTGGTGAAGAATTTAATATTAAATAAACTGTGTGAAAAATTTCTTAGTAATAAATAATAAAATCAAAAGCTTTAATAAAAATATCACCGTCAGTGGTGATAAAAGTTTATCTATAAGGGCAGTATTACTAGCCTCACAAGCTATTGGAAAATCAAGAATATCGAATTTATTAGAATCTGAAGATGTTTTAAATTCATTAAAAGTAATAAAAAAACTTGGATCAAATTTTAAGAAAAAAAATAATCTATATGAAATTGATGGTTATGGTTTAAATAGTTTTTACCTGAAAAAAAAATTAAGAATTTATACTGGAAATTCTGGTACTTTAGCACGATTAATACTAGGGCTATTAGTAAATGTTAATCAAGAAGTTAAAATTTATGGAGATAAAAGTCTCTCTAAAAGAGATTTTTCTAGAATATCAAATCCACTTAAAGTTTTTGGAGTTAATATAAAACTGTCAAATAATTCTCTCCCAGCGACTATAATTGGAACAAAATACTTAAGGCCAATAAATTATTTTGAAAATTTAGGAAGCGCTCAGTGCAAAAGCGCTATTATGCTTGCAGCACTAAAAACAAATGGGGTAACAAAAATAAAAGCAAAAAAATCTAGAAATCACACTGAATTACTTTTTCAAAATTTAAATATACCTATAAAATTAAAAAAAACTAAAAAATTTGACTTTATAGAAATCAATGGACCTTCTAACTTCAGTTCATTTAATTATAATATACCAGGAGACATTAGCTCTAGTGCCTTTTTTATAGTTCTAACACTTTTAAGTAAAAATTCTTCAATATTGATTAAAAATATAAATATTAATCCATCTAGAACAGGGATTATAAAAATTCTAAACAAAATGAATGCGAATATAACTTTTAAAAATAAAAAAGTTTATAAAGGTGAAGCCGTTGCTGATATTTTTGTTAAAAGTAAATCTAATATAAAATCAATAAAATGCCCAGAGTACATGAATAGCTCTGCTATAGATGAATTTTTAATAATCTTCTTGGTTGCTGCTAAAGCAAAAGGAATATCTACTTTCAAAAATTTAGGTGAGCTTAATAAAAAAGAGAGCCCAAGACTAGATATAGGAATAAATTTTTTAAAAAAAATTGGGGTAAAGGTTTTAAGAAAAAAAAATGATATTCAAATATATGGTAATCCTAAATTAAAATTAAAAGACGAATATATAATGAAAGATTTTTTAAAAGACCATAGAGTATTTATGATGAGTTCTGTTGCAGCTTTAACACTGGGTGGGAAATGGAAAATTTATGACCAAGACTCAATAAAAACATCATTTCCAAATTTTATTAAAATCATAAAAAAATTAGGAGCAATAATTAATTAAAATGAAAAGAAAAATTATAACAGTAGCAATTGATTCTCCTGCAGCTGCCGGAGCAGGCACACAGGCAAAGCTTATAGCAAAAGAATATAATTTAGCCTACCTGGACACTGGTAAAATTTATAGAATTATTGGAGAATTGAAACTAAAAAAAAATAAATTAAAATACAACGACATAAAAAAAAAAATAAAAAATATAAATTTAAGAGAACTTGATAACAATTCTTTAATCAATGACAAAGTTGCTAGTGCAGCAGCTGAAGTTGCAAAAGATATTAAAATTAGAAAAATAATTAAAAACTTCCAAATAACATATGGTAACAATCCCCCTAAAAAATACTCAGGCTCCGTTTTGGATGGTAGAGATATAACATCAGTAATTATGAAAAATGCAATGTTTAAATTTTATATTACAGCTAACGTAGAGACGAGAGCTAGAAGGAGATATCTAGAGTACAAAAAGCTAAAAAAAAAAATAAGCTATTATGAGGTTCTTAAAGGCCTAAAAATTAGGGACTATGCTGATAAAAATAGAAAAATTAGTCCTTTAAAAAAAACCAAAGATTCAATCTTGATTAATACTTCTAAATTAAGTAAGAAAGCGAGTTTTTTAAAAATAAAGACTATTATGGACAAAATATTGAAAAAATAATGGAAATATACAAAGATTTAAAGACACCAGCTAATCAAGAATTCGAAAAACTACTAAACACACAGTTATCAAAAAATAAAATAGAAGAGGGAAAAATTATTGATGGTAAAATAACAAAAATTACGGAGAAATTTGTATTTATATTTATCCCTGGGTTAAAAAGTGAACCAATAATTGACATCAATGAATTAAAGATGATTGGGCTGAAAGATAAAATTAAAGAGGGCGAGAATGTTCCGGTTCTTCTTGAAAAAATTGAGGATAAAAATGGAGAAGTAATTGTTTCAGCTATAAAAGCTCAGAAGATAAAAGGATGGTTTAAATTAGAAAAGGCATATGAAGATAATGAGTCAATAATTGGTAAAATTACAACTAAGTGCAAAGGAGGAGTAATTGTTGAACATGTTGAAACAGGCTCATTAATGTTTTGTCCAGGTTCACAAATAAGTGATAAGCCTCTAAAAAATATCGAACATTTAATTGGTGTAGAGCAAAAATTTGCAATTATTAAATTGGACAAGATAAGAGGCAATGCATGTGTATCTCGTCGTCAAATAGTTTCATCAAACAAAAGGGAAGATAAAGCAAAAATAATTGAAAAATTTAAAGTAGGTGACATAATTAAAGATGCAATTGTTAAAGGATATTCTTCATTTGGCTGTTTTTTTGAAGTTAATAATGAGATCGATGTACTAGTTCATTTACAAGAAATTTCTTATTCAAGAGTTAATCATCCAGATGAGATATTTAACATTGGTGAAAAGCATGATTTAAAAATTATCTCAATTGATAAAGAAAAACTTCAAATAGGTTGTTCAATTAAACAATTATCTCCAGACCCTTTTGAACATATATCTAATTATGAAATTGGTAAAAAATATAAAGTTAAAGTTGAAAAAATTACAGACTATGGTTGTTTTTGTTCATTAGAGCCCGGTCTAAGCACACTTCTTCATAGCAGTGAAATAAGTTGGACAAAAAAAAATGTTGTTCCTAAAAAACTTTTTAAAGTTGGTGATATGATTGATTGTGTAATAACAGAAATTGACAAAGAAAAAAGAAGAATAGCAATTTCGCATAAACTAACAACTGAGAATCCATACGACATTTTTTCAGAAAAATTTCCTGAAGGAAGTGAGATTGAAGGTGTAGTTTCAAATGCAAATGAATATGCTTTATACATTAAACTTGGTGAATTTGATATCGATGGTTTTTTACATGCTAATGATTTGAGTTATACAAAAAATCCTGAAGAAGAACTTAAAAATTATAAAAAAGGAAATAAGTTAAAAGTTAAAGTTTTAGAAATAAAAAAAGATGAGCAAAAAATTAGAGTTGGCTTAAAACAGACAGGTAAAGATCCATTTGACTGGTTTAAAGATAAAAATATTAACGATATAATAACAGTACAAGTTATCTCTACAGATAATAAAGGATTAATTGTAAAACCTGAAAATTGTGATTTAGAATTTTTAATCAAAAAATCTAATATTGCAGTAAATTCATCTGATGCAAGACCTTCGAGATTTGTGGGCGGTGAGAGAATCGATGCTGCAATCTCTGAACTTAATATGGAAAAAAGAAAGGCTAGTTTAAGTATAAAATTACTAGAAGAACTACAAAATAAAGAAGCTGTATCAAAATTCTCAAGCCCGTTAAGTGGAAAAAACCTACCTTTTTCATCACTTTCAGAAAAATTAGACGACAAAAAAAATAAAGATGATGAGTAATTAATTGTCAACAACAAAATCAGAAATAATAAAGAAATTAGCCGACAACTATCCAAATTTTTTAAAAAAAGATTTAAAAAAACTTGTAGACATTTTTTTTGAAGAATTAAAAAATTCTTTAAAAAGACATGAAAGAGTTGAGCTAAGAGATAATTTTACCTTGGAACCAAGATTACAAAAAGCTAGATACGCTAGAAATCCAAAAACGAACGAAAAAATTTTTGTTAAAGAAAAATATAATATAATTATGAAATCATCAAAAGTTTGGTCCAGGAAGATTAATGAAAAACAATAAAATTTTTATAGCTTGTGATAGCAATAAAATTTCTAGGGTTAAAAAAATTATAAATGATACAAAAACTAATGAATTAAAAATTGGTTATAAGTTTGGATTAGAATTCTTAAATTCAAAAAGTGGAAGAACTTTTGTTTCAAAAATAAAAAATAAAATAATTTTTGCCGACTTGAAACTCCATGATATACCGAATACCTGTGTGTCTGCTATTAAAGCGATTAAAGATTTAAAAGTTGATTATTTAACAATGCATATAAGTTCTGGTTTAGATGCTCTTAAGGCTGCCAAAAAAGTATCAGGTAAAATTAAATTAATTGGCGTAACTATTTTAACCTCATTAGATAATAAGGCTTTGAAAGAAATTGGATTTAATAAAAATGTTAAAGAAATAGTTCATCATCAAGCAAAATTAGCAAGTAAAGCTAAACTTGATGCCATAGTGTGTAGTGCCCAAGAGGTAAAAATAGTAAAAAAAGTATTTAAAAAAGAAATAATAACTCCTGGGATAAGATTTAGCTCAAATACAAATGATCAAAAAAGAACTTTAACCCCAAAGCAAGCTTACAGAAATGGTGCAACTTGGTTGGTGGTCGGGAGAGATATTACCAAAGGCAACATCAAAAAAAATATAAAAATTTTAATTGATCATTTAAAGCAATGAAAGGTTTAAAAATTTGCGGGGTCTCGGATCCTAAAACTTTGACCTATATTTTAAATCACAGATACAAACCTTCTATGATTGGTTTTATAACGAATTATGAAAAAAGTAGAAGATTTGTTCAATATCAAAAATTAAAAGATTTGATTAATGTTGATAAGAAAAATGTAAGTTTTGTCTCTGTACTTGTAAACCCAAACGATGAGATTTTAGAAAGAATCAAAGATTTAAATTTTGATTATTACCAACTTTATGATGTTGATGCTGATAGAACAAATGAGATTAAGTCAAAATATAAAATAAAAATAATAACTTCAATAACAGTTGCGAGTAAAAACGACGTAAATAAATATAAAAATTACTCAAAGATCTCAGATATAATTCTATTCGACTCAAAAGGTTACCATAAATCTGAAAGTTTTGATCATAATCTGCTAGATGAAGTACCTGACGAAATGAATAAAATGATTGCAGGAAATATCCAAATAGATGATATTCCTAGTTTTAAAAATAAAGACTTCATAATTGATCTTAGCGGTGCATTAGAAGATGAAAATGGAAAAAAAGATATAAGTAGAATTAATAAGTTGTTAAACTTGTTTGGAAAAATATGAAACTTAAAAGAGGAATTCCTGTAATTGACCAAGGTAATAAACTTGGATTTTGGGGGGGTAAATTTGGAGGAAACTTTGTTCCAGAAACATTAAAAAAACCTATCGAAGATTTAGAAGTACTATTTAATAAACTTAAAAAAGATAAAAAATTTATACGAGAAAGAGATAAACATTTTAAAAATTGGATTGGTGTACCTACTCGTTTCATAAAATTAGAAAATTTAACAGAACATGTGGGCGGAGCTCAAATTTGGTCTAAAGTTGTTTCAGATGCAAATGGTGGAGCACACAAGATCTACAACGCAACTGTCCATTGTTTACTTGCAAAACGTACTGGTAAAAAAACTATATGCGGAGATACTGGTGCCGGGTACGCGGGCAAAATGTTGAGTATGGCAGCAAAAAAATTTGGCCTTAAGTGTAAAATTTTCATGGGCGCAAAAGATATTGCAAGACAACAACCAAATGTAAAAGCGATGAAAAAAAATGGTGCCGAGGTAGTTCCGGTTTATTCAGGAAGTCAAACGCTTGTGGATGCTGTTTCAGAGTGTATGAGGTTCTGGGTTGCAAATTGCGATACTACAGCAATGTGTGTTGGAAGCACAGTAGGGCCAGCTGTTTTTGTTCGTATTTGCGGATGGAGTACTAGTCAAATTTCAAGAGAACTTAAGGTTCAATTAATTGATGAGTTTGGATCAATTCCAAAAAAACTTAAACTTTACAATTGTGTGGGCGGTGGAAGCTCGAGTTTTGGGTTTTGGAATGAGTTTATGGATTATGATAAAAAGCAGTGTGAATTTATTGGCGTAGAAGCTGGGGGACCTGCAAAAAGTAAAAAACATGCAGCACCTTTAACTTATGGTTCTAAAATTGGAATTCTACATGGTGCAGCCCAGTATGTTAATCAAAACTCAGATGGACAAATAGAAGAGACAGAATCTATTTCAGCGGGTTTGGATTACCCTGGAATTTCTCCGCTTCATTGTTTTTTAAAAGACACAAAGAGAGCTAGATATACTGCAGCGAGTGATGAACAAGCATTAGAAGCTTACAAACTTGTTACAAGATTTGAAAAATTAAGACCATCTCTAGAACCTAGCCATGCATTTGCTGTTGCTATATCCGAATCTAAAAAATTGAGCAAAGATACGATCGTAGTAGTTAATAGTTGTGGTGATGCTTATAAGGACCGAGGAATTTTAGAGAAAAGATTAGGAAAAAAATATGTTAAATCCAATTAGTGTAGCATTTAAAAAAGCAAAACAAGAAAATAGACCAGCTTTACTAACTTATACCGTTGCTGGTGATAGCTCAAAAAAACAATCTTTACGTATATTAAAATCAATTTCTAAAAATGCTGATATTTTAGAATTAGGCGTACCCCACAACACCCCTGTAGCAGATGGAAGTCAGATTCAAACAAGCTCTTATAGAGCAATTAAAAATGGAATTAAAGTAAATGATATTTTCAAAATTGTAAAAGACTTTAAAAAGTTTGATAAAAATAAACCTGTTATCTTAATGGGGTATTATAATATGATCTTTCAATATGGTGAAAATAAATTCTTAAATAAATGTAATTTATCTGGAGTAAATGGATTAATAGTTGTGGATTTACCTTGGCCAGAAAATAAGAATTTCGCAAAAAAATGTAAAAAAAAATCTATCTACTTTATTCAGCTTTTATCACCAACAACAACAAAAATTAGGCTTAAAAAAATTATAAAAGACTCTCATCCTATGAATTATTTTATTTCAATGTTAAGTACAACAGGTGGTAAACTAAAAGTTTCACCAAAAGATATATTAAAAAATTATACCAAAATAAAAAAAATTGATCCAAAAAAAGAAATTGTAATTGGTTTTGGAATCACTGAAAAAACAATTGGCAAACTCAAATCTGCAGATGGATTAGTTGTTGGAAGTGCTATTTGTAAGGAAATTAGCAAGAGTTTAAAGCATAGACAAAATCCTGTCACAAATGTAAGTAAGCTAGTAAAAAAATTAAAAAATAAAATTCTATGAACTGGATTACAAAAGCTTTAAGTTTTGGTGAAAAAATTAAACGAGTATTAAAAAAAAGACCATCAAAAGAAGATATAGCAAACTCTGACTGGACCAGTTGTTGCAAAGGCCCAATATTAAAGAAAGATCTTGAAGAAAATTTATGGGTTTGTAACTCGTGTGGTAAACATCATAGAATTAATTGTCGACAAAGATTTGACATTATTTTTGGAAAAAATGCTTATGAAATAATTGATACACCGATTCCAGCGGAAGACCCCCTTCAATGGATCGATACCAAGTCATATAAAGATAGATTAAAATCTGCACGAAAAAAAACTAATCAGAATTCAGCTGTGATGATTGCTAGAGGAAGAATAAATGGAGTAGAAGTAACAGCAGGAGCTATTAATTTTGAGTTTATTGGTGGGTCTGTTGGTGCAGCTGAGGGCGAAGCAATTATTTATGGTGTTCAACACGCTATTGACAATCAAACACCATTTGTTTTCTTTCCTTGTGGTGGAGGACAAAGAATGTTTGAGTCTCCTATTGCCCTTGCAAATATGACAAGAACTACACTTGCTATTAATGAACTTAAAAAAAATAATCTTCCTTATTTAGTTTGTTTTACAGATCCAACAGCTGGTGGAATTACTGCATCTTTTGCGATGTTAGGTGACATTCATTTTGCTGAACCTGGGTGTTTAATAGCCTTTGCAGGAAAAAGAGTTATACAAGCAACAGTTAAAGAAGAACTTAGTTCAGACTTTCAAACATCTGAGTTTGTCGAAAAGCATGGATTTGTCGACAGAATAGTCGAACGAAAAGATTTAAAAACCGAAATAAGCTTAATATTATCAATATTGTTAAAAAAAGATAACGCGGTAAATGAAAAGCAAATAAATGAAACTTCGGACAATATTGAACCGCTTGCAAAAGCTGCATCCTAAAGAAATCGACCTAAGTCTAGATAGAGTTAAAAATCTTTGTAAAAAATTAGGTAATCCTCAAAAAAAATTAAAATACATATCTGTAGTTGGAACAAATGGAAAGTATTCGACTATACAGGCAGTAAGATCAATTTTAAAAACAGCCAATATAGATTGTAATATTTATACTAGTCCACATATTCAAAAAATTAATGAGAGATTTATTTTTAATGACGAAGAAATATCTGACGATAACTTGTCTAAGTTATTAATAGAAGTTGAAAATGTTAATAATGGAGAACAAATAACTTACTTTGAAATATTAACTGCGGCATATTTTTATCATGCAAGTAAATTCAAAGACAAAATAAATATTATAGAAAGTGGCCTATTTCATAGATTTGATGCAACAAATATTATTGATAATAATTTATCTAGTATTGTTACTTCAATAGGTTTAGATCATTTAGACTGGTTACCAAAAAATGAGCAAAATATTGAAAAAATTGTTTATGAAAAAACCTCATCCCTTCTAAATTCTACTATTGTAATTAGCAAACAAAGCTCAGATGAAACCTTAAATCTAATAAAAAAAACAATTAATAATAATCACTCAAAAAAAATTATTTATAAAGATGATTTTAATTATTCATTAAGTGAGAATGGTTTTATTTATTATGAGGATGAATATGGTGGTTTAAAATTACCAAAACCAAACCTATTAGGTAATTTCCAAATTGACAATTGTGCGACAGCTATTGCTACAGTAAGAAATTTACAACTAGAAGTAAAAGATGAAAATATTAAAGAAGGTATTAGTAAGATAAAAAGTATTGCAAGACTTCAAGAAATTAAATCTGGAAAGCTTAAAAATATTTGTAAAGATAATAGATTATATTTAGATGGCTCACATAATCCTTTAGGTGCAAAAGCTCTTAATGAATATTTAAATACTCTTGATTGTAAAAAGCATTTAATTCTTGGAATGATGTCCAATAAAGATCACGAGGAATATTTAAGCAAATTTAATAATATATCTTCCATAACAACAATTGATATTCCTAACCAACCGAATGCTATCAAAGGAATAGATTTAAAAGAAAAATTAAATAAATATCCTAATGTTAATTACAAAAAATCTATTGAAGAGGCTCTTAATTCTCTAAACCCAGAGAAAGGTGATTTGATAATGATTACTGGGTCTCTATATCTTGCTGGAGAGATACTTAATTTAAATTAAATATTTTCTTTTATAAAAGCTACTATATCACTTTTTGGTGTAGCCCCAACTTTTGTAGCTTTTAATTCACCACCTTTAAATAAAAGCATTGTAGGAATTCCACGAACACCGTACTTAGTAGGCATGTTGGGCTCTGAGTCTATGTCATGTTTTGCAATGACAATATCATTCGCCATCTCCTCTGAAATTTCCTCTAAAATTGGTCCAACCATTTTACAAGGTCCACACCATTCGGCCCAAAAATCTACTAAAACTGGTTTTTCGTTTTTTAAAACTTGTTCTTCAAATTTTTCGTCTGTTACTTTTAATGTAGCCATTAGTTTTATATATAAATAAAAATTTTTTTATCAATAGTTAAAAAAGAAATGTTTAAATTATCCACATTAAACATTTTCATACTTTTTCTGTATTGACATTGCATATTCATTAAATTCATCTAGCAATGCTAGCTTTTCATTGTCATTCTCATTAGTATATTTTTCTCTTAGTGTATCAATTTCTGTATAGAGTGTAGGAATTGTCCACCATTTTTCTTTTTTTTCACTCAAAATCCGCTTTGCAATTTCTCGTTTTATTGTTTTAAGCATGCTCTCGGGGAGAACTTCGGGCGCCTCTTGAAAAATTATTTTTTTTCCAAATCCCACTAAACGATCATCATCGAATTTATCTAGTAATTTAAGTTTATCTTTCCATGATGCTGCATGCCAAGCAGGAAATAAGGCAGTATCTTTGTTTGATGTAAATTTAGTATAAATGCTCTCTTCAGCATATATATCTTCTTGTGTTTTAGATTGTTCTTTTTCTTCAGCTACTTCTCTTAATGCATGAAGTATATTTTGGGAAAATTTTTCGTTATTTCTAATTATATCTGCTCTTTTATTAATTAACGATTTATCCATCACATTGTAAGGTTCTGCTTGCATACCGTATTTAGCATCTACAATAATCGGAGCCTTGTTAGACCTAATAGTTCTTAAAAATTTAGGAGACTTTTTCATTTCAACTTTTAGCTCATTTATCGATAGATTTAATAGAGGTTCTATATCAATCCTTAAGTCGAATGCATAATACCAGCCAGCATATATTGGATGCATGCAATATTTTTGATGAAGAGGTGCAACAAGATGAAGTCTAGATTTACCATAATAATACTCATTTAAGGTAATAATTTCCCCTTTCTTTATAATAGTTTCAGTGTCAGATTTATTTGCAGTTTTAAAAAAAGCCTCCCAAGTACTTGGTTGTTTTTTTTTGACAATATTTAAGACTTTGGCAGTCATAATACTATCACTTAAAGCACTATGAGCATCGGTTGAATCTATGCCCTGCATTCTTGCTAATGATTCTAATTTAAATACTGCGTTATTTTTTTCATTAAATTCTACTTCTAAAATTGACGGATCTATCGCATAAGCTGCACGAGCAATATTAATACCATCGTGTCTTTTATTTGGAGCAGCATTTGTAAGATATGGATATCTAATCCCTTTAAAAAACTCTTTTCTTATCATTTCGTCATCAAACCCAATATTACTCCATCCAAGAAAAATACAGGGTGACCATCGTTTAAAAATTTTCTCAACCTCAGCTAACAATTGGTAATGCGATAGATTTGTTTGGGTTAATTGTTTTATTGATGTCTTGTTTACAATTAATGCCATCGCTTGAAAGACCTCACCTTCAGGCAAGCGGCATCTTAAATTAAATCTGTCTTTTTCCTTAAAATTTTCATCAACTAAAATTCCACCGATTTCTATGATGCTCCCGAAGTCTGTAGAGGCAGATGAACTTTCTATATCCCAAATTGCTAAATTCATAATTTTACTTTCAAATTGGCTAATATTTAATGGGTTTTTGGAAAGCTTATTACAGACTTAACCATTAGCATATAAACGATTAGCTCAGGTGTTAATGACACTTTTATGGATAGGTTAAATAAAGTCAAGATATATTATTCATCTCATAAAATTTTTTAACTCTTCCTAAGAATAAATTTTGATACATTTCTAACTCGGCTCCTTCAATTTTAAATTCCTGGAATAAAATATCTTTAGTACAAAGCAAAATTATTCCTGCTTTCATTTTAGTTCCATGGACAACATCATGCGCTAAAGTATAAGCACCAAGTTGTAAAAAATAATCCTGAATATAATCTGATTTTTTTGGCTTATTGGCCTGTTTGAAGTCTACTATTACATCTTTGCCCTCATATAAAGCTATCATATCGGCTGTCCCAGCATATTGTTCTGGATAATATAAGGTTTCTTCCATCCCATATACTTCATCAAGACGTCCAGTAATTCCTTTTTTAATTATTTCTTTGGCCATATTTTTATATTGTTCATTACTTTCAAAAAAACTTTCATTAATTCTTCCTCTTAAGTAATCTTCAATATAAGAATGCATTGATGTACCCCTTGATGATGCTTCTGTTTTAATTCTATTTGCTTCTTTAACTCCTACTCTTTCTTTCCAGTTAGCTAAAGCTGCTTTTTCTTCTTCTGACTTGGTGGCACTTAAAATTGTGGTAACGCTTGGTAATTTATTTTCTCCTACTAAATATTTTCTATATCCATCTTCAATTGATCTTGATGATTTTGGATAGTTAAATTTATTGTTCCACTTCATTCAAGTGTTTCTAAAAGATTAATTTAATTTTTTACCTGTCTTGGAATATCTTCAAATTTTTCTACGTTTTCGGTTTCAATAGCTTTTTCAATTTGCTCTGGATCTTTTATATTTTCTAATGTTCTTTTAATAGATCTTGCATCAGTTCCAAATTTATCAACAGCTGTCATAGCTTCTTCTAGTTTTTTTCTAAGATTAATAATTCCATCAAAATGTTTTGTAAATCTTGTACTTATTGTTTTTAAATGATCATATATTTCGGTTGCATGTTTTTGAACTTTTAATGTTTGAAAACCCATGTGCAATGATTGTAAATATCCAGATAAATTATTTGGTCCCATAATAGTCACTTTATATTTTTTCATTAATTCCTGGGTCAATAATTCTTTAGTAGTTGGATCTTGATAATTAGCCAGCTCTAAAAACAAACTCTCTGTTGGTGCATACACAATTGCAAAATCAGTAGTTTTAGGCGGTACAATATATTTTTCATTTACACTTTTAGCTTTTTCTTTAAAAACTTTTGCAAGTTTAGTTCTTGCATCTGCTATAGATTTTTTATCGTCTTCTTGATGAGCATCTTGAATAGCTTTAAATTTTTCAACAGGAAAATGGCTATCTACAGGGACTAACACTCCCTCTTGAAGTTTAATTGCAAATTCAACATTTTCACCTGTTTCTTCTTTCATTTTAACATTAGAAAAATACTGAGATGAAGGTAGCAGGTCCTTAATAAGTGATCCCAAGCTAAATTCAGCTAAAGTTCCATACTTTTTAACTCCAGCTAAAATTTTATTAATACCTTTTTGACTTTCGTTTAAATTTTCAACTTGAGAATTAAAAGCTGCAACTTTTTCATCGACTTTTGTAAGAGCTGCTGTCATATCTTTTGTAACACCTGTTGAAAGATTATTAAAAGATGAAGACATTGAACTTAAAGAGTTATTAATTGTAGTATTTAAACTATCTTTTAATTTAACTATTTCAGCATTTAGTTTTGCAATTTCGTCAGCATCTTTATTTGTATCCTCTTTTGTTGCATTCGACTTAATATTTAAATAAAGAATAGCTAAAGTGGCTATCAATATAAAAGCTAAAATAATTATTAAAATAGTATCCATGATTCGTATGTTACACTTACTTAATGATATTTAAAGTTTATTTAAAACTCTTTTAAGAGTTTTATCTCTCTAATTTTTTTTGATGTCATTAAACAAGCTTGAGAATTAAGGATTATTCCATCTTTTAGTATCCTTAAGTTATTAGCATTTAAAGTTGCACCTGTTGAAGTTATATCAGTTATTATTTCAGATGATCCAGTGAATGGATATATCTCTGTTGCACCAAGACTTTTTACCAACTTAAATTGTGTAACTCCCCTTGAGAACATAAATTCTGTTGTTAAATTTGGATATTTTGTAGCTATACGTAATCTACTTCTTTTTTTATCTTTAAATTCGAAAGCTATTTCTTCGAGATCCGGCATTGTTTGTACATCTATCCAATCATCAGGAATTGCAACTACCAGTGTAGCTTCTCCAAAATCGTACTTTTTTTTAACAGTTATCTTCTTTTGAATATTAATCTCACTTTCCATTAATAAATCATAACCAGAAAAACCAATATCTAAGGATCCATCTGCAAGACGTTCTATTATTTCTCTAGCATGCAGATAATTAATAATAATATTTTTTTTTCCTTTAATATATCCAAATAAATCTCTATCACCTCTTTCAGAAAGAATTGTTAGTTTCTTTTTTTTAAAAATATTTAATACTCCAGATCGTAAACGACCTTTGCTTGGAATTCCAATTTTAACGATATCATTACTCATATTTATATTTTACTAACTCTTCTTGAAAAATATTATTCATTTTATTTATTAAGTCCTCATTAAGTAATTTTCTATAATCATTGTCTTTACCTAAATTAAAAAATTTTATTTTCTCTTTAGAATTTTTTTTAGTTAAAGCTTCAGAAAATCCTTTATTTTTTTCTAGATCTTGAAGATTTTTAAAGCTGCAGCTTACAATAGTTTTTTTTGCTTTTTCTTTATCAAATTTATTTTTATTATTTGCTAAGCTATCAATAAACTCTATCACTTTTTTAAATGTATAATATGTTTGATTAGTTAAATCTTCATATCTAATTACCATGGTCTTAAAAGATTTATTTTGAATCCAAGATTTTAAGTGAAACTGCCAAGAAAATATTGGCACAAATGCTTTAAATTTGTTATCAACTCTATCAACTAGAGCTTTTTTCTCCTGTATCATAAAATCCAAGGATTCATTAAGATTGAGCTGATAATGATTTGATAGTGATGTTATTAAATTTCTAGGATCTCTTAAAATATAAATTGCACCTAAAGTATTTTTATTGTCTGTAAATGGATTATTATTAATTTTACACATCGCTGCGTGCGTTTTAAAAAATCTTAACTTTTTGTCTTTATTAATTTGCGATTGTTTATTTAACCAATATTTTGAAAAATCCTCAGGATTTACAATATTATCTTTCACATCCTCGAAATATTTTGGTGAAGGAAATTGATCGATGTAGTTTAATAAATTGAAATCAAAAGTCCCTTTAGTCGAAAAGTAATAACTTGATATCAAAGATCTTAGCCAAGTATTTCCACTTTTAGGATATGAGGCTAGCCAAATTATCATATTTTCTCTAAGTTAATAGCAGCTCCAACCGCTGGCACATTTTTGTTAAAACCTAGATCTTTGATTAAAGAGTCGTATCTGCCACCTCTAATATTTAACTTTTCGGAGTTTGATTTAATATCAATCTTAAATACCAAACCGGTGTAATATTCGAGATGTCTTCCAAAAGAAGAGCTAAATCTAACATTTAATTTATTAATTTTATTTTTAGTTATTGGAAAATAATCATCCTGAACTCTAAGGTTAATTTTATTTTTTTTAAAAAATAAATTTAACTTTTTAGATGCTTGATTAATTGGACACTCAATTTTTAAGTACTCTTTTAAAATTTTTACGACATTACTTCCCTTTTTTGTTCTTCTTGGATCTTTAATTTTACTATCAAATCTTGATAATATTTCTTCTACTGATCTTCCAGCAACTTCTTTTTTTTGGTTTCCATTTATCATTCTAGAGTATTTTTTTTTATCTATTTCAACGATTGTTGGATCAATGTCAGAGTTGGTCTCCAATCTTTTTAATAAATCATTAAAATATTTTTCTCTCCAAAAATGACGTTGTAATCTTAATTTCCATCTTGCTGGACAATCCAATTTATCTAACAAAAGCCTAAAAATTTCTATGTTACCTATAACTAAATTTCCGCTTTTATATTTAATCTTTGATAATGCTTTAAGTGAAGTTTCTATTATTTTTTTATCATCTTTTTTTTCAGTAAAAGATCCTAATATTTCAAAACCAATTTGATTTCTGACAACAGAATCTTTTTTATTTAATCCTTTTCTAAATGCTTGACCACTATAGAAAATTTTTTCACTAATTTTCTTATTTTGATTTAAATATCTAACGCAAGATGCAATTGTTAAATCAGGTCTTAAACATAGTTCATTTCCCAATTGATCATTGAAAGAAAATATAAATCTTTTGAAATTTTCTCCTGACCTTTCCAATATTAAATTCGTGTCAATTATTGTATCAAGATCAATATATTTATATCCATTTGACTTAATTACTTTTAAAATATTTTCAGACAAGTTTTTTGATTTCATCAATCAGGTTCTCCTTATCACATGAAATTTGAGTATTTTCAGATTTTTTCCATTCTTCTCTAGATAAATTTCTTGATGTTTCATCTAAATTTGGGACTAACTTTTTTATAGTAATTTTATTATTTTTAAATTCATCATCTCCACAGAGAATTACGGCTGGCGAATTTCTTTTATCAGCATATTTTAATTGAGATTTCAAACCTGAGTCACCCAGATAAACTTCAGATCTTATATTTTGATTTCTAAGTTGTGATAACAATTCATAATAATTAGAGAGATATTTTTCATCTAAAACACATATTATTATTGGTGAATAATTTTTTACCTCAATTTTGTTTAACTGAACTAATGCGTATAACAAACGATCAAGACCTATAGATACACCTGTTGCAGATAGGTCTACTTTTTTAAACCTTGAAACTAAAGAATTATATCTTCCTCCTCCGCCAACCGAGCCAAACTCCACCTCTTGGTTTTTTTGATTTTTAACTTTAAATGTTAAATTTGCCTCAAATATTGGGCCATCATAATATTCAAGTCCTCTAATAACTTCAGGAGAAAAAATTATTTGATCAAAATTAGATGAATAACTTAATCCATCTAATACTTTGTTTAATTCATCAACACCATCTTCAACTAATTTGTTTGGTATGGCTGACTTAATTTCATCTAGAGATTTCATATTTATAAAACTAACTATTTCCTCAGCTTCATTATTAGAGAGGTTTGCTCCAATAGCTTTATCACCAGATTTGTCTTCTCGTCCAGTTGTAAGCAATTGTTTAACACCATCAGTTCCAACTCTATCAAGTTTATCAATAGCTCTTAAAACTGTAAGTTGTTGTTTGCTTTCTGAAATTTTTAAATTTTCAATAAGACCCTGTATTAATTTCCTGTTACTTAATTTGATTTGATATTGATTTTTTTCTAAGCCGCAGAAATATAATGTGTCAGCTAAAAGATTGCACATTTCAGCATCTGCTAAAGGATTATTCGATCCAATAATATCACAATCGGCTTGAGTAAACTCTCTAAATCTTCCAGGTCCAGGTTTCTCATTTCGCCATACATTGCCAATTTGGTATCTTTTAAAAGGATTTGAGATATTTAAATAATTTTGAGACACGTATCTTGCTAATGGTGCAGTTAAATCATAACGCAATGATATCCAACTATCATTTTCCTCTTGAAAACCAAATACACCAGAGCTTGGTCTATCTTCATCTGGTAAAAATTTTCCTATATTTTCTGATATTTCAAAACTTGGAGTTTCTAGCTTAGAAAAACCAAATTTTAAAAAATTTTCTTCAATTTTAGCAATTAAGTTTTCTTTTAATGCTAATTCGTTACCGTATCTATCAACAAAACCTGAAGGGTTATTGGCTGATAATTTTTTTTCTTTATTCATTTTTTGGTACACGGGGACAGATTCGAACTGTCGACCTTCGGTTCCACAAACCGCTGCTCTAACCAACTGAGCTACCCGTGCTCCTTCTACTGTTTTATACTAAATGTGGATAAAATTAAATTATAAATAATTAAATAGCTAGCTTGCAGCCAGCATGAAAATGATGTCTGTGAGTTTCTTTGTTAATAATAACGAATTTATTCATTGCTGTGTAATTAGCATTTTTTTTTTTAAATTCAAGCAAGAAAAGGCTTTGCACAGGAATAGCTATGTTATTTAACATATCCTATTCCTATACAAATATTTTTGATGAATTAAATTTTATTAACCTAATTTTTTCAAATTTACAGCGCTTGGACCTTTTTCGCCATCTTGAATTTCGAATTCTATAGCATCGTTTTCATTCAAAAATCTTAGCCCAGCTTCTCTAACTGCACTCGCATGAACGAAACAATCTTTTTCACCGTCTTCTCTTTCAATAAAACCGTAGCCCTTTTTACCGTTGAACCACTTTACTTTGCCTTTTAATGTACTCATACTTTAGTTACTCTTTCTTTGTTATTATATAATTAGCTATAAATAGCTGATGGATAGGTATTAGATTTTAATTTTGAATGCAAGCATAATGATGGATATTAATACCACATGGGAGTGGTGGCTTCGGCGGGACTCGAACCAGCGACACAAGCCTTTTCAGGGCTCTGCTCTACCAACTGAGCTACGAAGCCATATTAAGATCTAAAAATTATACGACCCTTTGATAAATCGTATGGAGATACTTCCAATTTCACTCTATCACCTTGTAAAACACGAATACGATTTTTTCTAAGTTTTCCTGCCGTGTGAGCTGTAACGTTATGACCATTGTCTAGTTTAACTCTAAACATAGCATTAGGAAGAAGATCTGTTACCACACCTTCAAACTCCAACGTATCCTGTTTACTCAAATTATTATCTCCTCATTCTAGATTTAATACTTTGAGCATGATTATCTAGTTCTTCATACTCAGCGAGATGTGTAGCGGATTCTCCTAATTTCTCAATACCTTTTTTTGTAAGAGTTATATGGCTAATTTTTTTATAAAATTCACTAAGATTTAGTCCAGATGAAAATTTTGCAGATCCTAAAGTTGGTAATACATGGTTTGAACCAACATTATAATCTGAGACAGCCATTGGAGAATATTTTCCAATCATAATACTTCCTGCATTATAAATTTGATTTAAATACTTTTTATAATTAGACACATTAATTTCTAAGTGCTCTGGAGCAACTTCATTAATTGCTTCTATTATTTGCTTATCACTTTGGGCTAACACAATTAATCCATTATTTTTTAAACTTTTTAAAACAACTCTTTTCCTTTGAACTTTTTTGATACTTACTTTTATTTCTGTATTAAATTTATTTGCTAATTCTTTATCTTTCGTAATCAAAATACACTGAGAATTTACATCATGTTCTGCTTGTCCAACCATAGATGTTATAACTTGATTTAGATCAGTTTTACTATCTGCTAAAACACAAATTTCACTAGGTCCAGCAACCATTCCTTCCGTACCAACATCACCAAAGACTTCACGTTTGCTTCTTGCAACATAAATATTTCCAGGCCCAACAATTTTACTCACTTTTTGAATATATGCTAAACTTGCTATAGCTTGGGCACCACCCATAGAGTAAATTTCCTTAATTCCAACTTTTTTAGCTGCATAAAGAACAGCAGGATTTAATTTTCCATTTAGTTTTGGATTGG
Organism: uncultured Pelagibacteraceae bacterium; assembly: GCA_902616245.1. GTDB lineage: Bacteria > Pseudomonadota > Alphaproteobacteria > Pelagibacterales > Pelagibacteraceae > Pelagibacter. The sequence continues at coordinate 87,123 of CACMSB010000001.1, forward strand.
CCAAAACAATTCTTTTTACCCCAGAAATTTTTGCAGGCACTGCATTCATTAATAATGTGGATGGTAAATTTGCTGGTACATAAATACCTACAGACTGTAGTGGTACATGCTTATATTCAAGTTTATTTTTCAAATTATCTACATACTTAATATTTTTTGGTTTTTGTAGTGAATGAAACTTAAAAATTCTATCATAGGCTAAATCGATACTTTTTTTGATCTTAGGTTCTAATGTATTAATTGCTTTGTTTACTTTATCTTTTGAAGGAACTATCTCAGTATTTTTACTAAATTTTTTCTCATACTTTAAAAGTGCTTTTCTTCCATTAATTTTGATGTCTTTTAAAATTTTTGGAACTATGGAGGTGTCTACTGTTTTTCCAGATCTTCTTTTATCCAAAAAAAATACTAATTCTCTTTTATAATTTTTATTCTTACAATTAATTACTTTTATCATTTTCAATTTTTTGATCTTCTAAGGTTACATCAATAACTTCTGTGGACAGTGTTATAATTCCATTTTTTGAAAATAACAGAACTATTTCAAAATTTTCTTTTTTTTTAAAAATATCAATTGCAAATAATTCTAGAGTTAAATCTGCATTGAACTGGTTAATGTTTTTAGACTTGGAACTTTCAATAAATTCGAATTTTATAACACTATTAATAGATTTGGTACTATCTGTTTCCTTATCTATTCTTAAAACAGAAATTAAAAAAATTTTTGTAGATGGCAAATATTTTATATCAGAAATTTTGACTTTAGACTCTGCGCATATCGCTGATATAATTTGTAAGTCATCTGGAGATTGAGCGATTACTTTCTTTAAAAAATTATTCACTAAGATATTCTTTTTATTTTTACTCCAATTTTTTTTAATTTATTTTCAATTTTTTCATAACCTCGATCTAAATGATATACTCTATTTATAATAGATGTTCCTCTTGAAATAAAAGCTGCTAAAACTAAAGCTACTGATGCCCTTAAATCACTAGACATTAACTCAGCTCCCTCTAGATTATTAGTTCCTTCAATAATTGCCTTGTTACCTTTAATATTTATTTTTGCACCTAATCTTTTTAATTCTGGAACATGCATAAATCTGTTTTCAAATATATTTTCTTCAATTGTGCTTTTTCCATTTGCTCTAGTTAATAATACCATAATTTGAGCCTGCAAATCAGTGGGGAATTTTGGATATTCTCCAGTTTTTAAAAAATCCAAACTTCTAATTTTTTTTGGTCCTTTAATTTGAATTATATTTTTTGTGGTTTTTATTTTTGCACCAATTTTCTTAAGTAAATTTATCTCAGTATTAATCATTTTTGGCTCGAAGTTTTTAATTTTTAAGTTTCCACCATTTAAACATGCAGCAACACAAAATGTGCCTGCTTCAATTCTATCATTCATGATTGAGTAAGTTATACTTTTTAATGTTTTGACACCCTCTATTTTTAAAGTTCTTTTACCGATCCATTTAATCTTAGCTCCCGCGGTTTTCAAAAAATTAGTCAGATCTTTAATCTCAGGCTCAATTGCACAATTCTTTATTGTTGATGTTCCTTTTGCAAGACAAGCAGCAAGAATTGAATTTTCGGTAGCTCCAACTGATATTTTTGAAAATCTTATTTCTGAACCAACTAATCCTTCTTGGGCTGTTGCATTTACATATCCTTTTTCAATTTTTATTTTAACACCTAACTTTGATATAGCTTTTAAATGTATATCTATTGGTCTTACTCCTATACTACAACCACCTGGACTACTTACTTTTGCTTTTTTATTTTTCGCCAATAAAGGACCGAGAACTAAAATTCCTGCTCTCATTGTTTTAACGAGAGAATATGGTGCAAAAAAATTATTTTTTTTTCCTTTTGAAATTGTCGCAATTTTTTTATTACTTTTGAAGCTAATTTTTCTTCCTAGTGATTTTAACAAATTAAGCATTGTATCTATATCTTTAACTCGTGGAAGATTTTTAATTGTTACACTTTTATCAAAGAGTAAAGTTGCAGCGAGTATTGGTAAAGCAGCATTTTTACTTCCAGATATTGATATCTCTCCTCTGATTTTAGAGGGACCATTAATTTTAAATTTATCCATTTTAAATTTTGGGAAGCGTTACCCCTTTTTGACCCATATATTTTCCATTTCTGTCAGCATATGAAACATTGGGTTTCTCATTCCCTTTTAAAAATATAAATTGAGCCACACCCTCATTCGCATATATTTTGGCTGGCAATGGAGTTGTGTTAGAAAACTCAAGGGTAACATGACCTTCCCATCCTGGTTCTAAAGGTGTTACATTAACAATTATTCCACATCTGGCATAAGTGGACTTACCCAAACAAATAACTAGGACATCGCTAGGAATTTTAAAATATTCAACTGTTCTTGCTAAAACAAACGAATTTGGCGGAATAATACATTCATCAGATTCTTTTGTTACAAAATTTGTTGGTTTAAAATTTTTTGGATCTACAATTTCAGAGTTAACATTAGTAAATATTTTAAACTCATTAGATACTCTTGCATCGTACCCATAAGAAGAAACGCCAAATGAAATTTTTCCTTCCCTTATTTGTTTATCTTCAAATGGTGAAATCATTGCTTGTTCTTTCGCCATTTTGATTATCCAGTTATCTGATTGCACTGACATTTATTTATTTTTTTTATTTTTTTTTTGAAAAATTTTTCTTTTTCTTAAGTTTTTGCGCAAAGCTTCTTCGAGTTTAGCTTTTTTATCCTTCTTCCTGTCCATCTTGATTACTTTTTGTCTGGATTAGTAAGGTGATCCAAAGTTATTACTTGATCGATTGGTATTGTTTTATCCTCTGGAATTTTGGGGTCACCTTGTTTGGCTATTTTTTTTGCTCTTTTTTCAGCAAGCTTTTTTTCTCTTTTAGCCTGCTTCTCCATAGCCTTAGCTCCTCTTGTCGATTTATAATCGTAGTGAATTCCCATATCATTTACCTAATTTAGATATAACCGATTTTCGTAAAAAATTAAGGCAATTATTTGAAAAAAACAATTTTATACACTAATTTAACTAAAAATTGCCCTTATAGTTAAATGGTATAACACATCCATGGTAAGGATGAGTTTCCAGTTCAATTCTGGGTGAGGGCACCAGTTATTTGTAGAATTTTTTTTTAATTATAAATCCAGTTATAACTAAGATTATCATACCGACTACAGGTACATAAATGTCTGGAGTTAAAATTATATCAAATATACTTGGAGGTTCTTGATTGTTTTCAATAACTTTGTTTAGGCCTGCGCCAAGTGAGGCTCCAACAAATAACTGGGGAGTCATTCCAATAACAGATCCTAAAAAGAAATTTTTAATTCTAACATTAAATAATGTTGGTAAAACATTTGAAATAAAGAAAGGTATTCCACCAACAAATCTATATATCAGAAAAAAAGTAAATTCATTTTCTTTAAATTTTTCAGTAAGATTAGAAAACTTAGATGAAAATTTTTTTTTAATTAAATCTTTAAAAAAATAATTTGCGCTAATGTATAAAAGAGTTGCTCCTATTGATAAACCAAACACAATAAGTATTGTTCCAATCCATTTTCCAAATATAAATCCTCCAATTAAAAAAACTGGTGAACCAAATCCTAAGAGCATAACCCAAATAATCACTCCTATAAAAAATAATATACTAGCAATTAAAAGATTGGAATTTTTGATATCATTTAATTTGTCTCTATTATTTTTTATAAGTTCGAAACTTGAAAAGTCGTCAAATGAGAAATAGCTAAAAAAAAGCAACAAAAAGCCAGTAACTATGGAAAGATATATAATACCGAGAATAATTTTTAATTTATTTTCATTTTCCATTTTGTTCTAATCTATTAAAAATCGCTGTACTTATATACATTAAATTGTATAACTACCGAAATTTAACAAAAAAGAAGCCTTAATATGAAACGTACATATCAACCTAGTAAAAAAGTGAGAAAAAGAAGGCATGGTTTTAGGTCTAAAATGAAGACCAAAGGTGGAAGAAAACTAATTAGAAGAAGAAGAAGTAAGGGTAGAAAAAAACTCACTGTTTAATGCAGGTTAAATTAAAAAGTTTATCCAAAAATGAAGATTTTAAATTTATTTTAAATGGTAAAAAAATTTCAAATAGATATTCAACGATTTTTTACAGGAGATTAGAAAATAAAAGCAATAGATATTTTAATATAAGTTTTATTACAAAAAAAAAGATTGGTACAGCTGTTATAAGAAATAAAATTAAAAGAAGATTAAGAAATATGATGAATGAGGCTTTAAAAAAAATTAAAATTAATCTTAACTATAGTTACTTATTAATTGCTAGAAAATCTGTTTTAGAAGATGAATATAATTTTATTAAGATAAAACTTTTTAGTGAGTTAAAAAAAATTAGATAGTTATGATTAAAAAAGGATTAATATATTTAATTAAATTTTATAAATATTTCATTTCACCTGTTTTAGGTAGTAATTGTAGATATCTTCCAACCTGTTCAGAATATTTTATTGATTGTTTAAATGAATATGGTGTTTTGAAAGGTTGTTACAAAGGGACTAAAAGAATTTTAACTTGTCATCCTATAAGAATTTTGGGAGGAGGACATGGGTATGATCCGGTAAAGAAAAAGAATATAAAATAATGGACACAAGAAACGTAATAGCGGCAATTTCATTGAGTGCAGCAGTAATAATTCTCTATGGATTATTTTTTGCTCCACCAAGTTCTGAACCAAAGCAGGTAACTAATATTGATCAAAATAAAAACAATCTTCAACTAAACGAAGCACCTAAAATAGAGCAAAATATTGAGAATAATAAAATTTCTAGATCAGAGGCAATTAACAAAGTTGAAAGGATACTTTTTGAAAATGAAAATATTAAAGGTTCTATTTCTCTAGAGGGATCTTTAATTGATGACCTGATTTTTAAGAAATATACTGAAACTCTAGACACTGATGAAAATGTAGTTTTACTTAATCCTAAAGAGTCTGAAAATGGTTATTATATTGAAACAGGTTGGGCTATAAATAATAAAAATATTGAAGTTCCTAATTCAAATACAAAGTGGGAAGTTATTGGCAATAAATTACTAACACCGAACAGTCCAATTAAATTGGTATGGAATAATGAGCAAGATATAACTTTTGAGAAAGAAATAAGTATTGATGATAAATTTTTATTTACTGTTAATCAAAAAATTACTAATAATACTCAAAATACTTATAACTTTTATCCCTACGGACAGATTATTAGAAATGTAGCTCCTGATGTAACTGATTTTTATATATTACATGAAGGTTTATTAGGTGTTTTTGATGATAATCTTGTTGAGGAAGATTACGATGACATTAAAGACAAAAAGTACTCTGTAAATGCTAACAAAGGGTGGATGGGTATTACAGATAAATATTGGATAACAAGTTTAATCCCAGAAAATAATAAAAGTTTTAGATCAGATTTCGATTATAAAAATAAATTTAAAGCTAACTTTATAGAAACTGCTGCAACAGAAGTCAGAGCTAATGAAAGTAAAACTAATCAGGTAAAAGTGATTATTGCAGCAAAAGAAGTGGATGTTGTTGATGGTTATGCAGAAAAATTAAATATTAATAAATTTGATTTAGCAATTGATTGGGGGTTCCTATATTTCTTAACAAAACCAATATTTTTGATATCAGATTATTTCTTTAAATTGACTGGCAACTATGGAATTGCAATTATACTAATTACCGCTTGTATAAGAATATTATTTTTTCCTCTCGCTAACTACTCATTTAGATCTATGGCAAAAATGAAAGTTCTTCAACCCGAAATGGTAAGGCTTAAAGAACTTCATAAGGAAGATAAAATGAAGTTACAGCAAGAAATGATGGCTCTTTATAAAAGAGAGAAAGTGAATCCTGTAAGTGGGTGTTTGCCTATTTTAATTCAAATACCTTTCTTCTTTGCAATTTATAAAATGTTGTTTGTAACAATTGAAATGAGACATCAGCCTTTTTTTGGTTGGATACATGATCTAAGTGAAAGAGATCCAACTAGTTTGTTTAATCTATTTGGTTTGTTACCATATGATGTCCCGTCATTTTTAATTATCGGCGCTTGGCCAGTAGCAATGGGTGTAACAATGTGGATGCAACAAAAACTTAATCCAACACCACCAGATCCAATTCAGCAAAAAATATTTATGTTTTTTCCTGTATTTTTAACAGTGATACTTGCACCTTTTCCATCAGGGTTAGTTATATATTGGACAATTAACAACGTGCTTACAATGGCACAACAGTATGTAATTATGAAGAGAACTTCAGTTAAAACAGTTTAATTGATGGAATTAGATAAGATTATTCCAACAGATGGCCCGAATATTAATGAAGTTGAAAAGTATATAAACAAATATCAGTCTGAGGTCATAGTAATTAAATGTGGAGGATCTGTTTTATTAGATAAGAGACTATTTAATCAGTTCATAGAAGATATTTCAGTAATAAATAAAATTGGTTTATCCGCAATAGTCGTTCATGGTGGAGGTAAAAATATTAAAAAAAAATTAGATGAAAATAATATTGAAACAAGATTTATCAAAGGACTTAGAGTTTCAGACGAAAAAACAATTGGATATATAGAAGATGCTTTACTAGAGCTTAATTTAGAGATTTTACATGAGTTAAAATCTAAAAACACAAATGTTTGTTCAATATCACCTAAAGAAAATAATGTAATTAATATTATTCCTGAAAGTAAAGAATTGGGATATGTCGGGACACCAAAAAAAATTAACAAAGAGAAAATATTAAATTTTATTAATAATAAACAAATTCCAATTGTTGTTCCTTTGGGATTGGGTGATGATGGTAGAATTTATAATATTAATGCAGATGTTGCTGCAGGTTCAATTGCAAAAGAGATCGAAGCTAGACGACTTCTTTTGATGACAGATGTTGAAGGAGTTCTTGATGAAAATCAAAAACTTATATCTGAGATTAATCTCAATAGAGCCAATGAAATGTTAAAAAATAATATTATTTCTGGAGGTATGATACCAAAAATAAACACTTGCCTGGATGCAATATCTAATGGAGTTAGAGGTGTGGTTATTGTTGATGGAAGAAAACCACATTCAATACTCTTTGAATTATTTTCTGACAAGGGTGCGGGAACGTTGATAAGAAAATGAATAATTTAAAAAATATAAAAAATATTTTATTCGACTGTGATGGTGTTTTATATAGTGATTTAGAGGCAGTTTTTGGACAAGTTAGTAAAAGGATGACAAAATATATCTCAAATAAACTCAACCTAGATCTTATAAAAGCTAAAGAATTACAAAGAAATTATTTTCACAAATACAACACAAGTTTAAATGGATTGATGATACATCATGATATACCGCCGGAAGAATTCTTGGAGTATGTTCATGATATTGATCTTTCATTTATGGAAAAAGATCTTGTTTTAAGAAATGAGCTTGAAAACATAAATTTAAATAAATTCGTATTCACAAACGGAAGTAAAGCGCACGTAAAAAATATAGTGAAAACTCTTGGTATTGAAGACCAGTTTAAAGATATATTTGACATCGTAGACGCAAAATATCACCCTAAGCCTGAAGCCAGGGCCTTTGATCTGATGGTTGATAAATTTAAGATCAATCCAAAAGAAACCCTTTATATCGAGGATATAGCTAAAAATTTATCAATAGGTAAGGAGCGAGGGACAATAACAGCTTGGCTTATCAACAATGAATACTGGGGGAAAAAAGAGTCTGACAAAGATTACATCGATTATAAAATTGAAAATCTCTCTTTATTTTTAAAAGAAATAAGGTTATTAAAAAGTTCTTAAATTTATGAGCATAGAAAATATAATCAATGATGCTTGGGAAAATAGAGACCAAGTAAGTCCAAACTCAGATGAGAGTTTAAAAAATACTGTTAATCAAATTATTGATGACTTAGATAGTGGTAAAGTCAGAGTAGCTGAAAAAATCAATGGTGAGTGGGTAACACATCAGCACATAAAAAAAGCAATTATGTTAAGTTTTAGAATGTATCCAATGGAAAATTTAAATGGCCCCTACAGTAGTTGGTATGACAAGGCACATCTTTTAAAAGGTAAAACGGCAGGTTGGTCTAAAGAGGACCATGAAAAAGCTGGTTTCAGAATGGTTCCTAATTCTCCAGTGAGAAAAGGGTCTTTTGTAGGCAAAAATGCTGTTTTAATGCCATGCTATGTGAATATAGGAGCATACATTGATGAGGGAACAATGATAGATACTTTTGCAAGAGCTGGTAGCTGTTCTCAAATCGGAAAAAATTGTCATATCTCTGCAGGTAGCGGAGTTGGAGGAGTTTTAGAACCTGCACAGGCATTACCAACAATCATTGAGGACAATGTTTTTTTAGGAGCAATGTCTGAGGTTGTAGAGGGAGTGATAGTTGGCGAAGGTTCTGTTTTAAGTATGGGGATGTATATTGGACAATCAACAAAAATAGTTAACAGGAAAACAGGCGAAATAAGCTACGGTAAAATACCACCATATTCTGTTGTTGTTCCAGGTTCTCTACCAGATAAAAATAATTCAAGCGCTCCATCATTATATTGTGCGGTAATAATCAAACAAGTAGACGAAAAAACAAGATCAAAAACTTCAATAAATGATCTTTTAAGAGAATAGATTAATGAAAACTTATAATGAACTGACGTTAGCTCAAGAGCTAATAAAATTTCAAACAATTAAAACAGAAGATAAAGGTATTATGAATTTCCTTTCAAGGAAACTCTCATCAATAGGTTTTAAATGTCATATAATAAAATCAAAAGGTACAGGTGCTAAACCTGCATTAAATTTATATGCAAAATTTGGTAAATCAAAACCTAACATTAATTATTTGGGTCATACAGATGTTGTTGCTAATCTCAATAATTGGGAGTTTCCGCCATTTAAAGCAGTAGTAAAAAAAGGATATTTATATGGAAGAGGATCACAGGACATGAAAGGTAGTGTGGCATGTTGGATAAGTGCTGTAAGTAATTTTATTAAAAATAAAAAATTTAAAGGTTCTATATCAATAATAATTACGGCTGATGAAGAAACTACAGGTTATGGTTGTCCAGCCGTTATGAAATATTTAAAGAAAAAAAAAGAAAAAATTGATTTTTCGGTAGTAGGCGAACCGTCATCAAATAAATCAGTTGGAGATGAAATCAGGATTGGAAGAAGAGGTTCTATAAATGGAACAGTAACAGTATATGGAAAAAGTGGACACTCTGCATTTTATGGGACATATATAAATCCATGTACTGCTCTCGCTGAAATAATATCTAAACTGAAAAGTGTTCAACTAGACAGAGGAACAAAGTATATGCCGCCATCAAATTTGGAATTTACAAAAATGAATGTGGATAATATATCTGAAAATGTAGTCCCACAATCTGCAAGTGCTAAATTTAATGTTAGATTTAATTCAACTTATAAATCAACATCTTTGAAAAAAAAACTTAGTAAAATTATTAATGCAGTTGCAAAAAAAGAAAATTGCAAAACTAAAATAGATTATAAAGTAAGTGGAGAAGCATTTTACACAAAGCCAAATAAAGAAATTTATATGGTAAAAAAAGTTGTAAAAAAAATTACAGGTAAAAATGCAAAATTAAATTGTAGAGGTGGCACAAGTGACAGCAGATTTTTAGGTTCAATACCACGTCTTGAGCTTGGGTTAAGAAATAATACTATTCATATGGTTAATGAAAGAACATCGATATCTGATTTAAAAAAGTTAACTAAGATTTATAAGAACATTTTACATAATTATTTCGCTTGAAAACTGCAATTATAACATCTGAATCTTCAGAAAAACATATAACAGGCGATGGTCATCCAGAGCAACCGAAGAGAGTAGTTTCAATAATTGATACTTTAAAAAAAAATAAAGAACTACTTTGGGATAAGCCAGATGTTGTTCCTAATGATATTCTTAATATGACTCATTCTAAAGATTATATTAGTAATTTAAAAGACTCATTTCCTAAAAGTGGCTTAAACTTTTTAGATGGTGATACCGTTGTATCGCCTGGAAGTAAGGATGCAGTATTTCAAGCTGCAGGATCAGCTATAAGTGCAATAGATGGAATTGAGAATAAAAAATATAAAAATGCATTTTGTGTAGTGCGACCTCCAGGACACCATGCTGAAAAAAACAAATCAATGGGCTTTTGCTGTATTTCTAATGCAGGTGTTGCAGTTAATTATTTAATAAAAAAATATAATTATAAAAGAATTGCATGTGTAGATTTTGATGTTCATTGGGGAAATGGAAATTATGATGTAATGTATGACAACAAAAATTCACTTTATATATCAACACATCAATATCCATTTTATCCGGGTGGTGGCTCAGAAAAAGACAAGGGAAAGTATAATAATTCTCTTAATATACCTCTTCCTGCTGGCACAAATTCTGAGGAGTATTTTAATGCTTATGATAGAGTTTTAGATAGGTTAATTGAATATAAGCCTGATTACCTAATCTTTTCTGCTGGCTTTGATGCTCACAAGAACGATCCATTAGCTCAATTTGAACTTTCATCCAAAGATTTTTATGAAATAACAAGAAGAACGCTAAAAGCCACTAATAAATTTACTAACAGGAAAGTGGTATCTTTATTAGAAGGTGGATACGACCTAAAAGCACTTGCTGAGAGCGCTAATTATCATGTAAATGCATTAATCGAGTCGGAAAATACATAATCATGAAATTATATAAACAAAAATCATCAAATATTGATAACAGGGGTCTGTTTGCATCTAAAAATATAAAAAAAGGGACTAAGATTATTTACTACATAGGTAAAATAATTACAAAAAAACAAACCGAAAATAATCCAAAATTTGATAACGATAAAGCAATTTATCTTTTTAACTTAAATAATAGGTATGATTTAGACGGTGATTTTGCTTACAATACTGCAAGACTTATTAATCACTCTTGTAATCCAAACTGTGAAGTCGAAGGTAAAGGTTTAAAATTATGGATTAGTTCTATCAAAGATATAAAAAAAAATGAGGAACTAACTTATGATTATGGATTTAGTTTTGATGAAAATTATAAGGATTTCCCTTGTAAGTGTGGCTCCAAAAATTGTTGTGGTTACATAGTTAGAGAGGGATCAAGATGGAGAATAAAAAAAAAAAAATCTAATAAATAATTTTCTCAAGATATAGACCATGTGCAGGGGCAATAGGAGCACAATTTTTTCTAGATTTTGATTTAAATATACTGGTAAATTTTTTTAAGTTCCATTTATTTTCGCCAAGATATTTAAGTGAACCAACCATAGATCTAACTTGACTCTTAAGAAATGACTTTGACACAAATTGAATTTTTATAACATTTTTAACTTTAGTTATTTTTACTTTTTTCATGGTTCTTACTGGACTTTTTGCAGCACAATTAGATGCTCTAAAAGTTGAAAAATCATGAGTTCCAATTAATTTTTCTGCTCCCTTTTTCATCAATTCAACATCAATTTTTTTTTTAATATGCCACTCTCTGTTAAAATTGATAACTGAAGGAGAAGCATCATTTCTAATTAAGTACGTATACCGTCTTTCTTTTGCAGAATATCTTGAATGAAAATGTTTATTTTTTTTCTTTATTTTTAAAATAGATATTTTTTTTTTATTTAAAAAGAAGTTTAGTGAATTCAATAATTTATCTTTTTGAATAACTTTGTTTTTACTATCAAAGTGAGCTGATTGCTCTTTAGCATGAACTCCTGTATCTGTTCGTCCAGACCCGTAAATTTTTATTTTTTCTTTTAATAGTTTAGATAAGACAATCTCAATATTTTCCTGGATTGACTTACCTTTTTTTTGAATTTGCCAACCATTGTATAAAGTGCCTTCGTATTCTATTAAAATCTGATATCTATTCACTTGTAATTATTGTTCCTTTTCTAACCTTATTCCCTAATAAAAATTCCTTAATTAATTGAGGATTCTTGCCCTCTTTTTGTATCTCAATAATATTTATTGAATTTTCACCACATGCTACTGTCATTTGTTCGTCGATTACTTCACCGATTTTAGCTGACTGCTTGTTTATTTTGGCTTTTAATATTTTATATCTTTTGTTGTTAAGCTCAAACCATGCACCGGGTTTTGGATATAATCCATTTATTTGAGTAATTATTTTATGAGCACTATTATTCCAATCTATCTTTCCCTCTTTTTTTTGAATTTTCTTTGCGTATGTAGCTTTTGCATGATCTTGCTCTTTAAATATTGCCTCTCCGTCTAAAACTTTTTGTACATTTTCTAAAATTTTTTCTGTACTCAAATAAGATAATTTTTCTGATAAAATTTCTGCATTATCTTGATCAAGAATATCTATTGAATATTTATTACATACTGGTCCAGAATCTAATTTTTCATCAATTTTCATAAATGATATACCGGTTTTTTTTTCATTATTTAAAATCGATCTTTGGATAGGTGCTGCCCCTCTCCATTTTGGTAATAATGAAGCATGAATATTCAAAAAACCCTTTTTACTCAAATCAAGAATTTTTTTTGAAATTAATTGTCCGTATGCAACAACAATTACAAGATCTAAATTTAATTCTTTAAGATATTCAAATTCTTCATCAATATTTTTTGGAGTTTTAACTTCTAAATTAAGTTCCTCTGCACAAATATGAATTGATGATTTCGTAAACTTTTGACCTCTATTTGATTTACTTGGAGGCTGAGTAAATACAGAGTTAATTTTATATTTTTGATTAATTTTTTTTAGGATAGGCACAGCAAACTGCGGTGTGCCCATGAATGCAATATTTGACATTTAAACAACAACTCTATTAGAAGTTTTTTGTTTAGACAATTTTTTTATTATTAAATCTTTTTTGATTTTAGATAAATAATCAATTATTAGTTTTCCATCTAGGTGATTTATTTCATGTTGTAAACATGTTGAGAGTAATCCATCACATTCCATTTCTTTCTTATCACCATTTTCGTCTATATAAGATACGGTACAAATTTCTGGTCTCTCTATTTCAATAAAGGTATTAGGTATTGATAAACAACCTTCCTCATATGTAGACATTTTTTCACTTAAAGTTTTTATTTGTGGATTAATAAAGCATAAAGGTTTTTTTTCATTTTCATTTTTTGAGACATCTAAAACAACTACTCTTTTAAGTATTCCAACTTGAACAGCCGCCAAACCTATACCATTGTGATGGTACATAGTTTCAAATAAATCTTTTATGAGTTTTTTTTCATTAACATCAACTTTATTTAAAGGCTCAGATTTTTTTCTAAGAATATCATCAGGTACAGTGATTAGTTCTTTTACTGACATAGTTTATTTATTGTTTAGACTTTTAAAGGCAAGACTTCTATTAGAATTTCGTTCCTTAAATCTACATTTTTTAGCTCATTCATAGTTGAAACTAATAAATTCACAGTGTTTATATCTAGATCTTCAAGGTTACTTTCACCAACAATATCTACTATTTTAATTAATAATAAGCCTAACTCTCCATTCGATAGCATTTGTTTTATATCAGAGGAAAATTGATAGTTGTATTCATAAAGGTTTGCGTATTTTTTATCTATTTTTACACCATCTGATTTAAGCGATTCAATAAGAATCATATCTTTTGTTGAAAAAACATATTTTTTGTTTCTTTTAATTTTTTTTAAAATATCATTTGTTTCCTTTTCAGCTTTAGGCAAACTAGTTTTATTTAAAAAGTAATTTAATAATTTTGACTGATGTATTTTTTTATTATTAAATTTTATCTTTCTCTCCTTTTTTAACTTGTTGTCGGTATGATTTTCATAAAAGGTAGTAAAATTCGAGGGAACATCATCTTTTTTTATTTTTTTTAATATTACTTTGATTTCATTATCGAACGCATTATCTAATTTTTTTTTTTGGAAAGATTTATATAGTTCTGACGTCATACTTAATCTTTGCTCGACATCAACAGATAAAAGTAATCTTTGATATAATAAAGCTCTGCCCTCATAATCTGGAAGTAGTTTATAAGCATCTTTAGCATTTAATAGTTGTGTTATGTTAAATTGAAATTTTTTATATGTATCTAATAGTTCTCTCTCATCAAATACATTTTCGTGAGTTGCTCTTTCTAATAATCTTAAATCTTCTGGATTTTCAATATCAAAGGAATTTGCATTTTTAAGAATATTTGACGACGACAAATAACTCCAGATATATCTAGGTGAGTCCATTTTTGGCTCGTAATTAAAATCATTATTTGTTTTATGAGATAAGTGAAAATATAAAATATTTTCGTCTGAAATTATTTCATCTTTGCTAGCATAACCCATTAATATATTAAATTTATTTTCAAAAAAAGTGTCTATCTCATCCAACTCTTTTGACAAATCGAAAAGTAGTTGAGCTTGTTCTTTTTTATCTTCTAGAATTAAACAATAAATTTTAAAATTATTTAGATACTTATCAGTAATAGCACCACTAATATTAAATATTTCACATGCTTTTTTTACTTCAGAGTTTGAAAGAAAATATTCTGAATAAAATTTAATCAATTTATTTTTATTTGAAACTTCAGAGTTATTAATTAAAAATTCTTTAATTAATTCAAAATCTTTTTTGTTTATTAAATGATTAAATTTAAACTCTAAAAATTCCTCTTCAGTAATATTATTTGTAGGAATATATGAATTTGTTAGTAAAGCTATATCTAATATTTTTTTTGAAAATTCAGATAAATTTCTATTTAAATTTTTATTTAATATACTTTTAATTAACTCACCATCACTGTTCGACCACATGTCAATTTTTAGGCCATTCTGCGCAGGATCATATAATCCAGCTAATTTTATAGCGGATGACTCGATTTCTTTATTTATAACTATCTCGGAACTAGATTGAACTGATAATGTTGTATTAGTATTTAGATTATTACTTACGTTTATATTTGAGGTTGAATTCTCTTTCTTAATAATGTCTTTTTTTTCAATTTTCCAGATATCGATTGGTTCATTTGCAAAAGAGCAATTATAAAAAAATAAAATTAAGGTTATTTTGAAAATTATTTTACTTAATTGTTTTAAAATTTTCATTAGGCAAAATCACTTCAATTTTTTTGTTGGGGGATGGAAAATCAATCTGACTCAAAACAACAACAGACAAAATTAATATAAAAAAAATAATTCCGGCTTTAATTGCAAATTTCATATTATGTTATATTCCTTTGTAGTATAATGTTTTAAAAGCATATAATTTTGTAAAATCAAAATAAGACATATTTGTGTTTTTTCAACTTAGAAATATATGGAATCAAATAAAAATCTAGTTTTAGTTGGTATGATGGGTTCGGGAAAGACATTAATAGGAAAATTGATTTCTAAACAAACAAAACTTAAATTTATTGATATAGATGATAAAATTGAAGAAAAAGAAAAAATGAAAATTGCAGAAATTTTCAAAAAAAAGGGAGAAAAATACTTCCGTGAATGTGAAGAAGAAATAACATTATCCTGTTTAAAAGGTGAGAAACAAATTTTATCACTAGGTGGAGGTGCGTATATTAATAATAATATTAGGAAAGAATGTAAAAAGAGTTCTTTTAGTTTTTGGTTGAACTGGAAAAAAGATATAATAATTAAAAGAATAAATGGTAGCAAAAAAAGACCTCTTGCTATGATATTAAGTGAAACAGATCTAGAGAAACTAATAAATGAAAGAGCTAAAATATACAGTTTGGCAGATTTCACAATTAATTGTGACCAGCTAAATAAAAATGAAATAGCAAATAAAATTATAAAGAAATATGAAACAAAAAATAATAAAGGTTAAAACTAAAAGTAAAAATTACGAAGTTCATATTGGCACCAATCTAATTTCAAAATTAAGAAATATTTTAAAAAAAAATAAAATATTATTTTCAAAATGTTTAATCGTAATTGACAATAAGATACCAAAAAAATTTAGAAAATTACTCTTAGAAAATTTTAAAAATCAAAAAATTTATACTTTAAATTTTAGTGCAAATGAGAAAAATAAAAGTAACTTAAGTATCGATAAAATACATAATGTTTTATTTAAAAATAATTTTTATAGAGAAGACTGTATAATTTCATTTGGTGGAGGAATTACAGGAGATGTAGTTGGATATGCAGCCAGCACATTTAAAAGAGGAATAAAATTTATTAACATACCCTCCACTTTATTAGCTCAAGTCGACTCTTCTATAGGTGGAAAAACAGGTATTAACAATAAATTTGGAAAAAATCTTGTAGGAAGTTTTTATCAGCCAGATTTAGTAATTTCAGATATTAATTTACTACATGCCCTCCCCAAAAGAGAAATTATATGTGGATATGCTGAAATATTAAAAAGTAGTTTAATTGATAGCAAAAAAAATTTTGTTTTTTTAGATAAAAATTTTAATAAAATTTTAAACCTAAAAGGAAATTTTATAATTAACGCAATTTTAAATAGCTGTTTATTAAAAAAAAAAATTATTGAAAAGGATGAAAAAGAAAAAAATTTAAGAAAATCTTTAAATCTTGGCCATACCTTTGCTCATGCATATGAGGCTACGCTTGGTTACTCAAAAAAATTAAATCATGGAGAAGCTGTTATATTTGGTTTAACGAATGCTGTAAATTTTAGTAAAGAAAAAAAAATTATTTCAGATTCAAATTCAGAATTAATAAACAATCATATTAAAAAGATAGAAATTAAAAATAAGTATAAAGATCTTTTTAACAAAAGGAAAATTACATCAATTCTAAATTTTATGAAAAGTGATAAAAAAAACAATTCAGATAGTGTAAACTTAATATTAATAAGGAATTTTGGAAAATTAAACCTGAATTATCAGGCTAAATCTAGTGAATTGAACAAGTTTTTGATAAAAGAATTAAATAAAACTTATTTGTAAAGAATGAATATCAGTTTTCAATTCTTCGCTTAAAATTTTGTAAATTACTTTATTAGACTGAATTCTATTCGTTTTTTTTAATATGTCAGAATTTATTTCTAATTTAATATGAAATTTGCCTCTCTGATGTGAATCGTGTTTTAAATGCTTATAAGTGTTGTCAATTATCTTTACGTCTTTTATAGAAGTGTCTTTCAAAAGTTTATTTTCAATTTTTTTTGAAAGTTGATTAATATCCATTAAACTTGATATTATATAATATGAAAAATATTTGTGAATGGAATAATTGTAACGAAGAGGGGCTTTACAAAGCTCCAAAAGAAAAGGATAACAGCAAAGAATATAGGCTTCTCTGTCTTGAGCATGTAAGGGAGTTTAATAAAAGCTGGAATTATTTTTCAGGAATGAGCGACGAACAAGTAATCAACTTTTTAAAATCTGACATAACATGGCATAAACCAACGCAGAGTTTTAGCTCTTCAGATAATTTTTTCAAAATATTGTGGAATAATACTTTAAAAGATGAAAATGGAAAATTTAAAGATTTTAGTAACCTAAATCATATGAATAAGTTTAAGTTTAACAGTAATGATCTTAAAGCCTTTGAAATTTTAGGTGTTGGAGTTGGTTTAAAATGGGCTAAAATACAAGAAAAATTCAAAAGACTTGTGAAAAAATTTCACCCTGATATGAATGCTGGCAGTAAAAAATTTGAAGATAAGCTTAAAGTGATAACTTTAGCTTATACCCAATTAAAAAATACTTATAAGGACAAAATTGACAACAAATATTGAGCAGAACCCAGATATTAAATTATCGATTAAACAAACATTCGGTATAGATTCTGATATGGAAGTGGACGCATTTTCAAAAAAAACTGATTATGTGCCAGATATAGATAAAACCTATAAATTTGATAAAGACACAACTTTAGCAATCCTCTCTGGATTTTCATTTAATAAAAGAGTTCTTGTGCAAGGTTATCATGGAACAGGTAAATCTACACATATAGAACAAATTGCAGCTAGATTAAACTGGCCATGTATTAGAATTAACTTAGATAGCCATGTTAGTAGAATAGATTTAATTGGTAAAGATTCAATTGTAATCAAAGATGGAAAACAAGTTACGGAATTCAAGGAGGGAATTCTTCCTTGGTCGATACAAAATCCAGTAGCTTTAGTATTTGATGAATATGATGCTGGTAGACCAGATGTGATGTTTGTAATTCAAAGAGTTTTAGAAGCTGAGGGAAATTTTACTTTATTAGACAAGAATAAGGTCATTAAACAAAATAAATATTTCAGATTATTTGCAACATCAAATACTGTTGGTTTAGGAGATACAACTGGTCTCTATCACGGAACGCAACAAATAAACCAGGGACAAATGGATAGATGGAACATCGTTACAACATTAAATTATTTAGCTTTGGAAAAAGAAATGGAAATTATTTTAGGAAAAAATAAATCTTTAGATAATAATAAAGGTAAAGAGAGAGTTGCAAACATGATAAAAGTTGCGACACTTACAAGAAAAGGCTTTATGGCTGGAGATATTTCAACTGTTATGAGTCCTAGGACAGTACTACATTGGGCAGAAAATTCTGAAATATTTAAAGATGTGGGCTACGCGTTCAGAGTAACTTTTTTAAATAAATGTGATGATGTAGAAAAGAATACAATCGCAGAATACTATCAAAGATGTTTTGGCGAAGAACTGCCAGAGTCAATGATAAATATTCAGGTTTAATGAACAAAGATGATCTTATAAAAGAGCAATTTAAACAAGCTTTAAACTCTACAATTAAAGCCATTTCAGGTGAAACATATCCATTAAAAGACAAAAAAAATTTAAAAGAATTTAATATTTCCAAGTTTGATAATTTAAAAGATAAAGAAAACTTTATTAAATTAAGAGCCGAGGCAGACTCAGAGGCATTGAAAAGAAAATTTTCTGATGACTGCACTTTGGAACAAAATATTCCAAAAACACCTACTTGCCATACACTGTATAAAATTTCTGAAAAAATAAGATATGAACTTTTAGGGTCACAAATGATGAGGGGAATTTCTAAAAATTTAATGACCAAATATAATAATAAAATTAGTATGGCAAAATCTGAAAATATAAAAAAAAAAGAAGAGTCTAATGTTTCTGAAGCTTTTGAATATTACATGCTCAATAAACTAATGAATGTAAGTTTATCTGAAAGTGCTAAAAAAATTTTATCATACTGGAAAGATGATTTTGAAAAATCTTTAGATAAACATATAAATTTTTTAAAAGAAAATGCAGAAAATCAAAACATATACAATTCTAAAATATCGGAAATTCTTCAGAGCATGGAGATCTTTGAATCTGAAGAAGAAAATAAAAAAGAGGAGCAGAAGGAAGATGAGCAAAATGACAGTAATTCAAAAGATAACCAAAAAACAGATAGTGGAGAATCTCAAGAAAGAGAACAAGAAGACAGTATAAATGAAGGTGTTGATAGTTCTGACGAAATGAATGAATTTAGGCTTGATGAACAGCTAGGGAACGATGATACTGAAAATAATGAGATAGAAAATATCGTCCAGAAAAAAAACTTAGGAATAAGTAATAAAGAATATAAAATTTTTACTTCAGAATTTGATGAGACAGCAAAAGCAGAGACATTGGAAAATTCTGAAGAAATTTCAAAATTAAGAAAAAATTTAGATCAACAGCTAACTAGTTTCCAAGACATAATTACGAAACTTGCAAATAAATTACAAAGACAGTTACTTGCAAAACAAAATAGGTCTTGGGAGTTTGATCTTGAAGAAGGTTTATTAGATAGTTCAAAATTACCAAGAATAATAATTGATCCATATAATTCTCTTTCTTTTAAAAAAGAGAAAGATTTAGAGTTTAAAGATACAGTTGTGACTTTACTCATAGATAATTCTGGATCTATGAGAGGAAGGCCAATTACTATTGCTGCTCTTTGTGCTGATATATTGTCTAGAACATTAGAGAGATGCTCGGTTAAAGTTGAAATTCTTGGTTTTACAACAAAAAATTGGAAGGGTGGTAAGAGTAGAGAAAAGTGGAATAAACTTGGAAAATTAAAAAACCCAGGTCGTTTAAATGATTTAAGACACATAATTTATAAATCTGCTGACACTCACTGGAGACAATCAAAAAAAAATTTAGGCTTAATGCTTAAAGAAGGTCTGCTTAAAGAAAATATTGATGGTGAAGCTATTACTTGGGCTTTCAATAGACTTAAGAAAAGAAAAGAAGAAAGAAAAATTCTTATGGTAATTTCAGATGGAGCTCCAGTAGATGACTCAACATTATCAGTTAACTCAGGTGATTTTTTAGAAAAACATCTAAAACAAACTGTAAAATCAATAGAAAACAAAAGCGATATCGAAATCCTTGCGATAGGTATTGGTCACGATGTTTCGAGGTATTACAAAAAAGCGATAAAAATTGCTGATGTTCAAGAGTTAGGTGATGTAATGATTGGTCAGCTTAGTGGTTTGTTTGAAAATAATAAAAAATTACACTAATTTTTTTAAATTTTTATTTTCCCACTCTATTTTTACTTCCGCTCCACCTCTAGTTTCTGAATTTCTAATTGTTATTTTGGCAGAATTTTTTTCTAACAAAGTTTTACCTATAAAAATCCCTAAGCCTAATCCAGTTTTTTTATTATCTTTAGGTTTAAGTGTCTTAATATAAGGCTCTCCAATCTTATTAAGTATATCTTTTGGCATACCAGGGCCATCATCCTCTATTGTTATTTCAGTCTTTTGACTGTCGCTTTTGATAGCAATATAGATATTTTCATTTGAAAATTTATTAGCATTTCCAATAAAATTTCTCAAACCATAAACAATTTCGACAGATTTTAATATTTCAAACGAGTTGGAGTCTTGCTCCTTATCAATATTGAAATTCTTATTTGAAATTTCCTTAAATGAGTTAACTATCTCATTAATATAATCGTAAAGCGTTTTATTTTTATCAATAAAATCATCTTCTATTGTAGGATTTAATGTTAGTTTTTTTAAAATATCATTACACCTGTTAACTTGACTAATTAATAGTTCGAGATCTTTTTTTACATTGTCATTGTCTTTAAATTGATCAAATAAATCGTGAGAAATAATTTTAATAGTAGACAAAGGAGTGCCAAATGAATGGGCTGCAGCAGCAGCTTGTCCCCCAAGTGAAACAAGTTCGTGTTCTTTAGAAATTACTTCTTGGATTTTATCTAAAGCATCTTTCCTAAGATTTGTTTCTTGTCCAAAAATAAAAGCGAAATAATTCAAAAAAAATAGCGCAATTATCAGTGCTAGAGGAATTGCATAGTAATAATACAAGCTAATACTATATTCATCCAATGGTTTTGGCATTTCATAATGATAAAAAGTTAAAAATATAATTGATGCTAGTGTAATTACAATTAATGCAATATTTGTTTTAATATTTAAATTGGATGCAGCGAATACACTTGGTATCAAAAGAAATATTGAAAATGGATTTAAAATACCTCCAGATAAATAAAGCAAAGCACTCAATTGAAGAATATCTAAAGATAAATAATTAAAAGAGGAAACATTTGAAAGTAAAGGTTTTTTATAGAAAAATATTAAGTATAGATTACTTAAAACTCCAACAAAAATAATCAGATTAGATAAAATAAAATTGAACTCGAAATTAAAAACAAATTTTACCGTGTTTATAGTTATAAATTGGCCTAATATTCCTATCCACCTTAAATTGATATAAGTAGACTTATTTAATGATGCTGTTTTGACAGATTGTTTTAAATCCATCTAAATATCTAAGTTTGAAACATTTATTGCGTTTTCAACAATAAAATCTTTTCTTGATGAAACATCATTGCCCATTAAGGTTTGTATCAAATCTTGATCTTTTTTACTATTCTTTGAATATTGAACCTGTAATAAATTTCTTGTTTCAGGATTTAAAGTTGTATTCCATAATTCATCAGGGTTCATTTCTCCCAGTCCTTTAAATCTTTGAATGTTTAATTTGGACTTTTCAATTTGGAGAATATTATTAAATTCTTTAGAATTTTTTTTATATTTTTTAATATCCTTTGAATTT
The DNA here is from genome assembly GCA_902616245.1 of uncultured Pelagibacteraceae bacterium. Taxonomy (GTDB): domain Bacteria; phylum Pseudomonadota; class Alphaproteobacteria; order Pelagibacterales; family Pelagibacteraceae; genus Pelagibacter. The sequence continues at coordinate 109,189 of CACMSB010000001.1, forward strand.
TTTATTAAATAACTTTCAAGCTCATTTTCATCTTTGATATATATGCTTTTAGTACCTTTATTAATTTTAAATAAAGGTGGCTGAGCAAGATAAACATGTCCAAACTCAATTAATTTATCAAATGGTTTATTATTAAAAAAAGTTAATAATAATGCTCTTATATGTGAGCCGTCAACATCGGCATCTGTCATTATTATTATTTTTCCATATCTTAAATCTTTGAGATCTATATCCTCATTTTTTGGATCAAGACCAAGTGCATTAATCAATGTAACTATTTCATTTGATGAAATCATCTTTGATAAGCTTTTAGTTCTTAATTCATTAGCATTTCCATTCTTTTTCGATCCATTCAAATCTGTGAAAGTATTTAATATTTTTCCTCTAAGCGGCAAAACTGCTTGATTTTCACGGTTTCTGCCTTGTTTGGCTGAACCACCAGCTGAGTCACCCTCTACAATAAATAGTTCGGTACCATCCTGTTTTGAGTTTTGACAATCGGCTAATTTTCCAGGTAATCCTGTTAATTCTAAGGCTCCTTTTCTTCTTACATTTTCTCTTGCCTTTCTAGCTACATCTCTTGCTACGGCAGCCTGGATAATTTTAGTTAAGATAATTTTTGAGATAGATGGATTTTGATCAAACCAGATAGACAGCTTCTCGTTAATTATAGTTTCAACAATATTTCTAACTTCTGATGAGACTAATTTATCTTTTGTTTGAGATGAAAATTTAGGATCAGGAATTTTGATGGAAAGAACTGAGGTTAATCCTTCTTTAACATCATCACCTGATAAAGAAACTCTATTTTTTTTTAATAAGTTTTGTTCGTTTGCATATTTATTTACTACTCTTGTTAATGCGCTTCGAAATCCAAGAAGATGAGTTCCTCCATCTTTTTGATAAATGTTATTAGTATAAGGTAAAACATCTTCACTATACCCAGCATTCCATTTAAGGGAGCATTGTACATCAATATTATTTTTTATACCTTCTATGTATATAGGTTTTTTGAAAAGATCATTTTCATTTTTATTTTTTAAACTTTCTTTTTTCTCATCAATGAATTGAACAAATTCACTTATACCTCCATCAAATTTAAACTCTAATGTTTTTGGTTTTTTTTGCCTTAAATCACTTAAAACTATTTTTATGCCCTTATTTAAAAAAGCTAATTCTCTCATCCTTTTTTCTAAAATTGAAAAGCTAAATTTAATTGATGAAAATATATCTTTGGACGGAACAAAATTAATTTCGGTTCCGCTGGTTTTTGATTTTCCAACTTGTTTTAATGAATTTTTAGCGTCTCCATTTTTAAATTCTATATAATATTTTTTATTATCTCTATTAATTGTTAGTTTTAATCTCTCAGAGAGAGCATTAACAACTGATACACCTACTCCATGTAATCCTCCAGAAACTTTATAAGAATTATGATCAAATTTACCGCCAGCATGAAGTTGAGTCATTATAACTTCGGCAGCTGATTTTTTTTCACCCTTATGAATATCAACAGGAATTCCTCTGCCGTCATCAATAACTGTTACAGAGTTATCATCGTTTATACTTATTTCAATTTTTCTACAAAAACCTGCCAGAGCTTCATCAATAGAATTATCTACAACTTCGTAAACCATATGATGTAATCCAGTCCCATCATCAGTGTCACCGATATACATGCCTGGTCTTTTTCTTACAGCTTCTAAACCTTTTAGGACTTTTATGGAGTCAGCTTGGTAATTGTTTGAATTATTTTTTGTCATTAATTTTTAATATGGAAGAAATTTTTATAACATTTTTACAAAAAATTTAAAAATCGTAGAAGTACAAATGCTTAAATAAGTGTTGAATACCAACATTTATTTGATGTTTTTTAGATTTTTTTTCTATTTTAGTAAAACTCATTAAAAAGATCAATTTTCTATCAAAAATGTGGCGGAGAGAATGGGATTCGAACCCATGATAGAGTTTCCCCTATACACGCTTTCCAAGCGTGCGCCTTCAACCGCTCGGCCACCTCTCCTTTAGTCACTATTTCTGAATACACATAATGATGTATTTCTGATATTTGAAATGTTTTTCTCTTTAGAAATTTCATTTAAGTAATTCACAACATTTTTAGCTGACTGTTTACCAGGAACGTAATCATGCCATAAAATTATTCCGTTTTTGTTGAGCATTTTGAATGATTTCTCTGTATCATTTTTTACAACAGAATAAGTATGACCACCATCTATAAATATTAAATCAAATTTATTTATATATTTGCTCTCATCAAACTTGGTTGAATCTTCAAAAATAATGTTAATTTTATTCTCAACATCAGTGCCTGAAAATAGAAATTTTTCATATATACTCTCATTTATTATATTTCTAAATGAAATCTTATTATCTATATTTTCTTTATTTAAATTTTTTACCTGGTCTGGCCCAAGAGTTAAGGATGTAATTTTAGCATCTTTATTTGAATTAAGCGCCATTAAATAAGTAGTTTTTCCACTACAAGTACCAAATTCAAATATATTATTACTTTTTTTACTTAAAACGGATATTATCCATGCTTCGTAGTCAGAGGTCATTCCTACAATTTTATTTTGCGGAGAAATAATAAAACTTTTAATTATAGTTTCTTCTTTAGGACCTTTTAAATTTTTACTTATCAATTTCTCATCAAAGATTTTATCTAGCTCAGATATATTTATTTGTTTTATTTTACTTTTATAAAATAAATTTTTAACTTTTTTTTTATTTGTTTTATATAATAAGAACAAAATTATTAAAAATAAAATTAGGGTTATTATATCTTTTGTCATTCTTTATTAATTCTTAAAACACCTATAAATGCTTCTTGAGGAATCTCAACTTTTCCAAATTGCTTAGCTCTAGCTTTACCTTTTTTCTGTTTTTCTAAAAGTTTTCTTTTTCTATCTGTCGCCCCACCTCCATGAATTTTTGTTAATACATCCTTTTTAAAACCTTTGATAGTTTCTCTAGCTATAATTTTACCTCCAATAGCCGCTTGAACTGGTATCATAAAATTATGCCTTGGAATTAAATCTTTTAATTTTTCACAGACCTCTCTACCGGTAGTTTGAGCAAAATCTTTATGTATCATCATTGCAAGAGCATCAACGGGTTCTGAGTTTACAAGTATATTCATTTTTACAAGGTCTCCTTCTTTGTGATCAATAATTTCATAATCAAAACTAGCATAACCACTTGTCATAGATTTAAGACGATCATTAAAGTCAAAAACAACTTCATTTAAAGGTATCTCATAATTAATTACTGCTCGATTTCCTGAATAACTTAAATTAATTTGTATACCTCTTTTATTTTGACATAACTTAATAATTGATCCCAAGTATTGGTCTGGAGTGATAATTGTGGCTTTAATCCATGGTTCTTCAATAAATTTTATATAGGTAGGATCTGGTAAATTTGATGGATTTTGGAGTTCGACAATTTCACCATTATTTAGGTGAACTTTATAAACAACTCCAGGTGTTGTGGTTAATAAATTAATATCAAACTCTCTTTCAAGCCTTTCTGTGATTATTTCAAGGTGTAAAAGACCTAAAAATCCACATCTAAAACCAAGTCCTAAGGCAGACGATGATTCTGCTTCATAAGAAAAACTTGCATCATTTAATTGTAATTTAGCAAGTCCATCTTTTAATTTTTGATATTCAGAACTATCTACAGGAAATAAACCACAAAAAACTACTGGCTTACTTGGTTTGAAACCTGGTAATGCATCTTTGAGGGGATTTTCTGCATCGCATATGGTGTCTCCAACTTTAGTTTCAGATAAAATTTTAATACCAGTTGTAATAAAACCTATTTCTCCAGCGTTAAGTTCACTCACATCTTTTGTCTTAGGTGTAAAAACACCAACTTTTTCTACAATATATTCTTGATTTGTTGACATCATTTTTATTTTCATATTTTTTTTTAATTTTCCGTCTATAATTCTCACTAATATAACCACTCCAAGATATGTGTCATACCAGCTATCAACTAATAAACATTTTAATTTGCTATTTTTTTCACCTTTAGGTCCAGGCAAAGAGTTAATAATTTGCTCAAGAATTTCTTCTATTCCTTGTCCAGTTTTTCCAGAGCAAGGAACAGAATTAGATGTATCTATACCTATAACATCTTCAATTTGATTATTTGTTCTTTCGAGATCAGATGCAGGTAGATCAATTTTATTTAATACTGGAATAATCTCATGATTTATATCAAGTGCTTGATATACGTTTGCAAGTGTTTGAGCTTCTACCCCTTGAGTACTATCTACAATTAATATTGAGCCCTCACACGCATAAAGGCTTCTACTAACTTCATAACTGAAATCTACATGCCCTGGGGTGTCTATAATATTTAAAATATAATTTTTACCATTTTTAGCTTTATAGTTTAATTTAACTGTTTGTGCTTTAATTGTTATCCCTCTCTCTCTTTCTATATCCATAGAGTCAAGCACTTGAGATTTCATTTCTCTATCACTCAAACCTCCGCATTTATGAATTATTCTATCAGCTATAGTTGATTTGCCATGATCTATATGAGCTATAATTGCAAAATTCCTAATGTTGTCTATTGTATTGCCCATTTTTAGGATCTAATTTTTGCGCCAGACTTTGACTCAACCGAAGAGATAATTAGTTTATTAATGTTGTCCAGGTCATTTTCATTTAATGTTTTTTCTTCTGACTGAATAGTTACATTAACAGCTATAGATTTTTTTCCGTCTGGTATATTTTCTCCCTCAAATACATCAAATACTCTTACTGACCTAATTAATTTGTTATCAACAGATTTAATTATATTAACTAATTCTTGAGATTTAAAATTTTTATTAATAATAAATGCAAAATCTCTCTCTGATTTTTGGAAATCAGAAAATTTATATTCAGATTTCAAGTCTTTTATTTTTTGTTTCGACTCTTTTATGTAATCAAGACAAATTTCAAATATTACCAAACCTTCTGTTTTTATATCTAATTTTTTTAATATATTTGGATGTATTTCTCCAAAATATGCTATAGCATTTTTTTCTTTTTTATTTTGGTATACTCCTCCAGATTTTCCTGGGTGGTAGTAAGAAGGAGTTCTTTCGTCTATAATGATATCATCTTTATTAATACCTGCTTCATAAAGACTTTGTATTACATCTTTTTTTACATCAAATGTATCTACATTTCTTTCTTTATCATTCCAAGATAGTCTTGAAACCTTTCCTGCTCTTACACCACCTATCACAGTCAGTTGATCTCCAGGATTTTTTCCTTTAAACGATGGACCAATTTCAAATAAAGAAATATCCTTAAATCCTCTATCTAAGTTTTTCTTTAAATAGAATATCAAATTTGGGAAAATAGAATTTCTTAGAACATTTAGATCTGAACTAATCGGATTTACAATTGGTATCTCATCATCATTTTCTTTAAACAATTGATTAATTTTAGAGTCAGTAAATGACCATGTCACAGTTTCTAAATAACCTTTTGATGCAATAGATCTTTGTAAAAAATGAAATAATTTCTGATAATAATTAAGCGTTGGCTTTAATCTTGTCTTAATGGGTTCTAAAGTATTAATATGTTCGTAGCCTTTTATTCTTACTATTTCTTCAACAATATCAATTGATTGAGTTATGTCTGGTCTCCAAGAGGGCACTACTAACTTTAAAATTTTTTTATTCTTAGATACATCAAAACCTAGCTTTTCAAGTATTTTAATTAATTCTTTATTTTCAACATTAAATCCAGTTATTTTTTCAAAAAGAATTGGGTCAAAATTAATTATTGTTTTTTTATAATTTTCAATTTTTTTTACATCTAATTTACTTATTTCACCTCCACAAATTTGTTTTATTAGCTCAGATGCTTTTGTTAAACCTTCTTCAATTGATAAAGGATCGATGCCTCTTTCGAATCTGAATTTTGCATCTGTATCTATATTTAATTGTTTAGAAGTTTTTCTTATTGAACGTGGTAAAAAATAAGCCGATTCTAATAATATGTTTTTAGTTGAATATTCTGTTCCAGATCTTGTCCCACCAATTATACCACCAAGGCCTAGGACTCCGGATCTATCAGAAATAACACACATATCATTTTCTAAAATATATTTTTTATTATCCAAGGCTTCGAAGCTTTCTCCTTTGGAAGAACTTCTAACAATAATTTCATTATCTATTTTATCTGCATCATAGGCGTGTAATGGTCTATTTAAATCAAACATCACATAATTGGTAATATCAACTATCGCAGATATTGGTTTTTGGCCTAAAGACTTAATTTTATCTTTTAGCCATTTTGGACTCTCTTTATTTATTACACCTTTTATTAAACAACTTCCAAATGTTGCACATCCTTGAACTTTTTCTTTTTTTATTGTTACATTTATACTTTGATTTCCTCTATATTTTAAATTGGATTTTTTACTAATTTTTAATGTACCAGCGCCAGCAGCAGATAAATCTCTAGCAATTCCTCTTACTCCCAAACAATCTGGTCTATTGGGTGTAATTGATAAATCTATTACTTTTTCAGAAGTATTTTTAAAATATTTTTCTCCAATTTTATTTGCATATTTATTATTTTTTAATTCTATAATTCCATCACTTTCATTGGATAATAGTAATTCTGATTCAGAACAGAGCATTCCATATGATGTTACACCTCTTATTTTACTTACAGATAATTTCATCTGATTTTTAGGAATAATCGATCCTGGAGGTGCATAAACTGTCAAAAGACCATTTTTTGCATTTGGTGCTCCACATACTACTTCAATTGTTTTTTCGCTACCTATATCAACATCACATAGCTTCAATCTGTCTGCATTTGGATGAGTTTTGGCATTTATAATTTTTGCAACAATAAATGTATCTAATTCAGATTTAGAGTTCTCAAAACTTTCTACTTCTAGACCAATATTAGTTAATTTATCTATTATTTGATTGTTGTTAAATTTTGTTTCAAGATGGTTTTTTAACCAGTCAACTGTGAACTTCATCTACTTAGTCCTCTATAATTTGAAGGGACATCCAATGGATCAAAGCCAAAGTGACTTAACCATCTATAATCAGTCTCAAAAAAGGCTCTTAAATCATTAATTCCATATTTTAACATTCCAAGTCTGTCTATGCCAATTCCAAAGGCATATCCTTGATATTTACTTGGATTAACTTTTACATTTTTTAAAACATTTGGATGAACCATTCCACAGCCTAGAATTTCTAACCATTTATTACCTTCGCCAATTACTATCTTTCCATTTTTAATCTCATATCCTATATCCACTTCTGCTGAAGGTTCCGTAAATGGAAAATGACTTGGTCTGAATCTCATTTTAATTTTATCAACTTCGAAAAACTCCTTAATGAAATAATTTAAACATCCTTTTAGATGTCCCATATTTATATTCTTATCTATATGAAGCCCTTCAACTTGATGAAACATCGGAGCATGGGTTTGATCGCTGTCTGATCTGTAAGTTCTTCCTGGAGCAATAATTTTAAAAGGAGGTTTACCTTTTAACATAGTTCTTACCTGAACTGGTGATGTGTGAGTTCTCAAAAGTAATTCCTTATTATTATCAAGATAAAAAGTATCATGCATATCTCTGGCTGGATGGTTATCCGGTGTATTTAATGCTGTAAAATTATTATATTCATTTTCTACATCTGGACCTTCCTCAACACTAAATCCGATTTCAGAAAATATAGACGAGATTTCATCTATCACCTGAGAGACTGGGTGAATTTTACCAATTTGAATATCTCTCTCTGGAAGAGTTACATCAATTTTTTCTTTCTCAAGCTTTAAATTAATTTCTTTAGTTTCAATTTCTTGAATTTTAATTGATATTTTATTTTGAAGTTCATCTTTAATATTATTTAAATCTGAGGCTAATTTTTTTCTTTCCTCTACAGAAATCGAACCTAATTTTTTAAATTCGTTCGATATAATTCCGTTTTTTCCAAATAGTTCAGATTTGATGTTATTTACTTTTTCAATGTTATTTTCTGTATTAAGCTTATCGATATAATCATCTTTTATTTTTTTAATATCAGACATTTTAATAGAATATTTGTTAAAGGAAGAAAAACAATAGTCTTGATTAATTTAATGCTGCTTGAGCCCTTTTAACTATAGTTTTGAATGCTTCGGGGTTGTCGTAGGCAATTTCTGCAAGAATTTTTCTATCCAATTTAATTCCTGATTTGCTTAAACCATTAATAAACTTTGAATATGTTATGCCTTCAGATCTGACACCAGCATTAATTCTTTGTATCCACAGTGATTTGAAATCCCTTTTCTTATTTCTTCTATCTCTGTAAGCATACTGCATAGCTTTTTCCATTGCTTGTCTTGCAACTCTTATAGTATTTTTTCTTCTTCCCCATTGACCTTTAACAGCTTTTAAAACTTTTTTGTGTTTAGCTCTGCTTGTAACTCCTCTTTTAACTCTTGCCATTTTATCCTCTTAAGCTGTAAGGCATATAAGATTTTACTATCTTACCATCCTGTTTAGATAAAACAGTCGTGCCTCTTTGTTTTCTAATTTGTGAATTCGTTCTTTTAATCATGCCGTGTCTTTTTCCAGCCTGTGGGGTAATAACCTTGCCTTTAGCTGAGATTTTAAATCTTTTTTTAGCTGAACTTTTTGTTTTTAACTTGGGCATAATTTTCGGGGTTATACAAATATTAAATTAAATTTACAACTAGAAATATAGCTTATAAAGGCTGGATTACCATAATCATTTGCTTTCCATCAAATTTTGGCTGAAGCTCTACTCTTCCAATAGTCTCCATGTCTGCCTTAATTTTATCCATTAATTCATTGCCAAGGTTTGAATGTTGTAACTCTCTTCCTTTAAACCTTATTGTAAATTTGACTTTATCGCCTTTTGCCAAAAATTTCTGAGCATTTTTAATTTTGAAAGTGTAGTCATGAACTTCTGTAACTGGCCTTAATTTAATTTCTTTTAATTCAATTTTCTTTTGTTTTTTTTTTGCTTTGTTAGCTTTTTTTTGTGCATCGTATTTATATTTGCCCATGTCCATAATTTTACAGACAGGGGGTTTTGCATTCGGAGCAATTTCAATTAAATCTAAACCTTCATTTTTTGCTTTATTGATAGCTTCATTTAAATTTAAAATTCCTAAATTTTCTCCATCACTTGCAATAACTTGAACTTCATTTGATGTAATTCTATTGTTAGACCTTGGGCCTCTTGCTTTAGTTCTTTTTTGAAAATAATTTTGTTTAAAATCTGCCACTTAGATTGAAGGGGCTTTATTTAGATCAGAGTATTTTTTTATAAATTCTTTCAAAGCCATATTTTCTTGTTTATTAGAATCCAATCTTCTAATAGTTACACTGTTGGAGTCAACTTCTTTTTTTCCACAAATCAATAACATTGGTACTTTTGTTAAAGAATGATCTCTTATTTTATAATTTAAATTGTGATTTTTAAGATCCACCTCGACAATCAAACCAACCCGTTTTAATTCCTTAGCTACACTTTTAGCATATTCATCAAAATCATTAGAAATTGGAATAACAACTGCCTGTAAAGGTGATATCCAAAATGGCAGCTTGCCTGCATAATTCTCTATAAGAATACCTATGAACCTTTCTAAAGATCCAAATAATGCTCTGTGTAACATTACAGGTACTTTTTTAGTTCCATCTTTATCAACAAAAGAAGCCCCTAATCTACCTGGTAAATTTAAATCTACTTGCAAAGTTCCGCACTGCCAATCTCTACCGATTGCATCTCTTAAAACAAATTCAATTTTTGGTCCATAAAATGCGCCCTCACCTTTATTAATTGAGTACTCAAGCTTGGTCGCTTTGATTGCTTCTAACAACGCAGCCTCTGACTTATCCCAAACTTTATCGTCTCCAACTCTTAAATCTGGTCTATCTGAATATTTTAAAATAACATCTTCAAAACCAAGATCTTTATAAATTTCTAAAATTAAGTTTGTAACACTCAAACATTCTTCAGTAATTTGTTCTTCTGTACAAAAAATATGTGCATCATCTTGAGTAAAGGCTCTTACACGTAATAATCCATGTAAAGCACCTGAGGGTTCATACCTGTGAACTTTTCCGAATTCTGACATCTTTAAAGGTAAGTCTCTATAACTTTTAAGTCCTTGATTAAATACTTGAACACACCCAGGACAATTCATGGGTTTAATTGCAAATACTTTTTCATCTGGTGTAGTTGAAGTATACATATTAGCTCCAAATTTTTCCCAGTGGCCAGATTTTTCCCACAAAGATCTATCAAGTATTTCTGGAGTATTTATCTCTTTGTAACCATCATGATCTTGTTTCATTCTCATATAAGAAACTAGTTTTTGGAACAAATTCCATCCTTTTTGGTGCCAAAACACAGATCCAGGACTTTCTTCTCTAAAATGAAATAAATCCATCTCTTTTCCAATTTTTCTATGATCTCTTTTTTCTGCTTCCTCAATTCTCTGAAGATAAAGGTCTAATTCTTTTTGAGTTGCCCAACCAGTGCCATATATTCTTTGAAGCATTTCATTATTAGAGTCACCGCGCCAATAAGCTCCGGATACTTTTGTCAATTTAAAAGCCTTACCTATTTTACCAGAAGATACTAAATGAGGACCTCGACACAAATCATGCCATGTTTCACCATGATGATAAACCGTAAGTTCTTCGTTTTTAGGAATGCTCTCAATTATCTCAGCTTTATATTTTTCTCCAATTTTTTTAAAATGACTTATTGCTTTATCTCTCTCCCAAACTTCTTTTCTTGTTTTTACATCTTTATCTATTATCTCTGACATTTTTTTTTCAATCTTTTTTAGATCATCACTAGTAAATGGCTCTTTTCTTGCAAAATCATAGTAAAATCCATTTTCTATAACTGGCCCAATTGTTACCTGTGTGCCTGGGTAAAGTTCTTGAACGGCCATAGCCATTATATGTGCAGTGTCATGTCTAATGACTTCTAAACCCTCAGGATCTTTAGCTGTAAATATTTCAATAGAACAATCTTGATCAATAACAGTATATAAATCTTTAAGCTCACCGTTTATGCTCATCACCAAAGCTTGCTTACCTAAGGACTTACTAATTTTTTCAGCAACCTCTATGCCTGTTATACTTTTTTCAAAGTTTAATTTTTTTCCATCAGGTAATGTAATATTTGGCATTAGTTTATTAATTTTTTATACTCTGAATAAGTAGAAAAACACATTTTTTCAACATTAAATTTTGAAACTACATTTTTTCTACCTTCTATGCCCATTTGATTGATAGTCTGTTCATCTAAATTCATAATTTCTATTAATTTTTTTGAAAGATCGTCAGAGTTATTTGCTTCAAATAAAAATCCTGTTTTATTTTCATTTATAGTCTCTTTTGATCCCCCAATATTACTTGCAACAATTGGTTTTTTCATTGCCTGAGCCTCAACAGATATTCTTCCAAAGGCTTCTGGTTCTATAGATGAAGAAACTATGATGTCTGAAACTTTGTAGGCTAGAGGCATATTTTTACAATGATCTATAAATTTTACTTGGTTAGTTAGTCTATACTGCTCAACTAACCTAATAAGTTTCTTTTTGTAAAGTTCTCTTCCTTGATCGCTCCCAAGAATAATTACATTAAACACCTCGTGTCCTAAATTTATATTTACTTTATTAATAGCATCTAAAAACATTTCTTGGCCTTTCCATTCTGTTAATCTTCCGGGCAATAGAACAGTTTTTCTCTCAATTTTAAGTCCCCATGATTTAAATAATTCATCTTCCTCTGTTTCTATAGTAGTTGATGGATCAAAATAGTCAGTATTAATGCCTCTAAATATCACCAAGAATTTTTTTTTATCATTAAGGTATTCAGAGTAGTTTTCTTTAATATGTGAAAATATAAAATTAGACCCAGCAATAATTAAATCCGATCTCAACATTACAGAATTATATAATTTTTTTAATTTACTTTTAAAATTATATGTTCCATGAAATGTAGTTACAAATTTACATCGTGTGATTTTGGTAGCTAGCAAACAAGACCATCCAGGTGCTCTACTTCTCGCGTGGACAATATTAATTCCATAAAATAAAATTATTAAAGAAATAATTATTGAATTAAAAAAAACCAAAATGGGGTTTTTGGAATTAACAGGTAACCTTATATATTTAACTTTTTTTTTATCTATAAACTTTGTTAATTCACCACCGTTGCAAATTAAAAAAGATTTACAATCATTTTCATGTAGATAGTGCGCGATATCATAACAACCTGTTTCTGCGCCACCGTATCCAAGTTTTGGTATAACTTGCAGAACTTTCAATTTTGGATGCATATGGTAGAGTTATAATATTTCAAATCAATTTAAATACTTTATATGAAAAAATTTAAATTTCTAAAAATTTCTAAAACAAAAAAACTAAGATATATAAGCAATTATTATAAGAAAAATCTTTATATTATATTTTTACCAGGTTTTGCATCCGATATAGAAGGAGATAAACCTAAAAGATTTTTAAACTATGCTAAAGAAAATAAATTGGGTTTTTTGGCACTAGAATATTCTGGATACGGAAAATCTTCAGGTGAATTTACAAAAGGGAATATTTCCACTTGGGCAAATGATGCAAAACAGACTATTAAGAATATAGTTAAAAAAAATGATATAATTTTAATAGGTTCTAGTATGGGTGCTTGGATTTCTTTATTATTATTTAAATCAATTAAGAAACAGATTAAAGGCTTTATGGGAATTGGCTCTGCTCCAGAATTTTTAACAAGAATAATGTGGAAAAAATTTTCAAAAAAGACAAAAAGTGAAATTATCAAAAAAGGTATTAGCAAAATTAAAAATGGTGAATATGAGTATCTCATAACTTATCAATTAATTAAAGATGGAAGAAAAAAACAAAATAAAGTTTTGAATGTTAAAATTCCAATGAAAATACCTGTTACTATGGTCCATGGTCGAAAAGATGAAGTTGTACCAATTAAATACTCAAGAGAAGTTTTAAAAATCTTCAGCAAAGCAAAAAAAAAATTAAATATAATTAAGAAGGGTGACCATAGTCTCTCGTCAAAAAAAAATCTAAATATTATTTGTAAAGAGTTAGATAATATTATTAAAAATACTAACTAGCTTGACCGATTAATTTTTTATTTGATATAGGATTTTCTAACTTATCTAACATTTCTTTTGGACAAACTTGGATAAAATTATTTATTTCATTTTCAAAATTTTCAACAATTTTTTTTGAGATTATTGAATTTGTTTCTATCGCATGTTCTTGAATTAATTTCCTTAGATGCTCAATCCAAAATTTAGTTTCTGGAGTTTGCCAAACTACACTTTCAGGATTTACTTTTTTATCAAATTGATTTTCAGGGTCATAAATAAATGCCATACCTCCTGTCATGCCAGCTCCAAAATTATCGCCAATATCTCCTAATATAATAATGTTTCCGCCTGTCATGTATTCACAGCCATTTGAATCACAACCTTCTACTACTGCAGTTGCACCTGAATTTCTTACAGCAAATCTCTCGCCTGCTTGTCCTGCAGCTAATAATTTTCCTGAAGTAGCTCCATACAAAACAGTATTTCCAATAATAGTATTTTCATTTGAAACAAGGTTACTTTCATCTTGTAATTTAATCACAATAGTTCCACCTGATAATCCTTTGGCAACATAATCATTTGCATCCCCTTTTAAAATTAGTTTTAATCCTTTAATAGCAAAAGCACCAAAAGATTGGCCTGCTGAACCTTTAAAATTTAATTCGATTGAATTTTCATCAAGATTGTTATTTCCAAATTTCTTGTACAAATGATAAGAAATTCTAGTACCAACTGCTCTATCAGTATTTTGAATTTCAAATTCTTGATTTATTTTTTCTTTTTTATCTATTTTGTCTTCTATTTCTGGCCATAATTTTTGATCTAAAGTATCTGGAACAGAATTAATTTCAGGTTTCTCACAATATCTTTTATTTTTTCCAGGATCTGCCTGAACAAAAAGAGGATTTAAGTCTAGATCATCCAAGTTTGGTGATCCTTTACTTACTTGCCTTAGTAAGTCAGTTCTTCCAATTACTTCATTCAAAGATTTGAAACCAAGATCAGCAAGTATTTCTCTTACTTCCTCTGCTATAAATGTAAAAAGGTTTACTACTTTTTCAGGAGTTCCTGTAAATTTCTCTCTTAGTTTATCATCTTGCGTGCAAACACCCACTGGACATGTATTTGAATGACATTGTCTGACCATTATACATCCCATTGCGACTAAAGCAGTTGTTGCTACGCCAAATTCTTCTGCTCCCATCATGGCTGCAATTACAACATCTCTTCCTGTTTTTATTCCTCCGTCAGTTCTAAGCGTCACTTGATGTCTCAAGTTATTTAAAGTCAATACCTGATTTGCTTCTGTTAATCCCATCTCCCAAGGAACTCCAACATATTTAACGCTTGTCTGTGGAGTGGCTCCTGTACCTCCTGAGTGCCCTGAGATTAAAATTATGTCTGCTTTAGCTTTTGCAACTCCAGCAGCTATCGTTCCAATTCCTGATGAAGCAACTAATTTAACTCCAACCCTAGCCTTAGGATTTATTTGTTTTAAATCGTAAATTAATTGAGCTAAATCTTCTATTGAGTAAATATCATGATGTGGTGGAGGTGATATTAAAGTAACTCCTGGCGTTGAGTGTCTCAATCTCGCAATTTCATCTGTAACTTTAAAACCTGGTAATTGTCCACCTTCACCTGGTTTAGCGCCCTGTGCAATTTTGATTTCAATCTCATTACAATTATTTAGGTAATTAATGGTTACTCCAAATCTAGCTGATGCAATTTGTTTAACCCTAGAATTTGCACTATCTCCATTCTTCATAATCTTAAATCTTTTTTCATCTTCTCCACCTTCACCACTACAAGATGCACCTTTAATTCTGTTCATACCAACAGCAAGAGTTTCATGTGCTTCTTTCGATAAAGCTCCATGAGACATGCTTCCACTCCCGAATCTTTTTAATATATTAGATGCAGGCTCAACATTAGATATATCGATAGGATTTTTAGATTTAAAATCTACTAAATCTCTTAAACTTATTGGATTTAGATTGTAAATACCTTTAGTGTATTTTTTATAAATTTCATAAGATCCTTGTCCAACTGCAGTTTGCAGTAAATGAATTAGTTTACCTTGATACTGGTGTGTTTCACCATTTTTTCTATATCTGTAAATACCTCCAATAGGTAGAATATTTAAATTATCGAAAAATGCTTCTTCGTGTATAGTTCTAATTTTCTTTTCTATTCCCTTTAAACCGATTCCAGAAATCTTTGATAACATCCCAGGAAAGTAATCTTTAACAATTGTTCTACTTAGTCCAACAGTTTCAAAATTACATCCACCTCTGTAAGAACTTAAAACAGAAATCCCCATTTTAGACATTATTTTAAGAAGACCGAGATTGACTGATTTAATGTATCTTGAAACACATTCATCAAATGTGAAATTTCCAAATAATTTCTTAGAATGTCTTTGATATAAGCTATCAAAAGCTAAATAAGGGTTCACTGTCGTAGCACCAACACCGATTAACGTTGCAAAAGAGTGAGTATCTAAAGCATCTCCAGTTTGAACATTAATAGAAACATAGCCTCTTAAACCTAATTTAACTAAGTGTGTATTTATTGCCCCTATACATAAAAGCATTGGCATTGGCATTCTATTTTCTGAAATATTTTTATCTGATAATATTATTTGTTTAATTCCCTCTCTAACAGCTTGTTCAGATTTAACTTTGAGTAAATTTATTGATGTCTCTAAATCATCATCTTTACTGAATGTGCAATCTAAAACTTTATTATTATTTCCAAAGAATTTCAAAAATTTTTCAAATTGTGCATTTGATAATATTGGACTATTTAAGACATAAATATTGTCTTTAGTTAATTTACTAAAGTCTAAAATATTGCCAAGATTTCCAAATCTTGTCTTTAAACTCATAACTTTATTTTCTCTTAGAGAGTCAATCGGTGGATTTGTAACCTGACTAAAATTTTGTCTAAAGTAATGATATAGTGGCCTATATTTATCAGATAAAACTGCTAAAGGCGTGTCATCACCCATTGATCCTGTTGCTTCCTTTGCATCTTCCGCCATTGGATGAAGAATTAATTCTAAATCTTCTATACTATATCCAAAACAATGCTGGAAATTTCTCAAATTTCCACCTTCTAGCTCTACTTTTTCAGTTTCTGCCTCTAACTTTTTATCAAGATCAATAATTTGATTGTTGTAATGCTTATATTCTTTTGAAAGGTAATTTTTTATCTCATCGTTTGAGTATACTTTCCCTTTTTCTATTCTTAATCCTAGGATTTCCCCAGGTCCCAGTCGCCCTTTAGATACAATTTTTTTTTCATTTAAATCTATCATTCCTGTTTCACTTCCTGCAAAAAGGAGTTTGTCTCTTGTGACTGTATATCTAAGTGGTCTTAATCCATTTCTGTCGGTTGCAACAATTACCCATTCATTATCTGTTGCAGCTATAGCAGCTGGACCATCCCAAGGCTCCATGGTGCTATTTAAAAAATTGAATAATTGTTGATGATCTTTTTTTAATACCTTATTTTTTTTTGACCAAGCATCTGGTATTAACATTAATTTTGCTAGAGGGGCAGGCTGTCCAGAAATATTTAATAACTCAAAAACATTATCTAATGATGCAGAGTCAGAATTGCCAGCTGGTATTACAGGCTTAAGATTCTCTATATCTTCGAAAACTGGACTAAACATCTCTTCTTCGTGAACCTTCATCCAATTAACATTTCCTTTAAGAGTATTTATTTCACCATTATGTGCTATAGATCTAAATGGTTGAGCTAAGTCCCAACTTGGCGCAGTATTAGTTGAAAATCTTTGGTGAAATATTGCATATCTAGATATAAATCTTTCATCTTTTAAGTCAGTATAAAAATCTGACAAAGCTTCTGCTAAAAACATTCCTTTGTAAATGATAGATTTAGAACTAAATGAACATATATAAAAATTATTTAATTGATTATTGAGAGCTTCTTTTTCAATTACTCTTCTGGTTTCATACAATTTTTGTTCCAGAGATTTATTGACAACTTTTTTGTCATTGTATGTGAACAATACTTGGGTAATTTCAGGTCTTGTTTGTTCAGCTTTTTCTCCTAATACAGAAGGATCAACAGGAACTTGTCTCCAGCCATAGATACTAAAATTTCTCTTTGTTAGTTCGCTTTCAACTATAGTTCTGCATTGCTCTTGAGCACTATAATCATTTCTTGGTAAGAAAATCATACCAACACATAGTTCGGAATTATCATGTTTATGACCAGTGACTTCAATTTTTTCCTCAAAGAAATCTTTAGGAATTTCAATATGGATACCAGCACCATCTCCTGTTTTTCCGTCGGCATCGATTGCACCCCTATGCCAAACAGCTTTTAGGGCATCGATTCCATATTCTACTACTTTTCTTGATTTAAGACCTTCAGTGGATGCTACTAAACCTACGCCACATGCATCATGTTCCATCTCTTCCGAGTAAACATGATTACTTTTTAGAATTTTTAAATTTTTATTTCTTAACCTCATTAAGCAACTCTAAGTTTTTGTTTACTTTGTAAATAATTATCAATTGATGTTGCCGCATCTCTTCCGTCTTTAATGCCCCAAACTACTAAAGATGCTCCTCGAACTATATCTCCAGCTGCAAAAACTCCCTCTATACTAGTTTCCATAGTATGAAAATCTGCTTTTATTGTTCCCCATCTTGATACTTGTAATTTTTCTTCATTAAATAATTTTGGAAGATCTTCTGGATCAAATCCAAGCGCTTTGATTACAAGATCAGCTTTAATTTCAAAATCTGAATTTTCTTCCACAACTGGTTTTCTTCTACCACTATCATCTGGCTCACCCAATCTCATTTTATTAACAACTACACTTTCAATTTTATTTGTCCCCTTAAACTCTTTAGGGCTTGTTAACCAAATAAATTCAACACCTTCTTCTTCTGCATTGCCAACTTCTCTTGCCGATCCTGGCATATTTTCTCTATCTCTTCTATATAAACATTTTACAGATTTAGCATTCTGTCTTACCGAAGTTCTTAAGCAGTCCATTGCTGTATCACCACCTCCAATTACTACAACATCTTTGCCCTCAGCATTTAAAGTTCCGTTATCAAATAACTCAACTTTATCACCTAGTCCTTTTTTATTTGATGCTGTCAAAAATTCCATTGCAGGGAAAATATTACTCAAATCGTTACCTGGCAGCTTAACTTCTCTAGCTTTATAAACTCCTGTAGCTATTAAAATTGCATCATGTTTTTCTCTTAACTCTGTCAAGCTGGAGTCTTTTCCAACTTCAAAGTTTAATACAAATTTAATTCCGCTTTCTTCCAAAAGTTTTATTCTTCTTTGAACAACATGCTTTTCTAACTTAAATCCTGGAATACCATATATTAGTAGTCCTCCAGCTCTATCATAACGATCATATATTGTTACCTTGTATCCTTTTTTTCTGAGTTGTTCTCCACAAGCAAGTCCAGCAGGACCAGAACCTATTATTCCTACGCTCTCATTTTTTTCACTATTTATTTCTATTGGTTTGACCCAACCATTTTCCCAAGCTTTCTCTGTAATATATTTTTCTATCGATCCAATAGTTACTGTTCCATGACCCGATTGCTCTATTACACAATTTCCTTCGCATAGCCTATCCTGAGGGCAAATTCTTCCACAAACTTCTGGCATGTTGTTTGTGCTTTGTGACAATTGATAAGCTTCCTCATACCTTCCCTCCGCAGTTAGTTTAAGCCAATCTGGAATATTGTTGCTTAATGGACAATGAACTTGGCAAAATGGTACTCCACATTGGGAACATCTGCTTGACTGCTGTACAGCTCTATCTTTAAGAAATTCTTTATATATTTCATCAAAATCCTCTTTTCGTTTTGATATATCTCTTTTAGGTGGATTTTGTTGACCTATATCAACAAACTTAAGCATTTTTTCTGACATGGTGGACGCTGTATATACGATAAAAATTTGATAATAAACAATTACAAGGTCATAAATATTGACTAATATTTCACAAAACTTAAGTAAATCAGCGGTTTTTTCTTATTATGCATAGATGATATGCAAATATGTAATTGCTTTAATTTGGTTACAATTTCATTATGAAGTACTGGATCTAATGATTTCAAAATATGTAGAGATGCTAATTTTATCAATTATTCAAGGAATATCTGAGTTTATTCCAGTTAGCTCGTCTGCACATCTTTTAATTATATCAAGATTGAGTGACTTCAATGCTAGCAACCTACAATTAGATATTAGTCTGCATTTAGGTTCTTTGTTAGCAATTATTTTATTTTTTAGAAAAGAGTTAATAAATATCATTAATAATAAAAATATATTTCTACTAATAATTATTGGGTCTATACCATTAGTTATTGTTGGTTATATTTTTTACTCCACAAATTTAATTGATCAATTTAGAAACTTAAAAGTTGTCGCTTGGACAACTTTGATTTTTGGAATTTTATTATACTTTTCAGATAAGTTTGAATTGAAAAATAAAATTTCTTCAGAATTAAATATTAAAAGTATTATTATAATAGGGTTGTTTCAGATTTTGGCCATTATTCCAGGTGTCAGTAGATCAGGTATAGTAATTACTGCTTCAAGATTTTTAAAATTTGATAGAGTTGAATCATCAAAGATAGCATTTTATTTGTCTATTCCAGCCTTGGCAGGTGCAAGTGTTTTGGGATTTAAAGATGTTATTGATGATCAAATAAATTTTGATGCTATATTTATTTTTTCTACTTCAGCTTCATTTTTATTTTCTTATTTTACAATTAAATATTTTCTTATTTATGTTAAAATGTTTAGTTTGAGTTTTTTTGTTATTTATAGAATAGTTTTAAGTATTATTCTTTTTTCAATTATTTACTTATGATTTTTTAGACGTTGGAGCAATTTGAGAAAATATTACAGCAATAAGAATTAATACGCATCCTATAATATTATTTATGTTAAGAACTTGACTTAAAATAATCCATCCAGCAATTGTTGCAAAGACACCTTCAAGAGAGTAAATTATTGCTGCTGGAGCTTCTTCAATATTTTTTTGTGCAAACATTTGTAAAGTAAAAGCAATTCCTCCAGATAAGACGCCTGCATATAATATTGAACTATACTCAGTTAAAATTTTTGTAATAACTACTTCCTCTAAAATAAAAGCAAATATAAGAGATAAACTAAAAACAAGAGCTGCTTGTAATGCTGCATAAAAAATTGGTATATTAAATTTCTCCATAAATTTTCCAGCGAAAATTATATGTAAAGCCCAAAATAGTGAGCATAGAATAACTAAAGCATCACCTATCATAATTTCTGAGTTTGAAAAATCACTTAATAGGTAAACACCTATTATACATAAACCTATTGAAGGCCAAAGACTCCAATGGACTTTAATAGAATAAATAAAAAATAATAAAATTGGAACTAATGGAACGTAAAAAACTGTAAAAAAAGCTGCATTAGCTATATTCGTGTATTGTAATGCGGCTTGCTGCAAGTAGGTGCCCAAAAATAATGATATACCCATTAAAAATAAATATTTTAAAAATAATTTTTTATTAGAATTGATTTCATAATTAATTTTTTTTCTTTCTAAAATTAAAGCAATAGGTAGGACTGTAAGAAAACCAACAAAAAATCTAGATGCATTGAATGTTAATGGACCAATATTGTCCATGCCTGTGTCTTGAGCAATGAAAGCAGTGCCCCAAATAAATGTTGTTATCAAAGCGCATATAAGCGATGTTGTTTTGGACATTAATTTAATTAAATTTAGATAATATTATTCATTCTACAACAGCTATCAAAATCTTCTTTATTGATATAGCAACCAGCCATTTTTCTTATACCTAAAAACGCACCTCTACCATGCATTACTCTCCAATTATTAAAAATTAGTAATTCACCAGGTTTTAAAATATGCCTCCACTGATATTGCTTTTGGTTTGCCATCGTATCAAATACTTTAATTGCTTTATAAAAATTAATTGTTTTCTGATTAGTTTCTCTAAAAGGTGCTCTATCGTAATTGTTAAAACTAATTTGATCAAAATTATTTTTTTCATTTAATTTTATTATTGGTCTTTTTGCTTCAAGGAGAACACCATCACCAATATAAGAACCTTTAACCTTTGTATTTGTTAAAGTTTTAAAATGTTTTTTATATTTTTGTTTGATTTCATTTGCCAATTTAAATCCATCTACCATTATAGAATCTCCACCTTTAGCATCATACTTACAACAAAGCAGTAATTGTAAACCCGGAGCATCATTACTATATGTAGAGTCTGTATGTGGTCTTAGTTCTTGGTTTGAATATGCACTGTCTGCTTTTTTATTATTTGATTCAAAAGTCCACAATCCTCCAAAAATTGAATTTCTGACATAACCTATTTTTTTAGCTATATATTCAACAGAGTTTAAATTCTTTGAACAATTTCTTACAACTGCAAAACCATATATGTGGATTTTTTTTAATAAATTTTTAAATCCAACTTTAGTTTGTAATTGCTTATAGTTAATGAAAATTTGATTTTTTATGTCTTTATCTTTCCAAAATTGAGTATCACTTTTAGTTTCTTTTTTTTTTAAAGAATTTTTTTTTAAAAATTCATATGAATATTTGGTTGGTTTATTTTCATCAGACCATAATATTTCAATGAATTTCCCTTTTTTTAATAATTTTGCTTTTTTAACTTTGATATTAATGTCTAAATTTGCGGTATAAGTTATTCTTTGATTGGTTTTAAAATCCCAGTTTTCTTTATTTTTAATATGATCTCTTAACCAAATATTAGGAAATGTTTCAAACTTATTGTCATTAAAGTAAAATACAGTTTTATTATTTAAAAGTTTAAAATTTTTAATCATTGCTTAGCTAATTTGTAGGCAAAGTTTTTACCAAGGTTATTTTTTAATTCGTTATTAAATCTTGAACCCTCAGCTCCGTCAATAATTCTATGATCGTAGGAGAGAGATAAAGGCAACATTGTTCTAGGTTTAAATTGTCCATCAATATAAACAGGTTTAATATAAGTCCTTCCAATTCCTAAAATAGCAACCTCAGGATAATTTATTATAGGGGTAAAATAAGTTCCCCCAATGCCACCTAGGCTTGTTATAGTTATGGATCCTCCATAAAACTCTTTTTTATCTATCTTCAAATTTCGGCAATCATCACTAACTTTTTTTAGATCCTTGCTTATTTGATCTATATTCTTTTGATTAGCATTTCTTATTTTTGGCACCATTAAACCATTGGGAGTATCAACTGCAATTCCAACATGGAAGTATTTTTTTAATGTTATTTTTCCATTTTCAATATTGTCAATAGAACTATTAAATCTTGGAAAAACTTTCAAAGCTTCCACAACTGCCTTTATAATAAATGCCAATGGAGTAATTTTCTTTTTTTCTCCAGTAAAAGTATCAGTTAAATTTTGTCTAAATTCTTCTAACTCAGTGATATCTGCTTCATCACAACTAGTAACATGGGGTATTGTTTGCCAAGAATTTGATAAATGTGGAGCAGCAATTTTTTTAATTCTTGGTATATCTTGAATTTCTACATCTCCAAAATCAGCGTGATCATATTCTGAGGGCTTTATAGATGGAGCCTTCTTTTCATCTTGAGGTTTATTAAAATTAGAAGATACGAATTTTTTTATATCCTCCTCTATAATTCTTCCTGATCTTTGTGATCCAGTAATATTATTAATATCAACACCAAGTTCTCTTGCAAATTTTCTAGTTTTTGGGCTAGCAAGTGCTTTGCTTGATTTGAATACACTAACTCTATTATTTTTTAATATTTCTTTTGGTTTTGAAATTACTTTTTCAGTTGGTTTTTGTATAATAGTTTCTTCTTTAATCTCTTTGACCTCTTCTTCAATTTGCTCATCTGGTTTTTCTTCTTCTGAACCAATTATTAGTATTGATGAACCCTCTGAAACTTTATCACCAACTTTTAAATTAACTTTTTTAACACTACCTGAGTATGGGCTTGGGATCTCAACACTTGATTTATCGCTTTCTATTGTAATTATTGGATCATCTTTATTAATATTTGATCCTGCCTCTATTAATACCTCAATTACTTCAACATCTTTAAAATCACCAATGTTAGGAACTAATACTTCTTTCTCGCTCATTATAATTTTGTAGGCATAGGCTTATCTTTATCAATTTTATATTTTTTAATTGCATCTACCGCATGTTTAGAAGCAATTAATTGTTCATTAGATAAAATACTTAAGCCATATGCAACTATATGCTCTTTATCGACTTCAAAAAATTTTCTTAGATTTTTTCTTGTATCACTTCTACCAAATCCATCTGTACCCAATGAATAAAAACTTTTATTTATGTAAGGTCTAATTTGGTCAGAATTCATTCTCATGTAATCTGAAGCTGCTAAAATAGGACCTTCGGTTTTTCCAAGGCATTTTTCAACATAAGAGATTTTTTTCTCTCCTCCTGGATTAAGCAAATTATACCTTTCTGTTTCAAGTCCATCTCTTCTTAATTCATTAAAACTGGTAACACTCCATACTTCACTATCAACTTGATATTCATTTTGTAAAATTTCTGCCGCTTCAATCATCTCTCTTAAAATTGTTCCTGAACCCAATAATTGAATCTTATTTTTTTTATTCTTGCTGAAATCTTTTATTTTATACATCCCTTTTAATATGCCTTCCTCACAATCTTTGGGCATCTCTGGATGAGAATAATTTTCATTCATTGTTGTAATATAGTAAAAAATATTTTCATGTTTTTCATGCATTCTCCTTAAACCTTCTTTAAAAATTGTAGCTAATTCATAATGAAAGGTTGGATCATAGGAAATACAATTTGGAATTGTTGATGCTAATAAATGACTGTGACCATCCTGGTGCTGAAGGCCTTCTCCAGCCAAAGTTGTTCGTCCAGCTGTGGCTCCAATTAGAAATCCTCTTGTTTGACTGTCTCCAGCTGCCCACGCAAAATCGCCAGTTCTTTGAAAACCAAACATAGAATAAAAAAGATAAATTGGTATCATTTCTATATCATGATTAGAATACGATGTTCCTGCAGCTATCCATGATGCCATGGATCCAGCCTCATTTATTCCTTCCTCTAAAACTTGACCACTTTTCTCTTCCTTGTAAGAGCTTAATTGAGCTGAGTCCTCAGGCTCATATTTTTGACCTTCATGCGCATATATACCTATTTTTTGGAAAAAACCTTCCATACCAAATGTTCTTGCTTCATCAGGGATTATTGGAACAAGTCGTGGAGCAACATTTTTATCTCTTAGCAAATTCGTCAACATCCTAACAAGTGCCATAGTAGTTGACATTTCTTTTTCACCGGTTGATTTTTTCATAAAGTCAAAAATATCATTACTTGGTGTTTTGATTGGTTTCGAAAAAGACGATCTCTCAGGAATGTATCCTCCTAAAGCCAATCTTCTTTTTTTTAAGTATTTTATTTCCTCTGAATTTTCATCAGGTCTAAAGTATTCTATATTTTTGACTTGTTCATCTGTTAATGGAACATCAAATCTATCTCTATAATATAGCAAATCATCTACACCTAATTTTTTTTGCTGATGGGTTGTATTTATACTTTCACCAGATTTTCCCATACCGTATCCTTTAATTGTTTTAGCTAATATGACTGTTGGTCTGTCTTTTGTGTTAATAGCTTTGTGATAAGCAGCATAAACTTTATGCGGGTCGTGACCGCCTCTATTTAATTTCCAAATATCGCTATCCGTATAACTTGCAACTAGATTTTTAAGTTCAGGGTATTTCCCAAAGAAGTTATCTCTAACATATAAACCGCCTTTTGCTTTAAAGGCTTGGTATTCTCCATCAACTGCTTCGTTCATTCTTTTTACAAGTAAACCTGATTTATCATTTGCGAGTAAAGGATCCCAATATGATCCCCAAATGACTTTTATTACATTCCATCCAGCTCCTCTAAAAATTCCCTCTAATTCTTGAATAATTTTACCATTGCCTCTTACTGGACCATCTAATCTTTGTAGGTTGCAGTTCACAACATAAATCAAGTTATCTAACTTTTCTCTTGCTGCTAAACCAATAGATCCTAGAGCTTCTGGCTCATCTATTTCACCATCTCCTAAGAAAGACCAAACTTTTCTATTCTCATCTTTTATTAATTTTCTATTAATAAGATATTTCATAAATCTTGCCTGATAGGTTGCCATCATTGGTCCAAGACCCATGGAAACAGTTGGAAACTGCCAAAACTTAGGCATCAACCATGGATGAGGATAAGATGACAAACCTCCTGGGTAAACTTCCTGTCTGAATCTATCTAATTGCTTCTCGTCAAGTCTTCCTTCCAAAAAAGCTCTAGCATAAATACCTGGCGCTGAATGTCCTTGGAAATAAATTAAATCTCCACCAAATTTATTGCTTTTAGCTCTCCAAAAATGATTCATTCCTATATCATAAAGAGTTGCTGCTGAAGCAAATGTCCCAATGTGACCTCCTAATGAAGGATCTCTCATGTTTGCTCTGACAACCATCACTGCTGAATTCCATCGGATTAGTGCTCTAATTTTTCTTTCGATATTTTGATCGCCTGGAGATTTTATCTCTTCGTCTGCTGGTATAGTGTTTATGTATGGTGTATTTTGGGTGTAGGGTATATTTGATCCCTCTTTATATGCCTGATCAATTAATTGTTTAATTAAAAAATGAGCTCTCTCAGGTCCTTCGGAATGTACTACAGCAGACAAAGATTCTAACCATTCTTTTGTCTCTTGAGGATCAATATCATTATTATTTTGAACTATTTCTAATCTTTCATTATGTTCTTCTACTTGTGTATTTTCTACTTTGATCTCTTTATGTGCACTCGTATCTAATTCAGAATTATTATATCCATTAGAATTTTCCGCTTCGGCAATTATTTTTTCCGTTGCAGGTGGTATCTTTTCAATAGTTTGTTGTTTTTGCTTAGTTCCATTCTCAGAGGATAATGTTAGTATCAAATCTCCTTTAGAAACTTTGTCACCAATCTTTATGTTAATACTATCTACAACACCCTCAAAAGCAGATGGTACTTCAACACTTGATTTATCACTTTCTAAAGTTATTACAGGGTCATTTTTAGAGATTTTATCTCCCTCTTTTACAAGAATTTCTATGATTTCTACTTCTTCAAAATCTCCAATATCTGGAACTAGTAATTTTTCACTCATTTCGCTACTTGTATATATATATATTATTTACTTTTAATAGATGTATATTTTTGACCATTATTAAAATTTAGTAAAATTAATAATAAATGTTAAAAGAATAGATTATATTTAGCGCCTGTAGCTCAATTGGATAGAGCGCTTGGCTACGGACCAGGAGGTTCTGGGTTCGACTCCTAGCAGGCGCACCAAAAAGAAGGAAAAATGAAAATATCTTTGCAAAAATCTGTAATTTATTTTTTTGTAATAGTGTTAATAATATTATTTTTAATAACTTTAATAATTTAATGAAAAAATTTAAACAAATTAGCGTTAAAAAAGGTTTCATGAGACACAATGGTGGTTTGCTACTAAGAGATATCTCAAAAACTAAATATGAATTTAAAACTAAAATAAAAAAAAACCATCTTAACAGAGCTGGCATAACTCATGGTGGGTATATAGCATCGATCATAGATACCGGGTGTGGATCTGGAGCCCATAGAATTTCGGGTAATCAGCCTTGCGTGACTATAACACTTAATATTAACTTTATCGGACCTTCAACTATTGGTGATGAAATTTTTGGATATGTAAAAATTAAAAAAAAAACAAAAAGCATGGTTTTTTTAGAGTGCTATTTAGAATGTAAAGGTAAAATAATTGCATCCGCTACAGGTATTTGGAAAATACTTCAACGTAAGTTACCCCATGCAGGTCTAAGCTAAATTCTTCTTTTTATATTTAAATAACCAAAGATTGATAAAAGAATAAGAGCGATAGGATAAATTATTTCTTTTTTTGGTCTATTCTGATTTTCAATTTTAAATTCATTAATAATATCTCCCATATCTAAACCAGATTTTTTTGCAATTCCATTCCATTTTAAAGTATCAATTATGGTTTTATTATCTTCTACAACTAAGCTCATTCCATAATCATCTAAACTGAAATTTTCATCAAAACTATTTTTTTCAATTACAAATAATTTATATCTTTCGCCGTACTCTGTAAGTCTAGTAATTTTAATTCTTATCTCTTTATTATAATCAAACTGTTTTTTGTTTATTTCTTCAATACTTAAATGGTTATATTTTGGGTAAAATTTATTTAGAATAAATTCTGGAGATAATAATGATATTGAAATTATTAAAAAAATAATAATCTCATACCATCTCAGTTTATTTATAAACCATCCCTGAGTAGCAGAAGTAAATACTAAAATCCCAATCAATGAAGTTGCTATGACCATTAAGCCATGCCATATACTTTCAATACCAATTAATAATAACTCGCTGTTAAATAAGAATACAATAGGAAGTATTCCTGTTCTCAGACTATACCAAAATGCCTGGGCTCCTGTTCTTAATGGGTCTCCACCAGAAATAGCAGCTGCTGCGTAAGATGCTAAGCCAACTGGAGGTGTTACGTCCGCCATTAGACCAAAATAGAATACGAACAAATGAACCGCAATTAAAGGAAAAATAAATCCTGATGCATTTCCAACATCAACAAGAACAGTTGCCATTAGAGACGCTACAACAACATAGTTTGCCGTGGTTGGTAAACCCATACCCAGCAGTAAACACAAAATAATAGTCAAAAATAAAAGAATAATAACATTATCTTTTGCAATCGACTCGATTACAATTATTAAATTAGTGCTCAAACCTGTAGATCCAACTGCACCAACTATAATACCTGCTGTTGCAATTGCTATTCCGACACTAACCATATTCAAGGCGCCCTTTTCGAAACCAACAACAGTTTGGTTATACCAATATATTAAAGCATTCTTAAAGTTCTTTTCTTTGAAAAATTTATTTAAAAGATTGACTATAATTAATGTTATTGTTGCAAAAAAAATAGAGTAAGAAGCTGTAAGCCTCATATAAACCAGTAGATATATGAGAACGAATATTGGAACTAAAAAATGTATTCCTTCAAAAAATGTTTTTTTTAATTTTGGAATATCGTTTTCATCCATACCTTTTAAATTTAATTTAAGCGCTTCAAGGTGAGATATATAAAATAGTGCAATGTAAGAAATTATAGCTGGTAAAAAAGCATGTTTGACAACTTCAAAATATGTAACTCCAATAAAACTTGCCATCACAAAAGCTGCTGCTCCCATAACTGGAGGCATTATTTGACCATTAACTGATGAAGATACTTCGATTGCACCCGCTTTTTCTTTTGAAAAACCAGTATTTTTCATAATTGGAATTGTAAATGTTCCAGTTGTAACTGTATTAGCAATTGATGATCCTGAGATTAATCCTGTCATACCAGATCCAAGAATGGCTGCTTTGGCAGGTCCACCTCGCATTTTTCCAACCATTGCAAAAGCTAAATCTAAAAAATATTTGCCTCCTCCAGCAGTTTCTAAAAGTGCTCCAAAAAGTACAAAGAGAAAAATGAAATCAACAGAAACACCTATCGGAATTCCAAAAATTGCTTCTTGATCAAACCATTGAAAACCAACTAGACGTTTTAATGATAATCCACCATGTGAAATTATATCTGGTGCATATTGACCAAAATAAGAAAATAACAAAAAACAAACCGCAATAACGACTAATGGAATGCCTATTACTCTGCGAGTAGCCTCTAGAAGAATTAATATTCCAACTATTCCAAATATAAGTTCTACAGGAATAGTAAAATTATCAGAAAGATTTATTTTAAGTAATATTCCACCCCTATCTACTAATTGATCATAAAAAAAATAAATATATAAACAACAAACCGCACCTGTTATCGCAATTAATATATCTATAAAATTTACTTTTTTACCCCGTGCATATGGAAATATTAAAAACGCTAACAAAAGTGCAAAACCAAGATGAATTGCTCTAGCAGGTAAACCTTTAAACATTCCAAAATTAAGCCAAAATGGAAATGGAGAAGCATACCAAAGCTGAAATAAAGACCAGGTTATTGCAATAACAGCAACTAACTTTAAATGAAATCCTGATAGGTTTCTTGTAGGAGAAAGATCTTCTTTAATCTTATTTTCAATTTTTTTTTCTATGTCTGCTGACATTCAGCTTAATATATAAAAAAAAAGGCCCAATAGATATATTGGGCCTCAATTTTTTTTATATAGATTTAATTACATTAAACCAGCTTCTTTGTAGTATTTAACAGCTCCAGGATGAAGTGGTGCTGATAAACCATCAGCTATCATATTTTTTTTCTCTAAAGGAGCAAAAGCTGGATGTTGTTTTCTAAAATCATCAAAATTTTCAAAAACAGCTTTTGTAACTTGATAAACTAAATCTTCAGATACATCTACACTTGTTACTACAGTAGCTTTAACACCAAATGTAGTTACATCTTTTTTCTGTTTAGTATAAGTACCTTTTGGAATTGTTGCAGATGCATAATAATCAGCTCCACTAATAATTCCATTAATTACATCTCCTGTTAAATTGATTGGCATTGCTTTAGCCGCACATGTTGCCGCTTGTTCCATTGCTCCATTTGGAAAACCTACTGAATATCCAAACGCATCAATTTTACCATCGCATAGAGCTTTTACTTGCTCTGAAGATGTTAGCTCGGTAACTGATTTAAAGAAGCTGTTGTCAACTCCCATAGCTTTCATTAATTCTTCCATAGTTCCTCTTTGACCAGAACCTGGATTTCCAATGTTTACTACTTTTCCTTTGAGACCCATAAAATCTTTGACTTTTGCTTTTTTTCTAGCCCAGATTTGAAATGGCTCATTATGTACTGAGAAAACAGCTCTTAAATTTTTGAATTGTTTCCCTTCCCATTTGCTTGATCCATTGTAAGCATGATATTGCCAGTCAGATTGTGCTACACCAAATTGAAACTCGCCATCTTTTATTTGTCCGATGTTATAATTTGAGCCTCCAGTTGAAGGAGCGGTACATCTGTAAGCTTTATCTTTCATACCTTTTTTTCTACCATGTTCAGCACTAATTGCTGATTTGTGTAACATTTTACAAATAGCATTTCCTGTCTGAAAATAAACTCCAGTTGGTCCTCCTGTGCCTATTGTAAAAAACTCTGCTGATTTTGCTATTGATCCGAATGAAAATATAGCAGCAAAAATAATCAGAGAGCTTGATATTGTTGATAATATTTTTTTCATATACCCTCTCTAAAGTTTTAAAAACGAATCTAACTATTTATTACTACGAGTGTCTAGTAAATTCAGTTAGTATAAGTATTGTTAATTAAGGAATTTTTTAACTGATTATTATTTTTCAACCCAAGATTTTAATTTATTTACTCCTTCTACAACCTTAGGGGCGTACAACTTTATTAACTCATCATTAATATCAGTTTTTTCATTAATATTTTTCATAAATATACCGCCGTCAAAATCTGTAAAACTTAGACGAACAATCATCCTTTTTTCATCAAATCCAAAGTCACTTCCTGGAAGTAAAGCAATATTTAGATTAGTTAAAATTTCATCACACATAATTGAAGAATTATTAAATTTCTTGTTCAAAAATTCAGGCATCAAATAAAAGCCACCCATGGGTTTGTTCATAATAATATTATTAGATTTTAAATTTTTATATACGTATTCTCCAACAGCTTTAAGAATTTTTTTTGATTTTAAAATATATTCATCATGGTTAGCATTAAAAGCAGATATTGCAGCAAACTGTATTGGTGAGCTTACGGCGGAAAATGTTTCACTTGCTAAAACTTTCATAGATTTAAGTAATTCAATTTTTTTCTTTGGTATTATAAAGTACCCAAGTCTCCACCCTCCAGCGCCAGACCATTTACTAAGTCCGTTACTTATTACGACATTATCAAGACAGTGTTCGAAAATAGAAATATAATTTTCATCAAACGTTAATTCAGAATAAATTTCATCTGATAAAACTAAAATATTATACTTTTTTACTATTAAAGAAATTTCTTTTAAATTTTCACATACTTGTCCTGATGGATTATTTGGAGAATTAAGAAATAAAAGATATTTTTTATCTGGTTTTTTCAAAATAATTTTTTCTATTTCTTGAGCTTTAGGAAACCAATTATTTTCTGCAGATGTTTGTATCCAATTATAGTTATTTTTAGCTATTATTGATTGTGGCTTATAAGATACCCAACTTGGAGCTGGCAATAAAACTTCGCCTTCAAATGCTAAATGCATCAAGAACATAAGCTCTTTGGTACCAGGACCTATTAAGACTTGATCTGAGTCAAAATTATAATTTTTCTTTTTTGACTCATATTTTGCGATTGAACCTCTTAATTTATCTAATCCTTGGATAGGTAAATAACTTTTTTGATGTGCATTTTTTTTTAATTCTTCAACAATAGTAATTGGAACTGGGAATGGTGATTGTCCAAATCCAAACTTAATAATATTTTTTCCTTCAATTTCAATAGCTTTTGATTTTTCATTTATTTTTAGTGTTGCTGATAAACTTAAGTTTTTGATTGTATCTTTGATCATTACGATTTTAATTCAATAAGATTTTTATATTCATTTAAAGCAGATGGATTGGATAATGCTTCAATATTATTTATTTTGTTGCCGTCTATTATATTTTTAACAGCTAACTCTACAATTTTACCATTCTTAGTTCTGGGAATATCATTTACTGCAATTATTTTAGCAGGTACATGTCTTGGAGAAGCCTCATATCTAATTGTTGTTTTTAATTTCGAAATTAATTTTTCATCTAATATATTATTTTTTGATAATATTACAAAAAGTAGTACTCTTACATCATTATCCCAAGATTGACCTACTACGATAGACTCTTTTACTTCTTTAAATTTTTCTACAACAGAATAAATTTCAGCTGTGCCAAGTCTAACACCGCCCGGGTTTAATGTTGCATCAGATCTTCCATAAATAATATAAGACCCATTATTCTTTCTCTCGGCATAATCTCCATGATGCCAAATATTTTTAAATTTTGAAAAATAAGCTTTTTTATATTTAACTTTTCCAGGATCATTCCAAAATTTTAAAGGCATTGATGGGAAAGGGTTTCTGCAAACTAATTCTCCTTTTTTATTTAAAATTGATTTACCTTTTTCAGAAAACACTGCTGTATCCATGCCGAGACCATTGTTTTGTATTTCGCCAATGTTTACAGATGAATAAATGTTTCCATGTACAAAACAAGAGACAATATCTGTTCCTCCAGAAATAGATGCTAAATGAACATTTTTTTTTATATTTCTGTAAATAAATTCAAAACCATCTTTAGAAAGTGGAGATCCTGTAGAACAAATCGTTTTTAAAAACTTGAGTTTTATTTTTTCTTTTACCTTTACATTCTGTTTAATAAGTTGATCAATATATTTCGCACTTATACCAAATAGAGTAACTTTCTCCTTATTTGCAATTTTTAACAATAACTCTGGAGATTTATGCATAGGAAAACCATCAAATAGCAATATTGATGCTTTAGATGCTAGGGCTGTAACAAGCCAATTCCACATCATCCATCCACAAGTTGTAAAATAAAATACATTATCATTTGGTTTTATATTGCAATGTAATTGATGCTCTTTCAAATGTTGCAATAAAACACCACCAGATCTATGGCAAATACATTTCGGTTTACCTGTAGTGCCGCTTGAGTATAAAATTGCTAATTCGTGGTCAAAATCAAATTTTTTTAATTTATTTCTGCTTATTTCAAGTTTTTTAATCTCAGTGAAATTATAAATTTTTATATTTTTAATTTTGTTAAATTTTCTTAATTTTTTTCCAGGGTAATTTAAAATTAATACTGATTTTATACTTTTTATTTTTTTTAATATTTTAGGCAATCTCTCAATAATATTTATTTCCTTTCCGTTATAATAATATTTATCAGTAATAACTAGTAATTTAGGTTTAATTTGGGAAAAACGTTCGATAACACCAGGTACACCAAAATCAGGTGAGCACGAGCTCCAGATTGATCCTATAGCGCTAGCACCTAAAAAACACTCAACTGTTTCTATCTGATTTGGAGTATATGCTGCTATCCTATCCTTTTCAGAAATATTTATTTTTTTGTAAAATGTAATTATTTTTTTTACATCTATATTAAGTTCTTTCCAGGATTTTTGCTCTCTGTAACCATTTTCACTAACAAATGTGATAGCTTTTTGATTGGAATTTTTAGCTAAAAGATTTTCTGCAAAATTTAATTTTGAATTAACAAAAAACTTACTATTAATAAGGTCCTTTGTTAGTTTAAATTTATCAGTTTTTGCTCCAATTATCTCAAAATAGTTCCAAATAGAATTCCAAAAATCTTTTGGATTTTTTACACTCCAGTTTAGTAACTTTTTATATTTTCCAGAAAAATTGTATTTATAATTCTTTGAAACAAACTTCTCGTATTTAAATAAATTCGAATTCTTTATAAGTTCTCTTGACGGTTCCCAAAGTTTTTTAGGCATTAAAAATTTATATTTATATTGTATAATTTATGCTAACCTTAGATGATAAAAATTGAAAATGAGAACTTTTTCCTATCTGATTCGGACTAGTTTTAGTCTATTTTTGTTCTTTTTGAGTAACAAAATATAGTAGGCCAAAAAAAGATCATACTAAAAGTTGATATGTCGAAAAATAAGATCACAGCAGTCCTTGGACCTACAAATACTGGTAAAACTTTTTTAGCTATAGAAACTATGCTTTCATTCGACACAGGAATGATAGGATTTCCACTAAGACTTCTAGCAAGAGAAGTTTACGACAAAATAATACAAAAAGTAGATGCTTCCAAGGTAGCTCTTATTACAGGGGAAGAAAAAATTATACCACTTAATGCTAAGTA
This sequence comes from uncultured Pelagibacteraceae bacterium, assembly GCA_902616245.1. Lineage (GTDB taxonomy): Bacteria > Pseudomonadota > Alphaproteobacteria > Pelagibacterales > Pelagibacteraceae > Pelagibacter. The sequence continues at coordinate 143,342 of CACMSB010000001.1, forward strand.
TTTTTTATGTACTGTAGAATCAATGCCTGTAGATAAGGTTTTAGATTTCGTAGGTATTGATGAAATTCAAATGTGTTCTGATCATGAGCGAGGTCATATTTTTACAGATAGATTATTGAATCTGAGAGGTGAAAAATTAACAATGTTAATGGGTTCAAATACTATTAAAAATATTATTCAAAAGCTGGATGAAGATGTTGAGTTTATAAACAAACAAAGATTATCAAAACTATCATTTGGAGGACACAAAAAAATTTCAAGAATTGAGAGAAAAAGCGCAATTATAGCTTTTTCAACAGAAGAGGTTTACGCGATTGCTGAATTATTAAGAAGACAAAAAGGTGGCGCAGCAATTGTGATGGGATCTCTCAGTCCTAAAACTAGAAATGCTCAAGTAAATTTATATCAGTCAGGTGACGTCGATTATCTAGTTGCTACTGATGCAATCGGTATGGGTATCAATATGGATTTAGATCACGTTTATTTCTCGAATATAAAAAAATTTGATGGAAAAAAAATAAGACGATTGAAGGTTGCTGAAATAGGACAAATTTCAGGAAGAGCTGGACGATATCTAAATGATGGTAGCTTTGGGATAACTGGAGATTGTGATGAAATCAATCCAGATGAAATCGAATTTTTAGAAAATCATAATTTCCCAGAAATACAGAGCATTTTTTGGAGAAATTCTAATTTAAATTTTAATAATCAAGAAACTTTATTAAGATCATTAGATGAAAAGCCTAAGAAAGATTGGTTAAGGAGAGTTGGAGAATGTGAAGACGAGAAGGTTTTGAAGTATTTTTTAAAAGAGGACAAAAATAATATAAGTAATGATAATGAAGTTTTAAAAATTTTATGGGAATGTTGCCAAATTCCAGACTTTGTTAAAAAAACCTATGGTCATCATTTAGAGGTAGTAAGTAGAGTATTCAATTTTTTAACAACTGAAGATAGGAAAATACCAAATCATTATATGAAAAAACAACTTTCAATGCTTGATAAACTTGATGGGAATGTAGATTCTTTATCGAATAGAATATCTAATGTTAGAACATGGTCATATGTATCTAATAAATCTAATTGGGTTGAGAACCAAGATTACTGGATTGAAAGAACAAAAAAACTTGAGGACAAATTATCAGATCGACTTCATGATGAATTAACTAAAACATTTATTGACAAGAGAGCTAGTGTTTTAGCTAGAGGATTAAAACAAGATATTGAGCTAAAAACTGAGATTACTGAGAAAGAAAATGTGCTTATAAATGATCAATATATTGGAAATTTAAAAGGATTAAAACTTCAATTAGATTTAAAAGTTGATGCATTAGACACAGATATTAAATCTTTAAAAAAAGCTGCAAGACATAATGTTAGCCCAGAAATAATTAATAGGATCAAACAAATAGTTGAAACTGGACTCATAAAATTGAAAGATGACTTTAAGATTTATTGGAAAAATGAACCAATTGCAAAATTATCTGCAGGATCGGATTATTTAAATCCAAACATCGAACTTATAATTGATGATATGATAGAAAATGATGAAAGAAATAAGTTAAGCGATTACCTTAATAAATGGATTAATAAGAAAATTGATATCGAACTTAATAATTTAATTGAATTAAAAAGTATAAATGACAGTAATCCTCAATTAAGAGCATTGTCATACAGACTTTATGAAAACAATGGCGTGATAAAAAGATCAAATATTTCAGATTATTTAAAAAAAATAAATCAAAACGATAGAAAAAAACTAAGAATGCTTGGAGTAAAATTTGGAAGATACCACATATTTTTGCATAAATTATTTAAACCAAGTTCAGTTTCACTCAGAATTCTCCTATGGAAAATTTACAATAATAAATATTTAAATTTATCTCCTCCAACTTTTGGATTAAATTTTATTGACAAAATGAAAGCGGCAAATAAGGATTTCATGTTATTATGTGGATTTGAAAAGTTTGATGATATCTATGTTAGGATAGACATCCTTGAAAGATTATTTTTATTAATTTTTAATTCAGATAAAGACGAAAAAAAAGAAATTAAAGTGGTGCCTGAAATGTTAAATTTATTAGGTTGTTCAAAAGAAAATTTTAAAAAACTATTAAAAAAAATGGATTATAAAATTTATGAGAAAGAAAAAGAGCTTTTTATAAAATATACTCCATTAAAGAAGAAAATTTTTTCAAAAAAAGACAAAAAAGACTATTCTAATAATCCTTTCAATGTATTAAGTCAGTTAAATCTAAAATAATGTTCAAGCTATTCAAAAACAAAATAGATAAAGAAAAAGATAATGATCATTTATCACTAATTAGTGTTGCTGCATTATTGATACATTCAGCAAAAATCGACGAAAACTTCACTGAAAAGGAAAATAAAATTATAAAGAGAGCGTTAATTGAAATGGGCGCTGATGAAAATGAATTAGAAAAAATAATAAAAGATGCTGAATTAAAAGAAAAAGACTCAAACCAAATTTTAGAATTTACAAAAGAAGTTAAAAACAAAAGCATAGAAGAAAAAAAGGTGGTTATTGAGGCCTTATGGAATATTATATATTCTGATAAAAATGCAGATATGTATGAAACTAACTTAATGAGAAGATTAAGTGGGTTATTATATCTTGATCCAAAAATTGTTGGAGACATAAAACAAAAAATCAAGTCTAACCAATGACGTATTTAGTCAATGATAAATGTATAAAATGTAAACACACAACTTGTGTGGATGTGTGTCCAGTAGATTGTTTTTATGAGGGAAAAAATATGCTTGTAATTAAACCTGATGAGTGTATAGATTGTGGCGTTTGTGAACCTGAATGTCCTATAGATGCTATTATTTCAGACACAGAGGCAGGAAGTGAAAAATGGTTAGAGGTAAATAAAAAATACTCTGAGTTATGGCCAAATATTTCAGAAGCAAAAGAACCTCTTTCCGATCACGAGAAATATAAAAATGAAGAAAATAAATTTGATAAGTACTTTGAAGAAAACCTTTAAAACCAAAAAAACTGTAAATAAAAAAAACGATAAATTAAAAACAAAGATAAAAAAAAATAAAGCTGCTGCCAAAACAAAAAAAACAAAATCAGTAACTAAATCCAAAAAAGCTAAAGTTCAAAAAAAAGTATTGAAATCGGTTGGTAAGCAAAAAATATTAAAAACTGAGAAAAAGAATGCAGCTGAAGCAAATACAAATCCATTACGTATTCCAAAAAATAATGAACAGAAACCTGAAATAAAAAAAGTAAAAAAACAAGATACAGAAAAGAAAGAGTATAAAATAAAAGATTATGTAGTTTATCCAAAACATGGTGTTGGTCAAATTACAGAATTTAAAAAAATGAATATAGGTGGTATTGACATTGAAGCATATATTTTAAAATTTGAAAAGGATAAGGCAAATGGAATGGTACCAGTAAATAAACAATCTCATTTGCGTCCACTATCTACGATAAATCAAGTAAACAAATGTATTAGTATTTTAAAAAGTAAACCAAAAATAAAAAGAAGTATGTGGAGTAGGAGAGCTCAAGAGTATGAAGCTAAAATTTCTTCTGGCAAGATTTATGAATTGGCGGAGGTTGTTAGAGACTTGAATAAGGGTGATGATTTAATGGTTGATCAGTCATACAGTGAAAGGCAACTTTTCGAAAAAGCATATGAGAGAATACTCTCAGAATTTCAGATAATTTTAAACATCAGCTTAGAAGATACACAGAAAAAATTAGATAAAGCATTAAAAAGAAATTTGGAAAAACAAGTACAGAAAGTTGAAAATAAAATTCCTGAAGACGATATTCAAGAGGTAATGGCTAAATAAAAAAAACGCTCCTCACGCAAGCGCCATGAGAAGCGTTTGTTAAAAAGAATACTAAACTATTTTCTTCTTTTCTTTTTAGCTTTTTTCTTAGCTTTTTTCTTAGTTTTCTTTTTAGCAGCTTTTTTTCTTCTTTTAGCCATCTTTAGCTCCCTTTTTTTAATTACGAATCTTTTTGATTCGTTTAATTACCTTTTTGTAATTTTTTTGAATAGTTATGTCAATTACATAATTTTTTGTTTTTTTTTTATTTTTTTTTTTTTTGAATTAAAAAAATTAATAATTAAAAAAAGTTAAGTAAAATAGCGATTATTAAACAAATTTTTTCAATTAATTATAAAGATTTTCAAAATTATTTTTATATTTATTTATAATTTTATATCTTTTTAACTTTAATGTTGGTGTCAACATTCCATTTTCAATTGAAAATTTTTCTTTTATTAAAAAAAACTTTTTAATATTTTCTATCTTTGAAAGATTATTATTTAAATTTTCTATTGCATTATGAATTTTTTCATTTGTGATATTTAAATAATCATCATTTAAAACTAATAAAGCTACTAAATATGGTTTATTGTCTCCATATACTACTGCTTGCTCAATAAATTCTAGATTCACTAATTCATTTTCAATTTTTAATGGAGAAATATTATCTCCTCCAGGTGTAATGAGGATATCTTTTTTTCTATCAGTTATCTTTAAAAAGTTATTTTCAAATACTCCAATATCTCCTGTGTGAAGCCAACCATCTATTAAAACTTTTTCGGTTTCTTCTTTGTTATTCCAATAACCCAACATTACATTTTCACCTTTTACTAAAATTTCACCGTCTTCAGCTATTTTTACCTCATTTCCTTTAAATGGAGGGCCAACAGTGTCTATTCTAATATCATTTATTGGATTACAGCTTACTACCGGAGAAGTTTCTGTTAGGCCATAACCTTGCAGAGTCGGTAAACCAATAGCATTTAGAAAATATCCAACCTCTTTGTCTAAGGCACCGCCTCCAGAAACGAATGTTTTAAGAGATCCCCCAAATTGTGATTTAATTTTTTTTCTAACCAATTTCTCTAGGATATTATCTTGTATAATTTCAAAAAAAGTTAAATTTTCTTTTTTTATTTTCTTTAGACCTAATTCTAACATTTTGTATATTAATTTTTTTTTCAATCCTGTGGCTTTTTTAAAACTTGTATTTATTTTTTGGTGTAGATTTTGATAAAATCTCGGAACGGCTGTCATAATTTCTGGTGAGCAATCACACATATTCTTAACTAGTTTATCAATGCTCTCTGCATAAAAAATTCTAGCTGCTACAGAGATTTGCACAAATTGAACAGTGTGCTCGTAAGAATGCGAAAGCGGAAGCCATGTAAGGAATCTGGGCTGCTCTTTAGATAATAATGGTTTTAAGATATCTATCCCACCCTCACAATTATTTAAAATACCTCCATGACTTAAAATCACTCCTTTAGGATTACCTTGAGTACCTGAAGTATAAATTATACATGATGGATCTTTTCTTGAGGCTAGAGATTTATGTATTGGTAAATTTTTTTTGTTGTTATTTTGGATTAAGTTTTCAAAATTAATATAATCAATTTCTACATCTGGTAACTTTTCAAAAGAAAAAATTTTTTTTATAAATTTTTTATCCTTAATAATATTTTTCAATTTATTAAATTGTTCAATATTTGAGACAAAAATTATAGTTGGGCTGCAATCATTAAGAATATAATTGTAGTCATTTTCTGCATAAGTTGTGTATGCTGGAACAGTTATCCCATCTGACAACATAATAGATAAGTCTGTGATAAACCATTCAGGTCTATTTTCAGAAATTAACAAACATCTATCACCTTTTGATATTACTTTTCTTAATTCATTGGAAACTAAATTAATAAAATCATAGGTATCTTGCCAAGTATAATTTTTTTTATTATCGCCTAAAGTTGATAATAAAATTTTGTCTTTATTAGTTTGTTTATTAAACTGATCAAAAAAAAGTTCAGTTAAATTATTAATTTGTTTTAAGTACATATATTTTTTGGTGGGCAAAGAGAGAATCGAACTCTCACAGTATTGCTACTATTGGATTTTGAGTCCAACGCGTCTACCAGTTCCGCCATTCGCCCATTTATTTTTAGTTTCATAGAATATAAATAATAGTATTAAAACACTATTTATATTAAAAGAAAATATGTTTAAGGAACTTTTTAATAAAACAATTAAACTTGCAGGACATAAAAATTCAAAAAAAATTTTAGGGTTTATTTCTTTTATTGAGAGTTTCATATTTCCTATTCCACCAGATGTTCTTATTATTCCAATGACTATTGCCGACAGACAAAGATGGATGAAGATAGCAATTATTGCTACAACAGGATCCGTCTTAGGTGCGTGCCTGGGATATTTCATAGGATATGTTTTTTTCAATGAAATTGGAATTAAGATTTTTGAGCTTTATGGAGTAGATAATACTTCATTTTTAAAAGATAAAATTTCATCAGATGGAGGGGTTTTTGCATGGGCGACTTTGCTTGCTATAGCGGGTTTTACACCCATCCCATTTAAATTGCTCACAATAACTAGTGGATTTGTTCAATTTAATATTGTCTATTTTATAATTGTCTCCTTACTAACAAGAGGATCTAGATTTTTTATAATAGCTTTCTTGGTTGGAAATTTTGGTCCAGCTATGAAAACAATAATTGAAAAAAAGCTGCTTAAAGTTTCAATGATAATCTCAATTGTATTAATAGTTTTTGCTTTTTTAATTTATAAATTTTTACAAAACTTTATGAACTAAAATGAATTTTATTTTAAAAAGAAAAAATATTTATTTATTAATTTTTATATACTCAATAATTGCTATATTATCCGCGATCTATATTGAAAAAGTTCTTGGGTTTTTACCATGTAAGTTATGTATTTATCAAAGAATTCCTTTTTTAGTAGCGATCTTCATTTGTTTTTTAGGATATAACTATATTAAATCTGATAGAATATTAATTGCTTTAATCATTACATTCACACTTAGCACTGCTCTTGCAGGTTATCATTTTGGTATAGAAAATAGCATTTTTGATGAATATGCTGGTTGTACAAACACAAATATAGATATCACGAATAAAGAAAAAATAATCGAAAGTCTTGGAATGGTTAAAAATTGTAAAGATGTAAATTTTACTATTTTAGGCATATCTTTATCTGGATTGAATTTTTTAACATCTTTACTAATTGTATTATTTTCGCTAAGAGCTCTTATTTATGAAAAAGACTAACAAGAAAAAATTAGAAGAATTTATTAGAGTTGATCACGCAGGTGAAAGAGGTGCAATTAAAATATATGAAGGTCAACTTTTAGCACTTAAAACATTTAAAAAGGATCCTGAACTATTAAAATTGGTAGAAGAAATGAGAGAACATGAGCAAGAACATAGTGATTTTTTTGAAAATGAAATCAGAGAAAGAAATATAAAACCAACTAAATTTTTACCACTATGGGATTTATTAGGAGTAGGTTTAGGTTTCGGCTCAACAATATTAGGAAAAAAAGCAGCAATGCTATGTACAGCATCTGTTGAGGAAGTAATTGATAAACATTATCAGAGTCAAATAGATCAATTACAAGATGATGAGAAAAAACTTAGAGAAAAAATTAAAAAATTTAGAGCTGATGAATTGGAGCATAAAGATACTGCATATGAGCACGGCGCAACAAAAAAAGGATTATATTCAGTAATGGATAAAATTATTAAAACCGGCTCAAAAATTGCTATAAATATCTCTGAAAAAATTTAACTAGGATCTAATTCTACATCCCAATATAAATAATCCATCCAACTGCTGTGCAGAAAATTAGGAGGAAAATTCTTCCCGTTTCTATGAAGATCTTCTGTTGTTGGTTGAAAAGGCCACTGATTTAACTTCATTCCAGAATTTTTTAGCAATCTTCCACCTTTTTTTACATTACATGCTGAGCATGCGGTAACAACGTTTTCCCAATCAGTTTTCCCACCTTTTGATCTTGGAAGAAGATGGTCAAAAGTTAGTTCATCATTGCTTCCACAATATTGACAACTAAACTTATCTCTTAGAAAAACATTAAATCTTGTGAAATTTGGATTTGAACGAGGCTTTATAAAAGATTTTAATGCAATAACACTCGGTAACTGCATAGAGAATGATGGGCTTCTTATCATTCTATCATAATGACTTACAATTGAGACTCTATCTAAAAATACAGATTTAATAGCGTCTTGCCATGACCATAATGATAAAGGATAATAACTTAATGGTCTATAATCTGCGTTAAGAACTAGAGCCGGACATTTTTCAAGTGAAAGGCTTTCATTGATCATTAGAGTCATAACTATTTAATATATTATATATTATTATTAATCAATGTAACAAAAAAGTTAATTCTCCTTAAATATCAAAATTATCTTTGATAAATTTTAATGCATTACTTGAAGCTTCAACTGGTATATGATGGTCGCAGTCTTTGATCATTAAAGTTTCTATACTAATATTATTGCGTGTAAAAAAATCTTTTGCTTCCAATAAATTGTAGGGTGGAACTATTTCATCTTTTTCACCATGAATTAATAAAGTTTTTGTTTTAGAAATTAATCTTAAACTAAGATCCTCTTTATCAATAATCTTTCCAGAAAATCCAACAATGCAATTAAAGGGATCCTTAGAAGTTAAGCCCAAGTTTATTGACATCATGCAACCCTGACTAAATCCAGATAAACATATCTTTGAATTTTCCAATTTATATTCTGCTTTAACTTCTTCAATATATTTTCTTAATTTATCTTCAGCTTTTTTTACTTCATTTAAAATATAATTTTTATCGTTTTTTTCTAAATCAAACCATTGATAACCAATTGGATTAATTTTACATGATTCATGTCCATTCGGACATAAGAATACTGTATTGGTTAAAAACCTTTTCCAATTCAGAGTTAACATGCTTATATCTTTTCCATCTCCACCATATCCATGAAGTAAAATTACTGCATTTTTGATGTCAGAACCATTTTCAGGTTTTATAATTGTTGATTCAAGGCAAAATGTCATAGATAAGTAATTATGTTTTTTTATTTTAAAAAGAAACTAAAATCAAAGCATGATTTCTGAAATATTTGTCAAAATTGCAGCGATTGTTTTGCTTGCAGCTGTAGCTGTAGTCTTAATTCTTGGAATTAGAACTCTCTTTAAAGGAGACGGAGATAAAAAAACATCTAACAAATTAATGCAGCTTAGAGTTTTACTGCAATTTGTTGCTATAATTGTGCTTGTAGCATTAGCTTACTTTTATAAAAACTAATTTAATTCATTTAACCAATTTAAAAATTCATCACTGTTAAAATCTATTGAGCCAACAATTCTTGCAAACTCATAACCATCTTTATCAATGAATAGTGTTGTGGGTATTCCTCTTAATTTAAAATTTTTTGCAATTCCAGCACCATCACCAACAAAAACTTGTAATTCTTCTATGAGCAGTTCATCAAAAAACTTTTTAGATTTACTAATATTTTCTCCACCTATATTGATTGGGATAATCTTTAATTTTTTTTCATCCTTAAGTTTTTGAAGATTACTTAAAGATGGCATTTCCTCTCTACAAGGCGCGCACCATGTTGCCCAAAAATTCAGAATAATTAATTCAGATTCAAAATCTTTCAAATTAACTTTATTTCCAGCCTCATTTAAAAAATCAAAAAACTTAATTTTTTGTTTTTTCTCATAAATTATTAGATTTTTTATATTAGGTGCTTCTATTGAATATGAATAACTAAGTGATATGAAGTAAAATAATATTATTTTAATGGATATAAATATAAATTTCATAAATTTGTAATTGAATAGCATGAGTAAAAATAAAAACAATAAACCAATTTGGGGTACAAGAATTAAGAAGAATGCGTCAACTTTATTTAAAAAAGTTGGTGGTTCATTGCCAGTAGATAAAAGACTATTTAAAGAAGATATCGAAGGATCAATTGCTCATGTCGAAATGCTTCACAAACAGAAAATTATAAATTTCAGGATAAAAAATAAAATAATTTGGGGATTAAAAAGGATTAAAAATGAAATTGTAAAAAAGAAATTCAATTTTAATTATGATTTAGAGGATATTCATATGAATATAGAAAACAGATTATTTGAACTTATTGGTGATGATGCTGGATACGTTCATACTGCTAGATCTAGAAATGATCAGGTAATTACTGACCTTAAATTATGGTTAAAAGAAGCAACAAAAAAAATAATAATTTTATTAGATAATACAAATTCAAATATTCTAAATCTTGCACAAAAAAATATCAGAACAATTATGCCAGGATTTACACATTTAAAAAATGCACAACCACTATCTTTAGCACATTATCTACTAGCATATGTTGAAATGTTTAAGAGAGATAAGAAAAAATTTAAGAATAATTTAGAATTTTTAGATGAAAATCCTTTAGGTGTAGGGGCTTTATCTGGCACCTCTTTTAAAATTGACAGAAATTACACCACAAAAAAACTTAAATTTAAAAAACCAACAAACAATTCTGTAGATACTGTATCTGATAGAGATTTTGTTTTAGACTTTTTGTATTCTTCTCTGGCTTGCTCTTTACACATTTCTAGAATTGCTGAAGAACTAATAATTTGGAATTCTGATGCATTTAACTTGATAACTTTAAATGATAAGTTAGTAACTGGTTCTTCTATAATGCCACAAAAAAAGAATCCTGATCCATTGGAATATTTGAGAGGTAAAACTGGAATATTTATTGGAAATATCAATTCTATGATTTCAATATTAAAGGGCTTACCCTTATCATATTTTAAAGATTTACAGGATGACAAAGAAATTGTTTTTAAAACAAATGATCAATTAAAAATATCGCTATCATTATTGAATGACGTATTAAAAAATTTAATAATAAATAAAAAAAGTATGCTATCCCTTGCGGAAAAAGGATTTACTACAGCTACAGATTTATCTGATTACATTGTAAGAGAACTTGGATATCCATTTAGAAAGGCATACATACAAACTGCAAAAATAATTAATCTAGCTGAAAAAAAAAACAAAAAACTTCACGAACTAGAATTGAAAGAAATAAATGAAATTGAGCCAAAACTTACATTAAATGTTTATAAAATACTAAATCTAGAAAATTCAATTAATTCAAAAAAATCTTATGGCGGAACTTCTTTTGAGAACGTTAAGAAAATGATAAAAAAAGCAAAAAATGAGTAAAAAAATTTTAATTATTATACTTTGTTTACATTTTGTAGTTGCTTGTGGGCGTAAAGGCGATCCAGAGTATAAATCTGAATTAAGTAAGAATATTCAAAAAGTATTATGAGATATATAAACAATAAATTTTTTATTGAAGGAAAAAACGTTGAGAGTCTGACAAAAAAATTTAATACACCTCTATACTGCTACTCTTATAAAAATTTAAGAGAAAATGTAGAAAATTTTAAAAAAGCTTTTGAGGAAATTAAACCTTTAATTTGTTTTTCTGTAAAATCTAATTCAAATATTTCACTATTAAAAGAAATAAAAAAACTCGGCCTTGGGGCAGATGTAGTTTCAAAGGGCGAATTATATGCATCACTTAAAGCTGGTATTGATAAAAATAAGATAGTTTTCTCTGGAGTTGGTAAAACAAGAGATGAAATTGAGTACGCAATTAAGCAAAAAATATTATTAATAAATTCTGAGTCATTGAGTGAAGTTTTGACGATTGAAGCGGTTGCAAAAAAACTAAATAAAGTTGTTGATATAGGACTAAGATTAAATCCAGATACAGATGCTGAAACATTGAAACAAATTTCAACTGGTAAAAGTGAAAATAAATTTGGTGTAGATAAAAAGACTTTTGTAAAAATTATTAATTTGATGAAACAATCAAAATTTATAAATATTAAATGCTTGAGCGTTCATATCGGCAGTCAAATCTTAAACCACAAACCCTACGAAAAAATGCTAAATGTTCTTGATAAACTTTTAAAAAATTTAGATTATAAATTTGAGATCATTGATTTAGGTGGCGGGATGGGGATAAACTATGATAATAAAACTAAAAAACTTAATTATACAAAATATAAAAAATCAATAATTAAATTTAAAAATAAATACAATTGTAAAATAATTTTTGAACCTGGAAGATCTATAATTGGAAATGTTGGTATACTTGCATCTAAAGTAATTTATTTAAAACATAACAAAACAAAAACATTTGTAATATTAGATGCGGCAATGAATGATTTGATAAGACCAGCTTTGTATAATGCAAAACATAGGATAATTCCATCCCTAAGAAATATGTCACGATCAAAGAAAATATTAGAATTTGTAGGCCCAGTATGTGAAACAACTGATAAATTTTTAACAGAAAAAAAATTTCAGAATATAAAAGAAAATGATATTATGATTATTTGCGATACAGGTGCCTATGGTTATTCATTATCATCTAATTATAATCTTAGATTAAGGCCTGCTGAAATTTTGATTAAAGGAAATAAAGTAAAGATTATAAGAAAAAGACAAAAAATAACAGATATTATCTAACTTAAAACTTATAATGAGAAATATCCTCTTTAAAAGTATATTTTTTTCTGGATTAATTTTAATATGTATTATTTTTCTTCCATCTTTATTACTACCAAAGAAAATCACTCTTTTTGGAGGTAAACTTTTTGGATACTGGTCCTCATTCTGTTTAAAAATTTTTTACTCAACCAGCATAGTAATAAAAGGTCAAGAAAACATAATTAATAACGAAAATTTCTTCATCGCATGCTCTCATCAATCGATGTTTGAAACTTTTTTTTTACAAACAATATTTAATTCACCAATTTTTATTATTAAAAAAGAACTATTAAATATTCCGATATTTGGTTGGTATTTAAGAAAGATAGATTCTATTTCTGTGAATAGAAATAAAGTTTCTAAAGAAAACCTTAATTTTACTGAAAAAATTAAAGAAGTTATGGAAAAAACAAAAAGACCTGTAATAATTTTTCCACAAGCTACTCGAGTTCTACCAGATGAAATTATTCCTTTTAAAAAGGGAGTTGGAAGAATTTACAGAGAATTAAATGTAAAATGTCAACCCGTCGCTATTGACTCTGGAAGAGTATGGCCAAAATCTGGAATGATGATACCCAATAAAACGATTACTATTTCTATTTTAAAACCAATTAATACAGGTATCGAAGAAACAGAGTTTGTAAAATTATTGCAAAAAGAAATTTATTCCGAGCTTGGTCTTGCTAACTAACCTTTCATAGGCATTACAACATAAATACTGTCAAAGTCTGCAGGATCTTTTATTAACGCAGGAGATCCAGTATCTTTCAAATATATTTCAATATTATCACCATTTAGTTGGGATGCTATATCAAGCAAATATCTAGAGTTAAAACTTATATCTAAATCTGTCTCAAATTTTACAGATAGGCTTTCTTTACCATCACCACTGTTAGTATTATTGACAGATAAATCTAAATTATCTTTAGTCAAATTAAATTTTACACCATCTTTTTTATCTAGAGAAACTGATGCTACTCTGTCGACGGAATTTAGAAAAGATTTTAGATCTATTTCAAGTTTTTTTTGATTCTCTCTAGGGATGACTTGAATATAATTAGGGAATTTTCCATCGATTAACTTTGATATCAAAATACTATTATTAAGTTCAAATTTAATTTTGGATTTAATATTTGAGACTTTAACCTCACCATCATAATCTTCTAGAAGAGAACATAATTGAAATATAGTTTTTTTTGGAAGTATTATTGGTTCAAATTCAATTTTATTTTTTAGTCTTATTTTTGAGATAGACATTCTATGGCTATCTGTTGCGGCTGCAGTTAAAAAATTCTTATCATCTGTTTGGGTCTGATGGAAAAAAATACCACTAAGATAATGCCTTGTTTCATCATTTGAAATTGAAAATTTACATTTGTTTAAAAGTTTTAATAAATCTTTTGAATTTATAGTAAATTCATTTTCATTGAAATTTTCATCTGTAATTGGAAATTCAGAAGCATTTATAGAATTTAAATTGAATAGAGATTTATTTGATTCTAATTGTAATTTACTTTCTCCGGAGTTTTCAAAATTTATCTGACTACCAGAGGGTATTTTTCTTACAATATCAAACATAATTGATGAAGAAGTAGTTGTTTTGCCTTCATCAAAAATTTTAATATTTGAAATTTCATTTACAAATATTAAATCTAAATCTGTTGCTGTAATTTTTAATTTTGAATTTGCTGCTTCTATCAAAATATTTGAGAGGATAGGTAAAGTGCTTCTTTTTTCTATTACACCCTGACAGTAACCTAAAGATTTTTGCAAATCTTGTTGATTAACACTAAATTTCATTTTCTTGTTTGTATAATATTTTATTCTTTAGGCTATCAATGCTTAAATTTAATTCATTATCATCTTTTCTTAATTTTTCTATTGTTTTGACCGAATGAATAACAGTTGTGTGGTCTCTATTGGCAAATGATCGACCTATCTCTGGCAAAGATTTAGATGTCAGCATTTTTGCTAAATAAATAGCAGTTTGTCTTGGTCTTACAAGATATCTTGACCTTCTTGGTGACAACATTTCGTTTTTACTTATTTTAAAATATTTACAGACTATTGTTTGAATATTATCTATATCGACTTTATTTTCAGTTAAATTTAAGAGATCTTTTAATATTACTTTTACCTCTGACATCGAAGGAGTTTTTCCATAAATTCTTGAGAAAGATACTATTCTATTAAATGCTCCTACAAGTTCTCTGATACTAGTATTAACTTCTGTACTGATAAATTTTATGATTTCGTCACTAATTTTAATATTATTTGGATCATGAATTTTGAGATCATCATTTTTAGATTTTATTATATTGTATCTTAATTCAAAATCTGCATTTTGGATATCAACTACTAGTCCTCCTGAGAATCTGGATTTAATTCTTTCTTGTATTCTAGTTAATTTGTTTGGTGGTCTATCTGCTGATACAATAATTTGAGATCCTTTCTCTAGCAAAACATTGAATGTATGAAAAAACTCTTCTTGCATAGCTTCTTTTCCATTCATAAATTGAATATCATCAATCAAAAATATATCGGTATTTCTAAAATACTCTTTAAACTTTACCATTTCATTGGATTTTATCGATTTTACAAATTGATACATAAATCTTTCAGCTGAAATAAACATTACTTTATTTTTTTCTTTCAAACTTAAACCAATTGCATTTAACAAATGTGTCTTACCCATTCCAACTCCACCATAAATATACAGAGGGTTATAGTGGGCTATTTGCTCAGAGACTTTTTTTGCAGCTTCAAAAGCTAGTTTATTACTTTTCCCTAGCAAGAAATTCTCAAAGTTTTTATTTGGATCAATTCGATTATATTGAAGATATGAATCTTTAATGAATGAAACCTTTTCATTATCAGATGAATTATCTGGTTTTATTTCATCAGTATTTTTGTTCTTTATATTCTCGTTAATCATAAATTCTATTCTGGAAATATCTTTTTTATATAATTTAATTATTTGTAATATTTGATCTAAATATCTTGAAGTTATCCAGTCTCTGATAAATCTTGTCGATACGGATAATAAAACATAATTTTTAAACTCATCAACCAAATCAATTTTTTTTAACCAACTATCATAAATCTCAGAACCAAACTTATTTTTCATTTCATTTTGTAATAATTTCCAATCAATCTTATTAATATTGTCTGATTTAATGTTCGTGAGATTATTTTTCATCAGAGACTGTTAAACTCCTATTCATAATTCAATGCAATAGATTTATTTTTATTCTCAAAAAAAAATAAAATTTACAATTGTATAAATTAATAATTGAATCTATTTTTAGGGACTTAAAATTAGTAATCTTAAATTTACTTTTTTTACTTTTTTTTTATCTTGGGACTAAAAGATTAAAAGATTCTTTTTTTAATTGAAAAAATAATCTCTAGGGTTGTAATTTCTTTAAGTAAACTAAAAGTTGTTATAAGGAATTTATTTTTTTTGTTATTCTAGAAATATTTCTTGACGCGTTTTGCTTTTTTATCACCCCTGTCTTTGCTATTTTCATCAATTCAGAGTTTAATTTTGGCAAGAATGCTAAAGCTTCTTTTTTGTCCTTTTTATCAAGAATTAAATTCATTTTTTTTATTGCAGATCTAAACCTGCTTTTTCTAGACTTATTTACCGTTGTTTGACGTGATATACGTCTTATTCGTTTAATAGCTGATTTAGTGTTTGCCATAAGCGCGATTGTATATAACGAGAAATTTATACGGTCAATATAATAATTTTTTATTTTTGACAAATATTACAAAAAAATGTTGATCTATTAGTGATAAATTTTTTTTTTATTGTCCCTTTGCATCCTGGTGAAAGACAACTCTTATTTTCTCTATTGTATACTTTAAAGTTATCTTGAAAAGATCCATTTTTACCAACTATATTTTTAAAATCTCTGATACTAGACCCGCCTTTTTTTATCGCTAAATTTAAAATTTTTCTTGAATATTTAATAATATTAATACAATCGTTATCACTTAAAGATTTTGCTTTTTTTTTTGGATTTATTTTAGAGCTGAATAAAATTTCACTTGCATAAATATTCCCCAAGCCTGAAACAAATTTTTGATCTAAGAGAAAATTTTTTATATTCTTTTTCTTTTTATAAAAATATTTTTTTAAGTAGTTGAGATTAAATTTTGAGGAAAAAGGCTCAGGACCATAGTTATTTATAAAATTTTCTAAATTATTCTTATTTTCAAATAATTTGAAATAACCAAATCTTCTGGGATCATTATATATAATTTTTATGTTATCAAATTCCAAAAACACATGGTTATGTTTTTTTGGTAAATAAGGACTGTGATAAAAACTTGCATTTGTTTTTTGATTTAAAATATTTTTTCTTAAGAGATGTATAGTGCCAGACATTCCAAGATGAATTAAGCAAAATTTTTCATCATTTAAAACTAGTATGATATATTTTGAAAACCGCTTAACTTTTTTTATTGATTTTGACTGAAGTCTTGTTTCAAAACCTTTTTTTATTTTGTACCTTAAATTCCTATTCTTTATACTTACTTTTTTTATTTTTTTTCCTGTTATTGTTCTACTTAGTGACTCTTTAACAACTTCTACTTCTGGCAATTCTGGCATTTATTATTATATTAATTAATATTATTTATTTTATGCAACAATATCTTCAAAATAAAAAAGGTCTAGTCCAAGGTGTCTTTGATAAAGTTTATGATAAATACGACATCATGAATGATTTGATGTCACTCGGAGTTCATAGAATCTGGAAAAGAAATTTAATAAATTGGATGAACCCAGGTAAAAATAAAATTCTAGCAGATGTTGCATGTGGCACAGGTGATATAGCAAAACTTTTTATCGATAATAGTTCAAATAAAAATATAGAATTATTTTGTATTGACCCCAATGAAGGAATGATGAAAGAGGGAAAAAATAGACTATCAAATTACAAAAATATCAAGTGGATTAAGGGTTCGGCAGAGAAATTGCCTTTAAAATCTAATTCATGTGATTATTACACAATCAGTTTTGGTTTAAGAAATACAAAAAATATTAATAAATCCTTAAGTGAAGCGTACAGAGTTTTAAAGCCAGGAGGTAGATTTTTTTGTTTAGAATTTTCAAAAATTCAAAATTTAAACTTAGATTTAGTCTATAAAAGATACTCTAAATTAATTCCAGAAATAGGAAAATTTGTGGTTGGTGAAAAAGAACCTTATGAATATCTAATAAAAAGTATCCAAGAATTTGTTAATCAAGAGGAATTAAAGGGTTTAATGGAGAAAAATAATTTTATTAAATGTGAGTATAGAAACTTTTCTGGTGGAATAGTAGCTATTCATTCAGGTTGGAAAATATGATTAAAAAATTATACATACTTTTTAAGCTTGGAAGGAAATTAGCAAAATCTGACGCTTTAAGTATATTCACAAAGTTTCATAATCCACCGATTGGAATAAAAATTTTATTCTATTTGTTGTCTTTATCATTTTCAAAAAAAGATAATTCTTTTGTAAATGAAACCGAAGGTGAAAGATTATCAAACTCCTTGCAATCTATGGGTACAACATTCATTAAATTAGGTCAATTTCTAGCAACTAGACCAGATATAATTGGAGAAAAGTTATCAAAGCAACTAGAGAGTTTACAAGATCGTTTGCCTCCCTTTGAATTATCTAAAGCTAAAGAAATAATAAAAAAGGATCTAGGGGAAGATAATTTTAATTCAATTATAAATCTATCTGAACCAGTGGCAGCAGCATCTATAGCTCAAGTTCATAAAGCGCAAATAAATGATAATGGCACAATTAAAGATGTGGCTATAAAAATTTTACGACCAAATATAAAAAAAATATTCAACGAAGAAATTGATGCTTTGATGCTTTTTGCTTTTTTAACTGAGTCAATTATCAAAAAGACAAAAAGACTTAAATTAGTCGAGGTTGTTTATTTGCTAAAAGAAATAACCAATTTAGAAATGGATTTAAGATTTGAAGCCGCTGCAGCTAATGAGTATTCTGAAAACACAAAGAATGACAGTGGATTTCAAGTTCCTAGAATTTATTGGAATTTTACAAGTGAAAATGTAATGACTTTAGACTGGGTTGAAGGTGTCTCCATAAGAGAAACAGAAGAGTTAGAAAAAAGAAATATAGATACCAAAAAAATTGCATCAGATATTATTCAACATTTTCTAAGACATGCTGTTAGAGATGGTTTTTTTCATGCAGATATGCATCAAGGTAACATTTTTATAAACAATAGCGGTCAAATAGTTCCTATCGATTTTGGTATAATGGGAAGGCTCGATGATTTGAGTAAAAAATTTCTTGCTGAGATTTTATATGGTTTTATTAAACGAGATTATAAAAAAGTGGCTGAAGTTCATTTGGCTGCAGGGTTAGTTCCAAAAGAAGTGCCTGTTGATGATCTCGCCCAAGCACTAAGATCAATTGGAGAGCCAATATTTGGTCAGTCAATTAAAGATATATCTGGCGGTAAATTACTCAAACAACTTTTTGATGTGACAGAAAAATTTAATATGCAAACTCAACCACAGTTGCTCATGCTACAGAAAACCATGGTAGTAGTTGAAGGTGTTGCAAGAAGATTAAATCCAGAGACAAACATTTGGGAAACCTCAAGACCTGTTCTTGAAAAATGGCTTAAAGAAACAAAAGATCCTATAACAACATTAAATGAAACTCTAAAAAATTCTGCAGAAGTTATAAAAAGATTACCAGAAATGCCGCAAATAATGGATAAAGCAAACCAAGCATTAACATTTCTTGCAAGTGGACAAATTCCACAAAATACTAATACGTATAATGATCTAAATACAAAAAAAAATGAAATGGTAGCTTTCAGAAATCAATCAATCATTGGTTTATTATTACTTGTAATTTTAGGATTAGTAGTATTTTAATCTCGACGATGAATTATTTTGAGAATAAAAAAATACTGTTGATTATATGTGGTGGAATTTCTGCTTACAAAAGTCTTGGGTTAATAAGATTATTTAAGAAAAATGGTGCTCGTGTAAAAACTATATTAACAAAAAATGCAAAAGAATTTGTAACTCCACTATCTATTTCGTCTCTTTCCCAAGAAAAAGTTTATGACGATATATTTAGTGCAGAAAACGAAGCTGAGATGGACCATATATCTTTATCAAGATGGGCTGATGCAGTATTAGTTGCACCAATTACAGCTAATACCATATCGAAAGTAGCCTCAGGAAATGCAGAAGATTTGGCGTCTACTGTTTTATTAGCTTCTAATAAACAAATATTTTTAGCACCGGCAATGAATGTAAGAATGTGGGAGCATCCTTCTACTAAAGAAAACATATTAAAATTAAAAAGCTTTGGATACAAAATTATTGGGCCAGAGATAGGAGATATGGCATGTGGTGAATACGGTGAAGGAAAAATGACAGAACCAAATGAAATAGTCAATACGCTTAAAAATTATTTTTCTAATTTAGATAAAAATAAAAAATTAAAAGCTTTAGTTACTGCAGGACCAACTAATGAATATATTGATCCTGTAAGATTTATTACAAATAAATCCAGTGGCAAACAAGGATATGAAATAGCCAAATGTCTTAGAGACAATGGATTTGATACGACACTTATTTCTGGAAAGACAAGCATTAAACCTTTGGACGGTGTTAATTTTGTAAGTGTTGAAACGGCTGAAGAGATGTTCAAAGAAAGTTTAAATAATCTACCAACAGATGTAGCTATTTTTTCCGCAGCTGTTTCTGATTTTAAAGTGAAAAATTATAAAAGTACAAAGATTAAAAAGAATGAAGAATTTAACTTAGAGCTAGAAAAAAATATTGATATTTTAAATCATATATCTAATCACAATTCATTAAGACCAAAAATAACAATTGGTTTTGCAGCAGAAACAAACAATCTCTCGACAAATGCAAAAGAGAAGTTGAATGAAAAAAATTGTGACTGGGTAATTGCAAATGATGTCTCAGATCAAACTATAGGATTTGGATCAGATTTTAATAAAATTTCTATATTTTACAAAGATAAACCTGAAGAAAATTTTGAAAAGATGAGTAAATCATTGGTAGCTGAGGAAATAGTAAAAAGAATAATTCAACAGATTAATTAACTTAATGGTGAAAGTCTTAATTAAAAAATTAGACAAGAAAGTTAAACTGCCAGAATATAAAACAACAGGATCATCTGGACTAGATTTAACTGCATTCATTGAAAAGAAAATAGTAATTAAACCGGGCGAAAACGCTTTAGTGCCAACAGGTATATCCATTGCAATACCTGAGGATACCGAAGTTCAGATCAGGCCACGATCAGGTTTAGCAGCTAAAAATAATATAAGTGTATTAAATACTCCTGGAACAATTGATAGTGACTATAGAGGAGAAATAAAAGTAATTTTATTTAATCATGGAGATAAAGACTTTACAGTAAATAATGATGATAGAATTGCTCAAATGATACTAATGCCAATTCTAAAAGTAGATTTTGAAACTGTAGAAACTTTGCCTGAGACAATTAGAGGTTCGGGTGGATTTGGATCAACGGGTAAGTGAAAAATTCATTATCTAAACGAAAGCTTGAGAGATACTCTAGACAAATAATACTTAAGGATATTGGTATATTAGGACAAAAGAAAATAATTAATTCAAAAGTTTTAATTGTAGGAATTGGTGGATTAGGTAGTCCAGTTGCAGATTTGTTGGCTAGATGCGGTGTAGGGTATATAGGTGCTATTGATCACGATAAAGTAGATATTTCCAATCTTCAAAGACAAATTTTGTATACTTCAAAAGATGTTGGAAAATTTAAGGTTGATATCTTTAAAAGAAGAATAAAATTAATTAATAGAGATGTAAAAGTCAAAATTTTAAAAGAAAAAGCATCAGAAAAAAATTTAAATAAAATTGTAAAAGATTTCGATATAATTGTAGATGGAACAGATAATTTTAAAACTAAATTTTTAATAAATAAATTTTCATTAAAATATAAAAGAAAATTAATAGTTGGTGCTATTAGCAAATTTGATGGACATATTTTTTCATTCGATTTTAATAATAAATCAAGCCCATGTTTAAAATGTTTTTACCAGTCAGAACCTTCTGATGAAGTTTTAAATTGTGAAAGTGAAGGAATATTAGGAACTACATCAAATATAATTGGGAGTATGCAAGCAAATGAAGTTTTAAAAAACATAATTTCTTCTGACAAAAGTCTTCACTCGTCAATTCTGGTGGTTAATCTAAAAAAACTAGAATTTAGAAAAATAAAATTTACTAAAAAAAGAGGTTGCTTGTGCAATTAATCTTCAAGATTTTAATCATAATATTTTTTACCTCGAATGCCATTTCGGAGGATAATGAAAAATTTTTAATGCTTAAAAATGATAAGGTAAACGTAAGATATGGACCAAGTTTTGATTATCCAATAAAGTATATTTACAAGAAAATAAACTTGCCAGTAAAAGTGATTGATAAAAAAGAAAATTTTAGAAGAATAATTGATAATAAAAAAAATGGTGGGTGGATACATATATCTCAATTGAAGCAATCAAAATCATTTATAACTGCGTCAAATAAAATTCTTTTCAAAAAACCAACTAAATTTTCCAAACCATTGGCTAAAATAGAAACTGGAAGATTATTATTAGTAAAAAAATGTGAGAGAAATTGGTGTTTAGTAGAAACAAAAAGTTTTAAAGGGTGGGTTGATGAAGAAGATCTTTGGGGAAAAATCAACTAACCCTTTAAGTTATATATATTAACTAATTATTTTTGTTGGACACATACGTCTTTGATCACTGGAGCATTCGCACAATCAACACATTTAGTCTTTTGAACAATACATCCATCATCAAGGACTTCAACATCAACTATCTTATCACACTTAGAACAAGTTGAAGAAATTGTTAATCCACATTTTTTACAATTGTAATTTTCTATTTGCATACTTTAAATTAAATATGAAAAAATTATTTTCAATAAATATCCTTGCGAATAATTATTATTTAAGCATTTTTTTTGCGAATAATTATTATTACTACAAATTATCCTTATAAAATTTTTTCTATTTATTTATTGATAATGATTATTATTAACTTTTTGATCTACTTGCCCACCACTTATCTAAAACGAAATACCAAATAGAATTAGCAATTGGTTCTACTATTGCATCAGTTAAGGCTATCATAAATGATACATCCGCAACCAACATCAAAACTGTTATGGCAATTGCAAAGTGACCAATCGTATAAACGATTGTTCTTAAAATTGAGCCTCTGTTATTAGTGTAAATCTGTCCAGCAGCTTTAAAAATACCGTTAGTAACTTCCATTATTCTCTAAACGGGCTCTCAAGAACACAAGCAACTAAGTGAACTCTAGCCTGTTCTCCTCCATTAAAAAAGTTATGATATTTTGTATTATTAGTAATCCACACATGACCATCAGCAGGCAAATGTTTTGCAACATTTTCTATGACCATTGAACAACCAGCATTAGTTACTATTGGAACATGCAATCTACATTCTGGGTCTTTATGCCAGCTTAGTGTAGATCTAGGTTCTTTTAACAGGAGTCTTACCCTTCCTAGTTTAAATTTTTTGCTCAGGATTTCATAAACTTCCTTGAAATAAGTATTCTCAAATTCAGGCACTAATTGAGTATATTTTGACTCTTCAATATCAATGTCTCTTGAAACTTCTTTTCCTGTCTCATCAGCAATAGTCCAATATCTTCCTCTAATGTTATTTCCCTTAATTGACTCTTCATCATTAGGGATTTGATTTAAAGGAATTGCACCAAAGTGAGTTACTCCTGGTGAATTAAATCTTTTTTTCTCTAATATTGCATCTAGATCTTTACGTAATTTTGAGATGTCAAATTTGATTTCAGGAACTTTATAAAAATCTTCAAAATTTAATGATGTCATTTTTTTTCCGCCTTTTTCTATACTAATTTAATCTTAAATCAAATCTATCTGCATTCATCACTTTGACCCATGCGGATACAAAGTCTTTGATAAATTTGTCTGATGAATCTTTGCAAGCATATACTTCGGCTAATGCTCTTAATTGAGAATTTGAACCAAAAATAAGGTCAACTCTTGAACCTTTCCACTTAGTTTTTTTAGACTTTCTATCTTTACCAACAAAATATTGTTCAGATTTATCAGTTTCTTTCCAAGTGGTACTCATATCAAGAAGATTTACAAAATAATCTGTTGATAGAGTTCCAGGTTTTTTTGTGAAAACACCATTTTTAGAACTATCATAGTTTGTATCTAAAACTCTCATTCCTCCTACAAGAACTGTCATCTCTGGTGCCGTTAATCCCATTAATTGTGCCTTATCAATTAATTTTTCCTCAGCTGAAACATTAGATTTACCTTTTTTCATGTAGTTTCTAAAACCATCCGCTTGCGGCTCAAGTAATCCAAATGAATTTACATCTGTTTGGTCTTGTCTTGCATCTCCTCTTCCAGGAGTAAATGGAACATGAATTTTATGACCAACTTTTTTTGCTGCCATCTCTATTCCTACATTTCCACCTAATACTATAAGATCCGCCATTGAGACTGATTTTTTATTTTTATCAAATTTTTTCTTAATTTTTTGTAAAGCTTTAATAACCTTTGAAAGTTTTTTAGGGTTATTGACTTTCCAACTTCTTTGAGGTTCAAGCATAATTCTTGCTCCGTTTGCTCCACCTCTTTTGTCAGAACCTCTGTATGTAGAAGCAGAAGCCCAAGCCGTAGAAACTAAATCAGAAACAGAGATTTTTGATTTTGAAAGCTTTGATTTTAAATCTCTTATATCTTTTGATTTAAGTTTATATTTTGGTTTATCTATAGGATCTTGCCAAATTAATTGTTCTTTTGGTACTTCGCTACCCAAATAACATGCTCTTGGTCCCATGTCTCTATGAGTAAGCTTAAACCAAGCTCTTGCAAATGCATCCGCAAATTCATCTGGATTTTGATAAAAATGTTTTGAAATTGGTCCATAACTTTTATCCATTCTCAAAGATAAATCAGTTGTTTGCATCATTGGAGGATGCATTTTACTTTTATCATGAGCATCAGGTACCATTTTAATTCTCTGGCCATTCTTTTTTGGAGTCCATTGGAATGCTCCAGCAGGTCCTTTAGTCAATTCCCATTCATGGTTAAATAAACAATCAAAGTAACCCATATCCCATTGTGTTGGTGTTTGTGTCCATGCTCCTTCAATACCACTACTTATTGCATGTACACCTTTTCCTGATTTGTAATTACTATTCCAACCAGTTGCTTGATCTTGAATTCTTGATGCTTCTGGATCAGGTCCTTTATGTGATTCAGGTGCAGCACCATGAGATTTTCCAAAAGTATGACCACCAGCAACTAGTGCAACTGTTTCATAATCATTCATTGCCATTCGTCCAAATGTTTCTCTAATATCATGAGCTGCTTTCAATGGGTCTGGATTAAAATCTGGACCTTGTGGATTTACATAAATTAATCCCATGTGAGAAGCCCCCAAAGGTTGTTCAAGATCTCTTTTTCCGCTGTATCTCTTAACACCTAACATTTCTTTTTCTGAACCCCAGTAAATATCATCTTCTGGTTCCCAGATATCAGTTCTTCCCGCTCCAAAACCGAACGTTTTAAAGCCCATAGACTCTAATGCTACATTTCCAACTAATATAAATAAATCTGCCCAAGAAATTCTTTTTCCATATTTCTGTTTTATTGGCCACAAAAGTAATCTAGCTTTATCTAGATTAACATTATCAGGCCAAGCATTTAACGGTGCAAACCTTTGATTACCTGTTCCAGCTCCCCCTCTACCATCACCTGTTCTGTATGTACCTGCTGCATGCCATGCTAATCTAATAAATAAAGGACCATAATGACCGTAATCTGCTGGCCACCAATCTTGTGAGTCTGTCATTAACTTGTTTAAATCTTTTTTGAGTGCTTTGTAATTCAGTTTTTTAAATTCTTTAGAATAATTAAATTTTTTCTCCATTGGATTTGATAAATTCGAGTGTTGACTTAAAATTTTCAAATTCAAACTATTTGGCCAAAAATCTCTATTTGTTTGTCCTCTACCAGCGCTAAATTTTGCTGGTGTACCTGCGCCCGTAAAAGGGCACTTACTTAATTCTGCTGATTTAAATGTTTTACTTTTATGAAATTCTGCACTCATTATTATATATCTCCTTTAATATTATAATTATTCTAATTCGTTGTTTATAATTATTCTAAAGAAGATTGTCAATAAGTCAGAATATTTATGATTTAATTTTGAAACTTAGTCTTCTAATTTTACTAAAACTTCAACTGATTTAATTTTTTTTCCAGGTATAGATTTTTGTATCTCTATCGGTCCCACATCCTCATTTTTAAGATCAATAAGCTTTTCTTCTTTAACATCAAAGAAATGGTGGTGATCTGTGACATTTGTATCAAAGTAGGTTTGATTAGAATTTATTGGAATTTCTTTTAGATATCCTTTTTTATGAAATGCATGAACTGTATTGTAAACAGTTGCTAAAGAAACTTTCTCTCCAGTTTTATCTTTTATCAAATTGAATAAGTCGTTTATTGTGAAATGGAAAGTTTTATCTCTATTAAATAAAACCTCGCATATATTTATTCTTTGTTTAGTTGGTCTTAAGTTAGAGTTTCTTAGTTTTTCAATAAATTCTTGTTTACTAGTCATTAGCAATTTAAAACTATTCTAAACTATTTGTATATTATAATGTACCTAAATCAAGTAATAAGATTACAAAATTATGAAAAAAAGTTCCTTTAATTACAACGAACTAATTGATTGCGCTAATGGTAAGTTATTTGGTCCAGGTAATGCAAAATTACCTTCTCCACCAATGCTAATGTTTGATAGAATTACAGAAATAACTGAGAGTGAGGGTTTTTATAAAAAAGGATCTATGAAAGCCGAACTTGATATTAAGGATAATTTGTGGTTCTTTGATTGTCATTTTAGAGAAGATCCAGTTATGCCAGGTTGTCTTGGTTTAGATGCAATGTGGCAGCTGGTTGGCTTTTTTCTTGGTTGGCTTGGAAAACCAGGAAGAGGTAGAGCATTGGGTGTAAGCACTGTAAAATTCACTGGGGAAGTTCTTAAAAATGTCAAAATGGCAACATATGAAATAGATATGAAAAGAATTCTTGTTAAAGGAGAAACAACTGTAGGTCTTGCAAATGGAATATTACTTGCTGATGGAAAAAAGATTTATAGTGCAGAAAATCTTAAAGTAGGATTATTTAAATAATGAAAAGAGTAGTTGTAACAGGACTTGGTGTAGTTTCATGTTTGGGGAATAACCAAGATGAAGTTTATCAATCGTTAGTTAATACAAAATCAGGAATAACATTTTCTGAGGAATACAAACAGCATAATTTAAAAAGCCATGTTCATGGTAAACCAAATATCAAATTGGAAGATTATATAGATAGAAAAGTTATTAGGTTTATGGGTGCTGGATCAGCATATAATTATGTTGCAATGAGTGAAGCAGTTAAAGACTCTGGATTAGAAGAAAATGAGGTTAGTAATATTTCAACAGGTATGGTCATGGGATCTGGAGGACCATCAATTGAAAATGTGATTTTAGCATCAGATAAGACTAGAGAAAAAAATCCAAAAAAAATGGGTCCATTTATTGTTCCAAGAACAATGGCAAGCACTGCTTCTGCCACTCTAGCTGTTCCATTTAAAATCAAAGGCACTAATTACACAATAAGTTCTGCATGCGCAACGAGTGGTCATTGTATTGGTAACGCAATGGAACTTATTCAATTAGGAAAACAAAATATTATTTTTGCAGGTGGCAGTGATGAGGTTCACTTTGCAATGACTGCAATGTTTGATGCAATGACTGCACTATCCTCGAAATATAACGATACCCCTGAAAAAGCCTCAAGACCGTATGATAAAACAAGAGATGGTTTTGTGATTGCTGGTGGAGGTGGAGTTCTTGTTTTAGAAGAATACGAACATGCCAAAGCAAGAGGTGCTAAAATATACGCAGAATTAACTGGATATGGAGCAACCTCAGATGGCTATGATATGGTTGCACCATCTGGTGAAGGAGCGGTGAGATGTATGAAAATGGCTCTAGCAACTTCAAAAAATAAAATTGACTATATTAATACACACGGAACATCTACACCCGTAGGAGATATTACAGAATTAAAAGCAGTTGGTGAAGCTTTTCCAGACTATAAACCTAAGATAAGTTCTACAAAATCTTTGTCAGGTCATTCTTTAGGCGCAACTTCAGTTCATGAAGCAATTTACAGTTTGATAATGATGAAAAATAATTTTATTTCAGCTTCAGCAAATATTTCCGAAATGGATGATGAAGCAAAAAATTATCCAATTGTTACAAAAGTCGAAAAAGATTTAAATTTAAACGCAATTATGTCTAATAGCTTTGGTTTTGGTGGAACCAATGCAACATTAGTGTTTGAGAAAGTTTAGATCTATGAGTTTAATGAAGGGAAAAAAAGGTCTTATCATGGGTGTTGCCAATGAAAGGTCAATTGCATGGGGTATATCGCAAAAATTAGCAGAAGCTGGAGCAGAGTTAGCTTTTACATATTTGGGTGATGCTTTAAAAAAAAGAGTTGTTCCACTTGCAGAAAAACTAAATTCAAATGTAACATTTAGCTGTGATGTAGAAAAAAAAGAAGAAGTTGTAAAACTTTTTGAAGATATAAAAAGTCAATGGGGAGAAATTGATTTTGTTGTGCATGCAATTGCATTTTCAGATAAGTCCGAGTTATCAGGAGAATATTTAAATACAACTAGAGAAAACTTTTTAAGAAGTATGTTGATATCTTGTTTTTCATTTACTGAAGTTGCTAGAG
The DNA here is from genome assembly GCA_902616245.1 of uncultured Pelagibacteraceae bacterium. Classification (GTDB taxonomy): domain Bacteria; phylum Pseudomonadota; class Alphaproteobacteria; order Pelagibacterales; family Pelagibacteraceae; genus Pelagibacter. Next base: position 171,683 of record CACMSB010000001.1, read on the forward strand.
AGGCATCTAAAATAATGAAGCAAGGTGGCAGTATGATTACTTTGAGTTATGAAGCAAATAAAGCTATACCTAATTATAATGTAATGGGAGTATGTAAAGCTGCACTAGAATCTAGTGTTAAATATCTAGCAAGGGATCTGGGAGCAAAGAATATTAGAGTTAATGCAATAAGTGCGGGTCCAATCAAAACACTAGCTGCATCTGCCATTGGCGATGCTAAATTTCTTTACAAGTGGAATGCTGATCATTCATTCTTAAAAAGAAATGTTGATAATCTTGATGTTGGAAATTCAGCATTATATCTTTTAAGCGATATGGCAGGTGGTGTTACTGGAGAAATTCATTATGTGGATGCTGGTTACAATAAAGTTGGAATGCCAGATCCTAAGAACATTACCTGAAATTTAGTTAAATTTAGTTAAATTATGATGCAACAAATTAGTCTTTATCTAACGAGTTTAATATTGGGAATTATGCTCTTCTTTTCTTTTGTTGTAGCACCTGTTACTTTCACTGCATTAAATGAGGAAAATGCTAGAAAATTCATAAGAAAAATATTTCCTTATTACTACACTGTCAATTTAGCTATTAGTATTTTAGTTTTAATTTGCTTTATAATTCTAAAAATTTTTTCCTTAGATTTTTATTTAATTTTAAGTATTGCGGTATTATTTGCTGTATCAAATTTTGTACTTATGCCACTGATAAATAAGTTTAGAGATGAAAAGCAGGATAAAAAATTTAAACAATCACACTTTGTTTCTGTGGTGATAAATTTTGTTCAAATAATTTTGTTGGTAATTGTTTTAATTTTATAAAGAATTAGTAATACCTAAGCCAACGGCAATAAAAATACCTAACCAAATTAAACCTTTAATAAAAAAAAATGCAAAACTACCAAGTAATAAATATCTTCCATATTTATTTTTTTGTAGTTCTAACTTAAAGTTTTTTAAAAGCTTCATTCTATTATAATTTATTACAATTTTTTTTTACTTGATCTTTTCCCATTCTTTAATTCCGCCTGTGATATTTTTGACATTTTTAACGCCCATATCCTTCATAGTTTTGGTTGCTAATGTTCCTTGTCCACCAACACCACAAAAAACTACATATTCTTTATCAGGATTATTTTTAAACATATCATTTTCAAGAGGACTTCCATCTGCTAAATAAAATTCTAATAAACCTCTATCTAAGTGAATTGCATTACCGATCGTGCCTTTTGAATAGCTTTCTTTATCCCTAACATCGATAAATTGAACATTTGGGTCATTTAGCTTTTCTTTTGCTTCACTAGCGCTGATATTTTCAATTTCATTGCTTACGCTCATTAAATCATTAAATTTTTTCATATTTTTCCTATAAATTTATATTGCAGCTTGTTTAATTGATAATTTAACTTTTCCTCTATCAAAGCCTATTACTTTAACTTTAACTTCATCACCTTCTTTTACGACATCAGTTACCTTACCAACTCTCTTATCAGCAAGCTCTGATATGTGAACGAGACCATCTTGTTTTCCTAGGAAATTAACAAATGCACCAAACTCCATAATTTTCATTACTTTTCCATTGTAAATTTTATTGAGTTCAGCTTTAGCAGTTAAGTCTTTAATCATTTGCATAGCTTTGTTTCTTGATTCCTCATCTGGAGCAGCTACTGTAACTTCACCTTCGTCATTGATGTCAACTTTGGCACCAGATACCTCAACTATTTCTCTTATAGTAGCTCCACCTTTTCCAATGACTGTAGCAATATCTTTCTTATCTACAGTAATTTTCTCCATCTTAGGAGTATGTTTTCCAACATCTTCCCTTGATTTAGATAAAGCTTTATTCATTTCACCTAGAATGTGAATTCTTCCATCTTTTGCTTGTTTTAAGGCTTGCTCCATAATTTCAAATGTTATTCCTGTAATTTTAATGTCCATTTGAAGAGATGTTATTCCATCTTTAGTTCCAGCAACCTTAAAGTCCATATCACCTAAGTGATCTTCATCTCCAAGAATATCTGAAAGTACGCTGAAGTCATCTCCTTCTTTAATTAATCCCATTGCAATACCAGCAACTGGTTCTTTTATTGGTACGCCTGCATCCATCAATGCTAAAGATGACCCACAAACAGTTGCCATAGAAGAAGAACCGTTTGACTCAGTTATCTCTGATACAATTCTAAATGTGTAGGGAAAACTCTCTTTAGAAGGCAAAGAAGAATTTATTGCTCTCCAAGCTAATTTTCCATGACCTATTTCTCTTCTTCCGGTACCTATTCTACCAGTTTCTCCAACAGAGAAAGGTGGAAAATTATAATGAAGCATAAACCTTTCTTTTTGTAACCCTTCAAGACTTTCTATTTTTTGTTCATCATCAGATGTACCAAGTGTAGTTGTAACTATTGCTTGAGTTTCTCCTCGAGTAAACAAAGCAGAACCATGAACTCTTGGAAGAATTCCAACTTCACACATAATTGGCCTAACATCTGCAAGACCTCTACCATCAATTCTATTTTTATTTTTTAGAATATCTGTTCTGACAATCCTTTTTTCTAAATTTTTAAGCTCAGAATTTACGTCAAGATCGGTATAATTCTCATCTTCTTCATAAAGCTTTTTTGCTTTATCAGTTATTTCTGAGATTAAATTCGATCTTTCTTGTTTATCTTTTATTGAAAATGCTTTTTTAAGTTCCTCGGTAAATGCGCTTTCCAATTTATTTTTTATTTCAGAAAGATCTTTTTTTTCAACTACCCAATAAGGTTTTTTGCATTCTTTGGCTAGATCCTCGATCATCTCGATTACAGGAACAAAGCCTTCGTGCCCAAACTTAACAGCATTTAACATTTCCTCTTCAGTTAAACCGTTTGCTTCGGACTCAACCATTAAAACCGCGTCTTTTGTTCCAGCCACCACAAGATCTAAATTAGAATCTTTAAGTTGTGCTTTGGTAGGGTTAAGAACATATTCTCCTTTAATAAAGCCAACTCTAGACGCACCTACAGGACCAAGAAATGGCATTCCAGAAATTGCCAAAGCTGCTGATGAAGCAATTATTGATAAAATATCAGCTTCGTTTTCTTTATCATAAGATATCACAGTAGGTAATACCTGAACTTCGTTTTTAAATTCATCTGGGAACAATGGTCTGATAGGTCTATCAATTAATCTTGAGATTAATGTTTCACTATCTGTTGGTCTTGCTTCTCTCTTAAAATATCCACCTGGAATTTTACCAGCTGCATAATATTTTTCTTGATAATTTACTGATAAAGGGAAGTAATCCATATCTGGATTAACTTTTTTGGCTCCTACTGCTGTTGCTAAAACTACTGTCTCTCCACATTGAGCGATAATTGCACCATCTGCTTGTCTTGCTATTTTACCTGTTTCTAAACTAATTTTTTTTCCTGCTACTTCTATTTCTTTTTTTACTACTTTAAACATTTATTTCCTTAAATTTAATTTTGATATTACTTCTTTATAAGACTCTATTTTATTTTTCTTTAAATAGTCTAATAATTTTTTTCTTCTATTTACAGCTCTTAAAAGTCCAACAGATGAGTGTTTATCTTTTTTGAACTGTTTAATGTGTTTAGACAAGTTCTCGATTTTATTTGTTAATTGAGCAACTTGAACCTCTGAAGAACCTGTATCCTTATCGTGAATTGCGAGTTCTTTTGCTTTATTTGCCATTTTTTTTCCTTATTTATTTGTTTGTTTTATTAAATTTTCAATTTTTTCAGCATAATCAAAAGAATCATCTTTTACGAAAAATAGTTTTGGTAAAAATTTCATTACTATCTTTTTTGATAAAACTTTTCTTATTACAAATGAAAATTCTTTCAGTTTAGTAACTACCTCTTCAGCGTCTTTTCCGCCTAGAGGCATTACAAAAATTTTTGCTGTTTTTAAATCTGGAGACATTCGAACTTCAGTCACAGTTATCTCTTTAGTGGAGAGATTTGGTAATTTTGCTTCATCTCTTATAAATAACATCCCTAAAGCTTGTTTAATCATTTCACCAACTCTTAATTGTCTTTGAGTAACTGGTTTTCCTAAATTAGCCATTATATTGTTCTCTCTGTTATTGTCGAATTATATACTTCAATTACGTCATTTTTCTGGAAATCTACAAAATCCTTGAGTGTTATTCCACACTCTAGGCCGGCAGATACCTGTTTAGTTTGATTTTTTTCTCTGAATATTGAGCCTATTTTTCCATTAAAAATTATTGTCCCATCTCTAATAACTCTTGCATTAGAGTCTTGTGTAATTTCTCCATCTGTTACTTTTGAACCAGCGACTTTGCCAACTTTTGACACTTTAAATATTTCCAGTATTTCTGCTGTTCCAATAATTTTTTCGTCTACTTCTGGAGACAATAGACCGGACATTTTGCTTTTTATGAAATCTAATACTTCGTAAATAATGTTGAAATTAGATATAGAAATCTTTTCTTGTTCTGCTCTTTTTTTAGCCTCTTTACTAGGTTTTACGTTAAATGCTATGATTACGGCATTAGAAGCTTTTGCTAATGTGACATCAGTTTCTGTAACCATCCCAATATCTGATAAAAGTATTTTTGGCTTTACCTCATCATGTTTAATTTGATTTATTGCATTTTTTATAGCTTCTGACGAACCGTGAACATCTGATTTTATAATAATATTTAGTTCTTCTGATGATGTATCTTTAAAAGCTGAGTCTTGAGTAACAAAGGATAATGGATTTTTACTCTCTTTTGCTTCTTGTATTCTACCGTCTGATAAAGATTTTGCGTCTTTTTCGGTTTTTAGTACGATAAAGTCATCGCCTGATTTTGCAGCTCCATTAATTCCTAATATCTCAATTGGTGTTGATGGTTCAGCTATATCAATTTGTTTCCCCTGATCATTTATTATGGCTCTTACTTTTCCCCATTTTAAGCCACTAACAAAATAATCTCCTTTTTTAAGTGTACCCGCAGTAATGATTACATTTGCTATTGGTCCTCTCCCAATATCAATTTTAGATTCTAAAACTATTCCTTTTGCATCAGTATCAAAATCAGTTTTTAAGTCTAATATTTCAGCTTGCAAAATAATACTCTCAACCAATTTGTCCAAATTTTGTTTTGTTTTAGTTGATATTTCAACAACTAAAGTATCTCCTGATAGATCTTCAGCTATAAGTTCATATTCTAAAAGTTGATTCTTAATTTTTTGAGGATCAGCTTCTGGAAGATCACACTTGTTAATTGCAACAACAATAGGCACTTTGGCAGCCTTTGCATGTTTAATTGATTCTATTGTCTGGGGTTTAACACCGTCATCAGCTGCAACTACTAGTATAACAATATCAGTTAACTTTGAACCTCTTGCTCGCATTTCAGTAAAAGCCGCGTGACCAGGAGTATCAATAAAAGTAATTTTATTTTTTTGATGTATTATCTGATATGCTCCAATATGTTGCGTAATACCTCCAAATTCACCAGAAACAACATTCGCTTTTCTTAATGTGTCTAAAACAGATGTCTTGCCATGATCAACATGTCCCATAACTGTTACTATAGGTGCTCTGCTCTTTAAGTTTTGTGTTTTTATTTCTTTAATTTTTTCTAATATTTCTTCTGCTTTTTCTTCTTTAACGGGGTTATGTCCGAATTCTTTAACTAAGTATTCAGCTGTGTCTGCATCAATTGTATGATTTATAGTAACTGTTACGCCCATACCCATCAAATGTTTTATTATACTGCTAGACTGCTCGGCCATTCTATTTGCCAATTCTCTAATTGTAATTACTTCAGGTATATTAATATCTCTTTTAACTGGTTTAAAATTATCTCTCGACTCCTCTTTGTTAAGCAATCTATTTTCTTTTTGTTTTGCCCTTTTCAAAGAGGCAAGACTTCTTGATCTTGTTCCAATATCATCACCACTTAAGGCTCTAGATACAGTAAGCTTTAATTCTCTTCTTTTAGTTCCTGGCTTTGCAGATTTGTTCTCCCTTTGAGAATTTTCACCTTTTAGTCTTCTTGTAGCTCTTTGTTCTGCTAGTTTCCTTTTCTCAAAATCTGAAGTAATTGGAGACGGAGTTTTAGAAAAAATTGTTTTTTTTGCAATAAAATTTGGTTGTGGTTTATTTTCTGATGATTTAGGCCCCCTAGAAAAATTTGGTTTACCTCCAAATCTTGAAGTTTTTTTTTCAATAACAACAGTATTTTTTGACTGGGATTTTGCTTGTTCAATACTATTTATTGTCTTTTTGGAAGCTCCAGAAATTGATAACTTTAGTTTTTTCTTTTCCATTTTCCATCTCTCAATCTTGATAAACAATATCTCTCGCAGACATAATTAAATCATCTGCTTCTTTTTTCGAAAGAGCGAAATCTTCTAAATACCCTTTAATTCTTACTCTTTCACCTTTTATAACGTCATATCCACCTGTTAATTCATCAGATGCCAAATCTGCAAAATCGTTTAATGTTAAAATTTTTTGTTCTCCTAAAGTAACGAGCATCCCTGGGGTTAATCCTTTATGATTAATTAAATCGTTTTCTAAGCCCAAATCTTTAATTCTGTTGGCTATTTCTTCCTGGTCTTTTTGATAAAATTCTTTAGCTCTTTCAATTAATTCTTTTGCTGTATCCTCTTCAATTCCTTCAATTTTCATTAAAGCTTCAGGATCACTATCTTTAATATCATCTATAGATGAAAATCCTTCTGCTACAAGTAGCTGACCCAAAGTTTCGTCTAACTCTAGATTTTTAACAAAATTATCTGTTTTCTCTTTGAATTCAATTTGTCTTCTTTCTGAATCTTCCTGATCAGTCATGATATTAATTTCATAATTCATTAATTTTGTTGCAAGTCTCACGTTTTGACCTCTTCTTCCAATAGCCTTACTAAGATTTTCCTCGGTTAAAATGACATCGAGTTTTCTTCCTTCCTCATCTACATTTACTCTTTGCACCTCTGCTGGGGACAATGCATTGGCAACTATAACCGCTGGATCCTCAGACCAATTTACTATGTCAATTTTTTCCCCTTGTAATTCGTTTACGACTGCTTGAACTCTACTTCCTCTCATACCCACACATGCACCAACCGGATCTAAAGAAGTATCAATGGCTTTAACACAAATTTTAGCTCTACTCCCTGGATCCCTAGAAGATGACTTGATTTCTATTAATCCATCATAAATCTCTGGAACTTCTTGAATAAATAATTTTTCCATAAATTTTGGGTGTGCTCTAGAAAGAAATATTTGCTGACCTCTTGGTTCTCTTCTTACATCTAAGCAGTAGGCTTTTACTCTGTCACCTGCTTTTATATTTTCTCTGGGTATCATCTCATTTTTCTGAATTATTGCTTCAGTTCTTCCTAAATCGACAATTACATTTCCAAATTCTAATCTTTTGACTATCCCACTCAAAATAGTATCTGTTTTATCTTTAAAATCATTATATTGTCTCTCTCTTTCTGCTTCTCTTACGTTAAAACTTATTACTTGTTTTGCTGTTTGTGCAGCTATTCTCCCAAAATCAAATGATGGAAGCGGTTGAAGTACTTCATCTCCTATTTGCTTTCCTTGGTTGTTTTCGTTGAGTTTTATTGCGTCATCAAGAGTTATTTCTAAATTAGAATTTTCTGGATTTTCTACTATTACTAATCTTCTAAATATTCCAATATCTCCACTTTCTCTATTAATTTCAACTTTGATTTCGTTTTCAGATCCAAACTTAGATTTGGCTGCTTTCGCAATACCGTTTTCCATTGATCCAATAATTAATTCTTTATCAATAGATTTTTCTAAAGCTACAGCTTCTGCTATTCTGATCAATTCTAGTTTATCTGCTCTTCTATTTAACATTTTAATTTATCTAAAAAAAAATGGGCCGAAGCCCATTTTGAAATTTCAATAATGTGAATGAAATATATTTATTTTTTTTTAATATTCAACTTTATTTACTTACTAAATACATCTGATTTATCAGTCTTTTCCCATGAAAATGAACCTTTCTCATCTGGGATTCTTCCAAAGTGTCCATAAGCAGCTGTTTTTTCATAGATTGGTTTATTTAGACCAAGCATTTCTCTTATGCCTCTAGGGCTTAAATCAAAATTTTCATGAATAAGCTTTTCTACATGCTTATTTTTTTCATCATCATTATCAAAAAGATCGACATAAATAGATAAAGGTTTTGATACTCCAATTGCATATGCAAGTTGTATCAAACATTTATCAGCTATTTTAGACGCAACAACATTTTTTGCTAAATATCTAGACGCATACGCGGCAGATCTGTCAACTTTGGTTGGATCTTTACCTGAAAATGCTCCTCCTCCATGTGGAGCAGCTCCACCATAAGTATCAACAATAATTTTTCTACCTGTTAAGCCGCTGTCACCATCAGGGCCTCCAATTACAAAATTTCCTGTTGGATTAACATAAATTTCCTTTTCATCTAAAGAACTTAACAGTTCTTTTGGAATTGATCTTTCAATATAAGGTTTAACCAAATCTCTTACTTGAGCTTGATTAACATCTGGTGAGTGCTGTGTAGATATTACAACTGATTTGACTGATGATGGTTTTCCATTTTTGTATTCAATTGTTATTTGGCTTTTTGAATCTGGTTCTATATTTTTTAATTTGCCAGATTTCCTGTCCTCTGCCATAAGTCTTAATATTTTATGAGAATAATGTATTGGAGCTGGCATTAGCACATCGGTTTCATTACACGCGTAGCCAAACATAATGCCCTGATCACCCGCACCTTCATCTTTATTTCCTGAAGAGTCTACTCCCATCGCTATATCAGCTGATTGAGCATGTAAATGACTTTCTATAGATGTTGCTTCCTTCCAAGTAAATCCATCCTGATCATATCCAATGTCTTTAATGCAATGTCTTACTTTTTGAATTAAATCTTCTTTTTTGATTTCAGGTCCTCTTACTTCACCAGCTAATACAACTTTATTAGTTGTTGTTAAAGTTTCACAAGCAACTCTTGATTGTGGTTCAGCAGCTAAATATGTATCTACAACCATATCTGAAATTCTGTCACAAACTTTATCTGGATGACCTTCGGATACCGACTCGCTAGTAAACAAGTAATCTTTTTTCATTTATTCTCCCTAATTTTTAAAATCACAATGAAAGTAGTATAAATTAGGACAAAATAAAAGAAGATCTTATTACCATGTTCAGCAAAATAAGTTTTATCAACACGTTTGATTTTTTTAACATCAAAATATCCTTTTTCACTAATTTGTTTAATAATTTGACCTTTGGGATTAACAAAAGCAGACACTCCATTGTTTGTAGATCTAATAACATTTTTACCTTCTTCGATTGATCTGAATATCGAATGAGATAAATGTTGAACAGGTCCAATAGATTTACCAAACCAACCATCCTCAGAAATATTTAATATAAAATCGTAATATTTTTTATTTGGATTAATTTTCCCCGAATAAATAATTTCATAACAAATAAGTGGTATAAATTTTAATTTATCTATGTTCAAAATTTCTCTTTTATTATCAGATGAAAATGATTGATACCCTTGGGTTATTTTTTTTAAACCTGCTCTTTTGAAGAAGTTTTCAAAAGGTAAAAATTCTCCAAATGGAACTAGTTTATTCTTGTTGTATTTATAGAATAATTCTGCGTCAGAATTTAATACTGCTAAAGAATTATAAATTTTATTTTCTTTAATACTATTAATTCCCAAAATAACTTTATGGTTTGCATTAAACTTTTTTTTGAAGATATTTTTAAATAATTTGAGGTCTTTTAAATAAATACTAGTAATTATACCTTCGGGAAAAATAAATATTTTTTTTTTAGATTTATTTGGATTACTTAAAGCAATCAATTCATCAATATTTTTTTCTGGATTCTGATTTGATAAAAATCTTTCAATTGGTATATTTGGAGAAATAACTCGAATAACATAATCTATTTTATCGTATCTTTTTTTTTCAAAATTTTTAATATTAAAGTATCCATACGAATAATTTATTACTACTAGAATTAAACCAAAGCAAAAAATTATAGCTTTTACTGGACCTTTATACTTACTAAAAAATATTATTGGTAATAAAAAAAAAGTTATTGATAATAAATTTAATGAGTAGGTCCCTACATAGGATAAAATTTGTAAAGAAGGTAAGTTATTTGAAATACTAAAGACTAATAGATTCCAAGGGAAACCACCAAAAATGAAACTTCTTATAAATTCAATTACACCAAAAAAAATCGAAAAAATCAAAACTGATGAGAGTTTATTTTTTAAATTAAAGAAGCTACTTAGAAGAGTTACCAAACCATAAAATATTCCCAAAAATAAAGGAATTAATATTAACGCAAATGGGATAATAAATTTAAAACTTACATCAAATTTTAAAGAATTTGTAATCCAATAAAGATTAGAAATAAAATAACCAAATCCAAAGACCCAACCAACAAAAAATGAAGTAGCTTTTCTATCTACATAATTAACTAATATATAAAGTAATACTGGAAGTGTGAAAAAATTAATAAAAAATAAATTATAAGGGGGTAAACTAAATGATGTTAGTATACCTAAAAGTAAGCATATTAAAAATAGGTACACTTTATTTTGTAGAATAGAGTTCAATTTATTTTATTCAATTTTTTAAATATTAAATTTTCTTTTCTCTTCATTAAATAATAATCTTTATCTTTTTTATGATCATGTCCTAGAAGATGTAAATAACCATGTATCCACATTTTATCTAATTCATGATCAAAACTAGATGATTTTGATCTTCTATTAATTATTTCAAAAGAAATTGCTATATCTCCTAAATATAATTTATTTTTTAATTTAACTTTTAAGGGAAAAGACAGTACGTCTGTTGAAAAATTTTTATTTCTAAATTTTGAATTTAAATCTTTCATTTTTTTATTATTAGTAAGCATCACAGTAAATTCTTGGTTTTTATTTTTAAAAGTACTTAATTTAGATAATTTGCTTAATTTCTTTTTGAAGTAAATTTCTGGTTTTTCTAATTTTTTTTTCCAAATTTTTTTGTCTAGAACTATGTTGGCTTTAATCATTAATCTGAATTTTTATCAGAATAAGCCTTGACTATCTTAGAAACTAGTGGGTGTCTTACTACATCAGTATGATCAAAATCTATTACAGATATCTCCTTTAAATGACCAAGTAATTTTTTTGATCTATTTAAACCTGACATTGTTTTATTAGGTAAGTCTATTTGTGATGGATCTCCGTTAATAACTATTTTAGAATTTTCACCTATTCTTGTTAAGAACATTTTTATTTGAGTATCAGTAGCATTTTGTGCTTCATCAAGTATTGCAAAAGAATTTTTTAGTGTTCTTCCTCGCATAAAAGCTAGGGGTGCAATTTCAATATCCCCAACTTCTATTTTTTTTTGAATTTTTTCAAAATCTAATAGATCATATAATGAGTCATAAAGAGGTCTTAAATAAGGATCAACTTTTTCCCTCATATCACCTGGTAAAAAGCCCAACCTCTCTCCTGCTTCTACTGCTGGTCTTGATAAAATGATTCGATCAATTTTTTTATCCAGCAACATTGTTAAAGCAACTGCGACAGCTAAAAAAGTTTTACCAGTTCCCGCTGGTCCTGCAGAAATAACTATATCTGATTCTTTTAAAGCCCTTATATAATTTTTTTGTTTCTCTGATCTTGGTATTACAGATTTTTTTGGAGTTTTTATTATGTATTCAACATTTCCAATTTTATTTGAAACTTTTTCCTCTATCATAAATTTGTTTACTGATGACTCTATATCCTTTTTTTCTAATGTTCCATTATTTAAAAATTGATCTACAAGAAATTGAATCGCATTCTTTATTATTTCATTTTTTTCAGGAGTATTTTTTAATAAAATTGAGTTTCCTCTAGAGTAAATGCTAGTATTCGTAATTTTTTCTAATTCTTTTAAGTTATTATTAAATTCCCCTAAAACACCTAAAAGTAATTCATTACTTTGAAATACAATACTTAAGGCATTATTTTCTGAATATACGTATTTTAAATCGGAATTAATTTTTGATTTTGCAAAATTATTCAAATTATGCTGCTTTCATTTCATTTGTTACTTTGCCAAATAAAGAATTTTGATTACTTTTTTCGATATTAACTTTAATTAATTTGCCAATATGACTTTCATTACCATCAAAAATTACTGAATTTAAAAATTTATTTCTTCCAAAAAATTTATTCTGGTTTTTAAGTTTATTTTCTACAAGTACCTCTAAAGTTTTGCCTTCTAAAGATTTATTCAATTCTATTTGATTGTTAAATAATTTTTCTTGAATAGTTATGAGCCTACTTTTAAGTTTATCTTTATCATTAATCTCTAATTCTGCAGCCTTTGTTCCTGGTCTTGGACTAAAAATAAAAGAGAATGAATTTATAAATTTAATTTTATTAATTAAATTTATAGTATCTTTAAAATCATTCTCTGTTTCTCCTGGGTATCCAATAATAAAGTCACTAGAAAATTTTATTTCAGGATTAATTTTAATTAGTTTTTCGTAAATATTTAAATAATAATTTACAGTATGCTTTCTATTCATCATTTTTAATATTCTGTCAGAACCACTTTGAATTGGTAAATGAACAAAAGGCATTAATTTTTTTGAATTTTTGTAACATTCAATAAGATCATCTGTCATATCTCTTGGATGAGATGTGGTGTATCTAATTCTACTTATTTCGTTATATTCGCTGAGTGTGTTGATAAGATTTGACAGTCGATACTCTCTAGATCCATCTATATAAGAATATGCATTTACGTTTTGGCCAAGAAATGTTATTTCTCTAGATCCATTCTTTATCAATCTCTCAGCTTCATCAATAATGCTTTTGAATGGTCTAGAATATTCTGGTCCTCTAGTATAAGGGACAACACAAAAGTGACAGAACTTATCACAACCCTCTTGAATTGTTAAAAAAGATGAAACATTTGTATTGTTATTTTTAATATTATCGAAGTACCTAAATTTCGAAACTGAATCAAATTCGGTTTCATCAACTTTATTTTCTCCCTCAAAACTTTTTAAAAGATCATTTATTTTTTGATAAGATTGAGGACCTATAACTAAATCTATATATTTCTCTCTATTAAGCATCTCAGTATTTTCAGCTTGTGCAACGCAACCTGCAACAACCATGATTGGTTTTTTTTTACCTTTATATAATTTTTTAACTCTTCCAATCTCATGATAAACTTTATCCTTGGCCTTATCCCGAATATGACAAGTATTCAAAATATAACAGTCAGCATCATCTTGATTTTCTGTTTTATTATATCCTATTGCTTTAACAGCATCATATATCCTATTTGAGTCATATTCGTTCATTTGACAACCAAATGTCTTTATAAAAACCTTTTTATGCATTAATTATTTTTTTTTGATTCCGTACAATTCTAATTTATGATCAACCAGCTGATAACCATATTTATCAGCAATTTTTTTTTGTAACTCTTCGATCTCTTCATCGACAAATTCTATAATTTCTCCTGTTTTAATATCAATTAAATGATTATGATCGTCATTTAGTTCATATCTAGCCTTACCAGACTTAAAATCATGTTTTGTTAAGATGCCTGCTTCTTCAAAAAGTTTAACTGTTCTATATACTGTCGCAATACTAATTTTAGAATCTATTTGAGAAACTCTGTTATATAACTCATCAACGTCTGGATGGTCAGATTCTCCATATGTTTTTTTCGACTCGGAAATTACTCTTGCAATTATCCTTCTTTGATCGGTAAGTTTAACTCCGTTTTTTTGGCATTTTTCTTCAATAGTTTCTAGCATAATATATTTTAACTCGAGTAAAGGGGTTTAATCAAATTAATATTTGTAAAATTTTTCTTATCAATTTTTACTAATTGATCTAAGCTTGTATCATTCAAATGTTCGCTCAAAAATCCATATAAATCAATATTTTTTGCAAAAGCAATACCTTTGGCAATTGCTATAGAATTTCTAATACTTGAGATTTTGCCAGGACCTTGATTGACAAATATTTCACTTATTTTATCTAGATTTGAATTATGTTCTTTAAGGAAATTTAAAATTAATATCATTATTTTGTCAAAATTTTCCCTACTGTTTATATGGGCGGTAGTATAAGATTCAATATTAGTTATGAGAGAAAATAAAATTTTATCATCTGCAGCGTTAATAACTAAAGTATTCATTTTTTTTATCATTTTTTTAAACGTTAAAGCTGAAGTAGTAAATAAAAAATATTTTAAAAATGAAATGGGTATTTTGGCCGTTATGTATCATAGATTTGGAGAAAATAAGTATCCATCAACAAATATAAAATTAGATATATTTAAAAAACATATAAATTTAATAAAAGATAATAATCTAAATTTTTATAATCCGAGTGAATTTTCAAAAAATTTTAAAGAAGTTAAGAAAACAAAAAAAATTTTATTAACGATAGATGATGCGTTTATATCGTTTTATGAAAATGCCTGGCCAATTTTAAAAGAAAAAAAAATTCCTTTTATTTTATTTGTTTCAACAGAAGCTGTTGGAAATAAAGGATACATGAGTTGGCAACAAATTAAAGAAGTAGAAAAAGAGAATTTTGCTTACATTGGTAATCATTCGCATTCACATGATTATTTGACTAAATTTACTTTTCAAAAGTTTGAAGAAGATATTGAAAAATCAATTAAAATTTTTAATGACAAATTGGGTTATAATCCAATTTTTTTTTCATATCCCTTTGGTGAGTATAATTTAGAGCAGAAAAATTATATTTCAAAAAATTTCGAATTTGCATTTGGCCAACATTCTGGTGTTATTGATTTAAACAAAGATAGATTTGAACTACCAAGATTCCCTATAAATGAGAAATATGGAGAAATAAAAAGATTTAAAGAGGTAATATCTTATTTGCCACTTCAATATAGAATTGTTAAACCAGAAAACAAATTTATGAATAATGGAGAAAATCCACCTAAAATGACGATAGAATTTTTTAAAGATCAGAAAAATTTAGAAAATATTAATTGCTTTTCAAATGAAGGTTCAAAGTGGAGAAAAACAAAAATTGTCTTAATTGACAATATATTAAATATTAATTTTGTAGAAAAATTTATTGAAAGAAGAGGAAGAATTAACTGTTCTTTAAAAGATGACAGTGGATGGAGATTTTCAGGTTTCCAATTTGTTCAAAATTAAATTAATTTTTTAGTCTTATTACTTGTAGGCATTACATTTACATCATCAAAATCCATAAGAGAATTTTGCTTTATAATTTGTTTCAAAACATCAATGTATTGTTGCCCTGTCTCTGCGTATTTATCTAAATAATTTACCAACTTTAAACTGTCTAATTTTTCATCGTTGTCTCTTTGAATTGCTCTTTCTTTTCTAAATTCGATGTAACTGCTATGAGTATTTAAATTTCGTTGGTATGCTCTGACTGACGCTTTAAGAACTGCAAACTTTGCAACTTTGTGTTTTGCATCTTTATCTACGCCTGCTGGTCTAATTCCGTCACCACTCCAAGTCCATTGTCCAAATAATGCATTACCCTCTTGTGCAAATCTAGATGTCCCCCATCCAGTTTCTTTAGCAGCTTGAGCAAGTGCTAAAGATACAGGTATTTCATCCATTCTAACTTTCAGAGAATAAAAATCTCCATCTCTTAAACCATATTGTTTAAATTTTTCTTTTAGCCAATTCTTTTCTTTTTGTGTGTTGATATTCTTAGCCAATATTCTAAATAATTCTTTTCTATCAAGTCGAATTTTAGCGTTCTCTTCTACAATCAATGGTAACACTATTTGAATAAATAGTCTCTTTCTCTTTTTTGAACTCTCAATACTTTTAATTTCTTTTGGAAGATGGTCAATCTTATTGCCTATATTTACTAACTTAGTCTCTCTAACTATTTCAAGATTATAATTTGTATCTTTAAACAATTGCTCAATTGTTCTTGCATCAAATCTTATCGAATTCTGTCCCTCGTCATCTGTGCTGAAAAAATCAATATCAGCAAAAATATTTTTCAGACTAAGTTTATTTGTTTTGGTTTCTTTTTCTCCATCAAGAATTTTTTTTCTTTTGTCTAGTTCTTGGTCAAAGTTTACACCAGCATTTGAGATTACAGATTTTTTGAAATTTAAATTTTTATCTATAAAATTGCTAACAGTTGGTAAAGAAAAGAATGTTAATATTACAAAAATACTAATTGCAGAAAATCTAAATACATTATTTTTCTTCTTTTTAAGTTTAAAACTTTTATTTTTTGTCCGTCCAACCATTAATTTCAATATAATTATTATTTGTTAATTATACAGCTAAAACTTCTTTAACTTCAGGAATATAATGACAAAGCAAGTTTTCTACACCTTTTTTTAAAGTGAGAGTTGAAGATGGACAGCCTGAACAACTGCCTTTTAACAAAACTTTAACTTTTCCATCCTTGAATTCTTGAAACTTTATATCTCCTCCATCTCTTGCAACGGCAGGTCTGATTTTAGAATCTAGAATGCTTATTATTTTTTTTTCAATATCAGAATAATTTTTGTTTTGCTCTTCTTCATTTGTTTTATCTATAATACAAGTGTTACCGTTCGCATAATGCTCATTGACATAAGAAATAACAATATGCTGAATATCTTCCCATTTTTTATTCTCTTCTTTATTTATAGAAAAGAAATCTTCCCCTAGAAATACTCCAGTTACTCCATTTATCTGTAATAAGTTCTTTATCAATAAATTGCTTGTATCATCTTGATTTAAAACTTCTAAAGGACCATTATTAGATACCTTTCTACCAGGTAAAAACTTTAATGAATTTGGATTTGGTGTATTTTCAGTTTGTATAAACATAGGTTCTATATAATGTTTATTAAAAAATATTAAATGATTAAAAACCAACTATTTCTTTTATCTTTTTAACTTTTTCAGATGAAATATCCTGTGCTTTTGCTGCTCCATCCTTTAAAATTTGATCTATATAATTTTTATCTGACAACAATTTTTGTATTTCTTTTGATATAGGTGAAAGTCTCGTCACAATTATTTCAGATAGTTTGTTTTTTAGATTAGAAAAATTTTTTCCCTCAAATTCGTTTAGTGTATCAGTAATATTTTGATTACTTAAGCTAGAATAAATACCTAACAAATTGTCTGCTTCGGGTCTTCCTTTAAGTCCATTTTCATTGCCAGGCAAGGTATCATTATCTGTTTTTGCTTTTTTTATTTTGTTAATAATTTGATCTTCTGTATCTGTTAAATTGATCCTACTTCCTTCGGCAATATCTGACTTACTCATTTTTTTTGTGCCATCTTTCAAGCTCATTATTCTTGAGAAATTTTTTTGTATGAGAGGCTCAGGAGGTCTTAGGAAATCTGGACATTTATATTCGTTATTAAATTTTTGAGCTATATCTCTACAGAGTTCTAGATGCTGTTTTTGATCATCTCCAACTGGCACATGAGTAGCATCATATAAAAGAATATCAGAGGCCATTAGAATGGGATAAATATATAAACCAACACTGGCTTTTTCTTTATCTTTTCCAGCTTTCTCTTTAAATTGTGTCATTCTATTGAGCCAACCCATTCTGGCAACACATCCTAAAATCCATGAACCTTCCGAATGTGCGGGGACTAAAGATTGATTGAATATTATACTATTTTTTGGATCAATACCGCTTGCAATAAATGCTGCTGCTGTCTCTCTGATATTATTTTTTAATTCTGTAGGATCTTGCATTACTGTAATGGCATGAAGATCAACAACACAAAAAATACAATTATTATTTTTATTATTTTGTAAATCTACAAAATTTTTTATAGCACCTATATAATTACCAAGATGTAAATTTCCCGTTGGTTGAACTCCTGAAAAAATTTTTTTAGACATAATTTAATAGTTTAATTTAATATCAGATATTTTAAAGGTCTTAATGAGTATTGAAATTAACAAATAAAAAGCAAAAGTAAAAAAAACTAATAATATAATTGCTAAAAATTTATAATTATTTGTAAATATAAAATAATTACTAAAATGATTTATTAATATTTTAAATAATCCCAAACAAATTAAGTTTACAATAAATATTTTAAATAGCTGTATAAAAAACGAATTGTTGAAATTAAAGTAATTTTTGTTAATGACAAATACCATCAGTAAGAATCCATTCAACCACGAAGAAATACTTGTTGCTATAGGAATTATAATAAAGCCTATTTTGCTAAATAAAGATATACTAATAATAATATTTAAAATTACAGAAATTAATGAAAAGTAAAAAGGTGTTTTAGTATCATTTCTGGCAAATATAAAACTTGAAAATATTTTTATCATGGAGAATGCAGGTAGACCTAATGCAAAATAAAATAATACGCGAGCTGAATTTTTAACACTTTCTTCGTTAAAAGATCCATATCCAAAAAGCGCAGAAACAATTTCTTCGGAGGCAAAAATTAAAGCAAAAGTAGCAGGTAGACTTAAAAACAAACTCAATTCTAAAGACTTATTTTGTAAAATTTCCAATTTTATTTTGTTTTTAGTCTTAACATATTTACTTAAGTTGGGTAGAATAATTATACCAATTACAATCCCTGCAATCGCTAAGTTTATCTGATATATCCTGTCTGCATAATATAAATATGAGACTGCACTTGCTTGAAAAGAAGCAATTATAGTTCCAACTAATATATTTATTTGAGTAACCCCGGATGAAAATATGCTTGGTAAAAGTTTCCTAAAAAAAAAATTTATTTTTTTATCTATTTGGAAATTGAAGTTAAAATCAGGATAAAAATATTTTCTAGTAAAAATAATTAAAAATATAAACTGTACAATTCCCGCAAAAGTTACTGCATAACTTAGATAATAAACTAAATCTGTATCATTTTTTATAATAAGGAAACAAATTATTAATATTACATTTAAAAAAAGAGGAGCAGCGGCAGCGGCAGCAAATTTATTATGTGAATTTAAAATTGCTGAAAAAAAAGATGCTATACTTATAAAAAATAAAAATGGGAAAGTAATTCTGGTTAAATCAACAGCTAATTTGAATTTTTCATCTAAATCTGAGAAGCCTGGAGCGATCAATTTTATAAAGCTTGGCATAAAAATCTCGACTAGTATTGTTAGACTTAAAAGTGCTAAGACCAATAAATTAAATACTGAGTTTGCAAATTTCTGAGCTTTTTTTTTGCTAGACAAAAGTTCTGATGTGTAAGATGGAACAAATGCTGCATTAAAGGTACCTTCAGCAAATAATCTTCTAAAGGTATTTGGTATTCTAAATGCTACGAAGAATGCATCAGCAATTGGTCCCGAACCAAGATAAATGGCTATAAAGAAGTCTCTAATGTATCCTAAAATTCTGCTTAGAATAACGAACAGACTAAATGTGCCTGTTGACTTAATTAAATTCATAAATCATATTAGTAACTTAATCCTTTTGTATATCTAAAGAAAAAATGAAAAAAAACAAAATTGAGCATTATTCTGATAAAGAAGCTTTGGATTTTCATACTAATGATAAATCTGGCAAAATAGAGATCGTTTCATCTAAGCCTGTAACTACAAAAAGAGACTTAGCCCTAGCTTATTCTCCTGGAGTTGCTGCTCCTGTTAAAGCAATAGCAGACAATCCTGAGTTAGCATATGAATATACTACTAAAGGAAACCTGGTTGCTGTAATTAGCAATGGATCAGCAATATTGGGGCTAGGAAATTTGGGTGCAATAGCATCAAAACCGGTGATGGAAGGAAAAGCAGTTCTTTTTAAAAGATTTGCGGATATTGACTCGATAGATTTAGAAATAGACACAGAAGATACAAAAGAAATAATTAATTCAATAAAGCATATAGCAAAAAGTTTTGGTGGTATAAATCTTGAAGACATTGCAGCTCCGAACTGTTTTATAATTGAAGAAGAATTAAAAAAAATTCTAGATATTCCTGTATTTCATGATGATCAACATGGGACGGCAATCATAACAACAGCCGCTTTAATTAACGCTGTGGATATTGCAAAAAAGAACTTAAAAAAAATTAAAATAGTGATTAACGGTGCAGGCGCTGCAGCTATGGCGTGTGCAAAGTTGTTTAGAAGCACAGGTATTCCAAAAAATAATATCAAAATGTTGGATACAAAGGGTGTTATAAATAAAAAAAGAAAAGATATTAACACTTGGAAGAAAGAATTTGCAGTAGAAACAAATGATAAAAATTTAGATGATGCGATGAAAAATGCAGATGTATTTTTGGGCTTATCCGCCGCTGGAGTTGTAAAAAAAAGTATGGTTAAAAAAATGGCAAAAAATCCAATTATATTTGCTTGCGCAAATCCTGATCCTGAAATTAAACCGGAAGATATAGAAGATGTGAGGAATGATGCAATTATAGCAACAGGTAGATCAGATTATCCAAATCAAGTTAATAATTTAATTGGTTTTCCTTATATATTTAGAGGAGCGCTGGATGTTAGAGCTAAAACTATAAATGAAGAAATGAAAGTTGCTGCAGCTAATGCCATTGCTTCACTTGCAAGAGAATTTGTGCCTGATGAAGTTGCAGCTGCAATGGGTGGTGAAAGACCTAATTACGGAAAAGAATATATTATTCCATCTACTTTTGATCCACGGTTAATAAGCGTAATACCAGTGGCAGTAGCAAAAGCTGCTATAAAATCTGGTGTTGCTAGAAAAAAAATAGAAAATTTTGACCAATATTCCGAACAACTAAAACAAAGGCTTGATCCATCTGTAACGATTATGCAGGGAATAAATAACCAAATTAAAAAAACAAACAAAAAAGTTGTATTTGCCGATGGTGAAGATGAAAATACTTTGAAGGCTGCAATAGCATTTAAAAATAGTGGACTAGGTACGCCTATTTTGGTTGCTAAAGAAAAAGTTGTTAAAGAAAAACTTAAAGAGATTGGTTACGGAGAAAACTTTGATATTGAGATTGTTAATTCTACTTTTGCCGACGAACGAAAAAAATATGTGAATTACCTATTTAAAAAACTTCAAAGGACAGATGGATTGCTTGAAAGAGATTGTGATAAAATGGTTAGAAATGACAGGGTTATTTGGGGTTCGTGCATGGTTGCATGTGGGGATGCTGATGCAATGGTAACAGGAAATTCAAGAAGGTATGGACAATCTCTTGATAAAGTAAAAAAAGTCATAGATCCTAGGCCGGGAGAAATCATGTTTGGATTGAACATGATTGTAAATAAAGGCAAAACAGTTTTTATTGCAGATACAAGTGTTCACGAGTATCCAACTTCTGAACAACTTTCTGAAATAGCTATTTCTGCATCTAGAGTAGCAAAATTATTTGGTTTTGAGCCAAAAGTTGCTTTTCTTTCACACTCTACCTTTGGTCAACCAATTACATCTAGAACTAAGCATATAAGAGAGGCAGTAGAAATTTTAAAAAGTAAAAAGGTTAACTTTAAGTTTGATGGAGATATGCAGCCTGATGTAGCCCTAAGTGATGAATATAAAGACCTTTACCCATTTTCTGAAATAGTTGGTAATGCAAACATATTAATTATGCCAGGACAACATAGTGCTGCTATAACTTATAAAATAATGAAAACTTTAGGCGGTGCTAAAGTTATTGGACCACTATTAATTGGTTTGGGTCAAGCAATAGAAATTGCTCCCTTGAGATCATCAACATCTGATATATTAAATTTGGCGTCTGTAGCAGCATATTCAGCTGGAGTTATTAATTATAAAAAACCAAATTAGTTTTTAATTACTCTCAAGTCTTCAACTAAAAATATACTTGTAATTACATCTTCAACATCAAGAACTTTCTTGGCTTCATTTATAACTTCAGCTCTTTCATCCTCATTTTGTGAAATGCCATAAATATATATAATTTTCTTATATGTATCGATATCATAATTTGCTGACTTGATCTTTTTATTTGTTATTAGTGCAGTTCTTAATTGGGAGGTAATGAGAACATCCTTAGCAGTTTGTTTAAAGTCAAACTCTTCTTTAATTTTCAAATCATTTTTTACTGATCTAGCGCCTTTTATTTCCCAACCTAGTTTTGTAATTTTTAATTTTTCTTCAACGGTATCAACTTTCCCTGTTATAAAAATTCGACCATCTAAAACTTTGGACTTCACATTGAGTAAATAACTTTTGTCCATTAATATTAGCTTCGCTCTTAAGTTTTTTTGCATTAAAGAGTCGTCAATTTGAGTTCCAATAGTTCTTGGATCCATGGCTACAGAAACTCCAGTACCCAGAACTCCAGTAGAAGAATATCCAACACAGCCAGAAAATGTTATTAAAATTATCAGCAATAAAAAATTTTTATATTTCATTTTTTTTTCTTAAACAAAAATCATAAATTTTTTTTTTAGATATATTGTTTTCTTTGCTGATTTTTGAGGTTATATCTTTTATTGACATTTTTTTTAAAAGTTTGACTATTTTTTTTTTAACCGATTCTTCGATTTCTTGTAACCTGTTTTCTAAATTTATATTTTCTGAGATAACGACTGTCATTTCTCCTTTTTGTGGTATATTTATATTATCAAGATTTTTAACTCTATCTCTAATATATTCCTCATGAAGCTTAGTCATTTCTCTAGTTATTAAAATGTTCCTATCATTAAAGTATTTTTGGATTTGAGTTGTAACTTTTTTTATTTTTTTTGGTGAGATAAAAAAAATAACTGAAAAATTTAGCTTGGAAATTTTTTGAAAAAGTTGTTCAATATGCAACTTTTTTTCAGGTAAGAAACCACAAAAAAAGAAATTATTAGAGAAACCGCTAGCTGAAATAGAGGTTGTAGCAGCAGATGGCCCTGGTACAGGAAATACATCAATTTTATTCTTAATGCATTCATTTATCAAAATACTACCTGGGTCAGAAATTGTTGGAGTGCCTGCATCTGAAATAACAGAAATTATTTTGTTTTCTTTTAATAAATTTAAAACATTTTTAATATTTTTTTTTTCGTTAAATTTATGATTTGATAATAATTTTGTTTTAATGTTAAATTTAGACAATAGCTTGCTTGAAACTCTCGTGTCCTCTGACAAAATGAGGTCTGATTTATTTAGAATATATATAGCCCTAAAAGTAATATCACCCAAATTACCTATCGGTGTTGCAACACAATATAGCCCAGGTTTTAAAATATCATTTATTTCAAAATTATACATTTAAAGATAATGAAAAAAATATATATCATAATTTTGAAGGTTTTTCTTATAATCGTTTTCTATGATCTTAAAGCAATTTCAGATGAGAAAATTAAAATAGGTTTAATTGTGCCTTTATCAGGTGAATATTCATATATTGGCAAATCAATTCTTAAATCAACAAGAATGGTATTAAAAAAAATTGATGATGAAAGAATTACAATAATACCAAGAGATACTAAAGCAAATCCAATAGATGCTTTGAGGGTATCAAAAGAACTTTACAACAATGGTATAAAAATAATTATTGGACCAGTTTTTAACGAAAGTAATAAATATTTAGATGAATTAAATGAAGTAACATTCTTGTCATTTACAAACAAAATTAGAAATAATCCAAAAAATGTAATTTCAGGTGGAGTAAATGCAATATCTCAAATAAATACAATTAAAAAATATTTGATCAAAAATAATTTAAAAAATACAATATTTTTGATTCCTGAAACTGAATATAAAACAGAAATAGAGGAAGCTATTAAAATATCTAATTTAACTTTAAAAGAGAAATTTATTTATAGTAAAGATCCAACATTGTTAACAAAACAAATAGAGGATTTAACAAGGTATCAGCAAAGGAAACAAAATTTAGAAAACGAAATTAAAAAATTAGAAAAATCAAATAATTTAAATAAAAGAAAAAAAATAGATGAATTAAAAAAAAAAGATACTTTGGGTTTTATTAATTTTGACTCAGTCATAATTGCTGATTTTAGTGAAAGTCTAAAAAGTGTTGCTACATCATTATTATATACCGATGTATCTTCAGAAAGAATTAAATACATTACATTAAATCAATGGTTTGATGAAAGTCTTTTGAAAGAAACTTCATTGCATCCAATATATTTCCCATCAATAAACAAAGATAATTTTGAAATATTTCAAAAAGAATACATTCAAAACTTCAAAAATACACCAAATCAAATATCATTTTTAAGTTATGATCTAATGGGGTTGGTGTATTATTTATTAATAAATAATGATTTTAAGATTAATGAAAATTTATTTATTAAAAAAAATAAATTTAAAGGGAAAATAGGCATCTTTGAAATAAATAAAAAAACAATTACCCATCAATTAAACTTTTATGAAATACAAGGTAAAAATTTTAAAGAAATTTTTTAATTTTTTTGAAAGCTTTTGCCCGGTGATCATTTTTAAATTTTAACTTTTGATTCATTTGTCCAAATGTTAATCTTTTATTTTCAGGAATAAAAATTGGATCATATCCAAAGCCTTTGTTTCCAATTTTATTTTTTGAAATTCTGCCATTAATAATACCTAAAGATTGGATCGGATTTTTTTTTAATCCATATATAGTTAATGCGCAAATAAATCTTGCTTTAATCTTTTTTGACTTCCAGTTTTTATCTACCTTCGATAGCTTTTGATATACTTTGGATATTGCCAAATTAAAATTGCTGTTTTTTCCACCCCATCTTGCTGAATAAATGCCTGGTTGATTATTTAATAAGTCAATTTCAAGGCCAGAGTCATCTGCTATGCAAATTTTTTTTGTTTTTTTTGAAAAATGCTTGGCTTTGATTAAAGAGTTTTTAAGAAATGTATCTCCATTTTCTATAGGGCTTTTGAGACCATAGTCCTTTGGTGAGGTAATAATATAGTATTTGGGTAATAAATCTTTTATTTCTTTTATTTTTCCCTCATTATTTGATCCTACCACAATTTCTATATTTTTTTTTTTTAACATCTGGAATTTTATGAATTTCTTACCATATAGACTTTAATGGAAAAAGAAGAATTACAAAATAAAGAGGATCCAAATCTAAAA
Source organism: uncultured Pelagibacteraceae bacterium (assembly GCA_902616245.1). Taxonomy (GTDB): domain Bacteria; phylum Pseudomonadota; class Alphaproteobacteria; order Pelagibacterales; family Pelagibacteraceae; genus Pelagibacter. Next base: position 196,727 of record CACMSB010000001.1, read on the forward strand.
GATGAAAACTTGGAGCATAGTACTGATAAACAGGCTCCAGAAGAGACTGAAAAAAAAGACGAAGAGGAAAAACTTTCACCTGAAGATGAAATTGCAAATCTTAAAGATAAAATAGCTAGAACATTTGCTGAAATGGAAAATCAGAGGAGGAGATTTGAAAAAGAGAAAGATGAAGCATTCGAGTATGGTGGTTTTTCATTCGCAAGAGAAACTCTTAATCTTCTTGATAATTTAGAGAGATCTAAACAAACACTTGCAAGCGATGAAACTATAAAAGATAAAGTCACACTAAAGAAATTATTAGATCATATTGATATTATTAATAAAGATATGATTTCAATCTTCAAAAAAAATAGTATTGAGCCCATTAAAGCAATTAACGAAAAACTAGATCCAAATTTACATCAGGCTATGATGGAAGTTGAAGATGATACTAAAGATCAAGGGACAATTGTTCAAGAAATTCAAAAAGGTTTTATGATGAAGGATAGGTTACTAAGACCTTCATTGGTAGCTGTATCTAAAAGAAAAGTTGAAGAGAAGCAGAATAAACAAAAAAACCAAGAAAATCAGGAAAAAGAGAGGAAAAATTAATTATTTATAATGGTTGTAGTTGTAAAATTAACACTTATATGAGCATCAAATAGGATAAATTATGAGTAAAGTTATAGGTATAGATTTAGGAACAACAAACTCTTGCGTTGCCGTTATGGAGGGAACACAAGCAAAGGTTTTAGAAAATGCTGAAGGTGCAAGAACTACACCATCAGTCGTTGCATTTACAGATGAAGGTGAAAAATTAATAGGGCAACCCGCAAAAAGACAAGCTGTTACTAATCCTGAAAACACAATATTTGCAGTCAAAAGATTAATTGGGAGAAATTTTGATGATCCAACTGTTAAAAAAGATGTGGAAACTGCTCCTTTTAAAATAGTTAATTTTGATAAAGGTGACGCATGGATTGAAGCAAAAGGCCAAAAATATTCACCATCACAAATTTCAGCTTTCACACTTCAAAAAATGAAAGAGACAGCTGAAAAATATTTAGGTTCGGAAGTAAAACAAGCAGTTATAACTGTTCCAGCTTACTTTAATGATGCTCAAAGACAGGCTACTAAAGATGCGGGTAAAATAGCTGGCCTTGAAGTTTTAAGAATCATAAATGAGCCAACAGCAGCATCCCTAGCATATGGTTTAGATAAAAAAGCAAATAAGAAAATAGCAGTGTATGACTTAGGTGGAGGAACATTTGATGTTTCAATTCTTGAATTAGGAGATGGTGTATTTGAAGTTAAATCAACTAATGGTGACACGTTTTTAGGTGGGGAAGATTTTGATAATGCAATAGTCGACTACCTACTTTCAGAATTTAAAAAAGAAAACGGTATTGATCTAAAATCAGATAAATTAGCTTTACAAAGACTAAAGGAAGCTGCAGAAAAAGCAAAGATTGAACTTTCATCAGCTACCCAAACAGAAATAAATTTGCCATTTATTACAGCTGACAAAACTGGACCGAAACATATCAACTTGAAGATGACTAGAGCCAAATTAGAAGCTTTAGTTGAGGATTTAATTTCAAGAACAATACCACCATGTAAAACAGCATTGAAAGATGCAGGATTATCAGCAAGTGAAGTAGATGAAATTGTACTAGTTGGCGGGATGACAAGAATGCCAAAAGTTATTGAAGAAGTCAAAAATTTCTTTGGGAAAGATCCTAACAAATCTGTAAATCCTGACGAGGTTGTAGCAATGGGTGCAGCTATCCAAGCTGGGGTATTACAAGGTGACGTAAAAGATGTTTTGCTTTTAGATGTAACGCCTTTATCTTTAGGGATAGAAACTTTAGGTGGTGTATTAACAAAACTAATTGACAAAAATACAACAATTCCAACAAAAAAGAGCCAAGTATTTTCAACCGCTGAGGACAATCAACCAGCTGTATCTATCAGAGTTCTTCAAGGTGAAAGGGAAATGGCTTCAGATAACAAAGTATTAGGTAATTTTGAACTAGTCGGAATTGCTCCAGCTCCTAGAGGTGTTCCACAAATTGAAGTGACTTTTGATATAGATGCTAATGGTATAGTTAATGTATCAGCCAAAGACAAAGGAACTGGTAAAGAACAAAAAATTCAAATTCAAGCATCTGGGGGATTAAGTGACGAAGAAATTAATCAAATGGTAAAAGATGCAGAGTCAAACAAAGAAGAAGATAAAAAGAAAAGAGAAGCTGTAGACTCAAGAAACCAAGCAGATACATTAATACACTCAACTGAAAAGAACTTAAAAGAGCACGGAAGTAAAGTTTCAGATGCAGATAAAAAAGCAATTGAAGATGCATCAGCAAATCTAAGAAATGCCCTTAAAGGAACTGACGTCGAAGAAATTAAAAAGAAGACACAAGATTTAGTTCAGGCATCTATGAAACTAGGTGAAGCAATTTATAAATCACAACAAAGTGCAAAACCTGAAGATGCTCCAAAAGACGCAAAGAAAGAAGATACGAAAGACGATAACGTTGTTGATGCAGATTTTGAAGAAGTAAAAGACGAGAATAAAGAAAAAAGCGCCTAATAGAACAACTGTTTGTCTATAACATGTTATGGCAAAAAGAGATTATTACGAAGTTTTAGGTGTAAATAAAAGTGCTTCAGCAGATCAAATAAAATCAGCTTATAGAAAACTAGCAGTTAAATATCACCCAGATAAAAATAAAGATGATAGGGGTGCTGAAGAGAAATTTAAAGAAGCATCTGAAGCTTATCATGTACTTTCCAATTCCGAGAGAAAACAAAATTATGATAATTTTGGTCACGCCGCCTTTGAGAATGGGGGTGGAGGTAGAGGTGGATTTGGAAATTTCGATTTTTCAAATCATTTTTCTGATATTTTTGAAGACTTTTTTGGAGAAGGATTTGGTGGCGGTCGAAGATCAAGAAGATCAAATAATCGCGGCTCAGACCTAAGATATGATCTATCTATATCTTTGGAAGAAGCTTTTTCCGGTAAGAAACAGGACATAAAATTTTCTACATCTGAAAAATGCGATACTTGTAACGGATCAGGTTCGAAACCTGGGCATCAAGCTGGGGTATGCTCTATGTGTGGTGGTCATGGGCAGGTAAGATCTAGCCAAGGTTTTTTTACTGTCCAACAAACTTGTCCTCAATGTGCTGGTGCTGGAGAGGAAATTACTAATCCATGCGTAAGTTGTAATGGACAAGGTAAAAAACAAGCTTCAAAGAGGTTGTCAGTTACTATTCCAAAAGGTGTAGATGATGGAACCAGAATTAGACTCTCAGGCAAAGGTGAAGCTGGTTCAAGAGGGAGTAGTAGTGGTGATTTATACTTATTTATTAATGTTCATTCTCATGACTTATTTAAGAGATCAGATGAAAACTTATTTTTTGAGTGTCCGGTTTCTATTGCAGACGCTGCCCTAGGTACTTCAATCGAAATTCCAACAATTGACGGTGGAAAAGCTAAAATTAAAATTCCAGCAGGGACACAAAGTGGAAAGCAATTTAGATTAAGAGGAAAAGGTATGCCTTACATGAGAGGAAATGATTTTGGAGATCTTTATGTCCAAGTTAATACAGAGGTTCCAATATCTTTAAATAAAGAACAGAAAGAATTGCTTGAAAAGTTTAGAGAAATTGAAAACGAAAAATCTAATCCAAGTATCAAAAAGTTCTTTCAAAAAGCCAAAAGTTTCTGGAAAAACTAGACAATAGTGCTAATCTAAAACTTAATAATGGGTAAAATTAAGTTAGCCATAACAGGATGCATGGGAAGAATGGGTCAACAACTCATTAAATCTGCCAATAAAGATAAGTCCACTAAATTAGTTGCACTCACAGAAAATAGATTAATTAATAAAAAAATTGGTGGGATAAAACCTGAATTAAATACTGAAAAAACTCTAAGTAGAGCAAATGTCATAATTGATTTCACTATACCAAAATGCACATTTGAGGTTTTAAAAATAGCAACAAAACTAAAAAAAAGGGTAGTGATTGGTACAACAGGATTTACAAAAAAAGAGGAGAATTTAATAAAGAAGTTTTCTAAAAAAATTCCAATTTTAAAAGCAGGCAATATGAGTCTTGGGATTAATCTACTTATGTACCTAACAGAGATTACATCATCATCGCTTGATGATAATTATCAAAGTAAAGTTTTTGAAGTCCATCATAAACATAAGAAAGATCATCCTTCTGGTACAGCTTTAATGCTTGGAAAAGGAATTGCTATTGGAAAAAATAAAGACTTTTATAAAATGATGGGGAAAACATACCTAAACAAAAAAAAGTTTCCTTACGGAAAAAAAATTAATTTTAACTCAATTAGAAAAGGTGAAATTATAGGTGAACATAAAGTTACTTTTTCAAGTGGAAAGGAAACCATAACTCTAAACCATGAAGCTTTTGATCGAGCTTTATATTCAGAAGGAGCAATAACTGCTGCCAAATGGTTAATTAATAAAAAACCAGGCCTTTACTCAATGAGAAATCTTCTGAATTTTAAATAATGAATGAGGTTCAGAGAGCAAAAATAGTTTTAAAAATATTAAATAAGACTTATCCTAAAACTCCAATTCCTTTAAAACATAGAAATATATTCACATTATTAATATCAGTTTTATTATCGGCACAGTGTACTGATGTAAATGTAAATAATGTTACAAAAAATATTTACCCAAAATATAATAAACCTGAGCATTTTGTTAAACTTGGTAGGAAGAAAATTGAAAAATTGATAAAAAGTATAGGTATTTTTAGAATTAAAGCTAAAAGTGTTTATAATCTCTCAAAAACTTTAGTTGATAAATATAATGGTAAAGTTCCAAAGACTTTTGAAGAATTAGAAGAATTGCCTGGCGTCGGACACAAGACAGCAAGTGTAGTTATGTCTCAAGGTTTTGGATATCCCGCGTTTCCAATTGATACACACATACATAGACTTGCTCAAAGATGGGGTTTAACTAATGGAAAAAATGTTGTCCAAACAGAGGAGGATTTAAAGCGTTTATTCCCAAAAAAATATTGGAACAAACTACATCTTCAAATAATTTACTATGGAAGAGAATATTGCAAAGCACGAGAGTGCTATGGTATTTCTTGTAAAATTTGTACATCTTGTTATCCTAAAAGAAAAAAACCAATTAGAACAAAAAAAGCATAAAATGAAAATTCTAGGAATTGGAAATGCAATAGTAGATGTAATTTGTAAAGTTGATGAAGAATTTATTGATCAAAATAACTTAACAAAAGGTACTATGAAGCTTATCTTTGATAATAAAGAATTTCAATCAATGTTATCAAGTCTAAAAATAGAAAAAACTATATCTGGTGGTTCAGTTGCAAATTCAATTGTTGGATTATCCCAACTAGGTAATAAAGTTGGTTTTATAGGAAAAGTCAGTGATGATGAGTTGGGAAATAAATATGAGGAGGGATTAAAATCTGAGAATGTTGAATATTTTTATTCAAAGAAAAAAGAAGAATTACCAACTGGTACTTGCTTAATTTTGGTTACTCCTGACTCTGAGAGAACAATGTATACGTTCTTAGGAACAGCCGGAAAAATAAATGAAAATGATGTAAATGGTGAAGTTGTAAAACAAGCTGAAATCATATTTTTAGAAGGATATTTATGGGATGAGGGTGAGCCCAAAAGAGCATTTGAAAAGGCCATTAATGGTGCAAACAAAGTCGCGATGACATTATCAGATCAATTCTGCGTAGACAGACACAAACCACATTTTTTAGAGTTAGTAAAAAATAAACTTGATGTTACTTTTGCTAATGAACAAGAGATGATGTCTCTAATTGATGCAAAAAATTTTGATGAGGTTATTGATTTTGGAAAAAGTCTAAAAAAATTAATAGTGATTACAATGGGAAGTAAGGGGGCAATATCGATTTTTGGAGATGAAATTAACGAAATCGGTGTAGATAATAATTTAAATATAAAAGATCTTACAGGTGCAGGCGATCTTTTCGCATCAGGTTATTTACATGGATTTATTAATAATATGTCGCCTATTGAATGCTTAAATAAAGGAAAAGAGATGTCTTCAAAAGTAATACAGCAAATAGGTGCTCGATTATAATATGGTTGAGTCAAAAAATATATTTAAGTATTTTCCACAACCGATTTTCCAATATAAAGTTGAAAATTTTAAGAACCATAATAATGAATTAGCAAAATATATTTATGAACTATATGAAGAAGACAAAGAAGGTGTTTCAAGGTCTAATCGTGGAGGATGGCACTCAAAACCTTTTGATTTAAAGGATAAAAATAAACCACCATTTAAATTTTTCATGGATATTCAAATATATGTAGCAAATACATTTAAAGAATATGGTTGGCGGTATACGCCCGGAAAAGTAAGTCTCACTGAAATGTGGGCTATAATTAATAAGAAAAATAATTTCAATTTAGAACACACTCATCCTAACAATTATTTAAGTGCTGCATATTATGTCAAAGCGCCAAATAATTGTGGATCGTTTGTGGTAACCAACCCAAACTCTGTTGCCAGAGAAAGAATACCAATTAGTGACAATAAAACAGAATTTAATCAAAACATTGCTCACATAAAACCAGAAGAAGGAGATTTATTACTTTTCCCTGCATATCTTCCTCATTCTGTGGGTATGAACTTGTCAGATGAAGATAGAATTGTAATTAGTTTTAATGTCGATATTTTAAAGTAGATTATTTTTTTTTTCTTTTAAAACTTCCTTTGCCTTTTTTCGGCTTAACAATTTTAGGTTTATACTTTCGCGAAAATAACTCTTTGGTTAATTTATTTTTTATTTTCAAGATATATAATATCCTTTTTTAGAGCTCTTTATAAAATTATCATCTTGAAATTGCTTTTGAAATTTTTTTCTCAGCCTGTAAACATGCGTTTCTACAGTATGTGTTTCTAATTTTGATTTATGGCCCCACACTTCCGACTGTAATTCCAATATTGTTATATTTCTTTTTGAATTATGTAAAAAATTTATTATTGCTGTTTCTTTTTCTGTTACAGATATTGACTTACCACCATCAGATATTTTTCTAGAATTAAAATTTATATAATAATTTCCAACTTTTATGTTTTTTTGTAAGGCAATTTTTTTCCTCAAAAAACCTACATTTAATTGATCTATTAACTTATTTAATTCAATTGGTATGTGGCTTATCTTAAATTGATTATCGAGATTTAAATCTTTTTTTGAAACCACTAAATTATTTTGATCCGCAATACTTGTTTTTAAATCTTTTTTTGAAACTTTTTGAATTTTGAAACTTAAAAAATTCTTTAGTTCAAACAATATGTCATATAAAATATCATATTCATAAATTATTAAAATTTGCTTATTCATTTAAATAAAGAATATGACAATTATCGTAAAAAATAAACAAACTCTTTTATATAAGGATTTTGTATTTAAATGTTGTATTGGAAAAAATGGTTTTACTAAAAACAAGATTGAAGGTGATGGGAAAACACCATCAGGTTTATTTAAAATAGAGAACTTATATTTTAGAGAAGATAGGTTAAAGAAACCTAAAACCAAAATTAAATGTATAAGGATTAAAAGAAGTATGGGCTGGTGTAATGATATAAAAAAAGAAAAAATTTATAACAAATTGATAACTAGAAGAAAAAATGTAAGAAACGAAAAACTTTTTCGAAAGGACTATAAATATAATTTATTATTACCAATAAAATATAATTGGCATAATCCCAAAGTACCAAAAGGTAGTGCAATATTTATACACATTACAAAAAATTATAAACCAACGGCAGGATGCATAGGCCTATCCTATAAAGATTTATTAATTCTAATAAGATTGATCAATAGAAAAACTAAAATTAAAATCCTCTAGGATCGCTTACCAAATATATTTGATCCAATTCTCAAATATGTTGATCCATAACTAATTGCGGAGATGTAATCTGAAGACATACCCATACTTAAATTATTTAGTTTAAGTTTATTTTTTAAAGTATTCATTTCATCAAAAAAAATATCACTATTTTTTTCAAAAGGAGGTATACACATTAGGCCGATTATATCTAAGTTCAAACTTATACAATAATTGTAAAATTCGATCAATTGAGTCTTCTTAATACCAGATTTCTGTTCTTCATCACCAATGTTAACTTGAATAAATATTTTTGTTGAAATATCTTTTTCTGCTTGAAAATCAGAAATTTTTTTAGCTAATTTTTCATTATCTAAAGAATGTATATAATCAAAAATTTTTAAAGCTAATTTAACTTTGTTTGTTTGTAATTTTCCAATCAAATGTAATTTAATATTTTCATTTTTTTCTTTAACAATAGACCATTTTTCAATTGCTTCTTGAACTTTATTTTCACCAAAGTCTTTGTGTCCATGGTTAATTAGATGATTTATATGATCAATTTGAAAAGTTTTAGAAACAGCTATTATCGTTGGTCTTTTTTCATTTTTTGGAAAATTTTGATTAACTTCATTTTGTATGTTAATTAAGTTTTTAACTGTTTCATGCATATTTCTGAATATAAAAAATTTTATTTTATAAATAAATTTAAGAAAAATAATATTGATAAATTAGGTAATAATACAGCAATTATTTATAGAAATTACAAATATGAGATTAACAAAAAGGAAATACTCAGTATTAGGAATTATTGTAGAAAAAAAAATATAAAATTTTACTTATCAAATAATATTAAATTAGCTTTAAATTTAGGTTTGAATGGTGCATATTTTCCATCTTTTAACACAGATTTAAAACATCTTTCTTACAGTTTGCCAAAAAATTTTAAAATTTTGGGTTCAGCACACTCTAAGAAAGAAATTAATATAAAAGAAATACAAAAAGTTGATATTTTATTTTTATCATCCTTATTTAAAAAAAATAAAAACTACCTTGGATTATATAAATTTAATAATCTAAGTTACCTGACTGAAAAAAAAATTGTATGCTTAGGTGGAATTTCAAAAAAAAATTTAAAGTATATAAAGTTAACAAGGTGTTTTGGTTTTTCAGGTATTAGTTATTTCGAGTAAAAAAAAGGCCCCAAAATGGGGCCCTTTCTTAAATTATTAAATTTTGCAATTAGAATGCAAAACCTAGAGATAAATTGTACGCTTCTCTATTATTAGTAGAGCTGTTTCCAATATTATCACCATTGTGTACAGATGCTTTTATGCTCAATGATCCCATTGTGTAAGATGCAGATACCGCAGATGTTTCTTGGTCTGGGTTACCTGATCCAACTGCTTCGATCTCATGTGAACCATAAGAAACTGAAAGATCATCGTTTACTTGGTATGAAATACCCATACCAGCTGTTTCATAGTCTTGTGAAGATCCACTAGCATCAGCTTCTGATACTTGAACACCAACAGTTATTCCGCCCATAGCGTATTTAGCGTACATAGTGTGCTCTTCAATTTCTGCACCAACTGTTACTTCTGAGTCACCAGTTGCATATCCGATAGTTAAACCATCAACACCTGTATACTCAACACCAAAGTCTGAGTATGATACAGCTGTTACAGCAGCAGACGCATTTATGTATGCAGCTGTGAAAGTTAAACCTGAATCATGAGAATATGAATAAGTGAACATGTCGTTACCCGAAGTTCCACCTACTACATTAGTCTCAGCACCAGTTAAAATATCCCATGGCTCTTCACTTGCTGTTGGCATAACATCATCTTTTGCACTCATAGCAGAATCTCCACCATGACCAGCAAACGTTAATGTACCAGCATCACCTAAATCAAATTTAATTGATTGGCTATCTAATTGGTTAGTTCCATCTGCACCATCACCATCTAATTCTAGAGATAATGTTACTCCGATGTCATTTACATCTCCTGAAGCAGAAAATGTAACTGAGTCACCCATTGTCCAGCCGTTACCTTGTGTTGCTTTACTATCACCGCCGTTGTACGACATAGTAGCTGAACCAGTGACTGATAAGTCAGCTGCTGATACTGAACCAGCAACTAGGGAACCAGCTAATGCTGTTAACCCTACTTTTTTTAAATTGTTCATATTAAGTACTCCTTGTTTTTTGTTTAATATTAAACAGGAGCGTTTTACCAAAAATTAAGTAATTCCACTGAAGTTTTGCACCATAAATTAAATTTATTACAAAAGTGTTGCAAATATACATCATAAAAAGTGTTTATTTTTGCAGTTTTTTGTTATTTTTTTAATATAAATGTCTGTATTTAAAATTTACCAAGAAATATCGTATTAATTAAAAATGATAATTAGATCCATAAGCATACTCGTTTTTTTTCTTTTAATGAGCTCATGTGGTGGAAAAATACCTGGAGCTGATGCTAGAAAAATTTCCCCCAATCCAGAAGATAGAGTTCAAAAAAATATGGAGGAAGGTAGAGGTTTCAGATTAATGGGCTCAGGTAAAAAGAAAGGTGGTGAATTTGATTTTGCTAGTTCAAATGAATTATGGAGAGCATCTTTAGACACATTAGAATTTATGCCTTTAGCATTGGCTAACTACAGTGGAGGTGTTTTAGTAACTGATTGGTACAGTGATAGTGATACGAGTAACGAGTCAGTGAAAATTTCAGTAAGATTTTTAAGTAATGAAATAAGATCTGACGCTTTAGTTATAAAAGTATTTTATAAAAATTGTTCTATAGATCAGACATGTAAAATAACTGATAGGTCTGAAGCTTTATCAGCTGAGTTAAACAAAAAAATTCTTACAAAAGCAGCCGTTTATGAAGAAGAAAATAAATCAAAAAATAAAAAAAAATACATAAACGAAGCCCTAAAAGATTAAATTATTACTAAATTTGTGGAAAGATATAATTTTAAAATAGTAGAAGAAAAGTGGCAAACTAGATGGGATAAAAGCAAAAGTTTTTTAACTCAAGTCAATAGAGAAAAAGAAAAATTCTATTGTCTAGAAATGTTTCCTTATCCATCAGGGAAAATTCATATGGGACATGTAAGAAACTATACAATAGGTGATGTTCTTTCTAGATACAAAATTTTAAAAGGATTTAATGTATTACATCCTATGGGATGGGATGCATTCGGAATGCCAGCTGAAAATGCTGCAAGGGACAATAATTTAGATCCAAAGGACTGGACAAACTCAAATATAGATACAATGAAAAAACAGTTGAAGAAATTAGGTCTTTCGATTGATTGGGAAAGAGAAATCTCAACATGTAGTGAGGAATATTATAAACACCAGCAAACTTTTTTTTTGGAATTATACGAAAAAGGACTTGTATACAGAAAAGAAAATTATGTGAATTGGGATCCAGTAGATGAAACTGTTTTAGCTAATGAACAAGTTATAGATGGAAAAGGTTGGCGATCTGGAGCTATTGTTGAAAGAAAAAAACTTAATCAATGGTTTTTTAATATCTCAAAATTTTCACAAGATCTTCTAGACGGTTTAGAAGATTTAGAAAAATGGCCAAACAAAGTTAAAACTATGCAAAAAAATTGGATAGGTAAATCATTTGGATGTGAAATTGATTTCAAGGTAATTGGCCCGATACCAATAAAAAATATTAGATGTTTTACGACAAGGCCTGACACATTATTTGGATTTTCTTTCCTTGCAGTCTCAGTAGATCATGAAATTGCAGAATTTTATAAAAACGATCCAGAATTCATAAAATTTAAAGAAGAATGTTCTAAAACTGGAACAACAGAAGAGGCTATTGCTGTAGGTGATAAAATAGGGTTTAAAACAAATCTAGAAGCAGTTAATCCTTTTAAAGAGAGTCATAAAGTACCTGTTTATTTTGCTAATTTTGTTCTAATGGATTACGGATTTGGAGCAGTTTTTGGTTGTCCAGCTCATGATCAAAGAGATTTTGATTTTGCCAAAAAATATAACTTAGAAATAAAAACTGTTGTTAGGCCTATTGATAAAGATGAAGAATTTAAAGTGGAAAACGAGGCATATTCAGGTCCTGGGGTTATTGTTAATTCAGAATATTTAAATGGATTAAAAGCACCTGAAAACTCAATCTTAGAAACGATAAAAATAATAGAAGAAAAAAAAATCGGAAAAAAGAAAATCAATTATCGTCTCAAAGATTGGGGAGTTTCAAGACAAAGATACTGGGGATGCCCTATTCCAATAGCCTACGATAAAAAAGGAGAAATTTACCCAATTCCAAAATCGATGCTACCGGTTAAACTTCCAGAAAATATTAATTTGGGCGTTAAAGGAAATCCTCTAGATGGTTTGAAAGAGTGGAAAGAAATAGAATTAGACGGGAAAAAATTAATTAGAGAGACAGATACACTAGACACATTTGTGTGTTCTTCCTGGTACTATTTAAGATTTTGTTCACCTAATGAAGATAATTATGGATATAAAAAAGATGATATTGATTATTGGATGCCTGTGGATCAGTATATCGGGGGAGTTGAACATGCTATACTCCATCTTCTTTATTCAAGATTTTTCATGAGGGCAATTAATTATAAGAATAAAGATTTTAATTTTGTTGAACCATTTAAAAGTTTATTCACTCAAGGAATGGTTTGTCATGAAACTTACAAAGATGAAAATAATAATTGGTTAAGTCCTGATCAAGTAGAAAAGATAAATAATGTTTATGTAAAAAAGGGTGATGCAAATTCAAAAGTAAAAGTTGGTGCATCAGAATCAATGTCAAAATCAAAAAAAAATGTCATTGATCCAGAATTTATTGTAGAAACTTATGGTGCTGACTCTGTACGATTATTTATTTTATCTGATAGTCCACCAGAAAAAGACGTACAATGGTCAGAACAAGGCATGGCATCATCTTATAAATTTATTCAAAAACTTTGGAATTTGCATTGTGATATCAAAAATAAAATTCAACAAAATAATAATACTGACACAAACGATGAATTAGAAAAGTATACCAACAAAATAATAGCTAAAATTACAAATAATCTTGAGAAATTTAATTATAATGTAATTATTGCTAACATGTATGAAACATATAATTTTTTAACAAATTTTTTATTCTCAGAAAAAAAATTAGGTAACCTTAGGGCTAATTATAAGAAAATTTTGATATGTTTCTCTCCTGTAATTCCACATTTTACTAATGAATGTTTAGAAGACCTGAACATAAATGATGATTTAGAGTGGCCGGTTTTTGACGAAAAATTACTCGAAGAAGAAGAGGTAAATATAGTTGTTCAAGTCAATAGTAGAAAAAGAGGTTTGGTGAAAACAAGTAAAGATATAATGGAAAAAGATCTTCTAGAAATTGTGAAAAAAGATAAGATAATCAATAAATATTTGAGTGAAAAAAAAATTAGAAGAGTAATATTTATAAAAAATAGATTAATAAATATTTTAATAGATGATTAGAATACCAATAATTATAGCATCATTTATATTATTATTTGGATGCGGATTTAAACCTATTCTTACAAATAAACAATTGGCGTATACGATTAGTGAAATAAAATATTCTGGAAACGAAAAAATTAATAAATACATTAAAAAAAATTTAATCACAAGTAGTGGGTCGGGAAAAAATTATAACTTAACTTTCAATTCTAAAAAAAATATTGAAACTTTATCCAATAATCAAAAAGGTGATCCCTCTGTATTTCAGATGAGTATAAGTGTTAATTATAGTGTTATTTATGAGAATAATATTATTTTAACAGAAAACATAAAAAAGAATGTTACTTATAACAACATACAGGATAAATTTGAATTGTCTAAGTTTGAGGAGAATGTGGTCAGAAATATCTCAAATAATATATCAAATGAAATTTTAATATCTATTAGTAGAATAAGTAAATGATAATAAAATTTTATGAACTCATTAAAATTGATAAAAATAAATTTAATATATTTCTGCTTTATGGAAAAAATGAAGGATTGCAAAATCAAACTTTGAAAGAAAATTTTATTATAAATTTCAAAGGGGAGGTTATTAAATATGATGAGCAAGAATTTATACTTAATTATGAAAATATGGCTTCTGAAATTTTAACAAAATCGTTATTTAAAGATGAAAAATTAATTATAATTTCAAGAGTAAGTGATAAGATACTAAGATATATCGAAGAATTATCGGACAAAAAAATAACTGATTTAAAAATAGTTTTAAAGAGTAGTCAGTTAGACAAAAAATCTAAATTAAGAAGTTTTTTTGAAAAAAGTAAAAAACTCGTAGTAACTCCTTTTTATGAAGATACAGATAAAAGTCTTGCTTATGAAATTGAGAAATTTATTACAAAAAAAAAGATAAAAATTTCAAGAGAATCTGTAAATTTAATAATTTCTAGATCGGGCGGTGATAGGGGTAATTTAAATTCAGAGTTGGAAAAAATACTTAATTACTCTACTACGAATAATAAAATTGAATTTGATACTATAAAAAAATTAACAAATTTAGCCGAAAATTATTCTGTAGGTGAGCTAGCAGACGATTTTCTTTTAAAAAATAAAAAAGGAATTGCAAAGATATTAAATGAAAATAATTATTCTAGCGAAGATTGTATGTTAATACTTAGAACAATACTTAATAAATCAAAAAGACTTTTAGGAATAATAGAACAAAATAAAATTTCTAATAACATTGATTCTGTGATTTCTAAAGCTAGACCACCAATATTTTGGAAAGAAAAAGAAAATGTTAAATTACAAGCTAAATCATGGAAAATTGAGGAGTTGAAAAAAAAGATTTATGAAATTGGAAATATTGAAATTCTTGCAAAAAGCGATGCTAATAACTCATTAAATATAGTCTCAGATTTTGTAATTAACGTTTAATAGTTATTTTTTACAATACTTATTAGCCTGTCCAATTGATCCAATCCTTTATATTCAAAAGTTAAAGTTCCTGAGTTATTTTTTTTATTTTTTAAAAAAACTCTCATTCCAATCTTTTCTGTTAATTCATTCTCTGTAGAAATAGCATTTGCATCTTTTGATTTCGACACCTTATTTGATCCTCTTTTTAAAAGTCTTACTAAACTTTCTGTCTGTCTAACAGATAATTTTTTCTTAATTACTTTTTCTGCTAAGAATAGAGCATTATCCAATCCAATTAGTATTTTTGCGTGTCCTTGAGAGATTTTCTCTTGTCTTATCATTTCAATTATTTTTTGAGGTAACGATAACAAACGAATAGAATTTGATATATAAGATCTACTTTTTCCAATAAACTTAGAAACTTTTTCATGATCATAACCAAAGTTTTCAATTAAATTTTGGTAACTTTCAGCCTCTTCAATTGAATTTAAATCTTTTCTTTGAACATTTTCAATGATTGCTAATTCTAATGATTTTAAATTATCAGCTTCGATTATTACAACAGGTACTTCATGAAAACCTGATGATTGCGCAGCTTGCAATCTTCTTTCACCTGCTATCAATTCAAATTTGTTATCTTGGTCATCTGACTTTCTAACTATTAAAGGCTGTATTATGCCCCTTTCTTTAATTGAATTAGTTAATTCCTCTAAAGCATTTTTTTCAAATAATTTTCTTGGTTGATTTTTATTGGGAACTATAGAGCTTATTAAGATTTTGTCCTTTGAAGTTTTAATGTCACTATCACCTATTAAAGATGATAATCCCCTACCGAGGCCCTTCTTACTTTTAAAAGGATTTATCATGCAGCAGTCTCCACTTTTTTATCTTGTTCTAAAAATTCTTCGGTAAATTTAAAATAAGCTTTACTACCAGGACAAATCTTATCATAAATTAGTACTGGTATCCCATGTGAAGGTGCTTCTGATAATCTGACATTTCTTGGAACAGCTGTAGAATAAACTTTTTCTTTAAAATAATTTCTTGCTTCTAATTCTACTTGTCCTGAAAGCTTATTTCTCTTGTCAAACATGGTTAGAAGTATGCCTCTTATCTCCAAGGACGGATTTAGATTAGATTTTATTCTATCTATAGTTTTCATTAGTTGTGTAAGTCCCTCCAAAGCAAAAAATTCTGTCTGAAGAGGAACCACTAAAGCATCAGATGTAACTAATGCCATAATTGTGAGTAAGCTTAAAGATGGAGGGCAGTCAATTAATATATAATCGTATGATGCCTTAGAATCATTTAAAATAGCGGTCAATTCATCCTTTAGTTTAAATGCTCTACGGTTATCTCCAGCTGTTTCGACCTCTAGACCTGACAAATCAACGTTTGAAGTTATTAAATCTAGATTTTCAAAACTTGTTGCTTGTATTACGTCTGAAATTTTCTTGTTCCCGTTTAATACATTATAAATTGTTTTATCTGAAGTTACATCATTAGATAAACCGAGACCTGTAGTTGCGTTTCCCTGTGGATCTAAGTCTATTACCAAAATTTTTTTTCCTTTCATTGATAATCCTGCTGCTAAATTTATAACAGTAGTTGTTTTCCCCACTCCACCTTTTTGATTTATTATTGAAATAATTTTTTTATACATTTTTTTTTTTTAAATTTGAAATTTTAACGATAATAGATTCATCATTTGTTAAACTTTTTCTTTCTTCATAATCAAATTTCCAAAACTTAAGAGCATCTTTCAACATTTGTTTTCCACTTTTTCCTAAAAACAATATGATATACTTAAAACTTTTAAAGTTTGATTGTGCTATTTGAAATATCACTGGTAAAGGCTTAAACGCTCTAGAAATAATTACGTCAGTGTTTAAATTTTTTTCATTGAAAATATTTTTTTGATGAATTTCAGAGTTTAATTTAAATTTTTTTTTCATTTCCTGTAGAAAATTGCTTTTGTGAAAACTCTTCTCATAAAAAATTAGCTTAAATAGTGGTTTTTTTGATTTCATCAAAATACCTAAAACTATACCAGGTAACCCAGCTCCAGATCCTAAATCAGTACACACTTTAATGTCTTTATTATCAATAAAATCAATAGTTTGTGCACTATCTTCTATATGCCTTGTATTTATTAATTTTTCTGTGCTTTTACCAATTAAATTAACATGTCTATTTTTTGATATTATCTCGTTTGAATATTCTTTGAGCTCTCTCAACGTTTCACGTGAAACATTTTGAAGTGTTAATTTTCTAAATTTTATAATATTCGAATCGATCAAGCTATATGCTTAATAGACTTTCTTTTAAGATGAGACAACAAAATATACACCGCTGCGGGGGTTATACCATCAATTCTTAAAGCTTGACCCATTGTTTTAGGCCTTATTTTCTTAAATTTTGATTTAACTTCATTAGATAAACCAGCAAAACTATCATAATTCAAATTATCTGGTATAATTAGATTTTCATCTCTCTTGAAAGCCAAGATATCAGAATGTTGTTTTTTTAAATATCCTTTATAATGAGAGTTTATTTCAATTTGTTCATCAATTTCACGTGAAATATATTTAATTTCTGGCCATATTTCTCTTATTTTGCTCATATTTACTGTTTTTTGTCCTAAAACCTCGTTTGCTGATCTACTAACACCATCTCTAGCTATCTTTACACCATATTTTGCAACTTTTGATGGTGTAATCATTAATTTATCCATTTTTGACTGAGTTTTTAATAATTGACTATTTTTTTCATTAAATATTTCTTTTCTTTCTACTGAGACCACTCCTGCATCAATACCTTTTTGAGTTAATCTTATATCTGCGTTGTCAGCTCTAAGTGTAAGTCTATATTCGGCTCTAGATGTGAACATTCTATAAGGTTCAGCTACACCTTTAGTAACTAAATCATCTATCATTACTCCTATATAAGCATCCGATCTTTGAAGAATGAATGGTTCTTTTCCTTTAATTGCTAAAGAAGCATTTATGCCGGCAATCAATCCTTGGGCAGCCGCCTCCTCATAACCAGTTGTTCCATTAATTTGACCTGCAAGAAAAAGATTTTTAATTTTTTTAGTCTCTAAAGTTAAAAATAGTTCTCTTGGATCAATAAAATCGTATTCAATTGCATATCCAGGCCTTATGATTTTTACATTCTCTAAACCATTGATTTTACTACAAATTTCTTGCTGAATGTGAGCCGGTAAAGAAGTCGATATACCATTTGGGTAAATTGTATTATCATTTAACCCTTCTGGCTCTAGAAAAATTTGGTGTCGCTCTTTATCTGCAAATTTTTTTATTTTATCTTCTATTGATGGACAATATCTTGGACCCACTCCTTTTATATTTCCTGAATACATAGCGCTCTTTTTAATATTTTTAGATATAATTTTGTGAACAGCATCATTAGTATATGTCATTCTACATGATATTTGTTTATTTAGATTTTTTTTAGTTAAGAATGAAAAAAAATATGGTTCTTTATCTGCATGTTGCTCCTCTAGGTTTTTAAAATTTATAGTACGAGCATCTAACCTTGGAGGGGTTCCTGTTTTTAATCTTCCTATTTTAAAATTATACTTTTCTAATTGCTCGCTCAAGCCTGTTGAGGGTTTTTCTTTGTACCTACCCGCTGGAATCTTTTCTTCACCAATATGTATCAAACCATTTAAAAAAGTTCCTGTTGTTAAAATTATCTTTGAAGATTTTATTTCATTACCTGACTTCGTTATAAAGCCTACTATATAGTTATTTTTAAATATAAACTTAATTACAGGATCAGAAAAAATGCTTAGATTACAATAGTTTACAAGTTTTTCTTGCATATATTTTTTATAAAGTGATCTATCACTTTGAGTTCTAGGCCCGCGAACAGCAGGGCCTCTGCTTCTATTCAATAGCCTAAATTGAATTCCAGATTTATCTGCTACCTCACCCATTACACCATCAAGTGCATCTATTTCTCTTACCAAATGTCCTTTACCCAATCCTCCAATTGCTGGGTTACAAGACATTTCACCAATAGTATCAAATTTGTGAGTGAATAATGCAGTATTAACACCTAGTCTCGCTGCAGCTGCAGCTGCCTCACAACCTGCATGACCGCCCCCTATTACGACGACATCATATTTTAATTCATTTTTCATAAGTGTAATTTATTATTCAACAAGAATTTTACAAGTAAACACTTATAATTGTTAAAAAAGCTAATATTACCAATGATTATTTGCCTATACAAAAATCGTCAAAAATTGAACCCAATATCTCCTCAACATCTACTTTACCTACAATTTTTCCTAAGTATCTAGTTGCTAACCTTAAGTCTTCAGCTAACTTATCAAAATCTTCAATTAATTTTTTTTCCTCAAAATTTTTTAAATGTTCAACACACTTTTCAAGATTATCTCTATGTCTTTGTCTTGTAATAAAAATATCCTGAGATAAAAGAAATTTATTTTTTAATCTCTCCTTGATCATGTTTATAAGTTTCTCTAAATTTTTTTCCTCCTTTATTGAAATATAAATTGGATTATGTTTTTTAATTTCTTTTCCTATTTTCTGAATTCCCAGATCCGTTTTATTTATAACTACAATTGATTTTTTTAAAGCTAAATGATTAAAAAAGTCAGTAAAATCAACAGTTTTGGGCTCAAAAACTATTAGGTTTAAGTCTGCAATTTCAGCTTTATTTAAAGCTAACTTTATACCTTTTTTTTCGATTTCGTCTTTTGAGCTCCTTATGCCCGCAGTATCTGAAATCACAACCGGATAACCATCCAAGTTTAAATGTACCTCTATAACATCTCTAGTCGTCCCTGCAAATTCTGAAACTATTGCAACATCTCTTTTTGATAAGTAATTCAATAAAGATGATTTACCTGCATTTGTAGGTCCAATTATTGCAATTTTAAAACCTTCTCTGATTCTTTCTCCGGTTCTTTGATCATTTAATATTTTCTCTATTTCTTTTCTAACACCAATAGCTTCTGAATTAATATTTTTTAAAATATCTTTTGGCAATTCATCTTCAGGAAAATCTATTTTAGCCTCAACGTTTGACAAAATATTTAATAATCTTTTCCTCAAAGAATTAAATTTGTCTGAACTTTTTCCAGACATAATTTTTATAGCTTGTTGTCTTTGAATTTCTGTTTCTGAAGAAATCAAATCTGATATGCTTTCGGCTTTAAGCAAATTTATTTTACCATTTTGAAAAGCTATTTTTGTAAACTCTCCAGGTTCTGCCAATCTACAACCTTCAATTTTAGATATTGATGATTGAATAGCTTCTACCACTGCTTTGCTACCATGAACATGGAATTCGGCCATGTCCTCGCCTGTGTAGCTGTTTGGTCCGGGAAACCATATTAATATTCCTTCGTCAATAAGCTCATTATCATTGATTTTATTGAACTTCCTATTAGTTGCCACCCTTGGTTTGGGTGGCTCATGGTCTGTGAGATTTAAAATTACTTTTTTTGTATCTGGACCAGATACTCTTATAACTGATATTCCCGCCAAACCAGGGCCTGAGGATAGGGCATATATTGTCATTGTAATAATTATAGCTAGTATTGAATTTAAATATATATAATTTTCTATGATTATTTGGATTTCATCTTATCCTAAAAGTGGGAATACCTGGCTTAGATCATTATTAACCTCATATTATTTTTCAGAAGATGGAAAATTTGATTTTGGGTTGTTAAAAAACATTAAACAATTTCCTAGCAAAGATTTTTTTAGTAAAAGAGTAGAGAGTATTGATGAAGCTGCAAAAAACTGGTTAATCATTCAAAAAAAAATCAAAGATTTAAAGAAAGCTCGTTTTTTAAAAACACATAATGTATTTGGATCGTACAAAGGAAATAACTTTACATCACAAGAATTTACATTAGGTGCAATCATAGTTGTTAGAGATCCAAGAAATGTTATCACTTCATTAATGAACCATTATTCATCAAATGAGGATGAGGCTCTAGAGATGATAAAAAGCGTTTATAGAAACTTAAAAGACAAAAAAGATATAGATAATTATGCTAGTTATTCTTTTATAAGTTCTTGGGCAAACAATTATAATTCCTGGAAAAATTCAAACATAAAAAATAAATTAGTTATTAAATACGAGGAATTAGAGAACAATCCTGTAGATACTTTTAAAAATGTTATTATTTTTATAAATAATTTGCTTAATAATAAAGCTCAAGTCGATGTTAAAAAATTGAATAAATCTATACAAAGTACAAAATTTGATAAAATGAAAAAAATGGAGGAAAAAAAAGGTTTTGATGAAGCTATATACTCATCTGATGGAAGTAAGAAACCTTTCTTCAATTTAGGTCGAAAAAATAATTATAAGAATTTACTAAGCAAGGAAACTACAAAAGAAATTGAAGATGCTTTCAATAAAGAAATGGTGGAATTGGGATATTTATAGTGCTTAGGAAGGCTTATTCATTGAATTAAAAAAGTCTGAGTTATTCTTTGTATCTTTTAACTTTGAATTAATAAACTCAATTGCATCCATTGATCCCATTGGAGCAATAATTCTTCTAAGGACATTCATCTTTTGTAGATCGTTTTTTTCAAAAATTAACTCTTCTCTTCTTGTTCCTGATTTTGTTATATCAATTGCAGGAAATATTCTTTTTTCAGATATTTTTCTATCTAATATTGTCTCGCTATTTCCTGTTCCTTTAAATTCTTCGAATATAACCTCGTCCATTCTACTGCCAGTATCTATAAGAGCAGTAGCAATAATTGTTAATGATCCACCTTCTTCAATATTTCTTGCTGCACCGAAAAATCTCTTTGGTCTTTGTAAAGCATTTGCGTCAACTCCTCCTGTTAGTACTTTTCCTGAACTAGGGACCACTGCATTATAAGCACGTCCCAATCTTGTTATAGAATCTAAGAGTATAACCACGTCCTTTTTATGTTCGGTTAATCTTTTTGCCTTTTCTATAACCATTTCAGCAACAGCAACATGCCTCTGTGCTGGCTCATCAAATGTTGAGCTGATAACTTCACCTTTGACAGTTCTTTGCATATCAGTCACTTCCTCGGGTCTCTCATCTATTAGTAATACCATTAAATAACACTCAGGATGATTAGCTGTAATAGAGTTTGCTATACTTTGTAAAATCATAGTTTTGCCGGCCTTCGGAGGCGATATAATTAATGATCTTTGTCCTTTACCAATTGGGCTAACCAAATCAATTAATCTCGGTGTTAGGTCAATTTTTTTTTCAATTTTATTATTATCAACTTCCATGACCAATTGTTTGTTCGGGTAAAGCGGTGTTAGGTTATCGAAAGCAATTTTATGTTTAAATTTATCAGTTTCTTCAAAATTAATTTTACTTACTTGTAATAATGCGAAGTATCTCTCACCTTCTTTCGGTGCTCTGATAGGTCCTTCGACAGTATCACCAGTTCTTAATCCAAATCTTCGTATTTGATTAGGGCTTACATAAATATCATCAGCACCAGGCAGGTAATTTGACTCCATTGCTCTTAAAAAACCAAAACCATCTTGCAATAGCTGCAAAACTCCTCCTCCAGTAATTTCTTCACCTTTCTCAGCTAATTTTTTTAGTATTGCAAAATAAATTTCTTGTCTTCTTAAAGTACTAGCATTCTCAATTCCAAGTTTTTCAGCCTCTGTAATGAGTTTTTCTGAGCTTTTTTCTTTGAGTTCTTGAATATTCATTTTGGGGAAATTTAATTAGATAAATATAATATAATAATGTGTTAACAAGATTTCAAGCCTATAAAGGCTTAAATATTACTACAAAAACAATCAAAATAAGCAAAATTGTTGGTATTTCATTAATAACTCTAAAAAATTTATGAGAATGTTTGTTTTGATCTAGTTTAAATTGATTTAAAGTTTTGCCTAAGTAAAAGTGATAAACAGTAAGCAAAACAACAAACAATAATTTTAACAACATCCAAGTTTGGCTTAATTGTTTAAATCCTATTTCATGTATCAAAAGCAGACCAAATATCCATGATAAAATCATGGCCGGTGTCATAATATAAAAAAATAATTTTCTTTCCATGACTTTAAATACATCTGAAATTTGGATATCATCTTTATTTTGAGCATGATAAACAAATATTCTTGGAAGATACAACAGACCTGCCATCCAAGAAATTACCGAAATTAAATGTAAAGATTTAAAAAGAAGATAATAATTCATAAATTAAATATTTTTTTTGATCAGATTACTTAGCAATTTTATGTGATCATCATTGTCGTTAAGACACGGAATCATATCAAAATTCTGACCGCCAGCCTCTAAAAAGCTTTCTTTCCCTTGTATCAATATTTCCTCTAATGTCTCTACACAATCTGAAGAAAATCCAGGGCATATTGCTAAAACATTCTTTACTCCTTCGTTAGGTAAATTTTCTAATGTCTTGTCTGTATATGGTTTTAACCATTCTTCGGGGCCGAACCTTGATTGAAAAGTAGTTTTAATTTTAATAAAAGTAAATTTTTCTGAAATTAATCTAGTAGTTTTGTGACAATAACAATGATAAGGGTCCCCTTTATCAAAGTATTTTTTTGGTATTCCATGATAAGACGCTAGTATTAGGTCTGGCTTCCAATTAATACCTGCTAATTTAGTATTTATAGAATTTACTAGGGCATCAATGTATAGTGGATTAGACTCGTAATGAGGTATAATTTTTAATGATGGCTGCCATCTCATTTCCATTAGTGTTCTATAAACTTCATCGCAAACTGTTGCTGTAGTAGCAGCTGCATATTGAGGATATAATGGTAGAATGACTAAATTTTCGCATCCTGCTTCATGTAATTTTTTTATTTTACTTTTAATACTTGGATTTCCATACCTCATTGCAAAGTCTATTATTAAGTTTTCATTTGATATTAAACCCGAGACTTTTTGGGTTTGCATTTGGGTATAATATAATAAAGGAGACATATCTCTATCCTTCATCCAAATCTCTTTATAAGCTTTTGCAGTTTTTGATGGTCTTAAGTTTAAAATGATAACATTTAAAATAATTTTCCATAAGATTGGATTAACTTCTATTACTCTTCTGTCAGACAGGAATTCTTTTAAATATTTTCTGATATCTAACCAATTTGTAGAATCTGGTGTTCCTAGGTTTATGATTAAGGCTCCAGTTTTTCCAAATTTTACCTCAGGGTGTTTTTCCATTATTTATATTCTCTTACTATTTTTACTAATTCTTCTACCATTTCAATTTTCGTTTCTGGTACTATGCCATGCCCCAAGTTAAAAACATAAGGATGATTCTTAAAGGCTTCTAAATATCTGGTTGTTTCTATCTTTAAATTTTCTTTATCTGTTAATAATATTTTTGGGTCTAATCCTCCTTGTATAGGAATTTGAATATTATCAATTATTTTTTTTGGATCTATATTATAGTCAATATTTACCATATTTGGATTAACGATCTTACAAAACTTAGTGTAGTCAGAAATGCCTCTAGGAAAACATATTACTGGAACACCAAGTTTTTTTGTATATTCAACAAGAGATAATGTTGGATTGTATAAATATTTATCAAAATCGTTTTTTATTAAACCTGCCCAACTATCAAATATTTGAATTAATGTTGCACCAGCCTTTACTTGATTTTTAATATGAATTTTAACAAATCTATCAAGTATAATTAATAGGCTGTCTATTAAATCTAAATTTTCAAAGAAATTTGATGACAGACCTTTTTTTGGTGAAACCTTATTGATCATATAAACAAGTAAAGTCCAAGGGGCTCCTACAAAACCGATTAAGTCTTTATTTTTTAATTTATGACTTTTGCTTAAATTTTCTAAGAGTTTATAAATCGGAGATAATTTTTCTGTGAATTTGTGTTCATCTAATTTGGATAAAGCATCTAAGTTTATTTCACCAAGATTTGGTCCAAAATTTTTTTTGAATTCTACATTTTGTCCAAGACCATAAGGTACCATTAAGATATCAGAGAATATAATGGCTGCATCGAAGTCGAATCTATCAATTGGTTGTAGTGTTATTTCTTCTGAGAGAATTGGATTTAAGCATAGGTCTATAAAATTTGTATTTTTCTCTCTTATCTTTCTAAACTCAGGCAGATATCTTCCTGCCTGCCTCATTAACCATACAGGGTTGAGATCAGTCCTATTATTTATTAAACATTCTTTTATTGGCGTCATATATAATAAAATAAATACATTTAGTTTTATTATTAGTATGAATTGTAGATTACGTAAATTACTCAATTTAAACACTTTATTCACTTTTTATACACAAAGTATTAATAAAAATTATTGAAAACACTCAATTAATTAATGATTTTCAATAATGAGTAAAATGTTGATAAGTTATGAACAATTATAAATATGTTAATTAAATGCTAACAATTAATAAAATTTAGATGAAATCAAAAAATAGGGATTATTTTTTATTTTATAAATAATTTATAGACACTTTATACATGAAAAACACACACCAAGTTTACTTAATATCCGACTCTACTGGTGAAACTCTAGATAGAATATTTATGGCTTTGAAAGCTCAATTCAATAATTTTAATTATGAGCTAAATCAGTTTTCTTTCACTAGGACTGAAAATCAAATTTTAACAATTTTAAATGATGCTAAAAACCAAGAAAGTCCAATCATTCTTTACACGGTCGTTAATAGCAAGTTAGCAAAATTTCTTTCTGACGAAGCTAATAAAAAAAAAATACCATGCTTTGGAGTTCTTGGTGACTTGATTCTGAATTTTTCAAAAATACTAAATCAAAAAGCAACGCATGAGCCGAGTGCTCAACATGTTTTAGATGAAGATTATTATAAGAGGATTGAAGCTATTCAATTTACCATGAACCATGACGATGGAAATAACACCTCAAATATATTAGATTCAGACATTATTCTTATTGGTGTTAGCAGAACAAGCAAAACTCCTACTTCTATATATCTTGCAAACAAAGGATTAAAAACTTCAAATATACCTCTTGTTAATGAAATGATAATTCCACAAGATGTAATGAAATCAGATTCTTTATGTGTTATCGGATTAGTAACAGAAGCTGAAAGATTGTTTGATATAAGAAGGAATAGGCTTAATTCTCTAAAAGAAAATGAGGCCTCAGACTATATAAACCTAGAAAAAATAAGAGCAGAAGTAGATAGATCAAAAAAAATTTTTAAGAAAAATAAATGGCCAATTATAGATGTAACTAGAAAATCTGTAGAAGAAACGGCCGCATCAGTAATAAAAATATACGAAATTAAAAGCAAAAATGTTTGAAATTATATTAGCCTCAAAAAGCAAAGTAAGAGAAGAAATATTAAAAAAAAATAAAATCAATTGCAATGTTGAGCCCTCCAATGTTGATGAAGAACCTGTAAAAAATAGCTTAATCAATGAAGGTGTTACGCCTGAAATAATTTCAAAAAATTTGGCAGAACTAAAAGCAAATAAAGTTAGTCAGAAGTTCACTGATACCTTAGTTTTGGGAGCAGATAGTGTTATTGATTTAAATGGTCAACTAATTTCAAAGCCTAATGATAGAAATGAGGCTCTTAATATTTTAAAGAGGCTCAATGGAAAAAGCCATAATCTTATTAGTTCAGTTTGTATGTCTAAAAATGGCTCGATGGTTTGGAATTATACCGATAAGGCTTCTCTTACTATGAAGCTTTTATCAGATAACCAATTAAAAGAATACTTACAAAAGATTTCCGATGAGGCTTTGTATTCTTATAATGTATATCAAATAGAAGGAGAAGGAAGAAAATTGTTTAGCAGCATTGATGGAGATGAAGACACTATTATGGGTTTACCAGTTAAAAAAATTAAAGAGTATATAGAAAATTACAAATGAAAAAGTTTTTAGTGATAGGAAATCCTATTGAACATTCATTATCACCAAAATTACAAAACTATTGGATAAAATCTAATAATTTAAATGCTATTTATGGAAAATTAGAAGTTCATGAAAGTGATTTGGCTGAATTATGTGAAAATATGAAAGACGGAAGATTGAATGGTATAAATGTTACTATCCCTTTTAAAAAGACAATTATACCTTATTTAAATGTTCTTAGTGGTCATGCTTTAAGAACTCAGTCAGTAAATACCGTTTCCTTCGATAACGGAAATTTAATTGGACATAACACAGATATAGATGGTTTCGAACTTAGTGTTAGAAAATTAAATTACAACGTCATGGACAAATCAATATTAATACTAGGAGCAGGGGGAGTCGTTCCTTCAATAATCTATGCTTTGAAAAAAATGAACGCTAAAAACATAGCCTTAAGCAATAGGACAAAAAAAAAATCATTAGAGTTAAAAAATATTTTCAGTGAGTTAGAGATTTTGGAATGGGGACAATTAAATAATTTTGATATGATTATAAATGCAACAAGTTTAGGACTAAAAAAGAATGACAAGTTTCAAATAGATTTTTCTAAAGCAGGAAACGGTAAATTATTTTATGATGTTATATATGAGCCATTCGAAACAGAATTCTCTAAATCAGCAAAAGAAACTGGGAATATATACGAAAATGGTTTAAATATGTTTTTATACCAAGCACAAAAAGCTTTTAATATTTGGCATAAAGTTGAACCTGCGATTAATACAAAAGTAACTGAATTCTTAAAAAGTTAAAATTTGTGAGATTAAAAGATAAAATAATTGTTATAACTGGTGCAGCATCAGGTTTTGGAAAAGGTATAGCAAAAAAATTTTCTTATGAGGGTGCTAGATTAATTTTAGTAGATATTAATTTAAATCTTCTAAAAAAAGTCTCAAAAAGTTTATCACAAGATTATTTTATGGCAGATGTCTCTAATTCAAAACAATTTGAGTCGTTGGCAAAATATGTTTATAGTAAGTATAAAATTCTAGACGTAATTGTTAACAATGCTGGAATTACCCATAAGCCTAAACCGATGGAAAATGTTACAGAGAAAGAATTTGAAAAGGTATTTAATGTCAATGCTAAGTCTGTGTATTTCTGTGGTAAATACTTTGTACCAAAGATGAAAAAATTTAAAAAAGGAGTTATTTTAAATGTGGCTTCTACAGCAGGATTATCTCCGAGGCCCAAATTAAATTGGTATAATGCAAGCAAGGGATGGATGATAACTGCCACTAAAACAATGGCAGTAGAACTTGCACCTTATAAAGTTAGAGTTAATGCCTTAGCTCCAGTGGCTGGGAAAACACCTTTGTTAAAATCATTTATGGGAGGAAATACTTTAAAAAAAAAACAAGCATTTTTATCAACAATTCCTATTGGAAGATTTTCAACTCCACAAGATATGGGTAATGCGGCTTGTTTTTTATGTTCTGATGAAGCTGATATGATCACTGGATCTATTTTAGAAGTAGATGGTGGAAGATGCATATAAGTTTATTTGACTTTTAAAATGATAAGAATTTGCACTATAGGCGGCATTGGTTCTGGAAAATCGTTTATATCAAAATTATTTAAGTATCCAGTTTTTAATGCAGACAATGTAGTAAAAAATATTTATAGAAATGACAAAAATTGTTTTAAAAATTTAAAAAAAAAGTTACCTAAATTTATTAGTTCATTTCCTATTAAAAAGTCAGATTTAATTAAAGCGATATCATCAAATAGAAACAATTTAAAAATTATCTCATCAATTGTTCACCCAATAGTAAGAAAAAAAATGAAATTTTTTTTGAAGGAAAATAAATCTTCGAGAATTGTTGTTATGGATATACCCTTATTGATAGAAAATAAATTATATAAAAAAAATGATATACTAGTTTTTGTTAAAGCAAAAAAATCAAAAATTTTAAAAAGATTAAAAAAAAGAAGAAATTTTAATAAAAAAATTTTAAATGAATTAAAACTTAACCAATCATCACTGTTAAAAAAAGAAAGAATGGCTAATTATATTATCGATAATAATTTTTCACCAAATATAATGAAAAATAAAATAAAAAAATTAAAAAAAAAAATAATTGATGAAAGAAATAGTTCTTGATACTGAAACAACAGGATTATCGGTAAAGGACGGGCACCGTATTGTTGAGATTGGATGTATAGAGTTAGAGAATTTAATCCCTACAAAAAAAGTTTTCCATTGTTATTTAAATCCTGAGAGAAAAGTTTCAGAAAGTGCCCTAAAAGTCCATGGCTACACAGATGAATTTTTATCCGACAAGAAAAAATTTATAGATATAGCAGATGAATTTTTAAAATTTATAGATGGAAAAAAGATTGTGATACACAATGCAGAATTCGACATCGGTCATCTGAACAATGAACTATCTTTGATAAAAAAAGGAAAAATTTCATCTGCAAATGTAATTGATACACTTGAGATTGCTAGAAATAAATATCCAGGATCAGGTAATAGTTTGGATGCTTTGTGTAAAAGATTTAGGGTCGATAATTCAAGAAGAGAAAAACATACCGCTTTAATTGACTGCGAGTTACTTTCAAAGGTCTATATAAATCTTATTGATCAAAAAGAGCCAATATTTCAGTTTCAAAAAAATCAAGATAAAAAAGAAGAATTAAATAGTTCGGTTAATAATTATTCAAAGAAAATTATACAATTAACCAAAAGTGAAATTGAAAATCATTCAAAATTTTTAAAAAAAAATTTAAAAAAAAATTTTTACTAATTCAGTCTTTGTTCATACAATTTTTCAAAATCGACTTTTTTTTCCAGTTTCAACTCTGGAAATCCAGAATCTTTTATCAAATTAATAAATATTTTTTCAAGTTTTGGATATACCTCAATTTGTAAGTCACAAAGTAATAATTTTTCTAATTCTTCTTTATTAATTTTTTCATCTATTAATTTTATTACTGTAGAGTAAGAAATTTCAAAATGTGAATTTTTTTTTGTTTCGTTTGGTCTCTTATAATTTAATTTTGTCGTGACTTCGATCATTTTATTTTTTAATGTCTTTGTAGTTATATTTATTCCCAAAGTATATTTAGAGATAAATTCTCTGCTATAAACAAAGGTTTCAGCACTCGGTATCTCAACTGATAAGTCCTGAATATATTGTAGTACTATTTCATATTTTTTTGTCATTATCGTCTATATCCTCATAATCACCTTCAATAAAATTATTTTCGTCAGCTTTTTTTGTTTTTCTAGCCTTTATAAACTTTCCCAATATAATTCTTCTCGTAAATGGAATAATTAATAAGATTCCAATGATATCAGTAGCAAAACCAGGAATAATTAGCAACAATGCTGCAAAAGCTAAAGTTGCACCAGAAATAATTTCATAAACAGGAATTTCATTTTTAACAAGTTGACCAAAACCTGATTTTAAAGTGTTAAAACCTTCATATCTTGCATAAGCAACTCCTGCAACTGCAGTAATTAATATGAGCAAAACGGTGTTAAATGCTCCAATTTGAGAACCAATTTTAATGAATAAGTAAATTTCAACAAGAGGAATTCCTATAATCAAAAATAATACTGTGTTCATTTGTCTATAACTTAATTAGCAGGTTGAAATTATCAACATAGTAAATATTATACTTATATGAGTTATAGCTTTGAATACATCGATATTATACTTCTTGCAATGATTGCAGGTTTTATTTTTTTAAGATTAAGAGGAATTTTAGGTAAAAAAACAGGATTTGAAGAGGATATAGACTCAAGTTTTGCTCATGAGGCCCCACCGTCTAAACCCACTATGGATTTAAATGCAAAAACGTTCGACGAAAACGCTAAAAAAGAATTCGTTAAAGGTGCTAAGATTGCTTATGAGACTATAATTACTAATTTTGCCAATGGAAAGTTAAAAGACATAAAATCATTGCTTGATAAAAACGTTTATTTACAATTTGAGGAAGCAATTAAAGATAGAGATGAAAAAAAGTTTTCTTCAGAAACAACATTCATTGGAATTAATTCAGCTGAAGTCAAAGAACATCAGCAAAATAAAAATATGTTAGAAGTTACAGTAGAATTTGTAAGTGAAATTATTTCATGTGTTAAAGACAAAGATAACAAAGTTGTTTCAGGCGACCCTGAAAAAATAAAAAAAGTTTTAGATACTTGGAAATTTTCTAAAGATAGTCGATCTTCAAATCCTAATTGGCTTCTAATTGATACCCAGGCTTGACAAATAAGTTATCAGATAAAGATAAAAAAGACTGGCAAGATTTCTTAGATAGTTCTGAAAAGCTTCAGAGCAAAGATGTAGATCAAATAAGTAATCAGACAGCTTCCGAAAGATCTATCGATCTTCACGGGTATAATTTAGAAGAAGCTAACAAAAAAATCTCAGTATTTATTGAGAATTGTTATCGAGATAAAATAAAAAAAATTAATGTGATTACTGGTAAGGGAATGAGATCAAAAAACCTAAATGATCCTTATCAATCTAAAGATTTAAGTATTTTAAAACATTCGGTACCAGAATATATCAAAAATAATCCTGAATTAATGAGTAAAATTATTAATATTGATTTTGAGTCAGTTAACAGTCCCTCGAAAGGAAATTTTGATATAATTTTGAAAACTATAAAATAAATTTTGAAAGATCACTATCTTTAACTAATTCGCCAATATTATCTTTTATATATTTACCATCTACAGTAATCTTTTCACCAGCTCTATCTGTAGCTGTAAAACTAATTTCATCTAATACTCTTTCTATAATTGTATGTAGTCTTCTTGCTCCTATATTCTCTACTGATGAATTCACTTCACTTGCTATATTAGCAATTGTGATAATTCCATCTTCTGTAAATTCTAAATCTACATTTTCAGTTTTTAAAAGTGCTTTGTACTGTTTAATTAAACTGTTATCAGGTTCTTTTAATATTCTTATAAAATCCTCACTATTTAGGGCATCAAGCTCAACTCTTATAGGCAATCTTCCTTGCAATTCAGGCAAAAGATCCGATGGTTTTGCTAATTGAAAAGCACCTGAAGCAATAAATAAAATGTGGTCAGTTTTAACAGGTCCATATTTTGTACTAACAGTTGTCCCCTCTATTAATGGTAATAGGTCTCTTTGGACACCTTCTCTTGATACATCACCACCAACACGATCTGTTCTAGCTGAAATTTTATCTATTTCGTCCAAAAAAACTATTCCGTTGTTTTCGGTTGAATCTTTTGCAGATTTTATAATTTTATCTTGCTCAATAAGTTTATCTGATTCTTCATTAATTAAAATATCATGAGATTCTTTGACTGACATTTTCTTTTTCTTGGGTTTTTGACCCATTGATTTTCCAAGCATGTCAGAAATATTAATCATCCCAACATTTGCTCCTGGCATTCCTGGAATTTCAAATGAAGGCATTTGATTAGACTCACTAACAGCTATCTCAATTTCATTATCATCTAAGTCTCCATCTCTTAGTCTTTTTCTAAAGCTTTCTCTAGTAGCAACACTTGCTTTATTGCCTACTAATGCATCTAAAACTCTGTCCTCTGCAAGCTTTTGTGCTTGGGCATGAACCTCTTTTCTTTTTTTTACTTTTTCCATAGCAATAGCTATTTCTAGTAAATCTCTTACAATTTGTTCAACGTCACGTCCCACATATCCAACTTCTGTAAATCTAGTTGCTTCAACTTTTACAAATGGTGCTTCTGCTAATTTTGAGAGTCTTCTGGAAATTTCGGTTTTACCAACACCAGTTGGTCCAATCATTAAAATATTTTTTGGAAGAACTTCATCTTTCATGTCATCTTCTAATGCTTGTCTTCTCCATCTATTTCTTAAAGCAATAGCTACAGCTCTTTTAGCTTTATTTTGACCAACAACAAATCTATCTAATTCTGAAACTATTTCTCTTGGTGATAACGAGTTTGTTATTGTAGTTTTCCCTTTTGTAACTTTGCCTTTTGGAAATGATGTAACATTTGATTTTTCCATTATATTTTCTCCATACTCAAATTGTCGTTAGTAAATACACAAATATCAGACGCAACTTTAATAGACTTTTTAGCAATTTCCTCTGCAGACATATCAGTATCCATTAAAACTTTAGCAGCTGCTAAGGCATAGTTTCCACCTGAACCAATTCCAATTACATCTCCCTCGGGTTCAAGAACATCACCTGTTCCCGAAATTATAAAACTTTTTTCTTTATCACCTATTGCCATTAAGGCCTCTAATCTTCTTAAATATTTATCTGTACGCCAATCTTTTGCCAATTCTACAGCAGCTCTTGTCAGATTACCCGCATGTTTTTCAAGCTTTGACTCTAATCTTTCAAACAATGTTAAAGCATCTGCTGTTGATCCTGCAAAACCAGCGATCACATTTCTTTTCTCAATTTTACGAACTTTGTTAGCAGTTTTCTTAATTACAGTATTACCCATACTAACTTGACCGTCACTGGCCACAACTACGTCATTATTTTTTCTTATAAGCACAATTGTTGTCATGGACTATAGATGGATATGAATTTAAATAGTTCAAGCCCAGGTTTAGTATTATTGATATAATCAAAAATACCTATATACCTAATTTAAATTATGAAAAGAAAAGCAAAAATAGCTAGAAAAACAAAAGAAACCAATATCAGTGTTGACCTTAATATTGATGGCAAAGGTAAGTACAAAGTTGACACAGGAATAGGTTTCTTAGATCACATGCTCGAACAGTTATCTAAACACTCATCGATGGATTTGACTGTTAAAGCAAAAGGTGACACACACATTGATCTTCACCACACAACTGAAGACACCGGGATTGCTATTGGAGAATGCTTAAAGAAAGCATCAAAAAAATTTGTAGGCATTAAAAGATATGCTCACATACTGTTGCCAATGGATGAAACTTTAACAAGAGTTGCAATTGATGTTTCAAACAGACCTTATTTAATTTGGAATGTAAAATTAAAAGTTGAGAAACTTGGTGAGATGGACACAGAATTATTTAAAGAATGGTTCCAAGCATTTTCACAAGCAGCAGGAATTACTTTACATGTTGAAAATATTTATGGAGATAATAGTCACCACATCATAGAGTCTTGTTATAAAGGCTTGGCAAGAACTTTAAGAGCTGCGCTAGAATTAGATCCAAGGAATAAAAGTACAATTCCTTCTACAAAAGGCTCTTTATAAAATTAATGGACGTCACTATTGTTGACTATAAATCGGGTAATATTAGCTCTGTAATTAACTCCTTTAAAGAAGTTGCTAAAGATAAAGTTAATATCGAAGTAACCTCAGATTTAGATAAAATTAAATCTAGTGATAAGGTAGTTTTACCAGGGCAGGGATCCTTCAAGAGCTGTATAGACGGTTTAAATAGCATAAATGGTTTGGTTGATACTTTAAGTGAATTTGCATTAAATAATAAAAAACCTCTTTTAGGAATTTGTGTAGGTCTTCAAATGTTTGCAGATGTTGGATACGAAGAAATTGAGACTAAAGGACTAGGTTGGATTTCAGGCAAAGTATCTAAAATTGATAATCAAAATGGAAAATATAAACTACCCC
Source organism: uncultured Pelagibacteraceae bacterium (assembly GCA_902616245.1). GTDB lineage: Bacteria > Pseudomonadota > Alphaproteobacteria > Pelagibacterales > Pelagibacteraceae > Pelagibacter. Next base: position 231,014 of record CACMSB010000001.1, read on the forward strand.
ATATTGGCTGGAACCAAATAAATATTGTTAAAGATAGTAAAATTTTTAATGATATAGAAAATAATTCTCATATGTATTTCGTTCACAGTTATGAATTTATTCCAAATGATAATTCAGTCACTGCTGCTATTACCGATTATTCGTCAAAGATCGTCTGTGCAATTGAAAAAGACAATATATTTGGAACTCAATTTCATCCAGAAAAAAGTGATAAGATAGGCCTTAAAATAATAAATAACTTCATAAATTTGTAATATGAAAAATTATTTAATAATAATATTTTTTTTGTTATTTGCGTGCCAGAACCAAAATAATTTTAAAAAAAATAAAAAAGATAATTTAAACAATATGAATATATCTACTGAAGCTGTGATAAAGTTAAAATGAAAATTTTTCCAGCAATTGATATTAAAGATAAAAAATGTGTGAGATTAATTAAAGGAGACTTCGAAAATAAAACAGAATATGAAATGTCACCTGTGGATCAAGCTAAAAGATATAAAGATAATGGATTTAAAAATTTACATATAGTTGATCTGGATGGCGCACTGACTGGAGACCCGATTAATATTGATATTATTCAAGATATTGTTGGAAAATTTGATCTTAATATTGAAATAGGAGGTGGTATAAGAAATTTTGAAACCATTCAAAAATATATTGATGCTGGTGTTGAAAAAGTAATTTTAGGGAGTGCTGCAATAAAAGATAGAAGATTTTTAGATGAAGCTTGTAAAAAATTTTCAAATCAAATTGCATTAGGATTAGATGCTAAAGATGGTCATCTTTCAATTTCAGGTTGGACAGAAGAATCTGATAAATTAACAACTGAATATCTAAAGAAGGTAAATAATTACGGAGTTAGTAGAATTATTTACACAGATATTAATAGAGATGGAACAAAGCAAAGCCCAAATTTTGAAGAAACACAGAAAATAGCTGATATTTCAAATTGCCCAGTAGTTATATCTGGTGGTGTTTCTTCGATTAGTGATATTAAAAAAGCTAAAAATTTAAATAATATTGAAGGGGTTATAATTGGGAAAGCTATATACGATGGTGATATAAAGCTTGATGAGCTTGCAAAAGAAATAGATGCTTAAAAATAGAATTATACCTTGTTTAGATGTCAAAAATGGCCGTGTTGTTAAAGGCATCAATTTTGTAGATTTAAAAGATGCAGGAGATCCTGTTGAACAAGCAAAAATTTATAGTGACGGCGGCGCAGATGAAATTTGTTTTTTAGACATCACTGCTTCAAATGAAAATAGAGACACTATTTATGAAGTAGTAGAGAAAACTTCTAAGAAATGTTTTGTTCCTTTAACAGTAGGTGGAGGAGTCAGAAGTATTGATGACATTAATAAATTACTTAATTGCGGAGCTGATAAAGTATCAATTAATACTGCAGCTGTTCAAAATTCAAAAGTAGTTGAAGATAGTTCTAGAAAATTTGGATCACAGTGCATTGTTGTTGCAATTGATGCAAAGAGAAAAAACGATGGATGGGAAATCTTTACTCATGGGGGAAGAAATCCAACTGGTATAAATGCTTTAGAATTTGCTTCTAAAATGGAAAAATGTGGTGCTGGAGAGCTTCTAGTGACCTCTATGGATAAAGATGGAACTCAGTCTGGATATGACATTGAATTAATGCAAAAGATATCATCTATGGTCAATATTCCAGTTATTGCATCAGGTGGAGTTGGTACATTAGATCATTTGGTAGATGGAATAAAATCAGGTGCTAGTGCCGTTTTAGCAGCATCTATATTCCATTATGGGACTTATTCAGTTAATGAAGCTAAGCAATATTTGGCTTCAAAAGATATACCTGTTAGGATTTAGAATGTTAAAGATTTTAGAAGATCTCGTAAAACTTGCAAGAGAGCGAAAAAGTAATCCTGCTGAAGGCTCATACACTAATAAGCTTCTAGAAGATAAATCATTAGCGAAAGAAAAGGTTTTAGAAGAGATAAATGAACTAATAGAAGCTGTAGAGCAAGACACAAACAAAATTCATGAAGCGGCAGATGTTCTATATCACTTAATAATGTACCTTGAAAAAAGTGGTATAAAAATTGAAGAAGTGATGGAAGAACTAAAAAAAAGACAAAAATGATATCACCTTCTGAAATTGAGGAAGTAAGAATTAAAGTACAGGGTATGCCAGAATCAGAATTGGAACCAAGAAGAAATATTTTCTATGAAGACCTAAAAAGAACTTGGGATCTACACCTTCATCATCTTCATGATGATCATGAAAGATTAATATTGACTGAAATGTTAGTTTGGATTGACATGCGCTTAGAAGGCATTCCTGAAAAAGGAGTTAGATCGTGGATGTTTAGAGCAAAAAGAAGAGTTTTTTATGGAAATAAGGCTAGAAAAGGTGTGAAGTACGAAGATTTATGATGCAAGCTTACATAAATTGGGAAAAAAAACAAATTCAGTGGGCTAAGAAATAACTTCCTTATTTGAGAAGATTTTTTTAATAAAAATTATCAACTAAATGAAAGCATGAACACAAATTATCGATTTTCTATAATATTAATTTCTTTTTTATTTAATTCGAAAAAATCATAAAAAATCTTATTTATTTTAGTTATAAAAATATTTTTATCGATTTTTTTATCTGAGTTGTGTATTTTTTTTATAATATTGTTTAAATCTTTTATTTTATCTGCACCTAAGTTTTGTGGAATAGACAATTTTTCTAAGGCGAATTTTTTCCATTGACTCGTTGACATTCCAGATGAATTACAAATTATATTAAAAAGATATGAGCACACTTTAGAATTTAGATATGCAACTAAAATATTTAGATTATTTCCTGTAAGCATAAAAGCGCCCGCTAAAAGGTAGTATTCTTTACTACAAATACTAAATTTATTTTCATTACTTAACTCAATCCAAATTATTTTTTCTTTTTTGAAATAATCGTAGTAATCACAATCTCTTAATTCCCACCAATAGTCCCCTTTATCATCTCTTTTTTTTAAGCCTTTAGCTTTTTTTTTGGGGTTATCAATTTTTTTATTCTTATTTTTATTTTCAATATTTTCAAAGTGATCAAAAATTGATGAGAAGTTTTTTTTCATAAATTTCTCTTTATTTGATTCCTTGCAATTTTGGTTAGTCCATCCAGAGGGTATTGTTATCATCCAGAGATTATTAAAATTATATTCAAATTTATTAATATCTCTCCCTCTTAAAATTGGCTTAAGAAATATTTTTGACTTTGGTGTTTTTTTTAATAATTCATTTTTTTTGACCTCATCAATGATAAATCCCTCATTAAAACCAGTTAGAATCCCCCTAAAAATTTTGTAATCTAATTTGCCTAAAGGTTGACCTTTTTTTTCAATCTTATCTTTTAAATTTTCTTCCTCTTTATTTAAAAAAGAAAAATTTTCTACGTTAAGTTTATTTTTTTTATATTTTATACTTTTTTTAAGAAAAATTTTATCTATAAGATTTAGATCGTCTTCTTTGGATAATTCGGAATAAATTACTTCTTCATTTTTTGAGCTAATTTTGTTAAATATTGTAATATTTGTGTTTGTGATTGCGTTCTCGAAAATTTTTATATCTGAGAAATTCATTATCTCTTCTAAAAATACTTCGTTTTTAAAAAATTCTCTCAATTTGTTTCCATATTTTGCCCTCATCCATTTGTTAGATGTGATAAATACCGAAGTTCCTTTTGGTTTTAGTAAATTAAAAGAAAGCTCGTAAAAATATGTATACAAGTCAGATGTTGAATTAAATAATTTATATCTATCTTTTAATCTATCTTTATAATTTAAAATTTCTTCTTGGCGTAGATAAGGTGGATTAGCAAGTATTAAATCAAACCCTCCATTTGTTTTAAATATTTTATGGAAAATAATATTCCAACAAAAAAAATCATTAATTTTTTTATCAAGATCTTCAAGATTTTTTGATAGTTGGCTAAGTAATGGATTACTTTTATCAAAAGATTTAATACTTTCGATTTCGCTCAAAATGATTTTTTTAAGTATTTGGTTTATTTTTTCTCTCTCTATTTTCTTTTCGATTTGATTATTTAATAAATCAAATTCCTTTATTTTTTCAAAATATAAATTAATTAAGTCTTCTTTTTTGGAAAATGAACTATCAAAAGAGTATTGATTTTGAGTTTCTTTCATTCCAATATTTCCACCCAAATCATCAAATAAACTGTTTCCTTGAAGAAATTTATAATCAAGGTTTGGAAGTGTATTTATTCTATCGTAATTTTCCTGATCAATTGTTAAAGACAGCCAAAGTCTTAACTTGGCTATGTCTACAGCAGATTTATCAATATCAACACCATAGATATTTTTTTTGATAAAATGTAGTTTAAGTCTGTAGTTTAAATTTTGATCAACATTTCTATCAATTATCTTTAGAGTTTTTCTTATTTTGACAACTATATTCATTATTGAGACTGGAAAAGCTCCTGATCCTACTGCTGGATCACAAATTCTAATTTCTTTTAAAAATCCATCAATTTTTTTAGAATTTTTCTTTAAAAATGTGAGAGTTTCTTCATTCAATAAATCTAAAGAATTAGAATTATCTAAATCTACTAATGAAATTTCGTTAATAAATTTTTTGTATTCTGCAAAGCTATAATTAAGTTTTAGATTATTTACAAAACTAGAGGCAAGTCCTGATTCACACATGTAATTAACAATATTTCTTGGCGTGTAAAAAACTCCATGTCCTCTTTGTAAATTTTCATCTAATAAATTTTCAAATACTTTTCCTAGTGTTTCAGGATCAATGGCAATCTCTTTCTCTAGTGGATCTTCCTCTTTTACTGTAAAGTTAAATGTATCAAATATATCTAATACTTCCTTAATAGTACTATTTTTAATAGTTATATCTGTTTCCTTCCAGTTATAGTCATTTATTGGTTCAAATAAGCCTCCATTTAAAAAAGGCACTTTGCATTTTAATTTTGAATAATAATTGTCAGGAAGATCAACTGAAAGACCAATATAGAATAGATCTTCCAAAATATCATTAAAGAAGTTTTTATAATTGCCGAATTCTTTATTAAATAATTTTCTCAAGAAATCTTTTGGCCCATTTCCCCATTTTTTAAAAAAACCATCTTTATTTCTGTAAATTCCTATCCACCCCTTTTTTTGAATGAAATATAAAAAAATAATTTGTCCCATAAATTTTTTTGCAAAATCGGACTCATTAAGAAAATGCTTTTTAAAATCATTATCGATATTTTTATCATTTTTTCTTAGAAGAATTAATTCATCTCTAATTTTAAAACACAATCTTTTATATTGATCAAAAAATTCTTTTGTAACTTTTTCAACTGAAAATGCTTTTTCAATATCATTAATAGAATTTTTTTTGTTATACAACAAAGGTGCTATTTGTGATTTAGCTGTATTATTGGGTTCATTTTTTCCAACTATGAAGGAAAACCTTTTTAATGGAGATATTATTTTTTTTATTTTTATTTTACCTTTTTCTGTAAGTAATCTACCATAATCTAATTTAACAAAAGAGAATCTCCAATCTTCGTAATCATCGGCAAAAAAAGAAATTAAAGAAGCGTCTGAATTATTTATCTCCATTAGATGTTTTGCAAATTCTCTTTGAATAGATCTTGACTTTTCGACAATTTTTCTTGATTTTAATTTTGCAATTCCAACTACTAAGCTTTCTTGATTCTCATATTCTAAAATACCAAATTCTTTGAATTCAACTATATAATCCCTAATTGATGCAGGTAATGTTTTTGTATTTTGCCATTGATGGTTCGATGACAGTTTTAAGTTATTTAATAAACTTACCGAAAAATTTGCAAATCTTTCCTCATTAAATGGATGATTAAAAGTGTCACTTATTAAATCTAATGCAGAGTGTTTATCCATCTAGTTTGTTGTTAAATATTCAGATAAAATAATTTCTCTTTTACCCCCGTAAATCACTTTTTCTTTTATACTTTCGTCTAAAAATTTTTCTGAAATATGTTTTCTGTAAATATTTAAAATTTTTAGCCCATCAGTGGTTTTTTCTTTATCTAATTCATTTTTAATTTCTTTTGCTCTCATCCGGGCAACTATCCCATCTTCAAATATTCTCAGTAGTTTATTTCTTAGTTGATGGTCCTCGTCTTTAAAAGATTTCTCATTTTTTAGTGATTTTAAAGTTTCAATTAATATTCTTTCAGTAGATAAACCTCTTCTTTGAGTATGTTCAGTTTCAACATTATTTAATATCTCATTAAAATAATCTTTGTTTGTTTTTAGTAAATTAAAAAATTGTTTATCAAGCTTTACTTTTTGATCTTTTTTAGTTGATTCCAAAATTTTAATAGCCTCTATAAAAGTTAGTTCTTTTGTTTTATTTTTTTCGTCACATATCAAAAATTTTTTTAATTTACCTTTTCTGAAAAAAGAAATTAGTGAATTGTTTTCAGTCTTAAAATTTTTACCCGATCTAGATTTTTTTGGCAGCAAAGCTATTTTTTGATAAAGTTCTTTATTATTATCTCTTATATCTCTTATTATTTTTAAAAATTTCAGTTCAGAGTTTGAAATATCTTCATTTTCTTCATAAAATTCTTTTTTATTTAAATTTTCGTAAAGATCTGAACCAAATAGGTTAAAGGTTTGAACCTCCTCTGTTTCAGTTAAAATTTTTGCATCACTCCCCAAACAATCATGAAAGGCTTGGATTTTACTAATTATATTTTTTTTTTGTTTTATTTCATCGTCAGATTTTTCTGAAGGAAAAAAATTATATACATGAATATTTTTATGTTGTGATCCAACACGGTTTACCCTCCCAATTCTTTGAATTACTCTTGTTGGATTCCAGGGTAAATCATAATTTAAATTAACATTTGATCTATGCAAATTTATCCCTTCTGCTAAAACATCGGTTGAAATCAAGATTCTAATATTATTTTTTTGTTTATTTTTTATATTAGGGTCAAAATTTTCTCTTATCTCAATTCTTCCATCTTTTTGACTTAGATTATGTAAATTATTTTTACTAATATATCTGCCACCTTCACTAGAATAAAATAAAACTTCATTTGGAAATTCCTTACTTAACTCCTTTAACAAATACATGCCCGTTTCAGTAGACTCAGTAAACATAACTATTTTATTATTTTTAAGTTTTTCTTCTTTTTTAAATATTGAAATTAATTTTTTAATCTTCGGATCTAAGTTGATATCTTTCCATAAATTTTGAATTGTAAGCAGACATTCTAAATCATTTTGAACATCTTCTTTAAACTTTGGGGTAAAATCTTTGGACTCAAACTCTTTGACTATCTCTTCTTCAATCATTTTATTTATTTTCTCATCATTGTCCTCGTCAAGTAAATCAAATATATTTTTTCTACTTACATATATTTTTCCAGAATTCATCATTTGTAGATATCTTTCATGTGACTGGACAAATCTGTGAATGGTTTTTTTAAATGCATGAAAACTGCTCTCCAATCTTTTAATGATCATAGTTTTCATAAATGCTCCAAGGTTTTCTTGTCTAGTAAGTTCAAATTCAGATGGTAGATTTTTAAGATAACGATAAGGAGTGTATCTTGCTTTGATAAATTTATTTTTTAAAATATCTATAGTTTCATTGAAGACAGATTCTATTTTTTCATCAAACTCATAAGCAATTGCATTTGGAGTATCTATTTCTGGAAACTCTAAATTTTGTCTATCTAAATCGGCACTAAAAAATTCCTTAACTTCTTTTCTTGTCCTTCTGACCATAACATGTTTCAAAACTCTTTCTCTAATTAGTTTTGATCCCTCTCTTATTTCATCTATATATTTTTTGGTCCCTTTTTCTTTAGCTTTTTTTGCTTTATTTTCTAATGCTTTAAAAAAGTTTTGAAGATTTCTAACAGTTGGAATATTAGATCTGTTTGGTCTTTGGAATAACTTAATTTGACTTAGCAGATCTGCATATTTGTTATTAATTGCTGTTGCAGTAATCAAAATGACTTTTTTTCCAAAACATATATTTTCATAAAGTTCTTTCCAGGTCTCAGTATCTTCATTTCTAAATCTATGAGCTTCATCTAAAAAAACATATTCAACTTCCTCGAGTTTATCCCAATTTTTTATATTTTTAATTTGTCCAGCTGACTCAACTTTAAATCTGCTTACACCAAAATCACTTAATGTTTCTCTCCAATAATCGACAAGAACTGGTGGCACTATAAATAATTTTCTCGCAGGCTTTAAATTAGGTTGTTGAGCCAATAAAGCAGCAATATATGTTTTTCCAAGACCAACAACATCAGCAAGAAATACACCGTTATAAGCATCTAAAATTTTATTTGCAGCCACAACAGCTTGTTTTTGATATTCAAGATCCATAAAATCCTCAGGAAAACTAAAATCAGTTTCTTTATCTATGTTTATATCTTCATAAAAATATTCGAATAAAGTTTTCAAATATAATTCGTAAGGTGTAATTTTATCATTTAACCATGTTTTGTTTTCCAAAGTTTCAATAAATAAATTTTTAATATCTTCACTTTGGTCCCATAACTTTTCGAATTGATTGAGAGCAAAATCAATGTCAGATCTATTTTTTAATTCAACATTAAACTCATAGTTGTCCTTTAAACCACTATGTGAAAAATTACTTGATCCAGTTATTACACGTCCATAATCAACATCCGATATAGGTTTTCCAAATCTGCTAATATAAACTTTTGCATGTAACTTATGACTTGGATGTTGTCTAAATTCTATTTTACCATTTTTTAAAAATTCAATAAATTTTTGATAACCAATATATGTATCCTCATTATCCTCTGCATCTATAACCTCACTTTGAAAGTCATCAGACAATCTTTCTCTTAATTTCAATGAGCTATCATAGTCAAAAGTTTTTTGCGATTCTTGGTAGGCATTAAAAGTTTTTTTATCAACATCTATCCCATTCAATATTCTTATTTTTTTAACTTGTTCTAATTCTTTCTGTAAAAGATAAAAACCACTTGTTCTAAAGTAGCCTACTAGAACATCAAAATTATCAACATGTTGTAAAGTTTTTTTAAATCTATCTAATAATGAACTTTCTTTTTCATTAGTAAAAAAGGTTGTATCTGTATTTTGATTTTTCATTTTTTATAACATTAACATTATTATTGATTATAAGTTATTCAAAAGAGATTTTAAAACATAAGAAATTAAGAATAATTAAGATTTTTGATTTAACTAGACTTGTTTTTTATTATGTTTTATTATTATTCACGTCCTGATTTAGAACATAACTCTACTTGCTAGGACTTAAAATAAAACGCTAAAGGAGAAACATGAAAATAAAAATACAATCAATAAAAGACTTTTTTAAATCAAAAGAAAAAAGAGGTTTAAAACCTTTATTTTTTGAAAGTATAGGAGATCATAGGACACCAAGAGATGTTAAGCTTAAAAACCTTATAAAAGTTTTAGAAAAAAATGGTTTTGTAATAAAAAATAAAAAAAAATAATATTATCTTGCAAATGATAAATATAAACAAGAGGTATTAGAAGAAATAAATCCTTATACAGCTGCCGACCAAAAGTGGGAGGTTAACTAATGGATAAAATACATGAGATTAGAGTTGAAGAAGTAAGAAATATAGAGAAAGCTTGAAAGAAAATAAATAGAAATTAAATTTAAATAAATTCTTGAATTACTTCCTTACAATTTACCAGGTAACCAAGTTGAGAATATTGGAAATAGTATCATTAATATTCCATAAATTATTCCAACGATTGTAAATAGAGGAACTTCTTTGAAAGCTTTGGCTGGATTTTCTTTGATCACACCTGCTGCTGTATAAATACCAACACATACAGGGGGTGTTATCATTCCTATTCCAGCAAAAGCAACAAACACAACATAAAGATGAAGTAAGCTTTGATTGAACGATAATGTAATTGCTGCAAAAATTGGGACAGTTAAATAAAATACAGGAACTATTTCAATAAACGTTCCAAGGATTAAACAGATTGCTCCAAGCATTATCCAGAACAGATTTACACTAACTCCTTTATCCGTGAAGAATGTAATAATTTTTTGAGGGGCTTGAGTGTACGTTAAAACAACACTTAAGAAAGTTGCAGTAGCTATAATTGCAAAAATAACAGCTGTTATGATTGCTGTTTCCCTTAAACAACTCATCAAAGATGAAAATGTTAGTTCTCTATAAATTAAAAATCCTATAAGCACTGCATATACTCCTGCAACAGCAGCAGACTCAGATGGGGTTAATATACCTGCATAAATTCCACCTAAAATTATCACTGGAGTGATCAATGCTGGTAACGCAGCGACGAAAGAAGTTACTCTTTCTTTCAAAGATGCCTTCTCATCTGTTCTAATATGCCTGCATTTAAACAAAACTAGAAGGACCATTAAAACAAGCAGAACTAAGCCTGGTATAACGCCCGCAGCAAAGGTTTTTGATACAGGTACGTTCGTTAAAGCACTAAAAAGTATGGCAGCATTGGATGGAGGTATCAAAGCTTCTAAAAGAGCAGCTGAGGCAGCCAAGACTACTACAAATGGAGTTGGATAACCTTGTTCAATCATTTTAGGCATCATAATTGTTCCAACTGCAGTGATTGCTGCAAGTATTGATCCACAAAAAGCTGCGAAGAAACCCATCGCAATAACCATGGCAACACCCAATCCACCTGGCCAATGACCAACTAGTGTTGTTGTAAATTTAACTAATCTTGATGCTGCCCCACCTTTTAACATAGCCATTCCAGTAAAAATAAATAGTGGGACAGCTATTAAAACGTGTTTTGTTAATGCACCAAATGAAACTTGAATTAGAACTGACCAAGGTAAATTCAACCCTGCAATAGCTGCTAATGAACTTCCTAAACCAAATACTAAAAAAATTGGAACTGAAATAACTAATGTTACAAGAGAAATAATAAAAGCCAATCCAAACATTTATTCTTTCCCTAAAAGTTTTTTTAAATTATCTAAAATAAGCTCTAACGAAGTTAATGCTAAAATTAAAAAACCGACTGGAAATGCTAAAAACATCCACCAGATAGGAATGTTAATTTCTAATTCCATCATCTGTCCTAAATTGTAATACATTGTTGTTGCATCAATTCCCGCCTTAAAGAAAACGCATGCAGAAATTAAAGCTATTAAATTTACAATTGTGCCAATAATATTTTTTGATTTTTCAGATAAATAGTGACTTAAAAAATCTACTTTAATATGTTGTCCTTGTTTTAGCAAAGGACCAAGTAATGGAAAAACCAACCAACTCACCATTACAGGTGGTAATTCAATAAACCACGCAAATCCTGTGCCTGTGATAAATCTTGTTGTGGCGCTTAATGCTAAAGCTGCCACCATTAAAAAGACAATGAACATTGCGAGCGAAATTGCAGCTTTTGCTAGCAAATTGTTAATAGCTCGCAATGCCCTCATAATCTTTATAGAAAAAGTTTAACTTCTTCTAATTACTTTTAGCATATGCTTGTGCTGCTTCTAAAGCGTCAGCATCAATCATTTTAGCCATTGCTGGCATCACTTCATCTTTCATAAGCTTATCAAACTTAGCTTTTTCAGCTCCTGAAAGTGTAGTAACAACTCCGCCTCTTTCTTGGAATTTTTTAAGAGTGCTTTCTCCAGTATCCATAATTAAGTCAGTTGATCTTTTTCCTATTTCTTTACCAACATCCATTATGATTTTTTGTAAGTCTGGAGACAGACTATTAAACCAAGTTGAGTTTGCCATAATATATGCATCAGCATAATATTGATAAGGCTTTTGAGCGTATTTTAAAAACTCCCACCAGCTGTATGCCTCAATACTTCCTGGAGGACTATTTATTGTATCAATCATTCCAGTTTGTAAAGATGTATAAACTTCACCGGTAGGCAATGATACTCTGTTTGCTCCTAAAGCATCCCACATAGGTTCTTCACTCTTTAAAAGTCTTCTAGCCTTTAAACCTTTCATCGCATCAATACCTGTCAATTCCTTAGCACTTGAAAAAGTCATTACAGGTCCAACTGGGTTATACATAACTAATGTTGAATTAGTTTTTTTAGTCAATTCACCCCAAATTTCTTTTCCTTTTGCTGAGTTTTGAAAAAAACCTCTTTGTTGTTCCCAAGAGTTAAATAGTCCTGGAAAAGAAGCAACATTAAAGTTTTTGTTTATTGGTGGAAAACTTACTACTCCAACAATTCCACCAAGTTCAACTGCACCAGAAGTTACCGCTCCCATTACTTCTCTAATTCCAAATAATTGTTTAGATGGATAAACTTCGATTTTTAATTTTCCTTTTGCTCTTTTATTAACTTCATCAGCAAATATTTGTGCATGTTTAGCACTATGATGCTTTGGACTCCAGTGAACAGATAAACGTCCAACTATCTCTGAAAAAGCAGCAGTTGAAGTAAGAACAAAAGAAAAAACAAATGTTAAGCTGATAATAGCTTTATAAATTGATTTAAATTTATTCATTTTCCCTCTCTTTTTTAAAATATGATCTTATTAGTTGCATATATTTTAACAATGCAAAAATTTAAAAAATTTAATAGGATATTTTCTGAATGAAACGCAATGGTTTCACTTTAATCGAATTATTAGTTGTAGTAGCAATTATAGGTATCCTAGCCGCAGTGGGGGTAGTTGCTTACAGCGGATATACCAAATCTGCAAAAGAAAAAGTTTGTAAAGCAAATCATGACAAAATAGTTAAAACTATAAAAGAAAAAAAAGGATTCTGTGAATTTGAAAGCACCATTAAACTCAGAAACTGGTACACTGGCTTTAAACAAGGTGCTGAGTATGATTTTAATTGCTCCAATAATTTTGAAAACTTAGCTCAAAATGTAGGAATACATATGACGAATTTTTTAAAAAATGTATACAGTCCTAATAATCATTGGGGTTACACTTGGGCTGGAAATAGTGGAAATCCAACTACAGAAGGCCAGACGTATTATTATACCAATAATAATAGTATTAGAATTAGGACCCTGTGCGAAGGAAAAATCATAGAAACTTTGATTACTGGAGATTGATTAACAAAATAGTAGAATATATATTTAAATAAATTTTCATGAGCTACGATGATAATAATATATTTGCAAAAATCATAAGAGGAGAAATTCCTTGCAATAAAATTTATGAAGATGATTATGTTTTATCTTTTTATGATATTAATCCTCAAAAAAAAATTCATGCTTTAGTAATTCCCAAAGGAAAATATATTGATTTAGATGACTTCAATTCAAATGCATCAAATGATGAAATAGTAGGGTTAATGAAAGGAATAACAATAGTTTCAAAAAAACTAGGAATTTCATCGAATGATGGCAAAGGCTACAGAGCACTTGCTAATATTAGTGACGATGGCGGTCAAGAAGTACCACATTTACATTTTCATTTATTTGGTGGTGAAAAAGTTGGAAAAATGGTTTCGTGATAACCAAAGTTGATAGAAAGTATCTGGAAATTAACTCTCTTAGTGAAATTAATTCATCTAAACCAAAGATTAATTGTAAAATTGAAATTAAAAATCCTCCAGATTTTCAAATAAATAAATTTTTTTACAAGCAAATTGGAAAAAGCTATCGTTGGATTGATCGCCTTGCTTGGGATGATGAGAAATGGATGAGTTATACAAATAATTCAAATTTAGAAACATATATATTGAGAGAAAACGATGATTTAGTTGGTTTTTTCGAGCTCTTATTCCATCCTGAGACCAATAAATGTGAAGTCGCTTATTTTGGAATTTTAGATCAATACATTGGAAAAAATTATGGAAAATATCTTTTAACGGAAGCTTTGAAGTTAGGATTTAGAAAAAATACCAAAAAGGTATGGCTTCATACATGCTCTTTAGATCACAAACATGCCCTAAAAAACTACTTAGGAAGAGGGATGAAAATTTTTAAATCTGAAACAATCAATTTAGATATTAGTTAATGTATTTTTGAATTCTGAATAATTTTTCATCTATCATTATATTTACTTCTATATTTAATAACTTGGTTTCCACTTTGTTTTGATAAATATCTGTTGTTGTCCATCCTTTTATTTCATAATTTTTTTTATCAAAAAAAATATTTAATAAATTATTATTATGTGTGATTTCAAAAGAAAATGTTTCGTCATTTTCTTGCACTACTTCAACTTGGTTTAGTTCTTCGAGTAGAAATTTTTTATCTAAGATTAAATCAAGAGGTGTATCTTTGAGCTTATATCTTAAATAATTTTTAATCTTTTTACTATTTATTACTAATGATCTTCCATTTGATACTAAAATTTTATTATTAATATCATCGTATTTACATAAAATTTTTTTTGGGTACGAAATTACGCATTCACCTTGTTCAATTTTTTTTCCTATTTTCTGTATAAATTTAAAAGAAATACTATTTGTTTGTTCTAATTTACTTTTAATTAAATCTTTAGATGATGCAAAGATATTTAATGGATAAAAAAATATTATGATAAATATTATATATTTCACTATTTTAATACTTCTCTTTTGCCAACATGATTAGCCTTGCTAACTTCACCATTAGTCTCCATTTGGTCAATAATTCTTGCAGCTCTATTGTATCCAATTTGCAACTTTCTTTGTAAAAATGAGGTAGATGCTTTTCTTTCTGATCTAACTATTTCTAATGCTTCGCTATACAATTCATCGGTATCAGAATTATCCTTATTTTTCTCATTGACCTCTTTTTCATCAGCAAAGTTTAAAATTTCATCTACATAGTCAGGCTCTGCTTGATTTCTCAAAAAATTATTTACCTTATCTATCTCTATCTCTGATACATAAGGCGCATGTATCCTTGTAATCCTGTTCGCTGAAGACATATATAACATGTCTCCTTTACCTAAAAGTTGTTCAGCTCCTTGCTCACCTAAAATAGTTCTACTATCAATTTTAGAGGTTACTTGGAATGAAATACGAGTAGGAAAATTAGCTTTTATAGTTCCAGTTATTACGTCTACGCTAGGTCTTTGGGTAGCCATTATTATATGAATTCCAGCCGCTCTAGCCATTTGTGATAATTTTTGAATGTAGTTCTCAATCTCTTTACCAGCGACTAACATAAGATCCGACATTTCATCAACAATCACAACAATATAAGGCATCTTAACTTTGTGCTTTTCATTATAACCATCAATGTTTCTTACTCCCACCTTTGTCATCAACCTGTATCTGCTTTCCATTTCTTTAACTACCCAACCCAAAACAGACGCTGCTTTTTTTGCCTCTGTAATAACTGGACATAATAAATGAGGTATTCCTTCATAAGTTGAAAGCTCTAACATTTTTGGATCAATCAAAATGAATTTACAGATGTCAGGCGTATGTTTGTAAATTAGAGATAGTATAATTGTATTTATACATACTGATTTTCCAGAGCCAGTAGTACCAGCTATCAATAAATGAGGCATAGAGCTTAAATCACTAGTTATGGGCTCTCCAGATATACTTTTGCCGAGAGCAATTGGCAATTTTATTTCCCTTTTTTTAAAATTTTTATCAGAAATTATTTCTCTTAAAAAAACATTTTCTCTTGAAATCTTTGGCAACTCAATGCCTATAGTATTACTTCCTGGAATAGTTGCTATTCTCGCAGATTCCGAGCTAGTATTTCTGGCAATATCCTCTGATAAATTAATTATTTTTGATACTTTTACACCTGCGGCAGGCTCAAATTCATTTAATGATACAACAGGTCCATGATTAATTCTCTTAATTTTTCCTTCAACTCCAAAATCCAATAATATTTTTTCTAAATCCTCAGCTTTAATTTTTGTGTCATTTTGATTTTTTGAAATTTTTTCAGGTTTTTTTAGAAAATCTATTAAAGGAATTTTTATTTTTACTTCATTCTTTGTTATAATATTTTTATTTGCGAATAAATCCTCTTGCACAGAGTTTTCAATTTTATTTTCGTTCGTATATTCTGATTTTATAATTTTCTCTTTAATATTTATATTTTCTTTTTTTGATTTAGATAAATCACTTATATATCTCACGAGCTTATTAATGTAATTTATCTTAAAATTACTACTCATAAAAAAAAATAAAATTATAAAAAAAATTAAAATGTAATAACTAAAAGTTTTATTAATCTCGAATAAATCATTAATTATAGTTTCTGAAATAAAATTACCCACGAAACCATTATTACCATTTATTAGCAACCAATAAGTTTCGTTGTAAAAATTACCAAAAAATATTGTTGCAAGTATTGAATATAAAAAAATAAAAAATATACTATCAATTATAACTATTAATTTTTTGTTTATAGCAATAGACAATCCTGTAAAAAATAAAGAAACTGGTATAAGAAAGGAAATTATTCCTATAGATTGAAAAAAGATATCTGCTACGTAGCTTCCTCTTACACCTAATATGTTATTAACCTGCACATTTTCTGGAAATATAAAATTTGGATCTTCAGGAGAATAACTTAATAGTGATATAAATAACAAAATAGATGCAACTATCAATACAACGCCTATTAGTTCAGAAAGTCTTTTTAGGATAAAATCTGCTGTTTTATTGATATAATTTTTAAATATCATGAATCAGTAATGCTTTTGTCACTTTGTATCATTTAATTTTTATTGTTAAAATTATTTTGTTATGAAAATTTGTCTAATAGGCCAAAATCTTACCAATTTAGTTCTTGCATCTGTTCTTGCTAAAAAAAAAATTGATGTAGTTATCTATATTGACAAAAGTAGTAGTCATCAAACACGTAGAACAATAGCAATTTCGTCAGATAATTATAATTATTTAAAACAATATACTAATAATAAGTTATCAGGTTGGCATTCAAATGAGATTAAAATTTATATTGAAACGTCTCAATCTAAAGAGATTATAAATTTTAAACAACCAAATAAAAAAAATTTTTATTTAATAAGTTACAATGAAATTTGTAAAATACTTTTAAATCTTTCAAAAAAATCCAAATATATTAAATTTGTTGAAATAAAAAAACCGCAACATAAATTAGTTGAAAAAATAAAAAACTATGAATTAGTAGTTAATTCTGAAAATAAAAATATTATTACAAGAAAGTATTTCTTTAATAAAATTCACAAAAATTATAAAAGTCATGCTTACACATTTCTTATTAATCATGAAAGAATAAAAAACGATATCGCGACACAGATATTTACAAAAAACGGCCCATTGGCTTTTTTACCAATATCTGATAAACAAACATCTATAGTATATTCATATTTGGGGCCAATGAAAAGTGAGAGTGAAATCTTAAAATCATTTAATTATTACAATAGTTTTTATAAGGTCAATAATATAGGTTCAATTGAAAAATTTACTTTAAATTTTTCTATGTTGCGGAAATATACTCATGGAAATATTTTAGCGTTTGGCGACTTAATACATCGTGTTCATCCAATTGCTGGACAGGGATTTAATATGACAATAAGAGATATAAAAGTTTTATCAAAAATTATTGATAATAAAATTGGTTTAGGTCTTCCAATCGACTCCTCAATAGCTGATGAATTTCAGCTTGTTACAAAACATTTTAATTTTCTATACGGAAAAGCAATAGACGGTATTTATGAGTTCTTCATGTTTGATAATAAGATTAAAAACTCATTTTCAAAACCGATTTTTAAAATTTTGAATAGGAGCCCTTTTTTTAAAAAGTATTCTAATTTATTTTCTGACAGAGGTTTTAATATTTGAATTACTGAATAGTTGTATTCTCAAATTCATCTTTAATATAATTATTTAATATTTGTTCCATTTTCTCTTTTCTTGTATTTATATCTATACTCTCTAATAAAATTTGTTTTTCTTCCAAAGAAAATGGTGAAGCCATAGAAAGGTCATTTATTGTTTGGCTTAAATCTTTTTTTGCTAAATCTTTAAGATTGACTACATATCCTTGCTTTTTAAAAAATTTTTCCATATTTTTCATAATTAAATCAAGATCTGAAAAATTAACTTCGTTACTTTTTTTTGAAATATCATTTGTAAAATCGCTATATTGAACATTGCACTCTCTATATAATTTAACAGTCTCTATTTCTGAATTTAACTTAAATCTACATATTCCATTTAATATTATGAGAATTCTGCCATCTTCAGTTTCATTAAAACTTGTTATTTTCCCAATACAACCAATTTCATGAAGATCGGGTTTTTTTAAAATTCCAGACTTTTTAGGCTGAATCATCCCAATCATTCTATGTTTTTTCATACTATCATTAACCATTTGTAAATATCTTGGTTCAAAAATATTTAAAGGAACAGTAGTACCCGGGAACATTATGAAATTTGATAATGGAAATACCGGTATTGTTTTAGGGAGATCTAGTATATTCATAAATTAATTAATATTATTTTATATAACATATAATAATTTTGATGGATCTGACAACTGGACAAAATCTCTTAAAACAAAAAAAATTCTTAATAGCTTTAAAGCATTTTAAGAAATTATTAGAATTAAATCCAAAGCAATTTCATAATTATTTTTTTTTATTTCATTTATGACTGGGGCAAATTTTAATAATATTTTTTCTTTCACAATAGTTTTCTATTTACCATTAAGTACAAATTTTTATAAATATATGTTGCAATAAAAAAACCCCAAATTATAATGTTTTTTTACAAGCGGGCATAGCTCAGTGGTAGAGCGTCTCGTTGCCAACGAGAAGGTCGTGGGTTCAAGTCCCATTGCCCGCTCCATTATAGGAATTATATTATGAGTGATCTAGCAAGTAAAAAATGCATACCCTGTGAAGGCAATATTCCGCCTTTCAACATTAATGAAATACATAAGTATTTAAAACAAGTTGATGGATGGGAAGTTATCGAAGATAAAATTGACGGATTTCATTTAATAAAAAATTTTAAATTTGATGATTTTTTACAAAGTCAAGAATTTGTGAACAAAGTTGGTGAAATTGCTGAAAATGAAGGACATCATCCTGATCTGTGGTTTGGATGGGGATATGCGAGAATTAAAATATTTACTCATGCAATAAAAGGCCTTGCAGAGAGTGATTTTATTTTAGCTGCTAAAATAGATAAGATAAATTAATTAGTGATTAAAGTGTCTTGTTTTGGAAAATACTAAAATTGTGTTTGTTTGGTTAGCAAATTTAATAATTTCTCTATCATTTTTTGATCCAGACGGTTGAATGACAGCTGAAACTCCTGCTTGTACTAGTTTTTCTATACCATCCACGAATGGAAAAAACGCATCAGAAGCAGCTAAAATTTCATCACGACTGTTTATTTTTTGAAATTTTTCCATTTTATTAATAGCTATCTTGCAACTATCTAACCTACTTGATTGACCAGAACCTATGCCTATTGTCTTGTAATCTCTTGTAATGACTATTGCATTCGATTTTACACTTCTGCATATATTAAATGCAAAAATAAGTTTGTTTAAAGTTTTATTTGTAGGTTTTAATTTTGATACAATTTTAAAATCTTTCTTAGAAAAATGTTGATTATCTGGATCTTGAACTAAAATAGAATTAAACTTATTCATAAAATTAAATTTAAAATTTTTTTCTACTTTGCTAGAATCAATTAGCCTTAGGTTTTTTTTCTTCTTTAAAAGTTTGACTGATTTTTCGTCAAATCCTTTTGCAACTATTACTTCAAAAAATATTTTATTAATCTCTTTAGCTAAACTAATATTTAATTTAAAGTTACATGATACAATACCACCATAGGCACTAATTGGGTCACTCTCTAAAGCTTCTTTAAATGATTTGACTTTGTTTGTATTAATAGAAACTCCACAAGGATTAGCATGCTTAATTATTGCTACACCCTTATTTTTTGGTAAAGTTTTAGATA
This sequence comes from uncultured Pelagibacteraceae bacterium, assembly GCA_902616245.1. Lineage (GTDB taxonomy): Bacteria > Pseudomonadota > Alphaproteobacteria > Pelagibacterales > Pelagibacteraceae > Pelagibacter. The sequence goes on from CACMSB010000001.1 coordinate 250,900, forward strand.
TACTTAGGGCAGAATAAAGATCGTTATAGTTGTTGTAACTGAGCTGTTTTCCACTGATTTGAATAATTTCCTGCTTATTATTTTGTGAATATATTGCTCCTTTTTGATGAGGGTTTTCCCCATATCTTGTCTTCTCAACTAATTTTCCAGAAAAAATATTCTTAATTGGGAAAAGGTTTTTGGACTTCTGATTGAAATAATTAAAAATTTTTGATTCATAATATGCTGTTTCCATAAATGCTTCTTCTGCCAATTTTTCTCTAAATTTTAAATTCGTTGAACCTTTATTTTTATTTAATTCATAAGCTAAGTCCTCATACTGTTTTGTATTACTTAAGATAACTACATCATTATAATTTTTTGCAGCCGCTCTAACCATTGTTGGTCCTCCAATATCTATATTTTCAATTATATTTTTGTGACTAAAATTACTCAATAAAACTTTTTCAAATGGATAAAAATTTATAATAACTAGATCTATATTTTCATAATTGTTAATTTTCATTTCTTTTTGATGTTTTTTATTTTGTCTTACATTCAAAATCCCGGAATGAATTTTTGGATGCAATGTTTTTACTCTTCCATCTAGCAGCTCTTTTGAATTTGTAAATTTAGAAACTTCTAAGCATTTAAAACCCATACTTTTAATTTTTTTGTATGTGCCACCTGAGCTTACTATTTTAATTTTATATTTTTTTAGTAAATTTAATAATGGTCTTAAATTGGATTTATCTGACAATGAAATTAGAGCAGTCTTAATTTTTATTGTATTTTTTCGAATGCCCATTTAATTTCCTGAGTTATATCTTTTATTTTGCCTGATAAACATATATTTTGGTTTTCACTGGTTACATTTTTATCACCAAAATATATACCCGACTCAATATTTATAATCTCACAGTTAGTTGAAAATTTCCATCCAGAATTTTCAATTTCAATTAGTATAGTTTTGTTATCTAGAGTTTTTGTTAATTTAACACCTGGTTCCATATGAAATCTGATATCATATTTTTTTGTTTCTAACTTGTTTTTTAAAATTATTTTATCGGTTCCTATCAATTTATTTTTTTCAATGAAATATTCTAAAGATCTTTCATATAAAATTCCAAATTTTTTTAAAAAGCCATTATGAGATGCTTTGATTAACCAATAGTTTTTTTCATTAACAATATTTTTATCACTAATTTTCAAACCGTTTTCTAATGTTTTATAGTTTCCATTGTTTCTAAATGAACAACTTGAATGATTATCAATTATAAGTGCTGAATGAGCAGCAGTAGATTTTGAAATTAGATTTAATTTGTTTTTATAATCCTGAAAGTAACCAGAATTTGAAATAAGTTTTTTATCTTTGTAGAAGAATTCAAATGAAAGAGCTCCACTTTGATAGTTATGTGAAAAAGTTTTTTGGGGTGAATTTCCAACATCCATTGCGAGAATACAATTTTTGTTTTTTAAAATGGCATATCCTCCTACTTCATTATTTGAATTTTCAAACTTATATTTATAATGCGAGAGATATTTATTAAATTCTTTCAAATCATTTTGATGATTCCCATTGAATAGTAAACTTTTCTCGATTTTAGAAAAAACGGAATAAGATTTTCCTAGATAGAAAATTATTTCATCAAGGTACTCAGGTATATCATTAAAAGACTCCTTTAATAATTCTCTAACAAGAACAAAATATTTTAAATAAAAATTTAATTGCCTGATACTTCTTGTTTTTGGAAAAAACTCATCATCAAAAGAATTAATAATAATTTTTCTTAGTAATTCTAATCCATAATTTAAAAATTTTTCATTTGCGTATGATAATCCTGTAATTATTATTGCTATACAGCCTAATAATTTATCATTAACAGATCGTGATTTGCTTATTTCGTTTATTAAATGATTAATCTGTTTATTTACAGAAAAATTAAATTTATTTTTATATTTAGTATCACTTTCATCATAAGATAATTTAGAGTTTGCAATCCATGATATTATTCTTTTTGATAAAATATCTGTTTGCCATGTTAATGAATTATAACTTTGATTTTTTTCAATCCATTTAATAATTATTGATTGTGTAATACTTGGCGAAGATTTTAAATCAATACTAAATAACCAATAAAAATTATTTAGTTTATTCAAGTTATTACTACTTAATAATTCACTTTCCCAAATATTATCTTTATCTAATTCCTCAATTTTAATTTTTTTTTTATCATATTTAACCAAGCAGCTTAAAATACTTAGACTTGGTTTATAAGAAATGTTCCTTATCTCAATTTTTGAAATTTTATTATTATAAAACCTTGATTTTAAGTATAAATTTCTTATTTGATTTTTAATGTAGTAAAAAAATTCATTTATTAAAATTAAAGAATTTTTTAAATACATCTTACATTGATTTTAGAGTTTCTATATTTTTTTTAATATCACCATTATTTTCTTTGAATATTGTTGTTCCAGAAACTAATATATTTGCTCCTGCTGATATAACTTCTTTTGAATTAGAGAAATTTATTCCACCATCAACTTCAATATCAAATTTTAAGTTATTATCTTTTTTTATTTGGTATAGTTTTTTAATTTTTTCAATGACTTCTGGTATAAATTTTTGACCACCAAAACCGGGATATACACTCATAATTAAAACTAAATCTATTTCTTTTAATAATTTTTCAATGACACTGACTTCCGTATTTGGGTTTAAAGATATGCCTACTTTTTTCTTTAATTGTTTTATAAGTTTAATCGACTCAATCAAATTGTCGGTTGCTTCAGGGTGAATTGTTATTATATCAGATCCTACTTCAGCAAAATTTTTTATATATTTATGAACTGGTGAGATCATTAAATGTACATCAAAAGGTAATTTTGTATAATTTCTAAGTGCTTTTATCACTGGGGGACCAATTGTAATATTGCGAACAAAATGTCCATCCATTACATCGACATGAATTAAGTCAGCGCCACCATCTTCTAATCTTTTAATTTCCTCACCTAATTGGCTAAAATCTGCAGAAAGTATTGAAGGCGAAATTTGTATATTTTTCATTAATAAATAAAAACTAGTACTATCAACTTTTGAATATATTTGAATTATTATTTCCCAAATATTTTATAAATTTCCGCAGCTATTTCACTTTCTAATGGAAACGATAGCATTCCCATAACAGAATAACCCATTAAATAAGGCATTAAATAAAATCTAAACATATAAAAAAACCATGCTACATAAAGCGGAACTAATGGTCCTATTATGAAACTAGGAGTTATGAATTTAAAAATTTTAATAATTGGATTTGTGTATTTTACAAATACTTTCATAAAAAAGAATTCAGAATCTTCTTTTTGAAAAATATTCATTGCAGATCTTCCAATTAAAGTCCACATAATGATACCTAAAATGTAGTCAATTACTAATATATATAAAGGCATTTATCTGAAAAAAATGGGGGCGGTATCCGCCCCCAAAAAGTTTAATTTAGTGTTGCTTACCAAGTATTGTCTTACCTGATGGAACACGAACTTCGTCTACCATTTGCTGTGTAGCTTTATCTGGTTCTTCAGTCATTAAACTTACTACAACCATTACAACTAAACAGACTGACGCTCCGATTATACCGAAACGTAAATGGTCAATACCTAACCAAGGTGCATTACCCATAAACTTAGGATACACATAAATTAGATAAGCTGTTCCTGATGCAAGACCTGCTATCATACCTGCTATTGCTCCTTGTCTTGTTGCTCTCTTCCACCATACACCAAGTATTAATGGGAAGAACAATCCTGACATTGCAAAGTCAAACGCCCAAGCTACAGCACCAAGGATACTAGTGATCCTCATCGATGCAATGTATGCTCCAGCAGCACCAATAACTATTAGAAGTGCTCTAGCAACTAATAATCTTTTTCTTACATCCGCTTTTGGATCAATGATTTTGTAATAGATATCATGTGATAAAGCGTTCGCGATAGCAAGAATTAGACCATCAGCAGTTGACATCGCAGCAGCCATTCCTCCTGCAGCAACTAGTCCAGAGATTACGTATGGTAATCCAGCAACTTCAGGAGTTGCTAGTACAACTACGTCACCTCTCATAAACCATTCATTTAACTGAAGAATACCATCTCCGTTAAAGTCTGCTATGAAGGCTTGTTTTACATTAATCCAAGCATTTACCCACTCAATTTGCATAATTTCAGCAATTGGTTTTCCAATAATACCTGTTGGTAAGTTTGGATCTATTAGTGAGATTTTGGATAATGTTGCAAGCATTGGTGCTGAAGTATAAAGCAATGCAATAAAGAATAGTGACCATGCCACTGATTTTCTTGCAGCTTTAACACTTGGAGTAGTGAAGTATCTCATTAAAATGTGAGGTAAAGAAGCTGTTCCTACCATCATACATAGTGCTAATGAAATAAATTTCCATGCAGCCATTCCACCTTCTGGCACACCTGCGTGTGATACAGCGATAGATTTCAGACCACCTGGTACACCTGCAGCTTTGACGTCTGCAGCGGCATTTTTAACTAATCCAAATTGAGCTTCAAGATCACCTAATCTAGCCACTTCCTCACCTAACATAAAGTGTGGAAAGAAACCAAATCCAGATTTGTTACTAATCCAGAATACTGGAATTAGGTAAGCAATAATCAATACTATGTATTGTGCAACCTGTGTCCAAGTTACCGCTCTCATTCCGCCTAGCATTGAACAAAGTAAAATACTTACTAGTCCAACCCAAACTCCTAATTCAAATGGAATACTTAGTGCTCTTGATGCAATTGTTCCTGTTGCGTTAATTTGAGCTGTTACATACGTGAAAGAAGCCAATGTTAAAACAACTACGGCACAGAACCTTGCAAAGTTTCCGCCATATCTTGTTCCAATGAAATCTGGCACAGTATAACATCCAAATTTTCTCAAGTATGGTGCTAAAAGTGATGATACCAAAACGTATCCCCCAGTCCATCCGACTAAGAAAGCCATATAAGTATAACCACCAAAATAAATACCACCAGCCATTGCAACGAATGATGCACCTGACATCCAGTCAGCTGCAGTTGCCATTCCGTTAAATACTGTTGGCACCTGTCTTCCAGCAACATAATAAGCATCGACCTGAACAGTTCTAGATAAATACCCAATCAAGGCATATATACAAACTGTAAAGGCGACAAACAAAATACCAATTGTTTTAGCAGTCATACCTGCTTGCTCCGCTATTGCCATCAATATGATGAATACAATGAAGCCCCCAGTATATGTTCCGTAAATTTTTGGTAGGTTGTCAATAAAATTGCCTTTAAACATTAATCATCCTCCTTTTCGGTAAAACCAAACTCTTCATCAATTTTTTCCTGTCGATTTGCAAACCAAAAAATTAGGACCACAAATGCAATGATGGAACCTTGCGCACACATGTAATACGCTAATGGATATCCCATAAAACTTGAAGTGTTTAGGTCAGAACCAAACATGAAGATCAGATAACCGAAAACAAACCAAATAATTAATGTAATAATCATTAATCCTTTGGTTTTTTCCCAGTGCTTTTCTTTGTTTGACATTATTTTAATCCTCCCTATAGGTTAAAGATATAATTCATACTCATTTAAAGTGATATTTAAAGGGTAAAAAATGGCATATATTTATAGTAAAAGTTGTAATATCGGTTCTAAATGGGCATCAAATACAAATTAAAGCTCAAAGATTTAAAATTTGAGTATTTAAAGGAATATTTTATTCCATTCTTAAAATATTTCAAAAAAACAAAAAAAATTGAAAACTATTCTGACTTAAAAGAATTTATCCAAAAAAAATCTGCATGGGTAAGTCAAGTAACTCTTTATGGATATTTGAAAACTAGAATGGGGGCAAAATATGTATTGATGTTTGAAGATGAAATATTTTTAGGATCGATCAACAAAGCTAAATGGAATATTTACTCAACTGCATTACAGGATTTAACTTTCTATACGATTTCTTTTTTAAAAAATATCAGAAATCAACATGATACTGAAAAAGCAAATGAAATTTATTTTGAAATTTTGGATAATGAACTTCAGAAAAATGAAATGCCAAAGGAAATATATGAAAATGCAAAAAAAAAATTTCTTGAAAGATATGAAAAAATTAATTGGAGCGAATATCATGAATCATTACCATTTAACACAAGTGCTTTGTCTTTATATGAATGGTCACCAATAGCTGAAGAGTTAAAATCTTTAGACAAAAAAATAGTTTTAAATTCTATGATCCTGAAATGGGATAATGTTAAAAAGGAATTTATTGAACTAATAAATTTTTAAGTATTTTTTCTATTTTCAACTAAACTTTTTACTACACTTGGATCTGCCAAAGTTGTTGTATCACCTAATTGGTCATGTTCATTTGCTGCAATTTTTCTGAGAATTCTTCTCATAATTTTGCCTGATCTAGTTTTTGGAAGACCAGGAGAAAATTGAATTAGATCTGGTGTAGCTATTGGACCAATTTGTTTTCTAACCCATAGCTTTAAATCTCTTTCTAAATCTAAAGTTGATTTTTCTCCTACATTCAAAGTAACGTAACAATACAAGCCATTACCTTTAATATCATGCGGATATCCAACAACAGCAGCCTCAGCAACTTTTGGATGAGCTACAAAAGCACTTTCTATTTCGGCAGTTCCAAGATTATGTCCTGAAACAATAATTACATCATCAACTCTTCCTGTAATCCAGTAATATCCATCTTTATCTCTTCTGCATCCATCTCCTGTAAAATATTTTCCGTCAAATTGAGAAAAATAAGTATCAATAAATCTTTGATGATCACCATAAACTGTCCGCATCTGACCGGGCCAAGATTGTGCAATACATAATCGACCTTCAGCTTCCCCTTTTAAAACTTTCCCTTCTTTATTTACTATTACTGGTTTAATCCCATAAAAAGGTTTTGTTGCTGAACCTGGTTTTAAATTTATAGCTCCTGTTTGTGGGCTAATTAATATCCCACCCGTTTCTGTTTGCCACCAAGTATCAACAATCGGACAATTAGAATCTCCAACAGTTTTATAATACCACTCCCAGGCTTCTGGATTGATTGGTTCACCTACAGTTCCTAATAATTTCAAAGATTTTCTTGACGTTTTTTTAACAGGCTTATCGCCCTCTCTCATTAAAGCTCTTATTGCTGTTGGAGCAGTATAAAAAATATTCACTTTGTATTTATCAACAATTTGCCACCACCTCGAACTATCAGGATAGGTAGGAATTCCCTCAAACATTATAGTCGTTGCGCCATTTGATAATGGTCCATAAATAATGTAGCTATGACCTGTTACCCAACCAATATCAGCTGTGCACCAATAAATATCTTTAGGTTTATAATTAAATATATATTGATGGGTCATTGATGCGTAAACCATATACCCACCAGTTGTATGCATCACCCCTTTTGGTTTTCCTGTTGAACCTGATGTGTACAAAATAAATAGGGGATCTTCTGCATTCATTTCTTCGGGTTCACATTTATTTGAAACTTTTTTTGTTAACTCGTGGTACCAAACATCTCTTCGTTCATCCCAATTTATTCTATTGCCTGTTCTTTTAACAACAACACATTTTTTTACATTTGGGCAATTTACTAAAGCTTCGTCAGCTATTGATTTTAAAGGTATTATTTTTCCACCTCTTATACCTTCATCAGCTGTAATTAGATAATCAGATTCGCAATCGTTTATTCGTCCAGAAATACTATCGGGAGAAAAGCCTCCAAAAATTATTGAATGTACTGCTCCTATTCTTGCACAAGCTAACATAGTATATGCAAGTTCTGGTATCATAGTTAAATAAATTGTTACTCTATCGCCTTTTTTAACACCTAATTCTTTAAGACCATTTGCGGCTTTGGAAACTTCTTTGTGTAATTCTTTGTAAGAAATTTTCTTTTGAACTTTTGGATCATCCCCAACCCATATAATTGCAGTTTTGTCTTTATTTTTTTTTAAGTGTCTATCAATACAATTTGCCGATGCATTAAGAGTACCATCGTAAAACCATTTTATCTTAACATCCGATTTACTATATTTAACATCTTTAATTTTTGAATATGGTTTTATCCAATTAATTCTTTTTCCTTCTTTTTTCCAGAACCCATCATTATCTTTTATTGAAGCTTTATATTTTTTTTCATACTGAGATTTATTTACTAGAGCTTTGCTAATCCAGTCTTTCTTAGTTCTATATATAAGTTCTTTTTCTTGCTTTGGAGCTAAAGACTTTGACTTAGTTTTTTTTTTTGTGATTATTTTTTTTTTTCTTTTTTTTACTTTTTTTTTAGGCATGTATTATAAATTTTCTAGATACTACTCATCTTCAAAATAATTTTCCAGCATTTAGTGTCTATTGGCATGACAGACAGTCTGCTTTGTTTTATTAGTGCAATATCTTTTAAATCTTTATTTTTTTTAATATTTTCAAGAGAAACTGCTGTTTTTAGTTTGCTTTTATACTTAACTTTTACTGCTACAAATCGCTTCTCTTTATCTGTTGGGTCGATAAAAGCTGTTTTAATTACTTCAACAATTCCAACGATTTCTTTACCAATATTTGAATGGTAAAAAAAACAAAGATCACCCTTCTTCATTTTTTTCAAATTATTTGCTGCTTGATAATTTCTTACTCCATCCCAGTCGGCACCTTTTGCACCAACCTTTAATTGTTGTTCTATCGACCAAACATTTGGTTCTGATTTTAACAACCAATAATTCATTACAAAACTACTCCAGCTCCTTTTAAAAATTTAGCACTTGCATCCAAAGCTAATCTTGGACTAGCTTCTAAATCCAAATTATCAAATTTCTTTATTTTATATTTTTCTAGACCCACCAATGCAATCATTGCTGCGTTGTCTCCACATAGTTTAATATCTGGAAAAATTGCCTTAAAGCCATTCTCATTACTCACTTCGATTAGTTTTTTTCGTATACCTTTGTTTGCCGCAACTCCTCCTGCAACGATAAAAGATTTTTCTTTAAATGAGTTTTTTAAAAATTCCTTAAAAGCAATCTTAGATTTAATATACAATATTTCTTCGATAGTTTTTTGAAAAGACGCTGCTAAATCATATTTATCTTGTTCTAATTTTATATATTTTGTTATTCTTAGTATTGCAGTTTTAAGCCCTGCAAAAGATAAATTGCATCCACCTTTATTAATTATTGGTTTGGGTAATTTATATTTATTTGGATCACCTTTTTCTGCAAATTTTTCTAACTTTGGACCACCTGGAAATTCTATTCCTAAAAGTTTTGCAGTTTTGTCAAATGCTTCTCCTAAAGCGTCATCAATTGTAGTTCCTAATCTTGTGTAACTAGCTAATCCATTCACACTTAAAAATTGACTGTGTCCACCCGAAATCAATAGAAGTAAATAAGGATAATTAATATTAGTTTGAAGTTTTGGACTTAAAGCATGACCCTCTAGATGATTAACACCAATAAATGGAACCTTTAAGGATGATGCGAGTGATTTTGCAAAATTTAAACCAACACTGAGACAAATTATTAAACCAGGTCCAGATGTTGCGGCAACAGCTGATATTTTATCAAGAGTTACGCCACTTTCATCCAAAGCTTTTTTTGCAATTAAATTAATTTTTTCAACATGTGACCTTGCAGCTAATTCTGGAACAACTCCCCCAAATTCTTTATGAATGTCAAATTGACTTGAAACTATATTTGATAAAATTTTTGGTATACCACTTTCGTTATCTTGAATAATCGAAACCGCTGTTTCATCACAACTTGTCTCAATTCCTAATATTATTGGCCTTTTATTCATAAATTATTTTTTATAATTAATACAATTAATCTATAAGAATGTAATAAAAATAACTTTTATGAAAAGAGCTAATCTTGTAATTGGAACACGTGGAAGTAAGTTAGCAATGATTTACGCAGAAAATGTGAAAAAAGAACTAAAGAAATACTTTTCTAAAGAGATTCAATTAAAAAAAATAGCAACAACAGGAGATCAAAGGCAAGATGAGAGATTGTCTGAAATAGGAGGTAAAGGATTATTTTCAAAACAAATTGAAAAAGATTTATTAAATAAAAATATAGATATAGCAGTACATGCCTTTAAAGATATGCCTACGGAAGAAACTGAAAATCTTTTAACTAATAATTTTTTAAAAAGAAATTCTCCTAATGAAATTTTAATAAGTAAAAATAATATAAAATTTGAAGATTTAGAGCCAAACTCAATTATTGGCACATCATCATATAGACGAGAATATCAACTTAAGAAAAAAAGACCCAACTTAAAATATAAACTTATCAGAGGAAATGTTGATACTAGAGTTCAAAAGTTAGAAAAAGGAGAATATGATGCAATAATTCTCTCAAAAGCAGGAGTAGATGCTTTAAACTTACAACATAAAATTTCACAAGAATTCAGTGTTGACGAACTTATACCTTGTGCAGGACAAGGAATTATAGCAATTCAATGCAGAGAAGATGATAATGAAATTAAAAAATTACTTGAAAAAATTAATGATCAAGAAACAAGAACTGTTGCGAAAGCAGAAAGAGAGGTTTTAAAAGTTCTTGAAGGAGATTGTGATACTGCAGTAGGTGTATTTGCAAAATCAAATGGTAAAAAAGTAGACTTATTGACCGAATTATTTTCTGTCGATGGGAAAAATAAATATTTTATAAAAAAAAGTCTTCAAAAAGACAATATTGAATCTACTAGCAGAATGGTGGGAGAAGAGCTTAAAATAAAATCAAAAGGTTCTTATAAAAATTAAAATGCATATTTTATTAACCAGACCATTAGATGATAGCAAAGAATTAATTTTAAAATTTACTTCTATGAAACATAAAGTTTCTCATTTACCCTTATTACAAATAAAAAAAATAGAAACACAAGAAATAGATTTTAGCCAATTCAAAGGCGTCATTTTCACAAGCGCTAATTCTTTAAAAAATTTAAATATTTCAAAAATAGATAAAAAGATAATTTGTTTTTGTATTGGTCTTGCAACAGAAAGAAAGGCAAAAGAATTAGGCTTTCAAAATATTTTCTGCGCCGAAGGTAATGTAAATAATCTTAAAGAATTAATTTTACAAAACTTTGATCCAAAGATTGGACCGATGGCATACATAAGCGGAGAAATTATTTCTTATAATCTTGATCAAGACTTAATTTCAGAAAACTATGTCATCAAGAGAATTATAAATTATACAGCAATACCTAATGAAAATTTAAGTGACGATTTTTTAAGAGATATAAAATCTTCTGTGCCAGAAATTGTTTTCATATATTCTGAAAATAGTGCAAAAACATTTTTTACCTTAATAAAAAAATATAATTTAGATAATATTTGGATGGAAACTAACCTAATGTGCATAGGCGAGAAAGCATCATCAGCATTGAATGACATAAAATGGAAAAAAATTTTTCTTTTTAACCCTGGTGAAGAAGAGTTTTTGCTATATAAAATTTAAAAATGGACGTTTTAAATAAACTAAATGAGTTATTTTTATCTGTATGGAAGCAGGGAATTCTTGGTGTAGATTTCTTTCAGATAATAGTGGGTCTTGGAATATTTGTATTATTTTTAATATTTAGAGGTCTAATCAGTAAACTTGTAATAAAAAAATTGGAATTAATTTCAAAAAGAACAACCAATAAATTAGATGATACTTTTGTAAAATCTATGGAAGGTCCTGCTAGGTTTCTTCCAATTGTTCTTGGTGTCTTTTTTGCCAGTTACTATATGTCATTTGATAATGAAACTAGGGGTTTCATAGATAACGTTAACAGAACTTTAATAACAATTTTAATATTTTGGATAATACATCAGATAATTGAGCCTATATCATATATTTTAAGTGGATTAGATAAAGTCCTGACAAAAGAATTAATAGGATGGATAATAAAGTCTCTCAAAATTTTAATTTTTATTTTAGGTGCAGCTGCTGTTCTTGAGTTATGGGGTATTAAAATTGGACCAATAATTGCTGGGCTAGGTTTATTTGGAGTAGCAGTAGCATTAGGCGCTCAGGATTTATTTAAAAATTTAATCTCAGGAATTTTAGTTTTAGTTGAAAAAAGATTTAGAATTGGTGATTGGATTAAAGTTGAGGGAGTTATCGAAGGGGTTGTTGAGAACATTGGATTTAGATCAACTGTTGTAAGAAAATTTGACAAATCACTGGCAATTATTCCTAATTTTCAATTTGCAGAAAATGCAGTGATTAATAACACAAGAAAGACTAACTGGGCCATTAGTTGGATAATAACTCTTCAATATGACACTACAATTGATCAATTGAAAACAATAAGAGACGAAATTGAAGATCACATCAATAAAGGTGATGATTATGACCAATCGGTAGGAGTCGCTGTAAGAATAGATAAGTTTTCAGATAGCTCGATTGATATGTATGTTAGATGTTTTACAAAAACAAATAGTTGGACTAATTATTTACAAGTAAAAGAAAATTTGGCACTAGAAATAAAAAAAATTGTTGAAGGTAAGGGAGCTGCTTTTGCATTTCCAAGTCAGTCTATTTATGTTGAAAAAAAATGATTGCTATATTTTATTTAGCTCTTCAAATTTTAAAACTTTATTCATATGTTGTAATTGCCAATGTCGTTATAAGTTGGTTGGTCGCTTTTAATGTACTAAATACAAGCAATCGGTTTGTATATTTAATATTAGATTTCACTTATAAAATGACAGAACCGATTCTAATAAGAATTAGAAGATTTTTACCTAATCTTGGTGCTTTTGATATTTCTCCTATCGTACTTCTTTTGTTGATATGGTTCATAGAAATGTGTATGAAACTCTACATTGCACCACTAATATTTTAATAAATGATTTTAATTGATGGAAAAAAAGCTGCTGCTGATTTAAGAGAAGAGCTCAAGAAAGAAGTCTTATCTCTAAAAGATAAGCACAATAAAGTTCCAGGTTTAACAGTCATATTGATTGGTGATTTAGCGCCTAGTCAAATTTATGTTAGAAATAAAGAGAAATCCGCCAAAGAAGTAGGTCTTAAATCAGAGGTGATTAGATACCCTTACAGTGTTGAAGAAAGTGAAGTTTTAAAAAAAATTGATGAACTTAACAATGACGATTCTGTTTCAGGAATTTTAGTTCAGCTACCACTTCCGAAACATATTGATAAACAAAAAGTTATAGAGGCAATTATGCCAGATAAAGATGTAGATGGATTTCATCCTATGAATGTTGGTAATCTGTCGTCAGGTTATGAAAGTTCTATTCCATGCACTCCTTTAGGTTGTTATTTATTAATAAAAAAAATTGAACCAAACCTTAATGGAAAAAAGGCTGTAATTGTTGGAAGATCAAACTTAAATGGTAAGCCAATGACACAGTTGTTGTTGAAAGAAAATTGCACAGTTACAATTACTCATTCAAAAACAAATGATCTTAAGAGTGAATGTTTAAAAGGAGACATTATAGTTGCTGCTGTTGGGATCCCTGAGCTTGTAAAAGGTGATTGGGTTAAAAAAGATGCAATTGTGATTGACGTTGGTATTAATAAAACTGAAAATGGCCTAGTTGGCGATGTTGCATTTGATGAAGTATCAAAAGTTGCAAAAGCTTTAACTCCAGTTCCAGGTGGAGTCGGACCTATGACTATTGCATGTTTACTTAAAAATACAATCGAATGTTTTAAAAGAGTAAATAAATAAAATTTATTACTGATTTCTAATTAAAGGATAAACCTTAGGATTTAAGTATTTAAGATTAGTTAGCAGTATTAAAATCAAGGTTACAATTCCTATTGAGGCACCAAGGTAAGTTAAAACTTTAAAATCAAATTGCCAAACTAATTCAAAAATATTCTCCATAATAAATTTTGATCCAATTACTGCAAAAAATATTGCAATTAATATTACCGACATAAAAATAATTATAAATTCTATTAAAGAGGAAAATATAATTTCTTTTTTTGAAAAACCTAAAATTTTAAATACTAGATTTTGGTACTCTTTTACTTTTCCTTGGACCATTATAGCACTTGAGATAACAATCAATCCAATGACAATTGTTACACCTGAAATTAGGGTTACAGCCATGAAGACTTTATTTAAAACTGATGTCACTTTGTTTAAGTAATCAGCAATTTTTATCATAGACAAACTCGGTAATACTTCTAACATTTTGGTTTCATCAAAATTATCTGGTTTTTTAAATTTAGCAGTTGCTAAATATTCATGAGGAATTTTTTTTGCAAATTGTGGATTAAATAACATGGCAAAATTAATATTTAGATCACGATAATCAACTTCTCTAAAATTAACTATTTCTCCATCAATTTCTCGACCATAAATGTTTAAAGTAAAAATATCTCCCAACTCAATGTTAAAATCTTTAGCCACTTTTGCATCAAGTGATATCTGAAGTTGGTTAGGTTTAGATAAGTCCCACCATTCCCCTTTTAAAATTGGGTTATCTTTAGGTATATTTTCAACCCAAGAAGATCTTCTTTCACTTCCAATTACCCAATAACTGTCATTATCTGGCTTAATATAGCTATTTGGATTCACACCATTAATTTTTACTATTCCGGAAGAAACCATAGGCACTATTTCAATGTTCGCATCAGGGTTCATTTTGTAAACACCTTGTTCAAATTTTTTCTTTTCACCTTTTTGAATTCCAACAAAAAAATAATCAGGTGCAATATCTGGAATAGATCTTGCAATTTCTCTTTTAAAATTTGTTCCAACTAAAGCTAAAGTTAATAATAAAGTTACACCTAAGCCTAAAGACATAATCGTTATAGGAGTGATACTTTTTGTTTGAGTTATATTTTTTATCGATACTTTTAAAGAGATATTTGAATTAAAATTAAACTTTTTCAGTAAATAAATTATAATTTTCGAAAGTAAAAAAAATACAATTAGACATACAAAAAAAGCCAGAAAATAACCCAAGCTGTAAGAAGGCCTTTCAGATCCTAGTGTAAACAATAAAACTAAAAATGATAGCAAGATAAAACTTAAAATAACTGACTTTTTTGAGTAATAAAATTGTAGATTTTGGAATACGTTTCTAAATAGATTTGATGCTTTAACTTGATCAATTGAACTTATTGTTGGTATTGAAAAAATTATAAGAACTAACAAACCTACAATAAATATTTTTATAAAATTAATTAAAGAGAATTTTGGATAAACATTTAATCCCAACCCATCAGATAAATATTTATCAGCTATTGGTACAATTAAAAAACTTGAGCCATAAGAAATTACAGTAATAATAAATAATAATATTAACAATTGAAGGTAATAAAGTGTTTTTATATTCCCTGGATAAAATCCCACAGCTTTTCTTACAGCTATAGACATATTATTCTGGTTTATAAATGACAACAATGTATTAGCGATACCTATTCCAGCAATTAACATTGCACTAATTGAAACTAAAGAGAGAAATTGGGAAAAATTATTAATTATCCTTTTTAAGCCACTAGCTGAATTTTCTGGAAATCTAAGTTTTACTTTTTGGTCATCTTTAAAAATATCTTTGATCTTACTTTCTATTTTTTCTGGATCATCACTTGGTTTAAACTTTACTTTATATTCATAATTTAAAAAACTACCTATTCCATTTAGTTTTAGTATCTCCAAAGTTTGTTTTCCTGCTAATGCCCAATCTCCAAAAGCTACAAACCCGCTGACATCAGGTACAGATTTTATAATTCCAACAACTATGAAACTTTGATCTTGTACCTTAACTTTGTCATTTATTTTTATCTTTAAAGTTTTTGATAAACTTTCATTAATCAAAATTGTCTTGGGTTCTTTTTGCATTCTTTCATAAGCATCTTCTGGCTCATAAACAACTTCACCGTAAAGTGGATACATTTCATCAACTGTTTTAATTCTTGTAAATAATGATTTATTTTTTTCTCTGCCTGTCGTAGAAAGCATTGTACTGAACTCTATCATTTTTGAGACAGTTGAAAATTCCTTTACTTTATTGACTAAATTAAGATCCCCCTGATTACGGTTATAATCGATTTCGAGATCTCCGCCCAAAAGAACTTTTGCATTATCATTAAGCTCTTTTTTTAAACTATCTTCGATTGTAAAGATGGCACTTAAAATAAAAAGACTGATAAACAGCGTTACAATAATGCTTGAAATTTTTTTATAATTTCTGCTTAAATCCTTTAAAGCATATTTGAATATTAAACTTAACTCCGAAGGATTATTTAATTTTTCCATCTTTGATTTTAATTTTTCTTTTTGCTTTGTCTGCTAATTTTGGATCATGTGTCACCATTATTAAAGAAGACCCTTCTTCTTTGACGTATTTAAATAAAATTTCAGAGATCATTATTGAGTTTTCGGTATCTAGGTTACCAGTTGGTTCATCAGCTAAAATCAAATCTGGTTTCATTGCAATAGCTCTTGCAATCGCTACACGTTGTTGCTCTCCACCAGATAATTGACTTGGAAGATTATTGAGTCTATGTTTTAGACCAAATCGATCTAATAAACTTTTTGCTTCTTTCTCTGGATTTTTAAATTCATTAAGTTCAAGTGTTAAAGCTACATTTTCAACAGCTGTATAATTTGGAATTAAATAGAAAGATTGAAATATAATTCCTATATTTTGCTTTCTAATTTCAGATACTTCGTCTTCATTAAGATTTGTTATTTCTCTGTCTTGAAATATAATTTTCCCTGAGGTTGGACGTTCTAGTCCACCAATAAGCATAATCAAGCTTGTTTTTCCTGAACCACTTTCTCCTACCACAGATACAGTTTCTTTTTTTTTTATAGTTAAATCAATATTTTTTAAAACATTGATATTGTGTTTCCCAGTTTGGTATTTGAGATTTATTTTTTTTAATTTAAGAAGTGTATTCATGAATAAAAGTTTATTTATAAAAATATTGTTATTCTTTCTAGTGCACATAAATGCAAGTGCAATAGAAAAGGTTATATTATTCGGTGATAGTCTAATGGCGGGTTATGGTCTACCTAAAGAACAACACTTATCTTTGGTTTTAGAAAGTAATCTCGTTAGAAGTGGTTTAAATATTAAGGTTATAAATGGAAGTGTGTCAGGAAGCACTTCTTCTGGTGGATTGAATAGAGCAGAATGGAGTTTATCAGAACCCGGTATTGATTTAATCATCCTTGGTCTTGGGGCAAATGATATGCTTAGAGGAATTCAACCAGACGAAACTGAAAGAAATTTAGAAGAAATAATTAAAATTGCTAATAGTAAAAAAATAAAAATTATAATAGCTGGGATGGTTGCACCAACAACTCATGGAACTAAATATAAAAAAAATTTTGATGCTATTTATCCTAAATTGTCGAAAAAATATAATTTACCTCTAATTCCATTTTTGTTAGAAGGTGTTGCTCTTGATCCAAATCTAAATCAACAAGATGGAATACATCCTAACAAAGCTGGAACAATAGTTATAAGTAATACAATTCAAGATATTATTTCAAAAAGTTATTAATCGGATATGAAAAAAAAATATCATCATTTAGCTAATGGCACATTTCGAAATCCTGAAGGATCAAAGGTGATTGATATGAATTTCAATTGGTCGTTTAAGGTCTTTAACCAAGAAAAAAAAAAATTAGATATGACTTTCCCTGAAAGTAATATTATTAAAAAAGAAAAAGTTTTATTGGATTTAAATAATTTCCAAAAAGAAGATTATGTAGCGTGGATAGGTCATGCAACATTTTTATTAAAATTAGGGGAAATAACAATAATAACAGATCCAGTTTTTTCAAAAAATGCAGGACCTTTATTTTTTGGGCCAAAGAGGTTTACCGAACCAGCATTAAAACTTTATGAGATACCAAGAACAGATATTTTTCTACTAACTCACAATCACTACGATCACCAAGACATGAAAACAATAATGAGATTTCCTTATAAAGAATCTAAAGTCCTGGTACCTTTAGGACTAAAAAAATATTTTAAAATTAATAGATTTAAAGATGTAAATGAAATGGATTGGTATGATCAAATAAGAATAAATCAGAATTTAAATATTACTTTTTTACCATCAGTCCACTGGTCCAAAAGGAGTTTAACGGATACTAACAAAACTTTATGGGGTAGCTATTTGATTGAATACAAAGGAAAAAAAATATTATTTTCATGTGATACTGGTGTTGGAAAAATATATAAAGAATTGGGAGATAAGTATGGTCCAATTGATTTAACATTTATTAACATTGGCGCATACAATTTTTATCCTATGGCTTCAATTAAAGATTCTTCCGCTTATCACACTAACCCTGAAGAAGCCCTTGGACTAGCTAAAGATTTAAAAAGTAAAAAAGTAATTGGAATGCATTGGGGAACTTTTGTTTTATCACTTGAGCCAATATTAGAGCCTCCTTTAAGGTTTAAGCAAAATGCAGAAAAATTTGGATTTAAAAAAGATGATGCAATTATTTTTAAAATTGGTGAATTTAAATTATTTAAAGAGCTTTTTGATACTAACTAGATTTTTTCATCAACCACAATCCATCTTGATTTAAAAAATATAGTTTACCATTTATAGGATGAATTTGTATGTCTCTAATTCTCCCAATTTTATCTTTAAATATTATTTCCTCTTTTACCTCTGATAAATCATTAAACTCTAATTTTCTTAAAGACTTATCTTTGAGAGAAGTAATTAATGCATGACCATTCCATTCTTTAAATTCATTACCTTTATAAATTGTGATTGCACTTGTGGCTATAGATGGAACCCAATATTGAATGGCTTTTGTAAAGCCAGGTTTCCATTTTGGCCCTATTGGTATACCTGAATAATTTGTGCCACCCCATCCAAGAATTTTCCAACCATAATTTTCACCTTTCTTTGCTTCACCAAACCAATCTCCTCCTTTTGCACCATGATTGCTCATATAAATTTTTCCATCAAAAGGTGATAAAGCTAAACCTTGAGGATTTCTTACACCAATTTGATATATTTCAGGTAGCCAGTCTGATTTCCCCTCAAAACGAGGATTGTCTTTTGGAATGCCACCATCTAGATAAATTCTAATTATACTTCCTGGATGTTTATTTCCATCTTGAGCAATCATTCCCCCACCTCTTTCACCTGCAGAAGCAAATAAATAATTGTCTTTAATTACCAGTCTTGAACCAAAATGATAAGGCGAGTCAATTGGTGGATTGGCTTGAAAAATATTTTTAAAATTTAATTTGTTTTTATTAAATTTTGCACGTGCAATTGAAGTACTAGTCTTCCAATTATTTCTATTTTCTGTGTATGAGATGTAAATATAATCTTCATGATACAGAATATCCAATAATCCTCCCTGTCCATATTCTACAAAATTTAAGTTATGACCAATTTCATTTATCTCTTTTGTAGAAATATTAACAAATTTTATTTTGCCACCTTTCTCGGTAACTATCATTTCATTATCATTAACGAATGACGAACCCCAAGGTGCTTCTAATTCAATAATTTTATTAAAATTAAAATTTTTACTAAATGAATTAGTTGAGAATAGTATTAATGATAAAAGAAATAATAATTTCTTCACTCTATGAAAGTTTTGATCTACCACCATCAACAGCAATAATTTGTCCCGTAACCCAAGAACTGTCTTCAGTTATTAAAAATTTTGCAAGCGAAGCTGAGTCTCTTCCTTCTCCAAGTCTCTTTAATGGATGAGCTTTTGCGATACCATCAGCTAAAACTTTATTTTTAAGCATCGGCTCTGCAATTTTTGAATTAGTTAAACTTGGTGCAATGCAATTTACTCTTATATTTGGTGCAAATTCTGCTGCTAAAGAAACAGTTAATCCTTCAACAGCCGCTTTAGTTGAAGCTATAATTGCATGATTTGTAAAACCCCTTTGAGCAGCAACAGTTGAAAATAAGACAATTGATCCTTTATTTTTTTTTAAACTTTCTTGATAACCTTTAATTAAATCTACTGCAGAATATAAATTTAGTTTCATACATTTTGTAAAATCTTGTTCTGAAACCATTCTCAAAGGTTTTAAATCAATTGAACCAACACAATAAGCTACACCTTTGATATCATTTATTTCGGACTTAATTTTCTCAACAAAACCATTTTCTAAAACATCAGAAACTGTATATTTACAATTTAGTTTTTCAGACAAAGATTTTGTTCTTTCTTCATCCCTACCAACTAAATGTACTTCTTTGCCGGCCGCATGTAACTGTTCGGCTAAATTAGATCCGATAGATCCTGTCGCACCTACTACTAAATATTTTTCTGACATAAATTTTTAAAGAGTTATATATAGTTAATGAAATTATTTTTTCTACTTGGAAATCAGCTTTTCTCAGAGAAATATCTAGAAAAGTACAAAAAAGACCACTTTTTCTTTATGGCTGAAGATTATCAGCTTTGTACGTACGAAAAGCATCATAAACAAAAGATATTATTGTTCTTATCTTGCATGCGATCTCATGCAGATAGACTAAAAAAAAATAAATTTAAATTAGAATATTCTTCGATCGAGGATAAATCTTTCAAGCTTGATTATACAGAAAAATTAAAAAAAATAATTAAAGCAAAAAAAATTAAAGAAATTTCAAGTTTCGAAATTGAGGATAAGTTTTTTGAAAATAAAATTGCCAATTTTTTAAAAAAGGAAAAAATTAAATGGAATATTATTCAAACTCCAATGTTTTTAAATTCTAGAGAAAAATTTAAAAACTATTTATCGAAATCAAAAAAACCTTTTATGGCAGTTTTTTATAAAGAGACTAGAAGAGATTTGGATATACTCATGAAAAAAGATGGTAATCCAGAAGGAGGCAAATGGAGTTTTGACGAAGAAAATCGAAATAAACTTCCAAAAAATATATCTATACCCAAATTTCCTAAAATTACTGAGACTGTTCATACGAAAAAACTAAAAATTTTAATTGATAAAAATTTTAAAAGTCACCCAGGTAATACGAAAGACTTTTGGTTTGCTACGGAATATGATGATGTAATTAAATTATTAAATTTTTTTGTTAAAGAGAAATCAAATTTATTTGGGGATTATGAAGATGCAGTTGATCAGAAAGACAATATATTATTTCATAGTGCTTTAAGTCCTTACATCAATTTAGGTCTTATCACTCCAGAATTTATAATAAAAAAAGTTTTAGATTTTCACAACAAAAATAAAATAAGATTAAATTCCTTAGAAGGTTATATTCGTCAAGTAATCGGGTGGAGAGAGTTTATGAGGGGAATATATCAAAGCTATTCAAAAGAAATGGAAACTAGAAATTTTTTTAAACAAAATAGAAAAATGAAAAACTCATGGTACGAAGGAACAACAGGATTACCACCTCTAGATTATGCTATTAAAAATGCAGTGAATTATGGTTGGTCACATCACATTGAAAGGTTAATGATCTTATCAAACATAATGAATTTATGTGAAGTTAAGCCAACGTATGTTTACAAATGGTTTATGGAAATGTTTGTGGATTCCTCTGACTGGGTAATGGTTCCGAATGTTTATGGAATGGGGCTTTTCAGTGATGGAGGAATATTTGCCACAAAACCATATATTTGCGGCTCCGCTTATTTCATGAAAATGATGGATTTTAAAAAAGGAGAATGGTGCAATACCATGGATGGTCTTTATTGGAGATTCATAAATAGAAATAGAGCCTTCTTTTTAAAAAATCCCAGACTTTCTATGATGGTTAGAATTTTCGATAAAATGAAACCTGATAGAAAAAAATTAATTTTAGCTGAGGCAGAAAAATTTATTAAACAAAATACTGCATAGTGAGAAAAGAAAATTTACCCACAAAAATTTGCCCTGTATGTAAGAGACCTTTTACTTGGAGAAAAAAATGGAAATTAAACTGGGATAAAGTGAAATATTGTTCTAAGAAATGTTCAAAGAACAACTAAGAATTTAATTTTAATAATTATTTAATCTTTCTGAAATAATTTTGTATCTTATTTAAATTATAAATTTTTCATGCAAAGAAATTTAGTACTAATTCTATTATTAATACTTTTCAACAGTTCACAATCTCTAGCAAAAACATTTAATGTCAAAAATTCAAAAGATTCTGGTCCTGAAAGTCTAAGGCATGCACTTTTAAAGGCATCTAAAAGTAAAGAATCATCAAAAATATTAATTACAACTGAAGATGAAATAATTATTAATTCAACTTTAGAATATACAGGACTACAACCCCTAGATATAGTAGGGTCAGGACAGTCTATTAAAACTACCCAAAATCAAACACTCCTCTTTATTTCAAATGGTGCTGACCTTACAATATCTAATTTAAATTTTTATGGAGTAGGTGGATTTAGTATTAAAAAAGGAGGATGGGGCAAAGGTATATTTGTAGATGTTAGAGACGACCAAAAAGGTTTAGTAAATGTAATTTTAAATAACGTTTCTGTTAACGATGTTGCCAGTCATGGAATTCATATTTCTGACTGCAGTCTAGCCGATGACTGTGGTGGTGGACAAGGCGGTGGGGGAGAAGGTTCAGATGCTTCCATTAAAGTTGTAGTTGATAATTTAACAATTAGTAATGTAGGAAATGGAAGATTTGATGCGGATGGATTTAGGATTGATGAAAGAGGCATTGGTGATATCGATTTCAAAGCAAGTAACTCTCTGTTTACTCTTGTTGGTGCGGATGGAGTTGAGTTAGATGAAGGTAATGCTGGAAATGTTAATGCTACAGTAAATAATTCATCTTTTGTTTTAAATGGAGCATATTGTGATCCAAAACTTTTAAAACCATTTATGCCCAAACAAGATGAAGGTGAATTTGATGATAATGTGAGAAAAGAAGACAGTATACCTGGAAAGATTAAGGGTACCCCAGATGATAGATGTTTTGAGAGAGAAGTTGATTTGTATGACTCTGGTTTTGTTAAAGAATTTGAATTTGGCATAGATTTAGATGATGGTTTTGATATTGATGAAGCTGGTCCCGGAAATTTAGTTGTTACCATTAATAACTCATTTATAAATAGAAATTTAGACGAAGGTTTAGATTTTGATGAAGCAAATAATGGTGATATATTTTTAACTATCAACAACACTATTTCTATAAATAACACAGACGATGGTTTTAAAAATTCTGAAGAAGATGATGGTTCAGTTATAGCAAGTATTGATGGTGTAATTGCTGTAAAAAATGGTGGTAAAGGAATTGTGCTTGAAGAGGAAGGTGTAGGTGATGTGAGAGCGTTTATTGAAAGTACAATTACAAACACCAATGATGATAGTGATAAAACTGGATTAGAGGCAGTGCAAGAAGATGTTGGATCTGGTATTATAAAAATTGTTAATTCTCAGTTGTTTGATGGTATTGATGCTGAAGGTGTCCAGCTAAAATAGATTAACAACAAGAACAACTTGTCTTTTTCTCTGATTTTTTTTCTTCAATTACTTCTTCCCTAGCTGCTGATTGTTCAAGAATTTTTGCTTCTGCAGTTTCTTTCTCTTTTAATATTTTATTTTCAATGTATGCGTAAAGAGAGTTGAAACCTAATTTTTAAGCTTTCTTTTCTTCGTAATTCCTTCTGCCTTTAAGATTTTCAATAATTTCAAGAACTTGCGGGTTATTCATACTATTGTTATTTCATAATTTTGATAATTTACAATAGTTCTTTAAAAAAATTCTTTAATTATAGTTGGTATATACTTTTTGAAATTAAAAAAACCTTTATTGCAATATTTCCAAGAACTTCGGTCTAAATTACGATAAAGAAATTTTATATTATTTATTCCTTGAGAAGTTAAAAAATCTAAATTTTCCCCAACACAAGGATAAAAAAAATAACTATTCTCAATTGTTTTAAGGTTACCAATGTCAATAATTTCACAATCCAAAGATTTTTCATCCAACCTTCTTTTTTGATCCTGAATTAAATTAGTCTTAAATTTCATT
Organism: uncultured Pelagibacteraceae bacterium; assembly: GCA_902616245.1. Classification (GTDB taxonomy): domain Bacteria; phylum Pseudomonadota; class Alphaproteobacteria; order Pelagibacterales; family Pelagibacteraceae; genus Pelagibacter. The sequence goes on from CACMSB010000001.1 coordinate 274,860, forward strand.
GTTTTTTCACTAAGTTTAATATTTCTACTGTCGTTATTATTATTAACTAAATAAATCTTTTTAAATTTATGGTCTTTGAAATCAGTCAACTCAAAAGAAAGATTATTATCAAAAATAATTAAATTTTGCTCATCCAAACTTACTGGATTACTAAAATCTTTTAAGACAGCCTTGTATATTTTCTCGCTAACTTTAGGTGGTGTATTTTCATTTAAATTAATGTTATTAAATCTGTTATTAGTAAATTTTTTTATATTCCATTCACTTGCCAAATAATGCTTACCTTGTGTTTGTATTCCAGCAACCCATCTCCATCCTAATGTGTTAGATGCTGCATCTCCATCATAGAGATGCTTCATAAAAAATTCAGCTCCTAATTGCCAAGGTAAATTTAAAGTAAAAATCCAGATACTGGCAAACCACATTCTTGTATGATTATGAAGGTAATTAAATTCTTTTAATTCTTTAACCCACTCATTAAAACATTCTATATTTGAATTTCCATCGATGGCATTTAAGTAATCTTTATTATCTTTGTATTCTTCTCTTATAATTTTTAGTTCTATTAGGTAATCTGTCCATACATTAGGTCTTAATTCTAACCATCCTTTCCAATAAGTACGCCACAAAACCTCCTGAATAAATTTTTCATTTTTAGAAAATGAAAATTTCTTTAAGGCTTTATCTATAACTTCTAACTCATTTAATATTCCATGAGATATATATGGAGAAATACAAGATATATTTGATCTTTTATCTGGACCAAAATCAAAATTTCTCAATCTTGAATATTCAGAAAGATTATTTTCAACAAAATTATCTAGTTTATTAATGGCTTGCGCCCGACTTGGTTCAAAATTCATGTTATTTTATTTTAATTTTTTCTTGTGAAAATTAATAAATCTTTCAACATTTGATTTATTAAAAGTTTTATTTTCCTCAAATGAAACTTTTTTCATAGAATAAGCTGAACTTTTAGTTATTCTTGAATGAATAATAACATTCCCTTTATATAACCTCAATTCAACTGATCCATTAACTTTACTTCTCTTAAGATCTACAATTCTTTGTAATTTAAATCTCTCTTTAGAAAACCAATATCCATTGTAAATCAGTTCCGCATATCTAGGCATAATTTTTTCTTTTTTATGCATTGTATCTTTATCAAGTGTAACAGACTCTATAGCCCTATGAGCTTGCATTAATAAAGTTCCGCCTGGTGTTTCATATACACCTCTTGATTTTATACCGATAAATCTATTTTCTACTAGATCAACTCTTCCAACAGCATTTTTTCCAGCAATGTCGTTTAATTTTCCAAGCAATTTAGACGGAGATAATTTTTTCCCATTCACTGCAATTGGATCTCCACTTTTAAAGTCTATTTTAACAATTGAAGATTTATTAGGTGCTTTTTCTGGAGATAACGTTCTTTGAAAGATAAAGTCAGGTGCAGAGTTTTTTGGATTTTCTAACACCTTTCCTTCTGTTGATGTATGAAAAATATTATCGTCTACCGAAAAAGGTGGCGCTCCTTTCTTGTCTTTAGGTATTTCAATTTTATTTTTTTTTGCATAATTAATTAGATCTGATCTAGATTTCAGTTTCCAAATTCTCCAAGGCGCAATAACTTTTATTTTAGGACCAAAATAATGATAACCTAACTCAAATCTTACTTGATCATTTCCTTTTCCTGTTGATCCATGAGACACAGCATAGGCATTAAATTTTTTAGCAATTCTAATTTGATCTTTGGCTATTAAAGGTCTGGCAATTGAGGTTCCAAGCAAATAAACACCTTCATATATTGCATGGCCCCTAATCATTGGATAAACATAATCTTTTACAAAAATATCTTTTAGATCTTGAATAATAATATTTTTTACGCCAAGTTTTTTTGCGTTTCTGAAAATTTTATTTCTATCTATTTCTTGACCAATGTCTGCAGTATAACAAATTACTTCTGCATCATAATTTTCCTGTAACCATTTTAATATGATTGATGTGTCCAAACCTCCAGAATAGGCAAGAACTATCTTTTTCTTTGATTTCATTATTTAACTACAGCTTTTTTTAGCCGCGTTATATGCTTTAGTGAAGCCCATCAAAGAATAATGATCAATTGTTTGAGATCCAGATTTATTATATCCAGTAACCATTAATCTTGAGGCCTTTTTCATTCTGCTAACAACTTTTTTTTCAATTTTATTACTTGAAATCCATGCAAAATTATCTTGAGCTATATCAAATTTATATTTTGATTTACCAGAGCTAGCTGTAATTGAATTTTGACTGTTGTATTCATAGCCTGAGGTTGTGCTTACTTCGTCTTTAATTTTTTCAGATGGTCTAAAAGTTACAAATAATCTTGCATCTCTATCATTTTTTTTAGGAGATTGAAGAACAGGTTTAGATTGAGCAAAACATACTTTACTATCCCCATTAGTAACAACAATTGCATCCCAGTCTTTAAATGTTCCTATCTTGTTTAATTCTTCTGAATAAGAAGTTGATCCTAATAAGAGAATAAAAAAAATTATTTTAAAAATTAAGGACATGGATTTGGATATTTTTTTTGAACTTCATTAATTTCATTAATTATTTCTTTATCAAGATTCACTTTTACACTTTCTATGTTTGTTTTCAACTGCTCCATTGTTGTTGCACCAATAATAACGCTAGACATGAAATCCTGTATCTCACAAAATTTTATACACATTTGACTCATATCAATGTTGTATTTTTCACTAATATTAAAATACTCATCAACAGCTTCGTTAGTATTTGGTTTTCGATATCTTGTCCAAAAATCCCAATCTCTTTCCATCCGAGATCCTTTTGGAAATTGCTTATTTCTATATTTACCACTTAAAAAACCACTGGCTAAAGGAGAATAAGATAAACAGCCAATATTTTCTCTTATAGACACCTCGGCTAATCCAACTTCATATGACCTATTTAATAAACTGTAGGGATTTTGTATGGACATCATTCTTGGCAAACTCTTTTCCTTTGAGAGTTTGAGATAATTCATAACACCCCAAGGAGTTTCATTAGATAAACCTACATGTCTAATTTTACCTTGCTCAATATACTTTTGTAATTCAACCAACACGTCTTCGAATTTATTCCATTCATTTTCTTTATGCACATAACCAAGTCTTCCAAAATTGTTTACATTTCTTTCTGGCCAATGAAGTTGATATAAATCTATATAATCAGTTTTAAGTCTTTTAAGACTGTTATGAAGTGCAGTTTCGAGATTCTTCCCTACAAAACTATTTTCACCATTTCTAATATAATCTCTTGCAGGACCACAAACTTTAGTTGCAAGTATCACATCTTTTCTTTTTTTTGTTTTTTCAAACCAATTTCCAATGATCGTCTCTGTATGACCAAAAGTTTCAGCTTTAGGAGGTACCGCATAAAGTTCTGCTGTATCCCAAAAATTAACCCCATTTTCTAGTGAGAAATCCATTTGTTCGAAGGCCTCTTCTTGGCTATTTTGTTCACCCCAAGTCATGGTGCCGAGACAAATTGTGCTAATATCTATATCAGTTGTTCCTAATTTTTTATAATTCATTAAATATTAAGTATTTGTTACCTATATTTTGACTGCTTGAAAAATTTTAAAATTATTACTATATATTTAATTATGGAATTCAATAGAGACAATATCTTAAATAGATCAACGACAGCAAAAAAAGCTGTTGTGATGGATGAAGGCCTTAGAGCCTACATGCTTAAAGTTTACAACTACATGGCAACTGGAGTTTTGTTAACGGGAATCATTGCATTGCTATCTTTTAAAATGTCAGTAGTTACAGATGCAAGCGGATCAATAGTTGCTTTAACTGAGTTCGGAAATGCAATTTATCTATCAGGATTGAAATGGGTGGTTATGTTAGCTCCTCTCGGAATTGTTTTTTATATGAGTTTTGGGATAAATAAAATGAGTTCTTCAAAAGCTCAAACTACTTTTTGGATTTTTGCAGCCTTGATGGGTTTGTCACTATCATCAATTTTATTAGTTTACACAGGTCTTAGTGTGACGAGAGTATTTTTCATATCTTCAGCAACATTTGGAGCTATGAGTATATATGGTTACACAACTAAAAGAGACCTCACAAAATTTGGATCATTCTTAATGATGGGTTTGATCGGTATTATAATCGCATCTTTAGTAAATATTTTCTTAAAATCTTCAATGATGTACTTTGCTATTTCAATCATTGGAGTTCTTATATTTGTTGGATTAACTGCATACGATACACAAAAAATTAAGAATATGTACGCAGCATCAGATTCAGGTGAAGTAATTGGCAAGAAAGCTGTTATGGGAGCTTTAACATTATACTTAGATTTTATAAATTTATTTATAATGCTTTTAAGATTGTTCGGTCAAAGAAGATAATCAAAAACTATAGTTTTTTCCAATTTGTTTTTTTTAGAAGTATTTCTAAATCATAAGCATTATTTAAAATTTTACCATTTCTATCAGTTATTAAATATTTCAAATTCTTATTAGAAGGTTTAAAATTTTTACAAATGTTGTAGATAGCTTTTTCTGCTGCATTTTTAAAAATACTAAAACTTACTCTTTTACTTGATATTGAGAGGCCATAGTCTTTCCAAGATCCTTCAGATACCATTTTAGCATATAGGTCTAATATAATTTTTAGTTCTTTTTTTTCAAAAAAATACCTTTGGTTTTGTTCTTTGTTTGAATTATTTATTACTAATTTTAAATTACTCATTTAATTTGTGTTTATTAATCAACCCAACTTGTGATGCTGTAAAGATGAATGTAATTGGTAGCATTCCCCAAACTTTAAAGTTAACCCAAAATTCCTCTGTTTGAGTTCTCCAAACAATTTCATTTAATATAGCTAAAAAAATAAAAAAATAAGTCCATCTGTTATTCAAAATTTTCCAACCTTCATCAGACATTGGCAGTGTTTTTCCAAGTATTAATTTTAAAACTGGTTCATTGGTGAAGTATTTTCCAAAGAATAAAGCTAGGGCAAATAAAATATTTATAATAGTGGGTTTCATATAAATAAAAATTGGATTATCAAAATAAATTGTTAAACCTCCAAATAGAGTAATTAAAATTCCTCCTAACAAAGGAACCATCGGAACTTTTCTTTCTAGTATCCAAACCAATAGAACAGAAATTATTGTTGCGACAATTAGAGGTGGTATTGCAACTTTTAAATTTTTATCACTGTTATAATAAAAGAAGAAAAAAATAGCTAAAGGCCCAACGTCTGTAATGAATTTTAGAAGTGATTTATTCACTGCTACATATTAACAGATTAATAAAACATTTATATTTTTTTTATTGATTTTTTTCATCAAATATCCATATTTAATATCGTGAGTACTCAAAAAGCTAAATTTTCAATTGGAGACGTTGTAAAACATAGACACTTCGATTTTAGAGGTGTGATTTACGATGTTGACTTTGAATTTAATAACTCAGAGGAGTGGTATCAATCGATTCCAAAAAACGTGAGACCTAGAAAGGATCAGCCATTTTATCATTTACTAGCAGAGAATGACGAAATTACTTACGAGGCTTATGTGTCTGAGCAAAATTTATTATTTGATGACTCTGAAGAGCCTATAAAACACCCTCTAATTAACGAAATTTTTTCAGGTAAGCGTGGATCAAGCTACTTCAAGCCTTCAAATTAACTAATAGCCAATATTTAAACACAATTGTCCCAAATCTCTGTCATATCTGTTTGTTATAAAATATTTAATTCTGATCAAGAGTACTGTTTTTCCTCTATCTCCCTCTGTATTCTTGGTCAGAAAATTTTGAACAATTTTAATCTAAAATTTATGTGTTATAAAAAATTATGATTAATTATTTCAATCCGAATAATACTTTAAAGATAATTAATAGAATACAAAAGTTTGTATTTGCTCTATTTATAATTGTATTGTTACTTGGATTAGTTGAAGCTTTAGTTCTTTCTCCTGAGGATTATAAGCAGAGTGACTCAGTTAGGATTATGTATGTCCATGTTCCATCAGCTTGGATATCACTCGGAATATTTTCATTTATTTCCATTCTTTCTTTTGGAGTTTTTGTTTTTAAAAATAAAAATTTCTCTTTAATAACAAAAAGTTTAGCACCTTCTGGTTTTGTTTTTAGCATAATAGCTTTAGTTACAGGATCAATTTGGGGAAAACCAACCTGGGGAACTTGGTGGGCTTGGGATGCAAGAATAACTTCAATGCTTTTACTTTCAATTTTTTATTTATTGTTCATTACTTCTTGGAAGATTACGACAGACACTAGTAAAGCAGAAAAAATTAGCTCAATAATAGCAATTATTGGTCTTATAAATATTCCAGTTATAAAATTTTCAGTAGAATGGTGGAATACTTTACACCAACCTGCGTCAGTAAAAATTTTGGAAGAAACAACAATTCATTCTTCAATGTTGACACCATTAGCTATAATGACTGCGGCATTTGCTCTATTTTCACTTTTGATATTTTTAATGAAATATAATACAGAACTGTTAAAGATTAAAAATAAAGGCCTTAATAGATTATGATTAGTGAACTACTAAATATGAATGGACACGGTGTATACGTTTGGTCATCATTTATATTTACTCTATTTTCTTTTAGCTTCTTGTACGCGGTAGTAAAATTAAATTTAATTAAAGAGAAAAAGAAATTTGAGGAAAATTATAAATCACTAGATGAAAAGAAACTTGCATCAGTAGCTAAGCAAAAAACGTACAGAGAGATATTAGCAAACACTTCCACATCTAAAGTTTAACTAAAATTCACATGTACGGAAAAAAAGTTAAATTTAGAGTCCTTTTTATTTTTTTAATTTTAATTTCATTAGTACTTACAATTTTTTTGGTGGTTAAATCTCTTGAGGAAAACGTAGTATATTTTAAGTCTCCAACAGACATTAAAAACCTTAATGAAATCAAAAATGCTCAAAAAATTAGAGTTGGTGGAATGGTGAAAAAAAATTCTATTAAAATAAACGATAAAGAAATTTTTTTCGTAATTACGGATTTCAAAAATGAATTATTAGTCAACTTTAATGGATCTGTACCTAATCTGTTTGAAGAGGGTAAGGGTGTAGTTGCTGAAGGTTTCTTAAAGGATAAAAGTTTTCTAAATGCTGACAAGATTTTAGCAAAACATGATGAAAATTATATGCCTCCTGAAGTCAGCGAAGCTATGAAAAACAATTAATTTGTATGTCTAATTATTTAGGAAATTATTCTTTATATATTGCTTTAATAGCATCTGTTTATTTAATTTTTAAGTCATACTTGGATGCAAATTCAGAAAATAAATATTTAGATAAAAACTTTATTTTAATTACTTCAATACAAACTATAATGATTACGGTAAGTTTTTTTAGTCTAGTTGCAGCTTTTGTAATTTCAGATTTTAGTAATGAAACTGTTTTCAACAATTCTCATACTTTAAAACCTTTATTTTATAAAGTATCAGGCACATGGGGAAATCACGAGGGAAGTTTATTATTGTGGTTATTAGTTCTTTCAATTTTTCTATTTATTTTTTTATTAAATTCAAGATCACAAGATACTAAATACAAACTTTTAACGATACTATTTCAACAAATTATTATTTCAGGTTTTCTAGTTTTTATTTTATTAACTTCCAACCCATTCGAAATGCTATATCCAATTCCTAGCGAGGGATTAGGTTTGAACCCTATTTTACAAGACCCTGCTTTAGCTATTCATCCTCCAATTTTATATTTAGGTTATGTTGGAACATCTATTATCTTTTCAGCTTCACTTGCCTCAATGATTAGCGGAAATATTGGAGATAAGTGGGCAAGGCACATTAAAAAATGGGTTTTGGTATCTTGGGTATTTTTAACAATTGGTATTTTGCTTGGATCTATATGGGCATATTATGAGCTGGGCTGGGGAGGTTTTTGGTTTTGGGATCCTGTAGAAAATGTTTCATTAATGCCATGGTTTTGCTTAACAGCGCTACTGCATACTGTAATTGTATTACAGAAAAGAAATTCGTTTAAAGAGTGGACTATTATTTTATCAATTACAACTTTCTCACTGAGTATGAGTGGCACTTTTCTTGTTAGGTCTGGAATTTTAAATTCAATTCACACTTTTGCAAACGATCCATCAAGAGGGCTATATATATTAAGTTTTCTTTTTATCCTAATTTTGATGTCTATATTAATTTTCTTTTTTAATCAGAATAAAATATCAAACACAGCCAAAGAGAATTTTATTTTAAGTAAAGAGACTGCAATATTAGTGAATAACTGGTTTATGATGTTTTTTTTATCTGTTGTTCTTGTTGGTACAATTTATCCAATTTTTCTTGAAGTTTTAAATGGTTCAAAAATTTCTGTTGGTCCGCCTTTTTATCATAATCTTTTAATACCCTTCTTAATTCCTTTTTTAATATTCATGAGCTTTGGCCCAAGTTTGAAATGGATTAAAGATAAATTAAAAAAGTTTAACTATAATATTTTAATTATTTTTTTAGTCTCACTACTTATTTCATATGTCATTTTAACAAAAACCGAAAATTCATTTCTGTTGTCTATTCCTCTGATAGTTTTGAGCATCTATCTTTTATTAGTAACAATTAAGGATTTTTTTGTTAGCAAATCCTCGATTAGCCAAAAAATTTCACATTTTGGTTTTAGCTTATTAATTACAAGTATCTTATTGAATGGACTTTTTTCTAATGAATTCAATTCAAATATGAAAGTAGGAGATGAAAGAATATTCAATGACAAAGTTGTAAAATTAAAAGAAGTTAATGTTAAAGATGTAGACAATTATAAATCTCTTAAAGCTAGTTTTGAAGTTACGAATAAAAATTCCTCTTTTGCTTTATACCCAGAAGTTAGGATTTACCAGCAGCCTTTAACTATTACGAGTGAAGCAGATATTAAGACAACATTATTTTCAGATAATTTTTTAGTATTTAATATTTTAAAAGACGATGGCTATTATAACGTAAGATATCAATATAAACCCTTAATGATTTGGATATGGATCTCAACTATATTTATTGTTTTTGGTGGTTTATTAAGTGTTATTAGAAAAAATGAGCAAAAATATTAAATTTTTAGGATTACTACTAACATTAATAATAATTTTTATAATCTTGCTCAAGGGATTGAACGTATCGAAAGATTACTCTAACGAGAAATTAAAAAGTAAAATAGATTTTTCACTTAATGCAAAAAAACTATTTTCTGATGAAATAATTAATATTTCAGACTTATTTGATAAAAATAGTCCTTCTGTAGTAAATATTTGGGCATCTTGGTGTGCACCATGTAGAGAAGAGCATCAGTTTTTAATGAAATTAAAAGATATGAACATAAATATAATTGGAATTAATTATAAAGACAGTCCAAAAAATGCGAAAAATTTTTTAAGCTTACTTGGAAATCCTTATTCAGAAGTTATTACCGATAATGATGGAACAAAATCAATAGAATTCGGAGCTATTGGTGTTCCTGAAACTTTTATCATAAGTGGTAAAACAAATGAGATAATTAAAAAGTATATTGGTCCATTGACAAGCGACAATTTAATAGAAATAAAAAATTTATTAAAAAAAAATGCTTAAAATTTTAAAATTAATATTGCTGCTATATTTTAGTTTTAATTTTTCCTATGCGAATGAAATAAATACCAAAGTAGATCAAATTACAAAAAACTTAAGGTGTTTGATATGCCAAGGTCAATCTGTTTACGACTCTCAGTCCGATTTTGCTGTTAGTATGAAGCTTGTTGTAAAAAATAAGATTGATGAAGGTAAAGAAGAAGAAGAAATATATGATTATTTAAAAAATAAATATGGAGAGTGGATCGTATATGAACCAGAATTAAACCAAAATACATTTTTACTCTGGTCAATACCTTTGATTTTGTTCGCTTTTGGCGGCCTTTTAATTATTAGAAAAGTATCTATAAAGTAACCAGGATTTTTGATATGAAGATTTTAATTAAAACTTTAATAATTTCATTTCTTACTGTCTCAATTTCTAATGCAGAAAATAAATGGAGTTTTTACACTGGTATGTTCGATTTCAGCGATGATGGTAAGAGAGCAAATCTATTTGGTGCAGAATATATAAATTTTAATGCTAGCAAAGATATTTTCTTAGGAAATGTTCAGCCTGTTACAGGGGCAATGATAACAGCTGATGATGCATTATATATTTATACAGGTTATCAATTAAATCAAAAATCTAATTCAACTACTTTCTCTCCTAGTTTTGCGATTGGATATTACGACGAAGGAGATGGCAAGGATTTAGGTCACGAAATTGAATTTAAGACACAAATACAGATATTATTTGACATTTCGTCTAATTCTGAATTGGGTATTTCTTATAATCATATTTCTAATGCGAGTCTTGGAGATAAAAATCCTGGGGCAAATAGTTATATGTTTAATTTTACAAAAAAATTTTAACTTAAGATATGAGATTAAAAGATTGTCATAACTTTTATGACTTTAGAAAACTGGCAAAACAAAAGCTTCCTTCTCCAATATTTCATTATATTGATGGGGCTGCGGATGATGAAATAACTTACGCAAGAAATAGTAGTGCATTTAATGACGTTGACTTAGTTCCAAATGTCTTAAGAGGTGTTGAAAATGTGGATTTGTCGACAACTATTTTTGGAAAAAAACTAGATTTACCTTTTTATTGTTCTCCAACAGCTCTGCAAAGGCTATTCCACTACGAAGGAGAAAGAGCGGTTGGAAAAGCTGCAAAGAAGTTTAATACTATGTTTGGTGTTTCGGCATTGGCTACAGTCAGTGTTGAGGAAATTTCATCTTTAATAGACACACCAAAAATGTTTCAATTTTATTTCCATAAAGACAGAGGATTAAATGACTCTTGTTTAGAACGAGCAAAAGCAGCAAAATTTGATGTGATGGCTTTAACTGTTGATACGATAACAGGAGGAAATCGTGAAAGAGATTTAAGAACTGGATTTACATCACCTCCAAAATTAACACTTTCGAGTTTGTTTAGTTTTGCTACAAAACCAATGTGGGGAATAAATTATTTAACCAAAGGAAAATTTGAACTACCACATCTTCAAGATTTCGTTAAAGAAGGCACTGACACAAATACTTCAATTGGTAATTATTTTTCTACTATGTTGGATCAATCTATGAACTGGGACGACGCTGAAAAATTGTGTTCTCAGTGGGGTGGCCATTTTGCGCTTAAGGGTGTTATGAGTGTTGAAGATGCAAAAAGAGCGGTTGATATCGGATGCACTGGTATAATGGTATCAAATCATGGAGGAAGACAACTTGATGGATCCAGATCACCTTTCGATCAATTAGCTGAAATTGTTGATGCAGTTGGTGATAAGTTAGATGTTATTTGTGAAGGTGGATTTCAAAGAGGAACTCATATGTTAAAAGCTTTATCTATGGGTGCAAAAGCTTGTGCGGGTGGAAGATTATATCTTTATGCTTTAGCTGCAGCAGGTCAAGAAGGTGTTGAGAGAGCACTTAACTTATATAAAACTGAATTAGTAAGAGACATGAAATTAATGGGCTGCACAAAGATCAGCGATCTTAATCGAAATAATTTAAGATTCCGAAATGCATGAGTTTGAAGAATTGTTATAATTTTGAAGATTTTAGAAAGCTAGCCAAAAAAAAACTTCCAGCTCCAATTTTTCATTACATTGATGGTGGTGCAGATGATGAAACCACTTTAAAAAGAAATACAAATTCATTTGATGATTGTGACTTAATCCCTAATATTCTTAGAAGCGTAGGAGAACCAGATTTATCAACCACAGTTTTTGGTAGAAAAATAGATATGCCAATTTTTTTATCACCTACTGCTATGCAAAGTTTATATCATCCTGATGGAGATAAAGCTTCAGCTAGAGCTGCAGAAAAATTTGGCACAATGTATAGCATGTCAACAATGGCTTCATTTTCGATTGAAGAAATTGCTAACATATCAAGTGGACCAAAATTATTTCAACTTTATATCCATAAAGATAAATCATTTACTGATGATTTGATTGATAGGTGTAAAAGAGCAAACTTTGACGGTTTATGTTTAACTGTTGATACTTTGGTTGCGGGAAATAGAGAAAGAGATCACAGAACTGGTTTTACAACTCCTCCTAAATTCACATTAGAAAGTATAATGAATTTCGCGATGAGACCAGGATGGTTATTCAGATATTTTACGAATAAGAAATTTGAACTTGCAAATATTAAACATAAAACTGACAAGGGAACTAACATTACAAAATCCGTAATAGACTATGTTAATGAACAGTATGATCCACAAATGAATTGGGAAGATGCAGAATACTGTATAAAAAAGTGGGACGGACCTTTTGCCTTGAAGGGTGTAATGTCTGTAGAGGATGCAAAGAGAGCAGTTGATATTGGTTGTACAGCAATAATAATATCAAATCATGGAGGAAGACAACTTGATGGATCTAGAACTCCTTTTGATCAACTAAAGGCTATTTCAGATGCTGTGGGTGATAAACTTGAGATAATTTTAGATGGAGGTGTTAGACGGGGAACTCATGTTCTCAAGGCTTTAGCTGCAGGTGCTACAGCTTGTAGTTTTGGTAAAGCTTTTTTGTTCAGTTTAGGAGCAGGTGGTCAGCAAGGAGTAGAGAGGCTGCTTCAAAATATGCACGATGAAATTAGAAGAAATATGATCCTTATGGGCTGCAAAAGTGTAAAAGAGTTAGATAGATCAAAGATAATTTACCGAAATTAAATATTTTTTATAAATAATTTTTATTATTATTTTCACTTTAAATAAATAGACATGAAGTTGCTTTTCAGTTAGTTTGTCGACGAAAAATTATGATTGAATTAGCAAAAGCATTAGATCGTTTAGGAACTGAAAGTGCATTTTCTGTTTTAGCAGAAGCAAAAAAATTAGAAGCACAAGGCAAACCTATGATTCATTTAGGTCTAGGACAACCTGACTTTAAAACTCCAAAACATGTAGTTGAAGCTGCAAAAAAAGCTCTAGATGATGGTCATCATGGTTATGTTTTATCAAATGGAATTCCAGAATGTAGAGAAGCTGTCGCAAGATGGGTCAAGAGACTTTATAGTGCTGATATTGATCCAAATAGAGTTTTAATAATGCCAGGTGGTAAACCTACAATGTATTATGCAATTACTTGTTATGGTGAACCAGGTGTTGAGATAATTCATCCTACTCCAGCTTTTCCAATTTATGAGTCAATGATTAACTACTCTGGAGCAAAAGCTGTTCCATACGACTTAACTGAGGATAAAGACTTAAAATTTGACCCAGACAAAATTCTATCTTTAATAACTGACAAAACTAGACTTTTAATCTTGATTAATCCAAATAACCCAACTGGAAGTTTTGTTGAAAAACCTGCAATTGATTACTTAGCAAAAGAATTAGAAAAACATCCGCAGGTCACAATTTTAAGTGATGAAATTTATAGTAGACAAATTTTTGACTATAAGGAAATGCCAACTTTCTTTAACTATCCCAATTTAAGAGACAGATTAATTGTTCTTGAGGGTTGGAGTAAAGCATATTCTATGACTGGATGGAGACTTGGTTGGAGTTACTGGCCAGAGCATTTGGTTGAACATGTAAACAAACTTTTGATTAATAGTGTATCATGTGTAAATGCAGCAGCTCAATATGCTGGTATAGCTGCATTAGATGGTCCTGAAGACTCAATTAAAGATATGTTAGACAAATTTACATTAAGAAGAAATTTAATTCACAAAGGATTAAATGATTTACCAGGAGTTGAGTGTAGTTTGCCAGGAGGAGCTTTCTATGCTTTTCCAAATATAAAAGGGACTGGCATGAATGGATCTGAGTTTTGTAAAAAAGCTATGCATGAAGCTGGAGTAGCGATTGTTCCTGGAACTGCGTTTGGTAAAACTTGTAATGATTATGTTAGATTTAGTTTTGCTGCATCTAGAGATAATATAATGCAAGCCTTGGAAAACATAGGCAAGATGCTTTCTAAATAAACTGTATTTTTAACTAATATTTTTGTATTATTAAATAATGAATGAAACTGTCCAAGCAGAATTAAAAAAGATATTTAACGGGAGATTTTCCACATCCGAGTCTACTCGTGCAAATTATGCAAGAGGAGAAGATACTTATAATCCAATATTATCTAAGGCAGTTGTATTTCCAGAAACTAATGAAGAAGTTTCAAAAATCCTAAAAATTTGTAACGAGCATAAAATTCCTGTGGTTCCATTTGGAACCGGCACTTCTCTTGAAGGTCATGTTGTTGGAAATCAAAATGGTATTACAATTTCTCTAGAAAAAATGAATAAAGTTTTAAGCGTAAATGCTGAGGATTTTGATTGCAGAGTACAAGCAAATGTAACAAGAAAGCAATTAAATGAGTATTTAAGAGAAGATGGTGTATTTTTTCCAATAGACCCTGGTGCAGATGCTGCACTCGGTGGAATGGCATCTACTTCAGCTTCAGGAACGATGGCAGTTAAATATGGAACAATGAGAACTGTTATTTCTGGTTTAACAGTTGTTTTACCAAATGGAGACATAATTAAAACTGGTGCAAGAACTAAAAAAACTTCTGCGGGATATAACTTAACTAATTTGTTTATTGGATCTGAGGGAACATTAGGAATTATTACAGAAGTTCAATTAAGACTATCACCAATACCTGAAAGCATAATGAGCGCAGTTTGCTATTTTCCAGATTTAGACTCAGCAGTAAAGACAGCGCAAGAAGTTATTCAGTATGGTGTTCCAATTGCAAGAATTGAAATGTTAAACAAAGATCAAATGGAAATTAGCATTAAATATTCAAAGCTAGAAAACATTAAAGCATCACCAACTTTATTCTTTGAATTTCATGGAAGTGAGCTATCGAACAATGAGTCTATAAAAATTGTAGAAGAATTATCAAAAAATAATGGCGGAAGTGATTTTCAATGGGCATCTTCTCCGGAAGAACAAAAAATATTATGGAAAGCAAGGCATGATGTTTACTATTCAGTAAAAGCTTTAGGTCATGATATGAAAGTTTACTCTACAGATGTTTGTGTACCAATTTCCAAGTTAGTTGAGTGTATTTCATGGGCAGAAAAGGAAGTTAAAAAGTTAGGTCTAACTGCACCGATGGTTGGTCATGTCGGAGACGGAAATTTTCATTCTATAATATTGTATGATCCTGATGATGAAGAAAAACAAAAAAAAATTAGGCAGTACAGCGATGATTTAATCAACAAAGCTTTAGAATTAGAGGGAACAATTACAGGAGAACATGGAATTGGTCTTCAAAAAAAACATTATTTATTAAGAGAGCACCCAGACAATTTGCCAGTGATGAAAGCTATTAAGAGAAGTATTGATATAAACAATATCATGAATCCTGGTAAGGTTTTTGATCTAAATTAATTCAAAACAAAATGAAAAAAATTTTAATCACGAGAAGGCTTTTAAGATCTTGTGAGGATAAAGCTAAAGAATTATTTGATGCTAACTTAAATTTAAATGATGAACTCTACTCTCAAAAGAAGCTAATAGAGATGAGCACAGGCTGTGATGGTATTTTATCGGCTTTGACAGATAAGCTCGATTCAGAAACAATTAATCAATTACCTGAGAGTGTAAAAATTATATCAAATTTTGCTGTAGGTTTTGGAAATATAGATTTGGAAGCTGCAAAGAAAAGAGGGATTGCAGTAACAAACACACCAGATGTTTTAACTGATGCTACTGCAGAAATTGGGGTTTTGTTGATATTAGGTGCATGCAGAAGAGCATCTGAAGGAATTGAAAAAGCTAGAGAAGGTGGCTGGGTTTGGTCAGCAGATATGTTGATTGGTAAACAATTAACGGGCACTAGACTTGGAATACTTGGCATGGGTAGAATTGGTCAAAAAATAGCAAAAATAGCTAAATCTTTAGGTATGATAATTCATTATCACAATCGTTCAAAATTAAGCGAAGAAAAAGAACAAGGCGCAACTTACCACGATAACTTAAATGATTTGATGAAAGTCTCTGATGTACTTTCGGTATGTTGTCCTGCATCTAAAGAGACAATAAATTTAATCAATAAAGATACACTAGAACTATTACCAAAAGGTGCAGTTGTGACTAATGTTGCAAGAGGAGATATTATTGAGGATGAAGCTTTAATAGATGCTTTAGAAAGAAGAAAAGTTTATGCAGTTGGGCTAGATGTATACAAAAATGAACCAAATTTAAATCCAGGATATCTTAAACACAAAAGTGCTTTTATTCTTCCTCATTTGGGTAGCGCAACTAAAGAAACTAGAACCGCAATGGCTAATCTAGCTATAGATAATATTGATGAGTTTTTCAAAACAGGCGGATGCAAAAACAAAGTTAATTAACAATCTCAAGTTGTAACTGGTAATTAAAATTATTCTAACTTTCTAGACATATTTTTTATTTCAATTTAAAATTTATTTATAAAAAATAAATTTAGAGAGGAAAATAATGAAAGCACAGGTTTTACATAAGTACGATCCAGAAATGAAAGAGGGAACTTGGGTCACAAATCAAGAAATGCCTGATCCAAAAATAGAAAAGGCATCTGATGTAATAGTTAAAATTGGTGCAGCTGGTGTTTGTAGAACTGATCTACACATAATTGAAGGAGTTTGGAAACATATTCAAGATCCAGACGGAAAACTACTTCCTTGCGTTATGGGTCATGAAAATGCTGGTTGGATAGAAGATGTTGGAAAAGACGTTACAGAATTTAAAAAGGGAGATCCAGTAATTTTGCACCCACTTATATCTGGAACTGATGGGACGTGTCTTGACTGTAGACGAGGTAACGATATGCACGCTGCTGCTGGAGCTTTCCCAGGGTTAAGTATTAAAGAAGGTGGATATTCAGAACTTTTAAAAACAAGTGTGAGAAATTTAATTAAATTGCCAACAGTATTGGCACCTAAAGATGTTGCTCCATTTTCTGATGCTGGTTTAACAGCTTATAGAGTTGTGAAAAAAGCTACTAGACATTTACTTCCTGGTCAAAGTTGTACAATCATAGGTGCAGGAGGTTTAGGACATATTGCTATTCAATGTTTAAAAGCAATGTGTGCAGCAGATATAATAATTGTAGAGAAATCAGAAAAAGCTCTTAAACATGCAATGGAGTTGGGCGGAGATCACGGAGTTTTGATTGATGGAAACGAAATTGAAAAAGTTCAAGAGTTAACGAAGGGAAAAGGTTCTGAGGCTGTAATAGATTTCGTTGGTGAAAAAGGATCGACTGCAATGGGAATTCAAATGACTTCAAATGGAGGCTTTTATTATATTGTGGGTTATGGAGAGGAGATCAAATCTTTAGCCGTAGATTTAATAATATCTGAAAAAACAATAGTCGGAAATTTAGTAGGAACGTGGTCTGAATTATATGAACTCATGGAATTAGCTGATAGAGGAAAAGTCAAGCTATCTATGCAGGAATATAAATTAGATGATGCTAACAAAGCGCTACATGATCTTAATGATGGAAAAGTCAAAGGTCGTGCAGTGTTAGTTCCATAATTAACAACAAAGAGAGGAAAAAAGATGAAGACAATAAAAACTTGCGTAACCGCTCTAATATCAGCTTTGTTGGTATTTAGTCCTGTTGCGTATGCTGATAAGTGGAGTGATCAGTTTCCACATATCAAAGCAACTGGGGATATTCCTGGTGATTGTTCTTACGAGTCTATGTCTAAGAAAAACTATAAAGGCAAGACGCTTAAGATTAATACACATGCTGTACCAGTCATGGGAGAGCCAACAGCTTTACATGCTGAGCAGTTTGCTAAACTTACTGGAGCAAAAGTTGATGTTACTCATACGCCAGCAGGTGACTTGTATGCGAAAGCTATGGTACCATTTCAAGCTGGTCAAGCTCCGTATGATATCGTTTTTGGATTTTCAAACTTCATTAACGATTGGAGAAGATACTTAGAGCCAGTTCCAAAGAAATACGTTGAGATGAAACAAATGAAAGACGTTACTCCGTCTCACATTGGTGTAGCATCTTGGGATGGTGTTATGTATCAGTTTCCGGTTGATGGAGACAGACATTATCTAAAATATAGAAAAGATGTAATTGATAATCCTGAGTACCAAAAACAATATAAGGAAGCTACTGGTAAAGAACTAAGAGTTCCTCAAACTTGGAAAGAGTATGGAGAAATGGCAGCTTACTTTAATAATTGGGACTGGGATGGAGATGGAGAGAAAGAATACGGATCTGCTGAAGTAATGAAAAAAGACGATCTAATGTATGCTGCTTTCTATTCAAGATCCGCTGCTTACTCAAAAAATCCTAAAACACCTGGTGGTTTTTTCTTTGATTTAGAAACTATGAAACCACTAATTAACAATCCAGGTTTTGTTGAAGCTTTAACTGACTGGGTTGAGGCAACTAAATATGTTCCTCCAGGAGGTATAAATTTTGGTTTAGGTGATGAAATTGGATCATTTGGTGGAGGACAAACTTTGTTTAGTTTTTCATGGGATGATGCATTCGTTGCCGCTATGCAACCGGATAGTCCAATAAACAATAAAGTTGGTGCTGCACAGTTACCAGGAGCAATGAAAGTTTGGAATAGAAAAACTAACTCTTGGGATGAAGGCTTTAACCAAGCTCCTTTCTTCGTATGGGGATGGGCAGTTGGAGTAGCTAAGAAAAGTAAAGAGAAAGAAATGGCTTTCGATTACCTATGTTTCTTTGCTAACGAAGCTAACCACCAAGCAGACATTGGAATTGGTAGATTTGGTGTAAACCCATTTAGAAATGACGACTTTAAAGTTGATGTATGGACACAAATTGGTTGGGATAAAGATATTGCTCAATCATATGTTGATACTCTTGCACAAATGGAACAAAGTAAAAATAGAGTATTTCCATTAAGAGTTCCTGGAACTTTTGAGTTTAATGCTGCATTGGCTACTGCCGCCGCAAAAGCATTAGCTGGTCAATTGTCTCCACAAGCTGCTTTAGACGAAGCTGCTAAACAGTGGGAAGATATACTAAACAGAGTAGGAAAAGATAACGTAAGAAAAGCCTATGCTGTTGGTGTAGCAATGGAAGATAATAAGCAATAATTTTGTATAACTTGTGGCCGTTTTTTAACGGCCACATTTTAAAATAATCCAAAAAAAAAATTATGAATTTTAAACACAAGTTTGTTTTTTTATTCCCAGGATTGTTTGTACTTATTGGAATTTTAATTTTTCCAATTATTTTTACTATTAGATTAAGTCTTTCTGGATGGAATAGTTATACACCAGAAATGAACTTTATAGGTATTACGAATTATATAAGGTTATTTACTGATGACCCGAGGTTTTGGGAGTCTTTTTTTAGGTTAAGTTTTTTATCGGTTACCACAGTTATTCTTCAATATGTTATCGGATTTGCTCTAGCGATGATGGTTTGGAGAGAAATAAAATTTAAAAGATTTTTTAGAGTAATTTTTCTAGTACCAATGATGACAACTCCAGTAATAATGACAGTTATTTGGAGAACATTTTTTCATGAGTCACTAGGTCCTGTAAATGATTTGTTAGGTGGATTAGGAGTAAAACCTATTTTATGGTTGAGTGATCCAGTTATTGCAAAGTTTACTGTTATAATTGTTGAGGTTTGGCAATGGACACCGTTTATGTTTTTACTATTACTAGCTGGACTTTTGTCACTTCCAAAAGAACCCTTTTTGGCAGCCGCTATAGATGGAGCAAGTCCATTTAGAAAATTTGTTTATGTAACTTTTCCTTTGATGGCTCCAATATCAATTGGAGCAATAATAATAAGACTTATCGAGGCTTCAAAAATAATGGATACAGTGTTTGTTTTGACTTCAGGAGGACCAGGTACTGCAACTGAGACCTCAAGTTTTTATATTTATATTAAAGGATTAAGAGAATTTCAGATGGGTTATGCAGCGACCTTATCTTTCACTTATCTTGTCATAATGATTATCAGTTTAACGATAATAGCTAAAGTTTTAACCAAATTAATGATCAAAGAATAACTATGAGCAAACTTTACACTTTTCTTAAATATTTCTTTATTACATTTTGGACTGTATTTGTTGTTGCGCCATTTCTGTGGGCTGTATCAACATCTTTTAAAGACTTCCAATCTGTAAATAGTAAAGTAACTTATATTCCTTGGTTAGATTTCGAACCAACATTGGAGGGTTGGAGAGTTTTAATTAAGTCTCCTGCGAAAGGTGGAGTAGATATAGTTGAGCCTTATTTTAATAGTATTTTTGTAACCTGTACTGCTAGTTTAATAAGTATTGTTCTTGGAACACTTGCTGCTTATGCACTATCAAGATTTACTTTTAAAGCTGGATTTGTAAGAAACAACGATATTACTTTTTTCTTCATTTCACAAAGAATCATGCCTCCAATTGTATTATCAATTCCTTTCTTTATTTTTCTAAGCACAATAGGATTGCTTGATAGTTTATTAGGTCTAGTGGTCGTATATATCGTTTTATTAATGCCAATTGCTGTTTGGATTATGGTAGATTTTTTTAATAGAGTTCCAAAAGAATTAGACGAGACTGCATTAATTGATGGGTGTAATCCTTATCAAGCTTTCTATAAAGTTGTTTTACCAAATTCAATACCTGGTTTAATTGTTGCTGGAATGTTTTGTATTATTTTTGGATGGATAGATTTCTTTTTTGCATTTATTTTAACATTTACTGAAGTACAATTGTTACCTGTAAAAGTCGTTGCGCTTAATTCATCAATAACACCATGGTGGAGCCTTTCGGCATCTGCTTTGGTTTCAGTTGCACCATTAATAATTGTTGCATTTATAGTTGAGAGATATCTATCAAAAGGAAATTTATCAGGAGCATTAAAATAATGAATTTAATTGGAGAGAAAATTTCTTATAAACCTGATGAGCAATTTCATTTAAACGATGTCTCGTTTAATTTTAAAAAAGGTAATTTGTATACCATTTTAGGCAGAACTTTATCTGGCAAAACGACTCTTTTAAAAACAATTGCAGGATTATTAAATCCAGATCAAGGCTCAATTTCTTTTGAGGAAAAAGACTTTATTAAAATACCAGTTTGGGAAAGAAATGTTGCTATGGTCTATCAACAATTTATTAATTACCCTCATTTAAATGTTTATGAAAATATAACTTTTCCATTAGAACAAAGAAAATTAAGTCCTGAGCAAATAAAAAAAGATGTAGATGATGCTCTAAAAACTGTTGGATTAGTTGGATTTGAAAATAGAAAAATTCAGGAATTATCTGGCGGGCAGCAACAAAGGGTTGCACTTGCAAGATCACTTGCAAAAAAAGCAAAAATTTTGTTGCTAGATGAACCGTTAGTTAATTTAGATTACAAACTTAGAGAACAATTAAGAGAAGAATTTAAAAGAATTTTCTCAGAAGGACTGTCCCAAGATACAATTTTAATTTACTCAACAACAGATCCTCAAGAAGTAATGGAACTAAATGGAGAAGTAATTGTTTTAGATGAAGGGAAGGTATTACAAAAAGGGCCTGCCAAAGAGATTTTTGAAAATCCATCTAATTTAAAAGTTGCAGAAATATCAAATGATCCACCAATGAATGTTCTGAAGGGTTCAAAAAATCCAAAAAATCTGAACTTTGAGAATATTTCTTTAGAAATTCCAAATCATTTTAAGAATTTAGAAGATAAAGATTATAATTTTGGAATTAGAGCTTCAGAAATAAAACTTGATAAAAATGGTGAAGAATTCGAAATAGAATTAGCAGAGATTAGTGGTTCAGAAACATTGCTTCACTTAAAAAGAGGAAATTCAAAAATAATTGCTTTAATCGAGGAAGTAATGAATTTTAAAATTCATGAGAAAGTAAAAATAAATTTTAATGCAAATAAATTTTATGCTTTTGCAGAAGATGAAAAATTAGTTTCGTCACCTTATGGAGGAACAAATGGCTAAAATTGATTTATCTAATATTTCTCATACTTATAATCCTTTAGATCCAAAACCAACATATGCTCTTAATCCGTTTTCAATGACTTGGGAAAATGGCAAGCGGTACGCAATTTTGGGACCTTCTGGGTGTGGAAAAACCACAATGTTAAACATTGTTTCTGGATTAGTGAGGCCATCCAAAGGTGAAATATTATTCGATGAAACACCTGTGACAGATTTAAAAACAGAAGATAGAAATATTGCACAGGTTTTTCAATTCCCAGTAATTTACAATACAATGACAGTTTATGATAATTTAGCGTTTCCTCTAAGATGTAGGGAATTTACAAAAGAAAAAATTGAAGAAAGAGTAAAAGCAGTTTCAGATACTTTAAATTTATCTTCATTTTTAAACTCACCAGCAAGAAAATTAACGGCTGATCAAAAACAACTTATCTCTTTAGGTAGAGGCTTGGTTCGAGAAGACGTTGCAGCTGTTTTAATGGACGAACCTCTAACAGTTATTGACCCAGATTTAAAATTTAGGCTTCGAAGAAACTTAAAAGAAATTAATGAACAATATAAAACAACATTGGTTTATGTAACTCATGATCAAAACGAAGCTATGACTTTTGCCGAAAATATTATTGTTATGGATCAAGGTGAAATCGTGCAAGTTGGATTGCCAAAAGATTTATTTGAAAAACCTAAAACAACTTTTGTCGGTTATTTTATTGGCTCTCCTGCGATGAATATTTTTCATTCAACTGTATCCTCTGATCATGAGGTAAAAATTAATGATACCACTATTAAGACAAATTCAAATTTAGGAAATTTAAAAGATAAAAATGTTAAACTGGGAATTAGATCCGAGTTCATAGAATTGGCTGAAAAAGAAAAAAGTAATACAATTAAAATTAAACTCACGAGAGTTGAGGACTTTGGTAATTTTAAGCTCCTTACAGGAAAAATGGGTGATTTGGTGATTAAGTCAAAAGTAGAAAGAGAAAAACCTATTCCAGACGGAGAATTAAATTTATATTTTCCACCAGAGAAATGTTGCGTTTATTCTGATGAAAAATTAGTTTAAGGGATAAATGAAACTCCTAAATTTATCAGCACAACAACTTTTAAAAAAACTTAAAAATAAACAATTAACTTCCGTTGAACTTTGTAAAGCATATATCAATCAAAAAAAAAAATATGATAAGAATATTCAAGCTTGGGAATATTTTAATGAAAAAAAACTACTAATTGACGCAAAAAAATCTGACAATCAGAGAAAAAAATTAAAATCTTTAGGTGTTTTGCATGGTTTACCAGTAGCACTTAAAGATATTATCTCAACATCAGAAATGCCAACAAAATATGGCGCAAAAATAAAATTAAAAAAAAAGAGTAATTTAGATGCTAAAATTGTTGAGCTCTTAAAAAACGCTGGAGCAATAATTATGGGTAAAACCGTAACGTGTGAATTAGCTTTCTTATCGCCATCAAAAACTAAAAACCCACATGATTATTCAAGAACACCAGGAGGTTCATCTAGTGGCTCTGCAGCCGTTATTGCATCTGATATGGCACCATTATCAATTGGAACTCAAACAGGTGGATCTGTAATTAGGCCAGCCTCTTATTGTGGAGTTGTTGGTTATAAACCTACCTATGGATTAATTTCTAGAAATGGTGTTTTACAAACATCATATAATTTGGATCAAGTCGGAGTATTTGGAAAAACAATTAGTGATGTAGAACTTTTATCAAAAGTTTTGTTTGCTAGAGACGATGCAGATGAAACAACAACAAGTATTAATTTTCTTAATAAAAAAATTAAAATAAAAAAATCAAAATTCGTTTTTTATAAAACAAAACGCTGGAGAAATGTTGATAGTATTTCAAAAAAATCATTTAACAAATTTATTTTAAATAATAAAAAAATAGTAAAGGTTGAGACTGCTCCCAAATATTTTGAAGATATGATTGATTGTCATACAATTATATATGAGACAGAGATGGCTCAAAATTTCCATCATTATTACAAAACTTCAAAAGGAAAACTTTCTATAGAAATTAAGAAAGCAATTATTAATGGATTAAAACATTCGGCAAAAAATTATGCTTTAGCTTTAGATGCGATGAGAACATACTCAAAAAACTTAGATAGTATATTTGAAAGGTTTGATGCAATTATAACGCCAAGTAGTTGTGGAATCGCAGACAAAGGATTTAAGACAACTGGTAGTCCAGAATTTAATAAGATTTGGTCTCTTGCACATGTGCCCTGCATTTCACTGCCAATTTTGAAAGGTGAAAAAAATTTGCCTTTAGGAGTGCAAATTATAGGCAAACAATTTGAAGATCTAAGCATGTTAAACCATGCTAAAATATTCAATAATTAAAGAAAATTCATAAACATTTACAATCATAGATTGTAATTAAGTGAAAAATCCTCACTTTTTTAAAATGACTCTAAGAAGCATATATGCTTTAAATGCTTCAGTTAATTAACTTAAAGAGGAGAAATAATGATTAAAGAAAAAAAACTATTGAAGGGTAAAACTCCTTCAAGACGTAAATTCTTTAAGGCTGCTGCTGCGACTGG
Source organism: uncultured Pelagibacteraceae bacterium (assembly GCA_902616245.1). GTDB lineage: Bacteria > Pseudomonadota > Alphaproteobacteria > Pelagibacterales > Pelagibacteraceae > Pelagibacter. The sequence continues at coordinate 299,459 of CACMSB010000001.1, forward strand.
TGTTGCTGCTGTAGCTGCATCATCTTTAGCTGCTCCAGCCGTTGCCAAAGAAAGAATTGAAGCTTCTATGGTAGCTACATGGGGAAGAGATTTCCCAGGTTTAGGAACTGGTGCGCAAAGATTTGCTCAAAGAATTACAGACATGAGTGATGGAAGAATTCAAGTCACTTACTATGCAGCAAACGAAAGGGTTAAAGCGTTTGACTCATTTGATGAAGTTGCTTCAGGTAACTCACAAATGTATCACGCTGCTGACTACTACTGGGTTAAAAAAGATCCAGCTTGGGGTTACTTTACAGCTGTACCTTTCGGTTTCACATACACTGAAATGAACGCATGGATTAGATTTGCTGGTGGTCAACAATTATGGGATGAACTATCAGACAAATTCGGTCTAAAAAACTTTATGTGTGGAAGCACAGGAGTTCAAATGGGTGGATGGTTTAACAAGAAAATTAGAAGCCCTAATGACTTCAAAGGTCTTAAAATGCGTATGCCTGGATTAGGTGGACAAGTTATCGGTAAACTTGGAGGATCTCCAGTTTCACTTCCTGGTGGACAAATTTACGAAAACCTTGTTTCTGGTGCAATTGATGCAACAGAGTGGGTAGGTCCATGGAATGATGAAGCTATGAAATTCCAAGAAGCTGCTAAATACTACTACTATCCTGGAATGCACGAGCCAGGATCTATGTTAGCATGTGGTACTAACAAATCTTGGTTTACAAGCTTATCAAAATCAGATCAGCTATTAATTGAAGCTGCAGCTGCGATGGAAAATGACGTTATGATGTCAGAGTACAACGCTAAAAATGGTGCTGCGCTTGCAAGATTAATAAACGATCATGGTGTTAAACTAGAGAAGTTTAGCGACAAAGTTTATGATGGTTTTGCTAAAGCTGCTAATGAAGTATTTGAGGAAACAAGAGCAAGCAGTGGTCTCGCTGAGAGAATCCACTCTAGTTTCTTACAGGCTAGAAAAGACATTGGTTCTTGGACCAACTTGTCTGACTCACCTTACATTTCTCAAAGAAACAGAGCATTAGGAATGTAATCTAACTAAATTTAGTTATTAAAGGGCCCTTAATTGGGCCCTTTTTTTTTAAACAAAATCGAGTATTACTTAGGTATTTTAAAATACTATGGTGACAAAAAATTCAAATCTTTCTCTTTACCTTAGAATAATAAGTTATTCAGTTCTAGCTTTTACTTTAGCATTTCTTATTAATAATGTTTTAACAGTTTGGAGTGATTGGCCAGGAATAAAAAAAATTTTTTCACATCATGAGATGTTTGGATATAAGAAAAAAGCATTAGAGGGATCTGATTTAAATTATGGTTATATGCAAATTGGATTGTATTTGATTTGTATTGCTGCAGTTGTTTTTTATGTTTTTAAAACATATAGCCAAACTTTGGAGCAAGATTCAAAAATCTTATCAAGATTTTCAGCATATCTTGTTAGATCATCATTTTGGGCAGTATTTTTAGTTGGCGTAGCTGACTTTGTAATATCTTTTATGGTTGTTGAAAGATTATGGGAAGCAATCTTCAGTCCTGAAGTAAAAGCATTGATGGTTAAAGCCCCTGTAAGAATTACTTATATTCACTTTCCAATAATATTAATTTCTTTCGTGATTGGATATTTTACAAAATCAGTTGGTTTTATTTGGCTAGCAGTATTGGTTGTTGTAAGTGAATTCGTAATTGTATTATCAAGATTTATATTTTCATACGAACAAGCATTTCAAGGGGATCTAGTTAGATTTTGGTATGCTGCACTTTATTTATTTGCCAGTGCATACGCATTAATTCATGAAGGGCACGTAAGAGTTGACGTACTTTATTCTTCTTTTAGTGAAAAAAAGAAGGCATGGACAAATATGGTTGGATCGGCAGTTCTAGGAGTACCACTTACATTAATAGTTATATTTTTAGGTCTAAACGGAAAAGCAAGCATTATAAATGGTCCTGTTGTAGCTTTTGAAGTTACGCAACAAGGATCTAATGGTCTTTATCTTTTATATTTGATGGCTGTTTATCTAGCTGTTTTTGCTGTTACGATGTTAATTCAATTTACTAGCTATTTTATGGAAAGTAGTCACAAAATTTTAAAAGGTGTCAAAAATTAAATTATGGAAACATTCTTTTTAGCTGTTCTAGTTGTCATAATGATTGTTGCTCTTGCATCGGGTTACCCGGTTGCTTTTGCACTACCTGGTTCAGCTATAATTGCAATTGGTTTAGCTGCATTTTTTGGCTACATATTCGAGGGAGACTCCAGTGCCTTTTTTGCTGTAGATGGACCTATAGAATGGCTCGTTGCTGGTATTACAAATTTTAGGAGTAATTACTGGGATGTAGAAACAGATACTTTGATCGCAATTCCTTTATTTATTTTCATGGGAATTATGCTTCAAAAATCAAAAATTGCAGAAGACTTATTAATAACAATGGGCCAATTATTTGGACCAATTCCTGGTGGTTTAGGAATTTCAGTTATATTTGTTGGAGCTCTATTAGCAGCAACGACTGGTATCGTTGGAGCAACTGTAATTGCGATGGGTCTAATTTCGTTACCAACGATGTTAAATAACAAGTATGATAGACAACTTGCTAGTGGAATAGTTTGTTCATCAGGAACATTAGGTCAAATTATTCCTCCATCAATTGTTTTAATTATTATTGCTGACCAGTTGGCAAGTGCATCTGATGTTGCAAACAACTTAAGACAAAATGATTATAAAGCCTTAACTGGTGAATTTAATATGCCAGGTGAATTTAGAGTAGGTTCATCAAGTGCAGGTGATATGTTCTTAGGAGCACTTTTACCAGGCCTTGTCTTAGTTGCTCTTTATATGATCTATGTATTTATTTTTGCTAGAATAAAGAAAGGTGTTGCACCCCCAGTTCCATTTAAAGGAAATTTTGATTTAAAATTTTGGTTAAGGGTAGTTGTAATTATCATACCACCACTTGCATTAATATTTGCTGTATTAGGTTCAATTTTAATGGGTATTGCTACTGTAAACCAAGCAGGTTCAATTGGAGCAATTGGTGCCACTTTGATGGCTGGTTATAGATTATATGAAGGAAAGAAAAGTGCGTTCTATCCTTTAATTTTAATTATTGGATCTCTAATTCCAATCACATTCTTTGCATCAAATTATGAATTAAATGTAAAAAATTTGGAGGAAAGAGATTTAAGCGCAATCTTTATTACCGCTTTCTTTGTGGTCATACTTGTATACGGAATAGGTTGGAGTTTTTGGAGAACTTTTAAAACAGAAAATGTTTTAAAAGAAGTTGTAACAGAAACTTGTGTTACTACTTCAATGGTATTTATTATCCTATTAGGAGCAGCAATGCTTACTTCAGGATTTAGAGCTTTTGGGGGCGAAGAATTAGTAAGAGACTTTTTACAAGATTTACCAGGTGGTTTTTGGACACAATTTGTTGTTGTGATGATTGTAATTTTCTTGTTAGGATTTTTCTTAGACTTTATTGAAATTGCAGTTGTTGTTGTTCCAATAATTGCACCAATATTATTAGCTGAAACAGGGGCTAACGTCACAGCTGTTTGGTTAGGAGTTATGATTGGTGTTAACTTGCAGACTTCCTTCTTAACGCCGCCATTTGGATTTGCACTCTTTTATTTGAAAGGTGTAGCTCCCAAAATTGTTAAAACACTTGATATTTGGAAAGGTGTTGTGCCTTTTATAATTCTTCAGCTTATAGGATTGGGAATAGTCGGTGCATACCCTAGCTTAGTAAATTATCTGCCAAATAGAGTATATTTAACTTCGAATGTTGCTCCTCCACCAATGAATCCTAAATTACAGTACTGTTTGCAAGAGTATAAATTTGCAAGATTTGATACAAACGGTGAGACAATTAAAAATGCAATATTAAAATTCCAATCTGAGGCACCAACTAATCTGCCAGATGATAAAATGGAAATTTTAGAAGATCATTTTGATAGTGCATTAGGAACTTTTGCTCTAGTTGATAAATTAAAAAAAGTTGAGGTCGAATACAACGCATATGCTGTTGATTATAGGGATCTGCATTTCACTGTTAGAAAGAAGCAAAAGAAAATACTTAAATTAAATAAAAAAATAGAAAAATATAAAGCAGAGATTAGAAATTTAGATGATGACGAATTAGATGAGAAAAATAAAATAGAATTAAGAATTGAGGATGTAAAACTTGAAATTGAGGAAATTCAAAACTCAATCCCAGAAACTTGGCAAGCTAAGAATTCAGAATTCGACAAAATAAATAAAGCTAAAAATACAACAACAAAAAGATATAGAAAGAATGTAGATGAAGCCTATGATCTACTTGATCAGTTCGCAATGTTCATAAACGATGGAGCAAAACTTCAAGAAGTATCAAAAGATATTAAACAGTTAGATTATTTTATAGCTATGGAAAGCAATACAAAAGTATATGAAAGATCAGTTACAATTATGGATGGATTGTTTGATAAGTTGAGTGAGATCTCTGGAATGGATGAATTTTTAAATAGTGTAGATGATTTATTATCAATGGTAGACTCAGACGAACTTGATCCAATGGCGATAAGAACAAAATCAAAAGAAGTTGTTGAGTTATTCAATAGAGAAGTTAGCTGGAGGGCAAATGCTAAAGAAAACTTAATGCCAAAACTTGAGGAATATAATAATGCAATCAAAGAAACAATTGGACTAAGGTTGCAGTCTAAACTAACCAAAGAGCAAGCTATCTATGTATCTAAATGTAATTCAATACATAGAGATATTTCACTAAATTTTTAAGCCGTTAATTTATCAATTAATTCTGATCTTGTATAAAGACCCAAGTCTTCTGCTTTGGACTTTAATTTTTCATTAATCTCTTTTAATTTTGGAACATTTAAATCAAGCTTATTTGCAATTTCTATAATTGAACCAATTATTGGATCTATTTCTAATGGTTTACCAGCATTTAAATCTTGAGCGGTCGAAGGTCTATGTCCTATAATTGAGACTCCACCCTTAATTCGATCCTCAATTGATATATTGAACTTAACTCCGATTTTTTCCCCAACTTGTTGGCACTCCTGCATTAAAACTTTTATTAAATTGTAAGTTTCAGGATCATTACCCATTTCATCCATAGTTTTATTTGTTAGAGCACTTACTGGGTTGAATGAACAGTTCCCCCACAATTTCACCCAAATTTCGTCTCTTAAATTTTTCTTCTGAGGAGCTTTTAAACCACCTTCTATGAATAAACTTGATATCATTTTTAGTCTTTCTGATCTGGTTCCATCTGGTTCACCTAAAGAAAATCGTTCACCATTACCATTATGTTTAATAATACCTGGCTCTAATATCTGACAGGCTGGATAAACTACACAACCAATTGCTCTTTCAGGTCCAAGAGTTTGCCATATCTTTCCACCTGGATCCACACTTTCAACTATTTGATTGTCTAATTTGGTACCCGTATTAGCTTTATGAAAGTACCACCAAGGCAATCCATTAATGGCGCATATAATTGAAGTTTTTTTACCCATAATTGGTTTTAAGCTTTCTGAAATTTTACTAATAGCATTAGCTTTTACAGAAATAATTATGAAATCTTGTTCATCCAAATCTTTAGGATTGTCAGTTACATCAAATTTAAAATTAACTTTATTATCACCTCTTATAAAAGTTAATCCATTTTGCTCTATTGCTTTCTTATGTTCTCCTCTAGCAATTAAAGAGACTTGAGCATTTGTTTTTTTTAGACTCGTAGCAATAAATCCACCAATAGACCCCGCTCCAAATATACAAATTTTAGTCATCAGTTCACTAATCCAAACTTTTTAGCTAAAGTATTTCTTTGTAGTTTACCTGTTGCACCTTTAGGAATTTCATTTACAAAAAATATTTTCTTTGGAATTTTAAATTTTGCAAGTTTTTCATTTGCATAAATTTTTATATCATCTTCAGTACACTTCATGCCTTCTTTTATGATTATTGCGGTAGCTATATCTTCTCCAAGCATTTTATCCTCATATCCAAAGCAAACGGCTTGCTCAATATTTGGATGATCCATAAGAATATTATCGACTTCTAAAGGTGAAATCTTTTCGCCACCTTTATTTATTATTTCCTTTAATCTTCCAGAGATTTTTAGATAACCATCTTTATCAAAATATCCCTGATCGCCTGTTCTAAACCAACCATTTGAAAAGCTATTTTTATTTGCATCTGGATTATTTTCATATCCGGAAGTAACATTTTCACCCCTAATGCAAACTTCTCCCTCTTCTCCTTGATTTAAAATCTTGTTATTAGTATCCATAATACAAACTTCTGGCCCAGCAGGAATTCCGACAAATCCAGGTTTTTGGGACTTAGGCGGTAATGGATTTGAGGTCATCTGATGAGTAGCTTCCGTCATCCCATATGCTTCTATCACTGGACAATTAAATACTTTATTTAGTTTTTCAAATACAGCCGGAGGTAGAGATGCTGATGATGATCTCAAAAATCTAAGATTTAATTGTTTAGCAGTTTCTAGATTTTTATCTGCTCTAATCAATATTGCTTGATGCATTGTTGGTACTCCAGAATACCAAGTTATTTTCTCTCTTTTTGCATTATCTAAAAATTTTAATGCATTAAATCCACTACTTGCACATACAGATGCCCCTACCTTCATAGATGCTGCAAGAACCGCAATTAAGCCATGTATATGAAATAATGGCATAATATTTAGACAATGATCTTTATCAGTTAAATTAAGACTTTTGGAGATATTATCTGCCGAAGAAAAAATATTTTTATTTGTTAATGGAACAATCTTAGGTCTTGATGTAGTGCCCGAAGTATGCAGCACAAGAGCTTCATGATCTTCGCCTGGCAAAACATAATTACTGCTTTTTTCAAAAAGATTGAAATCTCCGCTTAAATTATTTCCGTCTGATTTTATTTCGCAAACAGGAATTTTTAATTTATTTGCGACTTCTACTACTGGATTTTTAGAATTTTTCTCTACAATCACTATCTTTGGCTTTAAATCCTCTAGGTAAAATTCGAATTCTTCAGATTTATAGTTAGGGTTTAAGGGTGCAGCAGACATGTAGCTTGAAATCGCCAAAAAACTAGTTGCCATGTAAGGACCGTTTGGCAAAACTATTGCTGCACGATCTTTATTATTAATACCATTACCTGATAATTGTTTTGAAATTCTTTCTATTAATGATTTTAAATCTACAAATTTTAGTGGAGAACTACTTTCAGATGTTATTGAAATTCGATTATCATTTTGTGATTCTATAATATTCCTAACAATTTTAGAGTTCATTTAAATTAATAACCTTTTGCGTATCCATCTTTTCTTGGATCTGAACCGCCAACTAAATTTCCTTTATCTCTGTCTATTTGAATTGCTTGTCCACCTCCATGAGTACCATCTATATACTCAACATTATGACCGACTTCTTTTAAATTATTAAAAATTTTTTCATCAATACTTTTCTCTAATTTATAAATGTTATTGAAATGGAAAGCTCTAGGAAATGAAATGGCTTGTTGAGGAGTTAAGTTATAATCAATAATGCTATTTAAAACATGAACTTGTCCAACAGGTTGATATTGTCCTCCCATTACTCCATAAGATAATTCACATTCTCCTTTGTTGTTCATAACTATTCCAGGAATTATGGTATGTAGTGGTCTTTTTAATCCTTGAATACAATTAGGATGACCTTCTTCAACTCTAAAATTAGTTCCTCTATTGTGAAGAACCACTCCAGATTTATCACCTGTTATTCCAGATCCAAAAGCATAGCAAACAGAATTTATTATTGAAACTACATTTAAATCTCTGTCTACTACACTTAAATAAACTGTTTCAGGATGGTTTGGAATATTTAGATCTCCTACATCTGCGCAGCCATTAATAGATATATTTTTTGAGATATTATCTATGTTTTGTTCACTTAATATTTTTTTTAAATCTAAATCTACAAATTCTGGATCACCAATATTTTCCTCTTTAAGTTTATAAGCCTGCTTTGTAACTTCTGCTTCAAGATGGAACCTTTCAAATGAATTCACATCATATTTTTCAATACCTAACTTTTCTAATAATTTCATCATTACTAAAACTGTTATTCCAGGGCCACTCGGAGGACATTGATGAATGATAATATCTCTATATCTATCTGATAAAGTGTCTGATTTAATAGTTTTTTGCTTATGGAAATCTTCAATTGTATGCAAGCCCCCAAACTCTTTTAAGGTTTTAACTAAATCTTCAGCAATTGATCCTTCATAAAATTCTTTAACTCCATTTTTTGAAATTTTTTCAAGAGTATCTCCAAGTGCAGGATTTTTATTTACCTCGTTAAATTGATAACTCTTACCATTATTTAGCATATGTTTCCTAGAATATGGGTTATCGTTTAATTTATTAAATACGTTGCTCCAGGCGTTAGCAACAACTTTAGTCACTTTAAAACCATTCTTTGCAATATCTATACCTTTGTGAAACAACTCCTCAAAATCGAGTTTTCCAAAATCATTATGAATTGAATTCCAAGCATCTAATGCACCAGGAATAGTTACTGCGTGAGGACTTGTTAAACCGATTTTATCTATATTCTTTTCCTTGAAATAATCAAAATTTGCTTTTGCTGGAGCAATACCTGATCCATTATATGAAACAGGGTCTTTGCCATTCATTTTTATTATTGCAAAACAATCTCCACCTATACTTGTGGCATTAGGCTCTGCAACAGAGAGAACAACAGAAGCTGCAATAGCTGCATCCACTGCATTTCCACCTTTTTGCAATATTCTAAGAGCTTCTTCTGTAGCTATTGGATGTGATGTTGCGGCCATACCATTTGAAGAAATGGCATCTTTATCTTTTGTTGAATGATTATTCATAATAGAACTGTAATTTCATAAAAAATATAAATGATCAATAAAATAAATAAAAGTATTCTAATTTTTTCTGTATTTGCCTTTGGCTTTTTTATATCAAATTTACTAAGATCAATTACCGCAACATTAACACCCGCTCTTTCAACTGAATTCAATTTAAGTGCTGCAAATCTTGGACTTTTAGCTGGAGGATATTTTCTAGGGTTTTCGCTCATGCAAATTCCTTCTGGTATGTTATTAGATAGATTTGGCCCAAAAAAAGTTATCGGATATTTATTAATCATTGCTCTTATTGGAACTATTTCATTTGCTTTTGCTAAAAGTTTTGCAGGTTTATTAATTTCTAGAATTTTCATTGGTGTAGGTGTTGCTGCTTGTTTAATGGGTCCTTTAACTGGTTACAGAGTATGGTTTGAAGAAAAATATCAACAACGTGCAAATTCATGGATGTTGATGGTTGCAAATTTTGGATTTGTTGCATCAACTCTACCAGTTCAAATTTTATTACCAATAATTGGTTGGCGATCTATTTTTTTAATTATAGCCTCTTTAATTTTGATAAGCATAATATTAATATCAATTTTAATACCTTCGTGGGAAACTAAGAGGGATGAAGACCAAAATAATAATCTTCAAAATCTTTCCCACATATGGAAAAATAAATTCTTTATTAGCTTAGTACCGCTTGCATTTTTTAATTATGGAGGTGTTCAAGCAATACAAACATTGTGGGCTGGCCCATGGATGCTAAATGTGACAGGTTATGATGCAATACAAAGTGCGACAGGTTTATTTTGGATAAATGTAACTATGCTTTTTTCCTTTTTAATATGGGGATATTTTTTGCCAAAACTATCTTCCAAGGGATTTGACAGTATGAGAATTGTAAAATTTACACTTCCTATAAGTTATATAATTTTATTTTTAATAGTCATAATGGGAGACAAAGCTGGTGCAACCATGTTCACTCTTTATATTTTATCATCAATAGTAATTTCTTTAACCCAACCAGCAATAGCATTAAATTTTCCTACTAAACTAGCAGGAAAATCTTTAACTTCATTCAATGTATTTTTATTTTCTGGTACTTTTTTTGTACAATGGATAATTGGTTTAATAATAGATTTTTCCAGAAATTTAGGTGCTACTATTGCAATGAGCTATCAAATTTCTTTTTCAATTTTTTTATTTTTATGCATTTTAAGTTACTTATTTTTTTTAATATTAAATAAAAATGAATAAAAATTTTATCGGATATTTTCTATTATTATTTCAACCACTTTTTATGGCTAGTAATTTAATTGTAGCAAGAGGTGGTGTTGATGATGTTCCTCCCATATCTTTATCTTTTTGGAGATGGTTTATTTTTTTTATTATTTTATTCGTCCTAAATTATAAGTATTTAATTGATAATTTTCAGACTATTAAAAAAGAGAGTAAAAGAAGTTTTTTTCTAGGTTTGATGGGATGTGGTGTTTGTGGAATATTTCCATATATGGCTGGTTCATCTACAACCATTGTTAATATGGGAATCCTTTATACTTCTTCACCAATATTTATAATTTTAATCTCATATTTTCTTTTTAAAGATAAGATAAATATTTTCCAATTTATTGGCTTACTTTTTTGTCTAGTTGGAGTGTTTGCTGTAATTTTAAAGGGCGATATCAATTTACTTCTTGAATTAAAATTTGCTTCTGGAGATTTTTGGATGTTAGGAGCAGCATTAGGCTGGGCAATTTATACAGTTATGCTTTTTCAATGGAATTCAGAACTTAAATTTTTTCCAAGACTAACAATTATATCTTTCTTTGGTTTTTTATCTATTTTGCCTTTTTATTTTATAGAGCATTTTTATTTTGAAAAAACTTTATTCAATGAAGAATTTTATTATTGGATTTTGTTTGCAGCAATTTCTCCAGGTATAATCGCTTTCTCACTATACACATTAACTATTAAATATTTAGGACCATCAACAACTGGTTTCACGCTATACCTCTATACAATTTATGGAGCTTTTTATGGAATAATATTTTTTTCAGAGATTTTGGAAAATTATCATTTAATAGGTACCATATTTGTGTTTTTTGGTATTTATTTGGTAAGAAGAAAAAGTAAAAATGAAATTAAAGCCTAAAATGTTATTTGCAAAAATTCTGTTTTATATTTTTATTATTTACTTTGGAGTTTCTCTAATAGTTTATTTTTATCAAAGAAAATTATTATACCATCCTGGAGAAAATAATTATTTAGATGAGGGACCTCTATCTCATAAAATCGAAAAAGTAACTATTCAATCTGATAATGATCTAGTTGGATGGTATTACAAAAAAAATAATAACTCTAAAACTTTGCTTTTTTTTCACGGAAATGCTGGAAAATTAGATAATAGAATTTATAAACTAAATGAGTTTGCAGATTTAGATTTAAACTATTTAATTTTTGCATATAGAGGCTTTAGTGGAAACAAAGGCAAACCAACAGAAATTGGACTTTACAAAGATGCAATTAAAGCCAAGGAATGGCTTAATCAAAACAATATAGAAGATAAAGATATTGTTCTCTATGGAGAGTCTCTTGGCACTGCTGTAGCAATAGAGACCGCAAGTAACAATTTATTTGCAGGTATAATATTAGAGTCTCCATTTACATCCATGGAGATTTTGGCACAAAAATATTACCCATATCTTCCTGCAAAAATTATTTTAAAAGATAAATACAAATCCATTGAAAAAATTAACAAAATAAAGTTTCCCATGCATGTGATGCACGGGAAAAAGGATAATATTGTGCCATTTTATATGGGCGAAGAAATATTTAATAAATATGATGGTGTTAAGTCAAATTACTTTAATGACAACGACGATCATATGATGGAATTTAATAAAGGTTTAATTCAATCAATTGACAATTTTATAAAAAGTTTAAATTAAGACATAATTTAAACAAATCCACATCACTTTTAAATTCTAATTTTAAATATGTTTAAACTTCTTTTATTACTTTTTTTATTAATATTGCCGACAAAACTTAGTTCAGAAATAAATAATGAGTACTATGATAACAATTATTTCCATATTGGAAAAATGAATTCTTACAATAGTGAGTTCACTCTATATTTTAAAACACGGAAGAAAGCTATTTTAGCAAAGGGAGAATTTTCTAATTATATCAATGATTTTCCACAGGACTTATACTTATATGATAAAAATTTAAATAAAGATTACCCTTTAATTTCATATGACTGGTTTCCAAAAAAAGTTAAAAAAATATCAAAAAAATATAATTACCCACTTTTCCCAGAGGATTTTGCTTACTATTTATTAAATGACAACAACACTTTAATTTTGATAAGTGCAAAAAAAAATTTTTATGAAAATTTAAAATATGACATAAAAAATAATAAGCTAGAAATTGCTAAGACTTCTGGCAAATTAAATTTTATAATCTCTTCTTATGCTGAAAACTGTGGTTATAAATCTCTAAAAAATAATTTTGAGTGCAACATTTATAAACCTTTAATTTCTAAAAATTTGCTTAATTAACTTGGGTAAAAGCATTTGCAAACTTCTCAGCTTCAAATATTTGTAAGTCATCCTCTTTTTCTCCAAGCCCGAGACCAACAATAGGTACTTTATATTTCTTTGAAATCGCAATCAATATTCCGCCTTTTGCAGTTCCATCAAGTTTTGTCATTATGATGCCTGTGATTGGAAGTAATTTATTAAATTCTTCGAGTTGATTAATTATATTTTGTCCCGATGTTGCATCTAAAACTAAGATAACCTCGTGAGGTGCTGTTTCATCACTTTTTTTAATTACATTCCCTATTTTTTTTAATTCATCCATTAAATTCTTTTTATTTTGTAATCTTCCTGCCGTGTCTACTATTACTTGATTTATGTTTTGACTTTGAGCTATTTCCATTGCTTTAAAAGCAACTGAAGCTGGATCTGAACCAGGATCTGATTTTACAATTTTAGCATCAACCCTGTTAGCCCATTCTTCTAATTGATCAATAGCAGCTGCTCTAAATGTATCGCATGCTGAAAATAGAACTTTATTATTATTTTGTATAAATATTTTTCCTAATTTTCCAATAGTAGTTGTCTTACCAACTCCATTAACACCTGAAACTAATATTATATTTGTCTTTTCTTTTTTTAAGAAAAAATCTTTCTTTTCTAGGGGTTTCATTAGTTCTAAAATATAATTATTAAGTATTTCAAAAACTTCCTTTATTGGATCATTTTTTGGATCAATCTTTTTTTGAGCAATTATAGATTTTATCTCTGATGCTGCATCTATGCCAACATCTGAGCCGATCAAGAATTCTTCTATTTTATCAAGAGTTGTATCGTCAATTTCTTTCTTAACTATTATTTCTTTAAGACCTGATGCTATATTACTTGCACTTCTTTTAAATCCGATTTTAAATTTTTCAAAAATACCCATTATATTTTGATATTAATTTTTTCAATTTCAGATACAGGACCTCTCATTTTTATATTTAATTCATTATCAATTTGAATATTTAAAATTCCTGTTGAAAATTCTATTTTTGAATTACTATTTTGTAGTTGATTTAAATTAGCTGCGACTGCCGTTGCACATGCTGCAGTCCCGCAAGCTTTTGTTAAACCAGCGCCCCTCTCCCAAACTTTAATTTTGTAATGTTGTTCACTAATTTTTTGAGCTATTGTGACATTACATTTTTCAGGGAAAACTTCATGATTTTCTATTAATGGTCCATACTTTTTTAAATTTATTTTTTCTATATCCTCGCAAAAATATATGACATGAGGGTTTCCAACATTCACTGCAATACCACCATTCATTTTATTTCCGTCAATATCAATCATACCAAGTGATAGATTTTTAGTATCAAGATCTTTACTTAAAGGAATTTTGTTCCACTCTAAATTTGGAGTTCCAATTATTGTTTCAACATCTTTATTATTAAGGACCTTAGATTTTAATATTTTTGAGGATACCGAAATTTCAATTTCTTTTTTATTTTTTTCAATACTTAGTAAATAAGCAACGCATCTAGTTCCATTTCCACATGCTTCTGAGCGGCTTCCATCCGAGTTAAAAAAAGCAACATCAGCATCAGCTTTTTGACTTTTTTTTATGTAGATCAACTGATCGCACCCTATGAAATCTCTATCACAAATTTTTAAGATTTGGTCATTTGATAAGTTTAAATTATTTATTCTCTGATCAATAATAACAAAGTCGTTACCTAATCCATCCATTTTAAATGCTTCAAATTCCATATAAATAATACTTAACTTATTTATTGACTTTTTGAACCTCTAATATAATTTACGCGAACTTCCGCAAAATACAGCAATTTGCGGTGTCTTTGGAAACAAAGAGATCGACACCAGTCAGCGAGGGTTCGCCCACTGGTGCGATACTTGCTGTGCGAAATTATGTTTGAAAATTTAACTAATAAATTTGAAGAAATTTTTTCTTCATTAAAAAAAGCTCCTTCTCTTGATGAAAAGCAAGTTGATGAGGGTTTAAAAGGTATAAGGTTGGCCTTATTAGAAGCCGATGTTTCTTTAGACGTAGTTAAGGAGTTTATTAGCAGAGTTAAGCCTAAAGCGCTAGGTCAAGAAATTATAAGATCAACTTCTCCCGGGGATATGGTTGTAAAAATCGTTTATGACGAAATAGTATCTTTTTTAGGTGATAAGAATTCTGAAATCTCCCTTAATGCTGTCCCTCCAGTTCCAATCATGTTAGTTGGGTTGCAAGGTTCAGGAAAAACTACAACAACCTCAAAATTAGCGAAATTTTTAGAAAAAAATAATAAGAAAAAAGTTATGATGGCTAGTTTGGACGTTTACAGACCTGCCGCGCAAGAGCAATTGAGACTTTTGGGTGAACAAAATAATATTGAAACTTTGCCAATTATAGAAGGCCAGCTTCCTGCTGATATTTGTAGAAGAGCTTTAAGTGCTGCAAATTTAAATGGTTGTGAAGTAGTTTTATTTGATACTGCTGGAAGAACACAAATAGATTTTCAAATGATGAATGAAATCAAACAAATTGAAACTATTACTAATCCTGCAGAAACTATACTGGTAGCAGATTCTCTAACAGGTCAAGTTGCTGCTAATGTAGCAAAGGAATTTAAAAATACAGTAAATTTGAGTGGCATTATACTTACAAGAGCAGATGGAGATGGAAGAGGTGGAGCTGCATTGAGTATGAAATATGTTGCTGAGGTCCCCATAAAGTTTCTTGGTGTTGGAGAAAAAATAGAGAATTTTGAAGTTTTCCATCCTGATCGAATTGCAAATAGAATTTTGGGAATGGGAGATATCGTTTCCTTAGTCGAAAAAGCTTCAGAAGATTTAGATCAAGAAAATTTAAAGAAAACAGAAGAGAAACTTAAAAAAGGTCAATTCTCGATGGAAGATTATCTTTCTCAATTACGTCAAATGAAAAAGATGGGTGGAATAGAAGGCATAATGTCATTTCTCCCTGGAGTTTCAAAAATTAAATCACAAATGGACCAATCAGGAATAGATGAAAAAATTATAACTCAAAATGAAGCTGTTATTTTATCAATGACAAAGCAAGAAAGAGAAAATCCTAAAATTATAAATGGATCAAGAAAAAAAAGAATTGCTAATGGCTCAGGTACAGACATTGCCACTATCAATAAGTTGTTAAAACAATTTAAAATGATGTCAGAAATGATGAAAAAAATGTCTAAAGGAAACATGAAAGGAATGGCGGATAAAGGGATCCCGCCTGAACTATTTAATCAATTAAAATAAAGGAGATATAAGTAATGTTAAAAATGAGACTATCAATGGGAGGTACTAAAAAAAGGCCAGTATATAAAATTGTTGTGGCTGATAGTAGATTTCCAAGAGACGGAAGGTTTATAGAAAAATTAGGTTTTTATAATCCGTTATTACCGAAGGATAAAAAGGAAAGAATTGGCTTAGATTCTGAGCGAATTAAATATTGGTTAGGTCAAGGAGCTCAGCCAACAACAAGAGTTGCAAGGTTATTGGGAGAAAACGATATAATGCCAATGCCTGAAAAAGGAAACAATCCTCAAAAAGCAATTCCTAAAAAAGATAGAAAAAAAGCTGACGAAGGTGGAAAAGCGAAACCAGAAGGAGATGCATCTAAGCCAGCAGAAGCACCTAAGGAAGAAGCTAAGGCAGCAGAAGCACCTAAGGAAGAAGAAAAAAAATAATGTTAGAAGCTCGTATATTCACACTCTATCCAGATTTTTTTCCAGGTTATTTAGGTCAAGGTATTTTTGGTAAAGCACTATCAGAGAATAAATGGAAAATAGATACTGTGGATATAAGAGAGTATGCTTTTGATAAACATAAAACTGTTGATGACACTCCCTATGGAGGAGGTGAAGGTATGTTAATGAAAGCAGATGTATTAGCAAAATCAATAGATAAGAATGTTAAAGATGGCGAAAAGATTATTTATCTAAGTCCGAAGGGTAAGTTGTTCAATCATCAATTAGCAAAACAACTATCTAAAGAAAAAACAATAAATATAATTTGTGGACACTTTGAAGGAGTTGATGAAAGATTATTAAAAACAAGAAATATTGAGGAAGTAAGTATAGGAGACTTTGTTTTATCTGGAGGTGAAGGAGCTTCTTTTGTAATTCTTGATGCAATATTAAGATTTATTCCTGGTATTCTTGGCAATACAAATTCAGCTAAAGAAGAAAGTTTTGAAAACGGACTTTTAGAGTATCCTCAATTTACAAAACCGCAAATATGGGAGGAAAAAAGTGTTCCAGATGTGCTATTATCAGGCGATCACGCCAAAATTAAAGACTGGCGTTTATCTCAATCTGAGGCTATAACACGCGACCGAAGACCAGATTTGTGGCAATTATATAAAAAGACTAAAGAGAATTAAAATGAAGACAATTGAGGAAATTAATCAATCTAAGGTAAAAAAAATTATTTCTGAGAGAAAGCATCCAGAATTTTTCCCAGGGGACATTGTTAAAGTTGGAGTTAGAATAACTGAGGGAAAAAGAGATCGAATTCAATATTTTGAAGGTGTGTGTATTGCAAAAAAAAATAGAGATATCAATTCTTCTTTTACTGTAAGAAAAATTTCTTTTGGTGAGGGTGTGGAAAGAACATTTGCTTTATATAGTCCGATTGTAGATACAATTAAAGTTGTAAGGTCAGGAAAAGTTAGAAGAGCCAAGTTATATTATTTGAGAGATAGAACAGGTAAATCTGCAAGAATTGCAGAAAAAATTAAAAAGAAAATAGGTATAGATGTTGAAACTAAGATTCACGAAGTAACAGAAGAAAATGTTATGCCTGATACAGAACAAAAAACAGCAGATAGCCCACAAGATACCAATAAAGATGCTCCAAAAGTAGAAGCAAAAAAACCAGAAGAAAAAAAAGAAACTAAAGAAGAAACCCCATCAGTAGAAAAAAAAACTGATGAAAAAAAAGAAAATCCTGAAGTAAAAAAATAATTTTTTACAATGTCTCAAACTATATACGATAAAATATGGAATGATCATCTTGTTCATCAACAAGAGGATGGGACTTCACTTTTATTTGTTGATAGACATTTAATTCATGAAGTTACTAGTCCACAAGCATTTGAAGGTTTAAGAAATTCTAATAGAAAAGTTAGACAACCTTCTTTAACTTTAGCAGTAGCAGATCATAATGTTCCAACAACGGATAGATCAGTACCTATTACTGACGAAGATTCAAAAATACAAATTGAGACACTAGAAAAAAATTGTACAGAATTTGGAATAAATCTTTTTGGAATGAACGATAAAAGACAAGGAATAGTTCATATTATTGGTCCAGAACAGGGATTTACACAACCAGGAACGATTATCGTTTGTGGTGATAGTCACACTGCTACTCACGGAGCATTTGGTGCATTAGCATTCGGAATTGGAACTTCGGAAGTGGAACATGTCTTGGCAACACAGACTTTAGTTCAAAAAAAATCAAAAAATTTTAGAATAAACGTTAATGGATCTCTTCCTGTTGGAGTAACATCTAAGGATGTAATATTACAAATAATCGGAAAAATTGGTACAGCCGGTGGAACTGGTTATGTAATTGAATATGCTGGAAACTTAATTTCTAATTTAAGTGTCGAACAAAGAATGACGATTTGCAATATGACAATTGAAGGTGGAGCAAGGGCTGGATTAATAGAGCCAGATGAAAAAGTTTTTAATTATTTAAAAGGTAAACCAATGTCTCCAAAGAATTCAAATTGGGACAAAGCATTAGAATATTGGAGTAAATTAAAGTCTGATGGTGATGCAGTATTTGACAAAGAAATCAGTCTTGAGGGTAAAGATATTAAACCAATGGTAACTTGGGGAACTTCGCCTCAGGATGTAGTAGATATTGATGGAATTGTTCCTGATCCTGAAAACGAGCAAAACGAAGACAGAAAAAATTCTATTAATAGGTCATTAAAATATATGGGTTTAAAGCCGAAAACTAAAATAAAAGATATTAGAATTGATAAAGTTTTTATTGGAAGTTGCACAAATGGAAGAATTGAAGATTTAAGAGAAGCCGCAAAAATCTTAAAAGATAAAAAAATTGCTTCTCATGTAAATGCAATGATAGTTCCTGGTTCAGGATTAGTAAAACAACAAGCAGAGCAAGAAGGTTTAGATGTAATATTTAAAAATTCTGGATTTGAATGGCGTGAGCCAGGTTGTTCAATGTGTTTAGCTATGAATGCAGATAAGTTGAAGCCAGAAGAAAGATGTGCATCAACATCAAATAGAAATTTCGAAGGAAGACAAGGACGAGGTGGAAGAACTCATTTAGTTAGTCCAGCTATGGCTGCTGCAGCTGCTATATCTGGAAATTTAGATGATGTTAGAAAATACAATAGTTAAATGAACAAATTCTCAACATTAAAAAGTATTCCTGCATATTTACCAATTGTAAATATCGATACAGATATGATTATTCCTAAGCAATTTTTAAAAACAATAAAAAGAACAGGACTTGGAAAAAATTTATTTTATGAAATGAGATATGACGAAAAAGGTAAAGTAGTAGATGACTTTATCTTAAATAAATCCCCATATGATAATTCTAAGATTTTAATTGCAGGGAATAATTTTGGATGTGGATCATCTAGAGAACATGCACCATGGGCACTTTTAGACTTTGGTATCACTTGCGTTATAAGTCCTAGTTACGCAGATATATTTTATAATAATTGTTTTAAAAATGGAATATTGCCTATTAAAGTTAATGATGAACAGATAAAAGAACTTTCTGAATATTCTAAGAGACAAGAAGAAATTGCAATAAATTTACCAGATCAAAAAATAATTTTTGGGAATAAAGAAATCAAATTTGAATTAGATGAATTTAAAAAAAAATGTTTAATTGAGGGACTAGATGATATTGCACTGTCTTTGGAAAAGTCTAATAAAATAATTTCATTTGAAGAAAAATTAAAATCCACAAAGCCTTGGATATTTAATGATTAAAGTCAAAAAAAGAAAATTCTTATTATTACCAGGTGATGGTATTGGTCCCGAGGTTATTGGTGAAGTTAAAAAAATTATAACTTGGTTTAATGTAAATAAATCTCTTGATTTTGATATGGAAGAGGCCTTAGTTGGAGGAGCATCTTACGACAAGCATGGAACACCGATTACAGATGAAGTATTTTATAAATCATTAGAATGTGAAGCAGTCATTTTAGGAGCTGTGGGTGGACCAAAATATGATAATTTAGATTTTTCCAAAAGACCTGAGAGAGCTCTTCTTAAGCTAAGAAAAGAATTAAAATTATTTGCAAATTTGAGACCTGCAATTTGTTTTAAACAATTAGTTGAGGCATCTACGCTAAAACCTGAAATCGTATCAGGTCTAGACATCATGATTGTTAGAGAATTGACAGGTGGTATTTATTTTGGTGAGCCGAGAGGTATCAAGCCAATTGATAATGGTGAACGTAAAGGAATAAACACTCATACTTATACTTCATCAGAAATTAAAAGAGTTGCTAGAGTTGCATTTGATCTAGCAAAGAAGAGAAACAATAAAGTTACTTCCTGTGAAAAATCGAATGTTATGGAAGCAGGTCAATTATGGAAAGAGGAAGTTCAAAATCTTCACGATAAAGAATTTAAAGATGTTGAGTTAAATCATATGCTTGCAGATAATTGTGCAATGCAACTTTTGAGAAATCCAAAGCAATTTGATGTAATTGTGACAGATAATTTGTTTGGTGATATGTTGTCAGATGAAGCATCTATGTTGACCGGATCTTTAGGTTTATTACCTTCAGCTTCTTTGGGTGCAAAAAATAAAGATGGTGAAATGAGAGCAATGTATGAGCCTGTTCATGGATCTGCTCCAGATATTGCTGAAAAAGGAATTGCAAATCCAATTGCAACCATCTTGAGTTTTGCAATGGCCCTGAGGTACTCTCTTGACTTAGATAAAGAGGCTGATGACTTAGAAAAAGCAGTGCAAAATGTACTAGATGATGGGTTAAGAACTAAAGATATTATGTCAAAAGGAACAAAAGAAATTTCAACTTCTGGTATGGGAGATGCGATTATTGCATATTTGCAAAAATAAAAAAATTAACTTAATTTGATACTATTAAATTTATGACTGTTTATTCCGCACCTGTGAAAGATATGATGTTCTTATTTGAACATCTAAAAGATAATAAAAATTATAACGAAATTGAAAAATATAAAGAAGTTACTTCTGATCTAGTAAAAGATATCTTAGAGGAAGCTGCAAAAATTAATGAAGAAATGCTTCTTCCTTTAGCAAAAGCTGGAGACGAAAATCCTTGTGTCTATGAAAATGGAGTAGTTAGAACCCCTCCAGGTTATAAAGAGGCATATTCAAAATTTATAGAAGATGGATGGGTATCTTTAACTTGTGATCCAAAATATGGTGGTCAAGGAATGCCAAAAACTGTAAGTGCTTTTTTTGATGAAATGCTTTCATCATCAAGTTTATCTTTTAAATTATATAGTGAATTAAGTATAGGTGCATATAATTGTATTTTGAGTCATGCAACTGAAGAAATCAAAAACACATATCTTCCTAAAATTGTTGAGGGTAAATGGAGTGGGACAATGTGTTTAACAGAGCCTCAATGTGGAACAGATTTAGGATTAATAAAAACAAAGGCAATTAAAAATGAAAATGGTACTTATAATATAAGTGGACAAAAAATCTTTATTACTTCTGGTGACCACGATTTAACTGAAAATATTATACACCTTGTTTTAGCAAGAACGCAGGACGCACCAAAAGGAACGAAGGGGATAAGTTTATTTTTAGTACCAAAATATGAAATTAATGATGATGGATCAATTGGTCCAAGAAACGGCGTCAATACTGTTTCAATTGAATCAAAAATGGGTATTAAAGGTTCACCGGCATGTGTATTAAGTTTTGATGATGCCAAAGGGTATATGATCGGACCAGAGAACAAAGGCTTAAATTCTATGTTTACAATGATGAACTTAGAAAGAATCGTTGTCGGTATACAAGGATTAGGTCTATCTGAAACAGCTTATCAAACTGCTTTAAGTTATTCTAAAGAGAGAAAACAAGGTAAATCAAATAATAATTCTAATGGAGAAACAGATTTAATTATTAAGCATGCAGATATAAGAAGAAGTTTATTAAATATGAAGTCTATAATTGAGGGAGAAAGATCCTTATCTTTTTGGATGGCTCAGCAGGTAGATGTAAGCTTAAGTCATAGTTCAGAGGAAGTAAAAAAAGATGCGTCGGATATTGTAGGTCTTATGACGCCTGTAATTAAGTCATTTTTTACAGATATGGGTATGGAAATAACCAATGAAGCAATTCAGGTTTTTGGTGGCTATGGTTATACAAAAGACCAAGGAATAGAACAATTATTTAGAGATAATAGAATTACACCTATTTATGAAGGAACTAATTCAGTGCAGGCAATTGATTTTGTATTTAGAAAAATAAGTCAGAAAAAAGTTTTTGATAATTTTATGAAATATGTAGAAACAGAAATTCAAGATTGTTCAAAAGTAGATAAATTAAATGAACATGTAAAAAAAATATCTGAATTAAAAAATATATTGTCAGATTTCACCGACTGGATATCTCCTAATGGTAATACACCAAAAGACGATATAAGCGCATCATGTAACGATTATTTAAGATTTTTTGGTTATTTTTGTCTTTCATTTATATGGCTAAAGACAATGAGAAAAAGCTATGAAAATTTGGAAAATAATAAAGAGTTTTATGAAGATAAATTAAATACAGGAAATTACTATTTTGATAAAATTTTGCCTAGAGCTGAGAGCCATTATAAATCTGCTATTTCTGGTAGTAAATATACTATGAGCGCAAAATTTAACTGATGAACAAATATAATCAGAACTTAGATAAAAATCCTTCAAATTATGTCCCATTAACACCGCTTAGCTTTCTCGAAAGAGCAAAAGATATTTATCCAAATTATGAGGCTTTAGTATATGAAACAAAATCTTTCACATGGACTGAAGTATTTAACAGGTGCATCAAATTTGCAAGTGCACTAGAGAAAATTGGTATTGTTGAAGGAGACACAGTTTCAGTTATGACCTTTAACACTCCAGAGATTTTCGAGGCACATTATTCTGTTCCTATGACAGGAGCTGTTTTAAATACAATTAATTCAAGACTTGATGCAAAAACTGTTGCTTATATTTTAGAACACAGTGAAGCAAAAGTATTAATAATAGACAGGCAATTACATGCTGTTGCAGAAAAGGCTTTATCAACTCTAAAGGACAAACCAATTGTAATTGATGTTCAAGACGATTTTGCAGATCAATCCTTATTAAAAAAAATTGGAGATAGAGAATATGAGGAATTTTTAAATACTGGTGATGAAAATTATATTTGGAAAAAACCAAAGGATGAGTGGCAAGCGATTTCTTTAAGTTATACATCAGGAACAACTGGAAATCCAAAAGGTGTTGTTTATCATCATAGAGGTTCTTATTTAATGTCAACAGGTAGTGCCGTTGCTTGGAATATGCCAAATAGATTAAATTTTTTAACAGTTGTACCAATGTTCCACTGTAATGGATGGGGGTACCCGTGGACAATACCAATGTTAAATGGAAAAACAGTTTGTTTAAGAGCTATTGATGTAAAAAAAATATTTGAATTAATTGAAAAGCATGACATTACCCATTTTGGAGGTGCACCTATTGTACTTAATATGATAACAGGTGCATCACAAAATGATATAAAAGAATTAAAAAACAAAGTTTATGTTTTAACTGCTGGAGCACCACCTCCAAGTATTATTTTCAAAAAAATGAAAGCATTAGGATTTGAGGTAATGCATGTCTACGGTTTAACAGAAACATATGGACATGTTTTACAATGTGCTTGGAATGATGAATGGAATGGTTTTGAAGAAGATAAAATTAATGAAATTAAAGCAAGGCAAGGTGTGAGATTTCCAAACACAGAAGGAGTAGTTGTTTTAGATCCAGAAACTATGAAACCAGTGCCTAAGGATGGAGAAACCATTGGCGAGATAATGATCAAAGGTAATGTTGTTATGAAAGGATATTTTAAGGACAAAGAGGCTACTGAAAAGGCTATGAAAGATGGATGGTTTCACTCTGGTGATTTGGCAGTTATTTATCCAGATGGATACATTAAGGTTAAAGATAGGTCTAAAGATATTATTATTTCAGGTGGAGAGAATATTTCTTCTATCGAAATCGAAAACACACTTTCTAAGCACCCAGCTGTTTCAATTGTTGCTGTAGTAGCAAAACCAGATGAGAAATGGGGAGAAGTTCCATGCGCATTTATAGAGAAAGTGGCGGATAAAGAGACAAATGAAAAAGAATTAATCGATTTTTGTAGAGAAACTCTAGCAGGGTTCAAAATTCCGAAAAAAATAGACTTCTGTGAACTTCCAAAAACATCAACAGGTAAAATCCAAAAATTTGAATTAAGAAAAAGAGCTAAGGAACTTACTTAGATTTCTTTCAAATAAACAACTTACTTTCTTTACAAATAGATAAAAAGATGACACTAAGCTAAAAAATGAAAAACTTTTCTATTGCAAAATCAAGAAGACTTAGAGGCACGCCTTATACATCAAGAATTGAAAAACAAGGTGTTACAGCTTACACAATATACAATCATATGTTGCTTCCTGCTGCATTTGGTTCTTTAGAAGACTCATATCATCATTTAAAAGAGCATGTTCAAGTTTGGGATGTGGCTGCTGAAAGACAAGTAGAGATTACTGGAAAAGATGCTGCGAAATTGGTTCAACTTATGACTTGTAGAGATCTTTCGAAATCAAAAGATGGAAGATGTTATTATTGTCCAATAATAGATGATAATGCTGGATTAATTAATGATCCAGTTGTTCTAAGATTTAATGAGAATAAATGGTGGGTTTCAATTGCAGATACAGATGTAATCTTATTTGCTAAAGGATTGGCAATTGGAAATAAATTTGATGTAAATATTATCGAACCTGAAGTTGATATTATGGCTGTGCAAGGGCCTAAATCATTTAAATTAATGGAAAAAGTTTTTGGTGAAAAAATAACAAATTTAAAATTTTTTGGTTTTGATTATTTTGATTTTGCTGGAGCCAAACATTTAATTGCTCAATCAGGATGGTCTAAACAAGGTGGATATGAAATTTATGTAGAGAATAATGAGGCGGGTTTAAAACTATACGATCATTTATTTGAAATCGGAGATGAGTTTAATATTAGAGCAGGATGTCCTAATTTAATTGAACGTATCGAAAGTGGATTACTTTCTCAAGGAAATGATATGGACAATGGAGACAACCCATACGAATGTGGCTTTGATAAATATATTAATATTGATAGTGATGTTGAATTTTTAGGAAAAGAGAAATTAAAAAAAATAAAGTCTGAAGGAATTAAAAGAAAACTAATGGGCGTTAAAATTGATACCGATAAAATAAGCGTAACTGGTTCAATGAATTTAACAGATGAAAAAAATAATATAATCGGAGAACTAAGATCAGGTTGTTACAATCCAACTTTTAAACAGGTAATTGGTATAGCTATGATAAAAAAACCATATTTTGAAGCAAAGCAAACATTCAAAATTGATATAAATGGTAATAGTTTTAACGGAACAGTTTGCGATTTACCTTTCATTTAGTATAAATCTTTAAAATGACTAATATAGCTATCATCGGTGCAACCGGTAATGTTGGAAGAAAGACTCTAGAAGTTATAGAAAAAAAAGATATTAAATTTGATAAACTTTTTTTAGTTGCCTCTTCTAATAGTGCTGGAAAAAAAATAAGTTTTAAAGGTAAAGATTACGAAGTCCATAATCTTGAAAAATATGATTTTTCAAATGCGAATATAACTTTTTTTGCAGCAGGTGGTAAAATTGCAGAACAATATGCAGAAAGTGCAGCAAAATTTACAACTGTAATTGATAATTCCAGTTTTTTTAGAATGGACCCCGATGTTCCACTTATTGTGCCTCAAGTGAATGCAGAAAAAATTAATGAAATGAAAAAAAATATTGTGGCAAATCCTAACTGCTCAACAGCTCAGTTAGTATTAGCTCTTAAACCATTACATGATTTATATAAAATAAAAAGGGTTATAGTTTCTACATATCAATCTGTTTCTGGAGGCGGAAAAGCACCTATGGATGAATTGATTGAACAAACTAAATCTTATCTTGATGGAAATCCTGTTCAATCTAAAAATTTTACTAAACAAATAGCATTCAATATAATTCCTCACATTGATGTTTTTTCGGATGATGGATACACAAAAGAAGAATTGAAAATGACTAATGAAACAAAAAAAATACTTGATAATAATATAGAGTTAACAGCTACGTGCGTTAGAATTCCTGTTCTTGTATCACATTCAGAGTCAGTAAATATAGAGTTCAAAAATCCTTACTCTCTTGATCAAATCAGAGAAGCATTAAATAACGCTGATGGTTGTAGAGTTATAGATAAAAGAGAAAATGGAGGATATAGCACACCAATAGAAGCAACTGGTAGTGATGAAACATTTATCTCCAGAATTAGAGATGATAATACAAAAGAGAACTCAATTAATTTGTGGATAGTTTCAGATAACCTATTAAGAGGAGCCGCATTGAATTCTGTTGAAATTGCAGAGACAATAATGAAAGCAAATCAAAATGGAAAATAATCCTTTATCTCCTCACATTCAAATCTATAGATGGCATATTTCATCTTTAGTTTCAATATCTCATAGAATTACTGGAATAATAAATATATTAGCAATAACTTTAATTTGTATTTTTTTTATATTTTTTTCATTTAGTGAAGAAAGTCATGAATTTATAAAGTTATTCCTCCAATCTATTATTGGAAAATTTTTTATATTGGGTATTACATGGTCTTTTAGTTTCCAAATCTTAAGTGAGATAAGACATTTAATCATGGATTTTGGTTATGGATTTGAATTAAAAACTACAAAAATTACAGGGTTAATTGTAATATTTGGATCTTTTATATTAACCGTTTCAATTTATTTAATTGGACGAAATTTATTGTAATGAGAGCAGTAACAAAAAAATGGGTATTTTTAAAGGTGAGTTCTCTCATATTAGTACCTTTGATGTTATGGTTTGCTTTAAATTTGGTTAGTATTTATGATAAAAGTTACTTAGAGATATTGACTTTTCTAACTTCTCAACCTTCAAAGTTTATATTAAGTCTATTTCTTATTTTTGCTTACTTTTTCTCAGCATTAAGCATAAGTGAGGTTTTTGAAGACTATATTAAAGACGAAAAAATCAAAAATGCCGCAAACAAAGCTTTAAATTTTTTTGCTATAACAATTCCTTTAATTACAATATTTGCGGTATTTAAACTAACTATATGAAATCTTATAATATTATAGATCATGAATACGATGTCGTTGTCCTTGGTGCTGGAGGTTCTGGCCTAAGAGCTGCAGTTGGCTTAAGTGAAGCTGGACTAAAAACTGCATGCATTTCTAAAGTCTTTCCAACCAGAAGTCATACATCAGCTGCCCAAGGTGGAATTTCAGCAGCCCTTGGAAACATGGGAGAAGACGATTGGCGTTGGCATATGTACGATACTGTAAAAGGAGCAGATTGGTTAGGCGATCAAGATAGTATTGAATATTTGTGTAAGGAAGCTCCAAAAGCAGTACTAGAATTAGAAAAGTATGGTGTTCCTTTTAGTAGAACAGAAGATGGAAAAATTTATCAAAGACCATTTGGAGGAATGACAAAAAATTATGGAAATGGAATTGTACAAAGAACTTGTGCTGCAGCAGACAGAACTGGTCATGCAATTCTCCATACATTGTATGGTCAAGCACTTAAACATAATACAGAATTTTTTATTGAATATTTTGCATTAGACTTAATTATGAAAGATGGACAATGCAAAGGTTTAATTGCCTGGAATTTAAATGATGGAACAATTCATCGTTTTAGATCTCACATAACAATTATAGCCACAGGGGGATATGGGAAGGTGTATTACTCAGCAACATCTGCACATACTTGTACTGGTGATGGTAATGCAATGGTATTAAGAGCAGGATTACCTCTTCAAGATATGGAGTTTGTGCAATTTCACCCAACAGGAATATATGGACACGGAACACTTATTTCTGAAGGTGTAAGAGGTGAAGGTGGATATTTAGTAAACTCTAAAGGTGAAAGATTTATGGAGAGATATGCTCCCAACGCTAAAGATCTTGCATCAAGAGATGTAGTTAGCAGATCAATGTCTATTGAAATCAATGAGGGAAGAGGTGTTGGTAAAGATCAAGACCATGTTCATTTATATTTAAGTCATTTAGATAAAAAAGTTATTGAAGATAGATTGCCAGGCATTACTGAGGCAGCAAGATTATTTGCAAATGTAGATGTAACCAAAGAACCGATACCAGTTGTTCCAACAGTTCATTATAATATGGGTGGTATACCAACAAATTATAAAGCTGAAGTTTTAACAGTAAACGGATCTCAAAAAACAGTCCCAGGTTTGATGGCGATTGGTGAGGCCGCGTGCGTATCTGTGCATGGAGCAAATAGATTAGGTTCAAATTCACTTATTGACTTGGTTGTTTTTGGAAGAGCAGCAGCAAAGAGAGCAGCGGAATTGGTAAAACCTGGAACGCCTCACGAAGAAGTTAGTGAAAGCGAAACTGAAAAATGTCTAAATAGATTTGATAAACTGAGGTATGCAGAGGGAGATAATGGAACTGCTGAACTTAGACTGGCGATGCAAAAAACAATGCAGTCTAAATGT
This sequence comes from uncultured Pelagibacteraceae bacterium, assembly GCA_902616245.1. Lineage (GTDB taxonomy): Bacteria > Pseudomonadota > Alphaproteobacteria > Pelagibacterales > Pelagibacteraceae > Pelagibacter. The sequence goes on from CACMSB010000001.1 coordinate 327,721, forward strand.
GCTGTATTTAGAACTGAAAAGAATCTTAAAGAGGGTGTAGATGAGATCAGAAAAACATATGACAGCATGGAGTCGATTTCTGTTAAAGATAAATCGTTGGTATTCAATACTGATTTAGTTGAGACTTTAGAATTTGATAATTTAATTAGACAAGCGATAACAACTGTAGATTCTGCATATCACAGAAAAGAAAGTAGAGGAGCTCATGCTCGTGAAGATTATCCGAAAAGAAATGATGAAAAATTTATGAAACATACATTATCTTGGTGTGATGGAAAAAATACAAAAATTGAATACAGAGATGTACATACTTCAACATTAACAAATGAAGTCCAATATTTTCCTCCGCAAGAAAGAGTGTATTAATGGTCCAATTAAATTTACCGCAAAACTCAAAAGTTAATAAAGGTAAATATTTTAAAGACAAAACCGGTTCAAAGAATATCAGAAAAGTAAATGTTTATAGATGGGATCCATCCACTGGAGAGAACCCAAGAATAGACACATATGAAGTAGATATGGATAATTGTCCATCTAAAGTTTTAGACATACTAAATAAAATTAAAAACGAAATTGATCCAACACTTGCATATAGAAGATCTTGTGCGCATGGAGTTTGTGGTTCTTGTGCAATGAATATGGGTGGAAAAAATGGTCTTGCATGTACTAAGCCACATGCAGAAATTAAGGGAGATATAGATATATACCCTTTGCCTCACTTAAAAGTAAAAAAAGATTTAATAGGAGACTTAAGTGGATTATATAAACAATACCAATCCATTGAACCTTGGTTAAAAAATAATTCAAAAAGTGAAATAACAGAAATTCATCAATCTCCAGAAGATAGAGCTAAACTTGATGGAGCTTATGAATGTATAATGTGTGCTTGTTGTTCTACTTCATGTCCTAGTTATTGGTGGAATGGCGATAAGTATTTAGGTCCTGCAGTTTTATTACAAGCTTATAGATGGATAATGGACAGCAGAGACGAAGATAGAAAGGAAAGACTTCAAAAGGTTGCAGACGAACTTAAGCTTTATAGATGCCATACGATTCTGAACTGCACTAACGCATGTCCAAAAGGATTAAATCCAGCAAAAGCTATTGCTGAGATAAAGAAAATGCTTGCAACCACATAATTACTTATTTAAATACATCCATGAATTTAATAGAGCATTTTATCGATGGTAAAATTGTTTCAGGTACATCTGATAGAAAAGGAAAAGTATTTAATCCTGCTATAGGCAAACAAGAGTCTGAGGTTAGACTTGGTACAAAACAAGATCTTGATTTAGCAGTACAAAAAGCAAAAAAAGCATTTGAAACATGGTCAAATGTAACTCCAATACAAAGAGCAAGAATAATATTTAAATACAAAGAAATAATTGAAAAAAATTCTGACTTGCTAGCTAAGATGATTGTATCAGAGCATGGAAAAGTTTATGAAGATGCTAAAGGTTCTCTTACAAGAGGTTTAGAGGTAGTTGAATTTGCATGTGGAATTCCACAAATGCTAAAAGGTGACTTTACAGAAAATGTAGGTACAAACATTGATAGCTGGTCAGTGAGACAGCCATTAGGTGTATGTGCAGGTATTACACCATTTAATTTTCCTGCAATGGTTCCAATGTGGATGTTTCCAATGGCAATAGCTTGTGGAAATACATTTGTATTAAAACCTTCTGAAAAAGATCCATCTTGTCCATTAAAACTTGCAGAGCTATTTAGTGAAGCTGGTTTACCAGATGGGGTTTTGAATGTTGTTAATGGAGATAAAGAAGTTGTAGATGCAATTTTGGAACATAAAGATATATCCGCAGTAAGTTTTGTTGGATCAACACCTATTGCTAAATACATTTATGAAAATGCAGCCAAAAATGAAAAACGTGTTCAAGCTCTTGGAGGAGCTAAAAATCATTGTGTTGTCATGCCAGATTGTGATTTAGATCAAGCAGTAAACGGTCTAATGGGTGCAGCATATGGGTCTGCAGGAGAAAGATGTATGGCTCAATCTGTTGCTGTTGCTGTTGGTAATGTAGGTGACAAACTAGTCGATGAATTATCTAAAAAAGTGGAAGCTTTAAAAATTGGACCAGGCATGGATAAGAATTCTGAAATGGGTCCCTTAGTAACAAAAGAGCATCTTGAAAGAGTAAGAGGTTATGTTGATTTAGGTATTAAAGAAGGTGCAGACCTTGTGGTTGATGGAAGAGATATCAAACTTCAAGGTTATGAAGACGGTTATTATATTGGTGGTTGCTTATTTGATAATGTTAAAAAAGATATGAGAATTTATAAAGAGGAGATATTTGGACCTGTATTATCTGTTGTCAGAGCTAAAGATTTTAATGAAGCATTAAATTTAATTAATGATCATGAGTTTGGTAATGGAACAAGTATTTATACAAGAGATGGAGATGCAGGAAGAACATTTGCAAATCAAATTAAAGTAGGAATGGTTGGAATTAATATCCCTATCCCTGTGCCAGTTGCTTTTCATAGTTTTGGTGGATGGAAGAGATCATTATTTGGAGATCAACATATGCACGGGCCAGAAGGGGTTAGATTTTATACTAAATTAAAAACAATTACTTCAAGATGGCCTTCAGGTGTTAGATCAGATCCTGAATTTATAATGCCAACAATGAAATAGTAAAATGTCAAAAATATCATTAATAGGAGCTGGACAAATAGGTGGAACTTTAGCACATTTAATTGGACTAAAGGAGCTTGTTGATGAAGTAGTATTATTTGACGTAGCAAGTGGAATCGCTAAAGGTAAAGCATTGGATATTGCACAATCTTCATCTGTTGATGGATTTAATGTAAAATTTTCAGGCACTGATAATTATGAAGATATAAAAAATTCAGATGTAATCATTATTACGGCTGGTGTTCCTAGAAAACCAGGAATGAGTAGAGATGATTTATTAGGAATAAATTTAAAAATTATAAAACAGGTTGCTGAAGGTATAAAGCAGCATGCACCAAATGCCTTTGTTATATGTATTACAAATCCATTGGATGTAATGGTTATGGCTTTTCAAAAATTTTCTGGACTATCGCCTGACAAAGTTGTCGGAATGGCTGGAATATTGGACACATCACGATTTAAACTATTTTTATCTTTAGAGTTAGATGTGCCTGTTAAAGAAATTGAGGCAATGGTAATGGGAGGTCATGGAGATACTATGGTTCCTCTGCCAAGATTTACAAAAGTTTCAGGCAGACCATTATTAGATTTAGTAAAAGAAGGAAAAATTTCAAAAGATAAATTGGAAAGTATAAATCAAAGAACTAGAGATGGAGGTGCTGAAATTGTTAAATATTTAGAAAAAGGCTCAGCATTTTATGCACCGGCAGCTTCAGGTGTTGAAATGGCAGAAGCATACTTAAAAGATAGCAAAAAAATGCTCCCTTGTGCTGCTCATTTAAATGGACAATACGGAATAAGCAATATTTACGCTGGAGTGCCAGTAATTGTTGGAAAGAACGGTATAGAAAAAATCGAAGAAATTGAGCTAGATGAAAATGAAAAATCTGAGTTTAATAACTCAGTAGATGCTGTAAAAAAATTATGGGAAGCTGCATCCAAAATTGATCCTAGTTTAAATAACTAGTTAATGAATATTCACGAACACCAAGCAAAGAATATACTCAGAAAATATGGAGCTAAAGTTCCGGATGGAGTTTATGCTCTAGATGTAAATGAATTATTGGAAAAAGCTAAAAATCTTAAAACTGATAAATATGTGTTGAAAGCACAAATTCATGCTGGAGGCAGAGGTAAAGCTGGTGGAGTTAAAATAGTAAATGATTTAAAAAGTCTTGAAACAGAAGCAAAATCCTTGCTTGGAAAAAAATTAATCACTCATCAGACAGGACCTAGTGGAAGAATTGTTAAAAGATTGTATGTCGAAGTTTCATCTAACATTGATAAAGAATTTTATTTGTCTTGCGTTGTAGATCGTGCAAGCTCAAAGATAGCTTTTATCTCAAGTGATCAAGGGGGTATGGATATAGAAGAAGTCGCAATCAAATCTCCTGAGAAAATTTTAACAACAAAAGTAGACTTAGATAACGAAATATCTGATGAAAATTGTACTAAAATAATAAGTATTTTTAATCTAGATGAAGAAACAAAAGAGCAAGGAATTAGTCTAATCAAGTCCATATACAAATTATTTATAGAAACGGATGCTAATTTAATTGAAATTAATCCTTTAATTTTAACAAAAGAAAAAGAGTTGATTTGTTTAGATGCAAAAATGAATTTTGATGGAAATGCTTTATTCAGACATCCAGAACTAATTGAGTTGAGAGATCTCAATGAAGAAGAAGAAACAGAAATAGAAGCTAGCAAGCATGATTTAGCATATATTAAACTTGATGGAACAATTGGATGTATGGTTAATGGAGCTGGACTTGCAATGGCAACTATGGACATAATTAAATTATATGGAAAGGAACCAGCAAATTTTTTAGATGTTGGTGGTGGGGCTTCTAAAGAAAAAGTGGCAGCTGCTTTTAAAATAATTTTATCAGATAAAAATGTTAAAGGAATATTGATTAATATTTTTGGTGGAATAATGAGATGTGATGTTCTTGCTCAAGGTGTTGTGGATGCTGCAAAAGAAATAAAAATGAATGTTCCTTTAGTTGTAAGATTAGCTGGAACAAATTTTGAAGAGGGAAAAAAAATACTTGATAATTCAGGTCTTGAGTTAATTTCTGCATCTGATTTATCAGATGCTGCCAAAAAAATTGTAGAGGCTATTAAATAAATGTCAGTTTTAGTTAATAAAAACACAAAGTTAATTTGCCAAGGTTTTACGGGTAGTCATGGAACCTTTCATTCGGAGCAAGCAATTAAATATGGAACAAATTTAGTCGGAGGGGTTACACCAAAAAAAGGTGGTCAAACTCATCTAGATAGACCAGTATTTAATACAGTAAAGGAAGCAGTCGATAAAACTGGTGCCAACGCAACTATGATTTATGTTCCTGCGAAATTTGCATCTGCAGCAATCATAGAAGCCATTGAAGCTAACTTAGAATTAATTGTTTGTATCACTGAGGGAATACCAGTTCTTGATATGATTAAGGTCAAAAAAAAGTTACTTAATTCAAAATCAAGATTAATCGGTCCCAATTGTCCAGGGATAATCACTCCCGATGAATGCAAGATCGGGATAATGCCAGGAAATATACATAAAAAGGGTTCTGTTGGTATTGTATCAAGATCCGGAACTTTGACCTACGAGGCTGTCGCACAAACTACGGAAAATGATTTGGGGCAATCAACATGTATAGGTATAGGTGGTGATCCAATCAATGGCACAAATTTTATTGATTGCTTAGATTTATTTTTAAAAGATGAGGAAACTAAATCAATTTTAATGATTGGTGAAATAGGTGGATCAGCTGAAGAAGAAGCAGCTGAATTTGTAAAAAATCATGAAATAAAAAAACCCATGGTTGGTTTTATTGCAGGAGTTACAGCACCACCGGGTAGAAGAATGGGACATGCAGGGGCCATAATATCAGGTGGTAAAGGTGGGGCTAAAGATAAGATCAAAAAAATGGAAGATTGTGGCATAGAAGTAGCCACATCACCTTCAGAAATTGGAAAAACATTGTTAAATAAATTGTCCAATTGAAAACAAAATTTAGTATTATAATAAAATAAAATGAGTTCTCCTAAAAATCTGGAATATAAAAAAACATCGTTTTTAAATAAGGCCAATAGTGCATTCATTGAAGAAATGTATGTAAAATTTATAAATAAAGATCCATCTCTCTCTGAAAGTTGGATTGAATATTTCTCAAGTGTAGATGAGGATATGAAGATATTAGTCGACGAGATAAATGGACCGTCGTGGAAACCTTTTTCAAAAAAAATTAATATTGATGATGTCGAGAAAACAGCTAAAGAAAACGAAAAAAACAAAGATAACTCTAGCAAGTTTAATTTCCAAGTAATTGCAAATTCAAATAAAAATTCAATAAGTGCTGTAGCCTTGATAAGAGCTTATCGGTTAAGGGGACATCTATTATCAAAATTAGATCCTTTAGAATTGATGAAGTCAGAATATTTAGACGAATTACATCCTGAGTACTATGGTTTTAAAAAAGAAGATTATGACAAAGAAATTTTTCTTAACGGAATAATAAATAAAAAAAGTGCAAATATTAGAGAAATACTCAAGTTTTTAAAAAAAACTTATTGTGGTCCTATAGGTTATGAATATATGCATATTTCAAATCCAACTGAGAGAATGTGGTTTAGAGATAGGGTTGAAAAAGACGAAAATGCACTCAAGTTTACAAAAAATGGAAAGCAAGCGATTTTAAATAAACTAATACAAGCAGAGGGCTTTGAAAAATTTTTAAATACAAAATATGTTGGTACTAAAAGATTTGGTTTAGATGGTGGAGAAAGTCTAATACCTGCTCTTGAGCAAATTATAAAAATTGGAGGACAATCTAAAATAAAAGAAGTTAAAATAGGAATGTCACATAGAGGAAGACTAAATGTTTTAGCAAACGTTTTACAAAAATCTTATAAAAGAATTTTTAATGAATTTGCTGGTGAAATGGATGGATCAGAAGATGGTGCTGGAGATGTAAAATACCATTTAGGAGCCTCATCTGATAGAGAATTTGATGGAAATCCTGTACACGTAAGTTTAACAGATAATCCTTCACACTTAGAGGCGGTTAATCCTGTTGTTCTTGGCCAAACCAGAGCTAAACAATTTTTCCACAAAGACAAACAAAGAAATAAAGTTATACCAATATTAATTCACGGCGATGCTGCATTTGCAGGACAAGGAATAGTAGCAGAGTGCTTTGCAATGTCTGGACTCCCTGGTCATAACACTGGAGGGACAATCCATATTATTATTAACAACCAAATTGGATTTACAACAAGTCCTAGGTTTGCGCGATCTTCCCCTTATCCTTCTGACGTAGGTAAAATGGTTGATGCTCCAATCATCCATGTAAATGGAGATGACCCTGAAGCTGTGGTTTATGCAACTAGAATAGCAACTGAATTTAGATTAAAATTTAATCGCGATGTTGTAATTGATTTAATATGTTACAGAAGATTTGGACATAATGAGGGAGATGAGCCATCTTTCACCCAACCACTTATGTACAAAAAAATTAGATCTCATCCGTCTACGATTAAAATTTATGGTGAAAAGCTTGTAAATGAAAGACTTTTTTCGAAACAAGATTTAGATCAACAAATTGTTGATTTTAAAAATTTATTAGATGATCAATTTAAAAATGCAAAAGATTATAAACCTAAAATTAGATGGTTTGAGGGAACTTGGTCGAGATATAAACCCGAAAGAGGTAAAGATAAAAGAGGTTTAACTGGATCAGATTTGAAAATTTTAAATAATATTTCTGACAGAATACACGTTTTTCCAACTGATAAAAATATTCACAAAACCATAACAAAAATTATGGAAAATAGAAAAAAAACTATTGATGAAGGCTCAGGTATTGATTGGGCAACAGCTGAGTCTTTGGCATTTGGTTCATTATTAGTTGAAGGTTATCCAGTAAGGTTAGTAGGTCAGGATTCTGGTAGAGGCACTTTTAGTCAAAGACACTCAGTTTTGAGAAATCAAATTGATAATTCAAGGTACATACCTTTAAACAATATATCTAGTAACCAAAAAAATTTTGAAATTGTAGATAGTTTTTTATCTGAACTTGCAGTTTTAGGATTTGAATATGGATACAGTTTAGTAGAACCGAATACATTGACAATTTGGGAAGCTCAATTTGGTGATTTTGCAAATGGTGCTCAAGTAATTATTGATCAATTTATATCATCTGGTGAAAGAAAGTGGAAAAGAGCCTCAGGACTGGTTATGTTATTACCCCATGGTTATGAAGGACAAGGCCCAGAGCACTCCTCTGCGAGATTAGAAAGATTTTTACAATTATGTGCAAATGATAATTTACAAGTTATGAATTGCACTACACCTGCAAATTATTTTCATGCTTTAAGAAGGCAGATGCACCGTGATTTTAGAAAACCTTTAGTTATAATGACGCCTAAGTCACTTTTAAGAAATAAATATTGTGTATCAAATTTGGAAGATTTTAGTAAACAAAATTCTTTCCATAGAGTGCTATGGGATCATGCTAGAGATACTAAGCAAAAAGGGTTTATTAAGTTAAAAGACGACAAAAAAATTAGAAAAGTTATATTATGCTCCGGAAAAATTTACTTTGATCTTCTTGCGGCAAGAGAGAAACTAAATATCAATGATGTGATTTTGTATAGAATTGAACAACTATATCCTTTTCCTGCAAAAAGTTTAGTTAAAGAGCTAAAACCATTTGCAAAAAATGCAAAATTTTATTGGTGCCAAGAGGAGCCTAAAAATATGGGTGCTTGGTTTGCTGTTAGAGATTATATACAATGGACATTAGAGACTATTAAGGCTAAAAACAGTGCAATTTCTTACATTGGAAGAAGTCCAGATGCTACACCTGCTACAGGGTATGCAAAAAGACATAATTCCGAACAACAAGAAATTATAAATAAAGTATTTGAATAAATGAGTGAAAAAATATTAGTTCCAGTTTTGGGAGAAAGTATTACAGAGGCTACAGTCACGAAATGGTTAAAGAAAAAGGGTGATAACGTAGTTGCTGATGAAGCCGTAGTAGAATTAGAGACTGACAAAGTGAACTTAGAAGTTCCTGCACCTGCAAGTGGTGTTATATCAGAGATCAACTCAAAAGATGGCGATACAGTTGAAGTTGGAACTGTATTAGGAATGATTTCAGAAGGTAGCGGCCTTAAAGAAGAAAAGGACACTGAGCCGGTTAAAGAAAACGTTGGAAAAAATAATGTGATAAATTTAGAAATCGAAAAGAAAAAAGATACAAAAAAAATTCAAGAACCGTTATTGCTTGATGAAGAACCATTGGTATTAACTGATGAAGTTGAAGAAACCAAACCTATTAAACAGAATAAAACACTTTCTCCTGCTGTAAGAAAAATGGTTGTTGAAAATAAAATTAATTTAGAAGAAGTAAAAGGGACAGGCAAAGATGGAAGAATTTTAAAAGGTGATTTAATAAGTTTAATGGGATCCAATCCTCAACCTAACGAAAGAAAAATTCAATACGGTGAAGAAGAACGAATTAAAATGTCAAGACTAAGACAAACGATTGCTAAACGATTAAAAGAGGCTCAAAATAATGCTGCTATGCTCACAACGTTTAATGAAGTTGATATGTCAAATATAATTTCAATGAGAAAAGATAACCAGGAAGATTTCAAAATTAGTTATGGAATTAAACTTGGCTTTATGTCCTTTTTTGTGAAAGCTTGTATAGTTGGATTAAAATTATTTCCTGCAATAAATGCTGAAGTTGAAAATGACGAAATGGTTTATAAAAACTATTATAATGTAAGCTTTGCAGTCGGAACTGAAAAAGGATTAGTGGTTCCGGTATTAAAAAATGCTGATGAAATGTCTTTTGCGGACATTGAAAAAAACATAAAAGATCTGTCAGATAAAGCAAAAAATGGTAGTCTTACTATAGAGGATCTTCAAGGCGGAACATTTACAATTAGCAACGGAGGTGTTTATGGATCAATGTTATCTACTCCTATTTTAAACCCTCCACAGTCAGCAGTTCTTGGAATGCATAATATTGTTGAAAGACCTGTTGTTATTGATGGTGAGATAAAGGCTAGACCTGTAATGTTTTTAGCATTGTCTTATGATCATAGAATAATTGATGGAAAAGAATCTGTAAGTTTTTTAAAAACTGTTAAAGAAAACTTAGAAGACCCAAGAAGGTTATTTTTAAATTTATAGTATGTCAGAAAAATTTGATGTTACAGTAATTGGTGGTGGCCCTGGTGGATATGTTTGTGCAATTAGACTTTCTCAACTTGGACTTAAAACAGCATGCATAGAGTCTAGAGGGTCTCTAGGAGGAACATGCTTAAATATAGGATGTATTCCATCAAAAAGTTTACTTAATTTATCTGAAAAATTTCACAGTGCTAAAAATTTTGAAAAAATTGGAATTGAGACTGGAGAAATAAAACTTAATTTAGATAAAATGATGAAAAATAAAGACAAAGCTGTAACAGTTTTGACTAAAGGAGTTGAATTTTTATTCAAAAAAAACAAAGTCACATATTTTAAAGGCAAAGGTTCATTTGAGAACGAAAATTCAATACAAATTGAAGGCTCTGAAGGTGCTAAAATAATTCAAACTGATAAAACAATAATCAGTACAGGATCAGAGCCAGTTTCATTGCCTGGAGTAGATTTCGATGAAGAAAGAATTCTTTCTTCAACTGGAGCCCTGTCTATTCCCAAGCTTCCTAATAAAATGATTGTTGTTGGAGGAGGATATATAGGATTAGAAATGGGATCAGTTTGGTCAAGACTTGGTACTGAAGTTACAGTTGTAGAATTTTTAGACCACATCACTCCCGGAATGGATCGAGATATTTCAAATGAATTTATGAAAATATTAAAGAAGCAAGGTATAAAATTTAACCTTAATACTAAAGTTGATAAAATAACTAAAAACTCTAATGGTGTAACGGTTGAGACTTCACAAAATGATGGCCAAAAAGCTAAACATGATGTTGATGTTGTCTTAATTTCTGTTGGACGAAGACCTTATACTAAAAACTTAAATTTAGATAAAGTTGGTGTAGCTTTAGATGAAAAAGGAAGAGTTAAAGTAAATGAAAATTTTGAGACAAATATTAAAAATATATACGCAATAGGAGATGTTATTGATGGTCCAATGCTAGCCCATAAAGCTGAAGAAGAGGGAATTGCCGTTGCAGAACTTATAGCAGGCCAATCAGGTCATGTGAATTATGATATTATTCCTGGAGTTGTTTATACATCCCCAGAGGTAGCTTATGTTGGCAAAACTGAGGAGCAATTAAAAAAAGAAAACATTGGTTATAAAATTGGTAAATTCCCTTTTATGGCAAATTCAAGAGCCAAAGCAATTGATGAACCAGAAGGTTTTGTAAAAATTTTGGCAGATCAATCAACTGATAAAGTACTTGGTGTACATATAATTGGTCCACATGCAGGAGAAATGATAGCAGAAATGTCTGTTGCAATGGAGTTTGGGGCCAGTTCAGAGGATATCGCAAGAACATGCCACGCACACCCAACATTTTCAGAAGCTATAAAAGAAGCAGCATTATCAGTAGATAAAAGACAGATACATTCATAATATATATCATAATTAATTTATGAAATATCCTGTTCTATTGCCTAATATATTTGATCATCCATTTACATATCTAAGTAATATTAAATTAAAACCAGGAGATTATGTAAAAGTGCCTTTTGGTAAGAAAAATATTATTGGTGTAATTTGGGATATTTTTGAAGAAAAGAATAAGAAAGAATTTAAATTAAAATCTATAACTGAAAAAATTGACATTGAACCTCTAAGTAAAAAAACAATCAATTTTCTAAAGTGGTTTTCTAACTACAATCTTGTACCCCTAGGAATGTGTTTAAAGCTACATTTAATTAATGACGAAAATTTAAAAATAAAAAATGACAGCGATCTTTTAAAATATGCTCTATCAAGCGAAAAAAAAAGTTATCAACTTTCTGAAGAGCAAGATAAGGCCTACAAAGAGTTATCTAAAAATGATAGCAGTTTTAGAGTTCATTTACTTCAAGGTACAACTGGTTCAGGAAAAACAATAGTTTATTTTAAAGCTATTGAAAAAATTATAAATATAGGATTGCAAGCTCTAATTTTATTACCAGAAATAGGACTAACAAATGAATTTGAAAAAAAATTTAAATCTTATTTTGGATTTGAAGCTGCAGTTTGGCATTCAAAAGTCAGCCCGAAAAAAAGAAAAATTATATGGAATGGATTATCAGCAGGAAAAATTAAAGTAGTACTCGGAGCAAGATCATCCTTATTTCTGCCATTCAAAAAATTAGGTTTGATAACTGTAGATGAAGAGCACGATCAATCTTATAAACAAGATGAAGGAATTATCTATAATGCTAGAGATATGGCAATATCAAGAGCTAAACACGAAAATATTCCAATAAATTTAGTAACTGCAGTTCCATCAATCGAAACGTATGAAAATATTAAAATTAAAAAATATAATTACTCAAGATTGCTTAATCGATATAAAGGTGCCAATTTACCCAAACACCATGTTATCGATCTTTATCAAAATCAACTAGCGACCAAAAGTTCTATATCTCTCAAAACTCTTGAAAAAGTAAAAGAACATTTAAATAAAAAAGATCAAGTTCTCTTTTTCATAAATAGAAGAGGTTTTGCACCCTATGTTTTATGTAAAAAATGTTTAAATGTTTTTACTTGCCCAAGGTGTTCTATAAATTTAGTATTTCACAAAAATAAAAAAATTCTTTTGTGTCATTACTGTGGATATAATTCAAAATTAAATAGAGATTGTAAAAAAGGAGATGTTTGTGAGTTTGTATTTAGTGGACCTGGAGTAGAAAAAATTGCGGAAGAGGTTAAAAACTTATTCCCTAATAAAAAAACAATAATTTTTTCCAGCGACACAATGAATAAAGCATCTGGTAAAGATAAATTGGATAAAATTATATCTGGCGAAATAGATATTCTTGTAGGCACTCAATTAATATCAAAAGGATTTCACTTTCCAAAATTGAATTGTATTGTTGTATTAGATATTGATTTAACTTCTCAAGGACACGATCTTAGGAGCACTGAAAAAAATTTACAACTTTACCACCAGTTATCAGGAAGAGCGGGCAGAACTGGCAAACCAGCAAATATTTATTTCCAAACATATAACTTAAAACCAGAAGTTATAAATCAAATTACAAACGAAGATCCTTTTAAATTTTTAGAAAATGAATTAAATTTAAGAAAAAAGAATAATTTACCTCCCTACGAAAGATTTATTGCCTTAATTTTATCTTCATCAAATGAAAAAAAATTAGATATAGATGCCGCAAAACTTAAAAATATTTTATCAAAGTCTATAGATGCAAAAATTTTAGGACCCGTAAACGCCCCAATATATAGAATTAATCAAAAATTCAGAAATAGACTATTAATAAGAGCAAAAAAAACATCTAGTATTCAGAAAAAATTGAAAGATGTATTGAAAGAATTTCAACTCTCCAAAGGAATGAAACTTTCAGTTGATGTTGACCCTATCAGCTTCAATTAGCCCATTAAATCTTACCATTTTTTACAATCTGAGCCTTGAAGACTGATAATTCGTATGTTATCTAAGCGAAATTTTAAACATCTTCACAATTGAGAGTATAAATTGAGCGAAAACAAAATATCAATAACTTCTAATAACAGTTACGCGCAAGCATTATTTGAACTGGCTAATGAAGATAAATCTCTTGCAAAATTAGAGGAACAAGTCGTTGCAATAAGTAGACTCATAAATGAGAGTGAAGAATTTAGATATTTAATTAAAAACCCCACGACAAGAATTGAGGATTTAACTAGAGTTATTGAAACAATTTCTGAAAAAAACAATTTTGATAATCTTTTAAAAAGATTTCTGGTTTTTTTAATACAAAAAAGAAGATTTTTTTATTTAGAAAAAATTTTAAGTGATTTTATAGAGGTATGTTCTAAAGCTAGAGGCGAGATAAAAGCAGAGCTTTTTTCAGCTAAAGAACTTAATGAAACAGATATTTCTAAAATTAAAGAAGAATTATCTCAAAACTTTGGAGCTAAGATACAGTTAAATTATAAATTTGACCCAAGTTTAATTGGTGGTTTGGTATTAAAAGTGGGAAGCACAATGGTAGATAATTCTATTAAAAATAAACTGCAACAAATTCAAAAACAAATGATAGAGGCATAAATGGAAATAAATCCTTCAGAAGTAACAAAAATACTAAAAGAACAGATAAAAAAACTTGGCGATAGAGCTGAAGTTTCAGAGGTGGGACAAGTATTGTCAGTTGGAGATGGAATTGCAAGAATTTATGGCTTGGATAATGTTCAAGCAGGAGAAATGGTTGAGTTTTCCGATGGCTCTAAAGGAATGGCATTAAACTTAGAGAGTGACAACGTTGGTGTTGTTATATTTGGTGATGATAGAGAAATTAAAGAGGGAGATACTGTAAAAAGAACTGGTGCGATTGTCGATGTACCAGTTGGAAAACAACTTTTAGGAAGAGTTGTTGATGGATTAGGAAATCCAATTGATGGAAAAGGAGCTTTAGATAAAAGTTTAGAGAGAAAAAGAGTTGAAGTTAAAGCGCCAGGAATTATTCCACGACAATCTGTTGGTGAGCCAATGCAAACAGGTTTAAAAGCAATTGATAGCTTAATTCCTGTTGGAAGAGGGCAAAGAGAACTTATAATTGGAGATCGTCAAACAGGTAAAACTGCAGTAGCTATCGATACAATTATCAATCAAAAGAAAATTAATGAGTCAGACGACGAAAGTAAAAAACTTTATTGTATATATGTTGCAATTGGACAAAAAAGATCAACTGTTGCTCAGATTGTAAAAACTTTAGAGGACGCTGGCGCAATGGAATATACGACTATAGTTTCCGCAACAGCCTCAGACTCTGCGCCTCTTCAGTTTTTAGCTCCTTACACAGGATGTACTATGGGAGAATATTTTAGAGATAATGGAATGCATGCTTTAATTATTTACGATGATTTATCTAAGCAAGCAGTCGCATATAGACAAATGTCATTATTATTAAGAAGACCACCGGGGCGTGAAGCATACCCAGGAGATGTGTTTTATTTACATAGTAGATTATTAGAAAGAGCTGCTAAATTAAGTGATGAAAATGGCGGAGGTTCTTTAACTGCGCTACCAATTATTGAAACACAAGCAGGTGATGTTTCTGCATATATTCCAACAAATGTAATATCTATTACAGATGGGCAAATATTTTTAGAAACTGAACTATTCAATCAAGGAATTAGACCAGCAGTAAACGTTGGATTATCCGTATCTAGAGTTGGATCAGCTGCACAAACTAAAGCTATGAAATCTGTGGCTGGATCAATTAAATTAGAGTTAGCCCAATACAGAGAAATGGCAGCTTTTGCTCAATTTGGATCTGATTTAGATGCATCTACACAGAAACTTTTAAATAGAGGTTCGAAGTTAACTGAACTTTTAAAACAAGGACAATATTCTCCCATGACAGTTGCAGAACAAGTTATATCAATTTTCTGTGGTGTAAAAGGTTATTTGGATGATATTGAACTTAAAGATGTAGCCGACTTTGAAAATAAGGTTCTACAAAAGTGTAAATCTGACAAGCCTGAGATTATGGAGTCTATTGCCAAAACTGGAAAGATTGAGGAAGACATTGAAAAACAATTAGTAGAATTAATCAAAGGAATTAAATAATTATAAATGCCAAGTTTAGACGATCTCAGAAAAAGAATTACGAGTGTTAAATCAACTCAGAAAATAACAAAAGCTATGAAAATGGTGGCTGCAGCTAAGTTGAGAAAAGCTCAAGAGAATGCTGAAAAAGGCAGACCTTATTCTGAAAAAATGAATAATGTAATTTTAAATCTTTCAAAAAGTATAACAGATAAAGAAAATGCCCCCAAATTACTGGTTGGGACAGGTGAAGAGAAAGTTCATTTATGTATTGTGCTCACTGCTGATAGAGGTTTATGCGGAGGTTTTAACACTAACATTATTAAAAAAGCAAAAAGTTATTTCGAAAAAATAATATCTGAAAATAAAACTTTAAAGATTATTACTGTTGGATCTAAAGGATATGATCAACTTAAAAGACAGTATAAAAGTTATATTGTTGAGAACATTTCTTTCAAAGAGTCAAAAAATATAAATTACTTTGATGCTGATAAAGTAGGAAAAATTATAATTGAAAAATTTGAAAAAAATGAATTTGATGTTTGCGCAATATTTTACAATAAATTTAAAAATGTGATTACGCAAATTCCTCAAGAACAACAAATAGTTCCACTTAATGAAGATAAAAATGATAAAGATGACTCTAGTAATGATAATGACTATGAGTTTGAACCAGATGAAGATGAGATTTTAAGTAATTTATTGCCTAAAAATATTTCAACGCAAATATTTAAAGCAATGTTAGAGAATTCTGCCAGTGAGCAAGGTTCGAGGATGACAGCAATGGATAATGCAACCAGAAACGCAGGCGAATTGGTTGATAGGCTTACAATTGAGTATAATAGAAGTCGTCAAGCAGCAATAACAAAAGAGTTAATTGAAATTATATCAGGAGCAGAAAGTTTATAATTATGAGCAAAAAAGGAAACATAACACAAGTAATTGGTGCAGTCGTTGACGTAAAATTTGATGGAGAACTGCCAGAAATATTAACAGCCTTAGAGTGTGATAATGGAGGTAATAGATTAGTTTTAGAAGTTGCGCAGCACCTTGGAGAGTCAAGTGTTAGAACCATTGCTATGGATAGTACAGAGGGACTAAAAAGGGGTGATGAAGTAAAAGATACTGGTGCTCCAATTCAAGTTCCAGTAGGTCCAGAAACATTAGGACGAATTGTAAACGTTATAGGTGAACCAATCGATGAGAAAGGACAAATTTCTACTAAAGAAAATTGGCCTATACACAGACAAGCTCCTTCTTTTAATGATCAGTCTACAGAAACAGAAATTTTAGTAACTGGAATAAAGGTAATCGACTTATTAGCACCTTATGCCAAAGGTGGAAAAATTGGATTGTTCGGTGGAGCGGGAGTTGGAAAAACTGTAATTATAATGGAACTTATAAATAATATAGCCAAGGCCCATGGTGGATTTTCAGTATTCGCTGGAGTGGGAGAGAGAACTAGAGAAGGGAACGATTTATATCACGAAATGATCGAGTCAGGAGTGATCAAGCCAGAGGGAACTGGGTCTAAAGCAGCATTAGTTTACGGACAAATGAATGAGCCTCCAGGAGCTAGAGCTAGAGTAGCTTTAACTGGTCTTACTGTGGCAGAGTATTTCAGGGATCAAGAGGGTCAAGATGTTTTGTTCTTTGTTGATAACATTTTTAGATTTACTCAGGCAGGTTCAGAAGTATCAGCTCTTCTTGGAAGAATCCCTTCTGCGGTTGGTTATCAGCCTACTCTTGCAACAGATATGGGAAACCTACAGGAAAGAATTACAACTACTAATAAAGGATCAATTACATCAGTTCAGGCAATTTATGTACCTGCAGATGATTTAACGGATCCAGCTCCAGCAACTTCTTTTTCACACTTAGATGCAACGACTGTACTTTCAAGACAAATTGCTGAATTAGGTATTTACCCAGCTGTTGACCCTTTAGATTCTACTTCTAGAATTTTAGATCCAAGAGTTGTTGGTGATGAACACTATCGAGTAGCAAGATCTGTTCAGAAAATATTACAAACATACAAATCTTTGCAAGATATTATTGCAATTCTAGGAATGGACGAACTATCAGAGGATGATAAACTTACCGTAGCTAGAGCTAGAAAAATCCAAAGATTTTTATCTCAACCTTTCTTTGTTGCTGAAGTATTTACAGGATCTCCAGGTAAACTAGTAGATTTAGAGTCAACAATTAAAGGGTTTGACGCAATATGCAAAGGAGAATATGACCATCTGCCTGAAGCTGCTTTTTATATGGTTGGCACAATAGAAGAAGCAATAGAAAAAGCTGAAAAAATGGCAAAAGATGCAGCTGCTTAATGAGTAATCTTTTTAATATAGATATTGTAAATCCAGAACAATCTTTTCTTTCAAAAGACAATGTATTTGAAGTTGTAATTCCTGCTGTAGAAGGAGAGATTGGTATTCTTAAAGACCATATTCCAATTATCTCATTTTTAAAACCAGGAATAATTAGAGTATTTTCTGAATCTGAGGAACAAAACTTTTATGTTGAAGATGGTATTGTCGAATTTAAAGATAATACGTTATCTGTATTAACTAGCTCAATTTTTGATTTAAAAGATGCTGATAAAAATTTTGTATCTAAATCGATAAGCAGTGCTGAAGCAGAATTGTCAAAAGATAATATCGATGATCAAAAAAGATTTCTTTTAAATCACAAAGTCGAAGTTCTAAAATCTATAAGTATTAATTAACTACTTTTTCTAGTTCTTTTTGAATTTCTTGGTAAACATGAAGTTTAAAATCTACAACTTTAGTTGTTAAATCTTTAATATCTATCCATTTCCAATCTAAGAATTCAGGATGTTTAGTTTTAATGTTAATTTCATTTTCCTCTCCATTAAACTTTACAATAAACCACTTTTGCTTTTGGCCTTTATATTTTCCTTTCCAAATAATTCCTAAGAGGCGATCAGGAAGATCGTAAGTTGTGTATTTGTTTACTTCTTTAATTAGTTCTACTGACTTTATGCTTGTTTCTTCTTTAAGTTCCCTCAACGCTGCATCAAAATAATTTTCACCTTCATCAATACCGCCTTGAGGCATCTGCCAAAAATCAGCAGGATTATCAATTCTTTTTGCAACAAATATCTTATTTTCTTTATTTAAGACTGCGATACCAACACCATTTCTTAGTGGAAGTTTTTGAAATTTTTCTTTCATTCTTAACCATTTAATAATTTAAGAGCAAATTCCAACTGGTTATCAGTATCTGTATTTATTCTAAATTCATCTGAACCTTCAGCAATAACTATATCTGGATTTACACCTACTCTTGAAATCGATTTACCTGATGGGAGATAGTATTTAGAAACAGTAAGTCTTATGGCACCTTCATTTTCTAAAGGAATAATTGACTGGACTGACCCTTTTCCATATGTACTCTCTCCTACTAATATCGCTCTTTTGTGATCTTGTAGTGCTCCTGCAACAATCTCAGATGCTGATGCAGACCCATAATTAATCAAAATAATCATTGTTTCTCCATCAATAATATCTCCTTTTTTTGCAAACCATTTTCTATTTTCATACTTCCTTTTACTTTTTGTTGAAACTATTTCTCCATTTTCTAAAAAATAATCTGAAATTTTTATCGCTTGAGATAACAATCCACCAGGATTGTTTCTTAAATCTAATATGTAATTTTTAATTTTCTTATTTTTCTTAAATTCTTTGATTTTATTTTTTATTTGTTTACTACTATTCTCGTTGAATGATGTTAATCTTATGTAAGCTGTTTGATCATCTTTAATTTCTGACTTTACAGATGCAACTTGTATTATTTCTCTTGTAATTGTAAATATAAGTGCTTTTCTTTCTCCTCTTCTTCTAACAGTAATCTCTATATCAGATCCAACTGGGCCTCTCATCAATTCTACAGCTTCAGAAAGAGTTTTTCCTTGAACTTGAACATCATCAATTTTAACGATGTAATCTCCAGCTTTAACACCAACCTCCTCAGCTGGCGAGTTATCAATTGGAGAAATTACTTTTACGACACCAGCCTCCATACTGACTTCAATGCCCAATCCTCCAAATTCTCCGCTTGTCTCAGTTTGCATATTTTTAAACGAGTCCGGAGACATATATGCTGAATAAGGATCCAAAGATTGCAAAACACCGTTTATAGCAGCATCCATTGCTTCACTCTGATTTACTTCATCAACATATTCTTTATTAATTTTATCTAAGACTTCGCTGAATAAATCAATTTTTTTGTAAATATCGTTTTCATTACTCAAAATTGGATTTGTAAATATGAAAAAAAATAAAGAAGCTATTAAGTATACTTTTTTCATATGATCAGTTTTTCTTTAGGAATTAATTCTGACCACATTTTTTCTAATTCATAAAATTTTCTTTTTTCAGGATTGAAAATATGAACAATTAAGTCTATTCCATCTACAAGCTTCCAATCATTGCTATCTTTTCCTTCAATTTTACAATTATTCACACCATTAATTTTTAATTTTTCAAAAACTTGTTCAGACAAAGCTTGAATATGTCTTGATGATGTACCACTAGCTATAATCATGAAGTCTGCAACTGATGATTTTCCCTCGAGATCTATTGAAACTATGTCTAAGGCTTTATTAATATCAAGCGTTTTGATTATTTCATCTTTAAGAGCTGATATTTTTTCCATTAATTGATTTTAGAGTATCAAATTTTTCTTAATTGAGAAGATGAAATATTGACTTTATTAAACTTTATAAATTCAACTGCTTTTTTATTATATTTCTTAAATGATTTAGATCTAAAAGCCTTTGATTTGTATCCATTTCGATCAAATACCAATATTTTGCACATTTTAGTTATTGAATTGTACCCCTTCCATTTATGAAAATTTATTAGGTTATCTGCCCCCATTAAAAAAAATATTTCCGAATGTTTAAATTTTTTTTTTAAATATTTAATTAAATCTACTGTACGATTAGATTTTGTTATTTCTTCAAAACATTTAACTTTTATAAATTTATTATTTTTATTAATTTTTTTTGCATAAGCAGTTCTTTTGTATAGATCATTTGGATTATTTTTTTTAAATGGATTTTGTTTTGTTATAGCCCATATAACTTGGCTCAAATCATAATTTTTTTTTGCTAATTTAGAAATTCTTACATGACCAACATGCGCTGGATCAAACGATCCACCGAGTACACCAATCTTTTTATTTTCTAATTTGCCCTGTACCATAAACTTCATATTTATAACTTACTAACTGATTTAGACCGACAGGACCTCTTGGTGGCAAGGTGTTTGTTGAAATTCCAACCTCCCCACCAAAACCAAATTCTCCTCCGTCAGCAAATTGTGTTGATGAATTTTGAATAGCAATAGAGCTTTTTACATTCTTAATAAAGAATTTTGCTGTATTTTTGTTTTTGGTTACTATTGCATCTGTATGCATAGTTCCATATTTGTTGATATGGGCAACTGCTTCTTTAACATTATTCACTAATTTAACTGAAATAATCGGTGAAAGATGTTCTTTTGACCAAGTATTATTATTTGCAGGATATGTTTTTCCTTTAAATAGTTTACTTATTTTTTTATCAGCTAAAATTTTACAACCGCTTTTAGCTAGTGAATTTAAAATTAAATTCACTGATTTCGATTTACTTTTATGTATTAAGAGAGTTTCAGTTGCACCACATATACTAGTATTTCTCAACTTAGCATTTAATACTATTTTGTTTGCCATATTATCTTCTGCCTCTTTATCAATATATGTATGACAAATTCCTTCCAAATGACCAATAACCGGAACCTTTGAAAGTTGTTTAACTTTTTTTACTAAATTTTTTCCGCCTCGTGGTATTACAACATCAATGGAGTTTTCCATTTTTGATAATAAATAATCGACGAGTTTTCTGCTCTTGTTATTTATAAACTGGACATAGTTTTCGTTTACTTTATTTTTTTTTAGAGCTTTCCTAAATAAATTTACTAAAATTTTATTACTATTGTAGGCTTCGGAACCACCTCTTAATATAACAGCATTTCCAGATTTAAAACATAGTGCTGATACATCAGAAGTAACATTGGGTCTACTTTCAAATATTACACCTATAACTCCTATAGGTATTGTAACTCTTCTAATTTCAAGTCCATTTGGCCTTTTCCATTTGGAAGTTACATGATCTATAGGATCTTTAAAAGAAGTAATAGTTTTAACAGAGTCAATTATACTTTTTAATTTATTATTACTAAGAGTGAGTCTTTGAATTAAGTTTTCTTTTAATTTTTTTCCTCTTGCATAAAAAATATCTTTCTTATTTTCGCTAATAATTTTATTCTTATTAATCTCAATTAATTTTACAAAATCTTTTAAAACTTTATTCTTTTTTTTTGGACTAATACTTGAATTCAAAGCTTTTCTAGAATTCAATCCAATTTTTTTAAGTAGTTTACTCATTAAATTTTAACCATATCATCTTTATGTATAACTTCAGACTTTGTAACATAGCCTAAAAGATTACTAATTTTGTTAGAATGTTCTCCTTTTATTTTGGATATCTCATCAGATGTAAAACTGCTCAACCCTCTAGCAAATTCTTTGTTATTTTTATCTAAAATTCTAACATGATCACCTTTAACAAATTTTCCTGAAACTTTTCTAATACCTGCGGCTAATAAACTTTTTCCATTTTTTAAAGCATTTAAAGCACCATCATCTATAATAATTTCTCCTTTTGGAGATATAGAGCTAATTATCCATTTTTTTCTTGCATCTAATTTAGATACTTTTGGCAAAAACCATGTCCCAGAATTATGTTCTAGTATATTTTTAATTGGTCTTTTAATTAAACCATTTGCAATAGCCATATAGCAACCCGAGACTTGACATACTTTTGCAGCATCAATTTTCGTTTTCATTCCACCAGTACCATACTCACTTGTGCTTTTACTTGAAAAATTTTCAATTTTAGAATCAATATTTTTTATTTCTTTAATCAATTTAGCATTTTTATGAATTTTTGGGTTTTTAGAATACAATCCATCAACATCAGACAATAATATTAAGCAATCTGCGCCTGATATTTGTGCAACTCTTGATGCTAATCTGTCATTATCTCCGTATTTAATTTCAGAAGTTGCAATACTATCATTTTCGTTAACAACAGGTACAAAATTAAGCTCAAATAAGTTTTCGAAAGTTCTTTTAGCATTTATAGCTCTTCTTCTTTGTTCAGTATCTTCTAAAGTAATTAGAATTTGAGAAATATTTATTTTATTTGAGCTAAATGTCTTTTTAAAAAGATTCATTAATTCTATTTGTCCAATTGATGCAACAGCTTGACTTTTATCAAGCTTTAAAGTTTCTTTATTTAATTGTAATTTTTTACAACCTAAAGCAATTGCTCCAGAACTCACTATAACAACGTTCTTTTTAAGTTTTTGTAACTCTTTAATATCTTTAGTAAATTCCAAAAGCCATTTTTCTCTAATAATTTTATTGTCATTTATTAATAAAGATGAACCTATTTTTATTACTACAGTTTTGGAGTCCTTAAGATACATAGTTTACCAACTTTGACTTTATATCTGATACTGATTTTTTATCCATTGTTGACATTAAAAAGATATTTTTTTTTAATTTATTCTTGAGTTTTTTTATCTTCTCTTCTTTTTTCTCTTCATCAATTAAGTCAGTTTTATTTAAAACTACTATTTCTTTTTTTTTAACTAAATCTTTACTGTATTTTGATAATTCTTTTCTGACTTGATTGTAACAAATAAATAAATCATCTTCAGTTATATCTATTAAATGCAGCAAAGTTTTGCACCTTTCTATATGTTTTAAAAACTTTATTCCAAGACCAGTTCCGGTATGAGCACCCTCAATTAAGCCTGGTATATCTGCTAAAGTAACTTCTTTGTCATCATAACTAGCAACACCAAGATTTGGATTAATTGTAGTAAATTTATAGTTTGCTATTTTTGGATTTGCACTCGTCATTGATGCAAGCAAGCTGGATTTCCCAGCATTGGGCAATCCTATGATACCGATATCAGCAATTGTTTTTAGTTGAAGCCAAATCCAAAATTCCTCCCCTTGACCTCCTTTTGTAAATTTCTTTGGGGCTCTATTGGTTGAGGACTTAAATCTTGTATTTCCAAATCCTCCTTTACCTCCGCTTGCTACTAAAAATTCCTCTTTCTGACTTTTAAAATCATAAATAAGTGTTTTATTATCTTCTTCAAATACTTGTGTTCCTAAAGGTACTTTTAAATATAAATCTTCACCACCTTTCCCAGTTTTGTTTTTTCCGCTGCCATCCTTTCCTCTTTCAGCTTTGAAGTGTTGTTGATACCTGTAATCAATCAAAGTATTAAGATTTCTTTCACTAATAAGAATTACAGATCCTCCTTTCCCTCCATCGCCTCCATCAGGGCCACCAAACTCTACAAATTTTTCCCTACGAAAACTTGGAGATCCCGACCCTCCGTTGCCAGCTTTTACATATATCTTAACTTGATCTAGAAATTTCATATAACAACTATGTGAATGTTGTATCTATTAATTGGGCTTTACAGAAACGTAAGTTCTATCAGATTTTGATTTTTTAAACTCTACTTTACCTTTAACAACTGAAAATATCGAATGGTCTTTACCCATGCCAACATTTTCTCCAGGAAATATTTTAGTTCCCCTTTGTCTTACAATAATGTTGCCAGGCACAACCATCTCGCCACCATATTTTTTCACACCAAGTCTACGACCTGCACTATCTCTTCCGTTTCTTGACGATCCACCTGCTTTTTTCGTTGCCATAAATTACTTTTTATTTAGCTGCTTCCTTAGTTTCAACTGTTTTTTTTAATGGTATTTCTTTTCTTTTTTCTGCTTCAGAAATAACTTTACCATCTTTTGAATAGATTTTACTTATTCTTACCATTGTAAATTTTTGTCTATGACCATTTTTTCTTCTCGAATTTTGCCTTCTCCTTTTTTTAAAAATAAGAACTGTTCTATTTTTTCCATTTTTTATTAATTCAGCTTCAACTTTAGCTCCACTAATTGTCGGTTCTCCTAACTCTAAATTTTTATCATCTCCGTAAGCTAGTATTTCATTAAACTCTATTTTTGAATTTTCTTTTGAATCTTCGAGCTTTTCAACTTTGAGAATCTCTCCAGCTTTCACTTTATACTGTTTACCACCTGTTTGAATTACCGCGAATGACATAGTTAGCCCTAATTTTTATAGTCAGCAATATAGTCTGGGTTGCATCATAGTCAAGGTTAATAACTTAGAAATTATCCTTTAAATCCCTCAATTTTTTGAAATTTTCTAGGTCGTTTGACTTAAGAAAAATGTTACAATTAAGTTCCTCACCAATCGTTGATGGCATACTAGTTTTACCTTGTTTAATTTTTTCTTTAATTTCTTTAATTTTGTTTAGTAATTCATTGTTATTGGAATCTTGTGCTAAACAAAATTCAGAATTCTTTAAAGTATATTCATGTCCACAATAAATTTTTGTATCTTTATCTAAATTTTTTAAAACTTGTAGTGAGTTGTACATTTGCTCATAACTCCCTTCAAAAATTCTTCCACATCCCATAGAGAATAAAGTATCTCCTGTAAAAATTAACTTATTTTTAAAAAAATGAAAACAGATATGACCTATTGTATGGCCAGGGACATGATATATTTTTGCTTCAAAAATATCTTCTTTCCAAATTTCACCATCACTTAAGCAAATATCAATTTGAGGTATTCTATTTTTATCTCCAACATAACCTATTACTTCTGCATTAAATTTTTTTTTTAATTCTTCATTCCCACCAACATGGTCATGATGATGATGTGTATTTAATATATATTTTAAATTTAATTTATTTTTCTGTAAATAATTTATAATTGGATCTGCTTCACCAGGATCAACAACACAACAATTTCCATTAGCTTCATTAATTAAAATGTAAGAAAAATTATCTTCCAGACACTTAATAATTTCTACTTTCATTTAACTTTCTATTAAAAATATACCTAAGTGAGAGTCAAGATTTTTATAATTTAAATTTGATTTATTTATTTCTGAAATTCGACTTTTTTTTAAAGCGATAGACTTAAATATTTTAATATTCTTACTACTGCAAAAATTATAAAAATCTTTAATTGTGCACATATGTAAATTTGGTGTATTGTACCATTCATGAGGTAAATTTTCTGTTACAGGCATTGTGCCTTTAAACAATAATTGTAGTCTAACTCTCCAGTAACCAAAATTAGGTATAGTAACAATTACTTTTTTTCCTACTTTTAGTAATTCACTAATTACTAATTCAGGATTAAGAAAAGCTTGTAATGTTTGGCTTAAAATAACGTAATCAAAAGACGATTTAGGAAATTGTTTTAAATCGCTTTCAGCATTCCCCTCAATTACAGTTAATCCTTTTGATAAACAATTTTGAACTTTTTCTTTAGAAATTTCTAATCCACGAATATCTTTAGTTTTGTTTTCTTGTAAAAATTTCATCAAGTCTCCATAGCCACAACCGACATCTAGAACTCTAGTATTTTCCTCTATCAAATTAGATATAATGTTAAATTCTTCTTTCATTTATAACTTTGTAGGTTGAATTAATATAATCGCCAAGCGTCTTTAGGAAACTTGGAACATCGAGCAAAAATGAGTCATGCCCCTTATCAGATTCTATTTCTACAAATCCGACATCTGCACCAATAGAATTTAGTGCTATAACTATTTCTCTATTCTCCGATGTTGGATATAACCAATCTGATGTAAATGATATTACAAAAAATTTTGTTTTAGTTTCTTTGAATGCATCAGATAAGTTTCCTTTGTACTGTTTGGATAAGTCAAAATAATCCATTGCACGAGTTATATATAAATAACTATTAGCATCAAATCTATCAACAAACACAGATCCTTGGTATCTAAGATAACTCTCAATTTGAAAATCTGCCTCAAATCCATATCTTAGGCTATCCCTATCTTGCAATTTTCTTCCAAATTTTTCCTGCAATCCTTTTTCAGAAAGATAAGTAATATGTGCTGCCATTCTTGCTACCGCTAACCCTTTGTCAGGATTTAATTTGTAATTACTATAAAATCCATTTTCCCACTTACTGTCAGCCATAATTGCCTGTCTTCCCAATTCATTAAACGCTATGTTTTGTGCCGAGTGACTAGATGTGCAAGCAATCGGTATTGCAAGTTTTGCTTTATCTGGAAAATTGGCAACAAATTGAAGTACTTGCATTCCACCCATTGAACCACCTACTACAGCAAAAAGTTTTTCAATTTCAAAATATTTAATTAGCTCATATTGAGCGTTAACCATGTCGTTAATAGTTATAATTGGAAAATCAGTTCCTATTTGTTTACCAGTGGGCTCATTTATTGTGCTAGGTCCGTAAGATCCCATGCAGCCTCCAATAACGTTTGCACAAATCACAAAAAATTTATTTGTATCAATTGGCTTATTTTCTCCAACAACATAACTCCACCAACCATCTTTATTAGTTATTGGGTTTTTTCCAGAAACATATTGATCTCCAGTCAAAGCATGGAAAACTAATATTGCATTACTTTTTTCACTGTTTAATTCCCCATATGTCTCATATGCTATTGGAAAGTTATTAATTTCCTTACCACAATCCAATTTAAGGGGATTTGATATAATTATTTTTTTTGTATCAATATTCTTATTCATAATAATTGCACTGATTGAATTGTGAGAAAAAAAACATTTTAGCGGTTTTTTTATAGCGCTCGCAATTCGGTATAAATCAGCGCATGCAGCTTTTACTTCAAAGGAATTTATATGTCAAATATTGCTCAATTAATTATTGTTTTATCTAGTTAAAAGACTATTTATAGTGAAATATTTACTATGACAGCGCTAAGATTTAAAAACATAAAATTACAGAGTTACAAACCAGGAAAATCCTTATTGGCTGGTAATAAAAATATTATTAAGTTATCTGCAAATGAATCTGCTTTAGGTGTCAGTAAAAATGTCGAAAAAATTGTTAAGTCTAAATTTGATATATCAAAATATCCAGACAGTAAATTTTCGGAATTAACACAAAAAATATCAAAGAAGTATGGTTGTGATAAATCCAAGATAATTTGTGGCTCTGGTTCTGACGAAGTAATTCAAATGCTTTGTCAATTGTTCCTTAGAGAAAATGATGAAGTTGTTGTTCCTCAGTACAGTTTTCTCATGTATAGGATATACTCCAAAATCATTGGGGCAAATGTAAAATTAGCTAAAGAAATTAATTTTAAAGTTTCAGTTAAAGAAATTCTTAAAAAGACATCAAAAAAAACAAAAATTGTTTTTATTGCAAATCCAAATAATCCAACAGGCACTTATTTAACAAAAAACGAGCTATTAGACTTAAGGAGAAGATTAAATAAAAATATTTTATTGGTTGTTGATGATGCATATTTTGAATATATGAAGAATAAAGATTACAAATCTGGAATTGAGTTATTTAAAAACTCTAAAAATGTATTTATTTTAAGAACATTTTCAAAAATCTATGGTCTAGCTTCATTAAGGATAGGCTGGGGATACGGTGATAAATCTATAATTAAAGAATTATATAAAATTAAACCACCTTTTAACGTAAATAAATTTGCTCAAATTTGTGCTGTTGAATCACTTAAAGATGATAAATTTGTTAAAAAGTCAGTAATACATAATCTTAAATGGTGCAAAAAAATTAAAAATGAGATGTTAAAATATAATATTGGTACAAACAAAATATCTGGAAATTTCTTTTTGTTAGATTTCAAAAAAGCAAAATTTACCGCAGATACAACTTTAAAAAAATTACAGAAATATGGAATTATACTAAGAGAAATGAATTCATATGGCATAAAAAATTGTCTAAGACTTACAATTGGCAACACAAAAGAAAACCAAATATTCCTTAAAAGAATGAATACTATTTTTAAAAATGTTTAATAATATTCTTATTATTGGTTGCGGATTGATAGGCTCGTCAATATTAAAGGCTTCAATACAAAAAAAAATTTCTAAAAATTTTTTTGTATTTGAAAAATCAAAAAAATATAAATCTATTATTAAAAAATTTAACAAAAAAATTAAATTTTTAACAAGGTTAGATAAAAATTTAAATAAAATTGATCTTGTGATTTTAAGCACTCCTATGAGTGAATATCCTAAATTTTTTTCGTCATTAAATAAAAATCTCAATCATAATTCAATTATAATTGACGTTGGTTCAACAAAAAAAAATCTAATTTCTTTAAAAAAAAAAATATTATCAAAAAATCTTGATTGGGTGATGAGTCATCCTATCTCAGGATCCGAAGTTAGTGGGCCAGAATATGGTAATGCTAATTTGTTCAAAAACAAGTGGTGCATAATAATAAAAGATAAAAATGTTCTAAAACAAAAAAAAGTAGAGAGATTTTGGAAATCTTTAGGATCTAAAATAATTATTATGAACCCTGATGATCATGATAAAATTTTTTCAGTCACTAGCCATCTACCTCACTTAATTGCTTACAATTTAATAAAAACTGCTCAGGATTTTCAGAAAAAAAAGAATAAAAATTTGATTAAATTTAGTGCAGGTGGATTAAGAGATTTCTCAAGAATTGCTGCATCCAACGAAATAATGTGGAGAGATATATTTTTCGAGAATAAAACTAACATGATTGAAGCAATAAATCTTTTTATGAAAAATTTAAAAGATTTTAAGAAGAATATAAGCAAGAAAGAAAATTCAAAGATAATAAAAAAATTAATCAATTCAAAAGTAGTAAGAAAACAAATAATTTCTCAAAAACAAGATATTTCTAAACCTGATTTTGGTCGAGAATAATTCAGATCCTTGTTACTTTCTTTACATCTAATTTCGCGGTTTCTTTAATTAGTTTTATCGTTTTTTTAATTGGCATTATGATCACTCTTTTTTTTGGACCATAAGCGTGGATAAGATCATTTGTATTGATGCATATAGCAACATGTCCTTTCCAAAAAATAATATCACCTTTTTTAAATTTTTTTTTGTATCCAACACCTTTTTTTATTTTAACTTGATCAATCGTATCTCTTGGAAAAAAATTATTATTAAATTTATAAAATATTTGTAATAGAGCTGAACAATCAATTCCTTCGAACGTTTTTCCACCCCATTTATATTTACAATTTAGAAAACTTTTAAATATCTTTACAAAATCAGAATTTTTTTTTTGGATTGGAAATATATCTTTTAATCTTAGCCATTTATCTTTTTTATACATAATGAAATTTTGATCCTTTTTTAAAATTTGAATCTTGCTCATAAATGGTAAAAACTTTTTTGATTTCTTTTTTTTATTACCTAAATAAATTCTAGCTTTTAAAATTGCAACTTTGTGAGTTGGATTGAATTTTTTGTAGCTATCAATTTTTTTTATAAAGCCTGAATATTTGTCATATGAAGTCTTTATTTTAAAATAATTATTTTTTTTGCTAATTATTTTAAAACTCTCACCGTAGATAAGTTGAGAGCTAATATTAGAGTTCTTCTTTGGTTCCTCTAATATATCGACAAAAGGATCTTTTAAAAAAAAACTATTTTGCACCAATTTTAATTTTATTCCTTATAAACCATAAACAAATTAAAGA
Source organism: uncultured Pelagibacteraceae bacterium (assembly GCA_902616245.1). Lineage (GTDB taxonomy): Bacteria > Pseudomonadota > Alphaproteobacteria > Pelagibacterales > Pelagibacteraceae > Pelagibacter. The sequence continues at coordinate 357,779 of CACMSB010000001.1, forward strand.
TGGGATAACCATTAAGGTGGTAATTATAAAAAAGGTTCCCCAGTCCCCATTTAGCCAATCAACTAAAGCACCCGATGAAGAAGCAAGTGTCGTTCTTCCTGCAGTTCCAATTGAAGCTAGAAGTGCATACTGTGTAGCGGTATAAGTCCTATCCACTAAAAGAGAGATAAAGGCTACGAAAGCAACAGTTGCAAATGCTGCAGATATATCATCAGCGATAACCGCTAAAGCAAACAACCATTCAGATTTTCCTGACCACGCGAGAGCAGCAAATAATAAATTTGTTGCTGCCATAAATCCACCAGCAACAAACATTGTTTTTATTGTACCAGCTCTCATAGCAAATATTCCACCTAATAATGTAAATACAACTGTCGTTATCCAGCCTAGAGTTTTAGAGTATATCGCTATCTCACCTTTTGAAAATCCAACCTCTTTATAAAAAACTATGGACATTCTTCCAAGAAAGGCTTCTCCAATTTTAAAAAGAAAGACAAAGCCTAGAATTCCAACTGCAATTGAGAAACCATTTTTTTTAAAGAAACTAATTATTGGACCTCCTATTGTACCAGTAATATAAGCAACAAATTTTGTTATCACATTATTTGATCCAAGTTTTGATTGTATTATTTTGTCTGTTTCCTTTTGTTTGTTTTGCCTATCTGTTGTTACAGGCTCGTGTATAAACATTAAACCTATATTCATCAGGATTACTACAACGCCAAGAACTAAAAAAGTAGTTTGCCAGTAATCTTCAATTCCAATGTTTTGAAAAAATTCGGCAGTAAACAATGCTATAACACCACCTAACTTATATCCAGTCCACCATCCAACTACAGCCATAGCAGCACCTGCTGCCATAGATTTTCCTTCATCAGCATTAATTTGTTCGATTCTCAACGCATCAACTGTAATATCTTGTGTAGCCGAAGCAATTGCTATAACTAATCCAACACTAATTAGTAGCGCCAAATTTTCTGTAGGGTTAATAAAACTCCAAACAATTAAACTAAATAATATTATAATTTGCATAAGGACAATCCAGCCACGTCGATGCCCTAATCTTTTTGTTAAAAATGGAATTTGTATTCTATCAATTATTGGTGCCCACAAATAATTAAAGGCGTACACTCCAAATATTAAACCTGCCCATCCAATAGTCGATCTACTTAAACCTTCTTCTTTTAGCCAAAGGCTTAAACTGCTGGCAATTAAAACCCAAGGAAATCCACTAATTGCACCAAGAAGTAATATTCTTAGCATTCGAATATCCTTGTAAACTAAAATAGATTCCGACCAGGTTTGTTTTTTTTCAAACATTAATATTTTCTCCAAAAAGATGGAATAAATAATACTAGAATTGCAAATAATTCCAACCTTCCAAGTATCATTGCAGCACTGAGAACCCATTTAGAAAAATCAGACAAGCTTGAAAAACTTCCGTTTGGTCCAATAATATCACCTAAACCTGGACCAACATTTGAAATTGACGTGGCAGCTGCTGAAATTGCTGTAATAAAATTTAATCCATCAAGTGATAAAAGCGCAGTCACAACAAAAAATATTAATATATAAAGGAATATAAAAGAAATAATGGAGTCCATAAATTTTTCATCCACATTGTTATTTTGATATTTAATTTTGAAAATTCCTCGAGGATAGATTATTTTTTTCAGCTGGTTTGATATGAATTGATACAAAATTTGAACTCTAAAAATCTTTACTCCACAAGTTGTAGAGCCCGCACACCCCCCGATGAACATTAAAATTATGAAATATACTAATGGAAATTGACCCCAATTACTAAAATTTTCTGTAGCATATCCTGTTCCAGTTAAAATAGAAATTATATTAAAGCTAACAGATAAAAAACTTATTTCAGTTAAGCTTTTATTTATAACAGATAAATAAAAAAACATTAAAAGAATTGAAATAATAACCAAAATTATAAAAGTTTTTATTTGTGTGTCTTTGAAAAAAATTTTTTTATCTCCAGCTAAGTATTTGATGTAACTAATAAAAGGTATACTTCCAAGAATAATAAATATTATTGCATTAATTTCTATTAACGAGCTGTTAAAATAACCTATAGATTCATTATAATTTGCAAAACCTCCAGTCGCTATTGTTGTCATAGCATGCACGATGCTATCAAAAAAACTCATCCCAAATATAAAATAAAAAAAAGCACAAGTTAAAGTTAATAAGGAATATATAGACAATAATCTTAGAGAAACCTCTTTAGCTTTAGGAAAAATTTTTTCTGAAGTATCATTAGATGAAATATTGAAAATTTGCATACCCCCTATATTCATTAAAGGCATTAAAGTGATTGCCATTACGATAATTCCAATACCGCCAAACCATTGTAACATTCCTCTCCAAAGTAATATAGCTTTAGATGTTTCATTTAGATTCATAATAACTGTAGATCCTGTTGTTGTAATCCCAGACATGCTCTCAAAAAATGCATCTGTAAAACTTAAATCCGTACTAGAAAAAATTAAAGGCAAAGAACCAAATATAGCAATACTTAACCATGAAAGTGCTGTGAGCAAAAAAGCTTGAGGTAAACTGATCTTTTTATCGTGATCATAATTAGAAATAAAAAATAAAAAACCAAAAACAATAGTAACAATCATTGATCCAATAAATCCTGCATCAATTTGATCAAATATTAATTGAACCAAAATAGGTACAATCATTGAAAGACCTAAAATAATTTGCAAGACCCCTAACGTAAAAAAGACAGTTTTATAATTGGACATTTTGAAAGGACATTATTTTATGGTAAATAAATTTCAACTCTATATGAATTATCAAAAAGGCTGATATTAAGGATATTTAAGTAGTTGTGATAGACAAAACAAATTTTGACAAAACAAACGCTTGGCCATTTGTTGAGGCTAAAAAGCTGTTAAGAGAGAGAAAATCGAACATAGAAAAAAAAAATAAAATAGTTTTACAAACTGGTTATGGCCCTAGTGGTCTACCTCATATAGGTACATTTGGAGAAGTTGCAAGGACGACAATGATTGTTAACGCTCTTGATCATTTAACAGATATTCCAAAGGAAATTATTACATTTTCTGATGATATGGATGGTCTTAGAAAAGTACCTGAAAATGTTCCAAATCAAGAAAAGCTCAAAAATAATCTTCACAAACCTTTAACGGATGTCCCTGATCCATTTGAAAAGTTTAGTAGTTTTGGAGAACATAATAATAATATGTTGAAACAATTTCTTGATAATTTTAAATTTAAATATTCATTTAAAAGTTCTACAGAACTCTACAAGTCTGGTTTTTTTAATGACACCCTAAAATTAGTTTTAGAAAATTATGAAAAAATTATGGAAATAATTCTTCCAACTTTAGGAAAAGAAAGACAGAAAACCTATTCCCCCTTTTTACCAATATGCCCAGAAACTGGAAAAGTTCTTGAAATACCTGTTTTAGAAATTGATTCTAAATCTTCTAAAATCCTATTTGATAATAATGGATCAAAATTAGAAAAAAGTATTTTAGACGGGAACTGCAAATTGCAATGGAAAGTTGATTGGGCAATGAGATGGTACGCATTAGATGTTGATTTTGAAATGTATGGAAAGGATTTAATTGAGAGCGCAATTCTTTCAACTAAGATTATTAAAACATTAGGTAAATCTAACCCATCTGGTTTTGCTTATGAACTTTTTTTGGACGAAAAAGGTGAAAAAATATCTAAATCAAAAGGTAATGGACTAACTATAGATGAATGGCTGAATTATGCATCTCCTCAAAGTCTATCTCTTTACATGTATCAAAATCCAAAAAGAGCAAAAAAATTGTACAGAGAAGTTGTTCCAAAAGCTGTTGATGAATATCTAGATTTTATAGAAAAAGGAAAAACTCAAAATGATTTACAGAAGTTAATGAATCCAGTTTGGCATGTACATAATGGATCAATGCCAGAGGAAAATACAATTATGACTTTTTCAATGCTTTTAAATTTAGTTGAAACAAGTAATGCCAATAATAAACAATTACTATGGAAATTTGTAAAAAAATACAAGTCAGAAATTAATGAAAATGATCATCCAATTTTTGATAATTTAATTGAATATGCAATAAAATATTTCAATGATGTTATAAAAACAAAAAAAATTTACAAAACTCCAAATGAAAAAGAGAAAGTTGCACTGAAAGCATTAATTAAGTCTTTAGATAATTGTAATGATAAAATGGCTCCTGAAGATATTCAGACAAATATTTTTACCGTAGGAAAAGAAAATGGTTATAAAGAAAATTTAAGAGAATGGTTTAAGCTTATCTATGAGGTTGTATTTGGTGACGAAAATGGACCCAGAATGGGCTTCTTCATTAGTTTTTTTGGAGTAAATGAAACCAAAGAATTGATAAGAAAAAAGGTTGAAAATGTTTAATCTTATAAGACCTTTTATATTTAAATTTAGCCCTGAAGTTGCACACTCGCTAGCAATAAAGGCTTTAAAGTTAAATCAGATACCAGCTATAGATAAAACAACCAGAGTTACTATCCAAACTAAATTTTTAAACAAAACCTTAAATTCTCCTCTAGGTGTTGCTGCTGGATTTGATAAAAATGCAGAAGTTTACAATCCTCTATACAAACTAGGATTTGGTTTTGTTGAGGTAGGTACAATTACACCTAAACCACAAATAGGAAATCCGAAGCCAAGAGTGTTCAGATTGGAGGAAGATGAGGCTTTAATTAATAGACTTGGATTTAACAATATTGGATCAGAAGAAAGTAAAAAAAATATTGAAAATAATTCACCTAATGGATTACTTGGTATTAATATAGGACCTAATAAAGATACTGAAAACAGAGTTGACGATTATTTAATTTGTTTCAGAAAATTTCATAATTTAGCAGACTATATTACAATTAATATCTCTTCTCCTAACACAGAAAATTTAAGAAAATTTCACAAAAACGAAGAGTTAGACAATCTTTTAAAATGCATAAATGAAGAAAAGAAAAATTTAAATTCAAATGTACCTATAGCAGTCAAAGTATCTCCTGATATTGATGAAAAAAGTATTGATGAAATCTCAGAACTTTTTTTAAAATATAATGTTCAAATAGTTATAGTTTCAAATACGACAGATAGAAATAGAGAAAATATATCTAATATAAATAAATTAGAGAAAGGCGGTTTGTCTGGAAAACCACTTGAAAATATCTCTAATGAATTGATTAATAAATTTTTTAAATTAGTTGGAAAAAAAATCTTAATAATTGGAGTTGGAGGCGTTGACTCTGCCGATGGCGTTTTTAATAAAATTGTAAGCGGTGCAACTCTCGTGCAATTGTATACAGGTATGGTTTATAAAGGACCAACTATTGCTTCAAAGATTAATAAAGATCTCGACGAAATTGTAAAAAGAGAAGGTTTTAAAAATATTTCTGAAGCTATTGGAACAAAAAATTAATCTTGACTGGTATTCTTTAAGACCATATACATCTTGAAAATTTATGTCTAAAAAATGCGAACTTACTGGTAAAATCCCTCTAAAAGGCCATAATGTTAGTCACGCTAACAATAAAACTAAGAGAAGATTTCTTCCAAATTTAAAGAAAGTAAAATTTAAAAGTGAACTTTTAAAAAAATCTATGAGATTAACAGTTTCAAATGCAGGTGTTAGATCTGTAGATAAAAAAGGTAGCTTTGATAATTTCTTAAAATCTGCAAAATCAAGAGATTTATCGTTAAGATTAAAAAAGCTTAAAAAATCAATAATTGCAAAAACAGCATAATGAATAAAGTTTTCCTTACTCTCTCATTTTTAATGGGATTGGTTGTGCTAGCATCTAATTATTTAGTTCAATTTCCTATAAAATATTATGGTTTAGAGGAAATTTTAACTTACGGTGCTTTTAGCTATCCAATTGCATTTTTAATTACAGATTTAGCCAACAGATCCTTTGGAAAATTAGTAGCTAGAAAAATTGTCTATATAGGCTTCACAATTGGAATTTTGTTTACTTTAATATTTTCAACTAATTTTACTGATCTTATTTCTATAAGAATAGCAATAGGTTCAGGAACAGCTTTTATAATTGCTCAACTTTTAGATGTTCAGATATTTGATCAATTAAGACAAAAAAAGTGGTTTATAGCACCTTTAACATCTTCTTTGATAGGTTCAACAGTTGATACTTTTTTATTTTTCTCAATATCATTCTATGGAACGGGAATTCCTTGGGTAACTTTATCGTTAGGAGATCTTGCGGTAAAAATATTTGTTGCTCTTGTAATGTTAATACCTTTTAGATTATTACTTGGTACATTAAAAGCAGCATAATTAAATTTTAGGTTCTTGTTGGGTCATGCAATGTATTGCACCAAATCCCCATATCAATTTGCTACAGTCAACTGTTTCGATTTTTCTATCTCTAAAGTAATTTTTGAAAATTTTAATCGCAATTTTGTCTTCTTTTACTCCGAATATTGGAAGAATTATTTTTTTATTACAAATATAAAAATTCATATAACTTGCAGGAACTCTTGTATTCTCAATATAAATTGGTGAGGGCATAGGAACTTTTATAATTTTGAATTTCTTTCCTTTCTCACATTTACTTTCTTTCAATATATTTAAATTCTTATTTAAGTTTTTGTAATTTATATCTTTTTCATTATTTTCAACCGCAGTCATAATCGTATTTCTTGAAACAAATCTTGTTATGTCATCAACATGTCCATGTGTATCATCGCCTGCAATTCCTTTTTTAAGCCATATAAAGTTTTTTATATTTAAGTATTTATTAAACATTTTTTCGTAGTCTTTTTTTTTAAAATTTTTATTTCTTTCTTGAATTTTACTTAACAAACATTCTTCGCTTAATAGAATTGTACCTGAGCCATTTACATCAAATGCTCCTCCTTCCATGATTATTTTTCTAATTCTGCCTTTTTTTTTGATTATTGGATCAATCTTTTTAAAATTAAAAATTTTACTAATACTATTATTGATTTTATTGTCATTTTTATAATTTTTATACTTTGACCATCCGTTAAAACCAAAATTTAGTATTACTTTTTTCTTTTCTACTTTATTTGTTATAAATATGGGTCCAGAATCTCTTAACCATATTCTATCAGTTTTAATATAGTGGAAGTTGATATTTTTAATTTTATTAAGTTTTATTAATTTTTTTATATTTTTTATATTTTTGTTAACGATTAAGTGAATTTTTTGATTTTTTGAAATTTTTTTTATAATCTTTAAAATTACTTCAGGAATAAATTGATATAATCCAGGCCAATCATTTTTATTATAAGGCCAAGCAATCCAAACTGAATTTTGAGGCTCCCATTCAGCTGGCATTCTAAATCCATTAAAGTTTTCATTCATCTGCAGGATTTTTTAGTATGCCTTTATAAAAATCGATTCTTCTATCTCTTAAAAAAGGCCAATGCTCTCTGGCTGAATCAATTTTTTTATAGTTTATTTCACGAATTAAAATTTCTTCTTTTTTATTCCCAAGTTTTCCAATAACTTGCCCACTAGGATCTATGATCATTGAGTTTCCCCAGAATTCTATTTTCTTCTTACCTTTTTTTTCTGTTCCAACTCTATTTATAGCAACCACATAAGTACCATTTGCGATTGCGTGAGATTTTTGCATAGTTATCCAAGAGTCTAGTTGAGATTTTCCAAATTTTTTTTTCTCTTTTGGATGCCATCCAATAGCAGTAGGGTAAAAAATTATTTGTGCACCTTTAAGTGCAGTCAATCTTGCAGCTTCCGGGAACCATTGATCCCAACAAATTAAAGTTCCAATTTTACCAAATTTTGTTTTAACAGATTTAAAACCTAAATCTCCAGGAGTAAAATAAAATTTTTCATAATAACCAGGATCATCTGGTATATGCATTTTTCTATATTTCGATAAAATTTTACCTTTCTCATTAATAACGATACTAGTATTATGATAGAAGCCATGTGTTTTTTTTTCAAATAATGAAATCATTAATACTATTTGTAAATCTTTGGCTAATTCACAAAATATTTTTGTAGTTCTGCCAGGTATTTTTTCTGCTAGCTTAAAGTTGGAATGACTTTCTGTTTGACAAAAATAATTTGATAAAAATAGTTCTGGTAAACAAATTATTTTAGCTTTTTTTGATGCTGCTTTTTTTATATTTTTAATAGCTAAATTTATATTTTTTTGAACATTATCTGAAATTTTACTTTGGATAATTCCAATTTTTACTTTTTTGATCATCAATCAAAATATTTTTGAAAAGTTTTTTCTGTCTCTATTTTTCCACTCTCCAGTATGATAGGCGTCACTTGCTATTAATGGTAAAACACTGGTAGCTTCAGCAAATACCATTTGTTCTTTGGTAGTATCAACCTTGCCCCATGAACTTGCTTCTTTTAATGTTGAACTACTGCAAGCTCCATCTCTTGAGTCAGCAACAGTAATTTGTATTGCATATTTGTGCATATCTACATTTTTTCCCAAAAGTTCAGCACAAATTACCGTGTCTTGTATAAAGTTTTTAGGAACTCCACCACCAATCATAAATAATCCCGACCCTTTAGATTTAATTTTAATCTCTGTTAATTCTCTAAATTCTCTAATTGAGTCTATTGTAATATGTTTTTTTGGATTTCTCTCTTGATGCATGACTAATCCAAAACCTGCACTTGAGTCTGTAAATGCAGGACAGAATATAGGTACATCGTTATCAAAAGCTGTTTCAATTAAAGAACCTTTCTTTTTAGAATTAGTTTTTAGATATTTGCCAATCTCTTTAATAAATTCTCTCGATGTGTAAGACTTCGGCTCAAGTTTGTCTGCTATTTCTCCTATTGTTTTATCACAAATCTGGAGCTCCTCTTCATCGATATAAGTATCATAAATCCTATCTATATAATTGTCTCTAAGTTCATTATCATTTTGATATTGTGATCCTTGGTAATGTTTAAATCCAAGCGCTTCAAAAAAATCCATATCTATTATAGATGCTCCAGTTGCTACAATTGCATCTACCATGTTGTATTTAACCATATCTCTATAAATATGCATACATCCAGCGGCAGAAGTAGACCCTGCAAGAGTTAAGAATATTGTACAATCTTTATCTTTAAGCATTTCATTATATATCTTGGATGCATTAGCAGTTTCTCTTGAAACAAAAGACATTTTTTCCATAGAAGATATAATTTTTCTAGAGTCAAAAGATGTAATATCAATATGTTCAACCTCTTTACTTAAAAAGTCTTTTTTTCTGTTATGATTAAGATTTTTTGTATCTGACATTATGCAACAAGAAACTCTTTATTTGTTTCTTTGTCATACATCGTCATTATTGGATCATCACAAACTTCGTAAATACTATCAGAATAATATCCATTAAATTGAGTTCTAAATGTCAATCCGTATGCTCCCAATTGACCAAGTTCAATGTAATCACCTTCTTTAATATTATTAGGTAGTATGAAAGGTCCCTTCATATAATCCATACTATCACATGTTGGTCCATAAAAATCAAATGAAGTCAATTTTTTTGATATAATTCTTCCATTTGTAATTATCCTTGATGGATAAATTATATTAGGCACACCAGCATCAAATAAAGTTCCGTATGTTCCATCATTAATATATAGCTTTTGTTTTTTTCTTAAGTTTACTCTCACAATTGTCGAACCGCTTTCCGCAACAATTGCTCGACCTGGCTCGCATATAATTTCTGGTTTTTTTTCTAATTTTAATTTATTTAATGAATTTTTTATTTCCTCAAAATAAGAGTCTAATGATTGAGGAACTAAGTCGGGATAGATTGTTGGGAATCCTCCACCTATATTTATAACATCTGGAACTATTTTTGTTTTTTTTATTATATATTTAATTTCATTAATCCCTTTTGAATAGGATATTGGATGCATACATTGTGAACCCACATGAAAACTTAATCCTATTTTTTTTGCATACTGTTTTGTTAATCTATAAAGTCCTATTGCTTCAGAAGTTTGTGCGCCAAATTTTTTAGATAAATCTATTTCTGCATGTTCATTAGAAACTGCAACTCTTACAAATAACTCCAAATCCTTAGCTTGATTAGTACTATTAAGTATTTTTATTAATTCATCTTTTGTATCTATTGAAAAAGTCTTAATATTATATTTGAAATATGCTTCGTTTATACTTTCCTTGCTTTTTACAGTATGCATGTAGGAGCATTTTGCTTCTGGGCTAACACTTCTAATTACCTCAACTTCTTTAATTGAAGCGATATCAAAATCATTAATTCCACTTTCCACGATAGTTTTTAACACTATTGGATGTGGGTTAGTTTTAACTGCGTATAGGATTTTACCAGGAAATTTATTCTGAAAAAATTTAGAAGCTATATTTATAGAATCTCTTCTAACACAATAAACAGGTTCTGTTGGTTTCAGTTGGTTAACTAATTTATCAACTGATTTAAATTTTTGCATTTAAAGCTCCAAAAAAAATTTAACAAAAAAAAACCGGCATAACAGATATGCAAGTTTATATAAAACGAGCATTTATGCAGAAAATGAGCCAATGTAAAGTAAAAATGTACCCTTGAAATAATTTAGAATGTTTCCATATAAGGCCCATGCCAGATGCAGAAGTATTAAAAAAAATAACAGAATTTGAGGATAAATCTCTACTTATAGTAGATGATGATAACCCTTTTAGAGAAAGACTAGCTCGAGCAATGGAGAAAAAGGGCTTTTCTGTTTCACAAGCAGAGGGTGTAAAAATTGGAATAGAGTCTGTGAAATCAAAAAAACCTGCTTTTGCAGTTGTTGACTTGAGACTAAACGATGGAAACGGACTAGAAGTTGTAAAAGAAATCCAGAAAAATAACTCAGAGAGCAGAATAGTGATGCTTACTGGTTATGGAAATATACCAACTGCAGTAGCAGCCATTAAAGAAGGTGCAATAGACTATTTAGCTAAACCAGCAGATGCAGATGACGTAGAAAAAGCACTTTTAGCCGATCCAAATAAAAAAGCTGCTCCACCAGAAAATCCAATGTCCGCTGATAGAGTTAAATGGGAACATATTCACAGAGTTTTTGAATTATGTAACAGAAATGTATCTGAGACTGCAAGAAGACTTAAAATGCATCGAAGAACACTTCAAAGAATTCTATCAAAAAGATCTCCAAGATAATTCTAAATATATTTTCTAAGTTTAATAATTTTATTAACTATAGCTGTTATTAATAATATCTTAAATAATTCAGCATAAAGAAATGGGTAAACACCAAATTCTAATATTGGTTTATCCCAACCGATTAAATTTCCAAGCCACAAAATACCCAAAATATATATTACTGATGTTGCAATTATAATTTTTAAAAAATTTAATATATGGTTTTTATCGTATGTAAACATGCCTGCTATCAGACATGCAAATATAAAACCTATTAAATATCCCATTGTGGGACCAACAAAATAAGCTAATCCTATTCCTTTCTCTGGTGAGTTAGAAAATACTGGTAATCCCATAATCCCTTCTATCAAATAAAAAACTACCGAAAGTACCCCGATTTTATATCCAAAGGAAATTCCTAAAAACAAAACTATAAATGTTTGCATAGTCATAGGAACTGGATAAAAAGGTATTTTAATTTTTGCAGATATTGTCAATAAAATAGAACCTATTAATGAAAATATTATGATTTTAATTATTTTATTATTTGAAATTGAATTTACTAATTCCATTAGCTTTAAATTACTATTTTAATAAAGTTTAATCCACTAATATTTATTAACAGGATGTTTTATTCTTACTATAATACGTCAATTTATTATAAATTAAATTATGGGTAAAATTAAAAAAACAGATCATTTCTATCTTATTGATGGGTCCGGATACATATTTAGAGCCTATTATGCATTGCCGCCATTAACACGAAAAAGTGATGGTTTGCCAGTAGGAGCAGTAAGTGGATTTTGCAACATGCTGTTTAAATTATTAGAGGACTCTAAATCTAGTGAAAATTTAGAAAAACCAACTCATTTTGCAGTAATCTTTGACTCTGCAAGAAAGAATTTTCGAAACGAAATATATTCAGATTATAAAGGAAATAGGTCTGATGCTCCCGATGATCTAATTCCACAATTCGATTATATTAGAAAGTCAGTATTAGCATTCAATTTACCCTCTATAGAAATGTTAAATTACGAGGCTGATGATTTGATAGCCACCTATGTAGAGCAAATATTAGACGAAGGTGCAAAGGTTACAATTGTATCATCTGACAAAGATTTAATGCAACTTTTCAAAAAAAAAGTTCGTATATACGATCCAATGAAGAATAAATTTATATCTAATGACGACGTAATCAATAAATTTGGGGTTGGTCCGGATAAAGTAATTGATGTTCAATCACTAGCAGGAGATAGTACAGACAATGTACCTGGCGTTCCAGGTATTGGTGTGAAAACAGCAGCAGAATTAATTAAGGAATACGGAAATTTAGAAAACCTTCTCAAAAACGCAAATAAAATAAAACAGAATAAAAGAAGAGAAACACTTTTAGAAAATAAAGATAAGGCTCTTCTAAGTAAAAAACTGGTCACATTAAAAAATGATGTTCCAGTGAAAGACAAATTAACTGACTTTGTTCTAAAAAAAGTGGACGTAGACAAGTTATACAATTTTTTGAGAGAAATGGAATTTAATAGGTTATTGAGTTCGGCAATTTCTACGTATGGTCAATCCAAATTTAGTGATGAAATAGATGTCAAAAAAGAAACATCTAAAATATCAAAAGATAAATATGTTTTGATAAAAAATTTATCTGAAATAAAAGATTGGATGCAAGAAGCCGAAGAAGCTGGTGAATTTTCTATTGATACTGAAACAGATTCTCTTGACCCACATCAGGCAAATTTAGTTGGTATCTCAATTTCTAGCAAAATAGGTAAAGCTTGTTACATTCCAACAGGTCATATTGATAAAAATAATCTAAGTGAAAAAGATGTTTTGAGAATTTTAAAACCATATTTAGAGGATAAAAGTTTAAAAAAAATTGGGCAAAATATTAAATTCGATTACATAATATTTCGTAAAAGGGATATAGATATTCAAAGCATGGAAGATACAATGTTGATGTCATACGTTTTAGACGCTGGGAAAAATAGACATAATATGGATACCCTTTCAGATATTCATCTTGGTCACAAAACAATTAAATATAAAGATCTTGTTGGATCTGGAAAAAAAGAAATTAAATTCAGTCAAGTAGAGTTAAATATTGCAAAAGATTATGCGGCAGAAGATGCTGATATAACTTACCGTTTATATAAAATATTTTTGAAATCGCTTAAATCGGAAAAATTACTAAATATTTATGAAATTTTCGAAAAACCTTTAATTAAAATTTTAGCATCAATGGAAATCAATGGCATAAAATTGGATAATAATTTTCTTAAAAAATTATCTGTTAAGTTTGAAAAAAAACTTCAAGATTTAGAAAAACAAATTTTTAAAATTTCAAAAAAAAAATTTAATATTGCATCGACTAAACAGTTGGGTGAAATAATGTATAATGACCTCAAAATTGCATCACTAAAAAAGACTAAAAAAGGGAGTTTTGCAACTGGTGCAGCAGTTCTAGAGGATTTAGCTTACAAAGGGAATGAATTTCCTAAATTGGTTTTAGAATGGAGGCAATCTAGTAAATTGAAAAATACATATTCAGATTCTTTGCCAGAGCATTTAAATCCCAATACAAAAAGAGTGCATACATCTTTTCTGTTAGCAGCAACTACAACAGGTAGACTTGCATCTAGTGATCCAAATTTACAAAATATTCCTATTAAAACTGAGGAGGGCAAAGATATTCGTAAAGCCTTCATATCAGAAAAAAATAAAAAACTTATATCAGCAGACTATAATCAGATCGAAATGAGAATTTTGGCTGATCTAGCTGATGTAAAAGAACTAAAAAAAGCTTTTAAAAATAATGAGGATATTCACTCATTAACCGCTAGCCAGGTTTTTGGTGAAGACATAAAAAAAATTGATTCTGATATGAGGAGAAAAGCGAAAGCTATTAATTTTGGAATAATTTATGGAATATCTCAATATGGTTTGGCCAAACAAATTGGTGTATCAAACAATGAAGCCGAAGAATTTCTAAATTCATATTTTATTAAATTTCCAGAAATTAAAGAATACATGAATAACACAATTAAATTCTGCAGAAAAAGTGGATACGTAAGAAATATTTTTGGTCGAAAAACTCATATCCCAGGAATCAATGACAAAAATTTTAATGTTAGAAATTTTCAAGAAAGGGCTGCTATAAATGCACCTATCCAAGGATCTGCATCAGAAATAATGCGACTTGCTATGATTAGAATCAACGATGAGCTTGATACTAAAAAAACAAATGAATTTAATATGTTGCTTCAAATTCACGATGAATTGATTTTTGAGGTAATTGATAATGGTACTAATTCTGCTTCTAAAAAGATTAAAGATATTATGACAAGTGTGAAAGATAGTGATTTGCATTCATTTTCAATACCATTATCGGTAGATGTAAACATAGGTGATAACTGGGGAGAGCTTCATTAATAAACATTTAATTGCCCAATTTTAAACATTTTAGTATTTTTATAGTTAAACATGAAACAAACAATTGCCCTTGTTGATGATGATAGAAATATATTAACTAGTTTAAGTATTGCTCTAGAGAAAGAGGGTTTTAATATTCAAACTTATTTGGATGGAGAAAGTGCCTTAATAGGTTTGTCAAGAAATCCCCCAGACCTTGCAGTTATAGATATTAAAATGCCAAGAATGGATGGAGAAGAATTGTTAAAAAAATTGAGAAAAAAAACATCTATGCCTGTTATCTTTTTAACTTCAAAAGATGAAGAGGTGGATGAGCTTTTAGGACTAAAACTAGGGGCTGATGATTTTGTAAAAAAATCAGGTGGCTTTTCAACTAAAGTTCTTATTGAAAGAATTCGTGTTCAACTTAGAAAAAAAGATAATAATTTAGAGGATAATAGAAATATAATTTCACATGGAAAATTAAAACTTGACCCTTCACAGCTAGAGTGTGAATGGGATGGCAAGCAATTACCAGATAAATTAACAACAACAGAATTCTTAATTGTAAAGGAATTAGCAAAAAGACCTGGAATTATTAAAGAAAGATCTCAATTAATGGATGTTGCTTACAGAGAAGACACAGATATTGAAGATAGAACAATAGATAGTCACGTAAAAAGGATTAGAAAAAAGTTTAAAAAAGTAGATAATAACTTTTCAGCGATAGAAACCAGATATGGTAGTGGTTATCGTTGGAATGTTAAATAATGGCTACTTCAAAATCTAATAATCAATCTATTTTAAAAAAATTCTTAGTTATCAACTTTATTGTTTTTTTAGTGATTGGTGTATTAACATTATTTTACCTTAACACAGTAAAACCTACGCTCATTAAAAATAAAACTGCCTCGCACATAAAAATTATTGATAATACAACAGAAAATATTGATCGTTTAAAAATAAATTTCTCATCTGAAGATATTAGAGAGTTTCTGTTTTCCACTAAATTTTTATTTCAAAGTATAGATAGAGTACAGATATTTGATAGTGAATTTAATCTATTAGGAGATACCGACACATTAGACTTAGATCCAAATGCTTTCTCAAGAAGTCTAAACATAATTGAAATGAGTGACTTAAATAATCAAAGTATTCAAAATAAGAATTTGGAAGAGAGTAATAAAAGCTTTGAAAGTAAAGAAATATTTGAAGATTTAAAAAAGTACTCTTATTCATCAGATTATGGAAAACCGTTAACTTACTCTAAAGAAAACTATGATCAATTTTTATTAGTAACTGTTAAAAATGTAGTCAGTGAAAACAAAACAATAGGCTATTTAGCTATTACTGAAAATGCCAATGAAATAAAGGTTGCAATAGATGAAAGAAGAAATTTTATAATCAGAACTGCTTTGCTTGTCGCATTAGTAATTTTAATTTTTTCATATGTATTAAATAGATACTTCTTAAAACCAATTAAAAATTTGGTTCAATATACAAATATTATAAAAAACAAAAGTAAGGAAAAGACCAATATTGGAAATATAAAAAAAAGAAATGACGAATTGGGAAAATTATCAAATTCTCTTGATGAAATGACTAATGAATTAAACAAAAGAATTACTACAGCAGAAAATTATTCAACAGATCTTTTGCATGAAATCAGAAATCCTTTAGCATCTCTAAAAAGTGCCTCTGAGATAATTTCTGAGACAAATGATAAATCTCAAAGAAACAAATTAATTAATATAGTATCACATGACGTAGAGAGAATTGAAAGATTAATAACCGATTACTCTCAAATGCTAAGAGATGAGGCTGCAATTTCCTCTGAGAAAATGCAAAAATTAAATTTAAAAGAGATTGCCCAATCTGTTGTTGACGATTTTAACAGTATCTATGAAACAAAAAAATCGATTGGAATTAAATTGAAATCTAATGGAATTAAAAATTATAGTATCTTAGGGATAGAAAATAGAATTGAACAAATTATTGCAAACTTATTAGAAAACTCAATTTCTTTTAGTGAAAATAATCAAGAAATTAACGTTGAAATATCAAAAGATAAAAATGACAAAATTAAATTAGTTGTCGTTGATCAGGGATCTGGATTTAGTGAAAAGGATACAAATAAGATATTTAATAGATTTTATAGTAATAGACCTGAAAACTTTGGAGAACATTCGGGTTTGGGATTAAATATTGTCAAAAATTTAGTTGAAATTCATGGTGGTGAAATCAACGCATCAAATAATAAAGATAAAGGGGCAAGAATTGAAATAATTTTCCCAGAAGCATAAATCTTTGTTGATATATTAAGTGAAATTGTTAAAAGCCTCTTTCTATGGAAGATTATAAAGTAAAAGATATATCCCAAGCGGAATTTGGAAGAAAAGAAATTTCATTGGCTGAAACTGAAATGCCAGGATTAATGGCTCTTAGAGAAGAATATAAGGGTAAAAAACCTTTAAATGGAGCTCGGATTGTTGGTTGTTTACACATGACAATACAAACAGCTGTCTTAATAGAAACTTTAGTTGATTTAGGAGCCGAAGTAAGATGGTCCTCATGTAATATTTTTTCGACACAAGACCATGCAGCAGCAGCAATTGCAAAAGCTGGCATTCCTGTATTTGCTTGGAAAGGCGAAACAGAAGAAGAATATTGGTGGTGTGTAAAGCAAACTATTGAAGGAAAAGATGGCTGGAAACCAAATATGATACTTGATGATGGTGGCGATCTTACAGCATTGATGCACAAAGATTATAAAGAATTATTAAATGATGTTAAAGGTTTATCAGAAGAGACAACTACAGGAGTTTTGGCATTAAAAAAAATGGAAAGTGAAGGTAATTTACTTGTCCCAGCAATAAATGTTAATGACTCAGTAACAAAATCTAAGTTCGACAATTTATATGGTTGCCGAGAAAGTTTAGTTGATGGAATTAAAAGAGCTACTGACGTAATGATGTCAGGTAAGGTAGCTATTGTGGCTGGATTTGGAGATGTTGGAAAGGGAAGTGCTGCTTCTCTTCGTCAAAGCGGTGCAAGAGTTATGGTTACAGAAACAGACCCAATTTGTGCTCTCCAAGCTGCAATGGAAGGTTATGAAGTAGTTTTAATGGATGAGATGATAAAAGAAGCTGACATTGTTGTTACGGCAACAGGAAATAAAGATATTGTGACAGCTGACCATATGAGAGAAATGAAAGATAGAGCAATTCTATGCAATATTGGTCACTTTGATAATGAGATCCAAGTAGATGCTCTTAAAAATTATAAATGGGATGAAATAAAACCACAAGTTCACGAAATTACATTGCCGGATGGAAAAAGAATTATTTTATTAGCAGAAGGTAGATTGGTTAATCTTGGATGTGCAACAGGACACCCAAGTTTTGTAATGAGTGCTTCTTTTACAAATCAAGTAACAGCTCAGATAGAATTATGGAATAACTCAGATAAATATGAGAAAAAAGTATATGTTTTACCTAAACATTTAGATGAGAAAGTAGCCAGACTTCATTTAGAAAAAGTTGGAGCTAAATTAACCAAATTATCAGATGATCAAGCAAAATATATAAGTGTAACACCAGAAGGACCTTATAAACCAGATGCCTATCGCTACTAAAAGTAGCAAAATAGATATTTCAAAAGAAATTATCACACAAAAAATTGCTGAAAAAATTGCAAGTAAAGTTAGCAAAAATACAACTTTACTTTTTTATGGAAAGATAGGAGTTGGTAAGACTACATTTATTAGGTATCTAATTAATTATCTTCAAACAAAAAATGGTTTAGAAAAAACAGAAATACCTAGTCCAACTTTTAATATTATAAATGAATATGAGATTAATTCTTTGACTGTTAGACATTTTGATCTTTACAGAATTAAAGATAAAAAAGAATTAAATAACTTAGGAATTAATGAAAACTCAGAAGATTTTGCTAGATTAATTGAATGGCCTGAAATCTTGGGTCAAAATATAAAAAGTACTTTTACATTAAAATTTGAATATGATGAAAAGCTTGAAAATAGGTACTTAATTATATCTAATAATATTGATTTTAACTTTAATGAATTTGAAAAAATTTAAAAAACTATCAGGAGATGCATCTTTTAGACAATTTTATAGAACAAATAATTCAGTTTTAGTTTATAGCAAAACTCAAAAGCGATCAAACCTGTTAAATTATGATGCAGTTAACAAAATATTGATTAAAAATAAAATATTAGCACCAGGTTTAATTAGTCAAAATTACAAAAAAAATTTTATAGAAATTGAGGATTTCGGCAATAAAAACATGTTGGATAAAATTAAATCCTCAAAAACTAAATTAAATGAATACAAAAGAATAATAAAAATTTTATATCAAATTCAAAAAATTAAAAATTTTAAAACTCAAAATTTTCTTAAAAAAAAATTTAATTTATCAAACTATTCAAAAGCTAAAATACTTAAAGAGTCATACCTTTTTTTGGATTGGTATTTAGCAGCAAATAAATTAATTATTCAAAAAGGACATTTAAAAAAAAATCTCAAAAAAATAATAGATAATTTGTATTTAAATTTAAAAATCAAACACAAAGTGTTTGTACATAGAGATTTTCACGTCTCAAACATGATGTTTTATAAAAATAAAATCGCTTTAATAGATAGTCAAGATGCTGTCTTGGGTAATCCAGCATATGATTTGGCCTCACTTATAGATGATGTAAGAATTAAAACTTCAAATAGTTTTAAGTCAAATATTTTAAAAGTATTTCTTTATAAATTTAAGTATAAAAATGAATCTCAATTTGTTAATGATTTTGAAATTTTATCAGTTTTAAGAAATCTAAAAATAATTGGTATATTCACAAGACTTGCAAAAAGAGATAAAAAAAGAAAATATCTAAAATTAATTCCTTATGCGTGGAAATTAATCGATAATCGTATTAAAAATAATCCAAATTTCCGTGATTTAAAAAATCTTCTACAAAAAAACCCAAGAATAAAAAAAATATGAAAATTAAAACAGCAATAATTTTATGTGCAGGATTTGGAAAAAGATTAATGCCATTAACTGAGAAAACACCAAAACCACTCTTAAAAATTAATGAGATTAGCTTATTAGAAAATACCATAAACTTGATAAAAGTATTAGAAATAAAATCTATAAAAATTAATACTTTCTATTTAAGCGATAAAATAAAAGATTTCATTTTTTCAAATAATTTTGGTTTAGAAATTCAAATTATAGAAGATGGTAAAGAAATATTAGATACAGGGGGTGGTATTTTAAATGTAGTTAATAATTCAGTTGAAACAGATTTTATAGTTTTTAATCCTGATACAATTTGGAACGCTGAATATGCAAATGAAATTAAGAAGATGGAAAATATATATTTTAAAAATAACTTAGAAAATATTTTAATGGTTGTAAAAAAAGATTTAAGTTTTGATAAAAGATTTAAAGGCGATTTTTCTTTGGATGGCAAAAATTTAAAAAAGAATAATGATAAAAATTATATTTATACAGGGTGTCAAATTATAAATAAAAAAATATTTAAAAATTTATCAAAAAAAATATTTTCAATAAA
Organism: uncultured Pelagibacteraceae bacterium; assembly: GCA_902616245.1. Lineage (GTDB taxonomy): Bacteria > Pseudomonadota > Alphaproteobacteria > Pelagibacterales > Pelagibacteraceae > Pelagibacter. The sequence continues at coordinate 377,953 of CACMSB010000001.1, forward strand.
TGAGATTTGGGATAATTACATTAAAAAAGAAAATTTGTATGGTTTCGAGAGTGGTATTGAGTTTCTTCATTTAACAGATAAAGATATTTACGAAAAACTTCTTCAAAAAAGTTAGAATTTAATTAAATCCCTAGATCTACTCTGATCTAGGTATTTAGCTTCTTTTATATTCTTTTTTTCAAATTTCAAAAGTAAAGGATTTCCTGTTGGTATTTCAAGTTTAGAAATTTCATTGTCATCAATTTTAAATAAATATTTCAAAAGTGATCTAATAGAATTACCATGAGCAGATATAATTATATTATCCTTTAAATTTTTCTCTATGTTTTCAACAAAATAGGGCACAACTCTTTCATACGTATCTTTAAGAGACTCTGTATCTGGAATTAGGTTACGGGGTATATCATTGTAAATACTTATATTTTTTGGATGGTATGGACTATTTATATTTAAAGGTTTTGGTGGATTATCCCAAGATCTTCTGAATTTGTGAACTTCTTCTTCTCCTAATTTTTTTCTCATTTCATCTTTGTTTAATCCTGTCAGAGATCCGTAGTGCCTTTCATTTAATTGCCAGGCTTTAATCATATTATCTGGTTTTACTCTGATTGTATTTAAAATGAGTTTTAAAGTATCAATCGATCTTAGTTGATAAGAAGTATAAAAATGTTTGATTTCTAAATTTAATTTTTTTATTAACTCTCCAGCTTTACAGGCTTCCAGTTTTCCTTGTGGTGCGAGTTCAACGTCGACCCATCCTGTAAATTTATTTTCTAAATTCCATTCGCTTTGACCATGTCTAACAAGTATTAAGTGACTCATTTGTGAGAATTTAATATAGATTAACTATGAATTACATAAAGCAGTTTTTTTATTTCCTGAACTTAATTTTATTCCTTTTTTACTTATATCCAGGAAGTATTTTAGGTTATATTTTATATGGAAATTTTAAAACTCAGCCACAAATAACTGGAGATTTTATAGTATCGTCAAATCACGTTTATGTTTTTTTTGTTCTATCAATTATAGGATTTTACGTTTTTAAACATAAACTAAAAAATATAATTATATATTTAATTTCGATTTCAATTATTTTAGAATTTTTGCATTTAATAATTCCACAAAGAACATTTGAAATAGCTGATTTGTTTGGTAATATGATAGGCGTACTTATATCATTTTTAGTTTTTAAAATAATTTATAAAGGTAGATTGCAATGAGTTCATTCGATGAAAGAAAAAAAGGTTTTGAAAAAAAATTTGCACATGATGAGGAAAAACAATTTAAAATTAATGCAAGAAAAAATAAATATTTAGGAGAGTGGGCCTCACAAATTCTGGGATATGATGAGGAAAAAAAAAATCAATATATTCAAGATGTAATTAAAGCAGATTTTGCTGAGGCAGGTGATGAAGATGTTTATAGAAAGCTTTATGGAGATTTAAAAGACAAAAATATATCAGAAGACCAAATCAGAAAAAAAATGCAAGAATGTAATGAAAAAGCAACTACTGAAGTTAGTTAGTTTTCTATTTCTATTTACATTTGTAGCAACAAATTACTTACTATCAGAAACAGTCCTAATTTCAGATAACATTAAAATAATCGATGGTGATACAATTTTATTAGATAATAAAAAAATTCGTTTTTCAGGAATAGATGCTCCAGAAACTAAATTTAAAGGAAAGCAACAGTTTTGTTTAAAAAATAAAAAAAAAATTAATTGTGGAAAAATTTCAAAAAATTCTCTTACAGAAAAAATTATAAATAAAAAATTAAAATGTTTAATCGAACCCCAAAAAGACTATTTTGGTAGGTATTTAGGTGAGTGTTTTATCAATAATGAGAGTGTTTCAGCTTACATGGTAAGAAATGGATTAGCCTTCGACTATCCAAAATATTCAAAAAAAAAATATTCTAAAGATCAAATTTATGCAAAAAACAATAAGTTAGGTTTATGGAGTATGGAATTTGATTATCCATGGATATGGAGAAAAAATAATAGATAATTTATATTAAACTGTGATTCTTTTTAGAAAGTATTTTTTAGTTTTTGGTCTATTATTTTCAACTGCTTGTTCATCGATACCTCAAAATACATCAGATGGCTGCTCAATATTTTCTGAAAGATATCTTTGGTATAAACATGCAAAAAAAACTGAAAAAAAGTGGGGGACACCAGTCAACTTACAATTAGCAATAATAAAAATGGAATCTGATTTTGACTGGCTTGCTAAGCCTGCTCGTCAAAAATTATTTAAAGTTATACCTTATAAAAGACCTTCTAGTTCATTTGGATACTCACAAGCTATTAAAGGCACTTGGAAACAATATAAAGATGAGACTGGAAATAAATATGCTTTAAGAACTAGATTTAAAGATAGTGTTGATTTTATCGGCTGGTATACAAATAAAACAGAAAAAATTTTAAAAGTTTCAAAAAAAGATGCTTTCAAACAATATATTGCTTATCATGAAGGCTGGGGAAATTATAAAAATTATAAAAGTAATCAGAAAGTTATTGTATTGGCAAAAAAAGTAGAGGGATATTCAAATAAATTCAAGAAACAGCTTAATAAATGTAGTCAATCTTTAACTACTAAAAAATATATTATTTTTTAATCAATTGCTTTTCTAGCTCCAGATCTACTGCATCTATTCTCTTTGTATTTTTTGCTAGTGTTAAATACATAGTTGGCGTTACGTATAATGTAAAGAATGTAGAAATAATCATTCCACCAAAGATTGTTGATCCAACTGCTAATCTAGATGCCTCACCTGCGCCCGGACCTATGTTACCTACTATAAGAGGTAACATTGCAATCATGGTGCTTAATGAAGTCATTATAATTGGTCTTATTCTTAATTTACAAGCTTCCATCAATGCTTCCTCAATTTTTGCGCCTGTTGTTCGAATTTGATTAGTATAGTCAACGATAAGAATACTATTTTTAGTGGATATACCGATTAATATAATCAAGGCGATTTGTGAAAATATATTTATAGAACTATTTAGAAATAAAATGAATACAAGACCTCCAAAAACTGCAAGAGGCACAGTCAATATAATAATAAAAGGATGGACAAACGAATTAAAAGTAGCAGCCATGACTAAATATGCAGTTATTAATGCTAAAGCGAAAATAAGAAATATTTCGTTACTAGTCTCTTTTAGTTCTTCAGACTTACCTTTCCAAGTTATTTGATTTTGAGGAGCAACTCTCAACATTACTTCTTCTAAATATTTTATAGCTTCAGACAATGTATATTCTTCAGATAAAGCTGCCGATATAGTTACTGCTCGTTGTCTATTATATCTAGGTAATGACTCAGCAGTTCCTTTCTCTTCAAATTCTACCAAACTTGAAACAGACACTAATTTTCCTGTAGTTTCAGATCTTACAAAAATCTTTGATAAGCCATCTTTATCTCTTCTATCCGCTAAATACTGCTGAAGAATAATGGGGTATTCTCTTCCTTCTTTATTATATGTTGTAACCTTCTTTCCACCGTATAATGTTTCGAGAGTTCTACCAATATTTTCTATTGAAACTCCTAAATCATTTGCTCGATTTTTATTTGTGATTAATTTTACTTCAGGTTTATTTTTTGTGTAATCACTTTCAATTCTAAACATATTTCTATTTCTTCTTAGTTCTCTTAAAACTTGACTTTGAATTTGTTCTAACTCTTCATAACTTGTTCCATAAATCACCATTTGAACTGGTTTATTATAGGTAGAAACTCTTATAGATTGAGGTGATATAGGAAACGCAAACGTTTCAGGCACACTAACAACTTGTCCAATAGCTTCTCTTAAAACAACTTGTGTACTCTTTTCTCTATTTTTCCATTCATCTAAAAGTGCAATTATAATAAAGGTGTTATATGAAGTTGCGGACTTACCAAAACCAGGTACCCTCATAATTAATCTTTGGTAAGGGCTGTCTTCTGCTTGTAACAATTTTAATATTCTTCCCTCAATTATTTGAGCCTTTTCTTGTGTGTACTCGAATGAACTTCCTTCATCTGTAGAACCAATTATTAAATAAGCCCCTCTGTCCTCTAATGGTATCAATTCTTTTTTAGTAAAGTTAAATAAATAAACTGAAGCTGCAATTAATATAATTATAAATATTGAAATTGTTTTTTGTTTATTAATCCAAAATTTTAAGGTGTCGGTATAAAATTCTGTAAAAGATTTAAATCCATTATTGAATTTTTTTACAAAAAAATTAATTTTTTCTTTTTTATTTAAAAACTTACTTCCTAACATTGGTGAAAGTGTTAAAGCCACAAATGAAGAAACAACTATTGAGAAAGATAGTGCTATTGCAGTTTCTTTAAACAAGGTACCAGCTATACCCTCAATAAAAATTAAAGGTAAAAAAACCGCAACTAAAATTAAAGTTGTAGCTATTATCGCAAATGTTATTTGTCTTGAGCCTTTATAAGCAGCTACAAGCGATGTTTCTCCTTTTTCTATTCTTGTATAAATTGCATCTGTCATTATTACAGAATCATCAGTTATTATTCCAATTGCTAAAATAAAACTTAGGAGGACAAATATATTTATAGAAAGATCAAATATATATAAACCTAAAAACGAACCAATTAAACTTACTGGTAAAGCTACAGCTGGCACAATTACAGCTTTTAGGTTTCCTAAAAATAAGTAAATTATTACCACGACCAAAATGAAAGCAATAATTAAACTTTTATAAACTTCCTGTATTGCAGTTCCTACGTAAGTTGCTCTATTAAATGCTATTTCTAATTTTAAACCATCTGGTAAAGATTGATTTAAAACGTTTATTTTCTCTTTAATTTGATTTGAAAGTTCGACAGTTGATGCTCCGCTTTTTGCGTATATTCCAATCCCAACTGTTTTTAAATTAGCTGCATTTTTTCTTTGAGCTTTAAATAAAGTTTTCTCAGAAACTGGACCAAGCTCAACATTTGCAATATCAGAAAGGGTTGTGACTTTATCTTTGTTTTTCTTAAGAGGAAGCTGCTTAATTGTTTCAATGTTAGAGTAAGACTTATCAATATTAAGAGTTAAATCTTTGTTACTAGCTTCCAAAGTTCCAGTGGGGATGTTTATATTTTCATTTCTTAATGCTCTCTCGACTTCCTGAATAGTAAGATTATTGGCTGCTAACTTGATAGGATCTACCCAAACTCTTACACTTAGCTCTCTTAATCCACCGACTAAAATTCTACCAACATTTGGTACACTCGAAAAGGCATCTATAAGATATCTTTCAGCATAGTCACCCAAATCTAAATCATTCCAAGTTGGTGACGATAGCGCAACCCACATTGTAGTTGTAAAACCTGCTGCTTGTTTCAAAATTTGAGGCGGGTTTGCTTGTTCTGGCAAATTGTCTGCAACTCTTGATACTCTTTCTCTTATGTCATTTGCTGCATCATCTAAATCTATATCTGTATTAAAATAAATATTTATTCTACTTCTTCCATTAAGCGAACTAGAATCAATGTTCTTAATTCCTTCCGCTCCTCCTATAACATCTTCTATTTTTTGTGTTATCTCTTCATCAACAATTTCAGCTGAAGCAGATTTATAATCGGTTTGTACCTGTACCACTGGAGGCTGAATACCATCTGGTAATTCCCTAACAGGTAATTCCCAAAATACAAAAATTCCAAAAATAATTAGTATCATTGACATTACCCATGCAACGACAGGTCTTTTAATACTAACTTCAGTTATATACATGTATTAATTATTTTTTATTTTCTTGTTTTTCAGAGTCAGATTTTTTAAATATATTTAATTTTTGTAACCACGCAAACATACCATTCTTGTTTTCTTTAGTATCTTTTTTCTTTTTTCCACCCCAACTAGATTTATTTTGATTAGCTACTTTAGCACCCTTTTCTATAGGTCTTATTATTAAATTTGGTCTGACTTTTTTTGTACCCTCAGCAACAACTTTGTCACCAACTTTTAGACCATTTAAAACTTCAACAAAACCCAGGTATCTATCGCCGATATCAATATTTGTTTTTAATACTTTATTTTTTTCGTCAACTTTATAGATAAATATATTATCACCTTCCACTATTGTGCTGGTATCAGGGATACTTAAGCTTTCTCTTGTATCATATTTTATTGAAATTTCTAAAAATGAGCCAGGCAAAATTTCACCAGATGTATTGTCCATTTTTATTCTTGTTGGTAATGATCTAGTATCCTCACTAATTCGACTAGCTAACGAGTCAACTTGACCTTTATATGTTTTATCTTTGTATCCAGAAGATTTTATATTAACAGGTAAACCAACCTTAATAAATGGTACAAACATTTCAGGTATATCTACATCACAATAGATAATACTGGTATTTTCTAGATTAACTAAGATTGAAGATTTTGAAACTTCGATGTCTTCTGAAAATTCTCTTTTTCCAATTGTTCCATCAAACTGAGCAGTAATTTTTCTATTTTTAAGTTCTGCAATTACATCACCTTTTTTTACTTTTTGATTAAAGTTGATAGGTTTAAGTATTTCATACTTTTCAATTTTATAGGATTGTGTTTTAAATGGTCTTGCTGTTCCGTATGTGCTTATTAAATTTTCAAAAACTCTATTTTCAGCTGCGGTAACAATTATTCCTGGAGGTGGTCTTTTACTAAATTTCTTCTTAAAATGATTTCCAATCATTGTTCTACCAACAATCACTGTAGCTATAATTAAAAAGAAAATTATTATTATGCTTGTAATTTTTGTTGATCTTTTCATATTTTATATTTTACCATATTCAGCCCATGAACCATCATAAATGACTGGAAGATACTTATTATTTACTTGAGAATATGCAAGTGCCAAAACACATGCTGTGATGCCAGAACCGCACGAAAACACTACATTTACTGGTTCATTTAAAGATAAATCTTTAAAATAAGAAGAAATTTCAGATTTACTTTTAAAAGTAAAATCGTCATTGATAAGGGTGTTAAACGGTAAGCAAATTGAATTAGGTATTGAACCACTTCTTACATTTTTTCTTGGGTCTGGAGTTGTGCCATTAAAACGATCTTTGCTTCTCGCATCAATTAAATCAAATTTTTTTTTAATTATATTTTGGTCAATCTGATCTTTGCTCTTAACCATTCCATTATTTTCTTTTGCTTTATAACTAGTTGTTTGAATAATTATATTATTAGCAGAAGTTATTCTTTTTTCTTTTTTCCATTTATAAAAACCTCCATCTAAAATATGTACTTTCTTTTTATCATGGCCAAAGTAAATTAAATTAAACCACACTCTACAAGCACTTAAAACATCAGAATTATCATAAATCACAATTTCGTCTTCGTTAGATATGCCCATAGATGATAGTATATTTTCCCACGAACTAATGTCCGTTAACATATGTGGTAAGTCGGTTGATTTATTACAATTTTTATCGATATCAAAAAAAATTGCATTTGGTATATGCTCTTTATTAAATTCTTCTTTACCACTTCTATTTGTTGTAGGCATATGCCAAGAGCCGTCAATTATTTTTACATTTGAGAGATTTTTTTCTAGCCACTCAGTTGATATAAGTGACATTAGAAACTTTTTTCCAAATATTTCTGATGATAATCTTCGGCTTTGTTATAATTTTTTGATTTTGATATTTTGGTGACGATTTTACCCTTAAATTTTTCATTAATTTCTTTCAATACTTTGTTAGCGATTTTATTTTGATTTTCATCATGAACAAATATTTCACTTCTATACTGAGTACCTACATCTGGACCTTGCCGGTTTAAAGTAGTTGGATCATGAAATTCAAAAAAGTTTCTTATTATTTCCTCATAAGAAATTTTAGTATTGTCAAATTCAACTTTAACTACTTCTGCATGATTGGTGTCACCATAACATACTTCTTTATAAGATGTCTTCTCAGTATTACCTCCACAATATCCAACCTCTGTATTTATTACTCCATCTAACTTGCTAAATTTTATTTCGGGTCCCCAAAAACATCCAAGTGCTAAAGTTGCTATTTCCATTGCTAAAAATTTTAATTAATCTAAAGTTATTATCATGCTTTCCAAAAATCAATTAGGCTTTTTTTACATGTTTTTATCAATATGTGCCTTTTCATTTATGGATGTAATAGTCAAGTGGTCATCAGATTATCCAATTGGACAGGTAATGTTCTTTAGAGGTCTATTTGGTATTTTGCCAATAATTTTTTTAGTTCCTAAGACAAGATTTAGAGATTTTTACAAAACAAATAGACCAGGATTACATTTAATTAGATGTTGTTCAGGACTTATAGCTTTAGCTGCAATATTTTTAGCACTAAGAAACCTACCACTTGCAACAGTGACAAGTATTTCATTCGCTGCACCTATATTTACAACTTTGCTATCAATATTTTTACTAAGTGAGAAAGTAGGAGTATATAGATGGGCCGCAGTATTTGTTGGTTTTATTGGTGTTTTGGTAATTACCCAACCAGGATTTTCTAGCTTAAATATTTATTATTTATTTCCAATAATCTTTTGTATTGGAATGTCTTACGTTGCAATTACAATTAGAAAACTTTCATCCACAGAACCAGTCTGGTTGATCTCATTCTTTTTTTCTTTTGCAATTACAATTGTTGGAGTTTTATCAATACCATTTGGGTGGATCATGCCAACTTTCAATGATTTCTTACTATTATGTACAATTGGCTTGTTGGGAGGAACAGCTAATTTATTGTTAAGTCAATCATATAAATTATCCGAGGTTTCTCTAGTTACACCTCTTAAATATTTAGGATTAATATTTGCAATATCTTTTGGATATTTTATTTGGGATGAAATTCCCACAATTAAAACATTGATGGGTGCTTCACTGGTAATAATATCCTCAATCATTATATTTCGAAGAGAAATATATTTAAATAAACAAGTAACGGTAAGTAGAAATGAGTAAGGCACCGACATATTGGAAAAAAGCTAGAACATATCTTTCAAAAAAAGATAGTATAATGAGATCATTGATTAAAAAATATAAAGATAATAATTTAACTACTAGAAAAGATGTCTTTTATTCTTTATGCAAAAGTATAATAGGACAACAAATAAGTGTTGCTGCTGCAGACTCTGTCTTCAAAAAATTTGAATTGGCATGTAAAAAAAAAATTAATCCAAAAATTGTTTCAAAGCTTAAAACATCACAACTTAAAAAATGCGGTCTTAGTCGTCAAAAAATAAGGGGTATCTTGGAAATGTCTCAAAAATTTAAAGATAAAAGTTTTAATCCAAGATTAATTTCGAAAATGAGCGATGAAGAAGCAATTATATACCTATCAACTTTAAGACAAATTGGAAGATGGTCAGCAGAGATGATTTTGTTATTTACTTATAATAGGTCTAATATCTGGCCAGTTCAGGATATTGGGTTATTAAGAGCAATATCAAACAACTATAAAAAAAAATATTTTCCACCTGAAATTTTTGTAAAAAAGCTTCAAAAAAGATTTTCTCCATACTGCTCTGTTGCCACTTGGTATTTGTGGCGTTCAATTGATGACGATACTATTCAGTATTAGCACCCTCCACAATAAACATATGTCTTTTTGTAGTTTGTTCTGCATAAGACCAAGCTTTTAAATATTCTTCTGAGTCATGACAAGATATGGCCATGTCATAACTGGGAAACACCCAAATGACGGTCCTTAATATTTTGTCACCACTATAATATTTTAGTTTGCCTCCTCTAACTACACGAGTACCACCAAATTTTTTTATAACTGGTATTGCATTTTCACCATATTTTTTTAGGTTATCTTGGTCTAAAATCTCTGTATACAAACTCACCCAATATGCCTTCATATTTGCCCCTTTTCTAAGTTATTCCATTCCTTCAAATATCATATGTTCTCTAATTACATTATCTTTAAGATATGTTCTTGCCTCAACATATTCTTCAGAATCGTAGCATTTTTTAGCAGTTTCCACGTCTGGGAACTCTGCAAGTGCTATTCTAACCATTTCTCTACCCTCAAGTGCAATGTTATTAGCACTTCGAGCTAAAATTTTTCCAGAATGTTTAAATACAGCTTCCTTTGCTTTATCTGCATATTTTTTCATTCTTTCAGGGTCTTTAATTTCACTGTAAGTTGCAATCCAGTAACCTTTCATAATTCTCCTTTTTAATTTTTTTTTTTTATGTTACCAAATTTTATGGCAGAAAAATTAATAATCAATTATGAAGATTATAAATTAGCAGTTGAAAAGTTAGCTCTTACAATTGAAAAAAATTACAAACCATCTGTTTTAGTCGGAATAATGAGGGGTGCAGCACCTATAATTGATATGCTATCGAGAATATTTAAATTGCCCACTGCTTATGTTGTTATTCAAAGTTATTCTGGAGAAACTGTAGAAAATAAACAGGGCGAACTTATCTTTGCAAGAGACATAAGCTCAATAGCTAAAAATGAAGACTTTAAAAATGTTTTATTAGTTGATGATTTATCCGATACTGGACTTACATTAAATGAAAGCATTAAATGGTTAAAAAATTATGCTCCAGTGAAAAACCATATTCAAGAAATAAAAACAGCTTGTCTTTGGAAAAAAAAATCCTCTTCTTTTACTCCAGATTTTTGTCCAATTTTACTAGATGGAGATCCTTGGATAGTTCAACCTTCAGAATATTATGATGAAATAGATATTAATGGTCTAAAGAAAAAACATTCATAAAAAAAAGGCCAACTATACAAGTTGGCCTTTTTAATTTTTTTTAAAAATTATTTTGGAATATCTCCTTCAACACCTTTTACATAAACACTCATTCCAGCTAACATTCCATCATCAGCAACTTTCCCTTCTGCAACTAATATATTACCTTTTTGATCATATATAGGACCTGTGAACGAATGAACTTTTCCTGATGCTAGATCTTTTTGAAGCTGCTCTACTTCTTTAACTAAGTCAGCACCCATTGCAGAGTTATATGGTCCCATAGCCACCATACCTTCCTTTAATCCATGCCATGTGTCTTGTTGATTCCATGTGCCGTCTCTTGCAGCAATAGCTCTTTCAACATAATATGGTGCCCAATCATCAATAATTGAAGTCAAAATTGATTTAGGAGCAAATCTCTGCATGTCACTTGCTTGACCAAATGACCATACACCTGCTTTCTCCGCTGTTTGAACTGGTGCTGTACTATCTGTATGTTGCATAATTACATCTGCACCTTGATCGATTAAAGCTTGCGCTGCTTCAGCTTCTTTACCTGGATCGTACCAAGTAAACACCCATACAATCTTAGTTTTAATATTCGGATTGACCTTTTGTGCAGCAAGAGTCATTGCGTTAATTCCTCTTATTACTTCAGGAATTGGAAAAGATGCAATATAGCCAATCGTGTTAGTTTTAGTCATTTTTCCAGCAATATGGCCTAAAAGAGTTCTTCCTTCATAAAATCTTGCAGAATAAGTAGAAACATTTGAGTGTTCTCTCTTATAACCTGTTGCGTGTTCAAATTTTACATTTGGAAAATCTTTTGCAACTTTGTTAGTTGGATCCATATATCCAAAACTAGTTGTAAAAATTAAGTCGTGGCCAGATTGAGCCAGTTGTCTTATTACTCTTTCTGCATCAGCACCTTCTGGAACACTTTCAACAAATGTTGTTTTTATTCCAGCTGCCTCTACAGCGTTTCTACCTTCGTGATGTTGAAATGTCCATCCATGGTCACCAGTTGGACCAACATAGACAAAACCAACTTTAAAATCCGCATTTGAGTTTACACTAAACCCAAGTAGAAAAATTGCAGAAATTAAATATCTAAAAAAGTTTTTATACATTTTGAATTTCCCCTCTAAATTTTTTTTGTGAAGCTTTAAGTTAATCAAAATTCAAAAAAAAAAAATAATTATTTTCGAATAGCTAACATTACTTTTCCTTATAGAATATTCTTCCTAAGGAAGTTGGGGTATTCAGTTTTATTTTTCTACTGTCACGAGAGATTACAACTAAAACTATTATTGTCATCAGATAAGGTAATGCACTTAAAAATTGAACCGGTATTCTAAACCCAATTGCTTGCATATGTAATTGTAGAATTGTAATCCCACCAAAAATTAAAGCACCAATTAAAACTTTTATAGGACTCCAGGTTGCAAATACAACCAAAGCCAAAGCTATCCACCCTCTTCCAGCTGTCATATTTTCAATCCACTGTGGAGTGTATATTAAGGATAGATATGCACCTGCTAAGCCACACATAGCTCCTCCATAAAGAATACAACAGTATCTAACTGTAATAACATTTATACCTTGATTAGATGCCGAAACAGGCGAATCACCAACAGCTCTAACAACTAAACCTAATTTAGTTTTTTTCAAAAAATAATTAGTTAAAAATGGTAAAGCGAAAGCAAAATATAAAACTATAGAGTGTCCAAATAATATTGGACCAAAAAACGGAATACTTTCTCTTAAACTTGAAAATAAAATTGGAAATTCTTTTCCAGGGATACCAACAAAATTTTTTCCTAACATTGCGGATAAACCAATGCCAAAAATAGTTAATGCCAAACCCGTTGCAACATGGTTTGTAAGAAGAGATTGCGTTAAAAATCCAAAGATCAGTGAAATTATAACTCCTGAGAACATAGAGCCTACGATTGCTATAAAAAGGTTGTCTGTTATTACCATTAAAGCAAAACCAGATATTGCTCCAATTATCATCATTCCTTCGACACCTAAATTTAAAACGCCCGATCTTTCAGTAATTAATTCACCTGACGCAGCAAGTATTAATGGCACAGATGAAGCCATTATTGATCCTATCAGAATTCCTATAAAACTAATGTCTAAGCTCATTTTTTTTTAAATTTAAAATTTTAACTTTGAAAAAAAGCAAATAATCAGATGCGAGTAAAAAAAATAAGATCATACCCTGAAAGACTTGGCCGGTATATTTTGGTATTTGTAAAAAAATTTGAGCCGTTTCGGCACCGAGGTATGTTAATGCAACAACCAAAGATGCAAAAATTATGCCAAAAGGATTAAGACGACCTAAAAAAGCAACAATAATTGCTGTAAAACCGTAATCGGGGGATATCATTCTATGCAGTTGTCCAATAGGCCCAGTAATTTCACCAACTCCAGCTAATCCCGCACAAGCACCACTAATCATAAAAACAACCAAAATCATGGTTTTTCCTTTAAACCCAGCATACTTAGCAGTTTTTAAACTTAGACCAGATACTTTAATCTGAAAGCCTAAATAGGTTTTATAAAGAATAAACCAACTTAGCATAACTGCTGCAAGAGCTAAAAAAATACCAGCATGAATTCTCAAACCCTCAAATAATAATGGCATTCTAGATGAGTTACTAAATTGTCTTGTTTCAGGAAAATTAAAACCTTCAGGATTACTCCATGGCCCAACTACTAAGTAGTCTAAGAGTAGCTTTGAAACGTAAACCAACATAAGACTAACTAAAATTTCGTTTGTATTAAAATATGTTTTAAGGATTGCTGGGATAAGTGCAAAAATCATTCCCCCGATTGCTCCAGCAAGTATAACTAAAGGCAGTATATAAAAACCTTCTTGATTATAAAATAAAAGAGCAACTCCACCTCCTACAATCGCACCAAAAGTTAATTGTCCTTCTGCACCAATATTCCAATTATTACTTTTAAAACAAAATGATAATCCAATAGCAATTAAGCAAAGGGGTGTTGCTTTGAGTAATAATTCACTGAGGCCATATAAATTTGAAATTGGAGTTATAAAGTAAAACTTAAGTGCTTCTATTGGATTAAAACCTAAAATATAAAAAATTATACCACCACCTAAAATTGTAAGTATGATTGCAATAAAAGGAGTAAAAAAATATAATGTCATTGGTACATCATTTCTTTTTTCAATTTTAATCAATGGAACCTCCTCCCATTAGAAGTCCTAATTTTTCAGGAGTCACTTCCTCTGAAGGCATTATTTTTGAAAGCTTGCCTTTGTAAATAACTGCAATTCTATCACTGAGTTTTAATAACTCCTCCGTGTCTGTAGAAATCAAAATCGTTGATTTTTCTTGATCATTAATTTTTATAAGTGTTTCATGAATATAATTTATTGCACCCACATCAAGTCCCCATGTTGGATTGTAACAAATTAATAATTCCGGAGCTGTAATTAATTCCCTCCCTAAAATAAGTTTTTGCAAATTTCCACCCGATAGAAATTGACTTTTTAATTCTACATTGTCAGTATTTACTGAGAAATCAGATAATATTTTCTTAGAATGCTCTTTAATTTTTCTTTCATTTACCAAACCTTTTTCAAAAAAATTTGATGACTTGAAATTATTTAAAGCTACATTTTCATATATTTTTAATTCAGGTACAGCTGCTTGAGATATTCTATCTTCAGGAGAAAAAGCCATTAAATACTCTCGTCGTTGCTTTGGATTTAGTTTAGCAATTTCTTTATTTCGAAAAATGATTGATGTATCAGGTGTAATTATTTCCCCACTCAAAATTTGAAAGAGTTCGTTTTGACCATTGCCAGAAATACCTGCTATACCTAAACATTCTCCTTTCTTTACAGAAAAGTTTAGATTAACTAAATTTGTTTCAAAAGGATCATCGCTATAAAAATTTAAATGTTTTACTTTAAATATCTCATCTTTATTTTTGGAAATATTAATTTTTTTCTTAATTTTCGCTAGTTTTTGACCAACCATCTTATTTGCGAGAGTTTCAACTTTTTCATTTTGTGTTTGGCTAACAGATACGACCTTACCTTTTCGCATTACTGCAACTTCATCGCATAAAGACAAAACTTCTTTTAGTTTGTGAGTAATGTAAATAATTAATATTCCTTCATCACAGAACTTTTTTAAAGATATAAATAATTCCTCTGTTTCTTGCTCAGTCAAAACAGATGTAGGCTCGTCCATGATTAGAACTTTAGGGCTTCTTAAAAGACATCTTATAATCTCAACTTTTTGCTTTTGTCCTGCAGATAAATTTAATACAGGAACATCAAGGTCAATACTAAAGTTATATTTTTTAAATATTTCATTTATTCTTACCCTTAAACTTTTGTTATCTTCAGTTGCATCTATACTTAAGTTTTCAAATACTGATAAAGTTTCAAATAAATTGAAATGCTGAAAAACCATTCCAATTTTATTTTTTTTGGCATCGAGTGGAGAATTTAATTTTAAATTTTTTTCATTTAAAAAAACCTCACCATTATCTGGGCTTATTACGCCAGACAAAATTTTTACCAATGTGGATTTGCCAGCTCCGTTCTCTCCTAATAGTGCGTATATTTTTCCACTTTTAAATTGAAGAGATACGTTATCATTAGCTATACATCCTGGATATATTTTTGATATATTTGATATTCTTAAGTCTGTTGCCATAGCATTTCTTTAATATAATAAATCAATAACTCAATAATCTTTAAAATTTCCTATCTTTTCAAATTTGTATTAAATTCAAACAATTTAATGAAAGTTTTGAACAAATTGTTAACATAATTCAACTTTAGGTATGTATTAATGATTATTGCTTTTAAAAATAATACTTTATCAAAAAAATTTGTTGCGCTGTTTATCACATTAACAATAATTTTTTTAACCGGATGCCAAACAATTAAAAAGAAATCTGATGAAGTGGCTGAAAAAGAGAATGAAAAATTTGGTCAATTCGTTGGAAAAGAAGTTAATGAGATGAGATTAGAATTAGGCTCACCTTCAGAAGATTTTGTCAATGAACTTGGAAATGAAATGCTTATCTACAAAACAAAAAAATATGGAATTCCTTGTGAAAGAAAATTTGAGGTGAATGCATCCGGGGTTATTATCGGATTTAGCTCTAGTGGATGTATTTAGTCTTGTGGGGACTAGCCCCACAAGCAAGGTACTTATTTAATTTCAATAAGTTTCTTTTTTTTATGTTCTGGAATAATCCTTTCACAGGCAATTGTTAAAAGACCATCTTTTAACTCTGCGCCATTCACTTTTACGTCATCAGCAATTGTAAATGATCTCGCAAATTGTCTTTGCGATATACCTTTGTGGATTATCTCTCCATCTTGGTTTTTGTTTTCACTTCTATCAACTTGTTTAGTTCTTACAGTTAATAGATTATCTTCAAACTCTACCTCAACATCTTTTTTGTTAAAACCAGCTAAAGCAACCTCAATTGAGTAGTTATCTTTACCAGTTCTTCTTATGTTGTAAGGTGGGTAGTTTGATTGCATACTTAAACCACCATTGCCCAACATGCTTTCGAACTGGTCAAACATATCGTCAAAACCAATTGAGAAAGGCCGAAGTGAGTTGAAAATTGATAGATCCTTACTTGTCATATTATCCTCCTTTAATTAAGCAAGTTTATTTATTGCTAGCCCCATTAGGCGACTAACAATGTTTATATGGTAATTAATTTTGATATTTCAAGATCGAGTGTTTAATTTTCCAGCTATTTTCAAAGCGAATGCGTAGTCAACAGCAATCTCTTCAATTGCTCCATCTCTTCCGGATTTTCCTCCGTGACCTGCATTCATTTCTGTTTTTAATAAAAGTAAATTGTTATCCGTTTTGTAATCCCTTAATTTTGCAGTAAATTTTGCTGGCTCATCAAATAATACCCTGTTATCACTTAGACTTGTTGTTATCAAAATGTTTGGGTAATCCATCTTTTTTATATTGTTATAAGGTGCATATGAAAATATGTAATCAAAGTGTTCTTTTTTATCTTTAGCATTTCCAAATTCATCAAATTCGCCGACTGTTAATGGTAACGAATGGTCTAAGTTTGTGGTCAACGAGTCAACGAAAGGAACAGCCATTACAATACCCAAAAATAAATCAGGCGCTTGGTTAACAACGGCTCCCATTAAAAGACCTCCAGCAGATCCACCCATTCCAATAATATTACCTTTAGAGGTAAACTTTTTTTCAATTAAAAATTTTGCAGAAGCAATGTAATCTTCAAATGTATTTTTCTTGTTTAATAATTTTCCTTCTTTCCACCATTTCATTCCTTTTTCCATACCGCCTCTAATATGAGCAGTTACCCATATAATATCTCGCTCTATTAAACTTATTCTGGTTGAAGAAAAACTTGGTGACATAGAACTTCCGTATGATCCGTATCCATATAATAATAATTTTGCAGATCCATCTAATTTAGTTTTTTTATGTCTTGTTATTGTAAGAGGAACCAATCTTCCATCATGAGAGGTACACTCTAGTCTTTCAACTATATAGTTATCAGAATTATGGCCACTAGGAATCTCTTGTTCTTTTACTATTTTTTTCTCCTTTGTTTTAAGATTGTATAGGTAAGTCCTTCCAGGAGTTTTTGGTGATGAATATGATAAATAAACGGTATCAGTATTTCTATTTCTTTGGGTTAACGATACACCGGGCACTATAACTTTTTCATCTGAAAAAAATATTTCTTCCTCTTCATTATTTTTTGGATTTCTTAATATTAATTTTGATAATGCATTAGAAGTTTCAGATCTTATAATCCAATTATCTAAGAAAATTAATCCACCAATTAAAACTTCATCTCGTGCAGGTATAAATATTTCCCAGTCCTTTTTTTTTAAATCATTTGTTTTTTCGATTTTAAAATCTTCTGCATCTTCATTTGTATGTTTATAGAAATTACCATTCCATGAATTGACCGAATATATTATCCCTCTTTTTCTTTTATCAATTAGTTTTGGTTTTGGAATTATTTCATCTGCTTTAAAATAATACTGTTCCGAGGTATTATGATCTGATGACGTAATAAAAAAATACTTTTCATCAGAGCTAAGACCTATTCCTACAGTAAATGCTTCACTTTCTTCTTTAAAAATAAGAATATCCTTAGTACTAGAAGCTCCAATTTCGTGCCTGTAAATTTCTCTCGGTCTATGATTGTCATCAAGCTTTGAGTAAAAAATATATTTGTCATCTAAACTAAATGTTATTCCACCACTAGTATTTTCAATTTTTTCACCAACTTGTTCTCGACTTTTAATATCTCTTATATGTATGGTATAATATTCAGATCCTTTTAAATCTAATGAATAAGCTAGCAATTTATCATTATAGCTAACTTCTAGGTCTCCAAGCCCAAAATATTCTGTTTTAAGCTTTTCTTTTTCTAAATCACCATTCCAAATTTCTTCTATTTCTTCAGAGTCAATTTTTTTTCTTAACTTTATAGAATAGTTTCCTTTTGTTGTTGTTTTTGTCCAATAGCTATATCTTACATCTTTAAATGGAAGAGACTCATCATCAAGTTTAATTCTACCCTTTATCTCATCAAATAAAACTTTTTGAATTTCCTTTGTATCTGACATTTGATGACTAAAATAATCATTTTCATCCTCAAGATATTTTCTAACCTCTGGTAATAATTTTGAACTATCTTTCAATACATCAAGTATGTTTTCCTGATGTATCCAACTATAATCGTCTTCCCAGGTTACGTTGTGACAAGATTTTAATTCTGGTTTTTTTTTAAGCTGTGGTATTTTCATTTAAATTTAATTAATTTATGAATATTTTTTTTGCAATACTAATTATCTTTATAATTCTTTATATTTTACTCAATTGGTTTGCCAAAACTTCGACAAAAAAAATATCAAAATTTTTAAGAACATTTATTATAATTTCTTCAATATTGTTAGCGGTAATAATGGCATATGCTGGAAGGTACATTTTTTCTTTACCTTTTATGTTGGCCATTTTGCCATTAATAAAGACAAAAGCTGGTATTTCGTTATTTCAATTGTTTAGATTATGGGGCCTTTTAAGAGTATTGAAAAATTCTGGAAGGTTTAATTTTAACCAATTTAACCAAACCGTTTCATCTCAAGCAATGTCTATTGATGAATCTTATAGAATTTTAAATTTAGACCCCAAAAAAAAATACACAAAAGACGAAGTATTGCAATCTTATAAAAAAATAATGAAAAAAATACATCCTGATAGAAGTCCGGAATTAAATAATATTGCAACATTGGTAAATGAAGCCAAAGAGAACATTATTAAAAATATTAGCTAATTAAGATCTGAAATTTCTCAAAGATTTTTAACGGATTTATTCGCTCCTTACCTTCCGT
Organism: uncultured Pelagibacteraceae bacterium; assembly: GCA_902616245.1. Classification (GTDB taxonomy): domain Bacteria; phylum Pseudomonadota; class Alphaproteobacteria; order Pelagibacterales; family Pelagibacteraceae; genus Pelagibacter. The sequence goes on from CACMSB010000001.1 coordinate 397,068, forward strand.
TCCATGAGTAACATTCTTTACACCATCTGGTATAAGAGGATGCATTTTGGAATTATAACTTCCATATATTAGTGGGGTATCTGACATTAAAACAATAGTTGGTTTTCCTAACGCAGCAGATAAATGGCTGAAACTTGAATCATTACAAACAGCAATATTACAATTTTTTATTATAGGTAAAGTTTCAGAAATACTAAGTTCATTTAATGGAGTACATAAATTCTTATGGTAACTTAAAATTTCATTCATAATTTCAATTTCTTCATTTTTGTTACCCGTAGCTAAAAAAAATCTGCATTTAAAGTTTTTTAAACATAAATCCATAAATTCTACAAATATTTTTGGTGGAACTCTTTTTGTTGGTCCCGATCCACCAATTCCTAACAATATATTTTTCACCTCATCACTAAAATTAAATTGTAACTTTATCTTTTGAACATTTTCATTTTTAACATCAATAACTGGGTCACTTTTAATTTCTAGATTAAAATTATTTTTTAATAATTTATTAGCAGCTTCTATAATATGCTGATTTTTTTTTTTAAATAATGGGTATTGATAAATATCATTAATTCCTGCAAACTTACAAACTAACTTATATCTAAGTGAAGAATTAAAAATTAGTACTTTATCAAATTGATATTTTTTAATATCAGAAACTAGTCGAAAAAATCCGTTCAATCCGTCGTGAAAACCTTTCTTAGTTTGATCTCTTTTTAAAATAATAATTTCATTAATGTATTTATTATCTTTAATTAAGTGTTCAGCTTTTGAATTTTCTTTTACTAATAAAGTTACTTGACTGTTATATTTTTTTGCAATGGCTTCTATGTATGGAAGAAATATTACCATATCACCAATTCCCATCCTGTTTTGAATTGCTAAGATTTTCATGTATTTTTAAAACCTTTACTATTTTATATTTTTATATAAATTTTTGGTATGGGATATTTCAATGGTATTTATGCGGCAAGCCTTTCTATACTTGATAATAATTTACAGTTAGATTGCGAAAAAACATTAAAACATGCTGAAAATCTAATTGAAAAAGGTTGCCATGGAGTAATATTTTTTGGCAGCACAGGCCAATCTCAATTAATTTCGTTAAGCGAGAAAATTAAACTCATTAATATTTTACCTAACAGCAAACATAAAGATAAATTTATTATTGGGACTGGACTAAATTCGTTGGGAGATAATATTAATTTGCTTAATATTTCAAAATCAATTGGTTTTGAAAATTTTTTAGTTATGCCACCAGCATACTATAAATATAACGATGATGATGTTTTAAATTTTTATTCCAAATTAATAGAAAATGTCAAAGATTGTAGAATAATTTTATATAATTTTGAAAAGTTATCTGGATATAAATTTAGCATCGAATGTGTTTCAAAGTTAGCAGAAAGCTTTCCTAAAAATGTTCTCGGAGTAAAGGATAGTAGTTACAACTTGTATGAAAATTTAAAGATTGAAAATTTTTCTGTCATGCCTGGATCTGAAAGTAAATTATTGAAGGGCCTAGAATTAGGATGCTCAGGTATTATTACAGCAACAACGAATGTCACCTCTTATTTAGCAAGAGATGTGTATGATAAATTTAAAAATAATTTAAATCAAACATCAAACGAAAAACTTTGTATGGTAAGAAGTATATTTGACAAATATAATCTCATTTCAGGCTTGCATACGTTCATGAGCACAGAAGATTCTGATTTTAAAAATTTAATTCCACCTTTAAAACTTTTATCCAAAGATGAAGAAAAATTATTTTTTTCAGAATTAGATAAATTAAATTTTAGTATAAATAATCTCAAAGCAGCATAATGAAACTTATAAATTTTTTAAATGAATTATTTAAAGAAGATGGCTTTATATTAATAGATTATAATTCAAACAGGCATGTTATAGGAAAGCCACTGAAAGAAATTCCTATAGAATTGCAATTGTTAGATAAAAGTTTGCATAAAAAACTACTTTTCCATCCAGATTTATATTTTGGCGAGGCGTATACAAATGGTTCTTTAAGATTAAGAAATGGAACTTTGACAGAATTTCTTGATATAGCTTTTAAAAATATTGGAAGAGCAGATATTAATATTTATGGAAAGACATTAAATAAAATAAAGGGAACTTTAAAATACTTAACAAGTTTTAATAAAATTGTTAAATCCAAACAAAATGTTGCACACCATTATGATATTTCAGAAAAATTATATGATTTATTTCTTGATAAAAAAAGACAATATTCATGTGCATACTTCAAAAATGAAAATGACAGTTTAGAAACTGCTCAAGAAAATAAAATCGATCACATAATTAAAAAACTTCATATACAACCTAACCAAAAAGTTTTGGATATTGGCTCAGGATGGGGAACACTTGCAATTGACATTGCAAAAAAAACAAAAGCTTCAGTTACAGGAATTACACTTTCAGAAAATCAATTAAAATATAGTCAAGAAAAAGCTAAAGAATTAAATTTAGATAATCAAGTCGAATTCAAATTAATAGATTACAGACAATTGAATGAAAAATTTGATAGGATAGTTAGTGTTGGAATGTTTGAACATGTTGGAAAAAAATTCTATCAAACCTATTTTAATAGAGTGTCTCAAATGTTAAAAAAAGACGGAGTAGCTCTAATACACACAATTGGATCAAATCTACCCCCTAGAGACCCACAGCCTTGGATAACAAAATATATATTTCCTGGTGGATATACCCCTAGTTTAAGCGAAATAGCAAGGCCAATTGAGGTTTCTGGACTAATAGCTACAGATATTGAGATTTTAAGGATGCACTATGCCCACACTTTAAGAAATTGGAAAGAAAGATTCTTATCAAAAAAAGAGGAAGTTTTAGAAATGTTTGATGAAAAATTTTTAAGGATGTGGGAATTTTATCTTACAAGTTGTGAAATGGCTTTTAAGTGGGGAGATCAAGTTGTATTTCAACTTCAGCTAACAAAAGATATAAGATCTGTTCCTAATACTAGAGACTATATTTATTAAAAAATAGCTGATACAGCTGTATTTCTTAAATGAAAAAAAAGAAAAAAAAAACTAAAAAAAAAGGTCTAAAAACAAAAGTTAAAAAATCAAAAAAAAAAATCAAATCAAAATCAAAAAAAAAAATCAAATCAAAATTAAAAAAAAAAAGATCCAAATTAAAGAAAAAAATAACAAAGAGAGTAAATCAAAGAAAAAAAGTAGAAAAAATTAAATCGAAGACAAGTACTGAAAAGGGTATTATTTCAAGAACAGTCAGACTTGAGGAAGATTTAAAAAATAAGTTTTCATTTAAATTTAGTTTTAATTTATTGGCGATTGATAAATTAATACAAAAATTTTTTCAAAGTATAGAATCTAGATTAATTCGTTTTAAAGAAATAAGAGCTGAGGAAAAAAGACAAATTAAACTAGAGAAAATAGAACAGGCAGAAAAAGAAAAAATCGAAATTGAGAGACAAAAAAAAGCAGATGAGGTTGCTTTTTTAAAAGAAAAAGAAATCCAGTTAAAAGAAGAACAAAAATTAGAAAGAGAAAGAGCAAAAGATATAAAATTATTTTTAAGAAAAGAACAGGCCATACTAAGAAAAGAGCAGGCGGAGAGACAAAAGAAATTTTTACAAGAATTAAAATTAGAAAAACAAATCGAAAAATTTAGAATAAGAGAGGTAAAAGAACTAGAACAACTAGAAAAATTAGCTTTAAGAGAAAAGAGAGAGGATTATTCAGGATTACAAGACCGTATCGAAAAACTAAAATTAAAATATCAACAAATAAGAGATCAAAAAATAAGAGAACGAGTTGAGGCGCTAGGTGTAGAAACACAAGAAGGAGATGATAGAGCAAAATTACTTCAAAGAGAAAGGGAGTATACTTTAGCTAGGCAAAAAATTGAGTTTGCACTTGAAAGTTTTTATAGAAGTGCGAATAGTTTGGTTTTTCAACTTAATAAAAGATATATAACTAAACATATGTCTATCTTGAGATGTATAGATAGAAGATTTGAAACTGGAGAGATTTTCATAAAATGGGATGAAACAATTGATGATGAGTGGTTAATACTAATTTATATTAAAGATAATTCTCCAGACGAAGGTATAGTCATTGAAGATAAAACAAACGAAGAAAAAAATATTTCATATGAATTTAAACCAAGTGAAATTTTTAAAGCCTCAGATTTAATGGTAGATTCATTAACGCAGCTGATCGCAAAAAAAAGGTCTAAGAATAATTAAATTTGTTGGTCTTTGATAATTTTTTCTATTAACTTTATATTTTCTCCACTTTTGATTAAGGGATAAATAGATTTTGCTTTTCTCAAGTCATCAACTGCTTTTTCATATTCCTTTAAACTTAAGTATATTTGTGCTCGTCCAGATAATGCTCCAAAATGTCTTGGCTCTAGATCTAAAACTTTCTCAATATCGTCTAACGATTTCTCATAATCCCCTAACATAAATAGTAATGTTGCTCGTTTATTCCAACCTTCTGCCCATTTTGGGTCCTCATTAATCACATCTGTAAATAGTTTTAATGCCATTCTATACTGCTGATGGTACATGGAATAAGTTCCGTTCTCTAATTTGTTCGTCAGATAATCATTGTTTGGGTGTCTTGTCCAATTATTCCAAATTTGATCCTCTAGCTTTTCTGCTTGTTGTAAATTTTTTGCATTAAGCAATTCTTTAAACAATATATTTAAATTGTCCGAATACACATTATTTGTGCTGACAAATAAAAATATAATTATAAAACTTATATATTTTTTAATCACTGACATATACAGATACTCCTCTAGAATTAATATCTACATCAAATTTTTTATGTAATGGTGGAAAAGCTCTTTGAGAACAATCCAGTCTATCACAAGTTCTACATGAAACCCCCACAGGTATCTCTGATTTTTTATCATTCAAATCTAAGTTTTCTGTATAAACAAAATCTTTTGCATATTTGGCTTCACATCCAAGTCCAATAGATAATATACTTTTTTTTTGTCCATATCTTCCTATACCTTTTTCAACTGTTCTTGCTATACATACATACTTTTCACCATTAGTCATTTTACTCACTGCAGCCTGTATAACACCAGGTCTAGAAAAAGCCGAATACACATTCCATCTAGGACAAGCGCCACCATAACGTGGTATTTCAATGCCTGACAATGAAAATCTTTTTGAAATATTACCAGCGACATCAACTCTCAAGAAATGAAAAGGAACCCCAGGTAATTTTGGATCATTCAAACATGTTACTCTATGTGTGACTTGTTCGAATGAAGTTGCAAAAGTATTTTGCAATAACTCCAAATCATATTTAAGTTTTTTACATTCAGAATGAAATAATTTGTAGGGCATTAAAATTGCTGCACCACAATAATTTAATAAAGCAACTTTTGTTAATTTTTTCGACTCCTCATTTGGATAATTAAAAGTATCAAGATAAGAATTTATTATATCACTAGCTCCCTCTTGTACAATTTGAGCTGCAGCATGTAATTTCTTTGTTTCCAAAGACAAATAATCAGACAATAGCAACTTTCTATTTTTGTTATCATAAATTTTTGAAAAAGGTTTTCCTTCCTCAGGAATTATATCTTGTACTTCAATTTTATACTCTGATTTTAAATAATCACACAAAGCAATATATCTTGTTCTATTATTTTGTTTTATTTGTTCAAAGATTTGATTTGCAAATTCCTCTAGTTTTGGAAAAAAATTTTTATTTTCTTGCAAAAAATCTGAAATTACTTCTCCAGGAAATGAGTTTTTTCTATTATCTACAATTTTTCCTGAAAGTTTTTCAATTTTGTTAACCAATTCATGATCTTTTTTTTTCAAAATGTCTCCTAATCTTATTAGAGCCTTACCAATTTTTGGATTACTATTTGCTAGATCTTTAACTTCTGGACCAACTATATCCAAATCTTCAAAAAGTTGATCATCAAGCAGTTCTGAAATTGTGTTGACCATATTGATATCTGATTTATTTGTTAGATCGCTAATGTTGATGCTTAACTCTTCACAAATTTTTAAAAGTAATTCCCCGTCAATTTTTCTTTTACCTCCCTCGATTAAAGCTAAATAACTCGGTGAAATGTTAAGTTGTGAGGCTAGTTTGTTTGCCTGCATGCCTAACTGTCTTCTAAAAGCTTTTATTTTTGGACCAATATTTAATTCTACTTGACTCATTTACTATTTGTAAATTTTGTAAATTATTATTTACAAAAAATTTATTGTATTTACTAAACTTTTAACATTTTTTGTGGACTTTGTAAATATTGTAAATTATAAATTTTACATGGACAAAAATACTATAAAAAACATTGAAACTAGTTCTCAAACTACAAATCACCAAGAGCACCAAGAGCATAGAAACAGAGGGGTTTATTTAAGAGATGACCACTGCGATTGGGGATCAAGTGGAATGAATGAGTTTACAGAAGAATATAAAGAAAAGTAAAAAGAATTAGTTTTAAAGGAGGAATAATGTCAGCCGAGAAAATCTCGTATGAGTTGAAAAGATTTACAGGAATACAAAGGGATTATAAACCAGAAGAAGTAGAAAGGTTGAGAGGATCCATTAAAATTGAATATTCAATGTGTAAACAACAATCTCAAAAGCTCTGGAGATTGTTAAATACAGAGCCATATGTAAACACACTTGGGTCTTTGTCGGGAAACCAAGCCGTTCAACATGCAAAAGCAGGTTTAAAAGCGATCTATTTAAGTGGTTGGCAAGTTGCAGCAGACGCAAACAGTGCTGGTGAAATGTATCCTGATCAATCTTTATATCCATACGACAGTGCACCTAAATTAGTTGAGTCTATGAATAATTCTTTAATTAGAGCTGATCAAATTCAGCATATGGAAATAGCAGATGGAGATATGAATAGCAGTGAAAGAACTGATTACATGTTGCCAATTATTGCAGATGGTGAAGCAGGATTTGGTGGGCCGTTAAATGTATTTGAGCTAACAAAAAAATTTATAAAAGCTGGCGCAGCTGGAGTTCATTTTGAAGACCAACTAGCTAGTGAAAAAAAATGTGGACATATGGGTGGTAAGGTACTTGTTCCTACTGGAACCATGGTCCGAAATCTAAAAGCAGCAAGATTGGCAGCTGATATTGCCGACGTTCCTCTCATTATTCTTGCAAGAACAGATGCCAACGCTGCGAAACTAATAACAAACGATTTTGATGAAAATGACAAACCGTTTTTAACAGGAGAAAGATCACCTGAAGGCTTTTATTATGTAAAAGATGGTATTGATCAAGCAATCTCAAGAGGGTTAGCTTATGCACCTTACGCGGATTTAATATGGTGTGAAACTGCAACACCTAATTTAGAAGAAGCAAAAAAGTTTGCTGATGCAATACATGCAAAATTTTCTGGCAAGATGTTAGCTTATAATTGTTCTCCATCATTTAATTGGAAGAAACATTTATCTGATGATGAGATTGCAACATTTCAAACTAAAATTGGAATGATGGGGTATAAATTTCAATTTATAACTTTAGCAGGTTTCCATACGCAAAATATTGCTATTTTCGAGCTTGCAGAAAAATATAAAAAGGAAGGTATGACTGCTTACTCTAGAATACAACAAAATGAATTTGCTAGAGAAAAAGATGGATATACCAGTGTTAAACATCAACGAGAAGTTGGAACTTCTTATTTTGATGCAGTTTCCAATACAATAAGTTCTGGAAAGAGCTCCACAACAGCAATGGAAGGTTCAACAGAATCTGAGCAATTTTAATCACTCTTTAGCTTTTGAATTTGATCCCAGGCTGAATTAATAGCTCTCATTTTCTTTTTACTTTCCTCAATAACTTCCTGAGGAACTCCTTTACTTAGAAGTAAGTCAGGATGGTGTTCTTTACTTAATTTTAAATATCTTTTTTTAATATCTGTAAGATTATCATCAGGTTTACTCTCTAATACCACATATGGATTGAGTTTATCTGATGATTTCCTACCCTCAACTATTCCATTGAACTGGGCATCACTAAGACCAAATAATTGAGAAACATGTTGTATCATTCTAAATTCTTGATCACTTATATTTCCATCAGCTTCTGCAATATAAAATAATATATTAATGACTTCTTCCAACACATTTATATTTCCCTGATAGATCTGAGCTATTTGTTTTGCATATGGTTCGTAACCAGTGCTTTCTTCTTTAGCTTTATTAAAAATTTTTCCAACTTGATCTAATTCATGTTCTGGAATTTTGAGTTTATCTTTTACCGCTATTAATTCCTCTCTACTAACCTGACCGTCTGCTTTACTCAGTTTAGCTGATAAAACTATAAGAGCTAATGCAAAAACTTGTTGAGGTTGCGCAAAAGATTTAAATGACGATCTTGATCTTGATACTTTTCCACCAATTAAGGAACCTAATAGCATCCCAAACGGTCCTCCCAAAGAAAAACCGATCATCCCACCAATTAAACTTCCCCAGATAGACATATAAAAAAAATTTAATATAATTTAATATATTTATGTTCTCAACTTTTTTAGCTTTAACATTTTTATTTTTAATGTTTATGTGGTCGTTGGCTTGGGTAAATTATTACAATAAACTAGATAAAAGATTTGGTTCATCTTTGTGGAGATGGAGTTATGATTATCCAGTGCCAGGTGATAGAGACATTTCTTTTCTTGATGATAAAAAATTTGTTATTTTAAGAAGAAAGAGAAATAGAGCAGTCACAGTTATGTATTTTATTTTATTTTTCTCTTTTTTTATATTTTTATCTTTTGTAACCCAGATATTATATGCTATTCAACATTAGTTTAGTTGGTGTTTATTTTTTAAATACAAAAAGAACGCTACAATTTCATATCCAATATAAAATAATTGGTAAATGACTGGGAGTTTAAAAAATTTATAAAGAAACTTGTATTTTGGAATACTTTTCCAAATAAGTAAAAAAGCATCAATACCTACATAGATTTTTCCATGTTGTTCCACATGAAGTCTTCTTAGAAGCTCTTTATCAGTTTTTTTTGTTTCTAATTCAGCATTTTTATTTTTAGTTATGTCTATCCAATTCAAATTTTCTATGTTTTCTCTCTTATAAAGATTAATTTCTGCTCTGCAGATTTTGCATGAATTGTTAAAAAAAACCTTCATTATTAAACTATATTTGAATATATTATTTTTACAAATGTGCCAAATAAGCAGTTGATATATTAATAATCACTACTACATTCTTCAAATGTCAAATTTCTTCAAAGAAACAGATATAGATACATCACAAGCTGAAGCAATTGTTACCGAAACCTTAAAAAATTGTGATGACGGAGAATTATATTTAGAAAATCATAAATCAGAATCCATCGTTTTAGATGATAATAAAATAAAGAGCTCAACTTATAACTCAGATCAAGGATATGGTTTTAGAGCTGTGACAGGAGAGGTTGTTGCTTACTCTCATTCTAATGATATTTCAAAAGAGTCACTAAGAAAATCAAGCGATAATTTAAAAGATACGTTAAAGTCTAAAAAAAGGAACCTATAATCATGAAATTCCTAAAACTAACAACAAATATTACGAAAACATCAATCCTATTGAAAGCAAGACTTTCGACTCAAAAATAGATTTGCTGAACAGTGTTAATAATTATTTAAGGTCAAAAGGCTCAATTGTAAATCAAGTAACTGCAAATTTTCTAGGTGAATATAAATCAATAGAAATTATTCGTTCTGATAATCAAGTTTTGAAAGATGATAGGCCATTAGTCAGATTTAACGTTTCCGTCGTTTTAGAAAAAGACGGAAAAAAAGAAACAGGTGTTTATGGAGTTGGAGGAAGACAAAGCTATGATGACTATCTAAAAGATGGAAGCTGGAAAGATGTATGTGATGAAGCTTTTAGAATCGCAAATGTGAATTTAGAAAGCAAACCAGCACCAGCAGGAGAAATGAAAGTTGTTTTAGGTCCTGGATGGCCTGCAATTTTAATTCACGAAGCGATCGGACATGGTCTTGAGGGAGATTTTAATAGAAAAAAAACTTCAGCTTTTCATAATTTAATGGGGCAGCAAGTAGCTAGCGAAGGAGTTACGATTGTAGATGACGGCACCTTACATCAAAGAAGAGGAAGTTTAACGATAGATGATGAAGGAACGCCTACTGAAAATACAGTTTTAATAGAAAATGGAATTTTAAAAAACTATATGCAAGACCGTTTAAACGCTCGTTTGATGGGAACTAAGTCAACAGGTAGCGGAAGAAGAGAAAGTTATAAACATGTGGTTTTACCAAGAATGAGAAATACAATGATGTTGTCAGGTAAATATTCGCAAGATGAAATGATAAGTTCAGTTGACAAAGGTATTTTTGCTGTAAGTTTTGGAGGAGGGCAAGTTGACATAACTTCAGGAAAATTTGTATTTAACTGCACAGAAGCATACGAAATCAATAATGGTAAAATTGGATCACCAATCAAAGGTGCTACATTAATTGGAGATGGACCGTCAATTTTAAAAGAAGTTTCATTAGTCGGTAATGATATGAAATTAGATCCAGGTATAGGGACATGCGGGAAAGCTGGACAAGGTGTTCCAGTAGGAGTAGCTCAGCCATCAATTCTAATAAATAAGATGACCGTTGGTGGAACAAAACTTTAATCTAAATGATAAGGGATCAGAAATTTTTAAAAGATATAGCGTCTTATTGTATTGAAAACTCTAAAAAATTAGGAGCCACAGATGTTGGTGTAAAAGTAATTCACTCTGTCTCAGAAAATGTTAGTTTTAGAAACAAAAAATTAGACGAGTCAAATAGAGCAGATAGTTTTGCTGTTAATTTAACTACTTATATAGAGAAAAAAAAATCAAGCATTAATTCATCAGATTTATCTAAATCAAACTTAGAAAAATTAATAGAACGTTGTATTGATGCTACAAAAATCACTCCATCAGATGAAAATAATTCGTTACCAGATAAAGATTTAATGTCTAAAGAGATAGGAGACCTTAATCTCTATGATGAAACACATTATCCAAATGATAAAAAGATTGAATTTTTAAAAAAAGTTGAAGAGACAGCATCAACGGACGAAAAAATAGTTAATACTGAGGCTGGTTTTACTGAAAATAAAAATAATTTTATACTCGCAAACAGTAATGGTTTTTTAAGTGGATACAAAACCTCAAATTTTTCATCTTCATGTGTAGCTGTATCAAAAATTAATAGTGCAATGGAAAGAGATTATGAGTTTGGTAGCACAAGATTTTTGCAAGATATGATGAAACCAGAAGAAATTGGAAAAATAGCTGCTGATAAAGCAATAAAAAAGTTAGGCCCAAAAAAAATCAAGAGTGAAAAAATTGGGGTTATATTCGATAAAAGAATTTCCAAAGGAATATTAAACACACTAGCAAGTGCAATAAGTGCGAGTGCTATTGCAAGAGGAACTTCTTTTTTAAAAGATCAAATCAATTCTGAAGTTTTTCCAAATTCAATTAATATCATCGATGATCCAAAAATTGAAAAAGGATTAGGCTCCCAAAATTTTGATAGCGAAGGCGTCGAAACTAATTCTTTGAAACTAGTTGAGAATGGTATTTTAAAAAATTATTTAATTGATACTTATTACGGTAAAAAGTTAAATTTAAAATCTAATGGAAGATCTGGAGGAACAACAAATTTATACTTTGAAAATGGTGATTTAAGTTTCAAGGATTTACTAAATTTAGAAAAAAAGTTTCTATACATAACAGAGACTATAGGCCATGGAGGCAATATCATTACTGGAGATTACTCAGTTGGAGCTTCAGGATTTATGGTTGAGGATGGAGAATTAACTTACCCGGTAAGTGAAATAACTATAGCTGGAAATTTTAAGGAAATGTTTAAAAATATTACTTTAGCAAATGATTTAGAGATGAAGTACTCAACAAATGCACCTACTTTGTTAATTAACCAAATGACAGTAGCGGGAAAATAATTATTGAATTTTTTTTAGTCTATATTCCCATAGACCCATTCTCTTGTAAGCTACTTTTATAATCAATGCTGTTTTCTTATCATACCATATTTCAAAATTTAATTTTTTATCATCAGGTAGATTTGGGTCAGTAGAAAATAGTCTAAAATGTTCAACATTATATTCTTTATTATAAAGTTTTATTTTTTTTTTCCCCAAAAATTCTATGTTTTGTTTTTTTACACTTCCAGATAATGGACTTATTTGTGTTTCGGTTTGCAAAATTCTATGATTCCACCAATGACCAATTATATTTTCTTTATCCGCCTCACCCTTATATGAAGATCCATTAATTATAAACTTCTCTTTTTTTTCATCAAAAATTAAATTTACATATTTTCTCTTATTGTTTTGAAATGTTTCTGAGTTAAATGAAATTAACTTATCTCCAATATATTCCTCAGTTCCTCTACTATTTATAGAGAATACTGTAACACCCAATAATTTAATTTCAAAATTAGTTGTATTTTTTACAATAAATTTATTTTCTTCTTTTTTAAATGTAAAAATGCTTTCTCCAATTTTTTCATCATCTTTAAAAATTTCCATTTCTATGTTTGAATAATTTTTATAATGATCAGTATGTGCCTGCAAAAAGAGAGAAGATAAAACCAATAAAATTAGTAAGAATTTTCTCATTATTTCATATTATTTTAATTAACTTGTTAGAACTTTATATAGAATTTTTATGTTTAAAAGATAAATAGTCTAAATAATTATGTTTTTAACCATTAAAAATATTCCCTCAAAATCCTGGAGCTCAGAAAAACCTTTAAATTTAAAACCTAAATTTACAACTTTTTTACTTTTATGTGTTGGCTTATCTTTATTTGGGTTGGGGGAGGGTCTTTTATTAGTTTCTACTACCGGTAATTCTCCATGGTCTGTTCTTGCAGAGGGTTTATCAAACATGTTAAATATTTCGATCGGTTTATCTACATTCATAATAAGCATTGTTGTTTTAGGGTTTTGGTTTCCACTTAAACAAAAACCAGGAATTGGTACAATTCTAAATATTTTAATAATAGCAGCGATAATTGATTTGACACTTTTTCTTTTTGATCCACCTTTGACTACTTTTTCAAAATATATTCTTGCTGTATTTTCTGTATTGCTTGTTGGTCTAGGAAGTGGAATATACTTAATTGCAAATTTAGGTCCTGGTCCAAGAGATGGATTGATGACAGGTCTAACAAGAAAAACTCAACTTCCTATTGCTTTAATTCGAGCTACTTTAGAAATTTCAGTTGTTATATCTGGTTGGTATTTAGGAGGAACTGTTGGTTTGGGCACTATAATATTTGCATTTGGGATAGGCCCTGCTGTTGCTTTAGGAATTTATATTGTGGATAAAGTTACGAAGTAAATGTTTTTAGTGGACAATTAGTCGATTGTTAATACTGAATAAAAATTGTAAATATAAATCATGTCTATAAAAAATTGGATGAAAGAATCAGCAAATATACTATTTGACGATAGTAAAAATGATTTAAGAGCTCTTCCCAAAACTGTGAGACTACAAATATTATTAGTTTTGAGTTTTATATGGACAACAGTATTTAGTTTATATGTATTTTCATATGCCACTTTCGCATTTGGCTGGGCGGGGACCTATGTTGCGCATATAGGATTAATATTTGCTGTTTATTATACGTTTAAACAATTTCATAGAGCTGAAGCAAAAGCTGTTAGTGTTTTTAAGACAAAAAATTTTGATCCATTTAAAATAATGACAATTGTTTTTGTCATAGTTTTTATTTTTGTTTTCTCTAAAGGAATTGAAGTATTGACAAGAACAAACTCTTACTCAATTCCATATGATGGACCTAGTAAATCAGCATTTGAAAAGTGGCTGCCTTTTACTAAAAATAAATCTGATTAATAATTTTTTAAGAAGCTTCTGACAATTTAGAGAGCTTTTTTCTCTCATGAGGATCAAGCACAGCCTTCCTTAATCTGCATGAATTTGGAGTAATTTCTAGTGCTTCATCAGAATTTAACATACTCAGTTGTTCGGCAATAGACATCTTTCTTACGGGAGTTAAAACAACATTTTCATCTGTTCCTTGTGTCCTCATATTTGTAAGTTTTTTACCTTTCATGACATTTATAATCATATCACCAGGCTTAGGTGACAATCCTACAATCATACCCGAATAAACTGGATCGTTATGAGTAACAAACATTTCTCCTCTTGCCTGTAGATTATAAATTGCAAATGCTACTGCTTTTCCTTGTTCCATAGAAATTAATGCACCATTTCTTCTGCCTTCCATATCTCCCTCAAATTTTCCATAAGAATGGAATATTCTGTTTATTACTCCTGTTCCTTTAGTTAGAGTAAGAAATCTACTGGTGTATCCCATTAAACCTCTAGTTGGTGCATGAAAGATTAATCGTTTTTTATTTTTTCCAGTATCTTTAAGATCTATTAATTTTCCTTTTCTTTTATTCATGGAGTCTATAACTTTAGAAGAGAATTCTTCGTCAAGATCCATAGTAATTTCTTCAATGGGTTCTAATTTTTCACCATTTTCATTTTTTTGAAATAAAACTCTAGGAGGACTTACCGTCATTTCAAATCCTTCACGTCTCATTTGTGTTAATAATATTTCCAACATCAATTCACCTCTTCCACTTATTTCAAATGAATCTTTGTTTTCATTTTCTGAAAATGAAATCCCGACATTATTTTGAGCCTCTTGAACTAATCTCTCTCTAATTTGAGTACTTGTAAGTTTTTTACCCTCAGTTCCAGCTAATGGAGAACTATTTACTGTAATCTTAATAGACATCGTTGGAGGATCAATCGGGGTTGCTTGGATTGGTGTATCTACCTCAGTATCACATATGGTATCAGCAACATTTGCTTTTTCTAATCCAGCGATAACTACAATATCTCCTGCTTCACCAACTTCTATTGGTACTTTTTTAGTCCCCTCGTATCTAAATATTTTAGTCAACCTTCCCTCGTCAACTTTTTCTCCATCAAGATTAATTGCCTTGATTTGCTGATTTGCTTTTGCAGTTCCTTGGGAGATTCTACCAACTAAACTTCTACCCAAAAAACTGTCTGCATATAAAAGAGTCGAAAGCATTGCAAAAGGCTTGGTCTTGTCAAATTCTGCTGGCTTAACATGATTTATTACTAAATCTAATAATGGATTTAAATTCTCTCTTAGGCCATCTATTTCTTTAGATGCCCAGCCAGATCTTCCACTTGCATAAATAACTGGAAAATCTAATTGTTCTTCATTTGCATCTAAGCTGACAAATAAGTCAAAAGTTTCATTTAAAACTTCATCGGCTCTTTGGTCGGTCTTGTCTAATTTATTTATAACTACTATTGGTTTAAGGCCTTGTTTAAGTGCTTTTGCTAATACAAATTTAGTTTGAGGCATTACCCCTTCAGCTGAATCTATTAACAATAATGCACCATCAGCCATACTAAGAACTCTTTCAACTTCTGCAGCAAAATCTCTATGTCCAGGTGTATCAATAATATTAATTCTAGAACCTTTCCAATTAATGGAAGCTGGTTTGGCAAGAATTGTAATACCTCTTTCTTTTTCAAGTTCTCCGGAGTCCATTAGTCTTTCATCAACAACTTCATTTTCTCTAAAAGAACCACTCTGTTTCATTAAGTTATCAATCAAAGTAGTCTTGCCATGGTCAACGTGAGCAATTATGGTGATGTTACGTATTGATGATGTCATTTGCGCGTTCTTATATATTCAAAATATTTTTTTTCAATTCAAAAAAAAAGGGCAGTAAAAACTGCCCTTTTTGAATTTTTCCTTGAGTAAAATTGGGATTACATTCCCATTCCACCCATACCGCCCATACCACCCATTCCTCCAGGGGGCATACCAGCTGCACCAGCATCTTTTTCATCTGGTTTATCTGCAATCATAGCCTCAGTTGTTACTAACAATCCAGATATAGAAGCAGCATCTTGAAGTGCTGTTCTTACGACTTTAACTGGATCAATAATACCTTCTTTAAACATATCAACATATTGCTCTGATTGTGCATCGTAACCATTACTAGGCTTGTTGGTTTCTAATAACTTACCAACAACTACTGATCCATCAACACCTGCATTTGTTGTGATTTGTCTAATAGGTGCTTGCAAAGCACTTTTGACAATTTCTACACCAGCTTTTTGATCATCACCTTTTACTTTTAGACTATCAAGTTCTTTTGAAGCATAAAGCAATGCACATCCACCACCAACAACAATACCTTCTTCAACTGCTGCTCTTGTAGCGTTTAATGCATCCTCAACTCTATCTTTTCTTTCTTTAACTTCAACTTCTGTAGCACCACCAACTTTGATTACTGCTACACCACCTGCTAGTTTAGCAAGTCTCTCTTGTAGTTTTTCTCTATCATAGTCTGATGTTGTTTCTTCGACTTGAGCTTTGATCTGAGCACATCTTGCTTCAATGTCAGATTTTTTACCTGCACCACTTACAATTGTACTATTTTCCTTATCAACTTTTACACGTTTTGCAGAACCAAGATCATTAAGTTTAACATTTTCAAGTTTAATTCCTAAATCTTCAGAAATAACCTGTCCACCTGTAAGAATTGCAATATCTTCTAACATTGCTTTTCTTCTATCTCCAAAACCTGGAGCTTTAACAGCAACAACTTTTAAACCACCTCTAAGTTTGTTAACAACAAGTGTTGCAAGTGCTTCACCCTCAACATCTTCTGAAATTATCATTAACGGTCGGCCAGCTTGTACCACAGCTTCTAACAGCGGAACCATCGGTTGAAGATTTGTTAATTTCTTCTCGTGAAGAAGAATTAACGGATTTTCTAACTCTGTGGTCATTTTATCACCATTAGTAATAAAATATGGAGATAAATACCCTCTATCAAACTGCATACCCTCAACTACATCAAGTTCTGTTTCAATTCCTTTTGCTTCTTCAACAGTAATTACTCCTTCATTACCAACCTTCTGCATAGCTTTTGAAATCATTGCGCCTATTTCTTTATCACCGTTTGCTGAAATTGTTCCAACTTGTGCAATCTCATCACTATCTTTTACTTTTTTAGCTGATGAAATTAATTTATTTTTTACATGATCTACAGCAGCATCAATCCCTCTTTTAACATCCATTGGGTTCATCCCTGCTGTTACATACTTACAACCTTCCTTGACAATTGCTTGTGCTAAAATTGTTGCAGTTGTTGTTCCATCACCAGCTTCATCATTGGTTTTGCTTGCAACTTCTTTAACCATTTGCGCACCCATGTTCTCAAACTTATCATCAAGATCAATTTCTTTTGCAACTGATACACCATCTTTAGTTGTTCTTGGCGCGCCATAAGATTTGTCTATAACAACATTTCTTCCTTTTGGTCCAAGAGTAACCTTTACAGTGTTGGCAAGTATATCAACTCCCTTTAACATTGATGCTCTAGCATCTGAATCAAATTTAACTATTTTAGCCATTCTAAACTCTCCTTATTATTTATTTACCTGTTGCAATACCCATAATGTCAGACTCTTTCATTATGCTGTACTCTTTACCATCAATTTTAACTTCTGTTCCTGACCATTTACCGAATAAAACTTTATCACCTACTTTAACGTCCATAGGTATTAATTTTCCATCTTCAGTTTTTGCACCTCCGCCGACAGCAACAACTTTACCTTCTTGAGGTTTTTCTTGAGCTGTATCTGGAATAATTATGCCACCAGCAGTTTTTTCGCTGCTATCTAAAACTTCTATTAAAACACGGTCATGTAACGGTTTAAACTTCATACGAATTCTCCTTTAAATTAGCAGTCATATAGAGACATATTTAATAATTTTCAAGATCTTGAATAAAAATTATGGTCTAAAAAACTCAAGAATTAAGCTTATTTTTAAGCTATACCTCAAGTATGCCCCAAAACTTAGACAAAGATGGATTAAGATCTAAAATAAACAGTTACGAATTATTTTTTATCGACATATGGGGAGTCATCCACAATGGCTTACAAATTTTTGAGGATTCTATTGAAGTTTTAGAAAATTTAAAAAGAAATAATAAAGAATTTGTATTACTTACGAATGCACCGAGACCAAATTCTACAGTTATTGATTTTTTGAAAAAAATGGGGCTCAAAAAATTTTATGAAGATGTATACACCTCAGGAGAAGCTTCATTAAAATATTTAATGGAAAATTTTCTAAATGCAAAGTTTTATCATATTGGACCACCAAGAGATTTTGACTTATTTAAAAGATTTGAACAAAATAAAGTTAGTAATATTAATCAAGCTGATTATTTTATTTGTACAGGGTTATTTGAAGATCATGAGACAAAACTTGAATATTATGAAGATTTACTTGAGAAATTTTCAAATAAAAAATTTGTTTGTACAAATCCAGACCTAATTGTTGATAGAGGTGATGTTAGAGAGTTTTGCGCTGGATCAGTTGCAAAAATATTTGAGAAAATTGGTGGAAAAGTAATTTACTTTGGTAAACCTTATCCTCCAGTTTATAATTTATCTGCTAACATAAATGGTAAAAATGTTTTATGTATCGGAGATAATATGAATACAGATATAAAAGGAGCTAATATTCAAAATTTTGACAATTTGTTAATAACGAGTGGTATACATAAAAAAGAATTAAGTAGTCTTAATATTCATAAATTAGAAAAAAAATATGGAGTGAGTGTGAATTACACTCAAACAAGATTAAAATGGTGAACAAAATTAAAATCTACAAAAATTTCAAGATTTTAAGAAAACATCAAAATGCAATGATATTAATTGGTAATTTTGATGGCTTACACTTAGGTCATCAAAGATTATTCAAAGAAGCAAAAAAATATAAAAAAAAATATAATTCAAAAATTGGAGTAGTTACTTTTGATCCAATACCAAAAATGTATTTTGATAAAAGTATTACGAATTATCGACTTTCAAATCTTAATCAAAAGAGTAGATATTTTAGTGATTATAATGTCGATTTTTTAATAAATAAAAAATTTGATAAAAAATTCTCCAAAATATCTTGTCGTAATTTTATTAAAAATATTTTATGCGAAAGGTTAAGCGCAGATTATATTTTTGTTAGTAATAATTTTAGATTTGGAAATAAGAGAGAGGGGGACGTAAATTTATTAAAAAGATTTCAAAAAAAATATAATTACAAATTAATTAATCCAAAACCGTTATATAAAAAAAATAAAATTATTTCCTCAACATTAATTAGAAAATTAATTGAAAATGGTAATTTAAAAATTGCAAATCAACTTTTATCAAGAAATTGGTCAATAGAAGGCGTTGTAGAAAAGGGTAGAATGATGGGAAGAAAAATTGGCTTTCCTACATGCAACATAAATATAAAAAATTATGTAATACCAAAAGTAGGAGTTTATGCAGTTGATGTTTATATTGAAAAAAACAAAAAAAAGTTCAAAGGAATAGCAAATATTGGGTATAGGCCTACTTTTAATCAAAAAAAATTATTATTAGAGGTAAATTTATTTAAATTTTCTGGAAATCTTTATAATAAAAATCTAACTATTAATTTTACAAAATTTATTAGAGGAGAAACAAAATTTAAAAATATTGATGCTTTGAAAAAACAAATAAATAAAGATATCAAAGTTGCTAAAAGATAATATTTCATGAGCAAGGAACATATAAATCTACCTAAAACAAAATTCTCAATGAAGGCAAATTTGCCAAATAAGGAGCCAACTTACATTGAATTTTGGAAGAAAATTGACCTTTACAATTTGTTAAGACAAAAAAGTAAAGGGCAAGAAAAATTTGTACTTCATGATGGGCCTCCATATGCAAATGGAAATATTCATATGGGTACCGCTTTGAATAAAATCTTAAAAGACATAATTACAAAATTTCATCAAATGGATGGTAAAGATTCAGTTTATGTTCCTGGATGGGATTGCCATGGTTTGCCTATTGAGTGGAAAATTGAAGAACAGTACAAAAAGAATAAAAAAAATAAAAATGATGTTCCAATTATTGAATTCAGAAAAGAATGTAGAGAATTTGCAAATAAATGGATAGACGTCCATAAGGGAGAATTTACAAGACTTGGAGTAATCGGTGATTGGGAAAATTACTATTCAACAATGTCATTTGATGCTGAAGCTCAAATAGTTAGAGAACTTGGAAAATTTCTTAAAGAAGGAAGCCTTTATAGAGGTTACAAGCCAGTTCTTTGGTCAACTGTTGAAAAAACAGCTTTAGCTGATGCTGAGGTTGAATACATGGATCATGTTTCAGATACGATTTATGCAGCATTCAAAGTGAAAGTTACAAATTTTGATATAATTAAAGGTGCTGATGTAATAATTTGGACGACAACACCATGGACTATTCCTGCAAATAAAGCTTTAGCTTACAATGAAGGCCTAAAATATGTTTTGCTTGAAATAAACGATAACAAAAATTTTATTGATAGAAAAATAATAATTGCAAAGGATCTACTAGAACCTTTTAAGAAAGATACTTCTATTGAAAATATAAAAGTTTTAAACGAATTTTTAGGAAAAGATTTGAAAGGAACAGTTTGCAGTCATCCATTTTCTAAAATGGGATATGATTATGATATCCCAATGCTTGAGGCTAATTTTGTTACGACTGAACAAGGCACAGGTATTGTACACTGCGCTCCAAGCCATGGACCAGATGATTTCAATCTTTGTTTAAATAATAATATCAAAGCAATTGAAACAGTTGATGGTGATGGAAAATATACAAATGAAATTAAACATTTTGAAGGTTTGCATATTTTTAAGGCCAATAACTTAATTATTGAAAAATTAAATGAGCAAAAAAATTTAGTAACAAATGGAAAACTTACACATTCTTATCCCCATTCTTGGAGATCAAAAGCTCCACTTGTTCACAGAGCAACACCGCAATGGTTTATTTCTATGGAAAGTCATGGATTAAGAGATAAAGCATTAAAAGCCATCGATAATACAGATTTTTATCCATCCAAAGGAAAAGAGAGAATAAAATCAATGATTGAAACAAGACCAGATTGGTGTGTATCAAGACAGAGAGTTTGGGGTGTGCCGCTACCGATTTTTATTTCAAAAAAAACAGGTGATGTTTTAGTTGATGATGAAGTTTTTGAAAATATTGCAAAAATTTACGAAAAAGAAGGTTCTGATTGTTGGTTTAATGAAGATTATCAGATCTTTCTTGGAGGTAAGTATAAAGCAGAAGATTATGAAAAATTATCAGATATAGTTGAGGTTTGGTTTGATAGTGGATCCACTCATTCTTTTGTTTTAGAAAAAAGAGACGACCTTAAATGGCCAGCATCCATGTATCTTGAAGGTTCAGATCAACATAGAGGATGGTTTCACTCTTCATTACTAGAATCATGTGGAACAAGAGGTGTTGCTCCATTTGAAAGCATTCTTTCTCATGGTTTTGTCGTAGATGGAAAAGGTCTAAAAATGTCAAAATCAACAGGTAACGTAATTGCTCCACAAGATATATTAAAAAAATATGGAGCAGATATTTTAAGAATTTGGGTCGCATCCTCAAATTATGCTGAGGATCTTAGAATAGATTATTCAATTTTGGATCAACATGCGGAGTCTTATAGAAAAATTAGAAACACGTTTAGATATCTTTTAGGAAATATTCAAGATCAATATGAAAATCTTGATTTTGAAAAAGTTAAGGTTGAAAAACTTGACTCACTTGAAAAATTTATGCTTCATAGAATTTATACAATAAATGAGAATTTTAAAAATAATTTTAAAGTTTATAACTTTCATAACTTATATAAAGAATTACTAAATTTTTGTACAGTTGAGCTTTCTGCTTTTTATTTCGATATCAGGAAAGATACTCTATATTGTGACGCTTTAAATTCCAATAAAAGAAAGAACTGTATAACTCTTTTAAATATTATTTTGCAGTGTCTACTTAAATGGTTTGCACCAATATTATCATTTACAACTGAAGAAATATATCAACTAGTTAAAAAGGAAAAAGATAGCCAAAGTATCCATTTACAAAATTTCGTTTCAATTCCTAATTCTTGGAACAATGAAGAACTTAGCTCAGATTGGGATTATGTTAAAAAAATTAGAGATGAGGCAAATATTTCAATTGAGAATATGAGAGCCGAAAAGTCAATTGGTTCAAGTTTAGAAGCAATAATTGAAATAAAGTTAAATAAAGAATTTTATGATAAAGCAAAAAATATTAATTTTTCTGAAATTTGTATAACTTCAGCTGCTTCAGTAATTAAAAAAGAAAATTTAAAAAATAGTATTGATGTAGTTGCAAAAAAAGCTCAAGGAAATAAATGTCCTATTTGTTGGAAAATTTTTGAAACGGGTTGTGAAAGACCAAATTGTGGACTTTTAAATACAAATGGGAAATGAAAAATTAAATAAACTTCTTATAGGTTTTATATTTTTAGTTGTTTGTTTTGCTTTAGATAGACTATCAAAAATTTATATTCTAAATATTTTAAATAATGAAGGGCAAGTTGATTTTTATATTAATCAATTTTTAAATATTTATTTAGTTTGGAATACAGGAATAGGATTTGGTTTATTTGCTTCAGAAGATAAATTTTTCTATAATATCTTTACTGCAATTATAGTAATTATAAACTTGGTAATATTGTATTTCGCTTTGATTGAATCAAAAACTAAATCATTTTTTTTAATGATAATATTAGGAGGTTCTTTAGGAAACTTATTTGACCGAGTTTATTACAGAGCTGTTCCAGACTTTATAGATTTAAATTATGCAGGATATCATTGGTTTATATTTAATGTAGCTGATATTTTTATAACAATTGGTATTATATGCCTTATTTTATCTGAATTTATATTTTATAAAAAAAATGATGAAAAAAAATAAATTTAAATTATTTTTATTATTATCTTTACTCCCTATATTGATTAATTGTGGTGGTGTTAAGGACGCCTTAGAAGGTGAGAAAAGGTCTGAACAAAGTGATGAGTTTCTTGTTAAAAAAAAAAATCCGCTTCAAATGCCACCTGACATGAATAAGCTTCCAATGCCAGGTGATGATTTGAAGGTTAGTTCGAAAAAAAATAATGATGAAGTAAAAGATTTACTTCAAATAAAAGACAATAATAACAATAAAGATATTAATAATAATTCAGATTTATTAAATAATATGAAAAAGAAAATCCAGTAATTAATGGAGACAAAACATATTATTTACAAAAATTTCAAAAATAAAAAAAAACAATTAAATAAAAAAAAACTTAATAATTTCATAAAGTTTAAAAATTTAATTGAAAAATATCCTCTATTAAAATCTTTAACCAATAATTACAATTATTCATTTCAGAAAAAAAATTTACTTAAATTCAAAAAATACAATGAGTTTAATTTAATAGGAATGGGTGGATCTATTTTAGGTGCACAAGCCATTTATGATTTTCTTAGTCATAAAATCAAAAAAAAATTTTTCTTTTATAATAACCTACAGAGCATTAGAATTACAAAATCAAACAAAAAACGTTTGAATATAATTATATCAAAATCAGGTAATACCCTAGAAACATTATCAAATTTAAACCTGATTTTATCAAAACAGAAAAGAAATAAAAATTTAATAATCACCGAAAATAAAAATAATATTTTAAGAGCTATGGCGAATAAACTGAAATCTGATGTAATAGACCATAAAAATTATATTGGAGGAAGATATTCAGTATTATCCGAAGTCGGAATGGTTCCGGCAGAATTGATGGGTTTAAATGAAAAAAAATTTAAACGATTAAATTATCTAATAAAAAATAAAACATTTATTAATTTTTTAATTAAAAATGTATCTTCTATTCACTCAAATATTATTAAAGGAAAAAAAAATTGCGTAATTTTAAATTATGATGAAAAATTAGATAGCTTTTTAAAATGGTACCAGCAATTATCTGCTGAGAGTTTAGGAAAAAAGGGCAAGGGTTTTTTTCCTATAATCTCTACAATGCCAAAGGACAATCATAGTCTTTTACAATATTATTTAGATGGTCCAAAAAATAACTTCTTTAGTTTTTTTTTCACTAGAGAGAGAAGTCGACTTAAATTTAATAATGCATATTTAATTGATGGATTAGAGAAGTTAAAAAAGAATAGCTTAAATCAATTGTTGTACGCTCAAAAAAAAGCTACACAAAATGTATTTAATAAGAAAAAATTTCCATTTAGAAGTTTTGAAATTATTAATAAAAACGAGGAAACTTTAGGCGAACTATTTGCATTTTTTATTTTAGAAACTCTAATGCTAAGCTCCTTATTAAATGTAAATCCAATTAACCAACCTTCTGTTGAATTGATTAAAATAGAAACTAAAAAAATTCTAAAATAGTAATTTACCAAATATTATTTTTGATAATCCATATTTTTTTTCTCTAAGAATTTTAAAATCTTCTATAAAATTTTCTTTAAATTTCTTATTTCTATGTATTACTATTAATGTGCTTTTGTGAGCAATTTTTAAGTCTAAAATTTTCCTTAATAATCTATTTATATTTTTATCTTTGAATGGTGGATCCAGATAAATTAAATTAATTTTTTCATTGTCTATATTTTCTTTAGAAATTTCATATGCGTTTATTTCTTTAATGACTGAATCTTTATCAATTTTTAACTCCTTAATATTTTTTTCTAAAACTTTTAAAGAGGGTTTGTAATTTTCAAAAAAAAAAACTTTTTTTACTCCTCTAGACAAACACTCAATGCCAAACGAACCAGAACCAGAAAATAAATCCAAAACTACGTCATTTTTGAATTTAATTTTTTCATTCTTAGAATGCTCTAAAATATTAAATATCGACTCTCTAACCATATCCTTTAAGGGTCTTGTTGTTTTATCTGTAGGATTATGAATCAACTTACCTCTTAGTTTTCCACCAATTACTCTCATTTATCTATAACTTTATGACCTATATCTGATCTATAAAAACCATCTTCCCAATTCAATTTCTTAATCTGATTGATGATTTCTTTTCTGCTTGATAAATAGCTATCTGAGATATTCACAAAATTTATTACCCTGCCACCAACCGCTACAATTTTATTTTCAGAACTTTTTGTTCCAGCATGAAAAATAAAATTATCTTTAGTTGATTTAAATTCTTTTAAATTTTTAATTTCAACATTCTTATTATATTTGTCAGGATATCCTTTTGAGCATAAAGCAATGCACATACTTTTTTTATTTTTCCATTTTATTTCATGTGTCTTTAATTTTGAATTACAACAAGCATTTATTATTTCCAATAAATCACTGTCAACCAAAGGTAATATAGTTTGGCATTCAGGATCACCCATCCTGACATTATATTCAATTAAGTATGGTTCATTACTTTTTATCATTAAGCCGGCATATAAAAAACCGACGTACTTCTCATTCATTTCACTTATAGCTTTTAAAGTTGGCTCAATTATTTTGTTTAAAATTTTATTCTCTAAATCATTATTAATTAAGCTTGAAGGTGAATAAGCTCCCATTCCTCCCGTGTTCTTTCCAGTATCGCCCTCACCAACTCTTTTATGGTCTTGAGCTGTATTAAAAGTTTTATAACTAATTCCATCTGAAATAATAAAAAAACTCATCTCATCACCTTCTAAAAATTCCTCAATTAACACTTGATCTGCTTTCCCAAATTTACCATCAAATATTTCATTAACAGCAGTTTTAGCCTCATCAACATTTTGACAAATATAAACACCTTTACCTGCAGCAAGAACATCCGCCTTTACAACAAGAGGAAAATTAGATGATGATAAAAATACAAATGCGTCTTCTTTTGATTTACAAATTTTAAATTTAGCAGTTGGTATGTTAAATTTCTCACAAATTTGTTTTGTAAATATTTTTGAGCCTTCTAATTGAGCAACTTTTTTTCTAGGACCAAAAACTTTAATATTTTTTGACTCTAGGAAATCAACTAATCCCTCGACTAATGGTTTTTCTGGACCAACAATCACTAATTCGATTTTTTCTTTCTTAATAAAATTATACAAATCTTGAAAATTCTCCAAATTTAAATCAATATTTATAGATATCTCTTCGGTACCAGCATTACCGGGTATTGAATATATTTTTGTTATTTTTTTTGAATTACTTAAGTGATGAACTAGAGCGTGCTCTCTTCCTCCACTTCCAATAATTGCAATTTTCATTTAGTAAATATATATCTTAAATATGTTAAATAAGTTAGCTAAATTAAAATACTTAGCAAATAATTTTGAGATCATTGAAGATGGTGATCATGTGATTTGTGCTATCTCACAAAAAAAAATACCACTTGAAAACTTAACTCACTGGAACGTTGAGACACAGGAAGCCTACTTTTCTTATGTTGAGGCCTCAATGAAAAGAGATTTATTAAATAAAAACTGATTATTTTTTCCACCTATCATGAGTCCAGATCCACTGGTCTACATTTTTTAAAATCATTTTTTCAAGTATATTATTTAGATGTTCAGTTATTTCTTTGATTGATTTATTGTTCCCAATTTTAATTGGTTCTGAAACAAACATTTTAAAATAATTATTTTTTCTTCTCTCTATATAAATAGGCACTAGATCACATTTATATTTTTTAATTAATTGTGCGGGTATGGTCGTAGTACTAGCTGGTTTACCAAAAAAATTAATTTTTATACCTTCTCTTACTCTTTGGTCTATCATTAGAGCTACTGAGTTACCTTTTTTTATATTTTCAATAATCTGTCTTGTGCCTGATCTTCCTTTTTTAATTTGATTTTTGCATATAAAATTTTGTCTAATTTCTTCCATAGTTTTGTTAAGGAATACGTTATTTAACGGTCTATAAATAGCGCACAAATTTATACCAGCTTTTTCTATTTGAAGTGCCATTAATTCAAAATTATTGAAATGACCAGATATAAATACAGCTCGTCTTTTTTCTCTCTTAATTTTGTTTAGGTTTTCAAGCCCGTCTATTTCAATAAATTTATTTAATTTGTTATTTCTAAATGCTTTAAGAAAAGGATATTCAGCAAGTATTCTTCCATAATTTCCATATATTTTACTTATAATTTTATTGTAATTTTTTTTTTCTACAATGCCAGATTGTTCCAAATTATTTTCAATTAACTTTTTTGATCTAAATATCGGTCCAAACAAGCGTCCAATAAAATCCCCCAAATTAGATCCATTTTTATAACCAATTATAATTAGTATAAAAAAAAATAATTTTATTAAAATAAATTCAATTAAATAAAAAAACTTCCTCATAGTTTCTTTAATAAAAAATTTTTAAATTCTTTTTCTTTTTCAATTTTTAATCCTATTTTTAAAAATTGGATATTTTTTTTTTGTATATTTGACAATCGATTGTAGTCTTTTTCGGTTGTTATAATTTTTAATTTTTTACTCTTAGCTATATTTTTTATATTATTTATATCAGAATTTTTATATTTATAATGGTCAGGAAAAGTCATTATTTTTTTTATATTAAAATTATATTTTTTTAATGTTTGTTGAAATTCCAAAGGATTACCAATACCTGAAAACATCAAAAAGTTACTTTTAAATTTAAAAGACTTAAGATTTTTTGCACTATATTTGGCTCTAAATATTTTTAAATTTGAATTTAATCTTTTTAGTTTTTTTTCAAATCTTTTACTATTTCTCTCACCATTTAGAAATACAACATCATAGTTTGCAATATTTGAAATTTTTTCCCTTAATGGTCCAGCAGGTAAAACTAGGCCATTTCCAACTAGCTCTGAACTATTAAAACAAGCAATAGAAATATCATAATTTAAACTTTTATCTTGCAAACCATCATCTAATATAGCTAGCTGGTAATTTTTTTTCTCAGCAATTCTAAGCGCAATATCTCTAAAACTTAAACAAATTAGATTTCCATATTTTGATAAAATATTTTGCTCATCAATTTGATCAATATATTTTTTTTTAATAAATACAGTTTTAAAATTGTATTTTAACATATCATTTATTTTTAAAACTAAAGGTGTTTTTCCTGTTCCACCTAAGTAAATATTTCCAACACAGATTGTTTTTATTTTGAAATATTTTTTAAGACTTAAAGATTTAATAAAATTAAAAATAATTGTTATCAAACTAAATGGTAAGAGTAATAATGATATGAAATTGAAACTATCCCAAAAAATGGGTCTTTTTACTTTCATTATAAATAATTTTTAATTTCTTTAACGTTATTTTCAAAAATTTTAGCACCTAAATAATTAATTTTATTAAGTTTACTATTTGACATTTTGTAATTATGATTTTTTACAAATACTTTTTCCATTTGATCAATATTTTTAATCTCTGAAGATATTTTTAAACTTTTTAATTCTTTATATATTTCTTTAAAATTATTTACTTTTTTACCATGCATCACGTAATTACCCATTCTTACAGCTTCTAATGGGTTTTGTCCTCCATGGTTTACTAAAGATCCACCAATGAATGTTACATTTGAAAGTCTTAAAAATTTTGACATTTCTCCATATGTATTAACAATATATACATCACAATTATCAGACGGCTTATGTCTGCTTGATCTTTCAGTAACTATCAGTTTTAATTTTCTAAGTTCTTGCTTTATGTCCTCTGATCTATTTATGTGACGTGGAACCATTATTGTAATTAAATTCTTAAACTTTTTCTTCAATTTTAAATGTAATTTTCCAATGATTTTCTCTTCATTATAATGAGTGCTAGCTGCACAGAATACTTTTTTATTTTTAAAATATTTTTGAACATTTTTCTTCAAACTTTGTTTATCATTTTTAAAATACTTTAAATTTCCTACAAATTTAATTTTTTTAACACCCAATCTTTTTAAATAATTTTGGGTTTCTTGATTTTGAGGTAAAGCTATAGTTATTTTACTGAAAACATTCTTTGCAAAAGATGAAAAGATTTGCCATCTTTTGAAACTTTTACTCGTAATTCTAGCATTTATTAAAATAAGAGGTATTTTTTTTGAATTTATTTTTTCATACATATTCGGCCAGATTTCAGAATCTACAAATATTGCGATTTTTGGTTCCCAATAATTTAAAAAGTTATTGCATATAAATCCAATATCAAATGGATAGTAAATATGAGTTGTTTTCTTTAATGGTTTCTTTGCAATTATTGATGCAGAACTTAAAGTAGATGAAGTAAGTAAAATTTTTTTTATAGATTTGTCTTTTTCAAACTTATTTATCAAAGGCAGAATGCTCATGATTTCCCCAACACTTGCACCATGAAACCACACGGTTGTATCAGGCTTTTTTTTGTTATAATAAGCGTATTTTTCTAAGATTCTTCTCCAATCTTCCTTTCCATTAATCATTCTAAAAAATAATATAATTGGAGAGATTAAAAAAAAAATAATTCCTAATATATTATACAAAAAATACATTAGTTATTTTTTATTTGTCTCTCGTAGAAGTTTTTATAAAGCAATGAATTTTTAATTAGATCATCATGTTTACCTGATGATTCTACACAGCCCTTATCAACTACATAAATTTTTTCTGAATTGAGAATAGTTGATAGTCTATGAGCAATAACTACTGTTGTTTTATTTTTTGTTAATTCTTCAATAGCTTTTTGTATTTTTTCTTCTGTTTCAGAATCAAGCGATGAAGTTGCTTCATCTAAAAGAATTATTTTGCTATCCTTTAACAAAGCTCTAGCTATTGAAAGTCTCTGTTTTTCACCACCTGATAATTTTACTCCATTTTCTCCAATAACAGTCTGAAATTTATTTTCTAATTTTTCAATAAAATCTGTACACATTGATATTTTTGCAGCTCTAAAAATCTCTTCATCACTCGCCTTTGGCTTGGCATATTTGATATTATTAAAAATAGTATCATCAAAAAGTGTTGTATTTTGATCAACAATAGATATTTCTTTTCTTAATGATTTCAGATTAAGGTTTTGTACTTTTTGATTATCAATTAGAATTTCCCCAGAGTCTGCATCATAAATTCTTGGTATTAAATTTAATATTGTAGATTTACCTGATCCGCTGTGGCCTACTAAAGCTGTCATTTTTCTGCCAGCTATATCAATATTAATATTTTTAAGGACTATATTGTTAAGATTTGATTTATAACTAAAATTAATATTTTGAAATTTTATTGATGCATTAGTTATATTTAATACTTTGCCATTTTCATTTAATGAAATCTTATTTTGTTGATCTATAATAGGTAGTATTCTTTTTCCAGCAGACAAACCTTGACCAAATGAAACATTTACATTCGCCAAAGATTTAACAGGTTGATATGCAAGCATCATAGCAGCTAAAAAAGAAAAGAAATTATTTATACTTAGTTGATCATTCATAATTAATTTACCAGAATAAAAAATTAAAATTGCAATCATAATTCCAGTTACAACTTCCATAATAGGTGTTGATCTTATAAATACACTATGAATTTTTATTGTTTTTTCTTTAAGGTCATTTACAAATTTTTCTGATCTTTCATTCTCATAATTTTCTCTTTGGAAGATTTTTATAATTTTATGGTTTTTGAAAAGATCAATTAAATATTTGTTTAAATCACCAGATTTTTCTTGCGCTTCAGTTGCAACTTTTACAATACGTTTACCTAACTTTTTAGCAGTAATTGATGCTATAGGAAGCATTATCAAGGCTATGAGAGAAAGCTTCCAATTTTGAAAGAACATTACAAGTAATAAACCAATAAGAGTCAATCCATCTTTAAATAAGTTTAAAACTGCATTACTCAACATTCCAGTTATTTGATTTACATCAAAGTTTAAATTAGAAATATATTTTCCTGAATGTTTATCTTCAATTTTTTCAGTATCAGACTTAATAAAAGAAGATAGCATATCAATTTGAATATTTTTTTTTACTTCTTCAGCAGTTTTTATCATCAAAATCTTCGCCAAATATAAAGATATGCCTTTAGTAGCAAAGGCTATTATAATTAAAAGTGGAATTACAAAAATTAAAGTTTGATCTTTATTTATAAAAATTTTTTCTATCGCAGGATCTAGTAGCCATGCTGTTGCTGATGTGGCGCCAGCAACAAAAATAGAAAATACAATAGCAAGTATTATTTTGTTAAGATGTTTTGTTGTATAATCATTATACAATCTTTTTATAATATCGATATTTTTCATTAAGTTAATTTTCCTACTAACAAAATTATTAAAATAATAAGACCCAAAAGATTGTTACTTTTAAATTTTGCTAAGCAGTCATTTCCACTTTTGGTTTTTAATTTAAGAGATTGAAAAACTAACAAATGAGTTAAAGGCACTATTAAAGCAATGTAATATAAATAATTAAAATTCATTTTATAACCAACAAGAAACAATGATATTAAAAACATTATGTAACAAAACGATATAAATTTTTTTGGGTTATTTTTAAATTTTATCGATGTTGATTTAACTCCAATTATTTCATCATCATTAATATCTTGATATCCGTATATTGTGTCGTAACCTAATGTCCAAAATGTGGCTCCTAAATAAAATATAATTGGTATTATAGAAACTTCATTTTGAATAGATATCCATGCCAAAACTAGACCGTAATTAAATGTAATACCTAAAAAAAGTTGAGGCCAGTAAGTAAATCTTTTCATTAGCGGATACGTAAATGCTAATGGCATTGAAAGAAGAGCCATATAAATAGTAAATTTATTAAAATTTATTAAAACTAAAAATGCAATTAAGCACAAGATTGCAGCATATATTGCAGCATTAAATACTGAAATTTTTTCTGACGCGATTGGTCTATTTTTTGTTCTTTCGACTAACTTATCAATTTTTCTATCGCTTATATCGTTAACAATACATCCTGCTGATCTCATTAAAACAGATCCAGAAAAAAATAAAAAAGCATAAATAAAATAAGTGTTTAAAGAAAGAGAAAAATCATAAGAAATTGTTAAACCCCAAATGCATGGCCAAAATAAAAGCATGAAACCAATTGGTTTATTAAGTCTTGTTAATTCAATAAAAATTTTAACCTTTTCAGACATAATTTACTTGTAAATAACAAAGCGTAGATTCATAATCAAACTGATTCGCATGAATATTGATTACACTGTTACCGCATTAATGTTTCCCGCCATACCTTTGATTATGGCAGTCTATAGTAACAGATTTCATACATTAAGTGGTTTGATTAGAAAAATACATGACGAATATGTTTTTGAAAAGCATACTCCACCAGAGTGGAAGCAGCAGCTAATTAATTTAAATGATAGAGTAAAAAATTTAAGGATTACTATACTTTTTGCAGCATTTGGCTTCTTATTTAATATGCTTACTGTTTTTGCTCTTTATTTAGAGACATATTTTTTGGCTAGAATAATTTTTGGCTCTTGTTGTTTGTCGATGATGGTATCAATAATATTTTTTATAAGAGAAATACAAATCTCGACTAGAGCGTTAAGACTTCATCTTTCAGATATGGATGATCAATTTAAGGAATAATAACTGCCGGTCCTGTTAAAACCCTATTCTCTAAATCTATGTGAGCTTGTTTAGCTTCACTTAATTTATATTTTTTAGAAACTTCAATTTTTATTTTTCCTGAAAGAAATGCATCAAAAACCAATTTAGCAGATTTTTCTAATTCATCTCTTGTAATTGTATAATGCATTATTGACGGTCTTGTAAAAAAAAGACCTTTTGTGTTTATATGTTTTTTGACATCTATAGTGTGAACATATCCAGATGCATTTCCAAATGCTACCATCATCCCTCTAATTTTTAAACATTCTATTGATCCCTCAAAAGTTTTTGCTCCAACACCGTCATAGACAACATCTATTCCGTTTCTACCAACTATTTTTTCAACTTCTTCCACAAAATTATGATCTGTATAATTGATAACATGATGACACCCATTTTTTTTTGCTATTTCAACTTTTTCTTTAGATCCAACTGTTCCAATGACTTCACATCCTAAAGCATTTGCCCACTGGCACATTATTTGACCCACGCCACCAGCCGCAGCATGAAATAAAACTTTATCTCCTTTTTTAACAGCATATGATCTGTGTAATAAATATTCTGAAGTTATTCCCTTTAATAAAATACAAGAAGCTATTTCATCTGAAATACCTTCAGGCACGGTAACTAATTTTTCTTCTGGCATTATTTGTTTTTCTGAGTATCCACTTATTGGAGCAGATGCATGACTTACTCGATCTCCAACTTTAAAAAGACTTACTTCTGCGCCAATTTCTTCAACTACTCCAGATGCTTCTAATCCAAGTCCACTTGGTAATTCAATCGGATACAAACCTGTTCGATGGTAAACATCAATATAATTAAGTCCAACTGACAAATTTTTAACAAGAACTTCCTTTGGACCAGGTTTACCGATTTCGATATCCTTGTATTCTAAGACTTCTGGGCCTCCAAACTTTTCAAACCTTATAGCTTTCATATTTACTTTACAAAATTACCATTATGATAATCATCAATTGCTTGAAGTATTTCTTGCTTGGTATTCATGACGAATGGGCCACCTCTTGCAATCTGTTCTCCTATCGGTTTTCCAGATATTAGTAAAAATTTAGCGTTTGTTAAAGCAGTTACTTTCAAGTTTTTACCCTTAGATAATAAAATTAAAGTAGAGTCTTTAACACTTTCATGTTTATTGTTTCCAATTTCTATTTCACCTTCAATTAAATATATGAATGAATTGTGTGTGGATGGAACTTGATGATTAAAAATTTTACTCTCATTTAATTCTACATCAAAATAAATTGGATCGACATTGTGTTTTTTTATTGGACCTTCTGAATTTCCAAACTTTCCAGCTATTACTTTTATAAATTTATCATCATCTTTATGTGTGCTCATTTTATCAGAGTCTATATAATGGTATTCTGGTTTGCTCATCTTTTCGCTGGCAGGCATATTAATCCATAATTGAAAACCATGAAGTTTTCCATCGTTCATAGCTGGCATTTCAGAATGAATTATTCCACTACCAGTTTTCATCCATTGCACATCTCCTGCAGTCATTTTTCCTTGACCACCTGTACTATCTTTATGTTCAAAACTCCCAGCTAACATGTATGTAACTGTTTCAATTCCTCTGTGTGGATGAGGAGGAAAGCCTGCAATATAATCGTCTTTATTTTCTGATCCAAATTCATCTAACATTAAAAATGGATCATAATAATTTGGTTTAACACCAATACTTCTTTTTAATTTAACTCCTGCACCATCTGATGCTGGTGTTGGATCTATTATTTTTTCTACTTCGATATTTGTCATGTTGTTCATATAGGATATATCTAAATTAAATCAAGCAATTCTGATAAATTACTTATTTGTTGGCTAGGTTCAAAATCTAATTTATCAAAAATATTATTATTTCTATTCACCCAAACTGTGTTGTATCCATAATTCCCTGCACCAGAAACATCCCATGTATTAGCACTTAAGAATAAAACTTCATTCTTTTCAATATTATATTTATTTATTGGAAGATCATATACTTTTGAATCTGGTTTAAAAATACCAGCTTCTTCTACAGAAAAAATATCATCAAAAATATCTTTTAATTGATTGCTAACTACAAGTTCATTTAAAAGGTCAGGTGTACCATTTGATAGAATTGCTAATTTATAATTTGATTGTTTTAATTTTTTTAAAGCATCCCTTACTTCAGTAAATGGTGAAAGCACTTTATATAAATTTAATAGTTCTGATCTCATTGAATTATCAATATTGTAAAAATTCATAGATTTATCCAAACTATCTTCAGTGATTTGCCAAAAATCTTTGTGTCTTCTCATTAAACTTCTAAGCCAAGTATATTCAAGCTGTGTAGTTCTCCAATAATTAGCAAATCCTTCCCATTTATCTCCTAATTTTTCCTTACATTTTTCAGCCGCAGAATTAACATCAAATAGGGTGCCGTATGCATCAAATATGATTGCTTTAATTTTTTTCATAAATTAATTTAAATATAATGAGCAATATTAGAATATTTTATCCAGAAAAATTATCAATTAATTTAGAAACTAATTTAAATAAGTCTCAGTCACATTATTTATTGAAAGTAATGAGGATTAAACAAGGAGAGACTTTTTCCGTTTTTAACAAATCTGGAGAATGGAAGTCAATTGTAACTGAAATTTCAAAAAGCAGCTTAAATTTCAAGGTTGTTGAACAGTTAAGACAAAAAGATAAAGAGCAAGATATTTGGTTGGCCTTCTCACCCATTAAATCAAACTATTTTAACTTCATGATACAAAAAGCAACTGAGCTTGGTGTAACAAAATTTGTACCAATTATTTCTGAAAGGACAATTGTTAGAAAAATAAATAATGAGAGACTAAATAAAATAGTTATAGAGTCGTGTGAGCAAAGCAATAGAATAAATATTCCTTCAATTGAAAAACCTCAATCATTAGATAAATTCCTATCTAACAATTCAGATATCAATTTAATTTTTGGAGATTTAAATACGAAGAATAAAAAAATTAAAATTTCAAATTCAAAACCAAATTGTCTTTTAATTGGTCCTGAAGGGGATTATTCAGCTGAAGAAATTAAAAAGATTCTAAACTTTAAAGGGTCTCAATCGATAAAACTAAGCGATAACATTTTAAGGTCTGAAACTGCGGTTATATCCGCGTTATCTGTGATCAATTATTTGCAAAATTGATAAATTGTCGCGAATTCTCTAGTATTTTTTATAATATTTTCGATCTATATAGAAAATAAATGAAGAAACTATTTTTTGTTTTTATAGCATTAATTTACTCAGTTGAGGCGTTTGCAAACCAACCAAAAAATTGGCAATTAGGTTTTCAAGAGCCTGCATCACAAACTATGAGAGATATAGTTTGGTTTCACGACTATATGTTAGTACCAATTATAGTTGCTATAAGTGCGTTTGTTTTGTTTTTAATGCTTTATGTGATGGTAAGATTTAGAGCATCGAGAAATCCCAATCCATCTAAAAGAACACATAATGTTTTAGTTGAAATTGTTTGGACATTAGTTCCTTGTTTAATCTTGATCGTGATGGCAGTTCCGTCATTTAAAGTTTTATATTCACAAGATGCAATTCCTAAAGCTGATGTAACTATAAAAGCAATTGGATATCAATGGTATTGGGGATACGAGTACCCAGATGAAAATATAATTTTTGATGCTTATATGATCGAAGAGAAGGACTTAAAAGAAGGTCAGCCAAGATTGTTAGCGACAGATAATGTAGTCGTTGTTCCAGTAAATAAAGTAGTTAAAGTTTTAATTACAGCAAATGATGTGCTTCATGCATGGGCATTACCAGCATTTGGAGTTAAAAGGGATGCGATGCCAGGAAGAGTAAATGAAACTTGGTTTAAAGCTGAAAAAGTTGGGACTTATTACGGACAATGTTCAGAGTTATGTGGAATTAAACATGCTTTTATGCCAATTGAAGTTAAAGTAGTTTCAGAAGAAGATTACCAAATTTGGCTTTCAGAGGCGAAGATAAAATTTGCAAAAGATGAAAATTTAATTAATAAAAAACTAGTAGCGAGTAAATAAAAATGAGTTCAGAAGCAGCACATATTCACGATCATCATACTCCAACAGGTTGGAAGAGATGGGCATATTCTACAAATCATAAAGATATTGGAACAATGTATTTAATTTTTGCAATTATTGCAGGAGTTATTGGAACAGCTTTTTCAGTTTTGATGAGAATGGAATTAATGCACCCTGGTGATGATGTTTTAGGTGGTAACTACCATCTTTATAATGTTTTGGTTACAGGTCATGGATTAATAATGATTTTCTTTATGGTCATGCCAGCTATGATTGGTGGCTTTGGAAACTGGTTCGTGCCGATAATGATTGGAGCACCAGATATGGCATTTCCAAGAATGAATAATATTTCTTTTTGGTTATTGCCTGTTGCATTTATTTTATTACTTTCATCAATTTTTGTAGATGGACCTCCAGGTGCACAAGGTGTAGGTGGTGGCTGGACGATTTATCCACCGCTATCTTCTACTGCAGGTCAACCAGGTCCAGCAATGGATTTAGCAATTTTAAGTTTACACGTCGCAGGAGCTTCTTCAATTTTAGGAGCAGTTAATTTTATTACAACTATTTTAAATATGAGAACTCCTGGAATGACTTTGCATAAGATGCCATTATTTGCATGGTCAATATTAGTTACAGCATTTTTATTATTACTTTCGTTACCAGTATTGGCGGGAGCAATTACTATGCTTCTAACAGATAGAAATTTCGGTACAGCATTTTTTGATGCACAAACAGGTGGAGACCCAACATTATTTCAGCATTTATTTTGGTTTTTTGGTCATCCAGAAGTTTACATTCTAATCTTACCAGGATTTGGAATGATCAGTCATATCGTATCTACTTTTTCAAAGAAGCCAGTTTTTGGATATTTAGGAATGGCTTATGCGATGGTAGCAATTGGAATAGTAGGATTTGTTGTTTGGGCTCACCATATGTACACAGTTGGTTTAGATACTGATACTAAAGCGTATTTCTTAGCCGCAACAATGATAATCGCTGTTCCAACAGGAATTAAAATATTTTCATGGATAGCTACAATGTGGGGAGGATCTATATCATTCAAAACCCCAATGGTTTGGGCTTTAGGATTTATATTTTTATTTACAGTTGGAGGAGTAACTGGTGTTGTACTAGCAAACGCTGGAGTAGATACTGCATTGCATGATACTTATTATGTTGTAGCTCACTTCCACTATGTATTATCTTTGGGTGCTGTTTTTGCGATATTTGCAGGCTTCTATTATTGGTTTGGTAAAATGTCAGGGTATGAATATTCTGAGTGGATGGGACAACTTCATTTTTGGTTAACTTTCATAGGTGTGAACTTAGTTTTCTTTCCACAACACTTCTTAGGATTAGCTGGAATGCCAAGAAGATACGCTGATTATCCGGATGCATTCGCTGATTGGAATTATATTTCTTCAATCGGTTCATATATTTCTGTAGTTGGCTTAGTGGTATTTTTCGCTAATTTAATCTACGCTTTTGCAAAAAAGAAAAAAGCAGCACAAAACCCATGGGGAGAAGGGGCCACAACATTAGAGTGGACAGTTCCATCACCACCGAATTTTCATACTTTTGACGAACTGCCGAAGTTTGAAGATTATGAAGGCACTGAAAAATCTAGTAGTTAGTAACGTCTTAAGATATAAAAATTAAAATGGCTACGACGTATTCTAAAGTAAAAAAATCATATTACGAACTAGGTATTATTCCTGAATTATTAAAGTTAATGAAACCAAGAGTAATGTCTCTTGTTATTTTCACTTGTGCAGTTGGTCTGTTAACAGCTCCTACTTCAGTTTCATTTCAACAGTCAGTGATTGGGATATTAATTGTAGCCTTTGGTGCTGGAGCAGCAGGAGCACTTAACATGTGGTATGAAGCTGATTTAGATAAATTAATGACTAGAACATGCTTACGTCCAATTCCAAGAGGAAAGTTGAACAGAAATCAAGCATTATATTTTGGAACATCTCTGTCTGTTGTTTCAGTTATAAGCTTGTACTTTGTTACAAATGCTTTATCAGCATCTCTATTATTGTTTACGATATTATTTTACGTATTTGTTTATACAATTTGGTTAAAAAGAAAAACTCCACAAAATATTGTTATAGGTGGAGCGTCAGGAGCCTTACCACCAGTAATTGGATGGGCAATAGCAACAAATTCTATTTCGTTGGAGTCGATTACTTTTTTCTTAATAATTTTCTTTTGGACACCTTCACACTTTTGGGCATTAAGCTTATACAAAGCTGATGATTATAAAAAAGCAGGTATTCCAATGCTTCCAGTAACTAATGGAATTCAGGATACTAAAAAGAACATTCTAATTTATTCTTTGCTAATGATACCGACAATTGTTTTCCCATATTACATTGGATTTGTCGGTGAAGTATTCTTAACACTTAGCTTACTACTTACATTTTATTATAATTTAATTTGTTACCAGCTTTACAACTATAAAGTTGGAAAATTTAATATAAAGAAAGCTAAACATATTTTCAGCTATTCAATTATTTACTTATTTTTAATATTTGTTTTTTTCTTGGTGGATAAAGTTTTATGATAGTCAAAAATCAAAAATTAAAAAAGAAAAATTTATGGACAGCAGTTGGTTTAGTAGCATTTATAGTTTTCTTATTCATTTTTACATTATTTAATATTGGAGTATTTGAAAGACCTTTATGATTAAAAAAAATACTTTAACTCCACTAATTCTAGCAGGAATTTTTGTCTTTATGTTGGGATTATCTTTTGCAGCTGTGCCTTTGTATGATTTATTTTGCAGAGTAACTGGCTTTGGTGGAACAACACAAATATCCAAAGAGGCTCCTAATATAGTTTTAGATAAAAAAATAAATGTAAGATTAGATACCAACGTTAACAGTGCTCTTGATTGGAATTTTGATGTTGATCAAAAAACAATGGATGTTCAGCCAGGCAAGGTATACAGAATTAAATTTGAAGTGGAAAACACGGGAGATGAAATTTCATCTGCTGTAGCTACATATAATGTTTCTCCATCATCATTTGGAGCATATTTTAATAAATTAGGCTGTTTTTGCTTTGAAAAACAAACATTAGATCCGGGGGAAAAGGCAAGTTACACCCTAGTTTTTTACCTAGATCCAGAATTAGTAAATGATCCAAAAACATCTAGAGTTGAAGATGTTACTATGTCATATACTTTTTTCTCATCTGAATATTATAAAAACGAAAAAAAAGAGAGTTAAAATAAATGTCTGCATCTGGTCAAAAACACGATTATCACTTAGTTGACCCAAGCCCTTGGCCTTTAGCTACATCTATAGCAACACTAGTTACTGCAGTTGGATCTGTTTATTATTTCCACAGTAAAGTTATGTGGGCAATGGTTTTAGGTTTTTTACTCATAATTTATTGTGCATTCATGTGGTTCAGAGATGTCGTAATCGAAGCTGAGCACAAAGGTCATCACACACCTGTTGTTCAAATTCATCACAGATATGGAATGACATTATTTATTGCTTCTGAAGTAATGTTTTTTGTTGCATGGTTTTGGGCATACTTTGATGCAAGTTTGTTTCCAAATGAATTCATGGGAAATGTATGGCCACCAAAAGATATTGAAACTTTTGATCCATGGGATATCCCACTTATAAATACTCTTGTCTTACTTTTATCTGGTACAACAGTAACTTGGGCACACCATTCTTTATTAGAGGACGACAGAAAAGGATTTATAAATGGTCTAATTTGTACAGTAATTTTAGGAGCATTCTTTACGTTATTGCAAATATACGAATACCAACACGCTACATTTAGTTTTTCAGGTCACATTTATGGTGCTACATTCTATATGGCCACAGGGTTTCATGGTTTCCATGTATTAGTTGGGACTATCTTTTTAGCGGTTTGTTTATGGAGAGGTAAATTAGGACACTTCACTAAAGAGCATCACTTTGGTTTCGAAGCTGCTGCTTGGTACTGGCACTTTGTTGACGTTGTCTGGTTGTTCTTATTTGCAGCTATTTACATTTGGGGAAGTTAATAGTTCTTGAAAAATAAGTTATCTTTTTCAATTTTTGTATACTTTTTTATTTTAGTTTTTTTGGCATTAGGCACTTGGCAAATTGTTAGACTAAATTGGAAGCTTGATTTAATAAATTCAATCGACCAATCTTTAAAAAGTGATCCAGTAGAATTTAATGGAAGTAATCCAATTAACTTTAAAAAAATCAAATTTGAAGGAATATTAGATAATTCAAAAATAATTTATTTATATTCCTTAAATGAAAAAGGAGAGCCAGGATTTGACATTATAAATCCAGTTAGTATTAACAATAAAAGCTATTTAATAAATCGGGGTTGGGTTCCAAGAGATTTTAAATCTAAAAAGTATGTTTCAAATGAAAGTAAATTTGAGGGAGTTTTAAAATTAAAAAGCAAATTTAATTATTTCAAGCCGGATAATGATGTAAATAAGAATTATTGGTTCACTCTTAAAGATGAAGATTTATTGAACTATACAGGAAAAGAATTTTCCCCATTCATTATCAATAATATTAGCAAGCAAGAAGGAATTTATCCACAGTCAAAACAAATAGGAGCCAATATTTCAAACAACCACTTAAAGTATGCTCTTACATGGTTTTCATTAGCTGTTTCCATTTTTTTAATATATTTATATTTTAGAAAAAAAAATTACTGATGGAATATATAAGCACTAGAAATAATTCAGATCATTTTTCATTTAAAAACGTATTTTTGAAAGGTTTAGCTGATGATGGAGGTCTTTTTGTGCCAAAGTCAATCAAACCATTTAGTAAAGATGAATTAAATAAACTTAGTGGTCTTAATTACAATGAATTAGCAGCTGAAATAATTTTTCCATTTATTGGTGATTTTATGACTAAAGAAGAATTAATTTCCACAGTATCAAAATCTTACTCAAATTTTAGAGCAGAAGATGTTGTAAAAATCTCTGATTTAGGAAATTTAAAAGTCTTAGAACTCTATCATGGCCCAACTCTTGCTTTTAAAGATATTGCAATGCAATTAATAGGAAATTTCTATCAATATCACTTAGGAAATGAGCAAAAAAAAATTAATATTATTGTAGCAACATCAGGAGACACAGGTGCAGCTGCTATTGATGCTTTAAAAGGAAAAAAAAATTTAAATGTTTTTGTATTACATCCAAATAACAGAATTTCACCAGTGCAAAGAAGACTGATGACAATCCATGATGAAAAAAATGTATTCAATATTGCTATTGAGGGGAACTTTGATGACTGTCAAAATTTAGTTAAAGCAATGTTTAATGATGAAAAATTCTCAAGCTCTATTAATATGTCGGGTGTTAATTCAATTAATTGGGCAAGAATTGTTGCTCAAGCTGTTTATTATTTTTATGCTTATTTTAAAATAGGCAATGGACAACCTCTGTCTTTTTCTGTCCCGACTGGAAATTTTGGAGATATTTATGCTGGTTATTTAGCAAAGAAACTCGGTCTTCCAATTGATAAACTTATTGTAGCTACAAACAAAAATGACATACTTCATAGAGCAATTTCTGGTGGAGATTACACTCAAAAGAAAGTTGAGGAAACAAATACCCCCAGCATGGATATCCAGATAGCAAGTAACTTTG
Organism: uncultured Pelagibacteraceae bacterium; assembly: GCA_902616245.1. Lineage (GTDB taxonomy): Bacteria > Pseudomonadota > Alphaproteobacteria > Pelagibacterales > Pelagibacteraceae > Pelagibacter. The sequence continues at coordinate 439,280 of CACMSB010000001.1, forward strand.
AAAGACTTTTATATGATGTAAAAGACTGTAACTCAGAAGTTACAAAAGATGTGATGAGTAAGATAAAAAATAATACTTATCAAATTGATAATAGTGACTTAGATGAAATAAAAAAGAATTTTACATCTGAAATGTTAGATGAAAACGAAACTATCCAAATGATAAAAGATGTAAATAAAGAATATAAAGTTGTAGTTGATCCACATACTGCAGTTGGAATCGGTGCCGCAAAAAAACTTGGATTAGAACAAAATTGTGTTGTTCTATCTACAGCACATCCATGTAAGTTTCCAAAAGCAATAGAAGATGCAATCTCAAAAACTGAAGAATTACCAGATAGTCTTAAATATGTTTATGATAGAGAAGAAAAATTTGAAGTTATATCAAATGATATAAATAAAGTTAAAGATTATGTAATTAATTCCATATGAAATTAAAAATAAAAGATCAAATCCCTGATATAGAAATTTTCCATCTAATAGATGGTGAACCACAAACTAGCAAAATTAGAGATATTTTAGGAAATGGCAAAGTTGTTTTATTTGGATTACCTGGTGCCTTTACTTCTACTTGTTCAAAAATTCATCTTCCTGGATATGTAGGTAATGCAGATAAAATTAAATCAAAAGGTATTGAGAATATATTTTGTTTATCTGTGAATGATCCATTTGTTATGAATGCCTGGGGAGAAGCGAATAATGCTGGAGGCAAAATTACAATGTTATCAGATCCTTATCTATTATTTACGAAAGCAATTGGCGCTGAAGTAGATAGAAATTCAAAAGGAATGGGTATTCGTTCAAATCGTTATGCAATGGTTATAGAAAACTTAGAAGTCATTAATATTCAAGTTGAGAAAGAGACCAAGCAATGCGGTTTATCTTCAGCAGAGGGTGTTTTAGATTTATTATAATTAGTGCGGCAGTTCTGTTATCCGTCCAAAATCAACTTGCAACAGAATAAAACATTTTTTGAATAGGTACATAGCGGGGTACATAGTTAAACTATGATTTCTTTGCGACGACTTTGTAATTGAGGTTTTTTTCTGATAAATAATCCTCAAGTGAAATTAAATTGGATTATTTTTGTAACCGGATGGATGTCATTCAGAGCAGTTGGGTCAGGTTTGTTTTTGTTTTGGATCTTTACTGAAAATGAGCGTTCTGCACCATCCGAATGGATTGTTCCTTTTGTGGGCGACCTTTTTATTGGGATAACTGCTTTATTTTTAGTTTACCACATTATAAAAAAACCAAGCACTATACTATGGGTTCTTTTGCTGTCTTGGAATGTTATTGGTTTGTTAGATTTAATCGGGGCAATAAATGTAAGTTTTGCTGCTCCTTATGGACCTATACCAGAAATAGGATTTAATGAATTGGCAGTAAGATCTATTTTAATTTTAAATACTTTATTACAGATTTCTTGTATTTACCTATTGTTTCAAAAAGACATAAAAGAATATTTTAAGAAAAAGTAAATTTTGAGTTTTAAATGTATGGTACATAGTCAGTAAATAATAGGTATATAGTCTTTTTAAAAATATTCTTATATTCTTTAATTATGAGAACGTTTTTACAAATAGTTTTTTTAATTTTATCATTTTCAATTACTGCCTATGGCTGGGAAAAGGTGCCTGTTCCAGATTATGTAGATAAAAAGGTAAAGTCGCCATGGAATTTCTTTGAGGACTTTGAAAAACAAAAAGAAGGAAAATTAAAATTAAAAAAATTAACAATCAACGATAAGGGCGCTGGTTTAAAACCATTTAAAATTAAAAAAGATTTTGATGGTAATAAGTATCTTGAAGTTACAGTTAAACATGGATGGAATAATGATCCTTATAAAAAAAAAGGAAAAGAAACAGAAAGAGCAGAATTTCAGACAAAGCAAAAAAGAACTTTAAATAAAGAAATATGGATTGGTTTTAAAACAAGACTTCCTAAAGATTTTACTCATATAAATGACAGAGTATTATTTTTTCAATTCAAAAACCAGCATGATCCTATGAAAAGGAGTCCTCTTTTAGGAATAAGGTTTTATGAAAATGGAAATGTATTAGATTTAGGGGGGGATACCGGAGGAAGTGCAGGTAAATCTTGGAGTCAAGAGGAAAGTAATATTCACAATATAAGAGCAAAGTATAAAAAAAAGGAGTTAAATTGGTTTGTATTTCAAGAAAAAAACAGAGGTGAAATAAAAATAAAAAATAATTTTAAACTCACGCCGAGCAAATCATTTAAAGTTGCTAAATTAGGTGAATGGAGCACGTATAAAATTGGAATCTATAATACAAAGGATGATGATGGTTTTGTAAAAATTTTTAAAGATAACAAATTAATATTTGATTATAAGGGTATCACTTATGATTGGAAAGGACGTTATACTGGAAGTTATATAAGAATAGGTATTTATAGAGACTCGGGAAAACGAATTGGAATTGAATACCCCGATCAATCTATCCATTTTGATGATTTTATTGTTGTCTCAGACAAAAAAACTTTGGATAAATATTTAAATTAAAGGGGCGTTCTGTTGCTAGGTGCACCTATGTTGTGGCAGAGGACCTTGCCAATAAATCCACTTCATTATTAAGTTTATCTGTTGAATGTGCCTTTACCCAGCTCCATTTAATCTCAAAAGTATTTGATAAATTATCTAATTCAGTCCAAAGTTCTTTATTTTTAACTTCTTTTTTATTTGCTGTTTTCCAACCATTTTTTTTCCAATTATGTATCCATTCAGTTATTCCAGATTTTACATATTTAGAATCTGTAAATATTTGAACCTTGCTTCCTTTTGGAATTTTTTTTAAAGCTTTAATTGGCGCAAGTAATTCCATTTGATTGTTTGTTGTTTCTTTTTTGCTTCCTTTAATTTGAGTTTTCTTTCCATTGTCAATAATGATTGCTGCCCAACCACCATTTCCTGGATTTCCAATGCAAGAACCATCTGTGTAGATTTTAATCATTAAGAATAATCCTTAAATGTGCTCAGATTTCTGTGAAAATTTAACTTATCTATATACTCCTTTGGATCTTTGATTTTAATGACAGCATTTTTAGGAGTATTTAAATAGTCATAAGCTCTAGTCAAAAGATATCTTAAAGCCGATCCTCTACATAATGTATTTAAATTTCTTTTTTCAATTTCACTTAATTTTCTAACAGATTGGTAGCCTTTTAATAAATTTGAAGATCTTTTTTTATCTAATACAAATTTTCTATTTTTCTTTTTAAAGCATAAAGCATTAATGCAGGTTGCTAATTCATAAGATAGAAAATCATTAGCCGAAAAATAAAAATCTATAAATCCATGAAATTTGTCTTTATTAAAAAAAATATTATCAATAAATAGATCACTATGAATTATTCCATTTGGCATTTTTTTAGGCCATTTTCCTTTGATATCTTTCAGATCATCTCTCATTAAATCTTTTAAGTTTTTAGACAATTTATTAATTTTATTGTCTATTTTATTTAGAATTGATCCCCATGAATTTATCGATAGAGAATTTTTTCTATATAATTTCAATTTCTTTGAAGCTTTATGAAGAAGTGCAGCATTTTTTCCAACTATAAAACAATCCTTATTATTTAGTTGATCTTTATCTTTTCCTTCTAAGAAACTGACAATACAAGCTTTTTTACTTTTTAAATTAAATAAATATTTACCTTTTTTGTCTTTTATAGGAACTGGACATTTTACATTTAATCTAGATAGACCAGACATAAGATTAACAAAAAATGGGAGATCTTTTTTCTGAACTCTTTTTTCGTAAATAGTTAAAATATATTTTTTTTTCTTTGTCTTTAAAAGGAAGTTGGTATTTTCAATACCTTTTTTTATACCTGAATAATTTTCTATTTTTCCAATATTATATTTCTTCTCAATAAATTTTATCTGCTTATTATTAATTTTAGTATAAACAGCCATTAATTTAATTTTCCAGGAATTTTAAAAGTAATATTTTCTTTTACGATTTCAACTTCTTCTATGTTGACTGTAAATTGATCTTTTAACTCTGCTATAAACTTTTCAACAAGTATTTCTGGCGCCGAAGCACCTGAGGAGATTCCAATTGTATTACATCCTTTAATTTTATCTATAGGCACTGGGCTTTCTGAGTGTATTAACTCAGCAGAGCTACAACCAGAGTTTTTAGCAACCTCAACTAATCTTACCGAGTTAGATGAATTCCTACTTCCAATTACAAAAAACATATCACATTTATCTGCTATTTCTTTAACTGCTGATTGCCTATTTGTTGTTGCATAACATATGTCATCTTTTTTAGGCTCTTTAATATCTGGGAATTTAGATTTTAGAGCTGCAATTATATCTTTGGTATCATCTACAGAGAGTGTTGTTTGAGTTATGAAAGATAGATGTTTATTTGAAATATTTTCATACTTATTTGCATCCTCGATATTTTCAATCAATTCTATTGAACCTTTTGGCAATTGACCCATAGTTCCTATGACTTCTGGATGGTTTTTGTGACCTATTAATAATATATGATGTCCTTGTTTATTTAAGTTTTCTGCTTCTCTATGAACTTTAGATACTAGAGGACACGTAGCATCTACAAACATCATATTTAAATTAGACGCTTCCTCTGGAACAGATTTTGGAACCCCATGTGCAGAGAATATAACTGGTCTCGATTTATCTTTAATCTCATCTAATTCTTCAACAAATATTGCTCCAATCTTTTTTAAACTTTCTACAACATGTTTATTATGTACAATTTCGTGTCTTACATAAACTGGAGCACCAAATTTATCTATACTCTTTTTTACAATTTCAATTGCTCTATCAACTCCTGCACAAAATCCTCTTGGTGCAGCTAAATAAATTTTTAAATTTTTGTTACTCATTTTCATCCTTTTTAAAAAACGGAATTAAAAATACAATACAAGCAATAAAAAAAAATAGGCTTCCAAACATGGCCCAAAAACTTCCTACACTTGAGATGATGAAACCAATTGAAGATATAATGAACAATATCCATCCAATTAGATTTATAGTTTTATTTTTCATTTTTTTTCTACCATGAATTCAAGTAAAATATGAGGAAAGGTCAATGAAGCCAATCCAACAAATATTATTTTAATAATACTTTCATCTATACCAAATTTTTCTGAAATAAAATAAAAAACAATTAAATACATTATTGCTGTAATTACTGTAAGTGGAATAATTTTTCGTAAAAAAATAGGAAATCCTTTCATCAAATTTTTATTAATTTCACTAATTAAACTTAGCGAGTGTCTTATAGAATGAAGAAAGCAGAAATAAATTGTAAAAGCCAATATAGGATTAAAGAAATAGTTTAAAATAATTATTGAAAAACTATCTAAAAAAAGAATTGATCTTAAATCATTATTATTACCTCTATATATAAGAAAATTACTTAGCACTGATAATATAACTAAAGGAATTAAAAAATTATTAGCCATAATATTTTCGTCTATTGAAAAATTTAACATTTTAAAAATTTCGATTGTCTCAGCTTTATGAAACAGTAAGGGTGCTGAAATAACTAATGATCCTTTAATGAAATAAAAAATTTCTAAAAAATTAGCATTTTTTGTTTCGATAAAGTCACTATCCTCTTTGCCAAAATGATATGCTGCAACTATTAAAAAAAGCGAAAGTAACAATATTGGACTTAAAATCCAGATTAAAATAACAAAAATAGCAATACCTATATAAGTTATATAGAATACCTCTGTATTTTTAATTTTATAAATTTTTAAAAGTTTTTTACCCTTCTCATGATCCATCGCGCCGTGAGAGATACCAATTGTAAGAATTAAAAAAAAACTAAAAAGTATAAACGAATTATTTCTCAATACCTCAAAGGCAGAAAAAAAAATACAGATATTAAAAAAAATAATAGAATGAAAAAAATTTATTTTGTTGATCATTATTTAAATACAGCTTTAATAAAAATCCATTTTGGCATCTTTAATATAATGGATAAGTCCTCGAAAATATTACTTTTATTGGAAAGGAAATTTATTACTGTTTTTGACTTGCTTTTAAACATTTTGAAGAAAATATTTGGCATGATCTCTGGCTTTTCAGCTAGGACTTTCAAAAAAATATTATCTAAAAACTTATACTTACTTTTTATATTGAAAGCTCTAGTTTGGGTTATTTTATCAATGTTTTGAGTAATATATTCTGCTTGTTCTTGAATATTTAGGAAAGTATAGCCAGTACTTAAACGCGTCATACCTCCAGCAGTTCCAATATTAATCGTATTTTTGTCGTTTTTAAATTTTGGATAAAATAAAGGTATGGCCCCAACTTCTTTATAATTAATTTTATATTTTTTTAATTTTAAAGTGTTTTCGATGTAATCAGTAATTTGTTTATCATAATCTTTTTCACTATCATCTTCCATTTTTGAAAGCCACGTAGTTTCGATTAAAGCTGATTTTTTTGAATAGGGTAGTGTATAGAAAAAATGAACACTTTTTTTTTGATCACAATCAAAGTCCATTAAATTCATTATTTGATCATCAAAAAAATCTTTTTCGGTTTCAATCTCAACACCTTGAAAGTGTTGCCATAAATTAGAATCGTTATTCTCAAGATTTGGCAAACTGTTAAATAAAATTGCGTTTTCTGTATTTACTTCACTAATATCTTTAAAGAATTGAATATTTGGATTTTTATTCATTTTATTTAAAATTTTTTTGTAGAATAGTCCACTATCAATACTTTCGTAAGGAGTTTCTTTACAATCTTTATATTCAACATTTCCTTTAAAATTGATTGTATAATCTTTCCATCTTTTTTTTACACAGTCATCAAACTTGTGAGGTACAGTTTTCCAATATGACCAAGTTTTATCTCTTTTATATTCATCTCTTTTTTCAATAATTGCTAAAGTCTTATTTTTAAGTTTATCGTGATACTCTAACTCATAAGCCAATGTTAAACCTGCACAGCCACCTCCAATAATTATGTAATCAAAATCTTTCATTATACTCAATATCTTGCATTATTATCTCATGCTCTTTTATTGTAAGTTTTTTATCTTCTTTTACAAAATATAATTTAATTAAATCACCAATTGATAGCACTGTATGTAAGATTTTTCCCAAATTGTTTACATAAATTTTTCCTGATTTATTATAATTTTCTAAGTTTCCTTTTTTTAAGATTTCATTTCCAATTTGTCTATATACTCGTCTTGCAACCAAAATCGAAAATCTTAAAAAGAATGGAATTTTTTTAATTGATATAAAAGAATTACTATAAAATTTGTCAGCGATTTTTAAAATTCTTTTAATTTCATCAAAATTCTTTTTTATATAAAACCTATTATTGCTTTCATCTTCAATAACATCTCTTGAAATATTAGTTAATTGCATTGCAATACCTAAGTCAATCGCTCCTAAAAGTGCTGATCTTTCTTTGACATTTAAAATTTTTGCCATCATTAATCCAACTGTTCCAGCCACTCTATATGAATAAACATATAGATCTTTGTCAGTGTTGATTTCTACTTTTGATTTTATATCAGCCTCTACGCCATCGAATAAATCATCAATTATTTTTTGTGATATCCCAAATTTGTTTATTAAAGCCCACATATTTTTAATTATTTGGTTATTTTCATTTTTTAATTTGAAATCTTCTTTGAAAGTATTGAAATTTTTTAATTTCGTATCAAGATCACCTTTTTCATCTGCTATATTGTCTATGTATCTACAAAAATCGTACAAATTAGAGCAATCAGAGTAGACTTGTTTTGGTAAAAAGAAACCTGCCCAATTAAAAGATTTAGCGTATATCGACAAATAATTTTGTTCATTCATTACAAAATTTTATCTAAGACCTTTGCGGATGAAAGGACTCCTGGAACACCAGCTCCAGGATGAGTGCCCGCTCCAACAAAATATAAACCGTCATAAACCTCAGATTTATTATGAAATCTAAAGTATGCTGATTGAGAAAATTTTGGCTGAATTGAAAAACCAGAGCCATATTTTGTGTTTAATTCATTCTCAAAATAATCAGGAGTTAGATAAAAATCATCTACAATATTTTCTCTTAAGTTAGGTAATAAACTTTTTTCCATTTTATCTATCACAAGTTTTTTTAGATTCTCTCCTTCGATTGACCAGTTTATTCCTGATTTATTATTAGGTACAGGCACTAATACATAAAAGCAATCATGGTCTTTTGGTGCCATACTTGAATCTGTTGCGGTAGGTCTATGTAGGTAATAGCTTATATCGTTATTTAATTTTTTGTTTACAAATATATCATCCAAGTGTTCTTTGTACTTATCGCCAAACTTTATAGTATGATGTTTAACATTTTCGTATTTTTTCTTTGTTCCAAAATAATAAACAAACAAACCCATTGAATATTCCATTCTATTTATCTTCCAATTAAATAAGGTATTATATTTTTGATTATTTAGCATTTTTGAATAAACACCGGGAGGATCTGCATTACAAACTACGTTATCTGCTTTGATTTCCTCATCTTCACTTATCACAACCCCGACAACTCTTTTATTTTCTGTAAGCAAGTTTTTAACTTCTTTACCTTTAATAATTATAACATCTTCTTCTAACATCAATTTCTCAAAACCTTTTATGATTTGTCCTGTTCCACCCATAGAATAATGAATTCCCCATTTTTTTTCTAAATACAAAATTAATCCATATATAGAGGTTGTGGTAAAAGGGTTCCCACCTACCAATAATGGGTGCATACTAAATAGCCTTCTTAGTTTTTCATTTTCAATAAAACCACTAACCAAAGAATAAACAGATTTATAACTTTTTAAACTTAGCAATGCAGGAATTTGCTTAAACATAAATGAAAGTTTATCAAATGGCACATCTGATAATTCTGAATAACCCTTATCAAATATTTTTTTTGTAAATTTAAGTAAATTTCTGTAACCCACAACATCTTTATGATTAATTATTGCAATCTGTTCTTCCATTTTCTTTTCATCGGCTGAGTAATCAAAATGGCTTCCATCTTCGAAAACAAATCTGTACCAAGTATCTAAATCTTTTATTTTTATATAATCATCTGGATTTTTATTAAAAAGTTTAAAAATTTCATAAATTAAATAAGGAGCAGTTATTACAGTTGGTCCACCATCATAAGTAAACCCATTACTTTTAAATACTCTCGCTCTTCCACCTAAATCTTTTTGTTTTTCAATTAAAGTAACTTTATGACCTTTTGCTCGAAGTCTAAGAGCTGCCGCCATACCACCAAAACCTGATCCAATTACAATGGAATTCATATTTCTTAATTTACATTATTTTTATAAAATTTGATAAACTATCTTAGTTTAAGAACTGATTTTCTTTAATTCTGTCTTTGTTTCTTCAAGATTTTTATTAAACAAGTTGTCAAGTTTAGACTTATCAACAGATGTAGTAATAATTTTTTTTACAGATTCTACAGCAATATTAATTGATGTATCTTTAATTTCTTTAATGGCATTATCTTTCATTTGAGAGATTTTAGTTTCTGCTAGACTTTTCTTGAGTTCAGCTGATTTATGAAATTTATCATTCATTTCAATTACAAATCTTTCAGTTTCATCTTTTGACTGCTGCATAATCTTTTCACTCTCAATTTTTGCAGTATCTAGCTTCTTTTGCGCCTCATCCAATAGTCTTTTAGATTCAGCTCGGAGTTTTTCACTTTCGTCAATTTCATTTTTGATATCAGTAATCATTTTGCTCAATAAATTATTAACATTCTGTGGAACTTTTAAATAAATTAGCGCCCCAAAAAATATTACAAAAGATACTGCTACCCAAAATGTTGCATCAAATGCCATTATGTTTTTCCATTTCTTTTTTAGAAAGATCTTCAACTATGGCTGAAAGACTACTTTTATTTATATCTTCACCAATTAATTGTTTAACTAGATCGGAGGATGTCTCAATTGCAATTTTAATAACTTTCTCTTGAGAAGTTTTTTTTAATTGGTCTATTTCTTCATCAGCTTTTATTATTTCTTTTTCGATATCTTTTTCTAAAGATAATCTTTTATTGTTTATATCGTCCAAAACTTTTTGTCTTTCACTATTAAAGAAGTTTTTTGCTTCGACTTTTGTATCATTGATAATTTTATCAAATTCTTTAACTTTTTTTTCAGTTTCTTCCCGTTGCTTGTCTGCAGTTTCAATATTCTCTAAGATTTGTGATTTTCTGGTTTCAAGATTGTTGCTAATCTTTGGTAGTATGAACTTAGATAAAATTATAAACAATAATCCAAAGGTAAGTACTAACCAAAAAATTTGAGATATCCAAAACTCGGGATTAAGCTGGGGCATACCTCCACTCTCAGCGCTTTGAGCGTTATAAGTAAAGATAAAGCTTAAAGCTAGAAATTGAAAAATTATCTTTTTCAACATTAATTAAAACGCGAAAAGAATAATTAATGCAACAACTAATCCAAATAAACCAGTCGCTTCCGCTAATGCAAAGCCTAATAGCAAGTTTGGAAACTGCTTTTGAGCCGCAGATGGATTTCTCATTGCACCTGAAAGATAATTTCCAAAAATTATCCCAATTCCAACTCCTGCACCTGCAAGTGCAATTGCTGCTAGTCCTGCTCCTATCATTTTTGCTGCTTCTAATTCCATTATATCCTCCTTATGTTAATTAATGGTGTAAATTTAATGCATCATTCAAATAGATGCATGTTAAAATTGCAAATACATATGCTTGAAGAAAAGCAACTAATATCTCCAAACCTGTTAATGCAACTGAAAAACCTAGTGGTAGCCAGCCCCCAACAATTCCTAAACTAACTACGAAACCTCCAAAAACTTTCATCATCGTATGGCCTGCCATCATATTTGCAAACAATCTAACTGATAAACTAATTGGTCTACTTAAGTATGAAATTATTTCTATAACAACTATTAATGGCAATAAAACCATTGGAACTCCACTTGGCACAAAAAGTTTTAAGTATCCAAGTCCATGTTTAATAAATCCAATTATTGTTACTCCTATAAATATAAATGCTGCTAATACAAAAGTTACAATGATGTGGCTAGTGACAGTAAAAGAGTATGGTATCATCCCAAACATGTTACAAAATAAAACAAACATGAATAAAGAAAATATGAAAGAAAAGTAAGGCCTAGCTTTCGATCCAGCTGTATCACTTATCATCTTTGAAATAAAAGAGTAACTGAGTTCTGCTAGTAATTGAATTTTATTTGGTATTATAGATCTCTTCGTACCTAAATTAAAAATAATTAATATTGCTAGTGAACTTATGACCATAAACAAACTCGCGTTTGTGAATGAAATATCTATGTTACTTATTTTAATTTCTGGACCAATTCGGTACACGTTGAATTGGTACATTGGATTTGCTGCCATTTGCCTACTATTTTTGCATTTTTTTTGCTGATCTAATAACGTTCATAATTCCAGCTACTACACCAATAAAAAAAAATATTAAAATTAACCAGGGTTTAGTACCAAACCAATTGTCTAAAATAAACCCAATAATTGTCCCAACAGCCACTGCAGATACCAATTCCGTGCTCATTTTGAAGGCTGATCCCATACTTGAGCCTTTATTTTCCTTTTCAGATTTTTTGTCTTTATCGGTTTTATTTTTTGCAATTTTTAGGCGAGTTTTAAACTGGTCTTCATCCATTATTAAGCAACCATACTCTCTGCTTTTTGAAGATCTACAGCAACTAGTTGGCTAATTCCTTTTTCTGGCATTGTTACACCATATAGTCTGTCCATTTTAGACATGGTTAAAGCGTGATGAGTTACAATAATAAATCTTGTAGATGTGATTTTAGTTAGTTCCGTCAAAAGATTGCAAAATCTTGTTACATTCGCATCATCGAGAGGTGCGTCTACTTCATCGAGAACACATATTGGAGCTGGATTAGTAAGAAACACTGCAAAGATTAATGATAAAGCAGTCAAAGCTTGTTCACCTCCAGATAATAAAGTTATTGATTGTAATCTTTTTCCTGGCGGACTTACCAACATTTCTAATCCCGCATCCAAGGGATCATCAGAGTCCACTAGTTCTAGTTTTGCACTACCTCCATTAAATAGTTTTGTATAAACTTCATTGAACTTTCTATTCACTTTTTCAAAAGCATCTAGAAGTCTTTCCCTACCTTTCTGATTGAGTTCAGTAATACTTTCTTTTAACTTTATAATTGCAGTTACTAAATCTTGTCTATCTTTTTCCATTTTCTTAATTTCATCTTCATATTTTGAAGTCTCTTCGTCTGCTCTTAAGTTAACCGAGCCTAATTTTTCTCTTTCCCTTTTTCTTTCATCAAGCAATTCCTCTTGTGTTACTGTATCTGGATATTCAGATACATCTTTTAAGTTTGAAAAATTCAGTATCTCCTCTTCTTTTAAATTAAGTTCTGTTGATACTCTTTCTAGCAAATCATTTCTTCTTTTATTCAAACCATCGATTGTTGCTCCAGAGCTTGCCTTTCGCTCTCTTATTTCAATAGACTCTTCTTTTGTTGTATTTAGATTACTTCTTAATTCGTTAATCTCTTTATCTAGCTCATCTATTAATATTTCATTATCACTTTTTTCTTTTTCAGAAATTCTTAAACTTTCTGATATTTGTCCTTTTCTTTCAGCTTGTGTTTGAGGTTGTTTTTCAAGGCTATCTAATTTTTTTTGTTGAGTATCTTTTCTACTATTTAATTCATTAATCATTTTTTCAGAATTTACCAATAAGTTTTTCCAACTTTCTATCTCTTGATCAATGATTTTAATTCTTTCACTTCTTTTTATTGACTCTTTTTTAATATTTTGATTTGCACTAAATGCTTCAGCGTATTCTTCTTGTAGACCTTTGATTTCTTCGTTTTTCTTAGTTACTGTTATCGCTAAATCATTGTCATGCATTTCATTAATTTTCATTTTTAAAAATGAAAGATTTATTTTGCATTCATCTATTAAATTAGTTGCACCATTGATATTGTTCTCTGAGAGCATTTCTTTTGCTTTATCTAACTGCTCACTTGCTAAATCAATAGTTTCTGAATTCTTTTTTAGAGTATCAAGGTTTAGATTTTCTAGTATTCTCTCTAATTTATCTTGCTCATCTTTTAATTTTCCTTTTGCATTTACAAGATCTAAACCTGACAATTTTTCAGTTTCATAATATTTTGAATCGACTGTAATTAAATTTTCTTTTTCTTCTCTAAGTCTTTTTTCATTAGAGTTTGCATCAATGATTATACTTTTTTCTCTTACAATATCCTCATCTATTACACTTAAAGCCTTTCTAATTGATTGTATTTCATCGTTAACCCTGTCTTTTTCTTCATCTAAACTCTTTAATTCTAAATTTAATCTTTGAATTTTTGACAAGTTTTCTTGATTTTTTTCTCTTATAGGATTTACATTCTTATTCTTTTCAATAATCTTCATGCTTAAATCTTCTAATTTATCATTGAAGGACTTAACTTGATCATCAGCCTCATTGTTGATCTCATTCTCTACTCTAATTTCATTATCAATTTCTAAAAGACGTAAATAATATAAACCTGCCTCAACTTTTTTTATTTCTTCTGAAATAGATTTGTATTTTGCAGCTTCTTCAGCTTGCTTTTGCAAATTTGCTAATTGTCTTTCCTGTTGTCTTCGTAATTCATCTGCCCTTTTTAAATTATTTTCAGCCGCGCCCAATCTTAATTCTGCTTCGTGTCGTCTAACATGTAAACCTGCTATACCAGCTGCTTCTTCTAATATAGCTCTACGATCAGAAGGTTTTGCCGTGACCAATGCTCCAATTCTACCTTGACTAATAATCGAAGGTGAATGAGCACCCGTTGATAAGTCTGCAAAAAACATCTGAGCATCTTTTGCCCTAACTTCTTTGCCATTTATATAAAATTTTGAGCCTTTATCTTTTTCTATTTTTCTTCTTATTTCAATTTCATCGAGCTCATTATATTGTAGAGGACCATCCTTGTTGTCATTTGATAAGCTCACTAAAACTTCTGCAATATTTTTTGATGGTTTGTTTGAAGTTCCAGAAAATATAACGTCTTCCATTCCTGAACCTCTCATACTTTTTGCTGATGTCTCACCCATACACCATCGCAACGACTCCACTATATTTGATTTGCCACAACCGTTTGGACCAACTATCCCAGTTAAACCTTCTTCAATCAGGAAATTTGTTTTTTCAGCAAAAGATTTAAATCCATTTAGTTGGATTTTTTTAAATTCCATTCACTGACTTATATCAGTTTTTCAATGTATTTTTTTAATTTTTTGTAGTTTGAGTGATTTTCAAACTTTTTTCCGTTAATTATGACTGTAGGAGTAGCATTCACTTTATACTTTTTAACACCTTCGATTCGGTCTTCTAAAATATGATCCTCTATCTTTTTATTAGCCAAGCACTTATCAAAATCAAGATTATATTCAGTGTTATCGATAAATTTTTTCATTGCTTGATTTGCTTCTAATTCATTTTTTCCCTTGATCCACTTATCTTGATTTAAATAAAGGTGATGCAAAATTTCATGCTCACCATCATTTCTACAATGCGCTAATTTAGTTGCATTAAATGCAATGATATCTAATGGGAAGCTTTTAAATTCTATTGAAATCAATCCTTTATCAATAAAATCCTCTTTTAGTTTAGGATAAATATTTTTATGAAAATTTGCACAATGACCACAAGTTAAAGATTCAAAAACCATTAACTTAACTTTAGAGTCTGCATTCCCTACTAAAATTGGTTTAACTTCAGAATTAGCATTAATGAAATTAAAAAAAATTAAAATTGAGACAAGAATTATTTTTTTCATTTTATTTTAAAATGTTTACTTAGCTCTAAAAGTGAGTTTTTTATTTTGTTATTTTTAATATTATTTATGCTCTTTATATGTTTATTTTTTGTCGCATTAATAGCGGTATTTTTATGGCTTTCTTCAATTTTTCCATCAAATGTATTCAATTTAATGTCATCTAAAACATGATAGCCAAAAAAAACATTAATTTTTTTTATTATTTCTTTTTTAGAATACTCAACGTCAACTTCATTTCCCCTCTTTACTAAAATATTTAAACGACTGCCCGATAACTTGTTTGAACTTTTATATGACTTAGGAAAGCTTACTTTAAATAAATCTTTACCTACTAAATATTTCCAATTATCTAAAGTTTCATTATAAATTTTACCTTTTTTACTAATTATTCTTTTTGCTTCTGTGGGTAAAGTATCTTTAAAAGATCTTAAACCTTGAATGGAATTATATCTCTGCTTAGTATTATGTTTTTGACTCATATGAATAATAAAAACATACCAAATAAAATTCTACATTGGTACGATAATAATAAAAGAATTTTACCTTGGAGAAAAAAAGTTTCTCAGAAACAAAAAGAATATTTTACGTTTGTTAGTGAATTTATGTTGCAGCAAACCCAAGTAAAAACTGTTATTCCTTATTTTGAAAAATTTGTAAAACAAATTCCAACCTTTCAATCATTGGCAGATGTTGATGAAAAAATCTTAATGAAACATTGGGAAGGTCTTGGTTATTATTCAAGAGCAAGAAATCTAAAAAAAAGTGCAATTAAAATTCTTAAAGATTTCAACGGTAAGTTGCCAAAATCTTATGAAAAGTTAATACAATTACCAGGGGTAGGTGAATATACATCTAAAGCAATAATGTCTATAGCATTTAACATTAAAACTATCCCTTTAGATGGAAATGTAGAGAGAATTCTTAAAAGAACTTTACATTTAAAAAAGCAGAGTGAAATATCTAAAGATTTTTTAAAAACAAAGATTAATTTTTTTGGACTGTCCGATCGTGCTAGCAATTACTCTCAAGCAATTATGGAATTAGGTGCTTTAATTTGCAAACCAAAAAATCCAAGTTGTAAAGAATGTCCATTAAGTAAAAATTGTATATCTTTAAAAAAAAATGATTTTGAATTAACTAAAATTAATAAAGAAATAAAAACTAAATATTTTGAAGCAACTATTTACAAAAAACAAAATAATTACTTATTGGTTAAAAATGATAAATTTAAATTTTTAAAAAATATGCCAATTTTTCCTATGACTGAAGTTCGAGAAAGTAAGTATAATTATTCAAATAATAAAAAAATTAATATAAAATTATCTAATATGGAAATGAAAATTTTGTTGAATAACTCAAAAAGACCTCCAAAGATTAAAAATAAAATATTAATTAAAAAAGATAAATTAAGCTCAGAAATAATTCCATCATTTACTAAAAAAATATTTTATACCATCTCAAAATCTGAATGAAAAAAGTTGCAATTGTTGGAGCTGGTATATCTGGTTTGTATCTTGCAAATGAATTAAACAAAAATACTGAAATAGACTATAAAATATTTGAAAAAAAAGATTACCTCAATTTAAATGAAGGTTATGGTATTCAACTTTCAGTTAATAGTATTAATTTGTTGAATAAAATTGGATTTAAAAATATTTCAGCATCAGATGTTTATTATCCAACAAAAGTAAACTTTTTCCAGGCTAATAATATTAAAAAGATTTGTGAAATTGATTTAAAGCAATTCAATAATGTAAACGACCGCTACACAACACTTAAAAGATCAACATTAATAAAGTTTTTAATTGGTAATATTCCTGAGGAAAAAATTCAATTTAAAGCCGATATTCAAAATATCGAATATAATGAAAAAATAAAGATTTCTTGGAATAATAAGAATGAAAGTTTCGATTATATAGTAATTGCAGACGGTGTTTTTTCAAAATTAAAATCCCAAATATCCAATAATCATTTAAACCCAATTTTTAATGGGAACATTGCTTTAAGGGCGAATTTAAAACAACATAAAAAAGATAATATTTCTGTTTATATGGGGTCAAATTTTCACTATGTAACTTATCCTGTAAATCAAAAACTCGAATATAATTTCGTTGCTATAATCAAAAAGAAACTAACTACTAAAGAAATTGAAGATAAAAATATTCTTAATTCAGAAACATTTATAAAATCTTTAAAAGACTTTATTTCAAAAAATTCTATTATAAATTTGGAAAGTTTAGCAAATATAAAGTGTTTTCCTGTATTTGTGAGCACTGAATTACCCACACTAAAATATCAAAATACTTATTTGAGTGGAGATGCTTTATTTGCTTTTCCACCTTCTTTTGCACAAGGTGCTTCTCAAAGTATTGAAACAGCAAATGGTATTTTAGAAAATATTACAAGTTCAAATAGTATTTATAAAGATAAGGTAAATAAAATATTACTAGTAAATAAAAGATCTAAATTAAACCATTTTGCCTTCCATTTAACTAATCCAATAATAATATTAATTAGAAATATCGTTTTGAAATTTTTATCAAAAAATAAAAAATTTCTAGAGAGTTATCTTGGAAAAATTTATAGAAATTAAGTAGTTGGCCTTAGTCTTTGCCTCAAATCATCAATTGGTTTGAGGGAATTACCTGATTTATAATACCAAAAAGTCCAACCGTTACAGCTCTCAGCACCTAATATTTGTGCAGCAACTTTATGAATTGATCCTTCTGATTTCCGATATTTTATACTACCATCAATCATAATTTTCGCATTGATTTGTTTTTTTTGATCAAAAATCTCAGTACCAGGTTTAATAATTCCTAATTCAACCAAAGATCCAAATGGCACTCTTGGCTTGGATCTATTATTTTTTATAGTATCTAAATATTCATCTTCTATAATTTTTGTGTTTTTAATTCTTTTACTTGCAGCTTCAAAATAGTTTTTTTCTTTTTCTACCCCAAAATAATTTCTACCTAACTTTTTTGAAACTACAGCAGTTGTTCCCGTACCAAGAAACGGGTCCAATATTAAATCACCTTTATTCGATGATGCTAATATAATTCTGTGCAATAAAGACTCTGGTTTTTGCGTTGAGTGAACTTTATTACCATTATTTTTAAGTCTTTCTTTTCCATTACATATAGGTAAATTCCATGTAGATCTCATCTGTAGATCATCGTTTAAACATTTAAGTGATTGATAATTAAAAGTATATTTTGAGCCTTCACTTTTTGAGGCCCATATAAGTGTTTCGTGCGCATTCGTAAAACGTGTTCCTCTAAAATTTGGCATAGGATTATTTTTATTCCAAATCACATCATTTAGTATCCAAAAACCTAAATCTTGCATTTTTGAACCAACTCTAAAAATATTATGATAACTTCCTATGACCCATATAGATCCATTTTTTTTTAAAATTCTTTTACATTCTTTAAGCCATTGAACTGAAAACTCATCATAACTTTTAAAACTATCAAATTTATCCCACGCATCGTCTACAGCATCGACTTTAGATCTATCAGGTCGACTTAATTCTTTTTTCAGTTGAAGGTTGTAAGGTGGATCTGCAAATATAAGATCAAAACTTTCAGCCGGAATTTTTTTTAATTCCTTAATACTATCTCCGTTAACAATTTTATTTTTTATGTCTGAAATAATCATTTTATATTTTTGAATTAGACTCCAGTCAGGAGACCACGTCAACCTGTGATTGAATTTAATGATTGATAATTGTTATGGTTATTTTTTAAGACTCAATATCTTGTGTATTGGTTGGAAGGTTTTTCTATGAAATCTAGTCACTCCAAATTTTTTAATAGCTTTAATATGATCCCTAGTTCCATAACCTGCATTATTATCCCAACCGTATTTTTTAAAAGAAAAAGACATTTTTTTCATTAGCTTATCTCTTTCAACTTTAGCAATAATCGATGCGGCTGAAATTTCAGGAATTTTTTCATCACCTTTTATAATAGTTTTAATCACATAATTTTTTAAGTCTGGTGGTTTATTACCATCTATTAAAACTTTTTTAGGTTTCAATTTGAGTTTCTTAATTGCTCTTTTCATTGAAAGTAGGCTAGCATTTAAAATATTAATTTTTTCAATTTCCTTTATTGATGCAGTTCCCAACGCCCAAACTGAATTTTTTTTTATATATTTAGCTAAAGTTTCCCTCTGAATTTTGTTAAGTTTTTTTGAATCTTTAAGAATTTTTCTATTAATTTCTTTATTTAATATAACGGCCGCTGCATAAACTGGTCCTACAAGGCTTCCTCTTCCAACTTCATCAACTCCAGCAATAACTTTTTTCATATAAAATATTATTAAAAATTTAAATCTCTAAACCAGTTTCATCTATTTTTTTTCTAATTTCTTTGAGATCGGCCCAAGAATATTTTTTTTGTTCTGCTTGTCTTAGCAGATATGCTGGGTGAAAAGTTATCATTGTTAAAAATGTTTTATTATTAATTATTACTTCCTTCCATTTTCCTCTTTCTTTAGAAATTTTAATTTTATTCCCGAAGAGCGCTTCCATTGCTGTGCTTCCCATTAAAATAAGTATTTCTGGATTTATAATCGAAATATGTTTTCTTAAATATTCAGAGTATCTATTTATTTCTGATATTTCAGGCTTTCGGTTATTTGGAGGTCTATAATTTACAACATTAGTAATATAAACGTTAGTTCTATCTAAATTAATAGCTTTTAACATTTTATTTAAAAGCATTCCTGCATCACCAACAAAAGGTTTTCCTAATTCATCTTCTTTTTGTCCAGGTCCTTCACCTACAATCATTATTTTTGAAGATGAATTTCCATCACTGAAAACAAGATTTTTTGCACTATTTTTTAGTTCACAATCTTCAATCTTTTCTATTTCAACTCTAAGTTTTGCTAATTCCTCAGATTTTTCCTCATTAAGAGTATTATTTTTAAATCTATTTATTGGCTTATTGCTAAATTCATACTCAATACCTAGTTCGTTTAATAAATCATTATCAAATATGTCATTTTGATTTTTTTCATTTAAAGTCATAAAGTAAAAAATGGTTTTAAAAATTTTTTGTTTTATAATATTAATTCTATACCAAACAAATCTCTATTCAAAAGCAGCTAATGAAAAAGAATTCAACCAGAAGTATCTATCAAATTATCTTTCAGCATTATTATCATTTGATAACCAGAAAAATAACGATGCTCTTAAGTTTTTTGAAAATTCAAAAATATTAATTCAATCGCATGATAGTTTTTTGCAAGAATATGTATTTTCTTTACTTTTGGATGGACAGGTTAAAAAAGCAATTAAACAAGTAAAATATTCTAATACCTCAATAGGAGGAGATTTTTTTGAAGGAAATTTATTATTAATTTTAGATAGCATAAACAAGAAAAAGTTTAAACAAGCAGCTTTGAAGTTAAAAAAATTGGAAAAGTTCAAAGAGGACGACTCATACAAATTTATAATTTATTCTAGCTTAAAAAGTTACATTGATCTTTTTATATATAAAAAATCTGACATTGTTGAGCAATTTGGAAAATTAGATTTGATAAACATGGCTTTTCAAAATTGTTACTTGAACTCCAAAAAAACTGAACCTTATTTTTTAAATTTAATTAATGATCTTCAAAGTGATTACTCTAGATATACTTTTTTTTATTTAAGTAACGAAGTGTCTAATAATGACTTTGAAACAGTTGATAATTTTGCTGATACAATAGATCCTTTAAGAAGTAGTTTGCTTATTTCTCAAGTAAAAAAATGGATAGATGAAAAAAATTATAAAAAATTAACACAGCATTTTTCATGTCAAAATGAGAATGATATTTTGGCAGAATTTTTTTTCCTTATATCTAATTTTTATTCATCTCAAAGTAGATTTGATTACTCAAACATATATTTAAATATTTCAAATTATTTAAATCCAAAATTTTATTTTAATTTATCTTTAATAGCTGAAAACTATCAGTTTAATAATAATTATGATCTAGCAAAAAAACTTACGAAAAATTTGATGATAAAGACGAAATATTTTTTTGGTACAAAACAAAGAAGATTGCAAGAATTATAGCAGAGGAAGAAAATTATGATGCAAGTTTGAACTATATATTAAAAAATCTTGAAAAATTTAATAATAAATCGACAAAGATGATTTATGATTTGGCAAATATTTACAAAAAGTTTAAAAAATATGATGAGGCTATAAATTATTATACTTTGGCGTTAAAAAATTTAGATAAAAATTCTATGGCTTATGCAGATGTTCTTTATCGCAGAGGTGGAGCGTATGAAAGATTAAAAAATTATGATTTGGCGGATAAGGATTTGCTAAATTCAATTAAAATTAGACCTGACGAACCTTATACACTTAACTATCTCGCTTATAGTTGGCTAGAAAGAGGATATAAAATTGAAGAAGCAATAGAAATGTTAAATCAAGCTTACAAAGGGAAAGAAGAAGACCCTTATATAACAGACTCAGTTGGTTGGGGTTATTATTTGACAGGAAATTATATTGAAGCAGAAAAATATTTAAGAAAAGCCGTTGAATTGTTACCAAGCGATCCTGTTGCAAGTGATCATTATGGAGATGTTCTTTGGCAATTAAATAGAAAAATCCAAGCTAATTATTTTTGGAAAAGTGCTTTAAATAGCGATGAAGCAGATGAAGAATTAAAAATTAAAGTTAAGGAAAAATTATATAATGGCTTAAACAATAATTCTTAAATGAAGTTTCATAAAATAAAATCATTTGCAAAAGTAAACTTAACTTTAAAAATTTTAAATAAATACTCAAATGGTTATCATAAAATCGAAAGTTTAATATCTAAGATCAATTTGGCTGATGAGATTTTAATAAAAGAGATAAAAGGTTCAAAAAATAGAATATCGTTTAGTGGGAAATTTTCCTCAAATATTTCAAATACAAATACAATTTCAAAACTACTAAAAATTTTAAATAATTATAATTATATTAAAAATAAAAAATTCAATATCAAAGTAAAAAAAAATATACCCCAATCCTCTGGTATGGGAGGAGGATCAATGAATGCAGCATCCATTTTGAACTATTTATTTAAAAAAAGAATAATTAAAACTACAAAAAATAATTTAATAAAAATTGCTAATAAAGTTGGTTCAGATGTAATTTTGGGTCTTTATGAGAGTCCAATGATCCTACAAGGGCAAAATATAAGTGAAATTAATAAAAAATTAAATTTTCATTTGTTAATAATAAAGCCTAATTTTGGATGTTCTACTAAGATGATTTATGCAAAACACAAAGGATTTTCAAAGAGCCTATTCAATAAATTAAACAAAATTAACAGACAGGATTTATTAAAAGTTTCAAATAACGATTTAGAGAGAGCAGCTTTTAATAAATATCCAATTTTAAGAAAGATCAAAAGTTACTTGCAAAATTTAGATAATATTTACTTTGCAAATATGACAGGATCGGGCTCTACTATAATTGGTTATTTTTTAACCAAAAATGCGGCAATAAAAGCTCAAAAAAAATTAAAAAATAAATATAAAAACTATTGGTGTATTTACTCTAAAACTATATAAAGCTTTTTTTTTGTGTTATACGAAAAACATCTTGGGGTGTAGCCAAGTGGTAAGGCAGCGGTTTTTGGTACCGCCATTCCTAGGTTCGAATCCTAGCACCCCAGCCATTTATGAAAGCTTTACTTAAAAAAATTTTTCAAAACAAAAAAATTTCAAGCGATAAAGATCTCAAATTTCTAGATTTAAAAAATAATAAGGGAGTAAATAAAATATTTAATTCAATAAATAACTACAATGAAACTAGCGAGATTAGATATGTTGGTGGTTGTGTAAGAAAAATTTTAAATGATGAAAAAACAGATGATATCGACCTTGCAACTAATTTAACTCCTGATCAGGTTAAGCAATGTTTAGAAAAAAACCAAATAAAGTTTTTTGAAACAGGAATTGAACATGGCACAATCACAGCAGTGATTGATGATCAAAATTTTGAAATTACAACATTAAGAAAAGATGTAAAAACAGATGGCAGACATGCTGTCGTAGAATATACAACTAATTGGAAGGAAGATTCATTAAGGAGAGATTTTTCAATAAATTCAATATATTCAGATTTAGACGGGAATTTATATGATCCAAATTCTGGTCATAAAGATTTAAATGTTGGAATAATAAAATTTATAGGTGATCCAGAAACTAGAATAAAAGAAGATTATTTAAGAATTATTAGATATTTAAGATTTTATACTGAATATAGCAAAATCGATCATGAAAATAATATTATAAAAATCATTAAAAAAAATATTGAGGGTTTAGGAAAAATATCAAAAGAAAGACAATTCAATGAATTAAAAAAAATTCTCAAATTGGATAACTTTTTAAAGTTATTTAAAAATAAAACCTCTTGTGAATTATTTTCATTAATTTTTCCTCAACTAAAAAATTTTAAAAAATTGAGCAAGTTATCAAAATCGCAAGAAAAGATATTAAAAAATAAAAGTTTAAATTTCGTAATTTCTTTTCTTGTAATCGATGAAACCGACAATTCTGACTATTTTGTATATAAATATAATTTACCCAATGAGTTAAAAGATAAAATTAACTTTCTAAAAAATAATTTGCTCAATAAAGATAGTAATAAAATTTTTAACAAGAAAGATTTACAAAAAATATTTTATTATGAGGGTAAATCTAGCACAATGGATTTAATTGATTTCAATTTGTTATATTTTAAACAAAGTAAAAAACTTTCAGAATTAAAAACTTACTTTGAAAAATTAGATAAACCAGAATTTCCAATAAAAACTCAGTTATTAATAAATGATTATGGATTGAAGGAGGGAAGGGAATTGGGTCAAAAATTAAAAAATTTAGAAATGAAGTGGATTGAAAATAATTTTAATTTATCAAAAAAAGATATAAAAAAAATTTTATCAAATTAAACGTATTTTACATCTACTATCTCAAAATTTTTTGTCCCTGCTGGCGTATTTATCTCTACAAGATCCCCTTTATTTTTACCTATGAGACCTTTTCCTATTGGTGATTGAAAATAAAGAAGCTTTTGTTTTAGATCTGCCTCGTCTTTACCAACAATTTTGTAATTTATTTTTTCATTTGTATCTAAATTTTGAAGGTAGACTGTTGATCCAAATATCACTTTTCCGTCATTACTAATCTTGGTGATATCAATTACATTTGCTCTCGCAATTAAATCCTCAACTTCTTGAATTCTTCCCTCGTTATGTGATTGCTGTTCTTTTGCAGCATGATATTCAGCATTTTCTTTCAAATCTCCATGTGATCTTGCTTCAGCAATGGCTGCAACAATTTCGGGTCTCTTTTTTTCTTTTAAAAAAATTAATTCACTTTTTAATTTTTCTAATCCTTCAATAGTAATTGGTTCTTTATCCATAATTTACCATTTAGCTGTTGGTGGTAATGACATAAGAATAGCTTCAACATTTCCACCAGTTTGTAAACCAAATTTTGTCCCCCTATCATGTAATAAATTAAATTCAACATATCTGCCTCTTTTTTTGTATTGGATTTCTTTATCCTTAATAGTCCATTTTAATTTATTTTTTTTCTCAATTATTTCATTAGAAATATTTTTAAAACTTATTCCCACTTCTCTAACAAAAGAAAAATCTTTTTCCCAATTATTTTTTTTATAATCAAAAAAAATTCCGCCAATACCTCTTGGCTCTTTTCTATGAGGTAAATAAAAATATTCGTCACACCACTTTTTATATTTTTTATAATAATTTTTGTTGTGTTTATCGCATGATTTTTTTATTTCTGAATGAAACCAATTTTCTAATTTCTTATCTTTCATACAAGGTGTAACATCCATTCCACCTCCAAACCACCCAAATGAAGTTACTATATACCTCGTGTTAAAATGCATTGCAGGCACATGAGGATTTTTCATATGCATAACAACTGATATTCCAGATGCCCAAAATTTAGAACTCTTTTTAGTGCCTGGAACTTTATTTTTAAATTCATTTGAAAATTTTCCATAAACCTCTGAAAAATTTACTCCTACTTTGTCAAAAATTTTACCATTTTCTAAAATTCTGTATTGTCCACCACCTTCATCATTACTTTTACTTCTATTCCAATTTGTAATTTTAAATTTGGTTTTATTACCTTCTTTTTGCTCTATTTCTCTACAAAGTACTTCTTGCAAAGTTTTAAACCAATTTTTTGCTAATTTCTTTTTTATGTATTGATCCATTTAACTTATCTGTCTTATAAATTCTGAAGCTCCTATAGCCACTGATATTGCAATGTTTAACGATCTTTTATTTTTTAGCATTGGAATCTTAATTCTTTCATTAACCTTAGAATGTACATTTTCTGGAACACCTGCACTTTCTCTACCAAAGAGCAATATATCATTACGCTTAAATTTAAACTTTGTATAAATTTTGCTAGCTTTTGTCGTCATTAAAACTACTCTATTTTTACTATTTTCATAAAAGAATTCTCTAGGGCTCTTGTAAAATTTAATTTCACTGTAATCTAAATAATCCATAACAACTCTCTTGAACCTTTTATCGCTAAATAAAAACCCACAAGGTTCAATGATTTCTAAACTAGCCCCTAAGCAAGAACAAGTTCGAATAATTGAAGCTGTATTTTGAGGAATATCCGGCTGATATAGAGCTACTTTTGGACCGTGTTTTAAAGGTTTCTGTGTCATTGTTACCATAGAAATATCTCTTTTTTATTATATGAAATCATATATTACCAAAGATATAAAATATTAAAGATGTCAGATCAAAAAGACGAAAAAAAGACCAACAGAAGAGATTTCTTGTTTACTGCTACTGCCGCCGCAGGTGCAGTTGGAGTAGGTGCTGCTGTTTGGCCATTAGTCGATCAAATGAACCCAGATGCCTCTGTAAAAGCATTAGCAAGCACAGAAGTAGATGTGAGTTCCATGCAACCCGGTCAGTCTTTAACAGTTCTTTGGAGAGGTAAACCAGTTTTTATTAAAAGAAGAACTGAAGATGAAATTAAAAAAGCAAGAACAGTTGATATTAATGATCTTAAGCATCCTGAAAAAGATGAAGATAGAGCAAAAAATCCTGAATGGTTAGTGATGCTTGGAATTTGTACTCATCTAGGATGTGTTCCATTAACAGATAAGGGTGATTATGATGGTTGGTTTTGTCCTTGTCATGGTTCTCATTATGATACATCTGGTAGAATTAGAAAAGGACCAGCTCCGACTAATATGGAGATACCTAAATACGAATTTGTAAATACTAACACGATTAAGATTGGATAAATATGAGTGATCACGAATACACACCTAGTTCAAAATTTGGTAAATGGTTTAATGATAGACTACCTTTACTTACATTGGCAAATCACTTAACAGATTACCCTACACCAAAAAATTTAAATTACTGGTGGACATTTGGTGGGATATTAACTTTTTGCTTGATTACCCAAATAGTTACAGGATTAGTTTTGGCTATGCACTACATTGCTCATGCAGATATGGCATTCAGCAGTGTCGAACATATAATGAGAGATGTGAATTATGGATGGTTGTTAAGATATGTTCACGCAAATGGTGCTTCTATGTTTTTTCTAGCAGTTTATATTCATATTTTTAGATCATTATTTTACGGGTCTTATAAATCTCCTAGAGAAATAATTTGGATACTTGGAATTATAATTTATCTTCTAATGATGGCAGCTGCATTTATGGGCTATGTTCTTCCTTGGGGACAAATGAGTTTTTGGGGAGCAACAGTAATAACGAATTTATTTAGTGCAATTCCACTTGTCGGGGAGAGTATAACAACTTGGTTATGGGGTGGTTACTCAGTTGACAATCCAACTCTAACAAGATTTTTTACTCTTCATTACTTGATACCATTTTTAATACTCGGGCTTGTGGTACTTCACATATGGGCATTACATGTTCCTGGAAATAACAATCCAGTTGGTATTGATATTAAAAAACCTTCTAAAGATACAGTTCCGTTTCATCCATACATCGTAATTAAAGACGCTTTTGCGTTGTTAATGTTTTGTATTGTTTTTGCGTTGTTTGTATTTTATCAGCCAAATATTTTAGGACATGCTGATAATTATATCGAGGCGGATCCACTTGTAACTCCAGCTCATATAGTTCCTGAGTGGTACTTATTACCTTTTTATGCGATCTTAAGATCTGTTCCTGATAAACTTATGGGTGTTGTTGCAATGTTATCAGCTATTTTAATTTTAGCTGCTTTACCATGGTTGGATACCTCAAAAGTTAGATCAGCGGTTTTCAGACCGTTGTTTAGACAGTTCTACTGGATCTTGGTAGCTGATGTTTTAATTCTAGGATATGTAGGGGCGATGCCAGCTGAAGGATTGTACTTGTTAATTGCAAGAGTTGCTACAGCGTACTACTTTGCGCATTTTTTAATAATTCTTCCAGTTTTAGGATGGAAAGAAAAAACTACCCCGCTGCCTTTGAGTATTACCGAGCCAGTTTTAGGAGGCTCGCCAAATTTAGCTGCAGCAAGGAGTGATGAAAAAATAGAAAAAACAATAAAGTGAGAAAGTTAAAAAATATTTTTTTTGTATTAATATTCTCAGTTATAGTAATAAATTCATCTAACTCTGCTGAAAAATCACCTCCCTTTTTAGAGACTAAATGGACTTTCAAAGGTCTATTTGGAAAATTTGATAGATCATCATTACAAAGGGGATATCAAGTATATACAGAAGTATGTGCATCTTGCCATTCTATGAAATATTTAACCTATAGAAATTTAGCAGAAAAAGGTGGACCAGAATTTTCTGAAGCAGAGGCCAAAGCAATAGCGGCAAGTTTTGAGGTAACAGATGGTCCGGACAGCACTGGAGAAATGTTTGTAAGACCAGCCAAATTATCTGATAAATTTGTGATGCCATACGCTAATGAGCAAGAAGCTAAAGCTGCTAATGGCGGTGCTTATCCACCAGATATGTCTGTTCTAGTTAAGGCAAGAAAAGGCGGAGCAGATTATATTTATTCCTTATTGTTAGGATATTCTGAACCACCAGAGGGTGTAGAACTTGATGATGGTGTTTATTACAATAAGTATATGTATGGTAATAAAATTAAAATGCCAGCTCCTTTATCTGATGATTTAATTGAGTACACAGATGGAACAAAAGCTACAGCTGAGCAAATGTCTAAAGATGTTACAAATTTTCTGATGTGGTCAGCAGAACCTCATTTAGAGCAAAGACATAAAACAGGATTTAGAGTTATAGCTTATTTGATAATATTGACTGTATTGGTTTACTTTACAATGAAGAAGATATGGTCACGTGTTGAACCTAAAGTTTAGAACATCCCCATCTTTAACAATATAATCTTTACCTTCTAATCTCATTTTGCCGTTTTCTCTTGATTTTAACCAACCACCACTACTAATGAAATCTTGATAAGACACAGTTTCTGCTCTTATAAAACCTTTTTCAAAATCTGTATGAATTATACCTGCTGCTTGAGGTGCCATGCAATTTTTGTTAATTGTCCAAGCCCTTGTCTCCTCAACTCCTGAAGTAAAAAAAGTCTCTAAAGATAAAAGGTCATATCCTTTTTTGATTAATAAATTTAATCCAGTATCATCAACTTTAATCATTTTCATATAGTTTTTTCTTTCTTCATTTTCTAGTTCATTCAATTGATTTTCTATTTCAGCTGAAATAGTCAGAGTGTTTTTAGAACCATATTTTTCAATAAAACTTTTTGTATAATCGTTGCCTTTATCAATGCTATTTTCATCAACATTACAAACATACAGTTTAGGCTTTATTGACAATAGTCCTGACAATCTAATATCTTTTATATCAAATTCATCGTATAATTTATTTATATCATTGTTATCATTAATTAAATTTTGGGCTCTTTCTAAAATTTGATTTTGATTTTCATCATTATTTTTTTTATTTTTCTTATCTAGTCTTTTTTGAATAGATTCCAAATCTGCTAATGACATTTCTGTTTCAATTATTTCTAAATCTCTTATTGGATCAACTGTTGGATTTACATTCTGAATATCATCTGAGTCAAAACATCTAATTAAATGAATAACAGCGTCTACTTCTCTTATATGGGATAAGAATTTGTTACCTAATCCTTCACCTTTAGAGGCTCCCTCTACTAATCCTGCTATATCAACAAAAGATATTGTAGTATTTATTTTTTTTTTTGAATTTGAAATTTTAACTAATTCATCTAACCTATAATCTGGTACAGGAACTACGCCTACATTTGGATCTATGGTACAGAAAGGAAAGTTTGCTGCTTGAGCTTTACTTGAATTTGTAAGTGCATTAAATAATGTAGATTTACCAACATTTGGTAAACCAACTATACCACACTTAAAACCCATTTAATTATTGTTAACTTTGCTTGAGAATAAATCTAATTTTTTATCTATTAAAATAGCAATAGAGTCTATTATATTGTGAGTAATTTTTTCTAAGTGTTCTTGTTCATCATCAGAAAAATCATTTAAAACAAAATCTGATACAGACATTTTATTCTCCGGCTTTCCAATCCCAATCCTCACTCTTGAATAGTCTTTTCCAATAAATTTATCAATTGAAGCAACTCCGTTGTGACCTGCACTTGATCCACCAAATTTTGCTTTTATTTTTCCAAACTCTACATCTAGATCATCATGAAAAACAATCACATCTTCTGCATCTATTTTGAAATATTCAAGCAATTCTCTGATACATATCCCTGAGTTGTTCATGAAGGTCAGAGGTTTGATAACATAAATTTTCTTTTCCCCAATATTACCTGTTGTAAGTAAACCCTTAAATTTTGGCTTTTGCTTTGAAAGACCAAATTTTTGATTTATAGCATCTACAACTTTAAAACCTATATTATGTCTATTATTATGACTGTTTGGGGTTGGATTGCCCAAACCTACGAGTAACAACATTTTAATTTATTATTATTTTCACAGATTATTATTTTTTCTCTGCTGGAGCTTTTCCTTCTTCTTTTCCTTTATCACCATCTGCAGCTTTTTCTGCACCTTCTTCTGGTTTAGCATCTCCACCCGCAGCTGCCTCCGCAGCTTCTCCGCCTTCTCCCTCAGCTTCTGATGGTTTTTCAGGCTCTTTAACAACCGTTGGTGCTGCTACAGTTGCGATTACAAAGTCTCTTCCTTGAATTGTAGGTGTTACATTTTCAGGTAAATTTATAAAAGATATTTTAATACTTGCTCCAATATCTAAGTTATTTAAATCTACAACTAACTCTGTTGGTATGTTTTCTGTAGGACATCTTAATTCAACTTTTCGTCTTACTATATTCAAAACTCCACCTCTTTTTAATCCTGGTGATAATTCATGGTTTATAAATTTAACTGGAATTTCTAAAATTACTTTTGCACCTTTAACAATTCTTAAAAAATCTAGATGTATAGGTTCATCTGTAACTGTATCAAAATCAATAACTCTTGGTAAAACTTTTTGTTCTTTCCCATCAATATTTATTGAAATTATATTTGATAAAATATTTTCTTTACTTAATAAATTTTTTACTTCTTTAACAGAGACAGAGATTTTTTGATTTGGCTCTTCTCCTCCATAAATTATTCCTGGAACCATACCTTTACTTCTAAGAGATTTAACTTCACCCTTAGTTTTTGTTTCTCTTATTGTAGCTGCTAATAAACTCATAAAGTGTCGGGTTTTTAACTTATGAAACTAAATTTTACAAGTAAATTATTTAAATAGATCTGATACTGAAGTGGAATTTGATATCCTTTTAATAGCTTCACCAACTAAATTAGAGATTGTTAATACCTCAATATTCTTAGCTTTTTTAACTTTCATTGAATTATCAATTGTATCAGTTACAACTAAGTTTTTTATTGAAGATTTCTTAATTTTTTCAACAGCATTACCACTCAATACACCATGTGTTACATACACATGAACATCTCTAGCTCCTCTTTTTTTTAATTCAGAAGCTGCATTTACGATTGTTCCACCAGAGTCGATTATATCATCAACTAATATACAAGTTTTATTTTTCACATTTCCAATTACATTCATTACTTCAGACTTTCCGGGAGCAGGTCTTCTTTTGTCCACTATTGCTAAATCTACATTTAACAATTTTCCTAAAGCCCTTGCTCTTGCGGTACCACCGACATCTGGAGCAACACAGATTATATTATTTTTTTTTAATTTCTTTT
This sequence comes from uncultured Pelagibacteraceae bacterium, assembly GCA_902616245.1. Taxonomy (GTDB): domain Bacteria; phylum Pseudomonadota; class Alphaproteobacteria; order Pelagibacterales; family Pelagibacteraceae; genus Pelagibacter. The sequence goes on from CACMSB010000001.1 coordinate 470,371, forward strand.
TTATATGTCTAGCAAATATTGGAGTTGCAAATAAGTTATCTACTGGAATATCAAAAAATCCTTGAATCTGTCCAGAATGTAAATCAACTGTAACGACTCTATCTGCTCCTGCTTTTGCAATAAGATTGGATACAAGTTTTGCAGATATAGATGTTCTAGGCACTACCTTTCTATCTTGTCTTGCATAACCAAAATATGGGATCACAGCAGTTATGTTTTTGGCCGATGATCTTTTTAAAGCATCAATGGACAATAACAATTCCATTAAATTGTCATTCGCAGGAGATGAAACGGATTGAATTAAAAATATACTATTACCTCTAATATTTTCGTTAATTTCAATATAAATTTCTCCATCTGCAAATTTTCTTATATTTGAATTCACTAGTCTATTTTTCAAAAATTTGGATATTTTTTGACTAAGATGTTTATTGCTGTTTCCTGTGAGAATTTTCATCCGCGATATCCTATTTAATCATAATTGCAGAAATATTTCTACCATAATCGTTATGCTTATTTTTTTTTGATCTCCTGGAACTAAAAAAGTTATTTTTTAGACTGAAGGTATCTTTTCTTATTATATCTATTTTTTTAACTCCATTTTCATAAAATTGAGATTTTATATATTTGCTTAAATCAAAAAAAATTTTTTTCTTTTTAAATGTGAAGAAATTCACATTTTTTTTATTTTTGTCCTTAAACAATTTAAAAAAATCATTTTTTACTTCATAGCTGTTTTTTTTTATACATGGCCCAATGCAAGCAATCATATCTTTCTCTGAGCATCCATTTTTTTTTAAAAGTTGAATTGTTTTCTTTACTATTCCTTTAAAAGCACCTTTCCATCCAGCATGAATTGCACCAACAAATTTTTGCTTTTTTTCTATAATTAGAATTGGTGCACAGTCTGCAGTGAGTATACTAATCGCTATATTTTGTTTATTTGTAATGATTGCATCTCCAGTCAATTTTTTTTTTGGAATTCTACTGATTTTATAAACTTTATTGCTGTGAATTTGATTAAGAGAAACTAGATTTTCACTATTACAGCCTATTTTCTTTGAAACTATTTTTAAATTTTTATTTATATTAGCAATTTTATCTTTTGACCCCTTTCCACAATTTAAACTTTTGTAGATTCCTTTTGAGGTACCACCTAATCTATTAAAAAAATAATGTGAAATGAATTTTTGATTTCTTAAAATTTTTGACTTAATCACTTAAAACCCAAATTAAAATTATTTTTGGATTTGCTTACAAATAATACTTTAAACAAAGAGCCCATATGTTTTGCATCAATTAATCTTTTTATTCTATAAAATATGTCAGCTTTCTTACTAAATTGTAAATTTTTACTTATTATCTCAGCTCTTTTTAATATTCCTAATTTAATTAAAAAATTACCTTGGGTTGTTATTAAAGATTTTAAATTAGAATTTGCAAACTCTTTCTTGTACATTTTAAAATTTATTAAATGAGTAATATCTGAATTGTAGGGATTTTCTAAAAAACTAATTTTTCTATGCTTCTCAACACTTTGTAAAGTATTTTTCATTTTTCCACTGGTAAAGCCATAGTCTATCATTAATAAACCACCATTATTTTTAAAAATAAAATTCGCAATTTCGTTAACAAATTTCATTGCTGAAGGTGAATATTCAACAAATTTTTCTTTTTTTATATCCTTACCTAAATATTTCTCAATTATTTTTGAAGATACTTTTTGATCACAAACTTCAAACTTATTTTTTTTGTATGCTACATATTTCTCATACCAATTATTGCTTTTCTTTAAAAACTGTTTGATAGGAAAAGCATCAAAAAACTCATTAGCCAAGAATATAGTTGGAGCCTTTGGAATTTCTTTTAAATTTTTAATCCAACTTACTTTTTTTTTATCTATTTTATCCTTCTGAATTTTTATCAGTAATGGACTTTTTTCTAAAATAAAAAAATTGGCAGATAAATTAATTTCACTAAAATTATTTAAAGTTTTTATAATTTGTGACATCATCTCACCATTGCCTGCACCCAGTTCTATAATATTAATTTTTTTTGGCTTTTTTAAATTCTCCCAAAATGAAATTAACCAAATAGATATCATTTCTGAAAAAAGAACAGATATATTGGGAGATGTTATGAAATCACCTTTTTTTCCGAAAGGATTTTTTTTAATATAATAACCATTATCTTTGTCATACAAAGATTTGTAAATAAATCTATCCAATGAGATTTTTTTATTGTGTTCTATTAGCATTTTTATAATAGATGATAATTAATCCGCAGGTTAGTGCTATACAACTTATTATTTGCCCCATACTCAAATTGAAAAATAAATAACCTAGTTGTTGATCTGGTTCTCTGAAGAACTCGATAACAAATCTAAAAAATGAGTATAAAATTAAAAAATAACCTGAAATAATACCAGGTGTATTCCTTAATCTATTAAACAACATTCTTAAAATAATAAATAGAATAACTCCCTCAAAAATTGCTTCATAAATTTGTGAAGGATGTCGATTTAAATCATCAATTTTTATAAACTTTACCGACCATGGTACATTTGTTTCTATGCCATAAAGTTCTGAGTTTATGAAATTTGATATTCTTCCTAAAAAAATTCCTATAGGAGAACAAACAGCAACCACATCTAAATAAATAAAAATATTTTGATTTTTATTTTTGCAGAAAAAATAAGTTCCTATAATAATTCCAATTAGTGCACCGTGAAAAGACATGCCTCCTTGCCAAATTTTTATAATCTCAACTGGATTACTAATAAAATAAATTGGGTCATAAATAATTACATATCCAAGTCTTCCACCAAGGATAATACTTATGATCAAATAAGTTATATAATCATCAAAACATTCTCTCTGAGAGTTATCTTTGATTAGTTTGTTTTTTGCAAAATACCAACCAAATACTAAACCAAATATATAAGACAAGGAATACCATCTAATTTCTAATGAAAAGATCTCAAAAGCGACTGGGTCAAAATTATTAATAAACATTTAATTGTAATATTATAAATATCACTTAAACTTTGATAAGAAATTATTATGTCAAAATCAAGATTCGTATTTGATAAATTTGCAAAATTTTTGGAAGAAGGACTGGTCAATTACAAAGATTTTAGTGATGAAGTCGTAAATATTTTACGATCAAAAAAAGAGGAAATTATTCTTAAAATGAATTTAGTAAGCAAAGATGAAATAGATATATTAAATAAAAGAATTGAAAAATTAGAAAAAAAAATTGCTGAAAAAAAAATTAAAAAAAAAACTAAACGGGCAAAGAAATAATAACTTTTAATCCACCTAAACTAGACTTATCAAATTTAAGATCGCCTCCATGTGATTTTACGACATCTGATGATATAGCTAAGCCAAGGCCAACACTAGACTTTGTTTCTGATCTACTTTTGTCAATTTTATAAAATGGTTTCAAAACATTTTGATGTTCCTTCTGTGGTATTCCTGGACCATCATCCTCAATTGAAATATTGATAGTTGATCTTCCTTTTTTTAAATATAATTCAACATTGTCAGCAAATTTTAAAGAATTATCTATAAGGTTATTAATACATCTGCTAATTAAGTTCTTTCTTCCATCAAAATAAACCTTTTCTTTTAAAAAATATTTTATATTTGGTTTCTCATACTTTTTACAAATATCTTCAATAAGAACAGAGATATCAAACGTTTCGGTTTTATCTTTTGCTCCAGATCTTGCGAATTGAAGATATTCATTTAACATTTTTTCCATTTCATCTACATCTCTTGAGAGTTTTTCTACAACGCTTTTATCTTTAATCATCGCTATTTGAAGTTTTATCCTTGTCAGAGGTGTTCTTAAATCGTGGCTGATACCGGATAGCATCTCAGATCTTTGATTAAGATGTCTAATTATTCTTTTTCTCATTTTGTCAAACTCTAAACCAGCTTTTCGGATTTCAAGTGCTCCAGAAGGTCTAAATTCGTCAATATCTTCTCCTCGACCAAATTTTTCAGATGCCTCTGCAAGTTTAGTTATGGGTCTAGTTTGATTCTTTAAAAAAATTATTGCTACAGCTATCATTAACAATGCTGGCAATGTTATCCAAAGACCAAATAATCTAGCCGAACTCGTAGTTAGTCTATCCCTTGGAATATAAAATTGAAAATATCCTTTTGAATATCCTATTTTCAAATCAACAACATCTTTGAAGTTTGTTGTATCAAACCAATAAGTTAAATTTTTTTTCTTTAATTCCCTTCTTAGTGATCGATCCACTGGACTGAACCATCTTTCTGGTATTTTATCTGGTAAGATTTTATCTTTTTCGTATTTGATATTAAATCCCAAGTGTTCTTTGAATAAAATTATTATAAAATCTTTGTTCGTTTCATCGTTATCATAAGCGTCTACAAAAGTTTTGACTTCTGAGACTAATGCTCTTGTCATTCCGGAATTAGTTTTGATCCAAAGACTATCGAAAAAAACTAAAGAGATAGTTATTTGCATAACTACTATTGGAACAGCGACTATGAGTAAACCTCTATAAAAAAGTCTTTTAGGCAAGATATTTTTTATATATTTATTCAATCCATAAAACATAACCTTCACCTCTTATTGTTTGTAAATAATTTGGGCTTTTGGGGTTTTCTTCAATTTTCTTTCTAAGTCTTGTGATTATTACATCAACTGATCTTTCTTTATCAATTTTTATAAGATTTCCAATTTCCTCTCTTTTAAATATTTTTCCAGGAGAATTAACCATTTTATCTAAAATTATTTTTTCTGTATTATTGATTTTTATTGATTTATCGTTTTTCAAAATAAACTGCTTGTTAAGATCTATTTCAATTTTACCAAATTTAAATTTTCTTTTTGTATTTCTAAATTTAGTTTTATTTAAGATATTATTAATTCTAAGTATTAATTCTTTAGGTTCAAAAGGTTTTGGAAGGTAATCGTCTGCACCAATATCTAAACCCTCTATTCTCTCTGAGGCCTCACCTTTTGCTGTTAAAAGAATTATTGGGGTTGAAATTTTGTCTTTATTTTCTTTTGTAAATTCCAAACCACTTTTGCCTGGCATCATTATATCAAGAACTATTAAATCAAATTTTATAACTTTTACTTTTTCATGAGCATCTTCGGCACTATTTGAACTGGTTACGAGGTAGTTATTTTGAGATAGGTATTCTTTGACTAATTCTCTTATGCCATCATCATCATCTACAACTAAAATATGTGCTTTAAATTTTTCCATTAATTATTTTTTTTAAAACATTGTCAAAACTGACAACCTCATTTGCTTTTGATGCTGAGAATGCTTGATAAATTCTTTTCTTTTGAGCCGAGAAAATTTCATTAAATAATTTCTCTCCTTCTTCTGTTAAGTAGACATGCTTTATTCTCGTATCTACTTGGTCTTTTTCATATTTTATAGCTTTTAAATTTATTAAATCTTTCAAAACTCTATTCAAACTTTGCTTTGTAACTTTCAATTTTCTTAAAAGTTCTGATATTGTGATACCCTCATATAATGAAATTAGATGAATAACCTTGTTATGTGCCACACCTATGGAGTATTTATTCAACACATTTCTAGCATCTGAGACCGTCTCTCTGTAGCCAAGAAATATTTTTTCAATATATTGTTTGAGATCATCATCTTTTAAATATAAAAGTTTTTTCATATTGGTAAGTTATATTGACATATTATATATACAAATATATTTTTTTATAAAATTAAATAATGATACCTTTCGATAAACGATCAGGAAAAATTTGGTACAATAATGAGCTTGTTGAATGGCAAGATGCAAAATGCCATGTAATCAGTCATGGACTACATTATGCAAGTTTAGTTTTTGAAGGTGAAAGAGTATACGACGGAGAAATATTTAAGCTAGAAGAGCATACAGATAGATTATTTTATTCTGCAAAAAGATTAGACATTAATATTCCTTATACAAAAGATGAAATAAATGAAGCTTCTAAAAAAATAGTGGCGGTTCAAAATATTCAAAATGGATATGTAAGACCATTTGCGTGGAGAGGAAGTGAGATGATGGGTGTGTCTGCACAGAAAAATACAATTAATGTAGCAATAGCTACGTGGGAATGGCCTGCATATTTTGATCCAAAATTAAAAGCTGATGGAATAAGATTAAATATTTCTAAATGGCGAAGACCGGCTCCAAATACTATTCCTTGGGATGCAAAAGCAGCTGGATTATATATGATTTGTACTCTTTCAAAACACGAAGCTGAACAACAAGGGTATTCTGAATCATTAATGTTAGATTTTGAAGGTAATGTTGCAGAAGGAACAAGTGCAAACATTTTTTTTAAAGATAAAAATAATGAATTACATACACCAACACCAGATTCTTTTTTAAATGGTATTACAAGACAAGCTGTAATTGAATTAGCCAAATCAAAAAATATTAAAGTTCATGAAAGAAAAATTTCTCCAGATGAACTAGGTAATTTTGATGGATGTTTCTTAACTGGTACTGCAGCTGAAATAACACCTGTTGCAAGCATAGCAGATCATAAATACAAAATTTGTGATGTTATATTAGGATTATCAAAAAGCTTTGATCAGTTAGTTAGACAAAAAAAAGCTGCCTAATCCTTATTATCTTCAGATATTGCATGGTCTATTCCTTTTCTAAGATAATCATATCCAGTATAAAGTGTTAAAAACGCAGATAGCCACAAAATAATAATGCCAATTGTTTGAGCATTATAATCTTGAAAATTTATTAATTTATTTCCTGTTTCCCCAGTCAAAAGTATTGCTATCGAAAACATCTGCAAGAATGTTTTAAGTTTTGCTAAATTAGAAACTGGAAGCTTTATTTTTCCTTTTGCTAGAAATTCTCTTAAACCTGAAATTAGTATTTCCCTTGTAAGAATTATAATAGCTGCAATAACTTCGTAATTTTTTATTGTTTGGTCCATAACTAATAAAATTAACGCAGTCGCAACAATAATTTTATCTGCAATAGGATCTAAAAGTTCACCAAGTTTAGACTCTTCTTTAAACATCCTCGCTAAAAGGCCATCTAAAAAATCTGTAAATGAGGCAATTAAAAAAAGAGCAAATGGTATAACGTCTCCATAAAATCCAGGAAGGTAGAATGTAAAAACAAATATTGGAACAATTATTATTCGTCCAATTGTTAAATAATTAGGTATTTTAAATTTCATTCGTGAAAGAAATTATATATTTTTTTTGCAACTTTTTCCTCAACTCCATCAACTGATTTTATTTCATCTAAACTAGCTGATTCCACAGCTCTGGCTGAACCAAAATGATTTAATAATGCCCTTTTTCTGATAGATCCAATACCATCAATTTGATCTAATAATGATTTGCTTATGCCCTTTTTTCTTTTTGCTCTATGAGCACTTATTGCAAATCGATGGGATTCATCTCTCAGTCTTTGTAAAAAGAATAAGGTTGGATCATTTTTCTCAAACTTGAACTCTCTTCCATTATGAAAAAATGTTTCATTTCCACTATTTCTCATTTTACCCTTTGCTATTGCTACAATCGGAATTTCATGTAAACCAAGCTCATTCATCGCTTCTCTGGCAACGGAATATTGACCTTTCCCTCCATCAATTAAAACTAAATCAGGGAAAGTTAAATAATTATCTTTCTCTTGAACTGCTCTTTTAAATCTTCTGTTAAGAACTTCTTTCATCATTCCATAATCATCTTGAGCGTTTTTTTGAATTTTTATATTAAATTTTCTATACCTTTTTTTAACGAAACCTTCATCACCATAAGTAATTAAAGCACCCACACTATTTGTGCCTTGAATATGGCTATTATCATAAACCTCAACTAAATTAATACTAGTTTCAAGATTGAATTTTTTTGATACTGCATCGAAAAGATCTCTATTATTCTGACTCTCGTAAAGTTTTCTATTCAAACTATCTTTTGCATTACTTATTGCTTGATTTATAACTTTTAGTTTCGTCCCTTTTTTTGCAACAGTAATTGTGATTTGTTTACCTTCTTTTTGTGTAAGAGTTTTTTCAATTAATTCCTTCTCTTTAATTTCATTTGATAAAATTATTGAAGATGGCACGCTTTTATTTTCATAAAATTGAGAGACAAAAGAATTAATGATATCACTTAGATTTTCTTCTGGATCATGCTTTGGAAAAAAAGCTTGATTACCCCAATTTTGTTTTGACCTATAAAAAAAAACTTGAATACAAGTTTTTCCCGACTCTTTATATCCCGCGATAACATCTGCTTCGACTAAATTTGCTTCATTAATTCTTTGAGAAGATTGGATAATATTTAATGATTTAATTCGATCTCTTAATATTGCTGCTTTTTCAAAGTCTAAATCCTCACTAGCCTTTTCCATTTGATTAGATAAGCTTTTCTGAATTTTTCTAGATTTGCCTGACACAAACTCAATTGCATCATCAACAGTTTGTTTATAATCACTCTCAGTTACGTAACCAACGCAAGGTCCTGAACATCTTTTAATTTGATAAAGTATGCATGGTCTCTCTCTATTTTTGAAAACAGTATCATCGCAAATTCTGAGATGAAATATTTTTTGGATCATTTTTATAGTCCAATTTGCAGATCCAGCTGATGCAAATGGTCCAAAATAAAATCCTTCTTTGCCTTTTTTCCCTCTGTGCCTTTTGATTTGTGGCCATTTATCTTTGTCGCCTATAAAAATAAAAGGAAAGGATTTGTCATCTCTTAGTAAAATATTAAATTTTGGTTTAAACTTTTTAATTAAATTTGCCTCTAAAAGTAAAGCCTCACTTTCATTTGAAGTAGTAGTAATTTCCAGTCTTTTTGTTTGAGAGAGCATTCTCTCAGTCCTAATGATATGACTTTTCTCTGATACATAACTTTTAAGTCTGTTTGGAAGGTTTTTTGCTTTACCCACATAAAGAATTTCTCCTTTTGAATTTAGCATCCTATAAACACCTGGCAACTTAGGAACCAAGGGCAATTCTTTTTTAATTACTTCTTTACCTATATCAGAGCTGATCATGGCTTCTTTTTTTAGAAATTTGGATCCCTACTGAGCTGCAATCCTTCATTATTTCTAATTTTTCGATTTGAAGAGTAATTTTATCTATTCTTTTATCTTTGAATAGCTCATCAAAAACATCTTCTGCCAATGTTTCAAGAAAATTGTAATGTTTGTTTTTTACTAGTTTTTTAATTAATTTTACTATTTTAGCATAATTCACTATCGATTTAATATCTTTATCATTCGATGGCTGTTTATCTTGATAATTTACTTCTAAATTAAATTTTACTTTTTGAGGTTTTTCTTTTTCAAAATCAAAATAACCAAGTTTTAATCCCAATATTAATTCTTTTATTAAAACTTTTTTTTCGTAATTAAATAAGCTCTTTGTTTTATTTATTTTAACAATCTTTAAGTTATTCTTTTTCATTCCTTACCACCCATTATGTCTGGAGTTTGCCAGTTTAAGTTTTGGCCACTATCAATTGCTAAAACTTGACCGGTAATAGATCTATTTTTAATAAAAAAGTCAACAGCATTGCATATTTCTTCTACATTTGTCTGTCTTTTAAGAGGTGTTGCCATGTATTGTTTTTTAAAGTGTTTGTCAGACTGTCTTTTATTTTTAATAGTTGGACCCGGAGCAATTCCATTCACTCTTATATTCGGAGCAAGGCTCATGGCGCTAGTTTTGGTTAAAGTATAAAGACCAGATTTACTTAATGTATATGAAAAAAAATATGGAGTTAACTTGAATACTCTTTGATCAATTATATTAATAATATTATTATTTTTGCCCCTAGCATTTTTCGCAAAACCCTTTGATAATAAAGCTGGCGCTTTTAAATTTGCTTTTAAATGGCTTTCCCAACTTTTTGTTGTGAAATTTTCAAGTTTATCGTTCTCAAATAATGAAGCATTATTAATTAAACAATCAAAATACTTCAACTTTGATTTTGAAAATTTAAGCATTCTTTCTATTTCTTTTTCTTTAGTTAAATCTGCTTTTGCTAAATAAATTTTTGTACCACTTTTAATTAAATCTTTTTTAAGATTTTCTGCTTTGGACTTAGATTTGTTATAATGGATAACAATTTCAATATTAGGTCCAGATAATTTTTTAGCTATCGCAGCCCCCATTCGAGTTGCTGCTCCAGTAATTATTATCTTCCGTGCTTCCATTTTTTATCTCTTTTTTTTGTGACCCTTGTACCAGGCATACCTAGTGTTGATCTACCTTTAGGATAAATTTTATTTTTAACATCGTACTGTCTAATTTTGGGGTTTAAAGTAATTTCTAATTCAGTACTTTGAAGTTTTCTCATCTCATCTCTAATTTTAGCAGCTTCCTCAAATTCCAAATTAGATGCAGCTTCTTTCATCTTTTTGTCTAATCCTTTTAAATGTTTTTTAAGGTTACCGCCAATATTGGAACCTTCGCTTATTTTGACGTAATCTTTCTCGTAAACACTTTCTAAAATATCACTTATTTCTTTTTTTACAGATTTAGCGTCGATTTTATTTTTCTTATTGTACTCTAATTGAATCTTTCTTCTTCTCTCAGTTTCTTTAATTGCTTTCTTTATACTTTTTGTTTCCTTATCGGCATAAAGAATAACTTTTCCATCTACGTTTCTTGCGGCTCTTCCTATTGTTTGAATCAGTGAAGTTTCTGATCGCAAAAATCCTTCCTTATCAGCATCTAGTATTCCAACTAATGCACATTCTGGAATATCTAAACCTTCTCTTAATAAATTTATTCCAACTAGAACATCAAATACACCCATTCTGAGATCTCTCATAATCTCTATTCTCTCAAGTGTATCTATATCAGAATGAAGGTATCTTACTTTTATCCCATTTTCATGAAGATACTCGGTTAAATCCTCTGCCATTTTTTTTGTAAGTGTTGTAACCAAAACTCTATAATTATTTTCAACTACTTTTTTACATTCGTGCATAAGATCATCTACTTGATTTTTAGCTGGTCTAATCTCAACTGGTGGATCAATTAAGCCTGTAGGTCTTATGACTTGATCAATAAACTTACCTTTAGTCTGTTCCAATTCCCACGGGCCAGGAGTAGCTGAAACAAATACAGTTTGTGTTCTCATCAAATCCCACTCTTCAAATTTTAAAGGTCTATTATCCATACAAGAAGGCAATCTAAAACCATACTCAGCCAACGTGCTTTTTCGAGATCTATCTCCCTTAAACATCCCATTAAGTTGGGGAACTGTAACATGAGACTCATCTACAAAAACTAATGTGTTATCAGGAAAATATTCAAAAAGAGTAGGTGGTGGCTCTCCTGGTTTTCTACCAGATAAAAATCTTGAATAATTTTCAATTCCCGCACAAGATCCAGTTGCCTCAATCATTTCTAAATCAAATTTAGTTCTCTCCTCTAATCGTTGCGCCTCTAATAATTTGTTTTCTGATTTGTGTTTTTTTAAAGTTTCCTCTAATTCTTTTCTTATTTTTATAATTGCTTGTTCTACTGTTGGTTTAGGAGTGATATAATGAGAATTAGCATAAATTTTTACTAGACTAAGATCTCTAACCTGATCTCCTGTCAAAGGATCAAATTCCTCAATCTTCTCAAGTTTATCGACAAATAAACTAAGTCTCCATGCTCTATCCTCTAGATGAGATGGAAATATTTCTAAATATTCTCCCCTTGCTCTAAAAGTTCCTCTAAAAAAATTTTGATCATTTCTCTTATACTGAAGAGCAACAAGAGATTTTATTATTTGTTCTCTATTATATTCATAGTTTTTCTGAAGAGTTAAAGTCATTTTGCTGTAAGCTTCAACTGATCCCAAACCATAAATACAAGAAACACTTGCAACTATTAAAACATCGTCTCTTTCAAGAAGAGATCTTGTTGCCGAGTGTCTCATTCTATCAATCTGCTCGTTTATAGAAGCTTCTTTTTCGATGTAAGTATCTGATCTTGGTACATAAGCTTCTGGAGTGTAATAATCATAGTAAGATACAAAATACTCAACAGCATTATCTGGAAAAAAAGTTTTCATCTCACCGTAAAGTTGAGCTGCCAAAGTTTTATTTGGTGCCAATATTAACGCTGGTCTATTTGTAGCTTCTATAACTTTTGCCATTGTAAAAGTTTTTCCAGATCCAGTTACTCCTAATAATACTTGATTAAACTCATTTTTTTTAGCTCCTTGGACAAGCTTTTTAATTGCATCTGGCTGGTCACCAGCTGGGGTAAAATCTGACTTTATTTTGAATTTTTTTCCACCTTCGAGTTTTCCACCGATTTTTGGGTTTTTACTCTGAATGTCTGTAATTAGGTCTTGATATGTATTCTCCATATATTAAACAACGTAATTGAATAATTTCATAATTCAATGAGCATAATATCTAATAATTTAAAAAGAATTAAACCATCTCCAACTATTGCAGTTACTCAAAAGGCAAGAGAATTAAGAGCTGCAGGAAAAGATGTAGTTGGACTTGGGGCAGGAGAACCAGATTTTGATACTCCTATCAATGTAAAAAATGCAGCCATTAAAGCAATAAGAGAAGGTGATACAAAGTATACTGCAGTAGATGGAACTCCAGCATTAAAAAAAGCAATTTTAAAAAAATTTAAAAGAGAAAACAAACTAAACTATAAACTAGACGAAATCACAGTTGGAACTGGAGGGAAACAAGTTCTCTATAACACTTTTATGGCAACTTTAAATAAAGGAGATGAAGTTATTATTCCTGCACCATTCTGGGTTTCATATCCGGATATGGTTCTCTTAGCAGGAGGAAAACCAAAAATAGTAAAATGTGATGAAAAAGATGGATTTAAAATTACACCTGCAAAATTAAAAGCCGCAATTACAAAAAGAACGAAATGGATAATCCTTAATTCTCCATCTAATCCAACTGGATCTGGATACAGCAAATCAGAAATTCAAAAATTAGCAAAGGTTTTAATAAAAAACAAAAAAGTTCACATTTTGAGCGATGATATTTATGAGCATGTTAAATATGATAATTTTAAATTTTTTACTATTGCTCAAATTTCAAAATTAAAATCTCGAACATTAACAATGAATGGAGTGAGTAAATCTTATGCAATGACTGGTTGGAGGATTGGTTATGCGGCTGGACCAAAAGAAATAATTTCTGCAATTAGAAAAATTCAGTCTCAGTCTACTTCGAATCCATCATCAATTAGTCAAGCAGCAGCTGTCGAAGCTTTAAATGGAAAACAAGACTTTATTAAGAAAAGAGCAAAATCATTTAAAGAAAGAAGAGATTTTGTTGTAAAAAGTTTAAATAATATTGATGGTATTAGCTGCTTGAAACCTAATGGTGCATTTTACGTATTTCCGAATTGTAAAAAACTTTTAAATAAAAGAACTAAACTTAAAAAAGATACTGATTTTGTCCAAAAGCTTTTAGAAAAACAAAATGTTGCTGCTGTTCAGGGCTCAGCATTTGGTTTAGATGGATATTTTAGAATTTCATATGCAACTTCAATGGCAAAACTTAAAATAGCAATGTTTAGAATTAAAAAGTTTTGTGAGGATTTAGGATAAACCTATTTTTTTTTATTTAGTCCAATTAGAGAAGAATTTCTAAATCTTAAAATTACAATTGCTAAAGCAATTAAAACAATCGCACCAGCTTCATACAGTAATATCTCTGGATTTAGAGATTTTCCTTGTAAAATAATAAATCTAGCAAGTGCAGTTATGGCAATAAATAACGGCAGTGTAATTTGAATTGATTGGCTTTCCCAAAAAACTCTAACCATTGCAAGCACTTCAAGATATAGAAAAAGTAAAAGCAGATCTGCTAAAGTAACCCTTTGCACGAGTATCATCTGATACATCTCTTGTCCAAAAGCAATCACTGTACTAACTAAAATGATTACTAAAGCGACAAGCTGGATTTGTTTTACGATATTTTCCATCTAATTAATTTATATTTTAATTCAAATATTTATTCTAGATCAATTTTATTTGAATATAATCAATCGTGGGAAAGAAACTTTTCTGCCTCTAAAGCGGCCATACATCCCATTCCAGCGGCTGTTACTGCTTGTCTAAATATTTTATCTTTTACATCTCCAGCGGCGAATACACCTGGAATATTGGTTTCTGTCGAATCATTCTTTGTAACTAAATATCCTTCTTTATCCATTTCTAACTGATCTTTAAATAATGAAGTTGCTGGATCATGTCCTATAGCTATAAATAATCCATCGATTTTTAGTTCATCTACTTTATTTGTTTTAACATTTTTAATTTTTAATCCAGTTACATTTTTAGGATCATTATCACCAATAACTTCATCAACAACAGAGTCCCAAATTATTTCAATTTTTTTATTTTCCATTAATTTTTTTTGAAGTAATTTTTCTGCTCTCAAACTATCTCTTCTGTGTATAAGCTGAACCTTTGAGGCAAATTTTGTTAAAAACATAGCTTCTTCGACCGCAGCATTTCCACCTCCAACAACTGCTACAATTTTGTCTTTAAAGAAAAATCCATCACATGTTGCACATGCAGATACACCAAAACCTCTGAAGCTTTGTTCTGAGTCAATATTTAACCATCTAGCTTGAGCTCCTGTTGAAATAATTATTGAGTCTGCTTCATAAATTTGGCCGCTATCTCCAACAGCTTTAAATGGTTTAGATTTTAAGTCCACTGATGCAATATGATCTTGTATCATTTCAGTTCCAACTACTTCTGCCTGACCTTTCATTTGATCCATAAGCCATGGCCCTTGTATTACATCTTTAAATCCAGGGAAATTTTCAACATCGGTTGTTGTTGTTAATTGGCCACCAGGCTCCATGCCATGAACTAGTATTGGTTTTAACATTGCTCTTGCAGCATAAATTGCTGCTGTATATCCAGCGGGACCTGACCCAATTATTAACACTTTTGTGTGTTTAGTTGGATTTTCACTCATATGAAAGCTATATAATGATTAATGACTAAATTGAAAGGTATATTATTAACAGAAGGTATGCATGGGATGATTAGCCAAGTTGAAGGTTTGGCTAAAGCTTTAGATATAAATTATTCTCACCACACAGTTGAAACAAAAGGTTTCTGGAGAGTTATACCGCCAAAATTCACTCCAATATCCGACTCAGTTTTTAAAAAAATTGAATGCGAAGATGTTGATTTAATAATTTCATGTGGAAGAAAAAGTATTATTCCATCATTATTTTTAAAAAAAAATTCAAAGAAAAAAGTATTTAACATTCATATTCAAAACCCAAAGATAAAACTTGATAATTTTGATCTAGTTGTAGTGCCAGAGCACGATAATCTTGATGGAGATAATGTATTAAAAACAAAAGGAGCTATTCATTATTTAACAAGTGAAGAAATTGAAAAAGACAAAGAATATTTGTTTAGTATTTCAAGCAAATTGAGGGATAAAAATATAATTTCTTTAATAATTGGTGGTCCTACCCAGTATTATGATTATTCAGATAGAAATATCCAAGAAATTTTTTCAAAAGTAAATTATTTAGTTAAAGAAAATAATCTTAATTTAGTAGTCATCCCCTCTATGAGAACGCCAAAGGGAACTATAGAACATGCAAAAATATATTTTGGAAACGATCATTTAGTATTAGATGGTGTTGATAAAAAGGCCTATTTAAGTGCGCTTGCAATATCAAAACATATAGTTATTACGTGCGATTCAAGCTCTATGATTTCAGAGGCAGCTTTAACAGGCAAGCCAATTTATATTGCCACTATTCCACCTAAAAAAAGCGATAAAAGATTTAAATATTTTAGAAAATTATTTCAAGAAATGAAAATTATTAGAGAATTAGGAGAAAAATTAGAAAATTGGAACTATGAAAAATTAGATGAAACGAATAGAGTAGCAAATATCATTAAAGATAAAATTCAATAACAATGGCATTTTTAAATTCAATATTAAAAAATTCTTCAAATCATAAATCCCCTTTTGAACATTGGGAATTAAATCAACCACTAACCGAATTACAAGTTCAGGAAATTGTAAACGCCGATATAGCTAATCCGATAGAACATAATTTAAACTATGATGGCACAAGAGCAATTGATGGAGGTGAAGGTAAGTTTAGAGAAGGTATATCAGACGGAGGCAAAGCATTAAAATTTAGATGTTTTGTTACGAAAGAAAATTCAAATCAATTCCCTAATCTTGTTGAATTTATTAAAGAACTTCAAAATCCATCAACTTATAAAAAAATTTCTGAAATGATCAATAAAGATCTTTCAAATTCATATGTAAGAGTTGAAGTTATCTGTGATAGAAAAGGATTTTGGTTAAAACCACATTGCGATATTAAAGAGAAACTGATGTCATGTTTATTATTCGTAAATAAGCATAATGAAAAAGAAGATTTAGGTACAGATTTTTATGATGAAAATCTAAAATTAGCAAAAACTGTTCCTTATAAAGATAATTATGGTTATTTCTTTTCAAGTGGCCCTAATACTTGGCACGGTATGGAAAAAAAAGAAATAGTAAAAGAGAGAAGATGTCTTCAAGTAAATTATGTTACATTTGAGACAGATTGGAAAGTCAATTAAAATTAATTATCTTGCAGAGATTTTACTCTTAACTTGGTTGTTTTTAAGGATTTAATTGCTTCTAAGAATGAATAGGCTGTAGACATATTCGTACAATAAGGAATTTTGTTTGCAAGAGTTCCTCTTCTTAATGCTCTAGCATCACTAATCCTGTGTTCAGAATTTCCACCTCCAGTATTTATTACCAAAGATATTTTTTTAGAATTTAAAACATCTACTATATGTGGTCTACCACTACTCACTTTATTAATTTTTTTACATTTCATTCCATTTTGATTTAGAATCTCTGACGTTCCTTTGGTTGCAGAAAGTGTGAATCCAAGTTTTATTAATCTTTGTGCAACACCTATTATTTCTTGCTTGTGAGAGTCTTTTACTGATAAGAATGCCATTCCTTTAGTTGGCAATGAATTAGAAGCAGCAATTTGACTTTTTGCAACAGCCATTCCAAAATCGTCATCAAAACCCATTACCTCACCAGTAGATTTCATCTCAGGGCCAAGTATTAAATCACTATCTGGAAATTTATTGAATGGAAATACTGCTTCCTTAACAGCAAATTTTTTATTGGTTTTGTATTTTAATTTATACTTACTTAATTTTTCCCCAGACATTATTCTTGATGCAATTTTTGCAAGTGGAATACCGTTTGCTTTTGAAACAAAGGGTACAGTTCTGCTTGCTCTAGGATTAACTTCAATGACAAAAATTTCATCATTTTTAATTGCGAATTGAATATTTAAAAATCCTTTAACCTTTAAAGCCAGAGCTAATTTTCTTGTTTGTATTTTAAGTTCTCTTAAAAGATTTGCCTTTATTGATACCGGCGGCAAGCAACAAGCAGAGTCTCCAGAATGAATCCCAGCTTCTTCAATATGTTGCATTATTCCAGCAACATAAACGTCTTTTCCGTCAGAAATTGCATCTACATCTACTTCCATTGCATTGTCGATAAATTTATCAATTAAGATTGGATTTTGTTCTGATGCTTTGAAGGCCTCATTAATAAATTGTTTCAATTGACTTTTGTCATGAACAATTTCCATAGCCCTTCCTCCCAAAACATAAGAAGGTCGCACAACTACTGGTAATCCAATTTTTTCAGCAACATTAATAGCTTGATCAAATTTGTAGGCTATACCACTTTCAGCTTGTTTTAATTTAAGCTTTATAAGTAACTCTCTAAATCTGTCTCTATCTTCTGCAAGATCAATCGATTTATATTGTGTCCCTAAAATAGGTAATTTATTTTCATCTAAAAATTTAGCTAATTTGATAGGGGTTTGGCCTCCAAATTGTGCAATAATCCCAATTAGATTTCCTTTTGATTTTTCTTTTAAAATTATATTCTCAACATACTCTTCAATTAAAGGTTCAAAGTACAATCTATCACTTGTATCATAATCTGTAGAAACAGTTTCTGGGTTACAATTTATCATTATTGTTTCAAAACCTGCTTCTTTTAAAGAAAAGCTAGCCTGACAACAGCAATAATCAAACTCTATACCTTGGCCAATTCTATTTGGTCCTCCACCTAGAATTATTATTTTCTTTTTATTGCTTGGCTCAGCTTCGCATTCAGTTTTAATAGAAAAATTTCTTTGATAAGTAGAATACATATAAGGTGTAAAAGATTTAAATTCTGCAGCACAGGTATCAACTTTTTTAAAAACAGGCATAACTTTTAGCGCTTTTCTTCTTGATTTGACGATTGTTTCTTTTTGACCAGTCAATTGTGAGATCTTTTTGTCAGAAAAGCCTATTGATTTTATTTTATTAAATTCCTCAAAAGTTTTGGGCAGTCCTTTTGAGATTAGTATTTTTTCTTCATCAACTATTTCCTTAATTTGATTTAAAAACCAAGGATCTACCTTTGATAATTTATATATAATATCAAAAGAAATTTTTTTTCTAAAAGCCTCAGCAATCAAAAGTAATTTGTTTGGAATATTGATTTTTAAATTTTTTAGGATTTCTTTTTTTGAATAGTTAAAAATATTATCTAATCCTGACAAACCAGTTTCAAGTGAAACTAGGGCTTTTTGAAAAGATTCTTTGAAGTTTCTCCCAATTGCCATTGCTTCACCAACTGATCTCATGGATGTGCCTAAAATTGCTTCTGTGTCAGAAAATTTTTCAAACGTAAACCTTGGAATTTTTGTTACAACATAATCGATTGTTGGTTCAAAAGAAGCTGGTGTTACTTTGGTTATTTCATTTTGTAGTTCATCAAGAGTATAACCAACTGCTAATTTTGCGGCCACTTTTGCTATTGGAAAGCCAGTTGCTTTAGAGGCTAATGCAGATGATCTTGAAACTCTGGGGTTCATTTCAATAATTACCATTCTTCCATTTTTTGGATTTATGGCGAATTGAACATTCGAACCTCCTGTCTCAACACCTATTTTTCTTAAGCAAGCAATAGATGCATTTCTCATTACTTGATACTCTTTATCTGTAAGTGTTAATGCTGGAGCTATAGTAATAGAGTCACCAGTATGAGTTCCCATGGGATCAACATTTTCTATTGAACAAATAATTATACAATTATCATTTTTATCTCTAACGACCTCCATTTCAAATTCTTTCCAACCGTCTAAACATTCCTCAACCAGAACCTGATTTTGAGGAGATTCATTCATTCCTTCTTTAACAATTTTAAAAAAATCTTTTTTTGTTCTTGCAATACCTCCACCCAATCCTCCCAAAGTAAATGAAGGTCTAATAATTGCAGGTAATCCTATTTTGTTTAAACATTTTTTCGCATTTGAAAATTTATTGAGAACTTCTGATCTTGGTAAATCAATATCAATATCAGACATATTTTTTCTAAATTTTTTTCTATCCTCAGCGTTCGCTATTGCCTTTGAGTTAGCTCCTATAAGTTCAATTTTATGCTTTTTAAGTAAACCAATTTTCTCTGCATTAATTGCAAGATTTAATGCTGTTTGACCACCCATTGTAGGTAAAATAGCATCAGGCCTTTCTTTTTTGATGACTTCTTCAAGCACTTCTAAAGATATTGGTTCGATATAAGTTTTATCAGCAACACCAGGATCAGTCATTATAGTTGCAGGATTAGAGTTGATTAATATTACTTTGTAACCCTCGTCTTTTAATGCTTTACATGCTTGAGTTCCTGAATAATCAAATTCACAAGCTTGACCAATAATAATTGGTCCAGCTCCAATAACTAAAATTTTTTTAATGTCTTTTCTTTTTGGCATATTTTTTTATGTCTTTAATAAAATTACTAAACAAATATTTACTATCTTGTGGTCCAGGATTAGCTTCAGGATGATATTGAACTGAGAAAACTGGTTTATTTTTTAATCTTATTCCTTCAATAGAATTATCAAATAATGACAGATGCGTTATTTCTGTATTTTTTTTTAAGCTTTGCTTAACAACTTCAAATCCATGATTTTGACTGGTAATTTCTACTTTCTTAGTAATTAAATTTTTTACTGGATGATTTGCACCCCTATGTCCTAATTTCATCTTTTTGGTTTTTGCATCTAAAGCTAAAGCTAATATTTGATGACCCAAACATATTCCGAATAATGGAATATTTTTTTTTATTAAATTTTTTACAACTTTAATTGCATACTTTCCTGTTGCAGCAGGATCCCCAGGACCGTTTGACAAAAAAATTCCATGAGGTTTTAGTTTAAGTATATTATTTGCATTTTCCTTGCAGGAAACAACTTTAACTTCGCATTCAAAATCAGAAAAATACCTAAGTATATTTTTTTTAATTCCATAATCTATCGCCACAATCCTAAATCTCTTCTTATTATTTTTTTCATAGCCCTTATTTTTTTTCCAAGTTTTATATCCTTTCCAAATATAAGTTTTATTAGTTGTGACCTCTTGAGCAAGATCCATTCCGTTTAAACCAGGCCATTTTATTGATTTATTTATTAGTTTATTTATATTAAATTTACCATTTTTATTGTTTGATATAGTTCCTTTTGGAGCACCCTTATCCCTTATAAAATTTGTTAAACTTCTAGTATCTAGACCAGTTATGCCTACTATTTTATTTTTTTTAAGCCATTTATCTAAATTTTGCAGAGATCTATAATTAGAAGGACTTGTTATCTCTGAATTAAAAATAACTCCTCTCGTCCAAATTTTATCAGACTCTATGTCTTCATTATTAGCTCCTACATTACCAATATGAGGAAATGTAAAATTTATTATTTGTCCAGCATAAGATGGGTCAGATATGATTTCTTGATAACCAGTTAATGAGGTATTAAAGCATACTTCACCAGTTGCCTCTCCTATATATCCAAGCCCAATACCCTTAAAGACTGATTTATTTTCGAGAACTAAAATAGCTGAATTAAATTTTGAAAGATGTGAGGTTTTGTTTTTTCGTTTTAAAGTCAATTACAACTCATAAGTTAAAGGTTAATACAATAAAACGTATTTATCCGCAACAGATCTATAATAATTTCTTAAAAATACAATTTTTTCTTTTGAACAATTTTGTCTATGAAGTACATTCTAGTATGTCTCTGAGAGATAAAATAGATAACGATTACAAAAATGCTTTAAAATCAAAAGATAAAAATAAGATATCAACTTATAGGTTAATTTTATCTGGAGTTAAGGACTTAGATATTAACAACAGATCTGGTCCTGATAAAAAAGATACAGATGACGAGGATATTAAAAAGCTCTTAAAAAAAATGATCAAACAAAGATCCGAATCAATTGAAATATATAAAAAGAATAACAGGTCAGATTTATTAGAAATTGAGCAGGGAGAGCTTAATGTTTTATCCGAATATTTACCTAAGCAATTATCTGAGGCAGATACAAAAAAGATATGTGAAGAAATTATAAAAAGTTCTGGAGCCTCTTCAATTAAGGATATGGGTAAAGTCATGGGTGAATTAAAAAAAAACCATGCTGATACAATTGATTTTTCGAAGGCAGGTCAGATTATTAAAAATTTACTTAATAGCTAATGAAATATCCAAAAGAATATTTAGATGAAATTAAAACTAGATTAAAAGTTTCAACAGTTGTCTCTAAAACTGTTAAACTTAAAAAAAAAGGTAAAGAGTATGTTGGTTTATCACCTTTTAAAACAGAGAAAACTCCATCATTTACTGTCAATGACGAAAAAGAATTTTACCATTGTTTTAGCACAAGTGAGCATGGAAACATTTTTGACTTTGTAATGAAAACTCAAAACCTTAGATTTGGTGAAGCAGTCAAAATGCTTTCTAATCTTGCAGGTATGCAACCTTATACATTTTCAAAACAAGATGAGGAAAGAGAAAAAAAATGGAAATTATATAAATCTATATGTAGTGAATTTTCTGAATTTTATAATAATGAATTATTCAAAAATAAGAATTCAATTATTGCAAAAAATTACCTTAAAGCAAGAGGGCTGTCTGGTGTTGAGGTTAAAAATTTTAATCTTGGTTTTGTTACAGAGCATTTAGACTATTATGAAATCCTAAAAAAGAATTTTGATGAAGAAACCATTAAAGATTCAGGCCTGTTTTATTTTGATGAGAAAAAGAAGAAATTTGTATCAAGATTTAGAAACAGAATAATTTTTCCAATAAATAACATATCAGGAAATGTGATAGGTTTTGGTGGAAGAATTGTGGACGAGAATAAAAACGTTGCTAAATATATTAATTCACCAGAGACACCCTTTTTTAAGAAAGGATCAAATTTATATAATCTCGATAAAGCGAGAAAGTTATCAAATAGATTAGAAGATGTTTACTTAGTTGAAGGGTATATGGATGTTATTGGTTTATCAAAAAATGGAATACAAAATACTGTTGCTAACTTAGGAACTGCTTTAACAAGCAAACAAATACAAATTTTAAATCAATTCTATAATCATATCATTATATGTTTTGATGGTGATCAAAGTGGCTATAAAGCTGCATTAAGAGCAGCTGAGAATATTATTGATGAATTAAAACCAGACAAAAAAATTTCTTTTTTGATTTTAGAAAATAATTTAGATCCAGATAATTTTGTAAATAAACACGGAAAAGATAAATTTTTAGAATTTTCAAATAAAAATTCTATACCTATTCATAAATTTATTTTTGAACATTATTTAAATCAAACTAACGATAATCCAAGTTCTAAAGCTATCTTTGAAAAAAAACTTAGAAATATTGCCTCTAATATTAAAGATAGTTTTGTAAAAAAATACACTTTAGAATTCTTTCTTCAAAAAATCTCAGAGTTAACACCAAATATTAACTCAAAATTTCAAAAAAATTATAATACATTTCCGAAATCTCTTGCTAAAACCAAAAGTTACTATAATGAAACAAAGTCACTAAAATCATTTGAAATAAAAGAATTCTCATTTCTATATATTTTAATTACTAAACCAAAATTAATTCATGAAAATTTTCGTTTAATAGATAATGTAAAATTATATAGCAATGAAAATAAACAATTATTTGCAGAAATTTTAAATCAGTCTGAAAATTTATTGAACCTAGAACTTTCAAACTTAAATGTGGATAAAACCCTTGTTAACAGAGTTATGAATTATGCTTCAGTTAAACATATAATTTTAAAAAATCTAAATGATGATCAAAAAATTTTAGAAATTTTTAACGAAATCATTCAAGATCTTAAAAATTATGAATTAGAGCAAAGAATATCTGAGTTAGAATCGAAGTTTTCTAAGGATATGAGTGAGACGACATTTAATGAGATAAAAGAGTTAAAAAAACAACAAAAAATCAACTAAAAATTAAAAAAATCACATAGATTTTTTTATATTAAATATTATATAGGTCTCTCAAACTTTATATTGTGGAAAGAATAATTACAAAATCATTTGCTAGATTAATGGGTCGAGGTATCCATAGAGGCTTTATAACCTATGAGGAATTGAATAAATCATTAGGCAAAAGAAACTTATCAAATGAGAATTTGGCTCAAGCATTCATTCATATACTTGATGAGAGTATAACTTTAGTAGAGAAAAAATCTGATTATAAAATTCTTAGAAAAAAAGATGCCACCTCAAAAGAAGATGGAAAATCTATAGAGAAGAGTGATGATCCTATAAGAATGTACCTGAGGGAAATGGGAGGAGTTGAGCTATTATCTAGAGAAGGAGAAATAGCAATAGCAAAAAGAATTGAAGCCGGTAAAGATGTGATGTTAAATGCTTTATCTCAAAGTCCTATTACTGCACAACAGTTTTTTGATTGGCACAATAAACTTCAAAATGATGAAATTTTAGTAAGAGAGATTATTGATATAGACACTAATTATATGGAAGATGAAGATAATAGCAGCAATTCGAAACAAAAAAAACAAGAAGACGACCAAAATCAAAACGAAAATAGTTCTGATGAAGATGAATTTAATCCCACGCTTGCAGCAATGGAAACTGAAATTAAGCCTAAAGTTCTACAAACTATATACACTTTAACAAAAGAATATAACAAACTTATAAAGTATCAAAAAGAAAAACTTGAATGCACACTAAATTCTATAAAAATATCTTCGTCAAAGGAAAAAAATTATAAAAAAATAGTTGATGATATTTTAGAAAATATAAAGTCTTTACAATTATCGCCCTCTGTTCTAGAGGAGTTAGTTCAGAAACATTATGTTGAAAACAAAAAAATAATATCTTTTGAAGGAAATTTACTAAGATTAGCTTTAGATTCTAAAATTTCTAGGGACGAATTTATTAAATTTTACGTTGGTAATGAAATAAACCCAAATCTAAAAGATTTTTTGGGTACAAATGATCAATGGAAAAAATTCTTTCAAAAAAATAAAAATGATTTTAAAAACATCCGAGACAGACTGGTTGAGATAAGTAATAGATTGGGAATATCTGTTACTGAATTCAAAAAACTAGTAAGCAGAATTCAAAAGGGAGAGAAAGAGTCTAGAATTGCAAAAAAAGAAATGGTTGAGGCTAATTTAAGATTAGTGATTTCAATTGCAAAAAAATATACTAATCGTGGTTTACAATTTTTAGACTTAATACAAGAGGGAAACATTGGTTTAATGAAAGCTGTTGATAAATTTGAATATAGAAGAGGATATAAATTTTCTACTTATGCCACGTGGTGGATTAGGCAGGCAATTACAAGATCTATAGCAGATCAGGCTAGAACTATTAGAATACCTGTTCATATGATTGAGACAATTAATAAAATTGTTAGAACACAAAGATTAATCCTTAGTGAATTTGGAAGAGAAGCAACTCCAGAAGAATTAGCAAAAAAACTTAGGATGCCTTTAGAAAAAGTGAGAAAAGTTCTTAAAATTTCTAAAGAGCCTGTGTCACTTGAAAAACCAGTTGGAGATGAAGAAGACAGCAGTTTAGGTGATTTTATAGAAGATACAAAGGCCTTAGCACCGTTAGAGCAAGCGATAAAATCAAATTTGAGTGAGGCTACTACAAAAATTCTATCAACTCTTACACCAAGAGAAGAGAGAGTTTTAAGAATGAGGTTTGGTGTAGGAATGAATACAGATCATACTTTAGAAGAGGTCGGACTTCAGTTCTCAGTAACTAGAGAAAGAATAAGACAAATTGAAGCTAAAGCACTGAGAAAATTAAAACACCCAAGCAGATCTAAACAATTAAAAAGTTTCTTAGAAAGCTAGGGCCGTTAGCTCAATAGTAGAGTACTGCATTGACATTGCAGGGGTAGTTGGAGCGTAACCAACACGGCCCACCATTACTAAATTATCCTTAATTGCTAATTTAAAAAAAATAGTATAATTAATTATTCAAATATGGGCCTGTAGCTCAGTTGGTTAGAGCAGTACACTCATAATGTATTGGTCCCAGGTTCGAGTCCTGGCGGGCCCACCAAATTCAATAAAATCGATATATATAAATTATAGTTTTTATAATTTATTTAAAAATTGTAGTATTCTTTTAATTTGAATGAAATTTAATATTAAAATTAAACCAAGAATTTCGTACTATGTTTCGATATTAGTCTCTTTTGTAATTCTTTTTTATTTTGCTTACAAAGGAGTTGTT
The DNA here is from genome assembly GCA_902616245.1 of uncultured Pelagibacteraceae bacterium. GTDB lineage: Bacteria > Pseudomonadota > Alphaproteobacteria > Pelagibacterales > Pelagibacteraceae > Pelagibacter. The sequence continues at coordinate 496,002 of CACMSB010000001.1, forward strand.
GCATATTTAATTCATCGAGAATTGTATGGAGGAGGATTAGACACCTTAGTTTTATTGAGAGCATCTATTTCAGGAATAATGCTTCTGTTAATACTTCTATTTTTTCAGTTCATAAAAATACCTGACTTAAAAAGTCATCGTACAGTTTTGAGAGGAGTCTTTATTGGATGGACTAGCGTATTTGTAATACTGATAATTGTCAATTTAAGTTCAATTTACTTTGTTATAATGACTGCTACAGTCTCATTTTTTTCATTAATAACTCTATTTAGTTTAGAGGATCAGATCAAAGAAGAAAAAAATACTCTTACTGAAAAAGAAATTTATCTTCTACAACAACTTGCAAAAAAAAAGTAGCCTGTTTTGAAAAAAATAATATTTTTAATTTTTTTTTTATTTTATCAAAGTATTGTTTATTCTGAAGAAATGATTTTAGATCAGTTAAAAAACCCCAAAATAACAAATCAATCTCAAAAGTGGAATTTTATTACCGATCAAGTAATGGGGGGTGTTTCTACAGGAAAATTTATAGTTGAGAAAGTTGATGGGGAGATGTGTTATAGAATGACAGGGGATGTATCCACTAAAAACAATGGTGGTTTTATACAAATCAGAGCAAAATTAAATCCAGAAATTAATAGTAAAGATTATAAAGGAGTATACGTTAAAGTTTATGGTAATGAAAAAAATTATAACCTTCATTTAAGAACTGCTTTAACATTAGCTCCATGGCAGTATTACAGTTACACTTTTACAACAATAAAAAATTGGATTGAAATTAGGGCACCATTTGAACAATTTAAAAAATCTAATTTCTATCAACCAAAAAGTATAGTTGGACAGAATATAAAGTCAGTAGGTTTGGTTGCAGGTTTTGATGATTTCAAATCAGATATTTGTTTAAGTGAAATTGGATTTTACTAGGTTACTTAATTAAAAATTCCTCAAGTGTTTTGAACAATGCATTTATATCGCCATCATTGTTTTGTATAATTGAGTTAAATTCCTCTTTTTGTGTTCTGGCTAAACTTAATCCCTCTACAATTAAATCCCTTATTAAAGGTCTATCAGGATTTTTTGTATAAATTCTCCAATCTATTTTTACCTGAGGTCTTTTTGATGTTGCCTCTAATACACTATTAACAATTGTATATTTATCATTAATTTTTTTCTGCGACACTACATTGATTTTTGGATTTGTATAATCAACCAATCTGCTTGAAAAACTTTTTAAAAAATAACTTCTAAATAATTTTTGATATTTAGCTTTTTGTTCTTCATTAATAGATTTTCTATACTTTCCTAAAGTGTACATACCTATTCCATTTATATCTACACTTCTTTCCGCAATAGCATTTAACTTAATTATTTTTGACTCGACAGGATCTTCACTAGATAATACAAATGCAGCTTCATCAACTATTTCATTGATTAGAGCGCTTGGATCTTTTGAAAAAGACACATTAGAGAAATTCGTAAAGAATAAAAATATAATTAAATATTTAAGGAATTTCATCTGATGAAAATTATTGAGTATCTAGATCTTCCCAGTCGTCGTCACTAAGTGTTTCTGTTGTTTTATCTATATTTCTTACTTTTCGGTATCTATCTTGCAAATATAAACTTCTTACAGATGCATACAGATCAACGGAACTATTTTCAAGACTATCAAATGACTCTAAATTTTTTGCTCTAAAGTCAATTCCACTAAGTAATCTTGATGAATAATAATCTGCCTCAGAAAAATATTGTGTATCATTTACTACAGTCACGTTGTACCATGCGTCTCCCCCAATTAAATTAACCACAGAGCCAAGAGAATCTCTTACAGTTGTTGGGCCTAAAATAGGTAAAACAAAATAACAACCTGGGCCGGCACCCCAAACTCCCAATGTTTGTCCATAATCTTCTTTATCACGTTTTTTTAAACCATAATAAGATGCTACATCGAAAACTCCTGCAATTCCTAAAGTTGAATTAATAACAAATCTTGCCGAATTTACCCCAGCATCTTTAAATTGACCTTGAAGAACATTATTCGGAATTGTTACAATATTGCTTAGATTGCTTAATGCATTGCTAGTTCCTGATCTTATAGGCTGAGGAAACATTCTATATCCTTTAGCAAGTGGTTTAAATACTACTCTATCTAAAGCTTGGTTAAATGCAAAAACTCCTCTATTAACTTTTTCAAAACAATCACCAACTTCTTCATATCCATTATTACTTTTATTTCCATTTATTTTTAGTTTTCCATCGTCCCCTGCAATTGCAAAGTTTCCAACAAATGACAATAAAATGATAATTAGAATTGTTAGTAGTTTGTTCATAGCAAAGATATAGTTATATTATAATTAATACTAATATAAAGATAAATTGTTTTAAATTATGCAGAAAAATGTTGAAAAAATGTCTAAAAATTACTCTCCAAATTTCGATATAAAGAAAAGGAGTAAATCGAAAGTTAAGTATTTAGTTTTTCATTATACAGGCATGAAATCTGAAAATGCTGCAATTAATAGACTAACAAATGAGAGTACAAAGGTAAGTTGTCATTACTTCATAAAAAATAATGGAAAAATTATAAAAATGGTTCCAGATTTGTATGTTGCATGGCATGCTGGAATTTCATCTTGGAAAAAAGATAAATTTATTAATTCGAATTCGATTGGTATAGAAGTTTCTAACCCAGGACATGATCATGGATATAGAAGATTTAATCGAAAGCAGGTTACTTCAATCGTCAATTTATCAAAAAAGTTAAAAAAAAAATTTAAAATCAAAAAAGAAAATATATTGGGACACTCTGATATTGCGCCACTTAGAAAAAAAGATCCTGGAGAAAAATTTCCATGGAAATTGTTAAGTAAGAAAAAATTGTCTTTGTGGCATAGTTTAAGTGAAAAAAATTGTAAAAAATTAAGAAGTTTAAAATTAAATGATAGCAAAAATTTTTTTCAATTATTATTTAAATTTGGTTATAAATCTACACAGAATTCATATGAGAGAATTAAAATCTATAAAAATTTTCAAAGAAGATTTAGGCCTCAATTAATTAGTAGTATAGTTGATCAAGAATCATACGAAATTTTAAAATCGTTGATTTCATTGAATTAAAAATAGTTGTAATTTAATAAAAATATAATAATTCTCTCTATGCCAGATAAATGACTTATCGCTTTAATTTATTAAAGAGGAAAGTCCGGGCTCTACAAAGACACAGTGCCAGTTAACAGCTGGCGGGGGAAACCCTAGGGATAGTGCCACAGAAAATAAACCGCCTTATCAAGGCAAGGGTGAAAAGGTGTGGTAAGAGCACACCGGCTAAGTTGGTAACAGCTAGTGCATGGAAAACCCCACTGGGAGCAAGACTGAGTAGAGATGACATTGTTAGAAATAACTAAAAGCAGTCTTTGGCTAGTCATCAGGGTTAGTTGCTTGAGCTTTAAAGTGATTTAAAGCCTAGATAAATGATAAGTTTAAAAGACAGAACCCGGCTTATAGTTTATCTGGCATTTCATTAAAATAAATCCAAATAATTATTAATTTTTTACATTGGAGTTCCATAATATTAGCTATTGACGCTAACACATAAAACCCATAATATCCCATAAAAACCCAAATTTAGGATAATATGGTTTATGTTTTTATCAACCTACGAAAACAAATTGGACAAAAAGGGAAGGGTTTCAGTGCCTGCATCATATAGATCATACTTATCAAACATAGGCTATAATGGAATAATTTGTTATCCATCATTCAACAATCTATGTATTGAAGCATGGCCACAAGATCGAATTGAAAAAATATCTAATGCCATTGACTCATTAAATCCATTTGAAGAAAAGAAAGATTATTTTGCAACATCTATATTATCTCAAAGTATAAATTTACAATTTGATAGCGAGGGCAGAGTTCAAATAAATTCAAAACTATTAAAACATGCAAGAATTAAAAATAGCATGCTATTTGTTGGTCAAGGCAAAACATTTCAAATTTGGGAACCAACGCATTTTGAAAAATTTAGGGCAAATGCAAGAAAAAAATCCAGTATTAATCGAGCAAGTCTTAAATGGGAAAATCAATTTAATAACTAAAAGGGGAGAAGTATGACAATAAACTTTAAAACACCAGATATAAAAGAGTTAAAACCTAGAATTCTAGTATTAGGAGTAGGAGGCGCAGGAGGAAATGCTATTAATGGTATGATTAATGCAGGGTTACAGGGTGTTGAGTTTATTGCGGTAAATACAGATGCACAAGATTTAAGATTAAGTAAGGCACAAACAAAAATACAAATGGGTCTTAATCTTACTAAAGGTCTTGGAGCGGGCGCAAAATTAGATATTGGTCAAGCTGCAGCAGATGAATCGTTAAATGAAATAGTAAATATTCTACAAGGTGCAAATATGGTTTTTATAACCGCAGGAATGGGCGGTGGTACTGGAACAGGATCTGCGCATGTTATTGCAAGAGCAGCCAAAGAATTGAATATTTTAACTGTAGGCGTAGTCACACTCCCATTTCTTTATGAAGGTCCATCTAGAATGAGAAAAGCTCAACAAGGATTAGAGGAACTTAGAAAACATGTTGATACGATTATAGTCGTTCCAAATCAAAATTTATTCAAAATTGCAAGCGAACAAACAACTTTTGAAGAGTCATTTGAATTATCAAATGATGTTTTACTTCACGGGGTTCAAAGTATTACTGACCTAATGGTAAGACCAGGTCTTATCAATTTAGATTTTGCTGATGTTGAAACTGTAATGAGTTCAATGGGTAAAGCTATGATGGGAACTGGTCAAGCGGAGGGTGAAGGAAGAGCTGTAAAAGCAGCTGAGTCTGCAATTAACAATCCTTTGATTGATGATTATTCATTAAAAGGAGCAAAAGGACTTTTAGTTAACATAACTGGAGGTAAAGATTTAAAATTATTTGAGGTTGATGAAGCTGTAAATAAAGTTAGAGCAGAAGTAGACCCAGAAGCTGAGTTAATCATTGGAGCTATAACTGATGAAAACTTGGATGGATTAATGAGAGTTTCAATTGTTGCCACAGCATTAGATGGTCAACAACCTGAGCCTAAATCAGTAATAAATATGGTTCATAGAATTCAAAATAGAAATCCAGGTTATTCTGATTTTTCAAATTCTGGATCAACTCAATCATTTCAATTTACAAATAATAGCAACTCAATAATCACTAACGGAGCGAATGCTCTTAAAATAGATGAAGATGTTAAATCTGAGGAATTGAATTCAAATAATTTAGATAACAGCATTTTAAATGAAACATCGAATATTTTAAATGGTGAAAATTTAAATAAAGCTGATGCTTCTGAAGTAGATAATGATACCTCTGATTTTGAAAGTAAATCTGAGGAGCGAGAGACCGAAAATAACGGTTTAGAAAACTTTGACTTAAGTGAGGATGATACACCTGAATTATTTAATTCTGATACTAATGAGGAAGTTTTAACTACTTCAGATGAGATAAACTCGCCAGATGAAGAAGATTTGGAAATTCCAGCATTTTTGAGAAGACAAAAGAATTAATGGTCTTCAAAAAAATAAATGAATGCCACCATAAATCTGGAAAAACATTTTCCAGTATTACTAAATGAACTAGTTAGTATTATTTCCCCTCTTTATGGTGGCACATTTATTGATTGTACTTTTGGTGCAGGGGGATATACAAAAAAAATATTAGAGAATAATTCAAATAATGTAATAGCTCTAGACAGAGACAGTGCCGTTAGAAGTATAGCCGCTAAATTTCAGACAAAGTATAAAAAAAGGTTTAAATTTTATAATAGGAAATTTTCTGATATCGACAAAATCCAAGAAGACAATATTAAAGCAATTATATTTGATCTTGGATATTCTTTAAATCAGATTTCTGATCTAGATAGAGGCTTATCTTTTAAAAGTAAGGGTAAGCTAGATATGAGAATGGGCTTGAATGATTTCTCTTGTGATCAAGTTATTTCAAAGATGAGCCAACAAAGCCTTTTTAAAATTTTTAAATACTTTGGAGATGAAAAATACGCAAAACCAATATCTAAAAAAATTGTACAATTAAGAGAGTATGAAAAAATTAAAACCGAAAATCTTGTTCAAATAATTGAAAATATAAAAAAAAAGAAAAGTGGAAAGAATAAATCTACTAAAATATTTCAAGCACTTAGAATTTTTGTAAATAAGGAGATCACAGAGCTAATTCAAGGATTAATAAATGCATATAACATTTTACCAATTGGTGGAGTAATAGCAGTCGTTACTTTTCATTCCATTGAGGATAAAATAGTAAAATTTTTTTTTAAAGAATATTCAGAAATTAAAAATTCTTCTAGGTATTTACCGAAAAGTGATTTAGTTAAAAAATATTTTGATTTAACTAAAAAAAAACCAATAACTCCATCATTTAGTGAACTTAAAATTAATCCCCCCTCAAGATCTGCAAAACTCAGATTTGCGCTTAAATTAGAAAATGGATGTGATTTTAAAAAATTTGTTAATAATTTTAATTATTTAAAAGATATAGAAAATTTGAAATTTGATGCTTAAAAAAATACTCATATTTATTCCAATTATTGTTTTAATAATTTCAACAACTTTTATAAAAAATTCTACAAAAAAACTCGATAAATATATTTTTGAAACCCAGGAAGATCTTAGAGCTTTAAATGATATTTATGAGTTAGTTTTATTGGACTATAACTATCTTACATCGCCAAATAAATTAATGGAGTACTCCCAAATGTATTTTGAAAAAGATTTAAGAAAAATTGAAATTACAGACTTAAAAAATTTTACATTTAAAAATGAATAATACTGACGAAAATTTCAAATTTGAGGAAAATAGATCAAATTTAAAAATATCTTTTGAACGTATTTCGTTTATTTTCTTTGTCTTTTTTATAATTACAGTAATTTTTGCATCTAAAACAACATATTTAGGTTTTAAAAAAATAAACCAAAACCAAACGATAAAAGAAAAAGAGAAATATAGAGCATCTATCATGGATAGAAACGGTAATATTATTGCTAAAACGGTAAGAGTAACCAATTTAGGCATTAATCCAAATCAATTAATTAATAAAGAAAAATTGTTGATTTCTTTAAAATTAATTTTTCCTGATAAAAACTTCGAAAAAGAAATAAATGGAAAAAAGTTTTTTTATGTTAAAAAAAAAATATCTCCTGAAAAACTTGAAAAAATAAAACTATTGGGTGAAAAGTCATTTAAAGAGGAAGAAAATATTGCACGCGTTTATCCTAACGGCAATCTTTTCAGTCATATACTGGGACAGATTGATACAGATAATAATGGTATATCAGGTATAGAGAAATCTTTTGATTACGAATTAACAACTTCTAACAGGCCAGTAAAACTTACTTTGGATACCGAAATTCAATATTTGATAAGAAAAGAGTTATTTAAATTTCAAGACATTTTTAGTAGTTATGGAAGCACAGCCATTCTAATGAATATCAATAATGGTGAGATTCTTTCAATGGTTTCTCTTCCAGATTATGATTTGAATCAAAGAAAAAAAATTTTTGATAAAAGATTTATTAATAGATCAACAAAAGGCGTTTATGAACTAGGTTCAGTTTTCAAAACATTTACACTAGCTGCTGGGCTTCAACAAAATGTTATAAAAGAAGATACTCTATTTGAAAATTTACCAAAAAAAATAAAATGTGCTGGAAGGTTAATTTCTGAATATGATATGGATATTCCATCAAATCTTACAGCAGAAGAAATATTAATTAGATCAGGAAACATCGGTTCAATTAAAATTGCACAGAAAGTTGGGTTAGAAAATTTTAAAAAATTTCTGGAAGATTTAGATTTATTAGATAAAACACAATTTGATATAGAGGAAGTCGGCACTCCAATTCCGTTTAAGTGGGGCAAATGCAAGTTAGCTACATCAGCATATGGGCATGGCATAACAACCACACCACTTCAACTCGCAAAAGCTTATGCAATAATTGCAAATGGTGGATACAAAATAACACCAACTTTAATAAAGCAAGAGGAAAATTTAAAAAAAGGTTTACAAATAATTAGTAATGAAAACTCTAAGAAAATTAACAAGATTTTAAGAAAAATTGTGACCTCGGAAGAGGGAACTGCTAATTTAGCAAATATCAATGGTTTTCAAATTGCTGGAAAAACAGGGACGGCGCAAAAAACAATTAAGGGCGAATATTCAAAAAAAAAAATAAACACTTTTGCTTCGATTTTCCCAATTTTATCTCCAAAATATGTATTAATTGTTTTGTTAGATGAACCAAAATTAAGTGAAACTTATGTTTATAAATATAATGATGGCAAGGATAGAAAAATAGTTGGAACACCTTTTAATACAGCTGGCTGGACATCTGTCGAGGTTGCTAAAAACATTATCGAAAAAATTGGGCCTATTTTAGCCATAAAATATTAAGAAATTTTATAATGAAATTAAAAAATTATTTTAAAAATCTAAACAAAAATTTTAGAAATATAAGCTTTAAAGGATTTGAATTTAATTCACAAAAAATAAAAAAAAATTATGTATTTTTTGCAATTCAGGGAAATAAATTTGACGGTAATAATTTCATAAATGACGCTATAAAAAAAGGGGCGCATGTAATTATATCAAATAAGTTTAAAACTGGAATTTATAAGGGCACATATTATATTAATGTAACTGATCCTAGATTGGTTTTATCTAATTTTGCCAATAAGTATTATAATAACAAACCAAAAAATATAATTGCTGTAACTGGAACTAATGGTAAATCTTCTATAGCTAATTTTTATTATCAGATATTAAAACTTAATAAAAAAAAAGTAGCCTCTATTGGAACTTTGGGTGTCAAATCAAATGATGTCAGATCTGAACTTAATAATACAACTGTTGATGCAGTTACAATTAATAAAATACTCTCAAATTTAAAGAGTAAAAAAATTGAAAATGTAATATTAGAAGCATCGAGTCATGGTCTGCATCAAAAAAGATTACATGGTATTAAGTTTAATACTTCTATATTTACAAATTTAAGTAGGGACCATTTAGATTATCACAAAAATTATAAAAATTATTTTAATTCAAAGTTAATTTTATTTAATGAATTAACAAAAAAAAACGGAAATTTGATATTTGATGAAGAATCAAAAAACTCAAATACTTTTAAAAATATTGCAAAAAGAAAAAAATTGAATTTATTAAGTATTGGAAAATCAAATTGTGACCTAAAAATTAATTCGATAAAAATTTTAAATAATTATCAGTATGTAAAATTTTCTTATAAAAATAAAGAATATCAATTTAAAACAAGCTTAATTGGAAAAATACAAATTAAAAATTTGATGATGGCAATTGCTGCAGCACTTAAAAGCAATTTAAAAATTGATAATATTGTAAAGAATCTTGAGAGGGTTAAATCTACAACCGGAAGAATGGAGTTAATTGGAAAAACCAAAGATAATTCAATTGTAATTTTAGATTATGCTCATACGCCTGAAGCTCTCAAAACCTGTATAGAAAATATTAAAGAACAGTTTGGATTAAGAAGAATTAGTATCGTATTCGGATGTGGTGGTGAAAGAGATAAAGATAAAAGACCAATAATGGGCAAAATTGCAAACAAATTATGTGATTATATTTATTTAACAGACGACAATCCAAGAAACGAAAAGCCAGAAAAAATTAGAAATAGTATCAAGAATTCAATTTTGCAGTCTAAAATGATTGAAATACCATCACGAAAATTAGCAATAAAAAAAGCAATTTTAAATAGCAAGTCCAATGAGGTTTTAATTATCGCAGGAAAGGGACATGAAAACACGCAAGAATATATTAAGAAAAAGAAATTTTCTGACAAAGACAACATAAGACAGTTTATAATTATAAAAAATAGATTTTTATCAAATGATTGGAAATTAAATATACTTAAAGAGATTATAAAAAATAAAAAATTAGATAGATTAAAAAATTTAAAAATAAGTATTAACTCAAAAGATCATAATAAGGGTAAAATTTTCATAGGAATTAAGGGTAAAAAATTAGATGGAAATGATTTTGCAGACGAGGCATTAAAGAATGGAGCAAAATTAGCAATACTCCAAAATTCTAAAAATCTTAATAAAAAAAAAATTAATGTTAAAAACACTTTAGAATTATTAATTAAATTATCACAAAAGATACGAATTTCATCTACTGCATTCCAAGTTGCTATAACAGGATCATCAGGAAAAACTTCACTTAAAGAATTATTAGGACAGTGTCTTAAAAAAAAATATTCCACGATCTTTTCAAAAAATTCATTCAACAATAAATTTGGTTTACCAATTTCTCTAATAAATTTGAGCAAGAATACAATTTATGGAATATTTGAAATTGGCATGGATAGAAAGGGAGAAATAGATTATTTATCCAAAATAATTAAGCCAGATGTTGGAGTTATTACAAATATTAGCTATGCGCATGCTAAAAATTTTAATTCTTTGTTTGATATAGCTAAAGCCAAATCAGAGATTATTTTCAACATAAGAAAAAATGGCACTTTGATATTAAATAAAGATGATAAATTTTTCAGTTTTTTTTCAAGTCTAGCACATAAAAATAATTTAGATATTATTTCTTTTGGAAGTCATAAAAATTCTAATATTAGATTATTTAAGTTAAAAAAATCTAAGAGATCATGCATCATTTATATTAACGTAAATTCTAAAATTTATAATTTTAAAATTAAAAATAATTTACTACCTTACGTTGATAATATATTAGCTTCAATAGCAGTTTGTAAAAGTCTAGATATTATTGATAAAATAAAAAGTAACTTTTTTTTTAATTATAAAATACCTAGTGGCAGAGGGAATATAAAGAAAGTAACTGTGGATTCAAAAAAGGTAAATATAATAGATGAAAGCTATAATTCAAACCCATTATCTCTTAAATTCTCAATTAAGAAATTTGATGACTTGAAAATAAATCCAAACAAAAAATTTATGTTGTTAGGTGATATGTTAGAACTAGGGAAATTTTCAAAAAAACTCCATATCGAAGCTGCAAAAGGTATTAACAAGGCAAAGTTCAAAAAGTTATTTGTTTATGGGAATAATATCACAGAAACATTTAACAAAATTAGAACACAAAAAAGAGGAAGAATACTTAAATCAACTAGTGATATTCTTAATATTATAAAAAATGATTTAAATAATGGTGATTTTTTAATGATCAAGGGCTCTAATTCCACAGGACTCAATCAAATAATCAAACATATTGGATCAAAATCTTAATGTTATTTGAACTTTTTTCAATCTTGGTAGAGCAATTCAGTTTTTTGAATGTATTTAAATATTTAACCGTAAGAACTGGACTTTCTATGTTCACAGCCATGATTGTTGTTTTTTTAGTTGGAAATCCATTAATTAGTTTTTTTTCATCAAAACAAATTCATAATCCAATTAGAGAAGATGGCCCAAGTGATCATATAATCAGAAAAATTGGAACACCAACAATGGGAGGGCTAATAATATTATTGGGAGTTTTTTCAGGAGTATTATTATGGGGCGATTTATCAAATCCTTATAATTGGTTTTTAATTTATATCGCTGCATCTTTTGGGTTATTGGGAGCTTACGATGATTATAAAAAAATAAAATTAAAAAGTTCTCAGGGAATTTCTACAAAACTTAAATTTTCTTTACAAATTATTTTAGCATTAATTGGTATATTTTTACTTTATTTTACAAGTGATACCGATCAAATTAATAATCTATATCTTCCTTTCTTTAAAAATTTGATAATAAATCTTGGATGGTTTTTTATACCTTTTTATATTTTCATATTAGTTGGGGCTTCAAATGCAGTAAATTTAACAGATGGTTTAGATGGATTAGCAACAGTTCCTGTTATGTTAGTTGCTGCTTGTTTTGCATTTATTAGTTATGTGTCAGGTAACATAATTTTTTCAGATTATCTTCAGATCGCCTACATAGAAGGTGTTGGAGAAGCATCAATATTTTGTGGATCAATAATTGGTGCTTGCTTAGGTTTCTTATGGTTTAATGCACCGCCAGCAAAAATTTTTATGGGAGATACTGGATCTTTATCTTTGGGCGGTTCATTAGGAGCGGTTGGTATAATAACTAAACACGAAATTGTTTTAGCAATAACTGGAGGATTATTTGTTTTAGAGGCAATTTCAGTAATAGTTCAAGTTATTTCCTATAAATTGACAGGCAAAAGGATATTTAGAATGGCCCCAATACACCATCATTTTGAAAAAAAAGGATGGGCAGAGTCAACAGTTGTTATCAGGTTTTGGATAATATCAATTATTTTAGCGATGATTGGATTAGCGACTTTGAAACTTAGATAATGAAATTTAAAAATAATATTTTAAGCAAAAAATTTTTAATTTACGGTTTTGGAAAATCTGGAATTTCGTCATTAAATTATTTAAAACAAAAACATAAGTGTTTTATTTTTGATGATAATAAGAAAAAATTAAATAATAAATTTAGAAGATTTATTATTTCAAAATCAAAATTATTAAATAATAAGTTTGATTATATAGTTATAAGCCCAGGTATTGACATAAATAGATGCCATTTATCCAACTATTTAAAAAAGAATAAAAAAAAAGTTATTACTGATCTAGACATTTTTTATAAATTTAATCCTGAGGTTTTAACAATTACGATTACTGGCACAAATGGAAAGTCAACTACAAGTAAATTGTTATATGAAGTTTTAAAAAATCATGATTATGATGTAAGGTTAACAGGCAATATCGGGAACCCTATATTAAAAGAAATAAAAGTTACAAGAAAAACTATTTTTGTTGTAGAAGCTTCTTCATATCAACTAGCTTATAGTAAATATTTTAAATCAAAATTTTCTCTAATTATAAATATTTCTCCAGATCATTTAGAAAGACATAATACAATGAAGAATTATATATTATCAAAATTAAAATGTGTAACAAAACAAAGTGAAAATGATGTAGCCCTAATAGCAAATAATAATTTAATAAAGAAATTTTTAAGATTGAAAAGTATAAAATCCAAAATAATATTTGTAAGAAAAAATAATTACAATCCTCTAAAAAATAAATTAAATAATAACAATTTTATACATTCTGCGAATTTTCAAAATTTAAATTTCTTATTTGAGTTATCAAAATACATGAAGCTTAATTTAAAAACTGTGTTAAAGACTATAAATAATTTTAAGCCTTTGAAATTTAGACAAGAAGTAATTTATAGAACAAAATATTTAAAAATTATAAATGACTCTAAATCAACAACATTATCTTCAACTATTCCATTTTTAGAAACCAACGAAAAAGTTTTTTGGATTTTAGGAGGATTATTTAAAAAGGGTGACAAATTTAATTTGAAAAAAAAGTACTATAAAAATTTGGAGGCATATATTTATGGGAAAGATAGAAATATTTTTTACAAACTGTTCAAAAATAAGTTTAAAGTAACTTTGTCAAAAGATTTAAAGAGTTCTATTAAATTAATTCCTAAGTTAAAGGATGTAAGAACAAAAGTTACAATTTTATTTAGCCCATCTGCTGCGTCTTTCGATCAATATAAAAATTTTGAAGATAGGGGTGAAAAATTTAATATGTTAATTAAAAGATACTTATCAATTAAATGAATAAATACTTTGATACTTTTTATGATTGGTGGAAAAATATTGATAAAACGATTTTTTTTATAATCAGTCTCTTATTTTCCTTAGGTCTATTCTTCTCTTTGGTTTCAACTTCAATAATTGCATCAGATAAATTAAATACAAACTCATACTATTTTTTTTTGAAACATTTAACTTTTGTTAGTTTAGGAATAATTCTAATTTTAATATTATCTTTTCTAGATCAGAAAATTTTAATTAATTTATCAGTCGTATTATTTTTAATCACATTCATCAGTTTGTTCTTAGTTCCTTTAATTGGAGTAGAGGTCAAAGGATCAAAGAGATGGTTAGATATCGGTTCAATACCTAGGTTTCAACCAATTGAGATTCTAAAACCTTTTTTTGTTATAGTTATTTCATTAATAATTTCGTTGGAAAAAAAAAACCTTTATCTGAAATATCTTCTGAGTTCAGCTGTTTTGGTGCCAGTTATCATTTTGCTTTTGTCTCAACCGGACTTAGGACAAACATTATTAATAATCTCTGTTTGGCTGGCTATCATTTTCGTTTCAGGAATAAATTTATTTCTTTTTGCATTCTCATTATTGGCAGTGTGTTCACTAACTCTTTTTTTAGTATTTTTAGTGCCTAAATTTGAATACATAAGAATAAGATTAATATCATTTTTAGACACTTCTAGTGGTAACAATTACCAGGCTGATAAAGCTAGCGATGCAATATCCAGTGGAGGTTTTTTTGGAAAAGGAATAGGTGAGGGAACTTTAAACTCAAGAATACCTGAAGCTCATACAGATTATATAATTTCTGTGATTGCTGAAGAATTTGGAGTAATAATTTTAATAGGAATAATATTACTATATTTAATATTTTCTTACAGAGTTTTAAAAAAAATAAATTTTACAAATAACAATAATTATAAACTTATATTAGTTGGAAGTATTTCAATAATACTTTTACAGACTTTTATTCATATTGGTGTCAATATTAGGATGCTCCCTACTACAGGTATGACTATGCCGTTTATTAGTTATGGTGGTTCATCAATAGTCGGTACATCAATTTTGACTGGAATAATATTAAACTTGACAAAGAGAAAATTAAATTAGTATGAAAAATATACTTATAGTTACAGGTGGTTCTGGTGGACACGTAGTGCCCTCAACCTCTTTTTATGAACATTTGAAAAATAAATTTTCTGTTAACATAGTATCTGATTTAAGAGGAAGTAAATTTATAAATAGCAAAAAATATAAATATGAATTAATAGATGTACCAAATTTATTTTTAAAAACTTATTTGCTACCAATAAATATTTTTAAATATTTTTTAAATATTTTTCAATCTATTAGTTTTATAAAAAAAAACAAAACAAATATTGTAATTAGCACTGGTGGATATATGACATTTCCATTTTGTTTAGCTGCCTTCATTTTAAAAAAAAAAATTTTCTTGTTTGAACCTAATAGTGTTCTAGGTAGGTCTAATCGTTTTGCTTTAAAATTTTCAACAAAAATAATATGTCATTATGAAAATATAAAAAATTTTCCTGCAAAATATAACTTTAAAAAAGTTGTAGTCGAACCCATTTTAAAAAAAGAGATTTATAATTTAAAAAAAAATTTAATTAGTCAAAAAAAAGAAATAAAAAAAATTCTTATTATAGGTGGAAGTCAAGGTGCATCATTTTTTGATAAAAATATAACAGAATTAATGGTTGTAATTTCAAAAAAACAAAAATTAGATATTATTCAGCAAATATCTAATAAGAATAATTTATCTTCAATAAAAAATAAATATGATAAATCGAATATAAACTATAAATTTATTGAATTTACTAATAATAGTAATGAAATTTATAATGGTATAGATTTAGCAATTACCAGAGGAGGAGCAAGCACATTAAGTGAACTTTCATTTTTAAACATACCATTTGTTTCAATTCCCCTTCCGTCAGCAAAAGATGATCATCAATTCTATAACTCAGAATATTATTATAAAAAAAATTGTTGTTGGTTAATAGATCAGAATCAATTTAAAATTGACAAACTTTCAAAAATGATTTCTGAAATATTCAACAATTATGAAAATTATAATGAAAAAATTAAAAATCTTGAGAAAATTACTAAAAAAAACACTTGGAATAATATAAACAATAAAATCATAGAAATTATAGATGAAAATTAATATTGGAAAAACTGAATTAATTCATTTTGTTGGTATTGGCGGTATTGGAATGAGTGGTTTAGCGTTAATAATGAATAGTTTAGGTTTTAAAATACAAGGAAGCGATATATTAGATAACAAAAACCTTAATTTACTGAGAAAAAGAAAAATTCCAATCTATTTAAACCACAATAAACAAAATATAAAAAATTGTACTGTATTGGTAGTTTCATCCGCTATAAAAAAATCAAATCCAGAATATAAGCACGCTAAAAAATTAAACTTGCCGATATATAAAAGAGGAGAATTATTGGGTCATTTAGTTTCTTTAATGAAAAATATTGTTGTGACAGGGTCTCACGGCAAAACAACCACAACCTCAATTTTGTCAAACATTTTGAATTACGCAAAACTAGATCCTACAATAATAAACGGAGGTGTTTTGAATTCAATAGGAAGTTCAGCTAAATTGGGAAAAAGTGATTGGAGTTTAGTTGAATCAGATGAGTCAGATGGCAGTTTTCTCCAAATACCTTTTAATTACTCAATAATAACTAATATTGATAATGAACACTTGGATTACTATAAAACTATGAAAAATCTTAAAAATAAATTTATAGAATTTATTGATAAAACTCCTTCTTTTGGAAAGGCTTTTTTGTGTTTAGATGATAAAAATATAAAAAATATTTTGCCAAAACTAAAAAATAATAATTATTACACATTTGGTTTAAATCAGAAATCAAATTTCCATATTTTTAATATAATCCAGAATAGAAAATTTTCAAAATTTAGCATTAAAATTAAAATACCAGGTAAAACAAAAATTATTAAAAATATTTTAATACCTCTTTTAGGTTTACATAATATAAAAAATGCAACTTCGGCATTAGCAGTAGCTTTTTCAATTGGAGTATCAGATAAAATAATTAAATTAGGCTTAAAAAACTTCAATGGAGTTCAGAGAAGATTTAATTTTTTATTTGAAATTAATAAAGTGCCGTTTTTTGATGATTATGCGCATCATCCAACTGAAATTTCATCTGTATTAGATGGAGTTAGCAAAGTATATAACAATGAAGAAATAGTTTGTATTTTTCAACCACACAGAATTTCAAGAGTAAAAAATTTAAAAAAAGAGTTTTCTAAATGTTTTAAGAATGCAAATATGATTTTACTTTGCCCAATCTATAAAGCAAGTGAGACAATAAAATTGGGATTTTCATATAACTCATTTGCAAAGTTAATCGCTAAAAATTCTAAAGTTAAATTGATAATGCTTAAAAATGAAATAGAATTAAAAAAAATCATCAAAAACATTGCATTTGGTAACAAAATTTTTATTGCAATGGGTGCTGGATCTATAACAAATTGGGTAAGAAATCTGAACTAATATGGAATTGAAAGATATTGAAGATTTTAAAAATAAATTTAATGCAGATCTTTTTTTTAATATCGATATCAAAAAGTTTAATTGGTTTAATATAGGTGGTAAATCAAAAATATTTTTTAAACCAAAAAATCTAGTACAGCTAAAGGAATTTCTAAAATTATACAAAAATAGAGGAAAAATGTTTATATTAGGAATGGGTTCTAATGTATTATTTAAAGATAATATTTATGAAGGTGTAATTATTAAACTTAGTAACAACTTTAGTTCATTATCAAAATTAAAACCAGACATTATAATTGCAGGCTCAGCTTGCTCACAAAAGAAACTCTCAGAATATGCGCTAGAGAATGAAATAAGTGGTTTTGAGTTTATGTACTGTATACCTGGTTCGGTTGGAGGTGGTCTTCAAATGAATTCTGGTTGTTTTGGAAAAGAATTTAAAGACAAATTAATTTCGATACAGTGCATTGATACAAATGGAAATATTAAAGTTATACCATCTAATAAAATTAAATTTAAATACAGAAAAATAGAATTAAATGAAAATTTAATTTTTTTAAGCGCTACATTTAAAGGTGATTTATCAAACAAGAGTAAAATAAAAAATTTGATGCAAGAATTGTCTATAAAAAAAAATAATTCTCAACCTTCAAAAATTAAGACTGGAGGAAGTACTTTTAAAAATCCAATTGATCAAACAACAAAAAAGGCTTGGGAACTTATAAAAGAATCAGTTCCTGACAACATTAATTTTGGAGATGCTTGTATATCAAAAAAACATTCAAATTTTTTTGTTAATAAAAATAACGCATCTTTTGATGAAATGAATTCATTAATTAATTTTGTAAAAAAAAATGTGAAAGACAAAACTGGTATTAATATTAATTTGGAAATTAAAATTATAGAATAGTGAAAAAAATTCTAATTTTAGCTGGCGGTTATTCAAAAGAAAAAGAAATTAGCATTCAAACTGCAAAAAGCGTTCTTTCAGAATTAAATAAAGATAAGAAATATATTCTTAGAGTTGTAAATCCTGATGGACAATTTATTAAAGTATTAAGAAAGTTTAGACCAAATGTAGTATTAAATCTATTACATGGAAGATATGGAGAAGATGGATACATTCAAGCTATTTTAGAGTCTGAGAAAGTTAAATATACGCATTCAGGAGTACTATCATCATCACTAGCTATTGATAAAGAGATTTCAAAAAAAATCTATATTAAAAATAAAATTTTGACACCAAAATATATAAAATTTTCTTTCAAAAAAAAAATCAATAATAAAAGATTTTTTCGTCAATTAGAAAAAAATATTGGATTTCCTTTGGTAATAAAACCATTGAATGAGGGATCAAGTGTTAATGTATTTATATGCACTAAATCAAATTTTTATAAAAATTTATTTAAGCTAAAGGAATATGATCAAATTTTAATAGAAAGATACATTCATGGAAGAGAAATACAAGTTGCGATTCTAAATGAGAAAATTCTTGGCGCTATTGAACTAAGACCAAAAAGAAAATTTTATGATTATGAAGCAAAGTATAACCCAAAAGCAAAAACGGAGCACTTAATTCCAGTCGATTTAACCAAAAAACAATACAAAAAAATTACCGAAATTGCACTTAAAGCCCATAAATTATTAAAGTGTAGAGGAGTATCAAGATCTGATTTTAGATTTTCTGGAAATAAATTTTATTTATTAGAAACAAACACGCAGCCAGGAATGACCGCATTGTCTCTTGTACCAGAAATCGCAAAATTTAATAACATTACTTTCAAAAATTTGATAAAAAAAATTTTGAAAGATGCTTCAACAAATAAATAAACATAAGTTATATTTTTACTTATCCTCATTTTTGCTCTTATCTACAATAACGAATACTAATTTAAAAAATTTAATTGGAAATTATTTTATGATTAAAAATATAAACATTAAAAATGATAATCTAGAAATAAAAAAAAAAATCTATTCAAAAACAAAGTATTTAAAAGATGAAAACATATTTAAAATAGAAAAATCGATTCTTTACTCAAAATTAAAAGAATTAAATTATCTTGAAAACATAATTATAAAAAAAAATTATCCTTCAACACTATTAATAACAGCAACTGAAACAGATTTAATAGCTATTACTTATAAAGAAAAAAAAAAATACTTTATAGGTAAAAACAAAGAATTCATAAACTCAAAAAAAATAAAAACTAAAAAAGAATTACCAATTATCTTCGGGAAATTTGATGTTTCGAATTTTCTACATTTGCAAGATTTAATCAAAAAACATAATCTAAATTATAAAAAAATAAATAAGTATTATTTTCATAAAAATAAAAGATGGGATTTATATCTTGAAAATAATATCTTAATAATGTTACCAAATAAAAATGTTAGAGATGCATTAAAATTATATATTAAATTTAATGAAAAAAATGAAATAAAATCTGATGCAATAATTGATCTAAGAATAGAAAATAGACTAATCTTGAACAATGGATAAAGAAGAGTATTTAAATATTTTAGATCTTGGGAATTACAGAATTAGATTTTCTGTATTTGATAAAAATTCTAAATCGAGATTTAGCAAAAATATTCCTATAAATTTTGATTGTAATTACTTACATCATTTTAAAGATATTAGTAACTTAATTAAAATAGCTGAAAAAGAAATTTCATCATATATAGAAAATATTATTTTAACTCTAGATAATCATAATTTGTTTAGTTTCGATATTTCTTTAACAAAAAAATTAAATTCTAATTTAGAAATAAAAAAAATTTATGAAATGATATTTCTGGAATTAAAGCAGATCATAAATTTTAATTATCCAGAATATGAAATAATACATATTATTATTGACAACTGCATTGTAGATGAAAAACATTACTTTGATTTACCTAATAATGGAATTAAAACTGATAATATGAAAATCGATTTTAAATTAATATGTTTTCCTAAGAAATTAATTAATGAAATTAGAAATAATTTTTCAAAAAATAATTTAAAGATAAAAAATATTTTCTGTACAAGTTATATTAAATCACATTCTTACTTGAAAAATATAGGGAGAAATAACATCTCATTTCTTGATATAGGTTATAAAAGATGTTCTCTACTAACTTATAAAAATGAAAAGTTAAAATTTATACAAACAATTCCAATAGGTAGCTTTCATATAACACAAGATATTTCTAAAGTTTTAAAAGTAGATTTTGATCTTGCTGAAAATCTTAAAAAATACTTTAATTTAATTGAAAATAATTTTTTAAAAAATAGTATTAATAAGGACAAATTTAATGTTGAGGAGGTTTTTAAAAGAAAAATTTCAAAAGATCTCTTAAAAAAAGTAATATTATATAGAGTTCAAGAAATAATTGATATTACTTATGAAAGATCAAATAGACTTTTTTACAATTATAACATTAGTGATCATGATCTTTTTTTATTAGGGGAAGGATCAATATTATTCAGTAATAATTCATTTAACTTGGAAGATAGATTTGAATTTAATTCAATTAATTTTTATAAAGAGAAAGACGTTGAAATATGTAAATCTGCCATCCCATTTCATTTAGAATATAAAAAAACTCCAGAAATAAACAATAAAAAGTGGGGATTATTTGAGAAATTTTTCAATTTCTTTAGCAGATAGTGGTATTTTCTTGTAACATTTCTTGAGTACTTAAGTATTAATTGTTTTTGTATAAGAATTTTGTGTCAATTCTTACTCAAAAAACTGTTTCGAAAAAAATCTCTTTTAGTGGAGTAGGTATACATAGTGGAAAAAAGGTAAATTTAAACATACTTCCCTCGGGTCCAAATAGTGGAATAATATTTAAAAGAGTAGATTTAAATAAAAATAATATTGTTTACCCACTTTATAATAATGTAACTGACACAACACTATGTACAACAATTTCAAACGAATATGGGATAAAAGTATCTACCATAGAACATTTAATGGCAGCTTTTTATGGCATAGGTATAGATAATGCAATTATAGAATTAGATTCACAAGAAGTCCCAATTCTTGATGGATCTGCGAAAGTTTACGTTGATAGTATAAAAAAAGTAGGCTTAAAATTCAGTGATCAACCAATTAAAATAATTAAAATTAATAGAGAAATAAACTTACAAGATGGTGATAAGTTCATTAACATAAATAAATCTAATGTTGCAGGTGAAATCGAGTTTCAAATTAAATATAAAAATAGTCTTATCGGAGACCAAAAAAATAAAATTAACGTTTTTGAAGATAATTTAGATGATATTTATAATTCTCGTACATTCTGTTTATATGAAGATATCGAAAAATTAAAAAAATTAAATTTGGGTAAAGGTGGAAGTTTAGAAAATGCGATTGTTATAAAATCTGAGAAAATACTTAATGAAAGTGGTTTAAGAAATGAATTAGAATTTGTTAACCATAAAATATTAGATTGTATGGGGGATCTATTTTTATCAGGATATAAAATAATAGGTTCAATAAAATGTTCACAGGGAGGACATAGTCTCACAAACAAACTTCTTAAAGAAGTTTTCGATGATCAATCTAATTATTCTCTAATAGAAATAAAAGGCAAACAGTTGCCTTATACTTTTGCCAATTATCACAACCTAAAATCAATAGCATAATAGTTAGAATTTTCGTATTTATCTGTTAAAACATTTAAATGAAATTTATTCATTTTCTTAAATTTTTGGTTTTTCTTATTTTAATATTTAGCTGTTCTAAAAAAGACGAAAATATTTCAATAATTAAAGAACAGAATTTAGAAAATCAGATGATAGAGGCATATACAGATGCATACAGAGAATTTGAAAGAGGAGATGTAATTTTTGCAGGAAAAAAATTTAATGAGGTTGAGCTTTTATTCCCACAATCAATATGGGCCTCTAGATCAGTTCTGATGGCAGCTTATGGTTATTTTTCACAAGGATATTATGCATATGCAATTAATGAATTAGAGAGATTTATAAACAAATATAAAAATCATCCTCAGTTAGATTATGCATATTATATATTAGCTTTATGTCACTACGATCAAATAGTAAGTGAAAAAAAAGATACTAATGAAATAATTAAAGCAAAAAAGTATTTCAACACACTAATTATAAATTATCCAGACACTGATTATGCATTAGATGCAAAGTTTAAACTTGATTATATAAGAGAGATTGAAGCTTCTAAAGAAATGTATTTGGCAAGATATTATGTCGAAAGACAAAAGTGGATACCAGCAATCAACCGTTTTAAAACTGTAATTAATAATTATGATACTACTATTTACGTAGAGGAAGCACTTCATAGACTTGTTGAGATACATTATATGTTAGGACTTGTTGATGAAGCTGAAAATTATGCTTCTTTACTTGGTTATAATTATCAATCTAGTAAATGGTACGAAGCATCTTATAAATTATTGGATAAAAATTATGTTAGAGTAAAGAAAAATGGCAGCGATCAGAGAGAGGGAATACTCAAAAAATTAAAAAAATTATTTAAATAATAATTTATGAGCAAAAATGATGTTATAAAAATTTATAATTCAAAATTAAAAGATCTTCTAAAACATAATAAATTATATTATCAAGATAGCGCACCAATAATTTCAGATGATTATTATGACAAACTAAAGACAGAAATAATAGAACTAGAAAAAAAACACAAATTTTTAAAAAATAAAAGCTCTCCATCAAAAATTGTTGGTTTTAAACCCTCCAAATCTTTTGATAAATATATGCATAAGATACCAATGTTATCACTATCAAATGCTTTTTATGAAAGTGATCTCGTTAATTTTGAAAAAAAAATTTTTAACTATTTAAATAAAAAAATTAAATTTAGTTATAGTGTTGAGCCAAAAATTGATGGAATTTCGGCATCACTTACTTATAAAAATAAAATACTTATTAGAGGAGTTTCCAGGGGTGATGGAAGAGAAGGAGAAATTATTACTGAAAATTTAAAAACAATTAAAGACATACCTTTTGAAGTAAAAAGTTTGAATTTCCCTGAAGAAATTGAAATTAGAGGTGAGGTTTTTATTAAAAAAAAAGATTTTTTAAAAATGAAGGATAATTTTGCTAATCCAAGAAATGCGGCCTCTGGTTCTTTAAGACAAAAAGATCCAAATGAAACCAAAAAAATACCTTTAAACTTTATAGCTTACACTTATGGTTATTTTAAAAATAATTCATTTAAACTACAAACTGATTTTTTAAAAGAATTAAAATCTTGGGGTTTTAAAACTAATAAAGATAATGAAATTTTATCAAATATTGATCAACTTATTTCATTTCATAAAAATTTTGAAAACAAAAGGTTTGACTTAGATTACGATGTTGATGGGTTAGTTTATAAGATAAATGATTTAGACTTACAAAGAAGATTAGGTTTTACTTCTAATGCTCCCAGATGGGCAATTGCTCACAAATTTTCTGCTGATAGTGCAAATACAAAAGTTAAGAACATAGAGATACAAGTCGGACGAACTGGTGCATTAACGCCTGTTGCAAAAGTTCAACCTATTAACATTGGAGGTGTGGTAGTTTCAAACGCAACACTGCATAACGAAGAGGAAATTAAGCGAAAAGATATTAGAATTGGTGATATTGTAAAAATTGAGAGAGCAGGGGATGTAATACCTCATGTGATCGATGTATATAAAAATAAAAGAGACAAAAATTCAAAACCATTTATATTTCCAAATAAATGCCCATCGTGTGGATCAGATACAATTAAAGAATTTAACAATACTACTAAAAAATATGATGCTGTTAGAAGGTGTACAAATGAAGGGTATGGATGTGAGAAAATTGCAGTAGAAAAGATAAAACATTTTATCTCAAAAGAAGCTTTAAATATTGATGGATTTGGCAAAAGAGTTGTAGAAAAGTTCTGGGACTTAAAACTTTTGAATAAACCTCAAGATATTTTTAATTTAAATTATAATAAAATTTCTAATCTTGAAGGTTGGGGCCAAAAATCTGTTAATAATCTAAGAAATTCAATTGAAAATTCAAAGAAAGTAACTTTACAAAAATTAATTTATTCATTGGGAATTAGGCACATTGGAATTGAAAATGCTAAACTAATAAGCGAAAATGTCCATAGCTTAAATGAATTTATAAAACTTGTTAAAAATAATAATTTTAATATTTTTTTGAACATCGATGGTATTGGAGAAACACAAGTTAATTCTTTAAAAAAATTTTTTTTAAACAAACTAAATACTGATATTTTGATAAATTTGAGTGAAATATTAAATGTAGACAATAAAAATTTAAAAAAAAATGGAAAATTAAAAAATAAAACCTTTATGTTTACTGGTAAATTAGAAGGTATCAGTAGAGCAGAAGCAAAGTCATTAATAGAAAAAAATTCAGGAACAACCCTAAGCAGTATTAGCAAAAAATTAAATTATTTAGTTACTGGTGACAAGCCAACTAAAAGAAAAATTGAACAGTCAAAAAAACTAGGTATAAAAATAATTTCTCAAGATCAATTAATAAAATTACTTAATTAAACTTAATAACCATTTTTTTTCTTTTCTTGTCAGATATTGAGAAATTCTTGAGTATACTTTTAAGTGGTATTCAAATAAGTAATTTCTTTCTTTATTGGAAAGTAATTTAAAATTAACAAGATCCAAATCTATTGGAGCATATGTTAAATTTCTAAAAAATAATTTATTCTTAATTTTTTTAATATAAATTAGGTTTTCAATTCTGATGCCATATTTATTTTTTAAATAATAGCCTGGTTCATTACTTAAGATCATTCCTTCTTTTAATTTAACTTTATTAAATTTAGAAATTGCTTGTGGACCTTCGTGAACGTTTAAAAAGAAGCCTACACCGTGACCTGTCCCATGAGAATAGTCTAGCCCAACATTTTGGAGAGATTTTCTTGCTAATTTATCTATAAGATGACCATTATATTTTTTTGATAAATCACATAAGTAAACTGCGATGTGACCTTTTAAAACTCTAGTAAAATTATTTTTTATATCGATTGAAACTTTATTACTGCAAGTTGTTCTTGTAACATCCGTAGTTCCCCATTTATATTGACCACCAGAGTCTATTAATAAAATATCGTTTTTTTTTACATTCCTATTTGTTTGTTTATTGGATCTATAATGAATTATTGACCCATTTGGTCCCGAACCTGCTATTGTATCAAAGCTTGGATATAAATAATTCTTAGATTTCTTTCTAAGACTTTCTAACTTTTTTTCAATTTTAGTCTCTGTTTTTTTTAGTTTGTTAAATTTGTACCAATACAAAAATTTAGTGAGAGCTACACCATCTTCTATATGTGATTTTAGAGTATTATTTATTTCAATTTTATTTTTAACCGATTTAAAATCGTATATAGGATCTATATCACTTATTATTTTAAATTTACTAGTGATTATTTTTTTTTCAAAAATAGAACATGTATTTCCATCTATACAAAATACTCCCTTTTTAAAAACTTTTATCACTTCAAATAAAGTATTTTCTTTACAAATAGTGACATTTTTTAATTTTTTTTTGACAAAATTTGAAATCTTATTTTTACAAATAAAAAGATATAACCTGCCCTCTTTAGAGATTATAAGTTTGCAATTAACCAAAGGACTGTTTGGCAGGTCTTCTCCTCTAATATTTAAAAGCCAATTTACATTTTCACCTGCGCTACTATATAAATAGTCAATTTTATTTTTTATAAGATAGTTTTTAATTTTTGTAATTTTTGAATTAGAACTCTCACCTGTTATAGAATTGCTTAAAATAAAGATTTTTTTTGATATATTTTTTACATTGTTCTTAAAATTAAATTGGCGTGGAATTAAATTCACTTTTCCTTCAAAATATTTATCAAGAGTTTTTTCTGTAAACAATTTTGGATCAAAACCAATTTTAAGATTTTCTAAATTTGGTAAATCTTTTGGCCAAATATATGGAATTTCTAATATTTTAAATTTTTTTCCTGACTGTTTTTTTGCTTGAAGCGTATATCTTCCATCCACAAATAAATAATTTATTTTTTTCAAAATTAATGAAAATCCTGCAGATCCAGAAAAATTAGTTACTTTGTCTAAATTATTAATATTTGAATATTCAGTAAAATACGTATCATTTTTTGAAATAAGATACCCATCTAACTTATTATCTCTAATAAAATTTTTTATATCTTTTATCATTTTAATTTTTTTTGATATCTTAACCATCCGGGACTTCTAACTTCACTTTCAAACTCTATATCTTGATTGAAATCAAAATCATTTTCGTTATCTTCTCTGAAACTATTATTTTTTTTTATAAATTCGTCTGGAAGCTCATCTACGAATCTCGAAGCAATACTATCCATCCAGTCTCCTTGATAAAATCTGTTCATAGAAAATGAGATTTTAGCTATTTTCTTTGCTCTAGTAATACCAACATAAGCTAGTCTTCTTTCTTCCTCCAGACCACTTTCTCCTTTTTCCTCAATACTTTTTTGATGAGGAAATAAACCTTCTTCCCAGCCAGGTAAATAAACTATCTTAAATTCCAATCCTTTAGATGCATGTAATGTCATTAAATTAACTTTTTCATTTTCCCAGTCTTGATCTAAAGAAGTCGCTAAAGCTACGTGCTCGAGAAAACTCTCTAAATTATCAAATTCTTTCATCGCACTTAATAGCTCTTTAATATTTTCTAATTTATTTTCGTTTTCTAAATCTTTTTTATTTTTTATCATCTCGCTATATCCAGACTCGTCCAAAACAATTTGTAATAGCTTATTATGATTAATTTTTTGGTTTAATTGATATCTCCATTTGTCTAACAAGTTTATCAATGAACTTAATCCAATTTTTGTTTTAGGTTTTATTTTATTAAGTTCTATCAAATTTTTTGCTGCAATTTCTAATGACAAATTATTTTTTTTTGCAAACTCCGAGATAGCTTTTATAGTTGTATCTCCAACAGACCGTTTCGGAACATTTATTATTCTTTCAAAAGACAAATCGTCCATTGGCTGATTTATGCACCTTAGATATGCTATGCAATCTTTAATCTCAGCTCTTTCATAAAATTTAATTCCGCCAATTATTCTGTAAGGAATACCAACTTTTAGAAATCTTTCCTCAAATTCTCTTGTTTGGAATATTGCCCTTACTAAAATTGCAATTTCATTTAATGAATTATTTTTTTTATAATTTTCTATTGTTGAGCTAATCTCTATTGCCTCGTCTTTTACATTTCTATAGCAATCTAAAGTAATAAGCTCACCCTCTTCTTGATTGGTATATAAAGTTTTACCAACCCTATTTTGATTATTTTCAATTAATTTTGATGCTACATTTAAAATATTTTGAGTTGATCTATAGTTTTTCTCCAATCTTATTACTTTAGTATTTTTAAAAATTTTATCGAACTCCAAAAAATTTTTAATTTCAGCACCTCTCCAACTATATATGGATTGATCGTCATCCCCTACACAACAAAGATTCATATTGGTTTCAGCTAAATACTTTAGCCATTCACTTTGTATAAAATTAGTATCTTGATATTCATCAACCAAAATATATTTAAATTTTTTTGAATAAATAGATGTTATGTCCTTGTATTTTTTAAATATTTTAACTGTATGTAAAATTAAATCGCTAAAATCAGCTGAATTTAAATCAATGAGTTTCTGTTGGTAAATCTTATAAATATTTAGAAAATTTTTTTCAAGAGTTTCTCTTTTTTTTAATACAACATCTTCTGGATAAAATCCTTTATTTTTCCATTTATCTATAATTGCCAAAATATATTTCGGTGAAATTTTTTTTATATCTATATTCTCACCTTTACAAATATTTTTTATTAACCTAACTTGATCATCTTGATCTATGATCGTAAAATTTGATTTTAAGCCAACAGCCTCTGCGTGTTTTCTTAAAATTTTTGCACTAACAGAGTGAAAAGTTCCTAGCCATGGTAAACCTGTTGCCTCTTTTCTTAAAAGATTTGACACTCTGATTTGCATTTCTTTGGCAGCTTTATTTGTGAAAGTAACAGCTAATATTTGACTAGAAAAAGCTTTATGGCTTCGAATTATATGCGCAATTCTGGAGGTAAGCACTTTTGTCTTGCCTGAACCAGCGCCCGCTACAATAAGAAGTGGGCCATCAAGATGCAATACTGCTTCTTGTTGCTTTTCGTTTAAATTTATCAAATAATCAGATTTTAACATAAATAATTATTGTATATGTCTTATTATTTTAATGAACAAAATTAATCAAAATAAAATAACTTTCAGATTAATTTTATTGGCAATTTCGATAATTTTTTCATCACTAACAATTTTATGTTTACCAGTTTTATTTAATTATAATAGTAAAGTTGAAATAATAGAGAAAAATTTTAGTAAAAACTTTAAAATTTATCTTAATTCTTCAGAAAAAATTTCATTTAAACCATTTCCAAAACCTCACTTATTAGTGGAAAAAGCCTCACTTAATCTAACTAAATATATGGAAAATGAAGATTTAATAAATACATCAAATTTGAAAATATTTATTAAATTAAAGGATATTTATTTAAGATCATTTGATAATTTTGTTTCAACAGAGATTTCTAACTCTAATTTAAATATAAAAATATCTGATCTACCAGAAATTAGAAAACATTTATATCAAAAGATTAATAAACCAATTATATTTAAGAACTGCAAAATTTTTATAAGAAATGTCAAAAAGGAAGTAATTTTAATTTCTCCCATAAAACAAATTTCATATAAAATTAATAATAAATCTAAAAATAAAAATTTTATAATTGATGGAGATGTATTTGGATTAAAGTTTAAGTCTGAATGGAAAAGAAATTATGATTATCCTAAAATTAGTAATCATAAAATAAAAATATCTAATCCAAAATTAGAAATTAATAACAATTTTAAATTTGAGGATTTTAAAAAATTTATTTTAAAATCTGAAATAATTTACGGACAGGATGAGCTAGAATATAATATTTTATTTAATAATGATATTATTAATATTTCATCGCCAAATAAAGATAATACAAATTTTAATCTTGATAGTAGAATTCAACTTAAGCCTTTTTATTTTGAGGGAGAGCTAGTAATAAAAAATAAAAAAATTGAGAGTATTATTGATAACCTTCTACTAAAACTTATATCTTATGATGAAAATTTTATTGGTAATTTAAATGGAATAATAAAAATCAAGTTTGATAATCTTAATAATAAATTAATTAAAAAAGGAAATTTAGATATTTTAATAAGTGAAAAGAATATCAAATTAAAAGCAGCAAAAATAAATTTAGAGAATATTGGATACATAAATACCAAGATAAATTTTTTTGAAGACAATGGAGATATTAAATTCATATCTAATAATTATTTAAATATTAATAATTATATTGAGTTCGCAAAAACCTTTCAAATTGCTTCAAATAAAGCAAAAAAAATAAAACAAATCCGATTTGATCTAGAAAAGAATATTGGTGAAACAGATTTTATTATAAAAAATGTTAGAATTAATAATAGTGAGAATAATGAGAAATTAAGTGAAGTTTACTTAGTAAAAAATATACAAAATTTGAGATCACACATTAGAGAAGTTATTGATTAACTAGGTTTAATCATTTTTAAAGGATTAATTAATAAATCATATTGTTTTTTATCAATTAAGCCTGATTTGATAGCTTCATCTCTTAATTTGGTGCCATTTTTTAAAGCTTTTTTTGAAATTTTTGCTGCATTGTCATAACCAATTCTAGGTGCCAAGGCAGTTACTAGCATTAATGAATTATCCAAATGCTCTTTAATTTTTTTTTTATTCGCCTTTATACCTTTCACGCAATACAAGCTAAAATTTTTTACGCTATCCGCTAAAATGTCTATTGATTGCAAAATATTATATGCAATTAAAGGTTTAAATACATTAAGTTCAAAATGTCCATGACTCCCAGCAACTGTTATTCCTGTATGATTGCCTATTACTTTTGCACAAACCATTGTTACAGCTTCACACTGTGTAGGATTAATTTTACCTGGCATTATTGAAGATCCAGGTTCATTCTCTGGTAGTAAAAGTTCACCGTATCCTGCTCTAGGTCCTGAACCTAAAAATCTTATATCATTTGATATTTTCATTAAAGCAACAGCACATGAATTTAAAGATCCAGAAAAATTTACAATTGCGTCATGTGCCGCCAATTCTGAAAACTTATTTGGTGCAGGTTTAAAATTTATCTTACAAAAATTTTTAATTTCTTTAACAATTTTTTTATCAAAATTTTTTTTTGAATTTATTCCAGTTCCAACGGCAGTCCCACCTTGGGCTAAATAGAAAATATCATTTAAACAATATTTTATTCTTTCTATACTTTTTTTTACTTGTTCATGGTACCCAGAAAATTCCTGCCCAAGCGATAAGGGCGTAGCATCTTGAAGATGAGTTCTACCAATTTTAACAATTTTTTTAAATTCATTACTTTTTTTTCCTAATGACATTTCTAATAATTTTAAACTTGGCAAAAGTTTTCTTAATGTCTCTGTTGCCACAGAAATATGCATTGCTGTTGGAAAAACATCATTTGTTGACTGAGATTTATTAACATGATCGTTTGGGTGAACAGGTTTCTTGGATCCCTTTTTCCCTTTTAAAATTTCAATAGCTCTATTTGCTATTACCTCATTTACGTTCATATTGGTTTGTGTCCCGGATCCAGTCTGCCAGACTTTTAAGGGAAAATTTTCATCCATTTTTCCAGAAATAACTTCATTAGAGGCTTTGATTATTGATTTAGAAACTTTTGGCGAAATCAACTTATCTTTTTGATGAACTATAGCAGCACTTCTCTTAATTATTGCAATTGATCTTATTAGTGAAGATGGCACATTTATCTTACCAATATTAAAAAACTTTTTTGACCTTTGTGTCGACGCTCCCCAATATCTGTTATTTGGCACGTTTATACCACCAATACTATCAAATTCTTTTCTTGTTTTCATTTATTTGAATAAATAACTATATAATTTATATACTAATTTCTATTAATCTTACAGGAGTAAAATGACAAATTTTCAAAAAGTAAAAAATTTTATGGAGACTTTTGGACAAGAGGTAAAATCATCACCATCATTTAGCTCTCCTAAAATAAATGAGCTAAGATATAATTTGATTAAAGAAGAACTAGATGAGTTCAAACAAGCCTTAGATAAAAATGATCTTTTAGAGGCTGCAGATGCTTTAACTGATATATTATATGTTACCTATGGCGCTGGTCATGCATTCGGTATTAATTTAGATGATTGTTTTGATGAAGTTCAAAATTCTAATATGAGCAAACTAGGAAACGACGGTAAACCTATTTATAATGAACAGGGTAAAGTTATGAAAGGTCCAAATTATTTTAAACCAGATTTATCTAAATTTATTAAGTAATTTGTAGCCAATCAGGTTTCTTGATTTTAACTTTAGCAGAACCACAACTAAAAGTTTTGTTAAAATTAAATTTTTCATTTTTAACTTTAATAAGAGCGTAGGGATAATTATCATTAATTAATACTTTTCCAATTTCATTATTCTCAACTGATATGATGTCATTATCTAAGTTGCCCTCTATAATTTCTATTGGTAGAAGACGTTTACTTAATTTATCTTTTAACTTAATCCTCGCAGTATTTTCCTGTCCTACGTAACAGCCTTTTTTAAAATCTATTGCATTTAATTCATCAAGGTTGCACTCAATACCAAAAAGTTTATTTTGAAGTTTTTCTGTATTATTTTGTGGAATACCAATTTTATGACTCAATTTGTAATATTCATCTTTATCCGTACTTTGAAGCCCAAGTTTTTTTAATGATAAATATAATTTTTCTAAATTGGTTACCATTCTTGCTCCAAGCTCTGTATTTCTAGGATCTAAAAAAATACTATCCTCTCTATATTTAATTGTGCAACCAGCATTAGAACTTGAATTTTCCATGTCCAAAAATTTTTCTTTACTAATAACTGCAATAACAAATTCATTGCTTAAATTTAAAATTTCTACTTTTGATCTAAGTTTGTATAAATTTAATTGATTAAATAAATTATCGATATTTTTTTTCTCACAATCTAAAAAATACCCAGACTTATGTTTTAATATATTGAAGTCATACAAATATTTTCCCTGTGGAGTAAGTAAAGCAGAGTAACATGAATTTTTTTCATCTACTTTATTGATATTGTTTGTAATTATATTCTGTAGAAATTCTTTACAGTCTTCTCCTGAAACGTATAAAAGTCCTCTGTCCTCTAAAATATAAACATTATTTTTTTTCATGATTGATAGATATAAGAGAATAATATAATAACGATTTTATAAAATGTTAGATCTTATTATAAAAAATGGAGAGTGTTATATCGACGGAAAACTAATTAAGACTAACATTGGTATTCAGAATGGAAAAATCTCAGTAATTGGTGATCTAAATAACGAACAAAGCAAAGAAACTATTGATGCAAGCAATTTACTAGTTTTACCTGGTTGCATGGATACTCAAGTTCACTTTAGAGAGCCTGGATCAACAAATGCAGAGGACCTACATACTGGAAGTAAAGCAGCTATTGCTGGTGGTATTACAAGTGTATTTG
Organism: uncultured Pelagibacteraceae bacterium; assembly: GCA_902616245.1. Classification (GTDB taxonomy): domain Bacteria; phylum Pseudomonadota; class Alphaproteobacteria; order Pelagibacterales; family Pelagibacteraceae; genus Pelagibacter. The sequence continues at coordinate 528,857 of CACMSB010000001.1, forward strand.
AGATGCCAAATACAAACCCTCCTACTGCAAATATGAAAGAATTTAATAATAAGTTAAATCTTGCAAAAAATAGGATGTATTCAAACTATGCTTTTTATTTTGGAGCAACTCCAGATAATTCATCTGATTTGACAAAGCTTAAAGGTTTAGATGGTTGCTGTGGAGTAAAACTTTTTGCAGGTTCATCAACTGGAAATTTATTGGTTGATAAAGAAGAAGATATTGAAAAAGTTTTTCAGAATACTTCAAAAATAGTTGCAGTTCATTCAGAAGATGAAGAAATAATAAACTTAAGAAAAAAATTAATTGAAAAAGGCAATGTTCATACTCATCCTGTATGGAGGAATGAAGAATGTGCAATGTCATCTACAAGAAGAATTGTTAGGATTGCAAAAAGACTAAATAAAAAAGCACATATACTACATGTGACAACAAAAGAAGAAGTAGATTTCCTTTCTCAAAATAAAGGAAACATCACTTTTGAAATTACCCCTCAGCATTTAACAATATATGCACCAGATTGTTATGACAAACTTGGGACTTTTGCGCAGATGAACCCTCCTTTGAGAGACAAGTCTCATTATGATAGATTGTGGTATGCTATTCGAAATAACTATAATGATACTATCGGTTCAGACCATGCACCGCACTTAAAGGAAAGTAAATTAAAAGAATATCCCCAGTCGCCATCTGGTATGCCAGGTGTACAAACATTATTACCGGTTATGCTAAATCATGTGAATCACAAAAAACTTACATTAGATCAGTTAATTAAACTTCTTTGTGAAAATCCAGTTTCAGTATTTGGTATTAAAAATAAGGGATTTATCAAAAAAGATTATGATGCTGATTTTACAATAATAGATATGAATAGAACGATTGAAATTAAAAATGAAAATATTCATAGTAAGTGTGGATGGAGTCCATTTAATGGCTTTAAATTTAAAGGGTCACCAGTTTATACAATTATAAATGGTGATATTAAAATGAAAGAAGATGAAATTTTTGGAGATCCTTCTGGTAAACCAATATTATTTGATTAAGTTATATAGTTTTACTTGAATACATATTTACAAGCGTTACTCCAACTACAATAAAAAACATACCCAAAATAGCTTGCCAGCTTAAGGATTGTTTAAAAAATATATAGCCCAATATTGCAATAGTAAAAATACCAAGTCCACTCCATGTTCCATAAACAATTGCAATTGGTAATTTATCAACAACAAATGTAAGTAAATAAAAAGCAGATAAATAAAATCCAGCCAAAAATACTGTTGGTGTTACTTTAGTAAAATTTTGAGTAACAGGAAGAAGCATTGTTCCACAAACTTCACAGATAATTGCTCCCACTAAAAAAAGATATGTCTTAAGCATTATTTTAAAATATTGCTATTTATTAAGTCTTCTTTTATCTCATCAAGGATTGCAGGATCATCAATCGTTGCAGGCATTTTATATTCTTCCTTGTCAGCAATTTTTCTAATTGTTCCTCTTAAAACTTTTCCAGATCTAGTTTTTGGTAATCTTTTAACTACAATTGCTATCTTAAAAGCTGCAACAGGCCCAACTTTATCTCTAACCATTTGCACGCACTCTTTTGAAATAGTCTCATTATCCTTAGAAACTCCTGCTTTTAGAGCAATTAAACCAATTGGTAATTGTCCTTTCAGTTGATCCTTTATTCCTATTACTGCACATTCAGCAACAGACTGATGTTCAGACAAAACTTCTTCTATTGCTCCAGTTGAAAGTCTATGACCTGCAACATTTATTATGTCATCAGTTCTAGACATAATCCAAATATATCCATCATCATCAATATGACCTGCATCGTAAGTTTGGTAGTAGCCATTATAATTTGACATATAATTTTCTTTATATCTCTCATCTGCATTCCACAAAGTTGGGAACGTACCTGGCGGTAATGGAAGTTTAACCACAATATCTCCCATCTCATTTGGTTTAGCTATTGTTTGATCAGGTTTAATTATTTTTACATCATAACCAGGGACTGCTTTGCAAGCCGATCCATATTTTGTTTCTTGCATTTCTATTCCAGTACAGTTTGAACTTATCGCCCAACTCGTTTCAGTTTGCCACCAATGGTCAATTACGGGAACTTTAAGTAAATTCTCAGCCCATTTAATAGTATCAGGGTCTGCTCTTTCACCTGCTAAAAATAATGACTCAAATGAACTTAAGTCATATTTAGAAAAAAACTTACCTTCTGGATCTTCTTTTTTTATTGCTCTAAATGCAGTTGGCGCTGTGAATAAAGATTTAATTTTATATTCTGAGATTATTCTCCAAAATACTCCAGCATCAGGAGTACCAACAGGTTTGCCCTCAAATAAAAGAGTTGCACAACCTTTGAATAATGGAGCATAGACAATATAGGAATGTCCTACTATCCAACCAATATCACTTGCTGACCACCATACATCATCTTGATCAATGTTATAAATATTTTTCATTGTCCATTTGAGAGCAACTATGTGACCACCAATATCTCGAACAATCCCCTTTGGAATACCAGTGGTCCCTGAAGTATAAAGGATGTAAGCATAATCATTGGCACCCATCTCAACGCAATCTTTATCATCTGCTCCAGATAGTGCTTCATCCCAACTTATTTCTAATGGTTTATTTAATTTTACCTCGTGTCCTTTTCTTTGAAATAATATTACTTTTTCAACTTGGTGTTTTGCTAATTTTAAAGCCCCATCTACAAGTGGTCTATATTCAACTGTTCTTCCAAGCTCAAATCCACATGATGCTGTAATTAAAATTTTAGCTTTACTATCATCAATTCTGCTAGCTAATTCATTTGAGGCAAAACCACCGAATACAACAGAGTGAATTGCTCCAATTCTCCCACATGCAAGCATCGCAACTACCGCTTCTGGTATCATTGGCATATAAATTATTACTCGATCTCCTTTTTTAACTCCTTGCTTATCTAAAGCGTCTGCAAATTTTGAAACTTTTTCTTTTAATTCTTTGAAAGTGAACTTTGATTTATTACCTGTAATTGGGCTGTCATAGATTAAAGCAGTTTTATCACCCCTTCCTTGATCAATGTGAAGGTCTAATGCGTTGTAGCATGTATTTGTTACACCATCTTCAAACCATTTATAGAAAGGAGGGTTGTCTTTTTTTAAAATCTTAGATGGTTTTTTGAACCAAAACACATCTTCAGAAACTTTCTGCCAAAATTCCTCAGGATTTTTCAGAGATTCGTCGTAAATTTCTTTGTAATTTCTATTCATTTTGATTTGCTATTTGGTGTCATTTTTCTATTGAATTTATGCAACAGGTTGTATTTAATTTTAAAAAGTCAGTAAAATCAACAATTATAACGCGGCAAAAAGTCTTCAACAAACTAATTTAATTTGATATTAAGCCCCTAACTTTGGAGAAACCTTTGTGGTTTGTCCGTAGTTTAAATTTAAACTAAAAAAAACTAACGAGAGGGAGTTTTTTATGAAAAAACTTAAAATGTTTGCATTAGCAGCAGTGGCTCTATTTGGTCTTACTGGTGCAGCAAACGCAGCAACTGCTATGTTGGCTTCTGACGACTTCGTTGGGATTTCCTTTTGGGTAATCGCAATGGGTATGGCAGCAGCTACAGTATTCTTCTTCATGGAAAGAAATACTGTTGCAGCAGGCTGGAAAACTTCAGTAACAGTAGCTGGTCTTGTAACTGGTGTTGCATTCATTCACTACATGTACATGAGAGATGTATGGGTAATGACTGGAGATTCTCCAACAGTATATAGATATATTGATTGGTTAATCACTGTACCATTACAGATGATCGAGTTTTACTTAATTCTAGCAGCAGTTAAGAAAATCCCAGGGGCAATCTTCTGGAGATTATTAATTGGTTCGCTTGTGATGTTAATTGGTGGATACTTAGGAGAAGCAGGTTACATCAATGCTATGCTTGGTTTTATAGTCGGTATGGCTGGATGGATCTACATCTTATATGAAGTATTCTCTGGTGAAGCTGGAAAAATTGCAGCTAAAACTGGAAACAAGCCATTAGCAACTGCATGGGGTGCTATGAGAATGATCGTAACAATCGGTTGGGCTATTTACCCATTAGGTTACATTTTTGGTTACCTAGTAGGTGGAGTAGACGCTAACTCATTGAACGTGATTTACAACTTAGCAGACTTCATCAACAAAATTGCTTTTGGTCTAGTAATCTGGTCAGCAGCAGTTTCACAAGGTGGAGCACGAGCTAGATAATAGCTTTTAATATTAAAAAGAGGCGGGTATGCTAAAACATACCTGCCTTTTTTTTTGGTCTAAAAAAAAATGTTAAATTTCAAAAATTTGCCGCAGTCGCAAATTAGTTTATAAGAATTATTTGTTAAATATGGCAAAAATCAAATATATAGAATTTAATGGTACAGAACACGAGGCTGATGTTGCAAACGGTCTTAGTGTAATGGAAGGGGCTATTCAAAATGATATCCCTGGCATAGATGCGGATTGTGGAGGTGGAATGTCGTGTGCAACTTGTCATGTATACATTAACGATGATGAATGGTTCAAAAAATTGCCTGAGAAAGAAATGGGTGAAGATGATATGTTAGACCAAGCCTTTGAACCTAAATCTAATAGTAGATTAAGTTGTCAATTAATCGTTTCAGATGATTTAGATGGTTTAACCGTCCATATGCCGGAGAAACAAGTTTAATGATAAAAACCGATGTGGTAATTATTGGAGCGGGACCTACAGGTTTATTCTGTGCACACCAATTAGGCATCATCGGATTAAAATGTGAAATTGTAGACAACCTAGATAAAATTGGAGGACAATGTATTGAGCTTTATCCTGATAAACCAATTTATGATATTCCTGCAGTCCCTGAGTGTACTGGAGAAGAGCTTACAAACAATTTAATTGAACAAATTAAACCATTTAATTTTAATTTTCACTTAAGTGACAGAGTTCAAGAATTAAAGAATGAAAACGATAAATGGTTAGTTAAAACGTTAAATGGAAAAGAATTTGAAACACCAAATGTTGTTATAGCAGGAGGTGTAGGTTCTTTTGAACCAAGAAAATTCCCAACTAAAAGTGCTGAAAAGTATGATGGAAAATCAGTGTTATATTCAATAAAAGATAAAACTATTTTTAAAGATAAATCAGTAGTTATATTTGGAGGCGGAGATAGTGCACTTGATTGGGCTATAGAATTATCTAATTCATCAAAAGTAACTCTTGTTCACAGAAGAGATGAGTTCAGAGGAGCGCCAGCCAGTGTTCAAAAAATAAAAGAATTAAGTGATAATAAAACTATAAATTTAATTACCAAATACTCAATTAAAGATGTCAAAGGGAATGGTTCATTAGAGAGTGTAGAAATTAAAAGTGAAACTGGTGAAAGCAAAGTTATAAAAGCTGATTATGTTTTAGGTTTTTTTGGCTTAATAATGCAATTAGGACCAATTGCTGAGTGGGGTTTAAATTTAGATAAAAAAACAATTCCAGTAAATACGAAAAATTTCGAAACAAATAAAAAAGGGATATTTGCAATTGGGGATATCTGTACGTATCCAGGAAAATTAAAATTAATACTTTCAGGTTTTCATGAAGGAGCTTTAGCCGCAAGAGGCTGCTTTAAATACGCAAGACCTGATGAAAAATATAGATTTGAATTTACAACTGCATCCAACACTATCAAAGATAGATTGGGTGTAAAAGAATGATCGAACTCTTTACCGCTGATACACCTAATGGTTGGAAAATTAGTATCATGTTGGAAGAAATTGATTTCAAATACAAGCTTACAAAAGTTAATTTAAGTGGAGATCAATTCAAACCTGAATTTAAAAAAATAAGTCCATTTAATAAAATTCCTGTAATTATAGATCATGAAAATAATAAGACCGTATTCGAGTCTGGAGTTATCCTTATGTATTTAGGAGAGAAAAGTAACAAACTCTATCCTGAAGGGGATAGGCTTGAGATTAATCAGTGGTTGATGGCTCAAATGGCTATCGTCGGTCCAATGATAGGCCAACATCACCAATTTCATTATTATCACCAAGGAAAAAGTGAGTGGGGTGAGGAAAGATACTTCAAAATCACAAGAAAGATTTATGAAGACCTTGAAGCTAGATTGGCTCAAAGTAAATTTTTAGCAAATGATAAATATTCTATTGCTGATATTGCTACATGGTCGTGGATTGCAAGACATAAAAGACACGATATTGGATTAAGTAATTTTGAAAATCTATCTAGGTGGTTTGTTGAAATAGCTGAACGTCCGGCTGTAATCAAAGGTTTTAAAGCATTAAACAAAGATGCTGAAATAGATTTTCCTTAATCGTCAGCGTAAACTTTTTCGTCTTTTTCATGCTTTTCTTGAGCTGCAATGCAAAGAGTTGCAACTGGTCTTGCCATTAATCTTTTTAAACCGATAGGTTCACCAGTTTCTTCGCAAAAACCATAAGTTCCATCCTGAATTTTTTTCAATGCACCGTCTATTTTAGAAATTAATTTGATTTGTCTATTAATAGCTCTCATCTCTACATTCTTTTCAGTGTATGAACTTGCTTGATCAACTATGTCAGCTGATGCACTATTATCATCCATAGATGCTTGAAAAATCGCCTCGTTGTTAGATCTTTTTAAATCTTTTTTCCACTCCGTTAATTTCATCTTAAAATACGCTAAATGTTTAGCACACATGTATTTCTCTTTTTCTTTTGGAGTATAAGTTTTTGAAATTCTTACCATACTTAGCTATTTTGAGTTGGTGAATATATTCATGAATAAATGAGTGTCAAGAACGGTTTATTCATATAGATTGATGAAAATGGCCTTAAACAAAAGAAATATAAATAATATTTTTTATATTTTTCTTACAACTCACTTAATTCTATGGACAGTTATTCCAACTATCACAAACTCAAATTTACCTTTAGATACAATTGAAGCTTTGGCTTGGGGTAGTAATTTAGATTGGGGATTTAACAAACATCCACCATTAAGTGCATTTTTTCTGGAAGTTTTTTTTCAAATATTTGGACCACAAGATTGGGCTTATTATTTTTTAAGTCAAATTTTTGTAGTCATATCTTTTTTCATTATTTTTAAACTATCACAAGAAATTCTAAATGATGGCACTTTGAGCTTGTTATCAGTTTTTCTTATTGAAGGCATATACTTCTATAATTTCACAACTCCAGAATTTAATGTAAATGTTTGTCAATTACCTTTTTGGTGTTTAACTGTTTATTACACTTGGAAAATATATAACAGTAAAAAAGTTGAGCTTTATGATTGTATCTTGTTAGGAGCTGCAGCAGCGTTTGGTATTTTATCTAAATATCTTTTTATATATTTATTAGTTGCAATAGATTTATTGTTTGCATATTTAATATTTTTTAAAAAATCTAAAAAATTTGATTTTAAATATTTAGTATCTTTAGAAGTATTTTTTGTAATTTTAAT
>CACMSB010000002.1 GCA_902616245.1 uncultured Pelagibacteraceae bacterium
ACATAAAAAAATTAAAACTAACGGAACAATTGATTTTATTTATGGTTCTAAATCTTTTTTAAATAATTCTATATTTAATCATAAACCAAAAGTCGGTGATCTGATTTTGTTTCCAAATAATTTAATGCATACCGCATATCCATTTAAAGCTGATGGTGAAAGAAGATCATTTTCTTTTAATATAGATATTGATAAAAAATTAACGCAATTGTTTCATGGCTGATAAACAAAAAAATGTTTTAGACGAAGACTTGGAGTTATGTTCCAATGATCCTTTAACAGGATGGTATAGAGACGGATGTTGCAATACAGATGAAAATGATCATGGTGTGCACACTGTTTGTGCAAAAGTAAATACTGAATTTTTAGAATGGTGTAAAGAAGCAGGGAATGATTTAATTACACCTCATCCTGAGTTTGGTTTTCCGGGTTTAAAAGATGGAGATAGTTGGTGTGTGTGTGCAGGTTGGTATGCTAGAGCTTTAGAAGCGGGAAAAGGATGTCCTATTTATTTAAAAAAAACTCACAAAAACACTTTGAAACTTATTCCAATTGAAACTTTAAAAAAGTTTGCAATCGATTTATCTTAATTACATATTTCCGTATTTAGGTCCGCCTCCACCTTCTGGTGTTACCCAAGTAATATTTTGAGACGGCTCTTTAATATCACAAGTTTTACAATGTATGCAATTTTGAGCATTGATTACAAATTTTTGAACAGAATTTACTTCTTGAACTTCATAAACTCCTGCTGGACAATATCTCTGTGCAGGCTCATCAAATTTCTCTAAAGTATATTTTATTGGCAAATCTGGATCTTTAAGTTTTAAATGTACTGGTTGATTATCATCATGAATTGTACCCGTTAAATAAACCGAACTAGTTTTATCAAAAGTAATAACATTATCAGGCTTAGGATAATCAATTTTTGGCATTTTATCTGCTGGTTTTAAAGCTTGATGATCAGCGTGTTTATGCTTTAGTGTGAAAGGAAGCTTTCCTCTAAATAAAATCTGGTCAATTCCAGTAAATAATATACCCAAAATTAATCCCCAAGAGAAACTTGGTTTTACATTTCTTGCCTCATGTAATTCTTTGTGAACCCAACTTTGTTTAAATTTTTGTTCATATGTAGATAAATTTAAATTTTTTGTAAGATGCTCATAAATTGTTTCAGCAGCGATCATTCCACTCTTCATTGCAGTATGAGACCCTTTTATTTTAGGCATATTTAATGTTCCTGCATCACATCCAACTAACAAAGCACCTGGCATAAACATCTGAGGTAAACTCTGTATACCACCCTCAATTAAAGCTCTTGCGCCATAAGAAATTCTTTTTCCACCTTCAATTATTTTTTTTATATCTGGATGAGTTTTAAATCTTTGGAATTCATCAAAAGGTGAGAGATGAGGATTTTGGTAATCTAATCCAATTACGTAACCAAGAAAAACTTGTTTATTTTCCGCATGATACATAAAACTTCCACCGTAAGTATTATTATCTAAAGGCCATCCAGCAGTATGCATTACTAAACCTTCGGTATGATTTTTTTCATCTATCTCCCAAATTTCTTTAAAACCAATTCCATATTGTTGAGGATTTTTACCTTTGTCCAACTCAAACTTCCGTATTAATTCTTTTCCTAAGTGACCTCTACATCCTTCTGCAAATACTGTAACTTTTGCATGCAATTCCATTCCTGGTTCATAAGTATCTTTTTTATTTCCCTCTTTATCGATACCCATATCTTGTGTTGCAATACCTTTAACTGATCCATCTTCATTATATAAAACTTCACTTGCTGGAAATCCTGGGAATATTTCAACTCCTAATCCCTCAGCCTGTTCTGCTAACCATCTACAAAGATTTGCAAGACTTATAATATAATTGTTATGATTTTGTTGAACCTTAGGAAGTAACCAAGTTGGCCAACTTAATGATTTTTGTTTTCCTAAAAATAAAAATTTTTCTTTTGTAACTTTTGTTTTAATTGGAGCATTTAACTCTTTCCAATTAGGTATCAATTCATCTAAAGCACGTGTTTCAAACACGTTCCCTGACAAAATATGTGCACCTATCTCAGATGCTTTTTCTAAAAGGCAGACATTAATATCTGGATTTAACTGCTTTAATTTTATTGCAGTTGAAAGTCCTGATGGTCCGCCACCTACGATAACAACATCGTATTCCATCACTTCTCTGGACATAATGATAATTTCTTACAGTATTTGCTATTTTTGTATAGTGTTTAATTTGTTCAATTCTGACAAAAACTGAGGAAGCGCCTCAAAAAGATCTGCTTCTAATCCGTAATCTGCGACACTAAAAATTGGAGCTTCACCGTCTTTGTTTATAGCTACAATAACTTTACTTTCTTTCATTCCTGCCAAGTGCTGTATTGCACCTGAAATTCCAACTGCAATATATAAATCTGGGACTACTACTTTACCCGTTTGTCCTACTTGATGATCATTCGTAATATAACCTGCATCAACTGCTGCTCTTGATGCTCCAATTGCTGCATTAAGTTTGTCTGCAATATCGCTAATTAATTTGAAATTTTCGCCATTTTGCATTCCTCTGCCACCAGAAATAACTATTCTAGCTGTTCCAAGCTCTGGTCTGTCTGACTTAACTTCTTCTTTCTTTAGAAATTTAGTTGATGAACTAGCTTCTGCTGGATCAGATTTTGTAATTTTAGCAGATCCACCACTCTTATCAGCAGGGTCAAACGACGTCGGTCTAATAGTAACACATTTTTTTTTGTCATTACTTTTGACCGTAGCAAAAGCATTTCCTGCATAAATTGGTCTTAAAAAAGTATCCTCAGAAATAACTTTAATTATATCGCTCACTTGCGAAGTATCTAGTAATGCCGCAATTCTTGGCATTAAATTTTTACCAAATGTATTTGCTGAGCTTACAATATGTGAATAACTTTCTGCATGCTTAATTATTGCTGCTGTATAATTTTCAGCAATGTAGTTTTCATAAATTTCATTATCTACGTGAATAATTTTTTTTACATTTGGAACTTCAGATAAAGATTTTGCAACATCATCAGCTTGATGACCTAAAACCAAAACATGAAGATCCTCATTTATTTGAGAAGCAGCAGTTATTGCATTATAGGTAAATGGTCTAACCTCTTTATTATTATGTTCTGCAATTAATAATACTGACATTTAAATTACCTTAGCCTCATTTTTTAATTTTTGCACTAATTCTTCTACACTAGCGACTTTTATTCCAGCTTTTCTTTTTGGTGGTTCTTCAACTTTAATTTGTTCGATTCTAGGATTAATATCAACTCCTAAATCTGAAGCATTTAACTGTTCTATTGGTTTTTTCTTAGCTTTCATAATATTTGGAAGCGAAGCATATCTTGGTTCATTTAATCTTAAATCACATGTAACAATAGCTGGAACATTGACTTCAATAGTTTCTAAGCCTTCATCAATTTCACGAGTTACTTCTAATGCATTATCTTTAACTTCAATTTTCGATGCAAAAGTTGCTTGAGGCCAATTTAATAAAGCTGCAAGCATCTGACCCGTTTGATTACAGTCATCATCAATTGCTTGTTTTCCCATAAACACCAAGTCAGGATTTTCTTTTTCTACAATTTTTTTCAAAATTTTTGAAACTGCTAATGGTTCAATCACATTATCAACTTTGACATGTATTCCTCTATCCGCTCCAACTGCTAATGCTTTTCTAACTGTTTCTTGAGCTTTTTCTTCACCGATTGTAATTGCAACTATTTCTTTAGCTTTGCCAGCCTCTTTAATTTTTACTGCTTCTTCTATTGCATTGTCATCTGGTGGATTTGTTGACATTTTAACGTTGTCAGTAACAACACCAGAACCATCTTCTTTGACTCTTATTTGAACGTTGTAATCAATAACTCTTTTAACTGCGACTAATATTTTCATTAAGCTCTTAATAAATTGTTTTCTGGATCGTAAGGACTTTCATCTAAAATTGTAGCATCATATTTCTCACCTAGTATTTCAATTTTAAGTTTTTGTCCAACATTTGCTAATTCTGGTTTAACCATTCCTAATGCTAATGATTTTCCAATTCTAAAACCAAAATCTCCTCCTGTAGCTCTTCCTATAACACTTCCATTTTCATAAATGGGATTGTTGCCTAATACATCTGCATCTTTTGGATTGTGAACCTCCAAGGTAACAAGTTTGTTATCAAAACCTTTTTCTCTCCACTTGTTCAATGCTTCAAGTCCAATAAAACTTCCTTTATTAGGGTGTATAAATCGATCAAGGCCACTTTCATAAGGTGAGTATTCTATTGATAATTCTGTTCCAACTAATTTATATGATTTTTCTACTCTCAAACTATTCATAGCTCTAATACCATATGGCTTTAGTCCAAGATCTTGTCCTGCTTCCATAAGTTTATCAAAAATGTGATTTTGATATTCAATTGGATGATGAAGTTCCCATCCTAATTCACCAACAAAATTAACTCTCATAGCATTTACTGATGCGTACCCTACATCAACCATTTTTGCACTTAGCCATTTAAAGTTTTCATTTGAAAAATCATCTTTTGAAACTCTTTGCATTAACTCTCTTGCTTTTGGACCTGAAACAACCAAAACACCATTACTATTAGTTAAATTTTCAAACTGCACTGAACCATCTGAAGGCATCCATTTTAAAATCCAATCATGATCTAATCTTTGGAAAGCTCCTGCTGATACTAGATAAAAGCTATCATGTGACTCTCTCATAATAGTAAATTCAGAATGAACTCCGCCTTTAGTGTTTAAAGCGTGACATAAATTAATTCTTCCAACTTTTTTTGGTAATTTGTTTGCAACTAAATTATCTAAAAATTCTTCAGCACCAGGTCCTTTAATTCTACATTTTGCAAATGCAGTCATATCCAAAAGACCAACATTTTCTTTTACATTTTTGCATTCTTTTTCCATTGCATTGAACCATTTAGATCTTCTAAATGACCAATCGTCTTTTTGCTCCATTCCATCAGTTGCAAAAAAATTAGGTCTTTCCCATCCAAATTTTTGACCAAACACTGCTCCTAAATTTTTCATTCTGTCATAACATGGTGCTGTTCTTAATGGTCTTGCCGCTGGTCTTTCTTCATCAGGAAAGTGAGTTATGAAAACGTGACTGTAGGCTTCTTCATTTTTAGCTTTTAAATATGATTTAGAGCAATAATCTCCATACCTCCTTGGTTCAACACCAAGCATATCAATAGTTGGTTCACCATCTACTATCCATTCAGCAAGTTGCCATCCTGCTCCACCTGCTGCTGTGATACCAAAACTATGACCTTCATTTATCCAAAAATTTTTCAATCCCCAAGCTGGACCAACAATTGGGTTACCATCTGGAGTATAACAAATTGCACCATTATAAACTTTCTTAACTCCTACTTCTCCAAATGCAGGTACTCTGTGTATTGCGCCTTCAATATGAGGAGCCAATCTATCTAAATCTTCTTGAAATAATTCATATTCAGAATCTTTTGATGGTCCATCTACATAACAAGCTGGTGCACCATCTTCATATGGTCCTAAAATTAATCCACCTGCCTCTTCTCTCATATACCATCTACTATCACTATCCCTTAAAACTCCCATCTCTGGTAATCCACCTTTTTTTCTTTTTTGAATTTCTGGATGGGGTTCAGTAACAATGTATTGATGTTCTACTGGAATAACTGGAATATCCAATCCAACCATCTTTCCAGTTTGTCTTGCAAAATTTCCTGAACAAGAAATAATATGTTCACATTCTATGGACCCTTTATCTGTTTCAACAACCCAACCATCTTTAGTTTGTTTCATTCCAACAACATTTGTATTTCTATAAATTTCTGCTCCTCTATTTCTTGCACCTGTTGCAAGTGCTTGAGTTAAATCTGCTGGTTGAATATATCCATCTTCAGGGTGTTGTATTGCACCAACTAAATCTGATGTATTACATAATGGCCATATTTCCTTAACTTGATCTGGAGTTAAAAATTTTACATCAACACCTATTGTTTGAGCAACACCAGCGTATTGAAAATATTCATCCATTCTATCTTTAGTGCTTGCTAATCTAATATTAGATACAACGCTGAAACCTACATTCTTGCCTGTCTCTTCTTCTAAAGTTTTATACAAATTGACAGCATACTTATGAAGTTGTCCCACAGAATAACTCATATTAAATAGTGGTAATAAGCCAGCTGCATGCCAAGTTGAGCCTGAGGTTAGTTCTTTTCTTTCAATTAAAACAACATCTGACCAACCTTTTTTTGCTAAGTGATAGAGTGCGCTAACCCCTACTACTCCACCACCAACTACAACAACTTTTGCTTTGGATTTCATTATCAGATTCCTACTAAATTTTAATTACTAACGAAACAAAATTCTATTATTCATCATCTGCGTCACGCCAGCCCATTCTGAACATTAAATAAGCGGCAACTATAACGGAAATTGTACCTACTACCATGCCAATATTAATCCCAACTTCACTTCCCCAAAAATACCATCCAAGTTGAGTGGATGAAATTGTTGGAAAGCATAATATAAACATTAGAATTGCGTACCTAATATACATTGGAGGCTTTTTCATTATATTGATGATCCCATTGGTATTGGTTGTGAAACTGCTGTTGTTAGCCAGCAATCTAAAAGATTGCCTTCTTTATTATTCTTTTCAACTTTCCATTTAAATTTAAAATATTGTTTGTCCTTATCCAAGACAACAACTTCATAAGTTGCCATTGTACTTGATTTGTAAATTTCAGTTACTGTATTTTCTTTGTGATCAATCAGCATCGAGTATGAAGCTCCTTTTAACATTCTTTTAAATCTATCTAATGGACCTGTCATCCTTTGATTATTTGGATGTGCAAATTCCCATGTTTGCTCAATCCCTCTATCTTTATATGGACTGTCATTTTTCATTAACGCCTTTAATTGAATTAAAACAACTTGTTTTGGATCTATATTCACACTTGGTTTTAAAACATCAGCAAATGAAGAATTAAAATAAAAAAATATAATTAAAAAAAATAAAATTTTGAATTTCATATTATAAATTTATCTTAAATTTAAAATGAAATAAAAGGTCTTAATATCACACTTAATAATTTGATATTATATAGTTTTGAACAATCTATCGTATTCGTTTTTAATACATTTATTAGAGATATAATAAATTTTATTTTGAGAGACTAATTTAGCTGCATTTTCGTTGTGAATTCCTAATTGCAACCATAATACATTTGCACCAATTTCTATTGTTTGTTTTGCTATTTCCTCAGCCTCCTCACTAGGTCTAAAAACATTAACAATTCCAACATGATCTTTAATATCCGTTAGTTTTTTATAAACTGGTTCACCATGTATAATTTTATTATCTGTTACTGGATTAACAGGAAAAATTTTGTAACCTGTATTTCTTAAATATTTCATTATTATATTGGAAGTTTTTTTTGAGTCTGGGCTTGCTCCAACAATTGCTATCGTCCTATAACTTAAATATAATTCTTTTATTTTTTCATCTAAAAGTGTTGTATCCATAATTTGTTTTAAATTTTAAGATCTAGTCGCGGTTTCCAAAATGGTCTGAAGAGTTCAATTTTTGGACATCTATTCATAACTACTTTTAAACCTGCATCTTCAGCAATTTTTGCTGCATCATGATTAATTACACCTATTTGTCCCCATAATACTTTTGCTCCAATTGATATTGCCTCTTCAGCAATTCCATAAAGATCCTCGGATTTTCTAAATACTTCAACCATATCAACAGGTCTATCGATAGCCGATAAATTTGGATAAACTTTTAAATTTCTAATTTCCTTTATACCTGGTTTAGGATTTACAGGTATCATGTCATAACCAGTTTCGTGCAAAACTCTTAATACACCATAGCTAAATTTGGTTTTGTCTGGGCTAGCACCAACCATAGCAATTGTCTTAACTGAGCTCAAAATATCTTTTAAATATTCAGCGCTATAAGGTTCATTGTGGTTCATCTTTATTTTTTTTCTTCCTTTTTACTCGCGATATCTGCTTTTAATTCATGAGGTTCTAAAGGGTCTGTGAAAGGATTTCGATACAATTTATCATGACTTTCAACTCCTATCTCAATTGTGCAATCTGTTTTTGCTTTAGCAACACATAAAATAATATATCCATCATTTATTTGTCTGTTATTTAAAGCAACTTGAGAACGTTGATCCACTTCTCCATTAATTAGTTTAGCTGCACATGTAATACATCCTCCGTATTGACATCCATATGGAAGATCGACACCTTGATCTCTTAATTCGTTTAATAAAGGTTTTTTTCCACTGACTTCAAATGCACTGTTATTTCTGTTTGAAATTGTAATCTTTGTCATAGCCAGATGTCGCTTGTGCAATCTCCACCTGGATATCTACTTTCATGGCACCTACTAGGTCCATTTGGTTCTTTACCAAAATCAATAATAAAATCTTTATTAATTTTCATCCCACCATTTTCAACATCGCAATCAATCATAATCATTGCTCCACCCTGTTTTCTAATTTCAGGATAAAATTGATTATCCCAAGTAGAAAATAATGATGTTGTTACATACATCCTTTTACCATCTAAAGATAATTGATACATTTGAGGTCCACCAGCAATTTTAACACCATTTACTTCTGGAGCCTTTCCTAACAATCCACCCATCCAAACTTGGCCTGTTAATTTTGGTTTGTGTGGATCTGAAATATCGTATTGTCTCATATCTCCATGAAGCCAATTATTTATATAGAGATATTTATCATCCATTGAAACTAATATCGCTGACATAACTCCAGGTACAGGGATTGGCCAATCAGGATGCGGTTCATTTTCAACATCAATTATTTTTTCCCATTCCCATTTTCCCTCTTTTGATTTCCAAAAATGAATTACATTTGCACTTAGTGCTGCACCACAAAATCCATGACTACTGTCAGGATTATGCATAAATTTAACTTCTAATGGTATTAAACCATCTTCACCTAAATACATTGTTTGAACTGGTTCCCTTTTTTTAAAATCCCAAACATGAAGTCGTCTACCATATTTCAAATGTCCAACTTCCTCTAAATCAAATCCAGGCATGAAAGTATTTGGAGCAGCCCATTCAGAACTAACCATCACATTATGTCTTGGCTGGTACCAGAAGTCATAACTAAAAGGTATGTCTCCCATTGAATTTTCCCATCTACCTACAATTTCAAAATCTTTATTTAAATGTAAATATCCTCCTGGAGCTTCTCCGCGAGCGTCTCCAAGAAAAGAAATGATAATTTCAGAACCTAGGCAATGAACTGTATGTGGTCCTGATAAATTAGTTTTTTTTTTTATTTCAGATCCATCTACTACTTTATGTATTTTTGGAGCTCTAGGATCAAATGCAGTATCAACAACATAGATGTTATTAGATCTAACACCTGGAACTAATAAATATTTTCTGCTCATGTTTGAGTCACCATGACAAGAAGAACATGCATTCCATCCCATGTGATGCAATTCATCACCAATACCTGGCATTTCAAGTCTATGAATTACTTTAGAATATGTAGGGCTTTGCGGATCAACATCGACAGTTGCTAAATAGTCTGGTTTTTGTATTCCCGTCCCTGTGTAAATAGCTATTGTATATAAAAGCTTTTCTTTTGGTGCTTTTATTGCTTCTGCAGGACTAGCATATCCAGGGCCACAGCATCCATCCATGATTGATTTTCTCCTTTGATTACAACTTAATCTTTTTTTTAAGTGACTTCAACTTAATGGTTACTTGTTTTTCCAACTTGGATTTCTTTTTTCGATAAATGCACTTATACCCTCTTTAGCATCATAAGATGACATATTAAGTGTCATCATCTTACTTGTATAATCGTAAGCTTTGTTAAGAGGCATTTCTAATTGTTTATAAAAACCTTTTTTACCTATTTTGATGGTTAAATTTGATTTTGAAGATATTTTTTTTGCAATATCTAAAACTTTTTTATTCAAAGTATTTTGGCTGTAATGATCATTTATCAAACCTATTTCCTTTGCATATTTTGCAGTAATCGGATCTCCAGTTAGGAGCATTTCCATCATTCTTTTTCTACTAATTTTTCGACTGACAGCTACCATTGGAGTACTGCAAAATAATCCAATTTTTACTCCAGGTGTAGCAAACGTTGCTGAGTTCGTACTATATGCAAGATCACAACTGGCAGCTAGTTGACATCCTGCTGCATAAGCTGCTCCATGTACTTTCGCTATCACTGGTTTGTTTCCCTCCACAATTTGCATCATAAGTTTTGAACAAAGTTTAAAAAGTTTTAGATGATTAGATCTATTTTTTATACCACTTACCTCTTTTAAGTTATGGCCTGCACTAAATCCTTTTCCAGCTCCTTCTAAAATAATGACCCTTGTTTCTTTATCATTATCTAATTTTTTGAATGCCTTTAATAAAGATGAAAGGGTTTTGTAGGATAATGAATTATAAGTTTTTGGATCATTAATTAAAACTCTTTTAACGCCTGGTGATAATTTATTTATTTTTACAGTCATTTACTTTAATTTGCCTTCTTCTCTCATCTTAGCTCTAATTTTAGTTGCTGAAATTTTTTGAATTTCTTCAGGCAAAACTATTTCTTCAATTTTATATCCAACACCTCTTCCATAACAAATATTTGTAATATTAGGGACAAGCATAATTTTGAACCTGCCCTCAAACTCTGGATTAAGTTTTTCCTCAATATTTTTTTTGACAGTTTCAAAATCAAATGGGTTATCATCAACACCTTGTACATCTCTAATTTGAATACATACTTGTCCTGTTTTTTTTATAATTTCCTTAAATAGAGTATAGTGACCATCATGAAACGGTTGCCATCTTCCTAACATTTGAGCTGTTGGTTTTTTATTGTCCCATTGATACGTCATTTTTTTATCTCCTTTAAAATCTTTGGTGCCCAAGACTTAGCATCTTGCGATGTAACATGAAAATCATATTTTTCTGGTTTAACAAACATTTTATTAGTGTCATCAAACCTGCCTTCTTTTATAGTATCTACCCAAACTACATAATCTGCAGGAAATAAACTTCTTGCCTTTGGAGTTGGGCAAATAAAATCCGCAATCACATAATTTCCTTCTTCTTTTAATTTTAATGCAAAGTCAGCCATTCTTTTTGCTTGTCTTGTTCTTCCCTCTTCTGAAAAATCCCAATCGTTTGCAGCTTTTCTTACTTCATCTGCATTTAATCTTTTTGCATTCAATAAGGGAGCAAGTTCATCAGCTAATGTAGTTTTTCCTGCGCCTGGAAGTCCCATAATTAATATAATTTTCATTTTTAGGTTTTAACTTTAAATTAAATTACCAGCAACCCACTTATGAAAATGATGTGTTGGATTGTCCATCTTTGGAGAAAAATTACCACCATTATAAGCTGGAGAGTTTCTGCCTATTTGCATACTTTGAATTATATCTACATCTTCTTTTTGAATATCTTCCCATTGTTTGTGATTTTTTTGTCTTAGGGATTTATATTTTGTTGAATTTGCTGCTTCATCTCCTACATAATAAATTTCCATATGTTCTATTGTAAACTCATGATTGATTGGCTCTAACCAATAAGCATAATAATGATCTTTGTGAATCCCTAACATTACATTTGGGAATAGCGCTACATACTCAGCTATATTTTCCATATCTTTAGGCCAATTAGGAAAGCATGGAAACTTTTCATTTCCTTCAAACCTTGGATTATAAACCACTGTTCCTTGTCCGGCGAAACGATTTGGAAGACCTTGAATATGATAGTGATCTTCTAACTTTGAATAAGAATTTAATCCTGGATGAACCCAAGGCAAATGATAGCTTTCACAATAATTTTCAATTGCAAATTTCCAATTACATTTTGCATCTAATTTAAAATAACCATAGTCGTGTGCATGATAAATTAAATCTCTATCTTTCAATGGCCAAAATTTTTCCCATCTTTCACTTAAAGGACTAATGTAAACCTCAAATGAAGTTTCATTGTTATTAATATTAATCATAATTAGATCTAACCAAATATATGATCTTATCTCTTTTAAATTACTTTTTGATTTATCAAATTCAGGTGTTTGATGAATATTTATGCCTCCTATATGAGGTGTAGCAACTAATTTTCCTTCTAAGTCATATGACCATGAATGATATGAGCACCTAATAACATTTCTAATTTTGCCAGCTTCTTTAACTAATTTAACTCCTCTATGACTACAAATATTATGAAAAACTTTTATTTCTTTATTTTTTGTTCTAACAATAAGTAAGGGTATTCCAAGCAAATCAATTGGTTTCACATCACCTTCATCTGGAATAGAACTTCCAACTCCTATTACTATCCACTTATCTTCAAATAATTTTTTTCTTTCAATTAAAGTATATTCTTTACTGATGTAACATTCATTTGGTAAACCATGAGCCTCACTAATTGGTTTCGATACAATATCTAACTTTTGTTTATCTATAATGTTGTAAATATCTGACATGGCTTACTTTATCACTTGATATAAACCTAACCAAGCATTTACGTCTTTACTCGCAATGTAATTTGACTTAAAAAATTTTATTTCTTTCCATTTATTTTGCTGTTTAAGTTGATCGATTTTTTTATCAAAACCATATTCTTCATGTATTCCCTCATTAATAGTAAAACAGATAAATCCATCATTCTTTGTAATCCTGATAAATTCCTCCAAAGCTGGAGGCTTTACATGTCCAAAAGTAAATGTACCAACACACATAACAGAGTCATATTCGTCATCTTTTTTATTAATGGGTTTATTCAAGTCAACTTGTTCAAGCTTTTCATAAAGATCATCTGGTACCAATTCTAATAATTTTTTTGAAAGATCTGCTCCATGAAAATTTTTAAAACCATATTTTTTTAATTCAACACCCACCAATCCAGTTCCACAACCAGCATCATAAATTTTTGCATCTTTGTTTTTTTGGAATTCTGAAAATACTTTTGTAGTTTCTTTTGGTCCTGTGTAATTCCAATCGACCATATCTTTATCATATTTATTACCATCTCCCCACTCATCATAATATTTCATTACTTCATCGGTGTCTTTCAACTTATAGATGGGAATTTTGTTACCTACATCTTTTTGCGCCATGATAAAACTTACTTCACTTTTAATAAAAAAACTCCAAAATAATTTTTTTTATCAGTAAAATATTTTAAGACTTTAAAGCCAGATTTATTGACTAATTTAACAAAGTTATTTTTTGAATATTTATGAGAATTTTCAGTATGAATGGTTTCATCTTTAGTAAATTTAATATTCTTTTTATTAATTTTTAATGTTAAATTTTTTTTCGAAATAAGATGCATTTCAATTCTATTTTTTTTTAAATTATAGAATGCTTTATGTTCAAAATCTTTAGTTTGAAATTTTGAATTACAAATTTTATTTACTACATTTAATATATTTTTATTAAATTTAGCTGTTACTCCCAATTTATCATTATAAGCATTTTCAAGTGTCTTCTTATTTTTGATTAAATCTACCCCAATTACTAAATAAGAATTTTTACCAATGATTTTTGAAAAATTTTTTAATATTTTTTTTGCATTTTTAGGTAAATAATTTCCTATGGTCGATCCTGGAAAAAAACTGACTATTTTTTTTTTATTTTTTAAAATTTTATTTAATCTATTAGTCTGACTAAAGTCAGCACAGATTGCTGTTACTTTTAAATCTGAGAATTTTTTTGCAATTACTGATGCATTTTTAAACAAATATTCCTTACTAATATCTATAGGAATATATTCTTTGGGTTCGCTTAAAGATTTTATAAATTTATTAATTTTTTTATTTGAACCACTACCAAATTCTACAATTGTTGAATTAATTGGTAATTTCTTTCTTATCTCTTTTTGTAAGCTGCCTAGTATTTCTAACTCTTTATTTGTTGGGTAATATTCTTTAAGGTTTGTAATTTTATTAAATAACTTCGAACCTTTTTCATCGTAAAAATATTTAGGTAGTAAATATTTTTGTTTTTTTTTTAATAATCCTTGTAAGATTAATTTTTTATCATCTTGAATTTGATTGTTTATATTTATTAATTTTAAATTAGACACTAGATGTCATCAGCTAATCTGACGCCACAGAACTGCCAAGTATCACTTGGGTAAAAGAAATTTCTATAAGATGCTCTAATATGATTAATAGATGTAGAATGCGAACCACCTTTTAAAACAAATTGATTGCACATAAACTTATTATTATATTCTCCTAAATTCCCTTCATATGGTTTATATTTTTTGTAAGGCGTGTAATTACTGCTTGTCCATGCCCATAAATTTCCATAAATATCGTCTGCTTTTTCTTCAACTTCATGAAAAATTTTATTTTCTAAAAAATTACCTTTTTTCTCAGATTGTTTTAAAAAATACTCTAATTCAAATTCAGTTGGTAATCGTTTATTTTTGTATCTTGCAAAAGCATCAGCCTCATAGAAACTTATATGAGAAACTGGTTTTTCATTATCAATTTTCTTTACACCGTTTAATGTAAAATAATTATTGTTATCTATCCAATACATCGGTCTATCTAATTTATTATTATTTACAAAGTCCCATCCATCAGATAACCAATACTCATGGTTTTTATATCCACCGTCACTAATAAATTCTTTCCACTCTCCATTAGTTACAAATGAATGTATTTTAAAAGGATCTAATTGTGTTTCTGATACTGGTAATTCATTATCGTAACAAAAAATATCCTCGTTGTTTCCATATTTAAATTTTTTACTAGTTTCTAATTTCAATTCATTTTCCTGTTTTGCAGTTGGTTTATCGTCGTTAGAATTATAAGTCGGCATCAATGGATTGTTGTAAAAAATATTTTTAATATCCATTAACATTAATTCTTGATGCTGTTGTTCGTGATTTGAACCTAGTTCAACTAAAAATGATGTTCTGTTATTTTTTGTTCTTTTTAAAAATTCAATAATATTTTCAGTTACATAATGTCTGTAATTAACTACATCTTTTAATAGCGGTCTATTTAGTGAACCTCTCTTATTTCTAGGATTAAACTCACCTACAGAATTATAATACGAGTTAAATATGTAATTATAATCCTTGTTAAAAGGTTTGTAACTTTCATCCAATTCAGACAAGATGAATTTTTCGAAGAACCATGTGGTGTGACCAAGATGCCACTTAAGTGGGCTAACATTTTTGCTGGGCTGTATGACCATATCCTCAGCCTCTAAGTTCTCGCACAGAGATAGCGTTTGCTGTCTTGTTTTGGAGAATAATTCTGTAATTTGAGATAATTTATTTTCCATGACTAAATTTAATTAAATTTTCGGATCATGACAATGGGTTACAATGTGTTCAGTTGTTTAATATTTTTATAGACACGGAATATAAAATAATTAAGAATTTAGTTATGAATTTTTCTTTAGAAATAGGTCCTAAAACTGATTTAAGTACGTTGCCTAAGGTAAAAGATGTTTATGTTACAATGCTACCTGGAGGTGATTATAAAGAGACTGCTCAACAATCTGGAGAGTTAGTTAAAGAGGGATTTAATCCAGTTCCTCACTTCCCAGCAAGGTCAATAAATGATGAAAATCAGCTAAAAGATTATGTTTCTAGATGTAAAGATTCGGGTGTTAAGCAGGTCTTGGTGATAGGTGGAAGTCGTGACCCGATCGGAAAATTTGATAGCTCATATCAAATGTTAGAGACAGGGTTTTTTGATGGTATCAAGATTGGAATTGCTGGACATCCCGAGGGGAGTCCTGATATATCCGACTCTGATTTAGAAAAAGCTATGATAGATAAAAAGCCTTATGCTGATTATATAGTTACACAATGGCTAATGGATACTCAGCCTATTATAGATTTTATCTCAAAACAAACAATACCAGTTCATGTTGGAATAACTGGGCCAATGAAAATATCTAGCTTAATTAAATTTGCTAATATTGTAGGGGCAAAAAATTCCATTAACTTTCTTAAATCTAATTTTAGTAAGGCGTTAGATTTATTGAAACCTAAAGACCCTAATGATTTAATTGGGAAAGTTAAATCGCATACTGATTATTTCCACATTTATACATTCGGCGGCTTGAAGGAAACTAACAAGTGGTTGAAGGAGAATAACTATGTCTAATGAATTTGACTATAGTAAACTAAGACATACAACATCAGTAGATCAGTCTGATAGAAAAGTACCATACAATTTAAGGCAAAGCGGACCTACTAAAGTTGAGATGCTAATATCAACAAGAGTAAGGAAATCTCCATACTGGCATTTATCTATGAAGGCAGGATGTTGGAGAGCAACTGTTTATAACAGAATTTATCATCCAAGAGGTTATGTTAAACCTGAAGATGGTGGTGCAATGGTTGAGTACGAAGCAATTAAAAACCATGTAACAATGTGGAATGTTGCAGTTGAAAGACAAATACAAGTTAAAGGACCAGATGCAGAAAAATTCGTTGATTATGTAATTACAAGAGATGCTACAAAAATTTCTCCAATGAGAGGAAGATATGTAATTTTGTGTAATGCATATGGAGGAGTATTAAATGATCCTATTCTTTTAAGAATATCTAAAGATGAATTTTGGTTTAGTTTATCAGATAGTGATATTGGATTATATCTACAAGGAGTAAATGCAGATGAAAGGTTTAATGTTCAAATTAATGAAATAGATGCTTGTCCTGTGCAAATTCAAGGTCCTAAAGCAAAAGCTTTAATGAAAGATCTTTGTGGAAGTGAAGTTGACATAGACAACATGCCTTTTTATGGATTGGCGTCTGCAAAAGTTGGTGGAAGAAGTTGTATTATTTCTCAAACAGGTTTTTCAGGCGAGTCTGGATTTGAAATATATTTAAGAGAAGCAACTTTATATGCCGAAGATATGTGGAATGCTGTTCTTGAAGCAGGTAAAAAACATAACTTAATGGTGATTGCTCCTGCACACCATAGAAGAATTCAGGCTGGAATTCTTTCATGGGGACAAGATATGGATCATGAACATAATCCTTTTCAATGTAATCTTGGATATCAAGTTTCTTTATCTGGCAAAGGTGAATGGAACAAAAAAGGTGATTATGTTGGTAAAAAAGCTCTCGAGAAAATGAAAGCTGATTTAAAAGCAGGTCATAAACCTTACAAACTTCAATTAGTTGGACTTGAATTAGGAGGAAAACCTATTGAAGAATATGCTCCAGATTTTTGGTTAATTTCAGAGAACGGCAGTGAGCCTGTAGGATTTATAACTTCTCCATGGTTTCACCCAGAAAAGGGGAAAAATATTGCTATGGGATATGTTCCATTTGATGGCACGCTAAATGCAAATGGTTTTCCAAGAGGTAAGGTTGGATCGAAATTTAAAGTCCATCTACCAGAAAAATATTCTGATAAACCTGGGGAACCAGTTGATGCAGTTGTAGTTGATATTCCATTTACAGAATCTTACAACGCAAATACAAGAGAAGTAGTCAGTAAGTGATAAAAATTTTTTTAGGGGGAATTTAATTCCCCCTAAATATGACGAAAACCTTTTTCATGGTTGTTTGCATTATAATCGCTATTGCTCTAATAGTATTCCCATTAATCGTTTCATATAAGGCGCAAAAAAAAAATAAAGATAATTAATGTTTGCTCAGTTTTTAGATATTGTTTTTAAATCGTTAAAGCTTGATAAAACTCTTTATAGAACTCCAAGATATTATGGAGAAGCTGGAATTTATTTTGCAATTTTAATTATGATTTTAGATGGGGTTGCAGGTGCTATTGCAGCTAATACGATCGTAAAAACATCAGTTGGTATATCTGGTTTAACAGCATTATTAACATGGCTGGTGTGGGCAATTTTTATATTTGTAATTGGGGTTAAAATTTTTCCTGATAAAGATAGAAAAATTCCATTTAAAAGAGTTCTTATAGCTGTTGGGTACGCACACGCTCCAGGCCTTATAAGATTTTTTGCAGTTACACCAGAACTTGTTCTTTTAATTATTTTTCTTACTCAATTTTGGATTTTTGCTTCATTAATTATTGCGACAAGACATATTTTAAATTTAAAATCAAATTTAAAAGCATTTGGAATTGTATTTTTGTCTTTTTTGATTATTTCTTTTTTGACAATTTCATTTGTAATGACAAAAATTAATTCATTGCCTATTAGTACGAATATTTAAAGTGGAAATAAAGTTTTTGATGTTCTGCAGGAGTTACAAAGTTTATATCCTGTGAGTATTAAATTTTGAGTTACTGTCTCATCTTCTTTTTTACATTCATCACAAATATCATTTAATTCATTATTATCTAAATTGTTTGATTTATATTCAAAGTTATCAGTCATTATCTGTTAATCCTGCTCCTGCGGTTTTTTGTTTTAACTCATCTGTTTCTTCTACAAATGTGTTTTCAGATAATTTTGTTAATTCTTTCCAATCTTCTTCGGAAAAATTATTCTTGTTTTCTAAGAATTGGATCTTAATTACATTAGCTTTTTCTACAACCTCACTACTTAAATAATTTGAATAAATTGATTGATTGAAATTTAATAAAAATTCTTTTTGATCTATCTTTAAAAAAATTCTCTTTCCCGTTATTTCCGAAGATCTGCTGACAAACGGCAAAAATATCAATGGGTAAGCCATTTTTTCAATTTCTATATCATTTAGTTCTTGGATAGAGATAGATTGATCAAAAAAACTTAATCCAAGTTTAATTGGACAGTAAAAGTTTTGAGGTCTGTTGCTTTTGTTAAAAGATTGGCAATTTTCAAACTTCTCATTATTAAAAATCTTAAAATATTGGTTTATGTGTTTTATACCTGGTAAACCAAATAACTCGAGTTGCTTGATGTTCTTTCCTATTTCTTCTGCAACTCCCCAGGAGAAACCTTTCGCTTTTGTTGAGCGTTTAACAATCGTGTCAATTTCACTATAACTTCTCATTAATTACTTTAGTTATATATCCAATATTGATTAAATGAATTTAGTTCATTTGGTAATGGAGCTCCTTGAAACATACAAATCCTTAACCATTTGTCAGATCTTGGATCAAACTTTACCGCCCCAAAAAAAGATAGTTTAAGTCTTAACATATCAATAGGAATTAATTTTGAGCCAATGGTGTTATCTTGAATTTCGGAATATGGATATTTCTCTGTTATAAACACTCTTCTTACAATATGTCTTAAATCATTGTTCTGTACTAGAAAATTACCAATCTTTAAGCTGTTTTTTAAATTAAAAATAGTTTCATAAAGTTTTTTTATATCTCTAGCAATAGCCGTAGGCTGTTCGAGCTCTGAACCATTATCTTCGAACCGATCTCCAATCCTAGGTTCTTCTTTATTTTTAGATATGAACCAAAATTTTTTATTATTTTCATTTTTTGAAAAATCAATCTTTAAAATATCTGAATAATTTTTCTCAATTATTTCTCTTAGGTCATTTATAGTTCTGTCTACAGGTATATTAAAACTTTTATCCTCGTCTGAACTCATTTGAGAAATTAAAGGATCAGTTATTTTATTATATGGCTCCATCATTATAGAAATCAAATACTCAACGCCTTCTTCAGATAAATTTTCCTCTGCCCAGTTATATAATTTGTCAAATATATAAAAATTTGATTTATCAATATTATCTTTCAAATAATTGATTAAATTTTGTAAATCATTAATTAAATTCTCAATTTTTTTCTTTTGATATTCACTATCAGTATTCCATGAAGTTATATTTTTTAAAGATTTTGTTAAACAGTTGTAAAAAATTTTAAACTCTTCTTCAGATACTTTTTCTATTTCTCTTATTTTTTTTAAAGCCTTCTCTTTAGCTAGAATCCAATTATTTAACAATGAAGGGTGGTTAACAATAAATGGTGCCATTCCTAATCCAGTTGAATTTCCAATTCCTAAATTTCTGCAAATATCCAAGTCTAATTCTACAGCGTCTTTAGGATTTTTATGTTTTGCTATATGATTGACCTGATCAAAAGTGAATTGTCTTACAAGGTAAACTAACATCATTTCCAATCTAAAAGGACCATTTATTTCATCTCTATTTTTAATTCTAAACCTGTCTGCTAATCCAAATTTTCCTGAGCCATATACTGCAGTTGTTCTGTACAAATATCCAACTTTTGAAAGCTCATTAGTATTTGGCTGGATACCTTTTGATAAACACTCAACCACATAATTAAATGCTCTAACTGATCTATTTGCTCTTGAAAGAGTTAGTTCTTTATAAGAAAGTCTACCAACTTCTTGTTTGGGGACATTTTGTGAAAGTCTATCTATATCAAGTTTTGAAGGAATGCCATCATATAAAGCAAATGCAGCATCCCATTTGGTTGCTATTACCCTATCAGATCTTTCCTCATCTTTAAGCTCATTAGCAAAACAAACTAAAGAATATGTTTTTTTATCTTTTGAAAATGAATAAATAGCAACTCCATATCCCCTATCATTCAAGTCAAACAAATCTCTGTTATATTTCCAATCTTTGAACTCATTTAAAAATGATCTTAGAAAAGATAATTTAGATTGATGAAACGATCCAAGCCTAGAAAGTTTCATTACAATTTTTGGATCTCTTAGTGGAACTTGCATTAATTAATTCCTTTATAAAAATTAAACCAGTTATTGCCAAGTATCTTATTTATCTCTTCTTCGTGAAAACCTTTATTTTTTAGTTCTTTGTTTATATTATTAAATCCTCTTGCATCCAAAAACCAATCTGGTTGTTTTGGAAAACCAGGTTTGTCTTTACTGCCTTCACCAAAATTTTTTAATTTTGTCCATGTTCCATTTCTCATCCATTCAACTACACTGTCCGGCTGGTTTAAACATAAGTCTGATCCTATTCCAACATTATCAATACCCATGATTTCAACTGTTCTTGCAATCATTTCACAAAAACTTTCCAATTTACAATTCGTTCCATCTTTTAAATGATGAGCATATAATGATAAACCTAACATTCCTCCACTTGCAGATAAAACTTTTAATAATTCTGTAGATTTATTTCTTTTAGCTTCAAACCAAAAAGTTGGATTTGCATGAGTGATCGCAATTGGTTTTTGACTAATTTCAATTGCATCAAGTGTACTTTTTTCTGCTGAATGAGACATATCGACAACGATACCTACTCTATTCATTTCTTTAATAGCCTCTTTTCCAAAATTAGTAACTCCGCTATCATTTTTTTCATAACATCCAGTGGCTAATAATGACTGGTTGTTATAAGTTAATTGCATAAATCGACAACCTTGTGAGTGTACTTTTTCTATCAGACCTATGTCATCTTCAATTGGTGAACAATTTTGAAATCCAAAAAAAATTGCGGTTTTGTTTTCTTCTTTTGCTTTTGTAATATCATTGTAGTTATTGCCTAGAAATATAAGATCTTTATTTTCTTCAAAATGTTTATTCCACTCTTGTATTCTTTGTTGTAATTCATCATAGTCTTCGTGATAAACTAAAGTTACGTGAACCGCATTTAATCCAGCTTTATTATTTATTTCAAAGATTTCTCTAGACCATTTACAATACTGAAGATTATCAATTCGATAATTCATATTTGGTATACACTATTATTATTATTATGATTGTCACTAACTTAAACTGACCTTAGCTAAAAATTGCAATTTAAGGGAAATATCTGTAAATTGATATTGGTTTGATGAAATACAAAAAAAAATCACATAAAGTATCAATTGTAATGGGCAGTCAGTCTGATTACAAAACAATGAAGAATTGTGAAAAAGTTCTTAAGATTTTAAAAGTTAATTATGAGACAAATATCGTCTCTGCACACAGAACACCTGATAGACTTTATAACTATGCAAAGAAAGCAGAAAATAACAATATTTCTATTATTATTGCTGGTGCTGGAGGATCAGCACATTTACCTGGTATGATTGCTGCAATAACTAGAATTCCAGTCATAGGTGTTCCCATTGAAAGTAAAAAGTTAAAAGGTTTAGATAGCCTACTATCAATTGCTCAAATGCCAAAAGGAATTCCTGTTGGTACAGTTGCTATTGGAGAAAATGGTGCAATCAATGCTGGTTTATATGCTGCTTCAATTATAGCTACGTATGATAACAATGTAAAAAAAACACTTTTAAATTGGCGAAAAAAACAAACATCAAAAGTAAAAAAAAAACCAAAGTAATTAATGTCTAAACCTGATCTAGGAATAATAGGTGGAGGACAATTAGGAAGTCTATTAGCATCTGCTGCAAAAAAACTTAATATTAAAACGGTTATTTTATCAGATGATAAAGATGCACCCGCAATTAATTTTGCAGATGAATTTATTTATGGAGATTACAAAGACATAAATATCATCAATAACTTTTTAGAAAAAGTCGATCTTGTTACTTATGAGTTTGAAAATATCCCGTATGATATATTGAAAAAAATTAATGAAACCAAATCTGTATTACCAAGCCCCGAAATAAATAAATTAATTCAAAATAGAATGACTGAAAAAGAGTTTTTAAATAAAAACAATATAACTACAACACAGTTTGTAAGTATAAACGATTTAGATGATATAAAAATAAACGATAGATTAATACCTGGTTTATTGAAAACTTGTACACTTGGCTACGATGGAAAAGGCCAATATAAAATAAATAATGCAAATGATTTAAATGAAGATTTTGATTTTTCAAAAGGCTACATCTTAGAAAAGATGGTAAATTTAAAAAAAGAAATTTCAGTAGTGGTTACAAGATTTGGTCATCAAAAATATGAAATTTATGATCCAATTGAAAATTATCATGAAGACCAGATTTTAAAACACTCCAAAATTCCCGCTGATATAAGTGATGAAATTAAAAATAAAGCATTGGACTGGGCAAAAACAGTAGCAGAAGAACTTGATTATATTGGTACCATGTGCGTTGAATTCTTTATAGATAAAAATAATAATTTATATGCTAATGAAGTTGCACCAAGAGTACATAATTCCGGACACCTAACTATAAATTCACACAACATTAGCCAATTTGAAAACCACATCAGAGCTGTATGTGGACTTGAAAAATTAGAAACAAAAAAAATTTATAATGCAAAAATGCTTAATTTGATTGGTGAAGATATATTAGAATATAAAAATAAAAAATTTAAAGAAAATGAATTTTTTTATGATTATTTAAAAAAAGAAGTTAAAGCTAAAAGAAAAATGGGACATTTAACAACTATAGAAAAATAGTTTTAAGATATAGTTTGTATCAAAGAAATATTATTGTTTGTAGGTTTATTAACTTCTTTTGAAACCTCATGAAAGTTTAATTTTGTTTTTTTACACTCTTTAAGAAAACTCGATCCTGTTAATTCGAGATTTAAATATCTATTAACATCATTTTCATTAATTATAACAGGCTGTCTATGATGTATTTCTTTAATATTTTCATCTGCATCCTCTGTTATTAAACAAAATTGATCATTGTAATAAATAGCCGCTAAATACATAAGCTTTTTATCTTCTCTTAAAAAATAATAAGGTGTTTTATTTTCTTTTTCTCTTTTCCATTCATAAAAACCGTCTGCCACAGCTACACATCTATGTAGTCGAATTAATTTTTTGAAAGACACTTTTTCATCTATAGTTTCTAGTCTTGCATTTATTAAAGGTTTAAAATCTTTTTGCTTAGCCCAGCTAGGTACTACTCCCCACTTTAGATTTTCTAGAGTATTTCCATTATTATATTTTTTAATAACAGGTAATTTTTGAAATGGATGTGCATTATAATTTTCATTATCTTCAACTTGTATAGCTGACTTAACAAGTTTTTTTGTTTTTGTAACAGGGCTAGTTATTACGTATCTTCCACACATATTTAATTTTCTTGGTTTAATCTAAATTTAGATTATATGTTTTTCAAAACTATGAAATCAATAGAAAATAATTTTGATGATCAGCAAGTAAATGAGTTGCTAACTAAGCATTTTATTGAATTGAGATCAGTTTCTCCTGAGGGGAGTTCGCATGTATTAGATATACTTGGATTAAAGGATCCAAGTATAAAATTTTGGAGTTTATGGGAAAATAATGAATTAATTGGTTGTGGAGCTTTAAAATTATTTGATGAAACACATGGAGAATTTAAATCTATAAGAGTTTCAGATAAATTTAGAAATAAAAAATATGGTGGAAAAATAATTTCACATCTTATTGAAAAATCTAAACAAATAGGAATCACTAAACTAAGTGTCGAAACTGGTGCAGGTGATTTTTTTGCACCTGCTAGAAAACTTTTTAAAAGTTTTGGTTTCAAAGAGTGTGGGCCTTTTGCGCACTATAAAGATGATCCTAATTCATGCTATTATTCAGTAGATATTTGAGGAGTTTAGTTTGGAAACTGATAAATCGAGACCATTTGTATTATATGTTGCCGAAATCATTTATCAAAAGATATATGAAATCAAAATTAAGAACCCTAATTTAACTAATATTCAAGCTTTTGAAATATTTATTGCATCAGATGATTATAATGAAATTAGTTCAGGAAATTTTCATGATAAGTGGTTTAAAGAACTTGAGAGCAATGACTACGTAGATAAATCTACAAAAAAAAAGATTAATCAAGAAACTATAAGACTTTTACAAATTCAAAAAGATACTATGATTAAACAATTAATGAAAATCCCAAAATTATATTATGCAAAAAGTCACTTTCCTTTAGAATTATCTCAAAGGGCATTTGATCATTTGTGGAGAGTTTGTGAAAGTTATGAACTATGGTGTAAAGAAACTAAACAAAATGGATTAATATTATTAAATTTAA
Organism: uncultured Pelagibacteraceae bacterium; assembly: GCA_902616245.1. Classification (GTDB taxonomy): domain Bacteria; phylum Pseudomonadota; class Alphaproteobacteria; order Pelagibacterales; family Pelagibacteraceae; genus Pelagibacter. The sequence goes on from CACMSB010000002.1 coordinate 24,865, forward strand.
CAGAATAATTTATGAGTAATAAAATTTTGAGATTTATAGATAGTACTTTAATAGATTTAGGAAGACAGTTTAAGTGGACCTATCTACCACCATTGATGATTTATCTTGCTGCTGGTATTTCAGGACTAACAGGTATTGTTGGAACTTTTTTTGTTAAAGACTATCTAAACTTATCTGCTGCTTTTCTTGCTGGACTGGGTTTTTGGGCTGGAATTCCATGGGCATTGAAGATGCCTTTAGGTCATCTTGTTGATCTAATCTGGAATAAAAAAAATTACATGGTTTTTGTTGGAGCATCCTTAATCTCATTAAGTTTAATTATAATGTACGGTTTAATAATTCATACTGAATGGATGTCATCAATTCTTTCGGTAGAAACATGGTTTGTGATCAGTGTTTTACTTGCTCCGATTGGTTATGTTGTGCAAGATGTTGTAGCTGATGCGATGACTGTAGAAGCAGTTCCTTTAGTTGATGACAGCGGAAATAAATTTTCAAGAGATGAAATCAAACTTATGCATACAACAATGCAAACTCTTGGAAGATTTGCAATAATTGGTGGAACTGTTTTAGTTGCATTAGCTAATGTAATTCTCTTTAAAGGAGTAGACGAACTTGAACAAGCAGATAAGATAAATCTATACGGTTCAATTTATATATATGCTTTAATTATTCCAATTGTATCTGTACTAGGAATATTTCTTGCTTCATATCTAAAAAATCAAAAGAAAAAAAAACTTATTGAACAAGGTTTAGAGGGTGACCAAGATTATGCTCCTTCAGAGAAAACTGAAGTTAACTGGTGGATATTAGGAGGAAGCTTGGTTTTTGTTATCTTCACTTTAGGTATTGGTTCATATAAAGTGCCTTTTGCTCAAGAAATTGTTTTTGTAGGTTCAATGGCAATTATTCTATTTTTAATGAATAAATTAGTTAAAGAACTTCCTCAGGATTTAAGACTTACTGTTGTAGGAACGGCAATAATAATTTTCATTTTTAGAGCAATGCCAGGACCTGGTCCAGGTTTATCTTGGTTTGAAATTGATGTACTTGAATTCAATGAACAATTTTTTTCTGTATTATCTCTTATAGCCTCTGTTTTAACGCTTTTTGGTATTATTTTATTAAGACCATTTATGGCAAACAACTCAATAGCTAGAATAATAGTGATTTTATCTGTTGCAGGTGCAATTTTATTTTTACCAAGTGTAGGAATGTATTATGGATTTCACAACTGGACTTCATCAATTACTAATGGAGTTGTTGATGCCAAATTTATTGCAATATTAAATACTGCACTCGAGTCGCCTTTGGGACAAGTCTCAATGATACCTTTGCTTGCGTGGATTGCTAAAAATGCGCCTTCGCACTTAAAAGCAACCTTCTTTGCGGTTTTTGCATCTTTTACAAATCTTGCTTTATCAGCAAGTGCTTTGGGGACCAAGTATTTAAATGAAATTTATGTTATTACTAGAGAGGTAAAAGATAAGGTAACAAACGCTATTCTTACCACTGCAGATTATTCAGATCTAGGTATTTTGTTGATTACAGTAACACTAATAACTTTAATAATTCCAATTATGTTTGTGCTTATTATTCAAAAAACTAAATTTAAAACTTCAGAATAATTTTTATTCAGCTTTATAACCAAATTCTAAACAAGCATCAGTTATTGAATGATAAAGGGATTCACCAAAACTTCTTAAAGCAAATATTCTTACTTTTCTTGGATTTGAGCTAATAAAATCAATAGTTATTGTGATTGCATGAAAAGCTGAATTAGAACATTTTCCTTCATCAAGACCATCTAAATTTAACGGACAACCTTTTTTTAATACTTCATCTACCAAAGAACCCTCTAATTCTAATATTGTTCTTGAATGAGATAGATCTGTTAATGCAAAATTATCATGACTTAGGTTTTCTAAAATAGATTTTTCTATTTCTTTATTCGTTGAAACGACCAACCAGTTGTCAGGTCCCATCCATAAAATTCTTGTATTAGTATTTGAAGACACCAAGAGTGTTTCAGGTAAATTTAAATTATCTATTTTTAATTTATCAATACTAATTAAAGATTTTTTATATTTAACAATTTGATAAATCAAAATATCTTTAATTTCCCTAATATTTATTAACTCATCTTTGCTATCATGATTGCCAAATAATCCACGTTTATGAATATTTTCTAGTGCAGAAACATTTTTCATGATCTAACTCTTTTTCCTTCTGGGTCAACATAATGTGAAGATATAACCTCTACTTCAATTGATTTATTTTTTAATGGTGATACTGCAAAAAACTTTTTACCAATCATGTTTTTTCCATCTTTCATAATTGCTAGAGAAAATGGATTATTATTTTCTACGCTCCAACAAGAAGAAGAAACGTGACCAAGTTTAGGATTAGGCAATTTTGCGTTCTGATCTTGGACGATATGAGATCCTTCAGGAATACTTGATTTTCTATCAATTGGAATAAGTCCAACAATTTTTTGTCTGCTCTCAACATTAAATGCTTCTCTTCCTAAAGAATTTTTGCCAATAAAATCTTTTTTCTTTGAAACTAATCCATTTAATGAAACATCTGATGGGATTGTTCGGCCATCTAATTCTGGTCCTGCAACGTGTCCCATTTCAATTCTTAATGTTGATAAAGCTTCTGTTCCATAAGGCTGATTTCCAAATTGTTTTCCTACTTCCATCATTTTCTCCCACATAAACATGCCATGATCAGATTTAACATTAATCTCGTATGCAAGCTCACCAGAAAATGAAATTCTAAAAATTCTTGATGGAACACCAAAAAATTCTGCTTCTTTATAGCCCATAAAAGGCAACGCATCATTTGATACGTCTAGGTCAGGATATAATTTTGATAACATGTCTCTAGATTTGGGTCCTGCAATTGCAGCTCCTGCCCATTGCTCAGTTGTAGAGACAACATTTACGTTTAATTCTGGCCAAACAATTTGAAGATAATATTCTAAGTGGGATAAAACATTTGCAGCTTGTGCTGTTGTAGTAGTCATATGATAATGATTTTCTGAAATTCTTGTTGTTGTTCCATCGTCCATGACAATTCCATCTTCTCTAAGCATTAATCCATATCTTGCTTTTCCAACAGGTAATTTCATCCAAGCATTTGTATAAACTCTATTTAAAAATTCTGCTGCATCTGGACCTTTGATATCAATTTTTCCTAATGTTGTTACATCGCATATACCAACATTCTCTCTAACATTTTTTGCCTCTCTCTTAGAAGCTTCAAATAAAGTTTCATTTCCTTGTTTGTAATATCGAGGTCTCTTCCAGGCACCTGCATCGACAAAAACAGCATTATTTTTCTCATGCCATTCATGCATTGGAGTTTTTCTAGTCGGCATATATTCCATACCTACTTCACGACCAACTATTGTTCCAATTGTAATTGGTGTGAAAGGTGGTCTAAATGTTGTGTGTCCTACTTCAGGAACTATTTTATTTTCTATATTAGATACTAACTGAAGACCATTTAAATTACTTGTACGGCCTTGATCTGTTGCCATTCCAAGAGTCGTGTATCTTTTGACATGCTCTATTGATCTGTAGCCTTCTCTTAGTGCAATTTCTATATCAGAAACAGATACATCATTTTGAAAATCAACAAATCTTTTTGGATTTTCATTTTTAGGTAATGGCATGCACCAAAATTTATCATGAGCACCATATTTTTTTTCATTTACATTTGGAATTGCAATTTCTGTTTTAGTATCTGTAATTTTAGCAGAAAGATTTGAACCATTTTCAAAACCATTTTTTAAACTTTCTTCTAAAGTAAAGGATCCATTTGCTGCACCGACTGATGTCTCATGTTGTTTTTTCTTATCTGGAATAAATGCGTCAATTTTTTCTTCATACTTAAGTTTATTTCCTGATTGTGATGCTAAATGTACAGATGGTGTCCAAAATCCAGACACACAAATACAATCACAATCTACAGTTTCAATTTTTTCAAAAGAATTTTTATCTTTATTTAGTTTGCCAATTTTTGCAGATTTAACTTTTTTGTACCCATTAGCAACAATAACACCGTGAGAAAATCTTATATCAATTCCTTTTGATTTAGCTTCATCGATTAATTCTGATGAATGTTCTTCTCTAGTATCTAATATAATTGGTTCAACATTATTTTTTTTGAACTCTAAAGCTGTTTCATATGCACTATCGTTATTAGTAAATATTAAAGGTTTCTTTCCAACTAATACCCCGTAGACTTTCATATATTCTTTTGCAGCTGCTGATAAAAATATTCCTGGAGTATCATTGTTTCCAAATACAATTGGTCTTTCAATTGAACCAGTTGACAAAATTGTTTCTTTGGCTCTAATATACCAAAGTCTTTGTCTTGGAGTGAATTTTGATTTTTTCTCTAAATGATCACTAACTCTCTCAAACATAACCAGCATATTATGATCATAGTAACCAAAAACTTGAGATCTATTTTTTACAGTGACATTAGGCATAGATTTTAATTCACTAATTATTTTTTCTGCCCAATCTTTTCCTGATAAATTATCGATGCTTACATCGTCGGTTAAAAGTGTTCCTCCAAACCTTGGTTTATCCTCAGCTAAAATTACTTTTGCTCCATTTTTTGCAGCAGCATAAGCGCTTGCTAATCCAGATGGCCCAGATCCAGTAACTAATAGATCACAATACTCAAATTTATGTTCGTATCTTTCTTTATCTTTTTCTATTGAAGCAACCCCTAAACCTGCAGCTTTTCTTATGAAAGGTTCGTAAATTTTATACCAAAAACTTTTAGGCCACATAAATGTTTTGTAATAAAACCCTGCAGGGAAAAACATTTTTAAAAAATTATTAATTGCACCAATATCAAAATTAACTGATGGCCAACAATTCTGGCTAGTAGCTGATAAACCTTCAACAAGTTCCATTTCTGTTGCATTAACATTTGGCTCTGAATGACCATTGAATTCTACCTGTAGTTTTGCGTTTGGCTCCTCTACTCCTGCACCAAAAAAACCTCTCGGTCTATGATATTTAAAACTTCTACCGACTAAGTGTATTCCATTTGCTATTAAAGCAGATGCAATTGTATCACCTTCATATCCAAATAATTTTTTACCATTAAAAGTAAAAGATATTTTTTTGTTTCGATTGATTAATCCCTCTTTATTTAATCTAAATGGTTGGCTCATCTTATTTCTTCTGTAACTTTTGCTGTTTGGAATATTTCATGTGTTGCGGTGTCTCTTTGCACCTTAATCCATTGTCTACATCCTGCTATATGTTGCCATAACTCTAAATGTTTCCCTCTTGGACTCTTTCTCATATAAACAAAATTATCCCAATCTTCGCTTGATACCTCTTCATTTATATTAGGTCTTTTTACAGTTGCATCACCTCCATATGAAAATTCTTTTTGTGCTCTTAAACCACAATAAGGACATTTGATGTATAACATTTTTTAACCAATCCAGGTTTTAGTTCCTAAACCTTTTTCATCTAGAAGATGGCCTGTAGAAAATCTATTTAATCTTAATTCTGAATTTAATTCATGAACTTGATCTTGTGCAATTGTATGAGCAAATGTCCAACCTGAGACAGGAGTTGATTTAAAACCTCCATAACACCATCCGCAATTTAAATATAAACCTTCAATATGAGTTTTATCAATTATTGGAGAACCATCCATAGACATATCCATGATCCCTCCCCATGTCCTTAACATTTTTAATCTACTTAAAAATGGAAACAAAGCTAAGCCACCTGTCAATACATGTTGTATAGTTGGCAAGTTGCCTCTTTGAGCATAACTATTATATCCATCAAGATCACCGCCCATTACCATCTCACCTTTATCTGATTGACTTATATAAAAGTGGCCTGCACCAAAAGTTACTACTCCATCTAATAATGGTTTTACAGGTTCTGAAACACAAGCTTGCAGTACATGAGTTTCTATTGGGAGTGTCATATTTAATTTTTCAGCTAATATATTTGTGCTACCTGCAACGCATAATCCAACTTTTTTTGCTTTAATATCTCCTCTTGAAGTTCTAATTCCTTTTATCTTTCCATTAACAACATCAAAACCAGTGACCTCACAATGTTGTATTATATCTACTCCCATATCATCTGCTTGACGTGCATAACCCCAAGCAACAGCATCATGTCTTGCGGTACCAGCGCTTGGTTGCATTAAGCCTCCAAAAATTGGGAAACGTACTTCATCGCTAAAGTCAGCCATTGGAATTAATTTTTTAACTTCGTCTCTATCCAATAACTTTGCATCTATTCCATTTAATCTCATAGAGTTTCCTCTACGAGCATATGCATTCATTTGAGCATCTGAGTGGGCTAAGTTTATTATTCCCCTTGGAGAAAACATCACATTAAAGTTCAGTTCTTGACTTAAGTTTCTCCATAAATCCATTCCAAATTCATTAAATCTTGCATTAGCATCGTACATAAAATTTGATCTTATGATTGTTGTATTTCGACCAACATTTCCACCACCAATCCAGCCTTTCTCAATGATAGCTACATTTCTAATATTATGTTCTTTTGCTAAATAATATGCAGTAGCAAGACCGTGTCCTCCGCCTCCAATGATGACTACATCATATTCACTTTTTGGAGTTGGATCTTTCCAAGCAACTTCCCAATTTTGGTGATTGGAGAAAGCGTTTTTGATTAGACTAAATACTGAATATTTCTGCATCCGTAAGTTTTATAAAATTAAATATAAGTTTTTGCTAATTTTTTTTATATATATTTTTTAGATGTTTAAATACGTGACAAAAAAGGATAGTAATTCTGCTCATTAATAAGTAATTAGATTTATGTCAAAATCAGATATCCAAATTGCACGAGAAGCAAAAATGAAACCCATTAATGAGATTTTGGGTAAAATTAATGTTCCAGACGAACCAAGTGCTTTTAGCCCTATGGGACGTCATATTGCTAAAATAAATTTAGAATATTTAGATAGTTTAAAAGATAAACAAAATGGAAAATTAATTTTAGTTACTGCTATTACTCCAACGCCTGCGGGTGAGGGAAAAACTACTACGTCAGTTGGTTTAAATGATGGATTAAATAAAATTGGTAAAAATTCTATAGTGTGTTTACGTGAACCTAGCTTAGGTCCTTCATTTGGAATGAAAGGTGGGGCAGCAGGTGGAGGATATGCTCAAGTTGTTCCAATGGAACAAATCAATTTACATTTTACGGGGGATTTCCATGCAATTACATCTGCTCACAATTTATTGTCAGCGTTAATTGATAATCATATTTATTGGGGAAATAAATTAAACATAGATGTAAGAAGAGTAGTTTGGAGAAGAGTCATGGATATGAATGATAGATCTTTAAGATCTATCAATATTAATTTAGGTGGAGTAGCTAATGGTTTTCCAAGAGAAGACGGTTTTGATATTACAGTAGCATCTGAGATAATGGCTATCTTCTGTTTGGCAAATGATCTTGAAGATTTGGAAAAGAGAATTGGTAATATTACAGTTGCTTATACTAGAGATAGAAAGCCTATTTTTGCAAAAGATTTAAATGCTCACGGACCAATGACTGTTTTGTTAAAAGAAGCAATCAGACCTAACGTAACTCAAACATTAGAAAATAATCCAGCAATTATTCATGGTGGTCCTTTTGCAAACATTGCGCACGGTTGTAACTCTGTAATAGCAACTAAAGCAGGTTTAAAACTAGCTGATTATGTTGTAACTGAAGCTGGATTTGGAGCAGACCTAGGAGCAGAAAAATTTTTAGATATTAAATGTAGAAAATCAAATTTAAAACCTGAGTGTGTAGTTATTGTTGCAACAATTAGAGCATTAAAAATGCACGGTGGTGTAGCTAAAGATGATTTAAAAAATGAAAATGTAGACGCATTAAAAAAAGGTTTAGTAAATTTAGAAAGACACATTGAAAACGTAAAAAAATTTGGTTTACCGGTAGCAGTTGCTGTTAATCATTTTGTTGCTGATACTGACAATGAAGTAAAAGAGTTAATAAATGCTTGTGATAATATGGGAGTTAAAGCTACTTTATGCACTCATTGGTCAAATGGTGGTGAAGGAACAAAAGAACTTGCTGCACATATTGTAGATTTAATTGATCAAAAACAAGCGAATTTTAAATTTTTATATGATGAAAAAACACCTTTACTAAAAAAAGTTGAAACTGTTGCAAAAGAAATATATCGAGCAAACGAAGTTGTTGCTGACAGTAAAATAAAAGATCAATTAAAATCTTTTGAAGAAGCGGGTTATGGAAATTTACCTATATGTGTAGCGAAAACACAATATAGTTTTTCTACTGATCCAAACGCAAAAGGTGCTCCAACAGGCCATTCATTACCAATTAGAGAAGTAAGATTATCTTCAGGTGCAGAATTTATTGTTGTTATATGCGGAGCCATCATGACAATGCCTGGACTTCCACGTGTTCCCGCAGCAGACTCTATTAAGCTTAATGAAAAAGGTGAAATAGAAGGCTTGTTCTAATTTAAATTATTTAGCCAATTTTCTAATTCTCTCATCCTTGCATCTTTGTTAGAAATTTTATTTTCATCTTCTATAATTTTTACATGAGAGTCTATTTCCATTTGGTCAATAAAGGCTTTTTTTTCTAATAGTCGATCTCTCCTAAAATGAATTAAGCTAATCATTTTGGCATAAGTTATCTCTGGGTGATATTGTATTCCCCATACATTCGTTGAACCAACATTAAAATTTATACCCATGACTTTATTTATTGGATTTGATGAAAGTAATGTAGAGCCCTCAGGTAATTTCACAACTTCATCAAAATTAAATGCAGGGGTATTAAATTTTTTATTTTTATTTTTATAAAGCGGATGTTTAAGACCGTTTTCGTTTATTTCTATGTCATGAGCTATTCCCCTATGAGCGCCATTAGTGCATTTCTTTACTTCACCACCAGCAACGGTCACAGCAACTTGCATTCCCCAACATATTGCGAATATATTTTTTATATTCTTTTGACATTCCCGCATAAAGTTTATTTGTCTTCTTATTTCTGGAGTATCATTGTAAATATTTAAACTACTACCACCCCATATCATTCCGTGATATTTAGTTAAATCTTTAGCTACTTCGTTAATGTTTTCATCCGAGGAAGGATTAACAACATCAATATCTAATTGATCTGTAAAATAACTAATACTGTCTTTTAAACTTTCAGTATGAGTTTTAATTCCACCATCAGTAAAGCTTTGATTTTCTTCTCTAAGATTACCTTCAACTATAAGAATTCTTTTCATTAAAATAATTTACCTGAAATACTGTGCTCATAAAGTGCTTTCATGTCATCCTTACTCATTGTCCTTGGATTGGTGGAAGTTGAAGGATCTTCTAATGCCATAACTGATAACTGATCTAAATTTATTTTATTTACATCAACAATTTCTGATAATTTATGTGGTATATTTAATTCTTTTCGTAGTTCTAAAATCCAGTGTAAAAAACTATCAAAACTTTTATCAAGTTCAAGATAATCACATATAGAAATTATTCTTTTTTCAATCATTTCTTTGTTAAAAGTTAATACATAAGGCATAAAGATTGCATTTGATAAACCGTGGTGAACATTAAATTGCGCATTAATAGGGTGGCTTAAAGAATGAATAGCTCCAAGCCCTTTTTGAAAAGCGGTAGAACCCATACTAGCTGAAGCTAATAATTCTGCTCTAGCATTTAAATCTTTGCCGTTCTTAACTGCTTTAATTAATGAGTTTTTAATTAACTTCATTCCCTCAATCGCAATTCCATCGGCCATCGGATGAAATCCTGGTGCACAAAAAGCTTCTAAATTGTGTGCCAAAGCATCCATACCTGTAGCTGCAGTCAATCGTGGGGAAAGATCTAAAGTTAAATTAGGATCTAATATTACTATTGAAGGTAAAAATTTTGGGTGGAAAATAATTTTTTTTATACCTGTTTGTTTATTGATTATAGCTGATGCTCTTCCAGTTTCTGATCCTGTCCCTGCTGTAGTAGGTACAGCAATGATAGGTGCAATGTTGTTTTCATCTGCTCTTTTCCAATTATCACCGATATCTTCAAAATCCCATATTGGTCTAGACTGTCCTGACATAAAAGCAATAGCTTTACCTACATCAAGACCGCTGCCGCCACCTAATGCAATAACTCCATCACAACCTAATTTCTTAAACTGCCCTACCCCCTCTTCCACATTCTCACCTACAGGATTACCTGAAAAATTTGAAAAAACTTGAACATGATTAAAGTTTTTTTTTAAATCTAAAATAATATCTTGAACCATTTTTAGATTAATTAAATCCTTATCTGTGACAAATAATGGTTTATTAATTTTCAAATTTTTACATGCTATGCTTAAATCTTGAATTCTATTCTCCCCAACCCAAATTGTAGTAGGATAATTCCAATTAGTTTTCATATTAAAATAATATTTAATTTTTCTATTTTTCTTAGTACAATATATTTATAATTTTAATTGTAGAGGAAAAATTATCATGACTAAAGTCGCTATAATTGGTGCTGGACCTTGTGGTTTATCAATACTGAGGGCTTTTGAACATGCCGAAAAAAAAGGAGACAAAATCCCTGAAATAGTTTGCTTTGAAAAACAAAGTGATTGGGGAGGTCTTTGGAATTATAGCTGGAGAACAGGATCTGACCAATATGGAGATCCAGTTCATAATAGCATGTATAGATATCTTTGGTCAAACGGACCTAAAGAGTGTCTTGAATTTGCAGATTATTCTTTTGATGAACATTTTGGTAAGCCAATTCCATCTTTCCCACCTAGAGAAGTACTTTATGATTATATCACCAGTAGAGTAAGTAAAGGAAATTTAAGAAATAAAATTAAATTTAATACACGAGTAGTTAATACAGTTTTTAAATCAGATAAATTTGAAGTTAGCTATCAAGATAAAGAAAATGATAAAATTTTAACTGATCATTTTGATTACGTTGTAGTGTCAACTGGTCATTTTTCAGTTCCTTTTATACCTGAATATAAAGGTATGAGTTCGTTTCCTGGAAGAATAATGCATTCGCATGACTTTAGAGATGCAGAAGAATTTAGAGGAAAAAATATTATAGTTTTAGGAAGTAGTTATTCTGCAGAAGATATTGCACTTCAGTGCAATAAATATGGAGCAAAAAGTGTAACAATTGGCTACAGACATAATCCAATGGGTTTTAAATGGCCTGAAGGAATGAAGGAAGTATTTTATTTAGATAGATTAGAAGGAAAAAAAGCAATTTTTAAAGATGGTACCGAACAGGATGCAGATGTAATAATACTGTGTACTGGTTACCTGCATCATTTTCCTTTCTTGGAAGAAAATTTAAAACTTAAAACAAGAAACAGACTCTACCCCCCAAAATTATACAAAGGTATTGTTTGGCAAGATAATCACAAACTTTTGTATCTAGGAATGCAAGACCAGTTTCACACATTTAATATGTTTGATTGCCAAGCTTGGTACGCAAGAGATGTTATAATGGGGAAAATAAATATGCCAAGTGGAGATGAAATCGAAAAAGATATTAACAAATGGGTTGCTTTAGAAGAAAAACTAGAAAATCCTGATCAGATGATTGATTTTCAAACTGAATACACAAAGGAATTGCATGATATGTCGGATTATCCAAAAATAGATTTTGAACTAATCAGAAAACATTTTAAAGAGTGGGAACATCATAAAGTTGAAGATATATCAACGTATAGAAATAAATCTTTTTCATCTCCAGTTACGGGTTCTGTTGCTCCGGTCCATCATACAGCTTGGGCAAAAGCAATGGATGACTCGTCTGAAACTTTCATGAATAATAAATGAGGTTAATTTTAATTAATACTCAACCAAAAAGTTTGAAAAGGATTAAAAACTAATTCTTTATCAAAAGTAATCTTAAATTTTTGACCTAATAAATTTTTTGATTTTAAGTATTTTGAGTTGATTTTTAAAACTTGAGTTTTTGATGTTAAATTTGTGATTGCTAATATTTTTTGTGATTTGTCTAAACTTATTCTTTCCAGGGCATAGAATTTTGACCCAAAATTTAGATTTTTTCTTTGTGCATTTGGGTGAAATGCTTTTTGCTTTCTTCTAATTTTTATTAAATTTGTCATTTCATTATAAAATACTGATTGTTTGGAATTATTTATTTTTAAATTTTTTATTAGTCTTTCATTGTTCCATTTATATCTATTTAAATCTCTTTTATTATCTGTAATTATAAATTTACTAATGTCATTTGAAGTTCCAAAAAGTGAATTGAAATAAAAAGCTGGAACGCCTTCGAATGAAAGAATTATACCATGTGCAGCTAAATAGCGTTCTAATGAATAATTTCCATTTTCATCAAAATCAGTTGCTTTAAAAGCGTTAAATAAAGTAATGTTTGCTTCATACACTTGCTTTTTTGAACCATTTATTTTTCTATATGAAAATTCACCTCCATTTTTTTTTAGTCGATTAAATAATTTATTTAAAGTTGGTTTGGATAATAATCCTTCAACTGGTCTCATTCCGACTCCATCATGAGAGGCTAAAAAATTTAGATAGCTAGTTCCTTTTTTTAAACATGGAAATTTTTTACTCCATTTAGTAAGTTCAGAGCCATTCTCAAATAGTAAACTTTTAATTATTAAAGGAGGTAGTGAGAAATTATAAATCCAATTCGCTTGATCATTTTTTCCAAAGTAACTAAGATTTTGTTTTTCGGGTAAATTAGTTTCAGTGATTAAAATTTTTTTTTGTTTGAGATTAGAACAAATTATTCTTAATAGTTTAATTATTTTGTGTGTATTTGAATGGTTAATACATTTTGTGCCACTTTCTTTCCACAAATATGCTATTGCATCTAATCTAAAAATATTCACTCCACGATTTATTAAAAAGAACATTATCTTAATAAATCTAATTAATACTTTTGGATTTTTGAAATTTAAATCTATTTGGTCGGGGCTAAAAGTTCTCCACAGATAAGTGGTCTTATTACGAATTTTTATTTTTTTTAACAATTTATGTTCACGTGGTCTCACAACGTTTTTAGAATTAAATTTTTTATCTATCGTAAAAAAATAATCATTCCCTGGTGACTTATTTAACAAAAAATTTTTAAACCAGATACCACGTGAAGAAGAATGGTTTATTACGATATCTGCCATAATTGAATTATATTTTGACAAATCTTTAATATCTTCCCAGGTACCTAATTTACTGTCTACTTCATAATGGTCTTTAACTGAGAAACCGCTGTCACTACTTGAGGGATAAAATGGTAAAAAATGAATTGTATTAAAGTAATTTCTTAAAAATCTTGCATAAAAATTTTTAAAAATTTTAAGTTTTTTTTTATTTTTTCCAGCAGTAATGTTGTCTGCATAAGTTATTAGAACTGATAACTTTTCGTCTATTATTAAATTTTTAGATAACTTTATTCGTCTATTAAAATCTTTTATTAAATTAGATATTTCAGATGAAAAAAATTTTAAATCATTTTTATCTTCATAACTTTTGTACAATTTATGAAAAATTTTATTTATTTTTGATATGTAGATATATTGATCCATTAAATATTTATCAGAAATTAATTATAGTAATCTTATATAATTTTCCAAAATCTATAAATTAAATTTTCCTTGTAAGTTCCATTTTTTATTAACCTTTAACACTTCCAGCAGTAAGACCGCTTACTAAATATTTTTCAAAATAAACAAAAATTATTAAAATAGGTAAAGTAACTACTACAGACCCTGCCATCAAATATTGTCTAGGTGTTTCAGCTCCAACATTCAGGAATTGAATAGCTCTTGATAATGTGAATGTATTAGGTCTGTCTAAAAACATTAATGAAAATAAAAATTCATTCCAAGCTATCATAAATACATACAAGGCTACTGACGATATCGCAGGTAAACTTAGTGGTAGTATAATTTTAAAAATTATACCAAACCAATTTTGACCATCTATTATACCTGCTTCTTCTAATTCTTTTGGTATACTTTTAAAGTAACCTTGCAACATATAAATAGCTACAGGTAAAGTCGTGGCAGTATAAACTATTAATAAGCCCTCAATAGAATTTCTTAAACCAAGTTGGCTAAAAATTGTGTACAAAGGTATCACTAAAACTATCGCTGGAAACAAATAAATTATCAATATAGATGTTGATAAAAAATTTTTTCCAAAAAAGTTAAGTCTAGCGACTGCGTAAGCAGCTGGTATCGCAAAAATTAATGTTATAATTACAGTCCCTAAAGAGACTATGGTGCTCGTGAGCATATATCTTCCAAAATTGTAATCTTTGAATACTATAAAATAAGATTTGAACAACTCTGGCAAACCTTGTGCAAAGTTAATACTAAAGTCTAATGGATTTAATAATAATAATGCTTGGGTTTTAAAGCTTGTAACTAACATCATGTAAAAGGGGAAAAGGATTACAAATGAGAACAATGTAATCCCAAACAGTGTTAAAAAATTAAAGAATAATTTTTGAGACGAATGATTTTTTGACAAAAAGTTTTTGTCATAGTTTTTTATAGTATTAAAGAAAAATAGTGAGATTAAGAATATGCCAAAACTGTACCAAATAGGTAAATTTATTGAGATGAAATAATCAAAGATAGAAAATAAAAGAGCAAGTATAATTAGTTTAACATTTAAATTGAATTTTTTTCCAATAAGAAGATTTATTACACAAAGAATTATTCCAAAAATAAATAATTTATTAAAATTAAAATTTATTAATTCAATTCCTTGTAAAGTTACTAAGATTTTCCAAATACAAATTAATGAAAACAAAAATAATGATGAGATAAAGCAATAAGTTAATATATTTTTAATTTTCATCCGCTCTTTTTCCTAAAAGTTTAAAATAGATAAACATAAAAATTAACAGAAAGACTACAATCACAATTGAAACTGCAGAGCCCATACCAATATCCCCGATTGAAAAACCTTGTTGATATACATTTATTGGCAATGTTCTTGTGCCTGATGCTCCTCCAGTAAGTAGGAAGATGTCTTCAAATTTATTGAAATTCCAAATAAATCTAATCATAAATAGAATTGAAATCACTGCTAAAATCTGGGGTAAAGTTATGTTAAGAAATTTTTGAATAGGATTTGCGCCATCAACATCAGCTGCTTCGTACAACTCTTTTGGAACTGCTTGAAGACGAGCAAGAATAAATAAAAATGCTAGAGGAAAATATCTCCAAATTTCAAAAATAATTACTGTTGTTAATGCTAACCTTAATTTAACATCAAATCCAAGTATATTTAAAGTTACATATTTTTGACCTAGTAAATTTATCGGTCCATCAATAATTTGATAATTAATTAATAAATTATTTAAAGTTCCACTTGTTGGATCAAGTAAAAGTTCCCAGGTATAAGCAAGAGCAACTACTGGTGCAACATAAGGAAACAACAAAACGCTTCTCATAAATGTTCTTCCAAAAAATTTTTGATTTACCATTTGTGCAGCTAAAATTCCAAAAACTATTGCACCTATGGTTCCAAAAAAAGTGTAATAAAAAGTTGTTGATAATAGATCTATAAAAGCTTTGTCTTTAATTACTTTTTTGAAATTATTTAATGTAAATTCATAAGTTAATAATATATTTTGTGACTTACCTGATAGTTTAGGCTTATAAGATTTTAGTTCCTTCTTGGAAATTTCTTGATTATTAATATTTTGAAATACTATTTCTAAATTTTCTCGATATTTTTTTGGCCAATTACCTAACTCACACTTAAGTAAATTTGATTTAAATTGACATTTATTATTTAAACTTATTGGTTCGATATCATCTGGATATTTATCTTTAAATTTTACATTAGTAATTTCTTGTGTAAGAGAACTATTTCTTAATTTATAAATTACTTTTATTTGATTTGGATTATCATTAATTGATTTTACTAATTTTTTTGCTCTTGGTTCAGGAATTCTTAAATCTTTGAGCTCTACATTTTTAAAACTTATCCAAATATTAGAAAATATTGGAAATAAAATTATAGAAAATACTAAAAGAACTGATGGTAATATTAAAAGATAAGCTGTTCTTTTTTCAATTTTTGCAAGTTTTGAACTCATAAAAAAAAGCGGATAATTAATATTACCCGCTTTTTTTAATTTTTTAAATTACTAGAAGCTAGCTAGCACAGTATTAATTTCATCTACTGCTTCATCTAGCGTCAATTGATCGTCAATATATTGTCTAGTGATTCTATTAATAAACTTATTGTTAATAATTTTAGATGCTCTAGATAGTTCACCTTCTTTAACACCCCATCTATTAGCAGTATCTAAACCTGCAACAATATTATTTATTACATCTGCTGAATATAGATCTGTTAAAGGAGCTTTTCTATCAACTCCAACAGGCAGTTTACTCCAAGCTGTTGTAAATGCATTTGGATCACTTGCATTACCTCTTCTTACAGGGAACTTACCTTCTGGTGCTATAGATAAAGTGCTTGTATATCCTTCATCCATTGAATAAAGAATAAACTGCTTAGCTTCATCTGTATCTGCATCTGCAGTTACACCAAAGTATCTAACATCCGCCCAAGCTGCGCCTTTTACATTATTTGGTCCACTAAAATTAGTTATAAAACCAGTTTTAGATGCCAATTCTGGTGATGTAGGATCACTGTTAATTGTTGGTGGAGCTGAGTCTCTTAAACCAGCTAATTCATCCATGATAAACGGTGACCATATTATCATTGGTGTTTTGCCAGCAAAATAAAGTTCTCTTGATTGTTTCCAATAAAGTTCTCCTGGAGGACTAGCCTTAGCTAATTTTTTATAAAACTGTAAAGAATTTTTTAAAGCTCTTCCTTGTTTTTTTGTTCCACCTTTTTTTACAATGTTTACACCATTTGCAAGCATGACATGTTCCAAAACCTGACTCATAAAGTTTTCGTCAGTTTTAGTTGCCGCAACAAATCCAAACATATCATTACTAGATAAAGCATCTATTGCTTTCTCGATGTTTGCGTATGTAGTTGGTGGTTCTAAACCTGCAGCTGCAAATAAATCTTTTCTGTATACAACCATTTGCGTCCAGCCATCTACTGGTACAGCAGCAATTTTGCCACCTTTTTTAGCCATCTTTAAAGCACCTGGAGCAAAAGTTTTCTTTCCAAGTGAGTTAACGATATCATTATTTGCATCAACGTCTAAAATTCCTGCTTCAGCCCATGGCAATACATACTGTAGTGTATGATAAATTACATCAGGAAGATCTCCCGCTGCCGCTGCAGCTGTAGCTCTTGTTCCTAGATCTTTTTCATCAATAGGAATAACTTCAACCCCAATACCAGTTTTAGCTTCAAACGCTTTAGCCATCTCTTCTTGCTTAGCCATTCTTGCTGGTTGAGTTTCTGTCGTCCAAAATTTGATATCTGCAAATGCAATTGAATTAAAAACAAAAGCTATCGCAGAGATTGTTATTAATATATTTTTAAACATACATTCCCCTCTTGTTTCATGTTTCTTAAAGATATTAAAAATGTACACTAAATGAAAGTTTAAATTTAAATGAAGAACATTAGGTATTTAAAATAAAATACTACCTGAGATTGATTTATGAATTTTTAAAAGAAATACCTTTATTATCAAATAAATGACAACGAAATGGATCAAAACCTATTTTAACAGTGTCACCTACTTTAATATTTGTGTCTCCATCAGTTTGTACAACAAGAGGATCTCCCTCTTTCTCTAAATATAAATATGTTCCTGACCCTAATTTTTCTACAACGAAGACTTTACTTTCCCATAATGAATCTGTTTTTGCATTTAATATCAAATGCTCTGGTCTTATTCCAATTTTTATACTATCCCCTTCTTGAGTATTATCAGAAATTTTTGGTACATTTAACTTTCCAGTCCCCATTATATCTACTTCAGAACTTTTTGAACTTTTACTTAAAATTTTACTATCTATAAAATTCATTTTTGGAGATCCGATAAAACCACCAACAAACAGATTATCTGGGTTATTATATAAGTTCATGGGTGATCCCTTTTGTGAAACTATACCTTGATCCAATACAACAATATCATTTGCAAGTGTCATGGCTTCAGTTTGATCATGAGTTACGTAAATCATTGTTGCATTAAGTTGATCATGTAATTTTGCCAATTCTACTCTCATTTGTACTCTTAATGCTGCATCTAGATTAGATAATGGTTCATCGAATAAGAAAACTTTTGGTTTTCTTGTAATAGCTCTACCAATAGCTACTCTTTGACGTTGTCCTCCAGATAATTGTTTGGGTTTTCTCCTAAGATACTCTTCTATCTGTAAGATTTTAGCAGCCTCCATTACTCTTTGCTCTATTTCTTCTTTTGATTTTTTTTCAATTTTTAAACCAAAAGCCATATTATCAAATACAGTCATATGAGGATAAAGAGCATAAGATTGAAATACCATTGCAATATTTCTTTCTTTGGGTGGTAGATCATTTACAACTTTATCATCAATAGATATTGTACCTGAATTAATTTCCTCTAAACCAGCAATCATTCTTAAGATTGTTGATTTACCACATCCACTTGGGCCTACCAGAACTGTGAAAGACTCACTTTTTATATCAAGAGAAACATCTTTGATCACATGTGTGCTACCAAAAAACTTGTTTACTTTATCTATTTTAATACTTGCCATTTTTAATTTAATATTAATTTTTTGTTATTAATTATAGATTTAATTAATTTTGTCATCAAAGGGATTTTTTTTTGTTGAATTTTTTTTATTACAAATGGAGCAATTTCTCTTGCAAGTTGCTCTCCCTCTACGGTTTCATTAGGCATAAATTTTCTTTTAGCATTTTTGAATGTATAGCCTTGCCCTAAGTAACTTCCCATTTTACTATTTCTACCTCCAGCAGCACTGACGTATAAATCTCCAACTCCAGCCAATCCAAGAGCAGTCTCAATTTTTCCTTTAAAATATTTAGTAATATATATCATCTCATTTATAGATTTTTTGAATAAACTTGAAGACATATTTAAACTATCTCCAGCCCCGATAATCATTGAATAAATATTTTTAATTGAAGAACAGATCTCAACTCCAATAACATCTTTCGAAGTTTCGGTTAAATAGTATTTTGTAGTTATCATATTACAAATTTTTTTTGCGGTTTTGATATTTTTATTAGCAACAATTACACTTGTTTGTTTTTTATTTGAAAGTTCTTTTGCTAAGCAAGGTCCTTTTAAAACTGAAACGTTTATATTTTTATTAGTTTTCTTTATATCCTCTGAAATAGTAAAAATTTTCTGTTTTTTTTTCTCATACTTCAAACCTTTGGTAAGAATAAGAATTGGACTTTTAATATTTGATTTTTTAAATTCTTCATTAATAAAATTTATTCCTGATAAACTTAACGCAACAACTACCAAATCATATTTATTTTTTAATAGATCAGTTGAATATTTTTTGTATTTTAGTTTATTTGGTAAATTTATTTTTAAACTAGAATGATATTTCTTTTTTGAAGACAAATTTTTAATAAAAGTTTTATTATAAGGCTCTGTGATAGTTACTTCATTTTTGTTATCTATACACGGAAAAGTAAAAGCAGATCCCATTGCGCCACCGCCTATTATTAAAATTTTTTTCATTTAAGATTAAGCAATTCCTAGATGTTTTTTTCTTTTTTCTACCCAAGTTCTTATCAAATTATCAAAAATTAAACCTATAAAAGCTACACAAATACCCAAAGTTAATCCAATACCAGCACCATTTTTATCTGATAAAGCTTTTAAAATATATTGTCCTAAATCTTCAGTGCCGATAAATGCTCCTATAATCACCATAAATAATGCAAACACTATTGTTTGATTTATACCAAGCATCATATGAGGGAATGCTAAAGGAAATTCAATTTTTGTTAATCTTTGAAATTTATTTACACCAGACATCGTCGCTGCATCATGTAAACCTGCTGGAACACTTCTTAGCCCTTCAATTGTATATCTTGTTGCTGGTATAGTTGCATAAACAATGACAGCAATAAGAACAGAAGTGTCAGTTATTCCAAAAAGCATCATAACAGGAATAAGATAAACAAATGATGGAAATGTTTGAAATATATCACATACCCCTAACATAAATTTTGCAGAATGTTTATTTTGAAAACATAATGTGCCAACCGTAAAACCAATTATACAAGAGACAATTACCCCAAATGTTGCCATGTAAGCCGTTACTAAGGCTCTATCCCACCAAGGGCTTAGAGCTATAAATAATGTCAAACCACAAACTACTAATGCAGATCTAATTCCACCAATTAAATAGCCTGCACCAACAACTAGAACTAATGTAGCAACAGCTGGCATCCTTAAATACAAAGCCCTCATTGGTTGTAACACTTCTTGAATTAACCATGTATTAAATGCTTTTATATAAACAAAGAAGGTATCAAAAATCCAATCGACACCTTTATTCCAAAAATCAGCAGTTGATATTCCTTTATTGTGTGGAACTTCAAATAAATAATTGTATCCACCTTTAAAATAAACAGATCCAAAGTAAGCGAGTAAAATTCCAATTATGACAGTAATACTAAAAAATAATAAATTTTTATTTCTTTGAAAAAAATTCAAATTGCCAAAATAATCAACTTGCTTGTTTGCCCATGCTAATGACATTTTATCTAATAAAATTGCAATTAGACTTATACAAAGACCAGCTTCTAATGCTAATCCGATATTAAGCTGATTTAGTGCTAACAATAAATTAAAACCTAGACCTTTCGCTCCAATGAAGGCTGAAATAACAGCCATAGAAAAGCACACCATGATAACCTGGTTTACGCCAATTAAAATATCTCGTCTGGCCGTTGGAATTAGCACTTTAGACATTAGTTGCCAATTATTACAACCACTCATTCTTCCAGCTTCAATCACTTCTGGAGGAATAGCTCTCAATCCTAGTAAAGTAAGTAATATCATGGGTGGAACAGCAACAACCATAGTTATAATTACTGCAGCGTGGTCACCGACTCCAAAAAGAACAAGTGCAGGAACTAATACTGCATATTGTGGCATTGTTTGCATAACTAATAGAATTGGATATAGAGCTTTTTCTACACGTTTACTTTTATAAGCTGCAATACCTAAACTTAACCCAAATATAAAAGATAGAGGCGCAGCAACTAAAATAAAAGAGAGTGTTTGCATTGATGGTTTCCATTGTCCAAATATAGAAATGTAAACCATGGTTAAACCAGCAAATAAAGCAAGTCCAATGCCACTTAATTTATAAGCAAGTATTGCAAAACCAGCTGCAACTATAGTCCAAGGTAGACCCGGTAACTCCGCCCAAGGGTTCGCATCGATCCAATCCCAACTTGTAAAGGCAACAATTGTTTCTAGTCCACCTAATAGAATTTCTCTAATTAATTCAATTAAAAAGGTCATAAAGGCTGTTAAATTTCTGCTAATTTGCAAAACTATTGGTCTGGTTTTAAATTCTTGAGTGTCCTCATTCCAAAACTCCATTGGCATCCACTCATTCATTAAGAAAAACAAGGAGTCATTTATCCATATTGGTAACCATCCAAGTAATGGAGGTAGACGCCAGAAAACATCAAAGGCGTAATATCTTACTTCTTTGCCTAAAAATATATAACTACTTTGATTAGGGTCTTTTACGAATTCAGCTTGGCCTCTAATGAATTTATATGTTTCTGGAACATCAATAGCAAAACAAAGAGCAAAGAAAACAATTAATAGAAATAACCACTGAAATATTTTTGGATATTTTTTTAAAAATTCCATAATTTATTTTCCGTTCTTTCTTCCGCCAAAGACAGTATTTATTATTTTTGTCGGGTTGATTGAACCAACGGTTTTATTATTTTCATCTATAACTGCTACAGATTTTTCTTGCGTTAATATTTTTTCTGCAACATTTTCTATGATTTCATCTTTTGAAACTTTAACATCACCTAAATTATTAGATATAGATTCATCCATTACATCTTCAATTAATAAAACTTTTTCTCTAGGTACTTCTTCAGTAAATTTTCTTACATATTCTGTGGCTGGGTTTAAAACTATATTTGCAGGTGTATCTAGTTGTTCAATTATACCATCTTTCATAATTGCAATTCGATCAGCAAGTTTTAATGCTTCATCAAAATCATGAGTAATAAACATAATTGTTTTTTGTAATTTTTCTTGAAGTCTTAAAAATTCATCTTGCATTTCTTTTCTAATTAAAGGATCTAAAGCAGAAAAAGGTTCATCTAAAAACCATATATCAGGTTCAACTGCTAGAGATCTTGCAATACCCACTCTTTGTTGTTGTCCACCTGAAAGTTCTCTTGGAAAATAATTTTCTCTTCCATCAAGTCCAACTAATTTAACCATCTCCATTGCTTTATTAATGCTCTCCTCAGTTTTGATACCTTTGATTTGAAGAGGAAAAGCTATATTTTCTACAACAGTTTTGTGTGGAAGAAGAGCAAAGCTTTGAAAAACCATTCCCATTTTGTTTCTTCTAAGCTCAATTAACTCTTTATTATTTAAATTTAATAAATCTTGACCTTCAATGAAAATTTTTCCACCTGTTGCATCTGTTAATCTTGATATACACCTTAGTAAAGTTGACTTACCAGATCCAGATAAGCCCATTACAACAAGCATCTCTCCTTTTGCCACTTCAAAAGAGGCATTGTTAACACCTACTATACAACCATTTTCTTGAAATGTTTTAGCATCAACATTACCATTTGAATCTTGAAGCATCTTTTTGGCGTTTTCACCAAAAATTTTATAAACTGCTTCGCATTTGATTACTGCTTCAGACATAATTCTTATAAAAGTATACGAAAATTAATTAAATTAAAATCAATATAATTGAAGCTTATTTCCATTAAAAATTTTTAATAAAATAAACCCTTGTATCAATTCCAGTACTTAAAAAACTTAAGGCTTCACCGCTTACTTTAATTGTTTCGTCTACTCCTACGTTATTTCCACTAACTGTAAAACCTGCAAAACATTTCTTTTTTTCAGCATCCCATTCAACAAATGTTTCATCAATCTTATTGCCGTTAATAGTATAAATTTCGTGTGCTCTAAAATTTAAGAAATTTGCACCCATTATTGCTCTTTGGGGGATAAGCTTTGTGGCATTACACACTCCCTCATACAATTCATCTGATAATTTATAATGATCAGTACCATCAAAAGTTACTAATATACCCGAGGGAAGTTTTGAAATTAATGCACTTAGTTTTCTCTCTTTTGCAATTCTCTCTTCTTCCAATTTCATTTTCCTAACTAATTCATCACCCTCGCTAAATAAATTATTTAAAATAGCAAAAGAAGAAATTATGACTATTGTTAAAACTATTAGTCCTATAAATTGTTTTAGGTTCTCGGGTAATCCTTTTAATTTATTAAATGAAGTTTCGTTCGACATTAATCTTGTAATTTACCGTTTTTCCAAATTCCTACTTTTTGGTCGCCATTAGCCCAAGTAAATGTTCCTTTGCCATTCATAAAACCATTAGCCCACTCTCCTTCATAAGTAGAACCATCTGGGAAAGTTAAAGTTCCAACTCCACTCCAAACACTGTTTTTAAACTCACCTTTATAGATATATCCATTAGGCCATGTTTCTACACCTTGGCCATTTTTTTTTGTATCAACCCATTCACCTTCATAAGTTGTTTTATCTGTATAAACCCATTTGCCATAACCATTTTCGCAATTACCTTCTTTGCATCCTGTGCTTCTTGCGTTTGCATTTGTAATTAAAAATAAACTAAAAAATATTAAAACAAGGTATTTTATCATTAATGTATTCTACACAATTTCTTTTAAAAAAAAATCCCCCCCAACAGAGTTGGGGGAGATTTATATAAGTTGTTAATTATTAGCCTTAATGATCGTGTGTAAATTCTTCCCACACTTTTTTGTTATCGGCTAACCATTTTTTAGCTGCATCCTCATGAGTCATTTTATCAACGTCAACCAATGCCGCCATTGCACCAATTTGACTTGTAGAAAATGAAAGTTTTTTGAATACCTTAGCAGCTTTTGGATGGGTTTTTGGAAAATCCTCGTGAACTGCTTTTTTCAAATAACCATCTGGAGAACCACATTTTCCATCACCACCATCAGCTGGTCTACAGCCTGCTGTGTATGGAGGAAAATCGATAAATGTAAAACCTGCACCATCAGTAAAATTTGGTGTCCAGTTGAAAATTATAGTTCCTCTTCCTTCTTTTTCAGCAGCTGCTAACTCTGCCCAAAGTGCATCTGCACCTCCTGCAAATTTAACCCACCATAAATCACCTAAGCCAAGAGCATCAATCCTTTGAGGGATTAAGTCACCATGCCAAGTCTGTGGACCTTCCAACATTCTTCCTTTTCCATCTGGAGAGTCAGGTGTTGTAAAGTTTTTTGCACAGTCTGGATTTTTTAAAGCTGTCCAATCTGGTAGACCAGGGCATAGACCTTTTTCAACAACCCAGTTTGGGTATCCCATATCCTCAAGTGTTCTTGCTTCATGATCACCCCAGTCTAACAAACCACCTTTGTCTAAAGCTGTTGTAAATGACTTACCGAAAGCAGACTCCCACACTTCATGAGATAAAGTCACGTCACCTATTCTTATAGACTCGTAAACTGCTTGTGAATCAGCATTTACATATTTAACATTATTACCCATACTTTCAAAAATCCCACCAATAACATAAGCCATAACAATTTGGCTTGACCAGTTGTGAGTTGGGATTACTATAGGTTTTTTACTATCTGCTGCGTTTGAAATTCCTGCAAAACTTACTAATGAAATTACTATAGCTGATAGTAATGATAGTATTTTCTTCATTTATTTCTCCTCTCTTAATATATTAAGTTTTTAATTATCCTTAAAATTAATAGAACAGTCAACAAAAGTTGATACTAAAATTTATATATACAATTAATCAGTACTGATTTATTCTTAAAACTAATTATCACTAATTTAAAATGTTGGAAGAGAATTTAAGAATAAATGAACCTGGTTTAAATGTTTTGCCACCTGGAGTTGAAAGATATGTAATTAATGGTGGTGGACTTACAGGAGTTCAGATTTTTCCAGATGATGAAATTGAAATTATTAATAATGAAGGAAATCAAATTTGCGAAATAGTTGTTTTTAATTCTGATGGAAATTCAGATCCATCGATTTTAAATTTAAAATCTTCTAAATCAGAAAATGATATAATCAAAATTTTAAATAGAAAAGAAGAAAGTTCAAAAATTGCATTGCGTCAATTAGAAAAAAGAAATCTTAAAATTGCAAAGTCTAAATCTTCAATCCTTTTTGATAAAGAAACTCCACCAGGAGAAAAAATTAAAATTAGTTCAAAAGATAAATGTTATTGTATTTTTTCTGCCCCTGGGAATGATATGTTGGTTCATGAACAAAATCCTCCTACAGAATTAACTTTATTTATTAAAAGAAATAATATTGTTGACTATAAAGAACATAGAATAATTCCAGATCCAATTTTTGATCCTCTAGATGAAAAAAATATTGCAAAACAATCTGCGATTTCTTTTGAAGTTAAAGAAGGAGATTATATTCAAATAATTTGTCCAACTGGTAGACAATGTTCAGATTTTGTTGCTTTTGATACAGCTAAATTGGGTAAAGGTATTGAGAAAGGTTTAGATTGGCAAACAACTAGGACCTTTATGGGAAATACATTTCCAGGACCAGGATTGTATTCAAAATTTTATGATACAGACCATGAACCTTTGGTAGAAGTAATAAGAGATACCGTTGGTAGACATGATACTTTTAATCTTGCTTGTACATCGAAGTATTACGAAGATGCTGGTTATTTTGGACATCCAAATTGCTCAGATAACTTAAGTGGTGCTATGGAAAATTTTGGGGTTAATAGACAAAAAGGATGGCACGCTATAAATTTATTTTTTAATACTTCAGCAGGAGGTTTAAATACTGTACTTTCTGATGAGTCGTTTGCTAGACCTGGAGATTATGTAATATTAAGAGCTTTAAAAGATTTAACCTGCGGAACATCAGCCTGTCCAAGTGATATAGATCCATGTAATTCATGGAACCCTACAGATATTTTTGTTAGAACTTACGAAAAAAAAAGAGAATTTACAAAATCTTTTGCATTTAGAATGAAACCAGACTCAGAATTAAAACTAACAAAAAATACAGGATTTCATGAAAGAACTTCTAAGTTAACAAGAAACTTTGTTGATGCTCGAGGATATTGGCTGCCCAATGATTACACTAAACACGGAGTAATAAATGAATATACAGCGTGTAGAGAAAAAGCGGTTTTAATTGATTTATCTTCTTTAAGAAAATTTGAAATATTGGGTCCGGATGCAGAAGAATTGATGGACTATACTTTAACTAGAAATGTTAAAAAATTGTCAGTTGGACAAATTGTTTATTCTTCGATGTGTTATGAAAATGGTTCTATGTTTGATGATGGAACATTGTTAAAAATGAGTGATCATGGATTTAGATGGGTATGTGGTGATGAATACGCAGGTGAATGGTTAAAAGAACAAGCAAAAAAGAAAAAATTTAATGTTTTAGTTAAAAACTCTACTGATCAAATAAATAATATTTCTCTACAAGGACCAAACAGTAGAAAAATTTTAGAAAAGTTTATTTTTACTCCACCAACACAACCTTCTATTTCAGAATTACAATGGTTTAGGTTTACAATCTGTAGAGTAAGAGAACTTAGTGGAATCCCATTAATGGTTTCTAGAACTGGATACACAGGCGAGTTAGGATATGAAATATGGTGTCACCCTTCAGATGCACCAGCGGTTTGGGATGTGCTCATGGAAGCTGGAAAAGATGAAGGATTAATACCTGCTGGTTTTGGAGCATTAGATTTATTAAGAATTGAAGCTGGTCTAATATTGTTTGGTAATGAATTTGACGGCCAAGTTGACCCGTTTGAAGCTGGTGTTGGATTTACGGTTCCTTTAAAAACAAAAACAGCAGATTTCATTGGTAAAGAAGCATTAATTAAGAGAAAAGAAAATCCACAAAAGAAATTAGTTGGATTAGAACTTGTAGGCAAAGAAAAAGCTAATCACGGCGATTGTGTTCACATTGGAAGATCCCAAGTTGGCGTAGTTACAAGCGGATGTTTGTCTCCTACTTTGAATAAAAATATTGCTTTGTGCAGAATTGATGTTGGTCATTCAGAAATAGGTATGAATGTTGAAGTTGGTAAAATTGATGGACATCAAAAAAGAATACCTGCTAAAGTTGTTGGTTTCCCACATTACGATCCTCAAAAAACACGTGTAAAATCTTAATGTCAAAATCATCAAAGGATTTATTGGAATTTTGGGAAGATCAAATGAAACTATCCCATACATCCAGTAATTACTTTTTCAGAAAGTCTCCTTCACATTATCACATGATGTTGATTGTGATGAATTCTTATAAGTTAAATGAAAACTTATCTGTCGAAGAACTTAAGACTAGACTCTTTAAAACCTCAAGGCCCAAATCTGCACTCATGATCAAGGAAGCTTGTGATAAAGAATTTTTCTACCTCGAGAAAACCGGAAATGACCATAGAAAAAAGTACGTTTTACCCACACAGAATTTTGTTAATGAATTTAACGAATATTTGAAAACTCTCAAAAATTTGAGTTTTTAAATAAAATTCTCACTAATATTTAGAATTTATATAAATTATATATAAAAATTATTATATTCTTTCCTTTGCTAAAAAATTAAAGTTCTTTCATGTCGTTACCGACAAAAGCAAAAGTTGTTATAATTGGTGGAGGAATTCACGGGTTAAGCACTGCTTGGAAACTTTCAGAAAAATATAAAAATCCTAACGATGTAGTTGTCCTAGAAAAAAAGGACACTGCCGCAGGTGCAAGTGGAATTGCATGTGGAGTTGTTAGAAATAATTATTTTCAACCAGCAATGAGAGAATTAATGGCTCATTCAGTTAGTGTTTGGGAAAGTGATCCAGAGGCATTTAAATATAATGCTGTTGGCTATATGCAAATTTCTCCAGAAGTAATGCATAAAGATGTTGCAAGTATTTATGAACAACAAAAAGCTATTGGATATGAATCAGAATTTATAGAAGGTGAAAAAGATTGCATGAAATATATGCAAGGAATTTTTAGTGATTGGCAAGCAAAAGGTATTACATCAGTCTTGCATGAAAAAAAAGGTGGATACGCATTTAATAAAGACTCAATTAAAGCACTTGAGAGAAAAGCAAATTCAAACGGTGTAAACGTTCATAAAGGAGTAAAGGTTACAGGTTTTAAAAGAGGGAGTAACAGCAATGCAATTACTGGCGTCGTTACAGATAAAGGTACAATTGATTGTGATCAAGTAGTTATTGGAGCAGGACCATGGGTAAGAGATTTTTGGAATATGTTGGAGTTACCAAAAACTACTAACATAAAAGATGCTAAAAATGGAAAAATGCATGAAGTTGAAATGTGGAAGTACTGGTTTTTACAAGAAGGTGTATTGGGTGTAGATGCAGATTATTTAAAAACTAATGAAGGTAAACCGCCTCCAGTAATTCATGTTGATACAGATGCACCACTTTATTCTGACAAAGATGGTAAAATAATTACAGAAGACTTATGGGGTATTTATTATAAACCTGATATTGAAGGATTGGGAGTTCAAGGTGGAACATCACCTTACATTGTTCAAAAACATTTTGATGAAGTTAATGTTGATCCGTATGGGATAGATTCTCCAGAATATCAAACCACTGATAAATTTTCTGATATGTGGACTTCAGCACTTGCACATATTCAAAAACGTTTTGTTGGTAAATCTCATTTGTATAGAAAGGGACCATCAGGAGGATTGGGTTGTTTAACTCCAGATTCATTCCCGATATTCGATAGATTTTTTGAAAATGTTTACATGATTGCAGATGCAAATCATGGTTATAAAATGATAGGTGTTGGGCACCTTGTTGCACAAGAAATTTTAGGTCAAGAAAGTGAATTACTAAAACCGTTCAGGTTCGAAAGATATGAAAAAGGCAAACTTCATCCGACATCGAACAGTCCGTTTCCTTGGAGTTAATTTATCTAAGTAGACAAACGTTTTTTTTTCAGTTACCTTTTTGATCTGAAAATTCAAAGGGGGAAGAATGACGGATCTTGAAAAACACGTAAACCAACCAGGTAGAGCTAAACTCGTCAAAAAGGTTAGAGAAAAAATAAACGAATTAGGAATTACTTATATCTATTATCAATTTATTTCAGTAACTGGAAGAGTTGTTGGAAAAGGAATACCAGCAGACCACTGGGAAAGAACTGCAGAAAAAGGTTTTCAATTAGTTTATGGAGCAACAGCAAATTTATTTTTAGATCGTCATAATAATTATATTGGATATGGTCCAGAAGCTATGGAACTGGTAGGAATACCTGATCCAGAAACTTTTGTTCAATTGCCTTGGGATAAGAGAGTTGGAAGAGTTTTTGTTACTTGTTTTAGAAATAGAGAAGAAAGAAAAAATCCAGGTGGTCATTTAACAAGTGACTGCAGAGGTAATCTTAGAATTTTCATGAATGAGTTCAAAAAGAAACATGGATTAGAATTAAGAGTTGGAACAGAGCCTGAAATGATGTGGTTAACAAAAAATTCTGACGGAACTCCAACTGGACAAGGTTTCTCAAAACCTTTCTGTTATCATATTGATCAATTTGAATCATTAAGACCTGTGTTTATGAAGGTTATTGAATACGCAAAAGCGATGGGTCTTGATATGATCCAAGGTGACCATGAAGATGCTCCTGGTCAATTAGAGCTTAACTGGACATTTGATAATGTTTTAAGAAATGCTGATAGATTATCTACGTATAGACAAATTTGTGCTCAAGTAGCAAGAGAACATAATCTTATAGCTTGCTTTATGACTAAACCATTTATGGGAGTTTCAGCAAGTGGATGTCACACCAACATGTCTTTGTGGAAAGGTGGAAAAGTATCAGTAAACAAATTGGGTAACAAAAAACTTCCAGGAGTAGAAGAAGTCTTTAGCTATGTATCCGGTGGAACTAATACTTTCATGCCAGATACTAAGGATATGCAATTGCCTGGAAAGATTGGATTACAATCAATTGCAGGGATAATGAAACACTTACCAGCTTTAACAGCAATTGGTTCTTCGACAGTGAACTCATATAGAAGATTATGGGATCAAGGTTTTTGGGCACCAGTATATGCTGACTGGGGTTATCAAAATAGAACATGTGGTCTAAGAGTATCTGCTCCAGGTAGATTTGAGTACAGATCAGTTGACTCTATGCATAATCCATATTTATTAGGTGCAGCATTACTTAAAGCTTGTGATGAAGGAATATCTAAAAAAATGAAACCAGCCAAACCTGAGTCTAGAAATATATATGAAGCTCAAAAAGCTGGTAAAGATGTTAAAAAACTTCCACTAAGTTTAGGTGAAGCTTTAGATAGATTGGCGGAAGATGAGGTAATAAAATCATCAATGCCAGATGAAATGTATAAAGTATTTAATTGGTACAAACGAGATGAGTGGGAAAAATTCTTGGGTGCAACAACACAATGGGATCTTGATACTTATCTGGATTGTTTACCATAATTTAATAAGGAAATTATATGTGCGGGATTGCAGGATTAATTCATAGAGGAAATACTTCAAACGTTGGTTTTGAACTTCAGGGTATGCTTCAAGCATTAAAGCATAGAGGAGAAGATTCAACTGGATACGCTCTATACGGAAAAACTGACGGTCAAAATTTCATCATGCGATTTAAGGTTGGTGAAAATGTTGCAGAGGGAAGTTCTTCAGTAAAAGAAGATGTATCAGTTTATGACGAAAGAAAAAAAATTGTTGATTCTTATCTTTCTGAGCTAGGCGCTAAAGTAATAAAAGAAGATAGAATTCTTCCTTATTCATTACGATATGAAATTCAGTATGACAAAGATTTAATGGAATTTTCTCAAAAAATAGAAAGTGTTGAAGGTGTAGAAATATTATCTATGGGAAAATCTCTAGAAGTAATTAAAGATCTAGGAAACGCTGAAGTTGTTTGTAACAGATATAATTTAGATAAAGTTGTCGGGACACATGCAATTGGTCATGCTAGGATGGCAACAGAGTCGGGAGTGGATATTAAATCTGCTCACCCATTTTGGGGTTATCCTTTTAGCGATGTGTCAGTCGTTCATAATGGACAATTAACAAACTATTGGAACAATAGAAGAGTATTGGAAAACAAGGGCATGAGATTTATGTCAGAATGTGACTCTGAATTAATCGCTGTATATCTTGCAGAAAAAATGAGAAATGGAGCTACATTAGAAGAGGGAATGAAAGAGTCTCTCGTCGGTTTAGATGGGGTATTTACTTATTTTGTTGCTACAAAAGATAGCTTAGGAATGGCGAAAGATACAATGGCTGCAAAACCACTAGTATTGTATGAGTCAGATGATTTAGTTGCAATGGGGTCAGAGGAAATTGCAATAAGATCAATATTACCACAAGAAATCGAAACTTATGATCCTTTTGATGGAGAAGTTAAAGTATGGCAAATTTAAAAACATCAGAAAAAAAAAGTAAAGCTCAATCAATGGGACTTCATACAGAAGTCTTAACTGGAAAAACACAACAAAAATTTTTTAATCCAGATGAGGCAGAGAATTTTTATTACTTTGGGACATATGATGTAGATTTTAATAAAAGAACTGAGATTGACGTTAAGAACATGGATTGTCGTGAAGCAAATAAAAAAATTGATGAATTAATGAAAGATGGATACGGAACTATTGTAATAAAGAACCCACAGGGAAAACATAGCTTGGGAGTTGGAATTCTCAATAAATTAAATTTAATATTTGAAGGTAGTTTGGGTTACTTTGGGTGTGGATCAATGGATGGTCCTATTGTTAGAATTAATGGAAGAGTGGGTTGGTCATGTGCAGAAAATATGATGGCGGGAAAAGTAGTAATTGAAAAAAATGCAGGGTCTTGTTTTGGTGCGGCAATTAGAGGTGGAGATCTGATATGCAAAGGAAGCGTAGGTGCCAGAACAGGAATTGATCAAAAAGGTGGGACAATAATTATTGGCGGTGATGCTGGTGCTTTTACAGGTTTTATGATGCAGAGAGGGCGAATTATTATTCTTGGAGATGTTGGAATAAATTTAGGAGATTCTATGTATGATGGGACAATTTTTGTAGGTGGAAAAATTGGATCATTTGGTAGTGATGCTGTCGAAGCTGAATTAACTGATTCAGATCAAGATTGGCTTAAAAGAAAATTAAAGGTTGCAGAGATCGGAGAAAACTTCGATGTTTCTAAGATGACCAAAGTTGTAGCAGGAAAAAAACTTTGGAATTACGATGCTCTTGAACCTACAGAAAAAAAAGGAGCAATTTAAATGGCAAAGAAAAAAAATGGTAATGGAAAATCAAACGGACATTCTAATGGTAATGGAATAGCTTCAAGAAACAAAAGTTTGTTGGGACACAACGCTATTTTTACCCCAGAAGTTATGGACGACATTCATATCAAAGCCGAATTAGGAAGATACAGAATGAGAGGAATGGCTTTGATGAAAAAGATACCTACTTTTGATGATCTAGTTTTCTTGCCAGGTACATTAACAAGATTTGTTATTGAAGGTTACAGAGAAAAATGTGAGACCAAAACTATTATTGGTCCAAGATGTGAAAATCCAATTGAGCTTGATATTCCAGTTTACATTACGGGAATGAGTTTTGGAGCTTTATCTTATGAAGCAAAGACTGCATTAGCTAGAGGTGCTACAATGGCTGGTAGCGCAACATGTTCTGGTGAAGGTGGAATGATACCAGATGAGAGAAGATATTCAGAAAAATGGTTTTATCAGTGCATACAATCAAGATACGGTTTTAACCCACACCATGCACAATTAGCTGATGGAATTGAGGTATTTATTGGACAAGGACAAAAAGTTGGAATGGGTGGTCATTTGATGGGTCAAAAAGTTACTGACCAAGTTGCAGAAATGAGATCGCTACCTGCAGGTATTGATCAAAGATCTCCGGCAAGACATCCTGATTGGCTGGGTCCAGATGATTTAGCTTTAAAAGTTCAAGAGCTTAGAGAATTAACAAAAAATAAAGTGCCAATTCAATTAAAACTTGGAGCAGCTAAAGTGTATGATGATGTAAGGATGGCAGCGAAATGTGATCCAGATTCAATTTATCTTGATGGAATGGAGGGTTCAACAGGTGCTGGGCCACACATTGCAGCTGCAAACACAGGTATCCCAGGAATTGCTGGAATTAGAGAAGCAAGAAGAGCTTTGGATGATGTAGGTAAAACTGGAAAAGTAACTTTGATTTATGCCGGTGGTGTTAGAGATGGAGCAGATATGGCTAAAGCTTTAGCACTTGGTGCAGACGCAATTGCAATCGGAACAGGCGCAATGGTGGCTTTAAATTGCAATAAGGAAATACCAGAATCTAACTTTGAAAAAGAAATGGGTGTTCCCGCAGGTCATTGCTACCACTGTCACACGGGTAGATGTCCGGTAGGAGTTGCTACTCAAGATCCTAAATTAAGGAAAAGATTAAATCCTGATGATGCAGCATTAAGAGTGTATAATTACTTGCATGCGATGACATTGGAGGCTCAATTGTTGGCTAGAGCATGTGGAAAAACAAATATTCACTCACTAGAACCAGAAGATATGGCTGCATTAACAATGGAGGCTTCTGCTTTAGCTAAAGTGCCTCTTGCAGGAACAAATCATACAGTAGGAGTTAAAGATTTCCATAAAATCTAATAGCAAATATGCCAAAGAAAAAAGGTAAGAAAAAAGTCAAATCAAAAGAAATCAAAGGTCAATTAGGTAAGAAAAAAGAGACTGCTAGAGAAAAAATGATTGGCCAAACAATTGGCTATCGATATGACGTTAATCTTTTGCCTGACTATAGTCGACTCACTCCATTTTTAAAAAAATATATAGAAGCTATGGGTTGGGATGATCTTAATTGGTTAGAAGATGTTCATATGGGATATGAAGAAAATAGACCTGCTGTATTCGATAGAAATGCTAACGGTTGGGTAACGATACCAAGTAAAATAAAATTACCTAATAATCAGCAGGATAGAGATATGATAGCTAGAGAATTATTGGTAAAGTTTCAAATGTCCCCGAATCATCCTCTGGTTGACCTTAAAAAAGCATATTTAAAATTCTAATTTCAATTTCAAGTTGATAAAATAATTATTAACTTCTACTTTTTATAAATAATTATAAATAAAATAAAATTGTCAGCGTAAAAAAAATTTCATAGAGTCTGTTAACTATTAATAGGAGAGAGAAATATGACTGATCAATTAGGTGCTCTCACAACCTTATTTACAGAATTTTACTATTGGGTAACTGTGGTTCTTATGTTTTTGATCCACGTGGGTTTCTGTATGTATGAAGTTGGGGCATCTCGTTACAAACATCACCAACACACTCTTATGAAAAATACAATGCTGATACCACTGGTAACAGTCACATGGTTTTTCTTTGGTTGGTGGATATACTGGGCATTTCCAACAGGGCCCGGATTAGCTCCCTCGATTATGACCGAAAGTACTGGTCTAGTTCTTGGAGGTGGATTTGGTGGAAATGATCTTGCTAATCCTACAAATGCATTGATGGCCGTAAATCTTAATGATCATATAATGGGTGTCTTCTGGGCAGCCTTTTTATTATTTTCATGGACTGCAGCTTCAATTGTATCTGGAGCGGTTATTGAAAGGATAACTACTTTTGCATTTGGAATACTTGCAATTGCAATTGGATCTGTTTTCTGGACAATAGATGCTTCATGGGGATGGCATTTTGATGGATGGATGTTAAAAATATTAGGATATCACGATGCTTATGCTTCCGGAGTAATTCACGCAATTGCCGGAGGTTTTGCCTTAGGTGTTCTAATTGTTTTAGGACCAAGAATTGGAAAATTTTCATCTAGCGGAGAACCAAGAAACATTGGACCAAGAAATCCTTGGTTAGTGACTGTTGGATTATTCTTAATCTATACAGGTTTTTGGGGCTTTTACGCTGCATGTAATGTTCCGATTTATGATCTTGGACCTGAATATGGTATGGAAGGTGTAACTTTCTTTACTGCAACGAACATCTACCTAACTCCCACCACACTTAGTGGAATAACGATGAACTTTTTAATGTCGTTATCTGGAGGGTTGTTAGCAGGGTATGTGGTCTCGAAGGGAGATCCTTTCTGGACTTATTCATCAGGACTTGCGGGAATAATATGTGCATCTGCAGGTAATGATTTATATCATCCAATACAATCAATGATAATCGGTATGATCGGAGTAGTTATAGCTTACAAAATGCATTACTGGGTCGAGAAAAAATATAAAATCGACGATGCAGTTGGAGCAGTAGCTGTTCATGGTTATGCTGGATTTGTTGGTCTTGTAATATGTGGATTCGTTTTAAATGGTTATCCTTCATCTGGATACAGTGTTGGAGCAATGTGGGACGGAACTAATTATGCAGCAATTAATCCACTAGGAATGTTTATCGGAGCAATAATAATGTTTTTTGTTTTAGGTATGCTTCCTGGATATATAATTGCAAAAGTTCTTCACGGAATGGGTAAATTAAGAATACCAAGAGAAGTAGAACTTGCAGGACTTGACTATACAATTATGGAAGAGGCTAAAGAAGACGAAAAAGCTGTAGTCTCGGCCAGTAGATAAAGGAGGTATGTAAATGGCAACAGTATCAAATTGGATAGATCATTTAAGTGCCTCTGAGGTACAAGGATCTGTCTATCCAGGTGTTGGTTCGGAAGGAGTGCTAGTTATAATAGCAATTCTTATTTGGGTTGGCTGGCATGTTATTTCATCTAAACAAGAAGATGGTAAAATGAATGCAATTGTCAGAAAAAAAACCAAGTGCTAACGACTGGAAAAGCAATATAACAGACGGTTAAAACTTTTAAGAGGGCGCATGAAATACTGTGCCCTCTTTTTTTTTAATGCAAAATTCTGAAGAAAATAATCAAAATGAAAATAAAACTCCTAGCAAAATGGCACGTCTTGCATGGCCAAAAGCAAAGTATGGAGTAATTATAGCGATATTAATTATTATCGGTGTAAATTTAATTTATTACAAAGATTTCTTTTTATCATTTTTTAAATAATTGTGTTACGTTATTAGATGGCTAAAAATTTATTTAAAATTTCAAAACAAAAAAAAATTAAATATTTTTTGATAAGTTTTGTAGATTTATTTGGTGTCTTAAGATCAAAATTGGTTCCTGCTCATGCAATAAAAGATATGCAAGTAAATGGTGCTGGATTTGCTGGATTTGCAGCCTGGCTAGATATGACACCAGCTGATTCTGATATGTTTGCAATACCTGATCCTGACAGTTTAATTCAACTACCATGGAATAAAGAAGTTGGTTGGTTGGCTTCAGATTTATGGATGAATGGTAAACCAGTCGATGCTTCACCAAGGGTGATGTTAAAAAAACAAATAAAAAAATTATCTGCATTGGGATATAGCATGAAGTCAGGTGTGGAGTGTGAGTATTTTTTGATTTCTCCTGATGGGAACGCAATTGCAGATAACAGAGATACTCAATCTAAACCTTGTTATGACCAGTCTTCATTAATGAGAAGATATGAGCTTATAAAAGAAATATGTGATTGTATGATTGAAATGGGATGGGGTCCTTATCAAAATGACCACGAAGATGCTAACGGGCAATTTGAAATGAATTGGGATTATTCAGATTGTCTAAAAACTGCTGATAGACATACTTTTTTTAAATTTATGGTTAAAGCTATTGCAGAAAAGCATGATTTGAGAGCAACATTTATGCCAAAACCTTTTGAAAATTTAACTGGTAATGGATGTCATGCACATATTTCTTTATGGAAAGGAAAGAAAAATATCTTTCTTGATAAACATGATAAGCTTGGGCTAAGCAAGACAGCTTATAACTTTTTAGGAGGCATCATGAAACATGCTTCATCCTTATCTACTTTTTTTAATCCAACAATAAATAGTTACAGACGAATAAATGCTGCACCAACAAAATCAGGTGCCACATGGTCTCCAAGCAGTATATCATACACAGGAAATAACCGTACACATATGATAAGGGTTCCTGATCCGGGAAGATTTGAATTAAGACTTATGGATGGATCCGCAAATCCTTATTTACTTCAAGCTAGTGTAATAGCTGCAGGAATAGAGGGATTAAGTAAAAGAATTAATCCTGGCAAACCTCTTTTTTGTAATATGTATGAGGATTATAAAAAATATCCAAACCTTTCTAAATTACCAAATGAACTAAAAGATTCTCTTGATAAAATTGAAAATAATAAAGAAATGAATAAAGCATTTGGAAAAGAAGTAATTAAAAGTTATGTCAAGTTAAGGACTTCGGAATTAAAAGATTTTAATGATAACGAAAAATTTGATAAGTCCAAACCAATTACAAAATGGGAAAGACAGAATACTCTAGACTGTTAAAGTGAAAAGCTTTGATAGTTATAGAAAATGGAAATATACAAAATTTTTATCGAATAAAAATTATAGTTTTAATCGAAATTATATTTTAAATATTATTTCGTCAAAAATAATCACTGATGCTTTTAATTCTATATCTAAGTGGAAATATTATAAAAAAACACCATTATTAAAATTAGAGAAACTAAACAAAAATTTAAAACTTAATAATATTTTTTACAAAGATGAGTCGAAAAGATTTCATTTAAAATCATTTAAAGCTTTAGGTGGTGCATATGCCGTAGAAAAAATATCTAAAAAGAAAAAAAATATAATAATATCATCTGCAACAGCTGGAAATCATGGTAGATCAGTTGCTTGGGGTGCTCAAAGATTGGGTTTACAATGTAAAATTTTTGTTAGTCAATATGTAAGTGAAGAGAGAGTAAAAGAAATTGAAAAATTTGGAGCCGATGTAATTCGAGTAAAAGGTAATTACGAAAATTCATTAAACGAGTGTAAAAAATTATCAAAAAAGAATAATTGGAATATTGTTCAGGATGTATCTACGAAGAATTATAGTTATGTTCCTTTGTTAACTATGGCTGGTTATTCAATTATGATTAAAGAAATTTCAAAACAAACTACGCATTATATTACGCATATATTCCTTCAAGCTGGCGTTGGTGGCATGGCAGCAGGTGTAGTTGCAGGAGTTGCAAAATATTTCAAGAGAGTTCCTAAAATAATAATAGTTGAACCAGATGGAGCTGATTGTGTACTTCAAAGCATAAAAAGCAAAAGTTTAAAAAAAATTAAAATAAAAAAAGAAAGTATAATGGGTGGTATGTCATGCAATGAAATGTCTCTCATTCCTTGGCATGTATTAAAAAAGGCTAGTGATTGTTGTGTCACTGTAAATGACTCAAAAGTTCCTAAAACGGTTGCAATGCTTAAAGACAAGAAACTCAGTAAAAGATCAATAATAGGTGGTGAATGTGCTACACCAGGAATTATCAGTCTTATTAGTCTCTGTAATAATCCTAAAACAAAGAAATTAATAAATCTTAACGAAAAATCTAATGTTTTAGTTATTGGATGCGAAGGTAATGCAGATGTAAAACTTTACAAACAATTGCTATCTAAAGGCAGAAAGTAAATTATATGTCAAAAAAAGCTGTTGTTTGGATAAGAGACGATTTTAGAATAAAAAATAATTCTGCGTTATCTTATGCAACAAATAATTACGATACTGTCACGGCATTGTATATTTATAACAAGAAAAATTTTGATGATGTTAGAGAAGCACAAAAATGGTGGATAAGTAAATCATTAATAAATTTTAAAGATGAATTAATTAAATATAATATTGAATTAGAGTTAGTATTTTCTGATGAGATAACTTTTTTTAGTAAAATCAAAGACAAACATAAAATTTCTATTTTTTGGAATAAAATATATGAGCCATCTCAATTAAAGTTAGATGATGAGCTCATTAAAATTTTTGAAAAAAACAAAATACTCTCAAAACGCTTTAAAGGAAATGTTCTTAATGAATATAAAAATGTTACAAAAGATAATGGAAGCCCTTATAAAGTTTATAGTCCATTTTGGAGAGTTGGACAACAAATTTACTTAGATAGTATCCCAAGCAAATCATTAAACGTAAAAAGAGCTAAGAGCAAAATAAAATTATTCAAAAATAGTAATGTTCCAGATCAAATTTTACCAAAGAAAAATTGGTATAAAAAATTTGAAAAATATTGGTATCCATCTGAAAAACAATCTGAAAAATATTTAAATGAGTTTGTTGAAAATAGAATGTTGAAATATGGAGTTGATAGAGATTATCCAGCTATAAATGGTTCGTCAAAACTTTCGCCATTCATTAGAAACGGACAAATACACGTAAGTAATATTTGGGACAAATGTTATAAATATAAATCAAAAAATATTAGTGTTAAAAAGTATCTAAATGAATTAGGCTGGAGAGAATTTTCACATAGTTTAATTAATTATTTCCCTGAAATGCTAAAAGGTAATTTAAGAAAAGAATTTGACAAATTTCCATGGGATAAAAATGCAAAAAATTTGAAAGCTTGGAAAAATGGTATGACTGGATACCCAATTGTTGATGCTGGGATGAGACAACTTTATGAAACAGGTTGGATGCATAATAGAATTAGAATGGTAGTTGGTTCTTTTCTTGTAAAACATTTAAGAATTAATTGGAAAGAGGGTGAAAAACATTTTAGAAATTGTTTGTTAGATTTTAACGAAGCAAACAATGTTGCACAATGGCAATGGGTTGCTGGCTGTGGTGCAGATGCAGCCCCTTATTTTAGAATTTTTAATCCTATATTGCAGGGTGAAAAATTTGATAAACAAGGTCTGTATGTAAAAAAATGGGTACCTGAATTAGAGAGAGTTCCAAATAAATTTATTCATAAACCATGGGAAATGGAAACTAAATATCAAGAAGCTATAAAAACTAAAATTGGTTCTGATTACCCTTCCC
This sequence comes from uncultured Pelagibacteraceae bacterium, assembly GCA_902616245.1. Taxonomy (GTDB): domain Bacteria; phylum Pseudomonadota; class Alphaproteobacteria; order Pelagibacterales; family Pelagibacteraceae; genus Pelagibacter. The sequence continues at coordinate 64,989 of CACMSB010000002.1, forward strand.
CAATAGTCGTGCATGAAGAAGCTAGAAACGCAGCTCTAAAAGCATTTCAAACATTAAAAAATTAATTAATCTCCAATAAAATGATGAATAATAAGCCTTTTCGTAGAAGCTAACCTATGTTCAAAAAGGTAAATTCCTTGCCAAGTTCCTAACAAAAGTTGTTTGTTTTTTATACTGAGGGATATTTGATTGTTAGTTAAAGCTGACTTTATATGAGCTGGCATATCGTCCCTACCTTCTATTGTATGAATATATAATTTATTATCCATTGGAGCAATTTTATCAAAATAATTAATTAAATCTGATTGAACATCAGGATCAGCATTTTCTTGGACTATTAAAGATGCACTAGTGTGCTGTATGCTTAAATTTAAAATACCATTATTAAAATTATTTTTATTTATCCAGTCTATCGTTTGATTGGTAAATTCATATAATTTTTGACCATTTGTTTTAAGTTCAAGATTAAAAAATTCTTGTCTCATAAATGCTTTTTAGATGTTAATTCATATAATCGGCTAATGGTTCGTTTAAATGGTTTTTCCAATAATCTTGATGATGTGAGTTTGTCAATATTTTGTTCTGCACTAATAGCCATAGGTATATTTTGATCATACACGATATCTAAAAAAGTAATAAATCTTTGTTGTTGATTTGAATTTAAATCATTAAATGCTGGTACATTTTCCATAACTATAAAAAAACAATTTTTTACTATTTTAATATAATCTTCTGATCCTAAATTTTTATCACATATTTCTTTAAAAGTTAATCGAACAATACCATCATAAAAATTTTTTAAAATAAATTTTCTTCCTTTAATGTTTAAAATCTTTTCTTTTAAAGCCTTATCTTTAGTCATCACTCTAAATAATTTGTTTATTTTAAAATTGTTTTCTTGATTTAAAGGTGAGTAATATCTTTGAGTTTTATTACCTTTGGACTTTCTATAATCATCATCTATATTTAATTGATATTCAAATGATTGCTTTTGCATTATTTTTATAAAAGGTTTGAATTGATCTCTTTGCAACCCATCTTTGTACAAATTTTCTATTTTTATATTAGAAGTTACAATAATTTTTAAATCTTCTTTAAATATTTCGTCAAATAATTTTCCAAGTATCATTGCATCTACTATATTTGTAACTTGAAACTCGTCAAAATATATTAATTTTGCTTTCGATTTTAATTTTTTAACAAATTTACTTAATTTATTTTCATCATTTTTATCTTTGGATTGATGTACAAAGTCGTGAAAGCTAAGCATAAACTCATTGAAGTGAAGTTTTAATTTTTTACCATCAACTATGTTGAAAAAAAAATCTAATATCATGGTTTTGCCGACACCAACATCTCCATAAAGATAAAAGCCTTTTTTACAATTTTTTTTTGATAAAATTTTTGAGATAAATGATTTGTAGTTTAATTTATAATATTCTTCTAATTTTTTTATGAGTTTTATCTGGTGAGAATTAACATCTAAATTTTTTTTTTTGCAGTAAAGTTTAAACTCTTTAACAAAACTTTTTTGCATTAATTCTTTTTTGAATTAAAATCGATACCATATTCTGATCTTGGTCCTTTTCTTAATCCAAAAGGTCCAGAGATAAAGATTGTCATTGGCCTTGTTCCTGGCTCAAGGTCTACTCTATGATATGCATTGGCTGATCTAAATCCAATATATCCAGGTTTTCTCCAGAACTTGCCTTTTTTTGTAGTTTCCCAATAACCGCCTCTCAAAATTATTGTAATATAAGGGAATAGATGATTATGAACTCCATCCCCATGATCATCATCCAACATTTCATGAATTAATATATTAAATGGAAACCATTTTGGTCTATTCCTAAATAATAAATAATATCTATTCATCCATGGTTTAGCTTCATTAAATTTTGGGTGAGACGGCCCCCTATCTAAAACTACCTTTTTTCTTCCGATTTTTTCTAAAAATTTTAATAACATTAATTTGATCTTATAATTCCATTATTTTTAATTAAAAAAATATTAGCATTATTAATAAATGGCCTCGATATTTTTTCATTATTAAATTTAATTACTTTCTCTGTTTCAGAATTAGTTAAATTAATAATCAAAATTCGTCCATTATCGGTAGACAAATAAATTTTATTTTTAGCAATAACAAAACCTACTGGTGTGATTTTTTCTCTTTTTTTAAATGTTGAGAAAACATCAGTGATCCTGATTATATTTCCAGTCTCAGTATCAATTACAAATAAATATCCCTCCTCAGAAATATTAAAAATATAATTTTCAGAAATCGTAGGCTTTAAACTGGAATTTACAGTTTGTTTCCATTTTAATATGCCAGTTCTTGTATCAATTGAGAATAGCTCATTTTTGTTATTTGAAAAATATATTGTTTCATTATTTAATATCATTTCTGAATTTTTTAGACTAAATGCATTTAAGAATATTTCGTTGCTCTGAGTAGGTGTTTGCCAAACCAAACTCCCATCATTAATATTTAATGCCGTAAGATCACCTAAATTATTAAGTGAATAAGCAATGTCATCTTTAATAATTACAGATAATTTTTTTTGAGATTTAATGAATGTGTTTTCTGTTTTAAAATTCCATATTTCATTTCCATCTACTATTGAGAAGCATCTAATTACATTATCAAAATCAACAGTAACAAATTTATCATTTTTTATAGCAATATTTGAATTAAATGGAGATAGACTGTCCTTCTTCCAGTTTAGTTCCCCATTGTCTAAATTTAATGAAAAAATATTTGAAAGAGTATCAGCGGCAATAATTTTATTATCTATATAATTAAAATATAATATTGGATTAAGTTTTCTCTCTTTCTTTGTATAATGATCTACTTTCCACAAAGTTTCAAAATTTTCATTAATTCTGAATATTGTGCCTTTGTTATCAAAATAAATAAGATCATTATTTTTGATAAATAAAATATCTGTATCGATTGAATTAAACTGTTTAATCTTTGAAAATTTAAATATTTTCTTTTTTTCAAATGTTGGCTCAAAGTTTATATTTCCATTATTATTTGTATTATTATTTATAAAACTATTATCTTTAACAAATTTAGATAGATTTATTTTTATATTGGGATTTAATTGTTGTTGAATTGGTTTAATTTCTTCAAATAAAATTTTAGAATTAGTATTTTCTACAGATTTATCACTTTGACCACAACTTGATAATAAAATTAAAAAGACGAAATATAATACTATCCTACTCACTGAAACTAGATCTTAGCCTTTTTTGAGCTTTGGTTTTTATTTTAGAGTTATTATTTTCAAGACTAACTATTTGCTCAAAAAATTCTTTTGATTTTTGCATTTGATTTTTTGATAAATAATATTCCGCCATAATATAAAGACTATGTGGTTTCCATATACTATCTGATTTAATTAAAGGATTAAAAATAGCTAACAATTGATTTTCATCTGAAAAATCTGAATTATATAGGCCTTTTTTAAAGATAGTTAGTTCTTTAAACTTTTTATCCAAACCAATATCATTAATTAAAATATCAAAATAATTGTTAATTTCATCTTTTGAATTTATCAAATCGTTATCTAGCAAAAAATAAAATGCTAGAGGAGAATATGTTTTGTCTTTAGCATTAATCACCTCTTTAAGATCTGGGATCACATTATATTTATTATCAGCTTCATATCTTATTACAGCTAAGTCGTATTTATCTGCTAATTTTTCTCTTTTGCTAGATTGATATTCTTCAAAAGAAAAATAACCAATTAAAGCTAAAATAATTATTACTAATATCAAAATTAAAGAATTTTTGTTATTTATGAAAAAGTTTTTAATTTTTTCATTACGTGTTTGGGTATTTATGATTTCAATATCTTCATCCATTAAATCATGTTCCTAAGTACATATTGTAAAATTCCACCATTTTTGTAATACTCTAATTCGTTCTTAGTATCTATTCTACTTAACATTTTAATTCTCTTGATGTCTCCAGAGACATATTTAATTTCAACATCAACTTCATCTCTAGGATCTATACCTTTTTCTAGGTCAATAATAGAAAATAGTTCTGAGCCATTTAATTTTAGATTAGTTCTATTTATTCCATCTTTAAACTGTAATGGCAGTATACCCATTCCTATAAGATTTGATCTATGAATTCTCTCAAAACTTTCTGCAAAAACAGCTTTTACACCTAAAAGTTTAGTTCCTTTGGCGGCCCAATCTCTTGATGAACCAGTTCCATACTCTTTACCACCAATTACAACTAAATCGGTACCTCTTTTTTTATATTCAACAACCGCATCATAAACTGGCATTACTTTTTCCTCAGGGTACAACTTTGTAAAACCACCTTCAGTACCAGGTGCCATTTCATTTCTAATTCTTATATTAGCAAAAGTCCCTCTCATCATAACCTCATGATTGCCTCTTCTTGCTCCATAGGAATTATAGTCTTTAGGAAGAATTTGATGTTTCATAAAATATTCTCCAGTCGGACTATCTTTTTGAATTGATCCAGCAGGTGAAATATGATCAGTGGTAATACTATCACCTAATATTAATAATGGTCTTGCATCCTTAATTTCTTTAAATCCTTCCGGTTTATCTGGAAGATTGTCGAAAAATGGAGGTTTTTTTACATATGTTGAATTATCTTCCCAATTATAAATATTGGTTTCATCTGTTTTAATTTTTTGCCATTGTTCTGGTCCTTGGGAAACATTTGAGTATCTTTTTATAAACATTTCTGCATTTAATGAATTTCTCAATGTTTCTTCTATTTCTTTGTTAGATGGCCATATATCTTTTAAAAAAACATCTTTACCATCTTTATCTTTACCTAACGGATCCTTATACAAATCAAATCTCATAGTTCCTGCTATTGCATAAGCAACAACTAATGGCGGAGACGCTAAATAGTTTGCTTTTATTAGAGGTGAAATTCTTCCTTCAAAGTTTCTGTTTCCAGATAAAACAGAAACAGCATAAATATTATTATTTTTTATGGAATCTGATATATTGTCAGCTAATGGACCTGAATTACCAATACAAGTAGTGCATCCATAACCAACTAAATTAAATCCTAACTTATCTAAATAAATATTTAGCCCAGCTTTTTCTAGATAGTCTGTAACTACTTGAGATCCAGGTGCTAAAGATGTTTTCACCCAGGGCTTAGTCATTAAACCTTTTTCAATTGCATTTTTTGCAAGTAAACCCGCTCCAATTAGTACACTCGGATTAGAAGTATTAGTGCAAGAAGTGATTGCAGCAATTAAAACATCACCATCAGTTATTTTAAATTCTTCTTTTTCAACATTATAAATATTTGGTTCTTCTTTTTTAGTAACTTCTGAAAACACTTTTTTAAAATTTGATGATGCATTAGTTAGTAAAACTTTATCTTGGGGACGTTTTGGTCCTGAAATAGTCGGCACTATAGTTGACATATCTAAAGATAGAGTGTCTGTAAATTCTACATCTAAACTTGCCCAAAGTCCTTGTTCTTGAGCATACTGTTTTACAATTTCAACATTTTGATCATGTCTTCCTGAGAATTTTAAATATTTTAAAGTCTCGTCATCTATTGGGAAAAAACCACAAGTTGCACCATACTCAGGTGCCATATTTGCTATGGTAGCCCTATCTGCTAAAGTCAGATTTTTTAGTCCTTCACCATAGAATTCGACAAACTTTCCCACAACTCCTTTATCTCTCAACATTTTAACTACAGTTAAAACAAGATCAGTTGCTGTAGTACCTTCTGGCATTTTTGATTTCATTTCAAACCCAATAACTTCAGGTATTAACATCGAAATAGGTTGACCTAACATTCCAGCTTCAGCTTCAATTCCACCTACACCCCAGCCTAAAACCGATAGACCATTTACCATAGTTGTATGACTATCTGTTCCGACTAAAGTATCGGGGAATATATATTCTTCACCTTTGTATTTTTCATTCCAGACAACTTTTGAAAGGTATTCCAAATTGACTTGATGACATATTCCAGTTCCCGGTGGAACTATTCTAAAATTATTGAATGCTTGTTGCCCCCATTTAAGAAAAGAATATCTTTCAGCATTCCGATTAAATTCAATATCAACATTTTCTTTTAATGAATTTTTATTTGCAAATTTATCTACTTGTACAGAGTGATCAATTACCAAATCAACTGATGATAATGGATTGATAGTGCTTGGATCTTTATTTTTTTCTTTTACAGCCTCTCTCATTGCGGCTAAATCTGCAACTGCAGGAATTCCAGTGTAGTCTTGAAGTAAAACTCTCGCAGGCCTATATGCAATTTCTGTATTAGAACTTTTAGATTTTAACCAATCTTTAATAGCTTCAATTTGATTTTTATTAACCGTTATATCGTCTTCAAATCTTAACAAATTCTCAAGTAAGACCTTCAATGATTTTGGAAGCTTTGATATACCTGCTAAACCATTTTTCTCAGCTTCTTTCAGTGAGTAAAAATTATAACTTTTGCCGTTAACTGAAATTTTAGTTAACGAATTGAACGAGTTTTTGTCTCCTGGTTTCATATTTAATAATAAAATGTAGCTATGCAGCCTAATAAAAGCGCTGACATAACATAATTGAACCATTTAATAAATTTCTCATTTGTCGCGAATTTTCTCATAAATTTACCAATTAAAGTCCAGAATAAGATACTAAATATAGCAAAGAAAAAGGCAGAAGTTAGGAGCCAGAAAGAATAAGTAAAAAAGTTATCTCCAGATTCGATATAAGTTGATACTGCAATAATAGCAACGATTACTCCTTTAGGATTTAAGAATTGAAAAAGAAATGTTTCTATAAATTTAACAGGTTCTAATTTTTCTTTTTGATTTGATGATTTAGAAAATGAAATTCTGTAAGCCAAATAAACTAAAAATGCAGACCCTGTAAAAACTAAAATCTTTTGAATTATTGGATATAATTTAAAAACATTAATTAACCCAAAATTGACTAAAGATAGCATTGAGGTAAAACCAAATATAACACCTAACATTAGAGGTATAGTTTTTTTTACTCCATGATTAAAACCTGAATGAGATGCAACAATATTATTTGGGCCAGGTGAGCAACTGGTAACAAAAAAAAATAAACTTAATGATAATAGTTCTGGATGCATTTAAGCAATTGGTAATCCATTCTCTGCTTCTTGAGATGGATGAACTAAAGTTACTCTACCTTGTGCATCTATAGCTCCTAGAATTAATACTTGCGAAACAACTCCAGCAATATTTTTTTCTGCAAAATTACAAACACCAATTACTTGTTTTCCTTTAAGATTCTCTTCATTGTAATAATGAGTAATTTGAGCTGAAGATTGTTTTATCCCTATTTTTTCTCCAAAATCAACTTCTACAACTAATGAAGGTTTTCTTGCTTTTTCATTTTTTCTTACAGAGATAATTGTTCCTAATCTAATATCGACTTTGTCAAAGTCTTCATACGTAATTTGTTCTTTCATAAATTTAATATATAATGATTTGTAAATGAGTACAGAAAATAATCCTGATAAAATTTATAAAGATTCAATAAGAATATTGACAGATTTGATTGCTTTCAAAACTATTTCTGGAAACGATAATAATAGTCTCATTAATTATTGTGATGATATTTTAAAAAATTTAGGAGCAACTTCATTTAGAATTTTTGATGGTGATAAAAAAAGAGTAAATCTTTTTTCTTCTTTAAAATCTAAAAATGGAAATGGTAAAAAACCGATTATTCTTTCAGGTCATACAGATGTAGTCCCAGTTTCAAAAGGCTGGTCTACTGATCCATTTGTTGCAACTATAAAAAATGAGAAATTATTTGGGAGAGGTTCTTGTGATATGAAAGGTTTTATTGCATGTGCTTTAGCATATGCTCCTGTATTTAAAGAAAATAATTTAGACAGAGATATTCACTTTTCATTTACATTCGATGAAGAAACCGCATGCATCGGCGCACCATTATTAATAAAAGAATTAAAAAAAAGAGATATTAAAGATGGAATTTGCATAATTGGTGAACCAACCAATATGAAAATCATTGATGCCCATAAAGGTATGAATGAATATACAATTCACTTTGGAGGTTTAGCTGGTCATAGTTCTAAACCAGGCCAAGGTGTTAATGCAGTTGAATATGCATCGAGGTATGTGAACAAATTATTAGAAATTAGATCTAAACTAAAAGATAGAGCACCTAAAGATTGTATATTTAATCCACCATATTCTACATTATCAATTGGTGGAGTTTCAGGTGGTATAGCTCATAATGTTATCGCTGATAAATGTAAAGTTGAATGGGAAACTAGACCGGTTGTCAGAGAAGATGGAGATTTTGTAAATCAAATAATAGACGATTATGTTGATAAAGAATTATTGCCAGAAATGAAAAAAGTTTTTTCAGATGCTTATATTAAAAAAGAAATTATAGGTGAAGTAGTTGGATTTAATAGATTGAACGATTCCGAGGCTTGTGAATTTGTTTCTAGTATAACTGGTGACAATTCAAGAGAAGCTGTTTCATTTGGAACAGAGGCTGGACTCTTTCAAGAAGTTGGTATTAGTACTGTAGTTTGTGGACCAGGTTCCATTGAACAGGCTCATAAAATTGATGAATATATAGAACTTAGTGAATTAAAGAAATGTCTAGAATTTTTAAAAGGTGTAAAAGATAAATCTATAAATTAATTCCAACCACCTACAGATTTAACTTCTAAAAATTCAAGCAATCCTTCTTTACCTGCTTCTCTTCCAATTCCAGAATGTTTGAAACCTCCAAAAGGTGCATCAACTGCAATACCAGCACCATTTACATCAACCATTCCAGATCTAAGTTTTCTGGCAACTCTTTGTACTTTTTCCTTATCTTGAGTTTGAACATAGTTTGTTAATCCATAATCAGTATCATTTGCAATTCTAATTGCCTCTTCTTCAGTTTCAAATGGAATAACAGATAAAACAGGACCAAATATTTCTGTTCTTGCAATTTCCATTTCATTTTTTACATCTGCAAAGACTGTCGGTTTTACATAATAACCATCATTTAATCCGTTTGGTTTTCCAATTCCACCTGCAACTAATTTTGCTCCTTCATCTATTCCTTTTTGAATTAAACCTTGAATTTTATTGAATTGAGTTTCAGAAATTACAGGACCAATATGCTCTCCATTTTTATTTGGATCATCTACTTTAAATTCATTTGCGTATTTTCTCAGTCTTTCTATTGCTTCATTATATATTGATTTTTCAACAAGCATTCTTGTAGGAGCATTACATGATTGTCCTGAATTTCTAAAACATCTAAATGCACCTCTTTCAATTGCTTCACCGTCAGCATCTTTAAATATAATATTTGCACCTTTTCCTCCTAGCTCCAGACTTAATCTTTTAAAGTCCTTTGCAGCATTTTGGGAAATTAAAGCCCCTGCTCTTGTAGAGCCGGTGAATGAAATCATATTTACATCTGGGTGACTTGTTAATGCATCTCCAGTTATTTCCCCATCTCCATTAACTAAATTAAAAACACCTTTTGGAAATTTTGCTTCATCTATTAACTCAGCTATGATCATCGCCGATAAAGGTGCTAGTTCTGAAGGTTTTAAAATCATAGTACAACCAGAGGCCAATGCAGGAATGACTTTTAAAGTAACTTGATTTATTGGCCAGTTCCACGGTGTTATTAATGCGCACACACCTTTAGGCTCATATATTATTCTTTGATTTTTTGCATGATCTCCCAAAGGTTTTTCGAATTCAAATTCTTTTAGATAACGAATAAAAGATTTTGTATGACTCGCGCCAGTTCCTGTTTGTAGTTTTGACGCAAAATCTTTTGGCGCTCCCATCTCTTGAATAATTGCATCTGTAATATCATTCCATCTTTTTTTATATAATGAATAAAATACTTCTAATAATGACAATCTTTCCTCTTTAGAGGTAAATCCCCAAGTTTTAAAAGCTTCTTTAGCTGCTAAAACTGCATCATTGACGTCCTCCTTACTACCTAAGGAAATTACTGCACAATTTTTTTCTGTTGCTGGATTTATGACCTCAATATCTTTTGGGTTTTTTGGAGGAACCCATGAACCATTAATATAAAAATTTCTCTTTTCAATCATGCGCGCAAATTATCCTTTCTTCATGATTTTGCAAATAAATTTGTTAATTCATAAACAATTGTTGCTGCAGCTAGAGAGGTTACTTCTGCATGGTCATAAGCAGGTGCAACTTCAACTACATCTGCAGAAATCAAATTTAAACCTGATAAACCCCTGAGGACGTTTACCATTTCTCTTGTGCTCATTCCGGCAATTTCAGGTGTTCCTGTGCCTGGTGCAAATGCTGGATCTAATACATCAATATCAATGGACAAATATAATGCATTATCACCTACTCTATTTTTTATTCTTTCAACAATTTTATCAATACCATCTGTTTGAAATTCATCACAATGAATAATTTTAAATCCAAAGCTTTCATCATTTTTTATATCATCTCTGCTATAAAGTGGACCTCTTATACCAACATGCATAGAGGCATCATCTAAAAATAAATTTTCCTCACGAGCTCTTCTAAATGGAGTGCCATGGGTATATGGTGCTCCAAAGTAGGTATCCCAGGTATCTAAATGGGCATCAAAATGAACAAGTGATACAGGTCCATTATTCTTTTTATTGGCTGCCCTAAGTAAAGGCACAGCAATTGTGTGATCTCCTCCAAGGCTTATTATTCCTCCAACTTTATTTAATAAATCAGTTGCTCCTACTTCAATTTGTTTGATGGCTTCATCAATATTAAATGGATTACAAGTAATGTCACCTGCATCTGCAACTTGTTGTACTTTGAATGGTTCTACATCATAATTAGGATGATAATTAGTCCTTAAATGTCTAGATGCTTGTCTAATACTTTGTGGGCCAAATCTTGCACCTGGTCTATAACTTGTTCCTGAATCAAATGGAACTCCGACAACAGCAACATCACAACTTTCTACATCTCTTAGCTCAGGTAATCTTGCAAATGTTGAAGGGCCCGCATATCTTGGCACTTCCGTGCCACTAACAGGCTGAATAGGTTTTTTAGACTTTGTCATTTTAGTAATAAGAATATTATTAGAATGATCCAGAAAAAGGGATAATAGAAATATATGTATTTTTTTGCAAACATCTTAGGCACTGACTCATGATCTCTATTTATATTTTTTTTTCTTTTTCTTTTTTTCATTAAATAAATCCTATCACATTCATATTATATCTAATATCATCAAAATTATTAAAATGAGATACATTATATTAATATTTCTATTATTTTTTAATTTTTCTTATGTAAATGCAGATGCAATATATAATTTGATTAAAATTCCTAATTTAGAAGTTCATAAGGTTGATAATTTAAATGGTATCAAATATTTGGTATCGAAAAGAGGTTTTGTAATAGGTGATACAAATAATATTAAATGTAACGGCATAAATAGTAGTGATTTGGATCGTGAATTTAATACAATTCAAAATAATCTGAGAGATTATAACTCAAATTTTTTAAGGAAAATAAATTTGAAATTTGTAGTTCTTTGCAAAAACTTGGAAATTTCAGGCATTAATACAGGAGGTATACCAGATAATAAATTCAGAACTTTAATCTTAGACTTAACATTTAACCAAAACTATTTCGAAAGAATGATCCATCATGAAATATTTCATATGATTGATAACAGTTTTCCTGAGCTTTTTAAAAAAAATAAATGGAGTGAACTTAATAATAAAGATTTTTCTTACGCATCATGTTCTACATGCACTGATTTATTAGGTTTAGATTTAGAAATTACAAAAGGCTTTTTAACAGAATATTCAATGAGCACAGCTGAAGAAGATATGGCTGAAATTTATTCATTATTAAAAACAAACTTTAAAGAAATAGATTTATTAATTAAAAAAGATAATATTTTAACTAAGAAGAAAAATTTCCTAATTAAAGGTCTTAAAGAAATAGATGAAAAGTTTATTTTTTGAATGATAAAAAAAATTAAACCATCGCTATCTGAAAAAATATTATTTATTTTTCTAATTCTGATTATTATTTTAACTTTAGGCTCATTTTATCTATTAAATAATAAATGTCTTTTAGTAAAAAAAATTGATTTAAATAACTTTAAATTTAAAGATAAACAAAATATTGCAATTATGGAAGTTGAATGCGGTAAGGTTCTAATAGAGTTAGATCCAAACATTTCACCAAAAGCTGTAAATCGATTTAAGAAGTTAATAAATAAAGGTTCCTATAATGGTTCAGCTTTTTATCGAGTAATAGAAAATACTTTAATACAAGCTGGAGATATTGAATATGGAAATATATCTAATATAAATTATTCTAAAGTAGGAACTGGTAAGTCTGGTTTAGGAATAATTAAATCTGAGCTCAGTGATAATTTTTTATTTAATGCTGGTTCTGTTGCTTTTGCTAGAAAAGAAAAGTTTAATACAGAAGATAGTGAATTTTTTATCACTTTAATTGATATTCCAATATATCAAGGTGAATATACTCCAATTGGAAGGGTGATTGCTGGGATGGACTCTTTAAAAAAAATTAAAGTAGGAAATAAATCAACTTATGTATTAAAACCTGATTATATTAAAAGTCTGAAGTTATTAGTTAACTAGTGGTTTTCCATTAGATAATGTGTGTTTAATTCTATCTTGGGTTTTACTTGTCTCAATTAATTTCATAAAAGCATCTAACTCTAATTTAAACAACTGATCTTCTGTAAGAGTTTTATCTATAGTTGTATCTCCACCACTTAAAACATTTGCTAGCTCTGTACCAACCATCATTCCATGATCTAATATAATTTTATCGTTATACAGTTTTTCTAACATACCAACCATTTTGTCTTTTAAAGATTTGCCAGATAAATTAAATGTGCATTCTTTTGGAGGAGTAAATTCTTTATTTTGATTCAAAATTTTTCTAGCTTCATTTAATAAACTATTTCTACTCATAATTTTTTTGTTTTCAGGGATTAAATACTTTAGAGGTTCAGCTTCAACTGGAGATGTTGCAGTTTTTGCATAACCAATGATATCAAAAACTTTTAAAGGCGCAAAATCTGGATCATTTTTTGCCTCTTCTGTTTGAGACCATCTCCATAACATTTCTTTACATCCTCCTCCGGCTGGAACTAAACCAACCAATGTTTCAACTAATCCAACAACAATATTTGTATGCGACGCAACAAAGTTACTTTGAACTAAAACTTCAAAACCCCCTCCAAGTGTAAGACCTGATGGTGCTGAAACTACTGGAAATTTTGAGTATTTTAAGTGTTTGCATGTTTCTTGAAAATAACCGACAAATTTTTCTATTGATTTAAAGTCACCTTTATCAGCAAAATTCATAGTATATGTTAAATTAACACCAGCAGAAAACTGCATACTTTCATTAATAATTATCAATGGTTTGTCTGTAGCATTTTTTAAAGAGTCCATTGAGTCGTAATCTAAAGCGTTTGCTTTGGTTGTAAATTCGACAATGTTAAATTCAGGAAATCTATAAATTTCAGCAGAATTATTTTTATCAAGTTTAAGGGCTCTCGGTTTAATTTTTCCCAAAGTTTCAATTTGAGTATATTGTTGTCTCTCGCCATAAAAATTTTCATCTTTAGATTTTGATAAATTTTCTAAAAATTCATTTCCTTCAAAATTATCAATTTTTTGAAAAAAATTATTAACTCCAATTTCTTTTAACATTTCAAAAGGCCCTCTAGACCAGTTGAAGCCAAGTCTCATTGCTTCATCGATGTCGTTAAACTTATCTGTAATACCTGGAACTAATGAAGAAGAATATTTTATTATTTTAGAAATTACTGACCAAGCATAATCTCCATATTTATCTCCACGATTAATTAATTTTTTTAAATCAACTTTTTCAGATTTAATATCTATTTTTTTTGAGGGAGAATATTCCCCAGTTTCAAGATTGATGGCCTCTAAAATTTTCTTACCACCCTCCTTATTCATTCTATAAAATCCGCCTTTTCCTTTTCTACCAGTATATCCAGTTTCTATTAATTTTTTTACAAGTGGCATTTCTCTTGCTACAGGTTGGAATGGATCGCTTTCAGGTAATTCTTTAATAAAACTTTTTAATACATCTGCCATTAAATCAATACCAATTAGGTCGTACAATCCAAATACTCCAGTTTTAGGTATACCCATTGGTCTGCCAAAGACAGCGTCGGCCTCTTCTATACTGAGTTTCATTTTAAATGCTTCTGTCATTGCAATTTGCATTGCATAAACTCCAATTCTATTACCTAAAAATCCTGGAGTGTCATTACAGATAATTGCACCTTTACCTAAGTCTATTTCACAAAAGTCTTTTAAAAGTTTAACTTTATCTAAATCACTTTCATTACTTTTTACTATTTCCAGTAAATCCATGTATCTAACAGGATTAAAGAAGTGAGTTATGCAGAAATCCTTTTTGTCTTGATCAGATAATTTTTCTGATAGAACACTTATTGGAATAGATGAAGTATTAGATGAAACAACAGATTCTTTTTTTCTATGTTTAAAAATTTTTTCATAAATATTATGTTTTATATCTATTCTTTCTACAACAGCTTCTACAATCCAATCTGCATTCGAAACCACATCAAAGTTTTCTTCAATGTTTCCTACGTGGATATTATTTAATTTTGATTTATCTATTAATAAAGGAGGTCTAGATTTTCCTATTCTCTCTTTAGCCTTTTGACTAATTTCTGTAGTTAAATCCAACAAAGTGACAGGAACATTTGCATTACACAAATGTGCAGCTATACCGCTCCCCATTGTTCCAGAACCAATTACAACTACATTATTTATTTTCATAAAGAAGGTTTCTTATATTAAATTGAGACTGAGTAGGAAATAAAATAAATGTCATAACTACTGTTGTAAACTTGCTAATTCTTCAATATTAATATGACATCTAATAGCGTTACCATTTTCACCTATTTGCCATGGTGGAACCTCTGAATTACAAATATCACCTATTTTCCTAGGGCATCTTCCTTGAAAAGAACAGCCTTTCTCAGGGGGTTTTTCCTCTACAATATCCTCAGCTACTAATTTTGGTTTTATATCTGGATCTGGTTCCAAAACAGCACCTAATAATACTTCAGTATAAGGATGTGATGGAAATTTGTAAACATTTTGAGATGGACCAATTTCACATAACCTTCCTTGATATAAAACTGCAACTCTATCACTAATTGCTCTAACAACAGCCAGATCATGAGAAACAAATACGTAGGTTGTTCCTAGATCTTCTTTTAATTGTTGTAATAAGTTTAAAACAGCTGCTTGAACCGAAACATCTAAAGCTGATGTAACCTCATCACACAAAATTATATCTGGCTTAGCGGCAAATGCTCTTGCAACTGCAACTCTTTGTTTCTCACCACCTGATAATTGTCTAGGATATCTTGACATATAAAATTCTCCTAACCTTACTTTTTTTAGTAGATCGATTATATTTTTTTTTAATTCTTCTCCTGATAAATTAAAATACAACTTTAGAGGTTGAGAAAGTATTTGCTCAACTGTGTGGTTTGGATTTAATGACTCGTCTGGATTTTGAAATATAAGTTGTATTGCTCGCAGATCATTTGGATTTCTCATTTTTAAATCAGAAGATAAAATACGATCATTTTCAAATTTAATTTGACCATCTTTTGTTTTGAGTAAGCCAGCAATTGATTTTAAGATAGTAGACTTACCACTTCCAGACTCACCAACCAGGGCAATAGTCTCTCCTTTTTTTATATCTATATTTATATCTTTAACTGTTGGGTTTTGATCAGAAATTTTATTTAATAATTGATCAAAAAATTTCTGCTTTGCATAACTAATTGAAACATCCTTTAATTTTAAAACTTCATTTGCTTCACTATTATTTGATTTTTTTGTTATTGAAGTTTGTAAATTATTATTTTGGTTTATTAATTCTTTATAATTAAAACATCTGACATTGGTATCTAATTCTTTAATATGTTCCAGATCTGGTGAATTTTTTTTACAATTATCAGTTGCTAAGTTACATCTATCATAAAAACTGCAACCTTCATTTATGCTTCCAGGCTGAGGTTGGCTTCCTGGCATAGAAGCTGGAAGTCCAGCTAGTGAAAGTTTAGGTATCGATTTTAATAATCCATAAGTATAAGGATGAATAGGTTCCTTTAATATTTTTCTTGCTGGTCCTTCTAAAACAATTTCTCCCGCATACATTACAACTATTCTATCACTAACTTGCGCTATGGCTCCAAGGTCATGACTAACATAGATCATAGATGTTCCAGTATCTTTTGCTATAAATCTTAATAATTCTAAAACATGCGCTTGTGTTGTAACGTCTAATCCAGTAGTTGGCTCATCTAATAAAAGTAAATCTGGTTTGCCAGCCAATGCCATTGCAACAGCCACTCTTTGTTGCTGCCCTCCAGAAAGCTCGTGTGGATAACGAAAAGCCATAGTTTCTGGTGAAGGAAGTCTAACTTTATTTAGTAACTCTGAAATTTTTTTATCTCTCTCTGTTTTGTTTAGATCTGTGTGTAATTTTAATGCTTCATCAATTTGGTATCCAATTTTTAAATTCGGTGTTAATGCTTGTCCTGCATTTTGAGGTATCATGGCTATTTTTCTACCTCTAATTTTTTCTAGCTGTCTACTGCTCATCTTCAATAAATCTTCAGATTTAAAGAGGCATTGACCCTTAAGGGGAAATAAGCCTTGTTTTATATAGCCCATCATAGCAAGTGCTAATGTGCTTTTTCCAGAGCCTGACTCCCCTACGATCCCTACAGTCTCTCCTTTTTTTATATTAGTTGAAACATTTCTAAGTATTGAAATTTGTTTGCCCTTCTGACTGTTAAATCCAATTGATAAATTTTTAACACTTTCAATTATTTCATTCATTTAAACGGGTGCCTTGGTTGAACGATCAATTCCTAAAGCTTTTGCAAATGCATCAGCAGTTAAATTTATTCCAATAATTAACGAACTTAATCCTACTATTGGAGCAATTACAGACCAGTATGCAAACGACATCAATCCTCTAGCATTGGATATCATCAAACCCCAATCAGGCGTTGGCGGACTTACGCCAAAACCTAAGAATGACAATGAGCTAAATCCTAATAACATCCAAGACCATCTCATTGCTCCTTCTACTAATATAGCATCTCTAACATTTGGAATAATTTCATTCCAAATAATAGACATGTTGCTATGACCTCTAGCTCTGGCTGAAACTATAAAGTCTTTAGCAATAACATCGTGAGTAGCAGCTCTGGCAACTCTAACTATTCCTTTACCATAAAAAAAACCTAGTGCAGGAATTAAAACCTCTGTTGATGTTCCTAAAAGAGAAACAATTAATAACATTGCAAGTATCCAAGGGATAGAAAGAAACGCATCAACAACTCTCATTACAACATCGTCAATTTTACCTCCAACTAATCCACAAAAAATTCCAAGTAAACCTCCCCACAGAAGAGCTATAAGTGATCCAAAGAAAGTTACTGTAAGAGCTGTTCGACCTCCAAGTATTGTTCTTGTAAAAACATCTCTACCCAAGCTATCTGTTCCAAACCAATGTTCAGCCGAAGGTGCAAGTAACATGGTATTTGGGCTAATTGCTTTATAATCGTATGGTGCAATGTAGGGGCTTATTAATGCTAAGACTACATGAAATAAAACAATTGTTAAACCAATTAAACCAGAAGGCTTGGAGGCCATAGTCTTTAAAATCTCAAAAGCCTTTTCTAGCTTATTTTTTTGTTTATCTTCTGTAATTAAATTACTCTCCATTTTATTTTCTTATCTGTAAACTTTTTAATCTTGGATTAAGCATGAGTGTCATTAAATCTGCTATTAAATTTATTCCCACATAGATTGATGCCAATATTATTGCTAATGCTTGAACAACAGGTAAATCTCTATTTGATATAGACTCAATTACCAGTCTACCTAAACCTGGATAATTAAAAACAACTTCTGTAACAACAACACCACCTAGCAACCAAGCAATTGTTAACGCCACTACATTTATTGCTGGTAATAATGCATTTGGTAATACATGTCTAAATACCATTTTCCAATATGGAACACCTTTTAAAATTGCCATTTGCACATAATCACTAGCCATTACTTGAATTACACTTGAACGTACCATTCTTGCCATATGTGCGGTCATAATCATTGAAATTGCAACAACAGGTAAAATTATATTCGAGAGTAATTCATAAAAAGTTGCATCCGATGGTATAATCACGATGCCTGGTAGCCAACCAAGCCAAATTGCAACAATTAAAATAAGTAAAGTAGCACTAATAAACTCAGGAATAGTCATTGAAAAAATTGTGATAGTTGAGATCATAATATCTGGAAGCTTATCTCTCCAAAGAGCAGTTATTATTCCTAGTACAATTGCTAAAGGAATTCCTATAAGTATTGAAACAGAGGCTAAAACTAAGGAGTTTTTAACTCTTGGACCTAGTACTTCATTAATTGGCATTTCTCCACTTAAAGAGTAACCAAAATCACCTCGTACAACATTTGATGCCCAGTCCAAGTATCTTTCATAAGCAGGAACATCTAGACCAAGTCTTTTTATGCAAGCATCAAGAGCTGCTCCATAAGCTTCTCTTTCTAAATATGTTGTGCATGCATCACCAGGTAAAACTTCAACACCTACAAATGTAATTAATGATACTATAAATAAAGTGATGAGCCCTAGTCCAATTCTTTTTAAAATTAATAAAAGCATAAGATTAACTAGAACTTTTTAACAAAAATAAATTAAATAGAAATAAAATAAAGGCCGCTTATATGCGGCCTTTATCTAAATACTTTTAGTCAACTTTAACTTTATGCCACTGTATAGAAAAGTGATCTACAGCATCAAGGTTTTTAACTTTTGATGAAGTAACTACAAGTCTAGATACGTGATATGGGATCATTGTTCCACTTTGTTCCCATAAAGTCATTTGAGCATTTTGATATGCTTTCTTTCTTTTATTGAAATCCAACTCACTTCTAGCATCCGCTAAATTTTTATCAAAGTCAGCATTTTTGAAATAAGACTCATTCCATTTTGCTCCACTATGATATGCTTCATGCAAGATTGTGTCTGCTGGTCTTTGATTCCAACGTGTCATTGAAACTGGCTTTTTCATCCAAACTTCATTCCAATAACCTTTAGATGGTACCATTTCAATATTAACTTTAATTCCTGCTTTTGCAACTTGTTGCTGAACAACTTCTGCAATCGTAGGCCAAGTTGGTTCTAAAGTTGCTGGGTAAACAGTCAATTCAATTCCATTTGGAAATCCTGCTTCTCTTAGTAAATTTTTTGCTTTACTGATATTTTGAGGACAATCCATTTGTAAACGATATTGATCAGAAGGCATTACAGGTGTATCACAAGATACAGTTGCTGCACCACCCATCACTAGGTCTACAAGTTCTTGTCTATCAACTGCTAACCTAAAAGCTTTTCTTACTTTAGGATTATCAAATGGAGCAGTATCAGTTCTCATAACCACACCTCTCCAGTTTCCAGTTGGAATTACAGTTGTTGTAAATTTAGAATTACTGTCGAATATCTTTTTTTGATTGAAAGGTACATATCTATTCATATCAATTTGACCAGTTAAAAGAGCTTGAATTCTTGCTTGAGCATCTGGGATCGCAATGACATGAACTTCTGCAACTCCTGGTGCACCCTCCCAATATTCTGGGTTAGCTTTTAGAATTGTAGTTCCTTCTGGATCAAATTTATCAACCATGAATGGTCCAGTACCAACTCCAGTTTGTCCTATAGTATCTCCTGATCCTTCAGGTATCATTCTTAATCTGTAGTCAGTTAATAATAACGGAAAGTCAGCAAATGAAGTTGATAACTTCATTTTAACTGTATGCTGATCAACTACCTCAATATCTTCAACTACATTTAAACTTTTTCTAACTGGAGATCCGATATCAGGATCTTTAGCTCTCATTAGAGAATATTTTACATCTGGAGCATCAAATGCTGATCCATCATGAAAATATATTCCTTTTCTTAAATTAAATGTCCATTCAGTTGCATCAGAATTAGCACTCCAATCTGTTGATAATGAAGGTGATGGAACACCGTTCATATCAGGTCTCACTAATCTATTTTGTGTTTTGATGACAACTTGAAATAAACGCCCTTTTGTTATGGCATCTAAGTTAGTATCTTTTCCAAATCCAAGATCATGTGATACTTTAAATACTCCACTTGATGCATTGGCAATAGAAAAAGATAATATCAGTGACATAAAAGTCGCTGAAAAAACTTTAAGTATGTATTTCATAAGTTCCCTCTTTTTCTTTCGTTGTTTAAATAATCAAAAAGATAACAATTCCAGAACTAGATAACAACATGCAAAATGTAGTGATTCATCTACTAATTGAATAGATATTTTAATTAATATACACTTTTTTTAAATTTATAAATGCAAAACGAATTAAACAAAGTTAGATTTTCAGTAAAACCTTTAAAATCCAATGATAATAAAGTTGTTGAGCTTGCACGAACTGTCGGGATACATCCTCTAGCATATCAAGAACTTCCCTATGATCCTGAGTATTCATTTTATGCAGGAAGATTAAATCCAGAAGTACTTTCACACGCTACTGCTGATGAAATGTATTGGAAAGTAAGACAAGAGGTGATTTTTCGTCATACTGGTGAACATCCATATGAAATATCTGGTCCCGATGCAGAAAAACTTTTACAAAAAATATTCACAAGAGATATCTCAAAAGTAAAAGTAGGAAGATGCTCGTACCAATTTGCTTGTTACAATGATGGAGGTATGCTGACAGATGGAGTTTTACTAAAACTTGAAGAAAATAAATTTTGGTTTGTTCAAGCTGATGGAGATCTTTTTTCATGGTATAAAGCTCACACTGATAATCTTAATGTAAAAATTTCTGATCCAGACGTTTGGGTAAGTCAAATTCAGGGACCAAAATCTATGGATCTTTTAAAAATTTTAAGTGAAGAGACTTTTCCTGATAATTGGAAATATTTTGATTGGAAAGAAATTACTATACTAAATGAAAAAGTAATCATAAGTAGATCAGGATTTAGTAATGAACTTGGTTGGGAAATTTATTTTAGAAAAAATAATAATACTGAAAAAGTCGGGGATCATATTCTTGAAGAAGGAAAAAAAATGGGAATGATACTCACGGGCACTCCTGGTTTCAGATGTAAAAGAATAGAGTCTGGATTGTTATCGGCTGGGCAAGACTTTAATCATGAAACAAATCCATATGATGTTGGTTTAGGTAAGTATGTTGATTTAAAAAAAAATTATTTTATTGGAAAATCAGCGTTGATGACTGCAGATAAAGAAAAAAGATGTTGGGGAATACGAGTAGAAAATGGAACAGGTTTAAAAGGAACTTACTTAAAATTTAATAATGAAATAATTGGAAAAATTACATCAAGCACTTGGTCGCCTTTTCAAAAATGTGGTGTTGGAATAGTTTTAATGAATTCTACAAAACATAAACCAGGATTAATTGTGGATGTTAATTGCAATGATAATAAAATTCATAAAGGTGAGATATGCACCTTGCCAATGTATGACTTTAAAAATGAAATTGTAAGAGGTTTAAAAATTGATATTCCAACAGGTCCTTCTCCGTGGTCAGGAATAAAAAAATAATAATAGCAATTGGTGGTGGTGGATTTACACATTCTTCTGATGAGGACTTGGATGAATATGTTATAAATCAAGTTAATAAATCAAATATCAATATCGGTTTTTTACCTACAGCTAGCAATGATAATCAAGAAAAGACTGATCTTTTTTATAAAAGATTTAAATCACAAAAATTTAAATTATCTCATTTTAATCTCTGCACAAGTGTAGAAGGTTTTAATGAATGGATGTTAAACAAAGATATAATTTATATAGGGGGTGGCAATACCTCTGAAATGATTAATATTTGGAAGAGACATGATCTTATCAAAGTATTTAAAGATGCATATGAAAAAGGAATAATTCTGAGTGGAATAAGTGCAGGTGCTGTCTGTTGGTTTGATTGGATATTGTCAGACTCAGTCAATGAAGAGCTAAGTCCGTTAAAAGGAATAAATTTTTTAGATGGGAGTTGCACACCGCATTCCTCTAATAAAAATCGACTTCGACAATTTATTTCAGAAATTAAAGATGGAAATTTACCAGATGGAATAGCTATTGATGATGGTGTAGCTGTGCTTTTTATTGACGGAGTTCCTTCAGAGGTTTATTCTTCGAGAATTAATCATGATGCTTATTATGTGACTAAACATGATAAGATTAGTTTAAAAACATATATAAAGAAATTAAATGGATAATATTAAAGCCAGTAATAAAATTTTTAGCATTGAAGACGCAAAAAAACTATCGAAGAAAAGATTACCAAAGCTAGTTTATGATTTTATTGATGGCGCATCAGGCGATGAAAAATTATCAGAAATTAATAGTTTTGCTTTAGATCAAATACGTCTTGAGCCAAGAGTTCTAAGAAATGTAGAGGAAAGAAAACTAAAAAAAAATATTCTTGGATTTAAATATGACTATCCTTTTGGATTTGCCCCAATGGGTATGACAAATCTTTCATGGCCAGGTGCAGATTCTATGTTAGCAAAAGAGAGTGCACGAAATAACATACCAACCTGTGTATCGATGGCTTCTACAACAACCTTAGAAAAAATGTACGAGCTTTCTGAAGGTCATTCATGGCTTCAACTTTATATTTTTCAAGATGAGGCTTTTGTAATGGAATTGCTAGATAGAGCAGAAAAAACTGGTTATGAGGTAGCTATACTTACTGTTGATGTTCCAGTTTTATCAAGAAGAACTAGAGATGATAAAAATGGATTTTCATATCCATTTAAAATAGGACCTAAACAATTTTTTGATTTTGCAACTCATCCTGTTTGGTCAATATCTACATTACTTAATGGAATACCAAAGCCAATGAATTACGAGACTTCAAAAAGTGGAAAAGGTATTTTTAAAAGAAAAGAAAGTAGAGGAAAAACAGATTGGGAAACTTTAAAAAGGGTGAGGAATAAATGGAAAGGTAAGTTAATTATAAAAGGCGTCATGTCATCAGATGATGCAATCAAAATTAAAGAAATGGGCGCTGATGCTATCCAAGTTTCAAATCATGGAGGTAGACAATTAGATAGTGCCTCAGCAGCAATAAATATTCTACCTTTTATTAGAGAGGCAGTGGGAAATAATTTTCCAATTATTTTTGATAGTGGAATAAGAAGTGGAAGCGATATTGTAAGATCATTAGCTTTAGGAGCAGATTTTTCAATGATTGGAAGACCTGTAATGTATGCAATGGGAGCTGATGGAGCTAGCGGGTTAAGAAGAATTGTAGATATTATTAAAGAAGAAACTAGCACAACACTAGGTTTGGTTGGATTAAATGATATTAATGAAGTTTCTTCTGATATAATTGAACAGAAACTTTTTATGAATACAACTTACTAATATGGAAAAAAAAATAAGAGGTGGAGCATTAATTGCAAGAGCATTAAAAGATAAAGGTATTAATAAAGTTTTTACGCTATCGGGTGGATTTTGTAATCCTGCAATTGAAGGTTTCATGGAATGTCAAATTGATGTAGTTAATTGTCCTCATGAACAGATAGCTGGACACCTAGCAGATGGACACACAAGAATTACAAGAAAACCATCTGTATGTTTAGTTGGTCCAGAAGGTTTTGCAAATGCAGTACCATCAATGATGGAAGCATGGGGAGAAAGAACACCGATAATTTATATAACTGGATCAAGTAGTTTAAAAAGACAAGGGTCAGGTGGCTTTAAAGAAATTGATGATGTTTCAATAGCTGCTCCTCTTACAAAATACAGCGCAAGCATTACAGATGGAACAAGAATTAGAGAATTTGTTGATAAAGCTTACAGAATTGCAACGAATGGATATCCTGGGGCTGTTCACCTAAGTTTACCAGTGGATATAATGTTTTCTTCATTTGAGGAAAATGTTGGACTTGAAGAAAGACCATTTTCACATAAAGCAAAGCCAGTTGCTAAAGCATGGCCAGATCCAAATGCTCTATCAAAAATTCTTGAGCTCGCATGTAATGCAAAAAAACCTGTCATAATTGGAGGACATGGTGTTTGGTGGTCAAACTCAGAAAAAAATTTAGAGACTGCGGGTGAAAGTTTAAATATTCCAGTTTTTAATGTGCCATACCATCAAAAACTTTTGGGAGAAGAGGCAAATGCATATATGGGTTTAGCAGATATTCACCAATATCCACCCTCAGAATTTGCATTACATAACTCAGACTTAGTTTTAATGATTGGCGCAAGGTTAGATAACCAAATGAATTTTGGTAACCCTCCTTTCATTCCAAAAACAACAACTTTAGTTTGTATTAACGGTTCCCATGAAGAAATTGAGTTTAACAGAGCAGCTGATCATAACCTTTTATGTGATCCAGGAGTATTTTTAGATACTCTATGTAATTTAAAGAAAAATAATAAATGGAATTTAGGAAATAGTTGGTTTCAAGATAATAAAAATAGAAAAAAAGATTGGGTGGATAAATCTTTAAATGAATTAAAAATTGAAGCAGATAAAGCCAAAAAAAATGGTGGAAAAATTCATCCGCTGCAATTAGCGTTAGATGTTCAAGATGCAATGGGTGAGAAAGATTGGCTTGTAATTGATGGAGGAAATACTCATTTCTGGTCGGAGATCGCAATAAATTTAGCTGGAGCTCAAGGAAAAAAATTAGGTGGAATTTTACATCCAGGTACATTTAGTATGCTGGGTGTTGGGGTATCATTTGCATTATCTGCAAAAAATAATAACCCTAAATCGAATGTAATTTTAATTAGTGGAGATGGTGCCTTTTTATCTGGAGGCATGTCTATAGAAACTGCATTTTTTGAAAAGAAACCAATCGTTGTTGTTATTGATAATAATGGCGGCTTAGCATCAATTGGTCAACAACAAGAAAGATTATTTGAAAGCGGAAAAAGAGTTGCAACAGACTTTAGAGATATACCTTTCCACAGTATATTTGAAGGCTTTGGTGGTCATGGAGAATTAGTAACGAAAAGAGAAGAATTGGGTCCAGCACTAAAAAGAGCTATTGCAAGCGGTAAAACAGCTTGTGTAAATGTAAAAGCTAAACCAGTATTAAGTCCAATTGTTGCTGCTGTGGCTAGCAAGAGAGAGAAATCGTCAATAGAGTAAAATGGCAAAATTTAGCTCACATTTATTGAATGGTTCTGATGGAAATCATGCAAGCAACGTCAAAGTAAAGATTTATCAAATACAATCCTCAAAATTAAAAAAGCTTTTTTTGAATACAAAGACTGATGGAAATGGTAGGATTACTCAGCATTTCAATCTTAGCAAAAAAGATTGTTCATGTGATTATGAAATGATTTGTGATATTAAAAGATACTTTAAAAAGAAAAAAATTGTGGGTGAAGTGGTCATAAAATTTAAAATGACTGATAATAAAAAAAATTATCACTTGCCAATAATAATTTCTCCTAACAGCTATACAGTGTGGTGGTCAAAATAATATATGGCTTCGTTGATACAAAGTAAAATTAGCACAAAACTAAATATGTCTAGGAGAATAAGAAGAACTCCTTACACCAAGAGAGTTGAAGAATGTGGTGTAACTGATTTTACTGTTGTAAATCATATGCTTTTACCAAAAAGATTTCAGAAATCTGTTGAGGATGATTATTGGCATTTAAATGAACATGTTCAGCTATGGGATGTTTCTTGTCAAAGACAAGTTCAGATATCAGGTCCAGACGCTAGTTTATTAGTCCAAAAAATGACTCCAAGATCATTAGAAAATATGGAGACTGGAAAATGTTTTTATATTCCTATGATAGATGAAAATGCTGGAATGATAAATGATCCAGTTTTGTTAAAGTTAGATGATGATATGTTTTGGATTTCAATAGCAGACTCTGATGTATTACTTTGGGCAAAAGGTATTGCAGTTGGTTTAAATCTAAATGTGAGCATAACAGAACCAGATGTATATCCTCTTGCAGTACAAGGTCCAAAGTCTGAAGATTTGATGGCATCAATATTCGGAGAAGATATTAGAAAATTAAAATTTTTTAATTTTAGAATATTTGATTTTTTAGGAACTAAACAAGTTATTGCAAGGTCAGGATATAGCAAACAAGATGGATTTGAGATTTATTTTAAATGCTTTGAAGATTACTTCGACAAAAATGAAATGGGAGAAAAAATTTGGGATATAATATGGAAAGCGGGAAAAGAATTTAACATTGCTCCAGGATGCCCAAATTTAATTGACAGAATAGAAGCAGGATTAATGTCATATGGAAATGATTTTACGAAAGAAAATAATCCATTTGAGTGCAACTTAGAAAAATATTTTAATAATCAGAGTGATCATGATTTCATTGGAAAAAATGCTTTAGAGAAGATTAAGAAACAAGGTGTAAAACAAAAATTAAAAGGAGTATTGTTTGATGGTCTAGATTGTCCTCCATGTTCAATTCCTTTTCCACTATATTCAAAAGATAAGAAATTAATTGGTAAAATTACCTCAGGGATTTATTCTCCAAAATTCAATAAAAATATTGGTTTATCCATGATTTTAAATGAATTTTGTAAAATAGGGTCAGAAGTTTTAGTGCACACTCCAGATAACAAATTAAGAAAAGGAATTGTGTCCTCTTTACCATTTTCAAAATAATAATTAGTGGGTATAAGACTTATATGAAAAAAGCAGTTATAGCAGGTTATTCAAGATCACCTTTTACAATGGCAAGAAAAGGTGAATTAATTGACGTTAAGCCTGTAAATATGTTTGCAGAAGTAGTTAAAAATCTTGTATCTAAAACAAAAGTAAATCCTGCTGATATAGAAGATATTGTTGTTGGTTGTGCTTTCCAAGTTGGAGAGCAGAGTTTTAATATTGGGAAGCTCACAACATTTTTATCTGGAATGGAAATACATACCTCAGGAATGACCGTTGATAGATGGTGCGGTTCATCTATGGAAGCTATTCATGTTGCAGCCGGTAAAATAGCAATGGGCGCAGGTAAAGTTTTTGTATGCGGAGGTGTTGAAAGTATGACTAGAGTTACAACTGGCTTTGAACCAATACCTTATCCATATACAGATAAAGAAAATCCAAATGTTTATTTTTCAATGGGAATAACCGCTGAAAATGTTGCGAAGAGATATAAAATTTCAAGAACTGAACAACAAGAGTTTGCAATTCAAAGTCATCAAAAAGCTAATGAAGCTGAAGTTAATGGTAAATTTAAAAACGAAATAGTTGAAATTGCTGGCTGCATAAAAGATGGAAATATACGTCCAAAAAGTAATCAAGAAACTCTAGATGGACTAAAACTTGCATTCGATCAAGAGGGAACTGTTACTGCAGCAACATCATCCCCTCTTACTGATGGAGCAGCGGCAACCCTTATTTGTGAAGAAAGCTATGCAAAAGAAAATGGATTAGAGATTTTGGGTAGAATTGTTGCAACTGGAGTTAAAGGGTGTGAACCTGATGTGATGGGACTTGGACCTATAGGAGCAACTAAGAAAGCGTTAGAGAGAGCCAATTTATCAATTAATGATATTGATATTGTAGAAATTAATGAAGCTTTTGCATCTCAATCAATAGCATGTTTAAAAGATCTTGGTATCGATCAAAAGAAAGCTAATTTAGATGGTGGAGCATTAGCTCTCGGACATCCTCTTGGAGCAACAGGAGCAAGAATAACTGGCAAAGCTGCAGATTTACTTAGACGTGAAAATAAGAAATATGCTTTATCTACACAATGTATAGGTTTAGGCATGGGTATTGCGACAGTAATCGAGTCGGTAAATTAATTATCTATTAATTCCTCTTAAACGTTCTGATCTTCTTCTTAATAATTCAGCACTAATCAATATTAAGGTTGATAAAACGATTAAACATGTAGCTACTGCTAAAATTGTAGGACTTAATTGTTCTCTTAAACCTGTCCACATTTGAATTGGAATAGTTGTATTTTCAAGACCCGCTAAAAATAAAACTACTACAACTTCATCAAAAGAAGTTACAAAAGCAAATAAACCTCCTGATATTACACCTGGTAAAATTAACGGAAGGGTTACTTTCATAAATGTATTTACTGGATTACTGCCTAAACTGGCTGCTGCTCTCGTCACACTATGATCAAAACCTGATAATGTTGCAGTAACTGTTATTACAACGAATGGTGTTCCTAAAATTATATGAGCTAAAACTATTCCTGTATGAGTTGCCGCTAAACCTGCCTTTGCCATAAAAAAGAATATTGCAACACCAGATATGATAAGTGGAACTATCATAGGTGAAATTAAAGTTGCCATTATTATTCCTTTAAAAGGCATGTGTCTGCTACTCAAACCTAATGCAGCAACCGTTCCTAAAATTACTGACCCTAAAGTTGCAAATATAGCAATAATAAAACTATTTTTTGCGGCAAGACCCCATGGATTTTTTGTACCGTAAACC
The DNA here is from genome assembly GCA_902616245.1 of uncultured Pelagibacteraceae bacterium. Taxonomy (GTDB): domain Bacteria; phylum Pseudomonadota; class Alphaproteobacteria; order Pelagibacterales; family Pelagibacteraceae; genus Pelagibacter. Next base: position 93,602 of record CACMSB010000002.1, read on the forward strand.
ATATCTTTGTACCATCTTAAGGAAAAAGCATCTGGGTCTAAATTCTTCATTCCTTCTGAAAAAACAAGAAACTCTTCTGCATTAAATGATAATGGAAATATTACAAACAAAGGTGCTATTAAAAAAATAAAAACAAAAGTGCATATAGCAATGTAAAAGTAGTGCCAAATTCTATATCTAGTTTCTGTATACTTTGGTAATGCCATACTAACCTAACTTAATATTATCAACTCCAACTAATTTATTATAAAGCCAATAGATAACCAAAACTCCTCCAAGTAACATTAATCCCATCGCTGATGCAAAACTCCAATCTAAAGTAGTCTTCATATGATAGGCAATTTGGTTACTAATTAAAGTTCCTGATGCTCCCCCAACTAAGGCTGGTGTAATGTAATATCCAATTGCTAAAATAAAAACTAAAAGACACCCTGCTCCTATACCTGGTATTGTTAATGGAAAATATACTTTCCAAAAAGCTACAAAAGGAGTTCCACCAAGAGATTTACCTGCTCTCATTAAACTTGGCGAGATAGTTTTCATTACACTGTAAAGTGGTAAAACCATAAACGGTAATAAAATTTGCGTCATTGCAACATATGTTCCAACTTTATTGTACATCATTTCTGGCCTATTATCGTCTGCCACTAGCCCAATCATTACAAAGAAATCATTAACTACTCCTTGTTGTTGTAGTAAAATCATCCAGCTAGCTGTTCTAACTAATAATGATGTCCAAAATGGAAGTAGAACGCAAATCATCAATAAATTACTGTACTTCATCGGGAGTGTTGCGAGTAGATGGGCTATGGGGTAACCCATTAAAAAACAGAATACAGTAACAAAGAAAGCAACCTCTACAGTTCTCAACCATAAAATTCTATGTATTCTTCTATCCTCACTGACTTGAGTAATTTTGTTATCCTCATTTAAATACATATCCATAGCTTTTAAATATTTAGCTGAAGTGTAAGGAGGTGCAGTTCTTTTAATTGCTTGCCAATATTCTACATTTCTCCATCTCTTGTGCACTTTCATTATTTGTTCTTTAATACTTTGTGTCTCGTCGATTTTATTTCTTTTTACCTGTCTGAATAATTTTTTTGTAATGGTGTTGAACCCGTTTTTTTCTTTATTAAGTCTTTGAGCTAATTTTCCATGTTCTTTTTTTTCTACAAGAATTTTAAAATCAGATAAGAAAGAAGCAAATACTTCTTCGGATGGAAGCTCTTTACCGTCCCATGTTTCCATAGACTTAAATGTTTTTGGAAGCATATTTGTAATCATTTTATCATCAATACTTCTTGTAAACATTTCTCCGATTGGAAAAATATAAGTAATAATCAAAAAAAGTAATAATGGCGCAACAAGTAAAAATGCTTTAATTTTGTTTTTTCTTTCAGCTTTTTTTAAGCTTATCTCTAAAGGAATTCCGTCAGTTGTAAGTATTTGTTTTGTTTCGCTGCTCATAAATAAAAAGGGCGACTTAAAAAAGTCGCCCTATATATATTATATTATTCTAGTCTTTTATACTCTTTTATAGTCCAGCTTTCATAGCTTCCCACTTCTCACCAAGTTCTGTACCGTTATCAGCCCAGAAAAATGGATCAACTAAAAAGTATTTTTTAGTGTTTGAAGGAGCAGTTGGCATTTGTGGCATCATTTCAGTTTTACCATCTTTGTACCAAGGCTCATTTGCTTTGATAATTTCTAAAGATGATAATCTGTATGGAGCATATGCAATATATTTAGCACTTCCAGCTAACATTTCAGTGTTAGTCATCATTGCTAAAGCTTTTTTAGCATTTGCTTCATCTGGTCCACCTTTAACAAGTGCGAAATATTCATAGTCAAGACCTTGTCCATCCCATACTTGTTTAATTGGAGCACCTTCGCCAACTTCAGCATTAAAGAATCTTCCATTCCAACCAGTTGCCATAACAACTTCACCAGATACTAATAATTCTGGTGGTTGAGCACCTGCAGACCAGAATACACATCCACCATTTGGATCTGTACAAAGCTCTTTAATTTTATTCATAGCTCTATTAACACCAGCTTCAGTTTCTAATAATTTGTAGATCTCTGATCCACCTTTACCCATGTAAACACCGTCACCAGCTAATGCTATTTCTAGGTTTGTTAGAGCAGATTTGTAAATAGCTCTTTTTCCTGGAAATTTTTTAGTGTTAAAGAAATCTTTTATAGTCGATGGTGTGCCGTCAACATTGTTTACGTTGTAAGCATAATTCCAAGAATATAAAATGTTTCCTACAGCACATTTACTTGGCATTGGAGCAAAGAAATCTTCACTTGCAGGAGTTCCATCTGGAGCTGCAGGGAAGTCTTTGTCAAAATCGAATTCGACGAAAATTCCTTCGTCACATCCGTTGATAGTATCAAATGCGAATACATCGATAATATCCCAAGTAATTGCACCTGCTTCTTTTTGAGCTTTGATCTCAGATAATCCACCTGAATAATCTACCCAGTTGATATCAACACCAAGAGCTTTTGCAGTTGGATCACCATACCCTAGCTTTTGAGACTCTGTATAAGCTCCACCCCAAGATGCTACTGTAACCGCAAATGCAGATGAAGTTATTGAAAGAGCAAAAGAAAGAGCAAGTAATAATTTACTTAATTTTTTCATTTATCCTCCGTTTAAACGTTTAATATAAATTAATTTATATATGCGAAGTACAACAAAAACGAAATTCAGAGTCAACAGGCCATTTTGTTATAGTAATACTGGGATATTTAAGAAATTATTTAGGATCTAGAGCTCTTGCGTCTTGACTGTTCCATCCTACTTTAATCTCATTGCCCAATTTTAAATCTAGCTCATTTGAGCTGTTTGGAACTTTTAAAATAAATTCTTTATTACCTAAAAGATCTAATCTTACTCTAGTATGATCACCATGGTAGATGACTTCTTCAATTTTTCCGGTTTGATTATTATCCATTTTATCTTTTGGATTTATTAATGCTCTCTCTGGTCTTATTGAAACTGTTGTTTTGTCACCTTTGGAATTAACTGAAATTGGATTAGCTAAAATTTCACCATTTTGTAATTTAACTTTACAAACATTTTTTGAAATATCTGTCACTTCCCCGCCAAAAGTATTATTTTCACCTATGAACTCTGCAACAAACGAATTAACTGGCTCTTCATATAATTTATCTGGACTTGATAATTGTTGAACCTTACCATCATTAAACACTGCAATTCTATTTGACATTGTTAATGCTTCTCCTTGATCGTGTGTAACATAAACCACTGTAACACCAATATTTTCATGGATATGTTTTATTTCGTATTGCATACTTTCTCTTAAGTTTTTATCTAAAGCTCCAAGGGGCTCATCCATTAAAACTACTGCTGGATCAAATACGAGAGCTCTTGCAACTGCTACCCTTTGTTGTTGTCCTCCTGACAATTGTGCAGGCATCCTACTTTCAAATCCTGAAAGAGAAACCATCGACAAAGCTTTATCTACTTTTTTATCAATCTCATCTTTTTGAACTTTTCTTACTCTTAAGGGAAATGCTAAATTTTCATAAACTGTCATATGAGGAAACAATGCATAATTTTGAAAAACCATTCCAATTCCTCTTTTGTGTGGTGGAATATTTGAAATAGGATTAGAGTCTAAATAAATTTCGCCATTAGTTGGGGTTTCAAATCCAGCTAACATCATTAAACAAGTTGTTTTTCCTGAACCAGATGGGCCAAGCATAGTGATGAACTCGCCCTCTGAAATATTAAGATTTAAATCTTTTACTACTAAAACTTTACCATCGTAACTTTTATCAACTTTATCGAATTTAACGAATTCTGTATTTTTAGACATTCAGTGTTTAAAACATTTAAGAAGTTAATTATCAATAGCTAATAGTTCTTAATATGTAGCTCTTTTGGAAAATTGCAGAATAATTCACAACCTTTGTCGGTAACTCGAATTGCTTCTGATGCTTCTACTCCCCAATTACCAAACTGCATTACTGCAATCATATGAAAACAAACATTTGGTTCAAGTATTGTCATATCTCCTTTATATATATTTAAAGTATGCTCTCCCCAATCTGGTGGATATCCAATGCCTATAGAGTAACCCGTTCTTGATTTCTTCTCGATACCATATTTATCTAAAATTTTCCAAAAAGCTTGGGCAACATCATTTGCTGTGTTTCCAGGTTTTGTAGCATCAATTCCAGCTTGTAAAGCTTCAATAGTTTTATTCATGGTATCAATTTTTAATTGATCAGGTTTACCTAATAAAATTGTTCGAGCCATAGGTGCGTGATATCTTTTATATACACCTGAAAGTTCAATTATAGTTGCTTCACCTTCAACAAATTTATCTTGAGTTGCTGTTAAATGTGAAGCGGATGTACCTTTTCCAGTTGGAAGAAGCGTTGCGATACTAGAATATTCACCTCCAAATTCTTCTGTACCGTAAAACAAAGACTTTTGAATTTCTCCAACAGCATCACATTGTCTTGTACCAGGTTTAATTACTTCCATTGCTGTTTGCATTCCTTTTTGAGAAATTAAAGCAGCAGACTTCATATAATTTATCTCCGCATTGGATTTAATTAATCTAGCCCAATTAACTAGTCGATCAGAATCGATAATATTTGCATTAGGCAATCCCTGCTTAATCTTTTCATAACAAAAAGCTGTAAAATAATGAGCATCCATCTCAACTCCAATGGACAGTTTATCCCATTTTTTTTCTTTAATTACTTTGGTCAAGTAATCATAAGGATGTTTTGGCCAAGTATGAATATAACTCTCATCATAAACAATAATATTATCTTTATTTAAATAGGTCTTTATATATGCCCCACCCGCATCTTGATCTCTTACAAAGCAAATTGGTTCTTTTGAATCAACATGCACTAATACACATTGTGCATAATAAAAAGACCAAGCATCGTAGCCTGTAAGATAATTCATGTTATTTGTGTCGTGAGAAATAATTAAATCAATTTTTTTTTCTCTCATCAGAGATTGAACTTTTATTAGTCTTTGTTTGTATTCTTCTTTTGAAAAAGACATAGATTAATCAAACAGTCTTCCAAATCCTTTTACAGATTTATTTTCACCTATGTTTTCCAAAGACTCCCATATTAATGCTTGGTTACTTGAAAGAACTGGTATTCCAAGTTTATCTTCTAATTTTTGTATCAAAGGTAAAACTGGTAAAGCAGTACAAGATACAAATAAAGCATCTGACTCACTTACATCTAAGTTTATAAGAACATCAAACAGATAATTTTGATCTACTTTACCAATCTCCATGTCAGAATGAATATCAAAGTATGAATTTGAGGTGATTTCAAAACCAGACGTTTTAAAGTAATCAACAACATCATCGTTAACTTTTTTACTATAAGGCGTGAATATAGAAAGTTTTTTAATATTTAATTTTTTCAATGCTTTCAAAGCTGCTGTACTTGGTGTTGAAAGTTTTGCTTCAGGTTTTGCTGCTTGTATTTTATTTTTAATATTATCATATCCTGCTGCTATAGTTCCTGATGTACAAGCATATACAACACAATCTAATTTTTGCTCTGGTAAGATATCTTTTGTGACTTGAGTAATATTCTCTGACATTTTGATCAAATTCTCTTTAGTTAAAGGGTTGTAACATTCTATTCTATTTACAAAAAAATCTATTTTTTTATCTTTAATTACACTTATAAAATCTTTTTCAATCACTAGATCGGTTGCTAAAGCGATGAGCCCAATACGTGGATTTTGGCTATTTTCAAACTTTGGTTCTATTTTTTGTGATTTCATAAATATAATATACCACCACATATTGATTAATCATTAAAATTTAAAAACTGCATCTAATCTCTTGAATGGTAAGAGTAAATAAAAGTATAATAAGAAAAATTAATTTTGAAATAAAAATGCTCGATAAAAAAAAGTTTTATATCAATGGCAGATGGGTTGAGCCAGTAAACAAGAATGAATGTGAAGTTATTAATCCATCAACAGAAGAAGTTTGTGCAATTATAAGTCTTGGAAGCTCTGATGATACAAATGCTGCAGTCAAAGCAGCAAAATCTGCTTTTGAGACTTGGAAAGAAACTTCAAAAGAAGAAAGGTTAAATTTATTAGAAAAATTATTAAAAATTTATAATTCTAGATGGGATGATATGACTGATGCTATTACTACAGAGCTTGGTTGTCCTAAAGATTGGTGTTCGGCTAATCAAACATCTTCTGGTGCAGGTCATATAGAAGACTTTATAAAAAGATTAAAAGATTTTGAATTCGAACCAGGTTTTGATAAGGGGTCTACTAATCATATTGTATATGAGCCAATTGGAGTTTGTGGATTAATCACACCTTGGAATTGGCCTATAAATCAAATTGCTTTAAAAGTAATTCCAGCTTTTGCTACTGGATGTACAATGGTACTTAAGCCATCTGAAATTGCACCATTATCAGGAATGCTATTTGCAGAGATGATAGATGAGGCTGGATTTCCAGCTGGAGTATTTAATTTGGTGAATGGTGATGGGCCTGGTGTTGGAACTGACCTGTCAGGACATCCTGATGTTGATATGGTCTCATTTACAGGATCTACTAGAGCTGGAAAATTAATTACAAAGAATGCTGCTGAAACTATAAAAAGAGTTTGTCTTGAACTTGGTGGTAAAGGTGGAAATATTGTTTTTGCTGATGCATATCCTGATGCAGTTAGAGATGGCATTAGAAACGTAATGAGTAATTCAGGTCAATCCTGTGACGCTCCAACTAGAATGCTTGTTGAAAAATCAATTTATAAAAGAGCTGTTGAAGAAGCTGCAGACGAAGCAAATAAAATTAAAGTTGATCTTGCTTCAAAAGCTGGGGATCATATAGGACCTGTAATTTCAAAAACTCAATTTGATAAAATTCAGAGCCTAATAAATAGTGGCATTGAGGAAGGTGCTACTTTAGTAGCAGGTGGGCCTGATAAACCTGAAGACTTAAAGAAAGGTTATTTTATTAAACCGACGGTGTTCACTGATGTTAATAATAATATGAGAATTGCAAAAGAGGAAATATTTGGACCAGTATTGTCAATTATTCCTTTTGAAAATGAAGAGGAAGCTATCCAAATTACAAATGACACAGAATATGGATTAGGAAACTATTTACAAACAGAGGATAAAGAAAAGGCAAAAAGAGTCTCAAAAAAATTAAGGTCTGGAATTGTATATGTAAATCATAAAGCGGCTGACTCTGGAACTCCTTTTGGTGGATATAGGCAATCTGGAAATGGGCGTGAAGGTGGAACTTGGGGATTGCATGAATATCTAGAGGTAAAAACTATTACTGAATGGAAAAATTAAAATGCTTGGTTATGTAATGGTAGGAACCAATAACTTAGAAAAAGCAATAATTTTTTATGATGAAGTCTTAAAAGTTTTAAATCTAGAAAGAAATTATAAAGATGAAGTTTGTGCTGGTTACACAGAAAAAAATGGTGATGGAACTATAGAGTTTTATGTGACCAAACCTGTTAATATGAAAGAGGCAACAAATGGAAATGGAACGCAAGTTTCATTTATTACATCATCTAGAGATATAGTTGATAAGTTTCATGAGATTGGAGTTAAGGCAGGTGGAAAAAGTGAAGGAGCTGGAGGCGAAAGACCTGAAGGTTCTGGAGTTTACTATTCTTACATTCGAGATCTTGATAATAATAAAATTTGTGCTTTCACAAACAATTAATGTCTTACACTTTAATTCAAGAAAAAATCGATCAAGGAAAAATTATTGTACTTGATGGAGGTATAGGTGCTGAGCTTGAAAAAAAAGGAGCTAAAATGGATCAAAACCTCTGGTGTGGAAAATGTTCTGTAGATAGCCCAGAATTTCTAAAAGAAGTTCATGAAAATTATATTGATGCAGGTGCTGATGTTATTACAACAAATACTTATGCTACAACTCCAATTTCTCTTAGAAAACACGGATATGAAGACTCAATTGAATTATTTAATAAACAAGCAGTTCAAATTGCTAAACAAGCAATTGATAATTCAAAAAAGAGCGTCTGTTTAGCAGGAAGTGTTTCGAGTTATGGAAGTTTTCTTAAACTTGGAATAAAGAACATGAAGCCATGTTTTAATGAACAGATTAAAATTTTATCAAATGAGGGTGTTGATTTAATAATTTTAGAAGCAATGACATCTCAAGCAGAAATCGTTGAGACTATGCTTGAGTGTTCTTCAAATATAAAGTTACCTGTTTGGCTTTCTATTTCCTGTGTAATAGATCAGAATACAAAAAATATTACACTTGGCTATGATGATGTGAAGAATAAAACTGAAATTTACGAGGATTTAGAAGAGTCGTTGATAAATTTTAGCAAATTACATAAGGGGCCAATTTTAATTGCTCACTCAGATATTAAAACAACGAGTGCAGCTTTAGACACTGCATTAAAAAGTTACAATGGAGTTATTGGTGCTTATCCTAACAAAGGCTATTACGAAAAACCAAATTGGAAGTTTGTAGATAATTTTTCACCCAATGATTATTTGGAAGTTGCAAAAAAATGGGTTAGCAAAGGTGTAAAAATTGTTGGTGGTTGTTGTGGTATAGGGGTTGAAGAGATAAAAGCTGTTTCAATTTTGAAGTAATAATATATTGTAAAATTATGAAAACTTTTATTGGTGGTATTGGTTGTTTTTGGGACGAAACTAAATACGATGGTATAAAAGGAATATTATCTACCGAATGTGGTTACTGCGGAGGTGATGATCCCAACGTTACTTACAAAGCAGTTTGTGGTGGAGATACAGGCCACATAGAAGTAGTTAAAGTTCAATATGACGAAAATATTTTAAGCTATGAAGATATGGTCAGATTATTTTTTAAACTCCATGACTCAACTCAAAAAAATAGACAAGGAACTTATGTAGGAATTCAATATCGTTCTGAGATATTTTATAATAATGATAATGAAAAAAATACTGCAGAGAAGATTTTAAAAGAAATGAATGAGAAATTAGATGGAAAAGTTACTACAAAGATTTCCAAAGAAAAAAACTATTGTAAAGCAGAAGGCTATCATCAAAAGTACGAGAAAAATAAATCTCTTAAGTTTGGATAAAAAATACTAATTTGAAAAAAATTATTTCAGAAAAAAATCCAGAATTAGTTACAAGAAAAGATAATAAAGCTCAATGGAATCTCCCAAATAAAAGGAGGTTGGGTTTTAGAAATTTGTATAAAATTAACAGATATGGAATATACCTTAGATCAGATTTTGTTCTAAAATTAAAAAAAAAAATTAATAAGAGAATTGGTAAATTATCTTCTGTAAAAAAGGTAACTAAAAATAAAGCTTTTTGCTCTCTGATAGTTGGTAAAGATCAGGATATTTTATTCGAGCAGTACGCAAAGGACTTTTCTACAAATCAGCCTCAAACAATTATGTCAATTACAAAAATGTTTATACATTTATTTGTGGGAGAGCTGATAGACAGAAAACTAATTAACTTGAATAAGAAAATTTCATTTTACTTGCCAAAAATTGGCAGTGGTTATGCAAATGCAAAAGTAAAAGACGTTTTAGACATGAACATTGTAAATCTATATAGCGAAGATTATACAAAAGCTTATTCGTCTTCATTTTTACATGAGCCTGTAGGAGGATGGAGACTGCCGATTAAAGGTAAAAACATTCAAAGCCAGGAACAATATTTAAATTCAATTAAATCTTTAAAAAGCAGAGATTTAAAAAATTATACCGATCTGGCGCATTATAAATCAGCTAATACCGATGTTATTGGACTAATTGTCGAAAAAGTAAGTAAAAAAAGTTTAAGACAATGGCTGTTGGAAACTGTTGAAGCGACAGGATTTGAAGAAGGATTGTATATAGGTACAGATAGATTTGGAACACCGTGGATGTCTGGAGGTGGAAGTTTAATTACAAGAGATTTTCTAAGAATGGGTTTACTTTTTTCCAGGTTAGGAAAAGGTATAAATGGAAAAAATATTGGTTCTAAAACTTTTTTGAGTAAAACTATTAATAGTGAGGGACCCAAATACATTCAATTATCTAAGAATAAATTTGTTTGTTATGTAAATTCATTAATGAAATGTGGTAACTGGATTGGTCACTCTGGATATGGGGGCCAATTTTTAGGAATAAATTTGAAAACAAAAGTTGTTGCTGCGTTTTTTTCTGTCTTAGAGACTAAATCTGCAACAAATGAAAAATATAAAAAAGATATGGTAAATATGATAGACCAAATAATTAGTAAAGATTACTAAATTAAGAAAATTTAGTTATTAAGGATTTTAAATGTTTATCTGTGACGCCACAACAACCCCCAATAATTTTTACCTGATCGTCTATTAACTCAGAACACTTATCAACAAATTCAATTTCATTTTCAGTTATTAATGCCTGCATAGTACTAGTGTCAAATTTATGAATCTCTGGATAGAACATAATTGGCCCATTCCAATTTGATTTTAAAACTTTCATTCCCTCTTTTGTATCAACAAACCAACTATGCATTATGCCATAAACATCTCCACCAATAGATTTGAGTGAATTAATTATTTCAGCAAAATTTATAATTTTATCTTCAGGAAGGAATTTTGGCTCATCAGGATATTTTAAAGGGTCATATATAATAGATCTCTCTTTTTCAGCTCTAAAATTTCTACCTACTACGGTTTCATCAAATTTGCTTATGCAGCAACTTAATCCAACCCAGACAGGTAAACCTGTTTCCAAAGCTGAATTAAGCAAAATTTTAGCGTGATCAATATCTAAAAGCATTTCAAGAATAAGCACTTCGACTCCCTCTTCTTTTAATACCCTCGCTTGTTCTTTATAATTTTTTTCTTCTTTTGCAAATGATGGTACAAATTTTGTGTCAGGTCTAAATTCATTTTCAGCCAAAGCTAAATATGTTGACATGCTTCCAGCAATTTTAATTTTTTTTCCAGAATTTTTGACTGCTTGTCTTGCTAACTTAACTGTATCAATGTTAATTTTTATAGTCTGATCTCCTAAATTTGAAGGCTCAAGACAATGCCTTGCAGTTCCAAAAGTATTGGTTGTTATCATATCACATCCGGCGTTTATATGACTTTCGTGTACTTTGATTACTATTTCTGGTGAGAAAACATTTGCTAATCCAGAAAATGCTGGTCCCATTTTTCCACCAAGTCTCTGAATTTCTGAACCTGTTCCACCATCTAAGAAAACTTTTTTTTTTGATTTCAATAATTCATTAATATTCATTTCGCTAATTTCTTCTCTGATTTTGGAACATATACAACTTCAATTACACCACCAAGAATTATCAGAATACTTCCTAGGGTTTCTCTCCATCCAAAAGGTTCATTTGTTAAAATACTAGCACTAATAACACCAACAATTATTTCAGCTAAAAATAAAATAGATGATAAGCCGGCTCCTAATTTACTTGGAGCCCAAAAGATTATGACCCCTGTAGGAATAAAATAAAATATCGAAATAAGTAATAAAAAAGTGGACATTGACATGATAACCTCCACTGATGGAACTGGTCCTAAATAATCTACTAAGAATAACCCAATAGGGATACTGGCTAAACCTCCATAAAAAAAGAATGTGAATATAATTGGAAAGACGCCATCTGTTTTAATTATTTCCATTCTAATTAAACCAGCACCAAATAGTGCACCTCCAGCAAGGGCCAACCAATCCCCTGCATTTTGAGGTAACGGAATTATATTCTCTTGACTGAATACAATCCATAAACCTCCTAGTGCTAAACCTAATGTGATTACCCTCTTCCAACCAAATTTCTTTTTTAAAAATATAATTTCAAATATTGTTGTCCAAACAGGTATCATGTAAAACATGATTAATGCTTTAACTACATCAGTAAGAAGAAAGCTAAGAGCATAACAAACAAATCCACTTCCAACAAAAAAACCAGTGAGAGGAAATTCCAATCCAATAGACTTTCCTTTTATAACTCTCCAAATTGCGACTGGTGATAATATTAATATTCCAACTGCCATTTGGGATATCGTTCCCCAGCCACCAGTCAAACCTCCATCTTCTAGTATTCTTTGAGGTAACCAATAAATTCCCCAAGAACCGGCAGCAATAGCCAATGCAAATGAAATTTTAAAATGATGGGGGTGTCTGGTCATTATTATATAATTACATTAATTTTGGTTTAAATTTTGAAAAGTTAAAAATTTGTTCATAAGATTTGGCAAAGTTAATTACTTTATTATCTTCTTTAACATTTGCTATAATCTGCATTCCCATCGGTAGCCCTTTATTATTAAAACCTACTGGAATAGATATAGTTGGCAAACCAAGCAAACTTGATAATGTATAGACTTCCATATATCTATGATAAGTGTCAATTTTATTATTATTGATAAATTCAGGATTATTTAGGTTCTTTTCAAATGGAAATAATTGAGCCGAAGGTAATGCTAAAAAATCATAATGTTTAAATAGGTTTTGAATTTTATCCATATATTTATTTCTTATTTCTATTGCTTTTAAAACATCTTTTGTTTCGATGCTTTTCCCTTTTTTATATTCCCAATATGCTTGAGAAGGTAATTCATTTAAATTTTTTAAATTATATAACAAGAAGTTTTCATATAATGTTTTGGCTCTTAATGTTGTCCAAGAATACCATAATTCTCCAGAGTTAATTTCAGTTTTTAAATTTTCAACATTTAAACTATTTGATTGTAATTTTTTTAAAATATTTTCACATAAGTCTATAATTCCGTCTTCATACTTATATTGTTCGTTTAGATCAATGCACCATCCAATTTTTAAATCTGAAAGTTTTCTATTATTTATATCTTTAAGATCGAAAGATAATTTATCCTTTACATTCTTCCCTTTTATATAGTTAAATAAAAATTCCATGTCATTTGGAGTCCTAGCAAAACATCCAGTTGTAGATATTAAAGGAAAATCTTTTAAATTTTTAATTTCAAATCTATCTTCTGCAATCGCACCAGGTGTTGGTCTTAATCCATAAATATTTGCATATGCTGCTGGGTTTCTACAAGATCCCATCATATCTGTGCCATCTGCAAAAGGAATTAAATTTGCCGCAACAGCTGCTGCTGCACCACCAGAAGACCCTCCTGCTGACTTACCATAATCATAAACATTGGAGGTGGCTCCATAAACTCTGTTAGTAGTATGACAACCAACAGCAAGTTCAGAGAGATTTGTTTTACCAATTAAAATTGTGTTATTTCTATAATTATCTACTAATAAAGAGTCCTGTTTTGGTATATTTTTTAATAACTCTTTATATCCATAGCATGTTACCTCATCTTTAATATCAAATAATTCTTTAACAGCAATTGGAAGTCCATAAATATCATCTTTGTCATTATCACTATTAAAATTTTCATCTTTTAATTTTGCTTCTTCAGTTATTTTTGTTTCATCTATATGTGAAATAATAGCATTTAACTTTGGGTTGAATTTTTTTATTCTATCTAAATAGAAATTTACTACCTCTGCAATTTTAATTTCTCTATTTTTAATTTTTGAAATTATTTGATGGACAGAAAAATTCTCAAGCACTTAATTAAACCTATCTTGCTTGTCTAATACTCTCTAAAACTAAAGTCTTGACCTCATCTAATGATGCCTTTTTAGGATTTTGTCCATAAGCTTGGTCTAGCATTGATTTCTTTGCTATTCTATCTTGGCAATCTTCTGGTACTCCCAATTCGTTTAATCCTTTAGGGATTTGTAATCTATCTAGAATTATATTTAAGTTGTCTTGAAAACTTTCAATTGAATGGTTTTCAAATTGCATTGCCTCCGACATTCTTTTTACTTTTTCTTCTAATCCAGGCAAATTATATTTCATGACTGCGGGAAGTATAATTGCATTGGTCAATCCATGATGAGTATTATATTCAGCGCCAACCATATGTGAAATTGCATGAACTAAACCTAGACCTTTTAAGAAAGCTATTCCGCCCAAATAAGATCCAATAATCATTCCTCCTCTAGCTAAGAGATTATCAGGCTCCTCTACAGCTGCATAAAGTGATTTTGAAATTAAATTCAAACTTTCCAATGCAGAACCATCACAAAGTGGATGAAACATAGGAACACTATAACCTTCAATTGCATGTATCATTGCATCTATGCCGGTCCAGGCAGTAAGATTTGCTGGTAATTTTAAAGTTAACTCTGGATCTACTAAAGCTAAACATGGTCGGGCATCTGGATGCCATAAACAAAACTTCATTCCTTTTTCAAGATGAGTGACCATAGCAGTAACTTCTGTTTCAGCGCCAGTTCCTGCTGTAGTTGGAATAGTAATTATTTTTGGAAAAGGATTTTCCATAGTTAATTTTGGTGGCTCTTTTTCAAATTCAAAATCCCATAACGGTACACCGCTATCAACTGTAAGAGAAATTGCTTTTCCTCCATCCATTGCACTTCCGCCGCCTATTGCGATTATTGCATCATGATTGCCTTCACGAAATTTTTTACATCCAGAATCTATTTCATCATCTCTAGGATTTGGCGATATATTTGAATAAATATCTGATTTGATTTTTGAATCATTAAGTAAATTTTGTAAATCACTTATAAATGGTAAATTTACACTGCCACTATCAGTAACGATTAATGCATTATTTATTTTAAAATTTTTGCAAAACTTTCCAATTTCTTTAAATCTTCCAGGCCCATAAGCTGTAAAAGTTGGGAATGTCCAATCCTGATTATTTAATAAAAATTCCTCATTAAGCTTAAAATTTTGCATAATATTTTAAAAACTTATACTAATTTCAATATTATTAAATGAAAATTTCATCTGAAAAAACAGATCTAAAAAAAACATATTTAGCAATTGCTACAATGCTCTTAGCAATTTTGTGTATAGATCTTTACATGGTTATTATTAAATTTTTAGGTAATGAATATTCAATAATTCAATTAACTTTATTTAGAAATGTAGCAGCAATTATACCTTTGATATTATTGATCTTATTCACAAATGAATTTTCAACAATATTTAAAAACATAGGAAATAAGTTTTTGATATTGAGCTGCTTGAGAGGAATATGTTTTCTTTCTATGAATGTATTCATTTTCATCTCAGTAGTAAATCTGGAATTTGCAACAGCAATGACGTTAACCTTCTCGTCACCCTTCTTTATAGTTATACTATCAATAATTTTATTGAGTGAAAAAATTGGTATTTATAGATGGTCAGCAGTTATAATTGGTTTTGTTGGTGTAGTAATGATAATGAAACCAACGAGTGAAATTTTTAGTTTGTACTCAATATTTCCAATTCTAACAGCTATAGCATGGGCTTTCACTGTGATAATTTTAAAATTCATTCAAGGCAATCATTCAACTGCAAAAATTCAGTTATACACATTAATTTTTAATGTCATTGGTGGTTTACTTTTATTTTTTGTAACTACAGGACATGTTGAAATTAAAAATTTTAAAGATTTTATTTTGATGACAATGACTGGAGTTTTGGGTGGTACAGCAGCAATATTATTTATTTATTCTTATCGTTTAATTTCAGCAAGTAAAATTGCTTCATTTGAGTATCTTGGTATACCCTCATCTTTTATTCTTGGTTGGATTTTCTTTAATGAAGCTCCATGGAGCCAACTATTTCCTGGAGTAATAGTAATTATTTTTGCTGGTATGATTATTATATGGAGAGATAATATTAAAAAGAAATCAATAGAAGGTAATAAGCAAATTTATTGATTTGATCTCATAGATTTCATGACTATTACTCTGTCTATTTCACCTAATAGCTTTCCACTTTCATTACAAACTACAGGATAAGTTTTATCATTATCAATTAGCCTATCTATTAAATTTTCAATTTTAGAATTATCTAAAATATTATCTTTTCCATTCTCAAATAAATTTTTTGTTTCATTGCAGCATTCTGTTCTCATGACTTTGCCTGCACTTAATACTTTATATTTAGGAACATCTTCGCAAAAATCTTTAACATATTGATCTTTTGGATTAGATACAATTTCTTCTGGTGTACCAACTTGAGAAACTTCTCCATCCTTCATAATTGCAATGTGATCACCCATTTTAATTGCCTCTAAAAAGTCATGAGTTATAAATACCATAGTTTTTTGAAGCTTTTCTTGGATCTTTAAAAGCTCATCTTGCATTTCTCTTCTTATCAAAGGATCCAAAGCCGAAAATGGTTCATCGAAAATTAATATTTCAGGATCCACAGCTAATGCTCTTGCAAGTCCTACCCTTTGCTGCATACCTCCAGATAATTCTCTTGGATAATTATTATGCCAACCATCTAAGCCAACCATTTTTAAAACTTCCATTGACTTTTCTGTTCTTATATCTTTTTTTGTTCCTCTTACTTCTAATCCATAACCAATATTTTCTAGGACTGTTCTATGAGGAAATAAACCAAAATGTTGGAAAACCATACTCATTTTATTTCTTCTTAATTCCAATAATTCACTTGCACTCATTTTTGTAACTTCAACATCATCCATTTTCACCATGCCAGCTGTTGGTTCAATCAATCTCGAAATGCATCTCACTAGTGTTGATTTTCCACTACCAGATAATCCCATTACTACAAATGTTTCTCCTTTTTGAATTGAGAAACTGACATCTTTTACGGCAACAACATGTCCTGTCTTTTCTTGAACTTCCTTAATAGTTAAATTTTTATCAAGGTTTTTTATAATTCTCTTTTCGTCTGGTCCAAATAACTTCCATATATTTGTACAAGTGATTTTTTGTTCTACAGCCATTTTTAATAAATAATATTACCTCAAAAATAGACAATATTTTACTTTAAATGTAAAATTATTTATTTTAACTTGCTAACATGGCTACTAGAACTGATTTAATAGATAAATCAAATCAATCAAAAAACATAATAACTTATGTAATTATTGGAGTTGTTTTTTTAGTAGCACTCTGGCTATCTACCCAAAGTGAAGGGCCTTCAAAGTTTCCTAAAGAAGTCACTGATAAATTTACATTTACAGCTTGGGTGAACGATGGAGAAGATTATTTAAAAAAAAATTACAGATGGGTTACTAAAATTATTGCAAGCTATATAAAAGAAACTTATTATTTTTTAGAAGACTTTTTGCTTGAATCTCCTTGGATTTTAATAGCAACAATAATTGTAATACCCTGCATAATTGCAGGTGGTTTGCGATTGGGAATTTACTCTTCTTTTGTAGTTTATTTTTGGGGAGCAACGGGAATGTGGGAACCATCCTTGCAAACAGTGGCATTGATGGGTTTGTCAGTTTTATTATGTGTATTTTTTGGATTTATACTGGGTGTGTTGTGTTCACAAAGTAATAGATTTGAAAATTTCATGAAGCCAGTATTAGATACTATGCAAGTAATGCCAGCATTTGTGTATTTGTTCCCAGCATTATTTTTTTTTGGGATAGGAGGTGCGCCAGCAATATTGGCTACAATGATATATGCAATGCCTCCAATAATAAGATTAACAAACACTGGTATAAGACAAGTGCCAGCTCAAACAATTGAGTCAGCGACTTCCTTTGGTTCAAGTAAACTTCAATTGTTATTTAAAATTAAAATTCCATTATCTTTACCAAGTATAATGATGGGTATTAACCAAGTAATAATGATGGCATTGGCATTAGTGGTTCTTGCATGTTTTATAGGTGCGGAGGGTATTGGTGGACAAGTTTGGCAAGCAATAAGAAGATTGGATGTTGGTTGGGCAATGGAAGGTGGGCTATGTATTTTATTTATGGCGATAATGTTTGATAGATTTAGTTTAGCGTTTAGCAAAGATAAAGATAGACTTCCTTCAGATGTTCAAAGATTTTATTTACTTCCTCAAAGTTGGGAAAAATATCAAATCGCAAAAATTTTAGAAATGCCGTTAAGTTTTGGAAATAAAATTTTAAAAATCATATGTCAAACAGTTACATCTGCTATAGCAACAGTATTTAGAGTCTTAGTTTCAATTTTTAATAAATCTACAGCAGAAAACATCGGTGAATTTATTAGCAAAAGATATTATGTTATTCCTTATTTTTTAGTTTTATTTCTAATTGCATTCATAGATCATTACTTTTTAGAAATAGGAACATTTCCAAAAGAATGGAAATTATCAATAAGACAACCAATTACTAATGCAGTAGAAAGCTTGACTGTAAATCCAGGATTTATTTCTTTTGCAAAAGGTTTAAGAGCTTTTGTTTATTTAAATTTGTTAAGACCTTTAGATGTTTTTCTAACTCAAATACCTTGGTGGTATACATTAGCAGTATTTTCGGCTTTAGGTTACGTAACTGTTGGAATAAGATTCGCAATAATTACAGCAGTCCTTCTTCTATTTATTGGCGCATGTGGAATATGGACACAATCAATGATAACTTTATCTTCAGTACTTGTATCTGTAGTGCTGTGTTTTGTTATAGGAGTTCCTCTTGGAATAATTGCATCTTACAATGAAAGATTTAGAAATATTCAAAACGTTGTGTTGGATGCAATGCAAACACTTCCTTATTTCTGTTATTTAATTCCTGTTCTAATGTTTTTTGGTGGTGGAACAGTGTCAGCTGTTCTTGCAACTGTAATATATTCAATTCCGCCAATTATTCGATTAACATCTCTAGGTTTAACACAGGTTTCTGGCACTTACTCTGAAGTATCGAGATCATTTGGTGGAACACTTATTCAAACATTAAATAAAGTTAAGTTCCCGTTAGCTATTCCAAGTTTAGTTATTGGATTTAATCAGACTGTAATTATGGCTTTTGCAATGCAAATAGTTACACCACTTATTGGTGGTAAGGGTTTAGGTTTAGAAGTATTTAATGGTCTTGCGAGATCAGATACTGGAAGAGGATTAGCAGCTGGTATCGGAATAGTATTACTGGCTATTATTATTGATAGAATTACACTTGCGTGGACTAAGAAACAAAGAGAAGCTTTAGGCTTAATAAGCTAAGACAAATAGTACTATTTGCGTGGTTTACATACCAATACATTTTGATCTAAAATGTGTTTTTAATTAATTAAAAAGAGAGGAAATAAATGAAGTTATCAAAAAAGATATCAGCACTAATTCTTTCTGTAGCTCTGTTAATTGGAAGCTTTGGTCAAGCCAATGCAGCCAAAAGACTTCACGCAGCTATAGCAGATTGGACTGGTGGGATAATTACTTGCGAAGTTGCCGTAGCAATTCTTGAAAGAGAGATGGGATACAAAATTAAACAAACTGTATTTCCTTCAGGAACTGGTTTATGGGAAGCAATCGCTGCAGGTGAGTTAGACTTCGCTTGCGAAAGTTGGCCAAGTTACGCTGAAGCTGACACTGTTATGTTAAAAGAGGACTTAATATACGAAGGTAAAGTCGTTGGGACATACAGTGGTGATGGAAGTGTAGATTTACTTGGAACAGCAGGAATAATCGGTATGTCAGACTACTGGATACCAAGATATGCTGCTGAAGAACTAGGTATTAAAACTTGGAAAGACTTAAATAAACACAAAGCAAAATTTGCAACAATTGAAAGTGGTAAGAAAGGTAGACTTATTGGATGTCCGGTTGCAGGTTGGAACTGTCATGACCAAAAAAGACTTGATCTTTTAGGGATAGACTTCCAGGCTGATGAACTTGGAACAGAAGCTGCTGCTATCGCAGAAGCAAAAGCTGCTTACATGCGTAAAGAGCCATTCCTACTTTATCTATGGTCACCACATTGGTTCTTTGGTGAGTATGATATGGTTGGTGTACAACTTCCAGAACACAAAACTTGTGAGAGCTTCACTGAAGCAAATAACTGGAAAGATTGTGGAACTGCTGCATGGCCAGCAACTGGTTGGGCTAAAGATTACACGATGAACTACGGTAACCCAGCTACTTTTGCTAGTGCAGAACATGCTGATGCTAAGAAGTTCTTTGAAAAAATGTCTTTACAAAATATTGACCAAGCTAAAATGTTAGTTGAAGTTGATATTAAGAAAAGAGATGTAAAAGAAGTTGTTAATGAGTGGTTAGACAATAATCCAGATAAATGGAAAAGTTGGCTTCCATAATAACTTTAAAATAAATTAGATAAAAAGGGCTTTGATTTTCAAAGCCCTTTTTTTTTATTTCTTAAGATAATTTAATCTACCCACAATTTCATCTCTATCCATGTAATAACCTTGTAGGTGTCTGTGTCCAGAATTTGGATCAAATTCAGTTCTTCCATGAAGCACTCTTCTATTATTGAATGTATATATATCTCCTGGTCTTAGCCTAAATTTTATTTGAAATTTGTCATCGTGTAAAAGTTTTCCAAATTTATGATGAGATTTATAAACTTTATCCATTTGTTCTGGGTGACAATCTAATGCATCCATGGTTGCAGTACTAAATCTAACATCATTATAATCACCATCTTTTGTTAGACTAATTGCAGTGCCATAAAAGCTTCTGTGAGCTTCTTGAGTGTAATCTTTGTCTCTAAACTTTAAAGGTATTGTTGTTAGCGTATCAAAAGTATCTTTATCGTTTTTCTTTAAATATTCTGCAACAGCGAATGCGTCTACTGCTGATGAGTCACCACCTTTTGCTGAATTAACTAAACAATGTAAAAATTGATACCCAGGAGGATTTTCAAACCATGGTAAATCCATATGATTTTGAAGTGCATGAGCTGTATAAGCTGAGTTATTAGGTTTTGGTATATTTATAACTTCAAAAGGTGTTTTAAAAAATGTCTCTCTTGTGTGACTAATTCTGTTTAAAACAGGGAACGCTGAATTTTTTTCTACTGGAGCATTATAAACTATTGCTATTCCTTTATAATGAAGAAGCTCTAGCCATTTAACTAATCCCTCTTCAGAAGATATAATTTCATTGTGATCTATATATATACTATGAATATTTTTTTCTAAACTTCCATCCCATAATTGATAAGGTGATTTGTATTCTTCGTTATTTTTAATTGTGTAACAATTTTCTCTAAGCCAACTAATATCATAATGGCTGACATGATTTCCCTCACTCCACTCTATTTCTAATTTACCATCGCTATTAAGATTATATTTTTTTGGGTTTATATTTTCTGATACATCTAAAATATTAAACATTCGATGCCTAGAATCTTTATCGTGTGCTGTAGGGCAATTATCTCTCAGCCACATATAATTAAATTTACTCTCTTTTCCGTCATCCCAAATTACTTGAAGATAAGTCCCGTTTTTTGAGATTTTTGAAATTGAGTGCATAATCAATATCAATATAAAATAATTTAATGCTCAATTCAATTATTAGTTGACATATTAATAGTTGGAAGATTTGTTAGTTTGAATTATCTTTTAAAATTAAAAATGAGCATAACCTTAAAAAATAAAAAAATAATCATATCTGCAGGAGGTTCGGGTATTGGATGGAGTTCGGCAAAAATATTTTTAGATAAAGGTGCAATAGTATATCTTTGTGATATCAATCCAAAATTTCTGAATAAATGTAAGACGCACAAGCTCAATAATAAAAAATTATTTTTATTTCAGTGCGATGCCTCTGATGAAAACCAAGTAAAAAATTTTTTTAGCAAAATATTAAAAAAAACAAAAAAAATTGATGCTCTTATAAATAACGTTGGAATTGCTGGGCCAACTGGGACACTTGAAAAATTAAAAAGTAAGGATTGGGAAAATACATTAAAGGTAAACGTTATTAGCCACTTTTATTTTTCAAAATATTCAATTCCAATGTTAAAAAAAAATAAAGGTGGAGCTATAATAAATTTATCATCAACCGCAGGTATATTTGGATTTCCATTAAGATCCCCTTACTGTGCAAGTAAGTGGGCAGTTGTTGGTATAACCAAAACACTGGCAATGGAACTAGGAAAATTTAAAATTAGAGTAAACGCTATTTGTCCTGGAACAATAAAGGGAGATAGAATGGGTAGAGTAATAAGGGATAAATCGAAGTTTTTAAATATTTCAAAAAAATTAATAGAAAAAGAATTTGTTTCAATGACTTCTATGAATACATGGGTCTATGAAGAGGATATTGGAAGAATCTGTAGCTTTTTAATTTCGAATGATGCGCCAAGGATATCAGGACAAGTAATTGCTGTAGACGGCAATACTTTAAGAATGCATTAGTATTTAAACTTTAATATTTTTTTCGCTTATTTCCATAAATGGAAAATGAGACTCTTTATAGTGTATGTTCTCTGCTTTATTTAAAAAACTAATATCGTCTAGTAAACCTGCATATAAATAGTATTTTTTATACTTTTCTACATAAGTTAAAATAGGAGCAGCACATTTCCCACAAAAATGTTTTTTAATTTTATTACCACTGCCACCTTCATGTTCATAAATTTTTAATTTAGACTTATCTATATCTATTGCTCCATCTCTAAGCAGTATAATTGTCATTATGCCTCCTATTTTTTTTCTACAATCAATACAATGACAATTGAAAACTAAAGGGACTTCATCAAGCTTAACCTTAAAAGTTATATTTCCACAGATACATCCACCAGTTTTATTTATAAAAATTTTTTCTTTCATCAATTTCTAATTTTATTCTCATATTTTTTTCTAATTTTTAATACATCAACTAAATATTGGTCCCTAATATTTGAAAGCATATTAATTGATTTACCTTTAGCTTGTATTTTTGTACCTGATATAAGTTTAGAAGATAATTTATTTGTTAACTTTGGAGCTTTTAATTTTGTCCAAGGTAATTTTAAGGCTGGACCAAATTGCTTTAACATATGTTTCATTCCTGCATTACCTCCAGCAAGATGAAAGGTTAAAAAGGTGCCCATTATTGAGTATCTAAGACCTGGTCCATCTTCTATAGCACGATCTAATTCCTGTGTTGTTGCATAATTTTCATTAATAATATGTAAACCCTCTCTCCACAATGCCTCTTGAAGTCTATCCGATAAATAACCTGGCAATTCTTTTTTAAGCATGATTGGCCTCATTGAGATTGATTTGTAATATTTGTTTGCATCTGAAAGAAACTTTCTTGTAGTTTTTTTTCCAGGAACTATTTCAACTGCTGGCAATAAATACGCTGGGTTAAATGGATGTCCAATTATGCCTCTTTGAGGATTTTTACTCTTAGAAAAAATTTTAGAGGGCAAAAGTCCTGACGAACTTGAAGAAATAATTACATTTGATTTTACATATTTAGAGATTTTTTGGATTAAATCAGTTTTAACTTTATAATTCTCTAATACACTTTCTTGAACAAAATCCACATTTGAAAGAGCCTTTTCCAAAGAATTAAAGAATTTTAAATTTTTAATTAAAATTTTTTTTCCAAAAAGTTTTTTTATACTTTTTGAAGTTCTTTTTATTTCTTTAAAAACATAGTTTTTGAGATTTTTGTTTTGATCATATGCATGAACAATTTTGTTGTGAGCTAAATTTCTTATTATCCAGCCAGTCCCTATGACACCAGTTCCAACTATTCCTACAGTTTTAATTTTTGACATTACTTGTGTTTTACAAGCTTTAATTTTTCTCTTGTTTCTGAAGGTGACATAATCTCTACACCAAGATCTGTAACGATCCTTATAGCTTTCTCAACTAATTGAGGATTTGTTGCCAATTTACCTTTGGATAAATATAAATTATCCTCTAAACCAACTCTTGGGTTACCTCCCATTACTACAGTTTGAGCAACATATGGCATTTCGTTTTTAGATATTGCAAAACCTGACCATATACCTTCTTTAGGCATTATATCTTTCATCGCTTGCATAGCTAATGGTGTTGCCGGTGCTCCCCATGGAATTCCTAAACACATTTGAAAAAGAGGTGGATCACTTAATAATCCCTCTTTATATAATTGAGCACCAAACCACATATTTCCTAAATCAAAAGCCTCTATTTCAGGTTTAACTTTTATTTCTTGAAGTTTTTTTGCAGCTTTTCTTAAATCGTTAGGTGTGTTGACTGTGATAACTGAACTATCTCCAAAATTTAAGGTTCCACAATCAAGTGTGCATATTTCTGGAAGAAATTGTTCTGCATTAGCAATTCTTTCCATTACATTTGCCATGTCTGTCATTGGACCAAAGTCTAAAGGGTTCTTGCCTTGACCGATATCTAAATCACCACCCATGCCAGTCGTGAGATTAAGAATTACATCAGTTTCAGATGATCTCACTCTGTCAACTACTTCTTTATAAAGCTCGAGCCTTCTACTTGGAGTTCCATCTTCCTCTCTGACATGGATATGGGCAATCGCAGCACCAGCTTTAGCAGACTCAATTGCTGCTTTTGCAATTTGCTCTGGAGTTTTAGGTAAATCAGGATGTTTACTTGCTGTATCACCAGATCCTGTAACTGCACATGAGATGAAGACCTTATTGTTCATTTTTATTTCTAGTAAAATATAATATCATATCATTAACAATTATAAGAAATAAAAATTAAATGGACTTAAATAAACTAAGGGTTAGACGTAGCTTTATATTTACACCAGGTCTTCAACCAGAGATGTTTCCAAAAGCCTTGGCTTCAGGAGCTGATATGGTTTGTATAGAATTAGAAGATGGAATTGCCATGAAAGATAAAGACGAGGCAAGGAAAAATACTATTGAAGCATTAAAGTCACTAGAAGTAAAAAATGATGTTGAATTAGTTGTTAGATTAAATTGTCAAAGAACTAAAAATGGTCTTTTAGACTTAGAAGCTATTGCATCAAATAAACTAAAGGTTAAAGCTATCATGTTGCCTAAAGTTAAAACACCTGACGAAATTACATTTATTGATGACATGCTTACTGATTGTGGTTTAGATACTGATCTTCATGTTATAATGGAAACTAATCAAGCTCTTGAAAGTATTTATGATATTGCACATTCTAGCGATAGAATAGTTGCTTTATATTTTGGTGGAGAGGATATGGCAGCAGAATTAAGAGTAGAAAATAAACTAGAAAATTTAGTTTATGCAAGATCAAGATTAGTTCATGCTGGCGCAAGTAAAGGAGTTGATGTTATTGATGTTCCTTATTTAAATTTAGAAGATATGGAAGGAATGAAAAAAGAAGCCCAGTTTGTAAAAAATTTAGGTTTCACTGGAAAAGGATCAATTCATCCAAAACAAATAAGTATTTTAAATGAAATTTTTACACCATCTGAAGAGGAAATAAGTAAAGCTAAAAAAATTATGGATCAATTTAAAAAAGCAAATACAGGTTTAGTTGTAATAGATGGTAAATTGATAGAAAGACCTGTTTTAAGAGAGATGCAAAGAAAATTGTTAGTAGCGAATAAAATAAATAAAAGCTAATAAAATGACATTTCATTTAGCTTCGAGAAAAATAATAAAAGATTGGACGGATTATAATGAGCATATGAACATGGCTTATTATGTTTTAATTTTCGATGAAGCATGGGAAACAATGCTTAATAAATTTGAGATGGGCGGAGCTAAAGCACAAATAAATAAAAGAAGTACAATGGTGGTTGAAACAAGAACAACTTATGACAATGAAGTTAAAGAAAATGAAGAAGTTGATGTTTATTGCACTTTCTTTGATCATGATAAGAAAAGATTACATTTAAAATGTGAGATGATCGAAAAAAAAACAGGAAAACTTGCTGCAACTACAGAAAGTATATCTCTTTATATTGATCTTGAAAAAAGAAAAGTTACAGAATTTGAAGAAGATAAAATAAAAATTATGGATGATTTTATTAACGAAAATAAAAATAGTTTTAAATCAGATAAATTAGTACTTACAGATAAACTTAAAAAGTAAATGAATTTTGACTACATAATTGTTGGAGCTGGTACAGCAGGATGTGTTCTTGCAAATAGATTAAGTGAAAATGGGAAATTTAATGTTGCCTTGTTTGAGGCAGGTGGATCTAGCGATATTTGGAAAGTTAATATGCCTTTGGCAATTCTATATGCAATGCACGATCCCAAATATAATTATAAATATTATTCAGAACCAGAACCTAATTTAAATAATAGAAGGTTATTTTGCCCAAGAGGAAAAATGGTAGGCGGTTGTTCTGCACATAACGGAATGGTTTATGTTCGAGGAAACAAAAACGACTATGAGAGATGGGCCTCATTTGGATTGAAATCATGGTCTTATGCAAATGTTTTACCGTTTTTTAAAAAAATTGAGACATGGTCTGAAGGAGAGAATGAATTTAGAGGTGGAAAAGGAATTTTGCCAGTAAATCAATCCAAAAATAAAAATCCTTTGTTTGGCGCTTTTATTAACGCTTCTGTTGAAGCAGGGTATAAAAAAAATAATGACATGAACGGAGAAGATCAAGAAGGATTTGGAATGTATGATATTACAATTCATAAAGGTCAAAGGGCTAGCGCTTCGAAATATTATCTAGAACCTGCAAAAAAAAGAAAAAATTTAAAAGTTTTTACCAATTCTTTTGCTGAAAAGATTATTTTTGAAGGAAAAAAAGCTGTTGGAATAGAGGTAAATATCAAAAATAAAGTCACAAAGGTTTATGCTAACAAAGAAGTTATTTTAAGTGGAGGTTCAATCAATTCACCACAACTATTAATGTTATCAGGTGTAGGACCTGAAAAAGATTTAAAAGATAAAGGAATTAATGTTGTACATTCTTTAGAGGGAGTAGGTCAAAATTTACAAGATCATTTAGAAACCTACATTCAGCAAGAATGTAAGACTAAAGATACACTTTATTCTTATGTTAACAAAATAAATATGCTTAAAATTGGTATTCAATGGTTTCTTTCAAAAAGTGGTCCATGTTCCACTTCATTTTTAGAAGCAGGTGGTTTCTGCAAATCTTCAGAAGACAAAAGCTATCCAAATATTCAATTTCATTTTTTTCCGGCATTTGTAATCGATCATGGA
The DNA here is from genome assembly GCA_902616245.1 of uncultured Pelagibacteraceae bacterium. Lineage (GTDB taxonomy): Bacteria > Pseudomonadota > Alphaproteobacteria > Pelagibacterales > Pelagibacteraceae > Pelagibacter. The sequence continues at coordinate 120,503 of CACMSB010000002.1, forward strand.
TTAGTTGATCCTGACAGACACGGTTATCAATTACACGCAAGTTTGAATCAACCTAAAAGTAGAGGACATATTAAATTAAATAGTTCAAATCCATACGATTACCCTAAAATTCAATTTAATTATTTAGAAGATGAATATGATTTAAAAGAAACAATTAAGTGTGTTCGTGTAGCTAGAAAAATTTTAAGTCAAGAGTCAATGAAACCTTACGCTGGAAAAGAAATAGGACCAGGTGAAAGTGCGGCTGATGATGATCAAATTACCGAGTATATTAGATCAAAAGCTGAAACAGCTTATCATCCATCCTGTACATTAAAAATGGGTGTGGACAAAATGGCGGTAGTTGACGAAAAATTGAAAGTTCATGGTTTGGAAAATTTAAGAGTTGCAGATGCTTCTGTTATGCCAGAGATTACAAGTGGTAATTTAAATGCACCAACTTTAATGATAGGAGAAAGAGCAGCTGACTTTATCCTCAATTAGACTCGAGATATTCTTTATATCTATCTAAACTTTCTTTAGGCCAAGCAATTTTAGGATCATACATTTCATCATAGCAAATATCTTTGTTTACAATATTTATCCATGGATCTTTACTTTTAACAAATATGTGTGCTTGAGGTGGAAAAAGCTCTGGATTAGATAAAGTATTTGTTCTGATACTTATCCTTTTAACAGCGAATTCATAGTCAGAATAAATGTAAACACCACACTTTTTGCAAAAGTAAACCTTGCAACTTTTTCCACTGCCTGCAATTAACTTTTTTTCTAAAAGCTCACCTTTGATATCTAATGAATTTTCAAAAATACTTGTATTAACAACAAAAGATGATCCGGTTATTTTCTTACAATCTTTACAATGACAAGCATGTGTAAATAAAGGCTTAGATTTAATAATATATTCAATTTCTCCACAAATACAGCTACCAGAAATTGGTTTAAAATCTTCCATAAATACTTTTTAGAGTATCTTATTAATTATGAAGGTTAAAGTTTTTTTGATATAGGTGCGATATGCAAACAAACGATAATACGAAGGGTATTTTTTTTATTATGACTGGAATGGCATTTTTTTCCATTCAAGATTCGTTAATAAAATTTATTTTTGAAGATATTGCATTATTTGAGTTATATTTGGGAAGAACTTTAATACAAGCGACTATTCTTATATCCTTTTTTTTAATAACAAAAAAAAAAATTACTCTTAAAACACATTATCCCTTTTTAACTTTAGCTAGAGTAGTTTGTTTCTTTTTTGGATTTGCTTTTTTTTATATTTCTTTAACCTTTATGTCTTTGGCGATGGTTAGTGCTTTGTTTTTTTCATGTCCTTTCTTTATGTCTATGTTTGCTAAATTTTTTTTAAAAGAACAAATTGGAATTAGAAGATGGAGTGCAATTGTTGTAGGTTTTATAGGAGTATTAATTGTACTTAATCCAACACTTGAAGAATTCAACTTTTTCAAATTAGCGCCTGTTGGATGTGCACTTTGTTATGCGTGCTCTATGACAATTACAAAATATACCTCTGATAAAGATAATATTTATACTCAAATGACCTTGCTTTACATTTTTGCTGTCGCTGTAAGTTTAATTATTTATCTTTTTAGTGGAGATGGGAAATTTAATAATTTTTCTGATCCAACTTTACAGTTTATTGTAAGAGAATGGTTTACTAATCCTTCGGCTTCATGGCCATATGTTTTGATAATGGGTATTGTGGCTTCTATATCTTTTTTCTGCGTTTTTTCTGCTTATAGTATTGCGTCACCTTCAATAATTTCTTTGTTTGAATATTCTTATATAATTTTTGCTATGATCGCGGGATATATTCTTTTCGAAACTATTCCAACTACTCGAACTTTTGTCGGAGCAGCGATAATAATTGCTGCTGGTGTATATATATATTTTAGAGAAAAAGTAAAAAATCAGATGATAGCTACAGATACACCTAATAGATAAGCTCAATGAGAGTATTTGTTTTTTCAATATTTTTTATCATAATTAATTATAATCTTTCTTACTCTGCAACATTTAAAAATTTTACTGAATTAAATAAATGTATAAAGAGTTATAGTTCTTACGTTGACTATAAAAATAAAATACAAAAATGTTTCTTGGATCAAAATATTAAAATCAATGATGAAGGGATAAATTTAATAAAAAATAAAAATGGAATTATTAATGATATTATTGAATTAAATTTACCTAATAACGAAACTATCAAGAAAAAAAAGGGATTTAAACAAATAATGAAAGATTTTTTAAATCCAGATCTAGAAAAAATGGCTCAAGAAGAAAGCTTGTTTAACAAACCAACTGTTTTTTCAGAAAATTATAATGAAGCTAAAAATTTTACACTAAATAATAAAGACTTTAAAAAATTAAATACACATATAAAAAATAATCCTCAAGATTTATATGCTCTAACAGAAGATATTAATTATTTATCAAAATGGACTGACTATATGTCAGAATTTAAAAGACAGGAGTTGCTTTTAAATATTTATAACTCATTTGATCCATTAATATTAAATTCATATATAAAACCAAAAAATGTATCAAATATTGGGTTTGATGGATCACAAGTTGGAATTATTGCTGCTGTAGGTGTAGCTGCTCTTGCTGGTGGAGGTGGTGGCAGTGGAAGTAGTAGTTCTTCATCAAGTCCAGCCACATTATCTTTTTCGGTTTCAGCTAGCAGCTTGGGTGAATGTGATACAGGAATAACTATCACAGGAAATTTGACAAAAGCCCACTCCTCTAATGTAAATATTACATATAGTACTGGAGGTACAGCTACATCTGGAACAGATTATAATTTATCTTCTTCATCATCAACGATCGTTTCAGGATCTACAAGTGCTTCAATAACTCTTACACCTGTGAATGATACTACAAATGAAACCTCCGAAACTGTTATTATCACTGCAAGCACGACGGATGTATCTACAACAGGTAATACTCAAACAACAATTACAATTTATGATTATGTATTAAAATGTAATACTACAGCTTACTCTGAAGATACAAGTGTTCAAAGCACAATTACTGGTAGATCCTCATGGACTTTGGTTGATCAATCTTCAAATAATGTTCATCCATATGAGCTTGTGAATTTACACAAGGCACATTCATTTAAAAATAGCAGTAATCAATATTTACTTGGCGATAGTCAAACAATCTATGTAATGGATGACGCTATGCATAATAATCATTCATCATTCCAAGGTAAAACAGTAACAATGTTAGATTCTCCTTCAACATCAAATAATTCTACACAACATGGTACTCATGTTGCTAGTATTGCTGCTGGTATTATCAGTGGAACTACTCATGGTGTTGCTCCAGATGCTGATATAGTATTTTCAACATTTGATGATAATGGGACTGCTCAAGCCACAGATATAGACACGGCACGAACAACACATTCTGCAATTGTGATGAATAATAGTTGGGGATACAGCCAAGGTTGTGTTGGTAATAGCTGTACTAGTGCTGTTGAGTGGTCTGAATTGGTTAATGATGCTAGCAATAATGGTAGAACCATAAGAGAAGAATTGAACAACTCAACAATGCATGCTTTTGGCTCACATACATCTACATATATAACTGCACTAGATAATTTTCAAAATAGTGGTGTAATAGTTTGGGCTAGTTCAAATTATGTAAATGACACTGACGTAAGTGTAATGGCAGGGCTGCCAGCTTATTTTAATGGAACAGATGACTCCGTTGATCTAACTGATGCATGGCTTTCTGTAATGTATGCTGAATTTACTGGCACTTCTTTATCAGGAGCTTCTACATCAGACTTTAATAGATTAGGTAATCCCTGTGGAGCAGCTAAAGAATGGTGTTTAGTAGTTGATGATAAACAAATTGGTGCGGCTGGGTACATAGATGCTGGAGGAACAAGTCAATATACAGTTTCTAATGGATCATCAATGGGCGCTCCACAAGTTTCAGGTATGATTGCACTTTTAGGACAAGCCTTTCCTAATCATACACCCGAGCAGCTGACTGATAGACTTTTGGCGTCAGCCAATAATGCTTGGTTCACACCAAGCGGCAACACTACATTTACAGTTCATGGAGCATCTATTAAACACGGCTATAATGATACTTGGGGCCATGGTGTGCCTGACATGTATGCCGCTTTATCACCAATTACAACTAGCTTAAATCCTCTTTCATTTGGAGGAGGCGGAGGAAGTGGTGGTGGAGGTGGATCATCAGGCGGTGGTCAAATACCATTTGCGCAACTAAAAAAATATCCTGTTTCTTTATCATCTTTATCTACATCCTCATCTTTAGGTAATGCAATATCTAAAGGTTTAGATAATAAATTTACATATGCTTATGATGCATTGCATGGTGGTTTTAAAATACATATTTCAGATTTTATCAATACTGAAAATAAAAATAATCAAAAAATAAAATTATCTATAAATGAAGAATTAGAAAACTTGAGAAAAATTGAAATAAGTGGTCAAACTTCAAATAACATCTTTGAAGGAGAATATATAAATTTAAAAAATAAATATAATTATGGCACAAGCATAACTTTGGATACCCCAAATTTAGCAATTCAAAATGCTTTGCCGAAAAATAATTTTTATATAAATCCTTTCTTAACTGAAAATACAGGTATAGGTTTTAATCAAAAATTATATTTAAATGGTAATGATTTATTAATTAGTTACAATAATTCAATGATTAATCCTCTTACAAATATAAATAAAGATGTAGTCTTACCAATAGAAACTTTAGCTTTTTCATTGAATTTAAATAACGAAAATTTTGAAGAATTTTCTTTAACAGCAGGTATTATAAAAGAAAGTGAAAGTTTTTTACTTTCTAAATCAAGTGGAGCCTTTGGATTAAATAATAATACTTTAACAAATTTTTTTGGTTTTAATTTAAATAAAAGTATTAATAGTAATAGCTCGATATCATTTAATAATACAACTGGAATATCTCAATTAAAAAATGGAAATAACAACTTTATAATTGGTTCATCAAAAGTTTTAAGTTCAAGTTTTGAAGTTGATTACCAATTAAATAATATATTTGGAAAAGATAATATTAATTTAACATACTCACAACCTAACCGGATTGAAAAAGGCGATATGAAATTTAGGTTGATTGGATTATCAGACAAAAATGGAATAATACCATATGATGATTATATCGTAGAATTAAATCCATCAGGTAGACAAAAAGATATAACTTTAACTTACACTAGAGAATTTGATAATTCTTTTAAATTTGGATTTAAGACTGTGATTACTGATGATTTGGGTCATTTAAAACAAAACAAGTTAGACACTAACTTTATTTTCACAGGATCTTTGAAATTTTAAAAAGAATTAAAAAAATTAATAAAATAAACTCATAATTCTTTAAATATCTGACAAAATTGTCATTGAAAAAATAATCCAATAATATTTAATTTTAAATATATAAATTGTTAACAATTAAAGGGAAAATATGAAAAAATTACTAATAGGTATATTCGTGTTTATCTTAAGCTTTACTTCAAAAGCTTTTTCAGATGGGCATGGAATTAAAATGGGTGTTATTTTAGGATTTACTGGTCCTATTGAAACCCTTACACCTGCAATGGCTGCTTCTGCAGAGCTTGCTTTTAAAGAAGCTTCAGATTCAGGATCATTATTAGGTGGAAAGAAAATATCTGTAGAAAGAGCTGACTCAACTTGTGTTGATTCTGCTGCTGCTACAACTGCTGCCCAAGGTTTAGTTGATGGTGGAGTAGTTGCAATTATGGGAGCAGATTGTTCTGGAGTAACAGGTGCAATCGCAACTAATGTTGCAGTTCCTAACGGTGTTGTAATGATTTCTCCATCGGCAACTTCACCAGGTTTAACAACTCTAAGCGATAATGGATACTTTTTTAGAACAGCTCCATCGGATGCTAGAGGAGGACAAGTCTTGGCAGATATTACAAAGGACAGAAAAGTTAAATCATTAGCTGTAACTCATACAAACAATGACTACGGAAAAGGTTTAGCAGATGTTTATGTCGCTGCAGTCAAAGCTCATGGTATTAAAGTAACTGCTGTTACAGCACACGAAGAAGGTAAAGGTGACTATGGTGCAGAAGTAGCAACACTTGCAGCAGCAGGTGGAGATGCTCTTGCTGTTTTAGGTTACCTAGATCAAGCTGGTGGAAGTATAATTCAAGGATCAATAGACTCTGGATCGTTTGATACTTTTGTTCTTTCAGATGGAATGATTGGTGATTCTCTTACTGATAGATTTGGAAAAGACTTAAATAAATCATTTGGATCTTTACCAGGATCCATGGGTAAAGGTGCCGGTATATTTAAAGAAGTTGCTAGTGCTGGTGGCATCGACTCATCAGGTCCATACACTGGTGAGAGTTACGATGCAGCTGCTTTGATCACACTTGCAATGCAAGCTGGTGGTAAAGCTGACAGAGTAACAGTTCAAAAAAATGTGATGTCAGTAGCTAATGCTCCTGGAACAAAAATTTATCCAGGTGAATTAAAAAAAGCACTTGATTTATTAGCCAAAGGTAAACCAGTAAATTATGAAGGTGCAACAGCTGTTGAATTAACAGATGTTGGTGAAGCTTTTGGATCTTTTATTGAAAAAGAAATAAAAGGTGGAAAGTTTAAAGACAAAAAACAAAGATAATTAGAAATTAAAACCCCAGTGATTTAACTGGGGTTTTAAAATAAATATTTATCGGATAAATAAAATATTAATCCTAAAAAAATACCTAATAAAATATAATACATTATTGTTTAATAATTTTTTCTGGAATAATTCCTTGAGGTCTATAACGCATTATTAGAAGTAAACCTATCCCTATAACTAAAAACCTAAAATATGGAGCACTTTCAATTAAGTGAACTCTAACTGCATTAGTTTCTGGCAGATTAGATGTAAACAAATTAATTAAAAATAATGCAATTGGAGCTGCTTCAACCCATAAAAACCAAACTACAAATCCCCCTAGAATTGCTCCAAAATTATTTCCTGTTCCACCTACTATGACCATGACCCAAATAACAAAAGTATATCTCATGGGTCTGTAACTACCTGGTGTAAACAAACCATCGTTTGTAACCATCATTGCTCCAGCTAAACCAACAATTGCAGATCCCAAAATAAAAATAAGAAGATGCTCTTTAACAATATTTTTACCCATAGCACTTGCTGCCTCTTCATTATCTCTTATAGCCCTCATTTTTCTGCCCCAAGGTGAATAAAGAGCCTTCTGTGTCACAATTAATAAAATTATAACAACAGTAAGAAATAAACCTGTAAAACATAATTTTACATAAACCGAGGAGGCATTAATAACCATTTGATTTAAAGCCTCTTGCTTATCAGAGATTGAATTAATTAAACTTAATTTTGATGAATTGAATTTTGCAACTAAATTAATAAACCATTCTGAGGTTTGTAAATCTATTTCGTATGGTGCTGGTCTTTTTAATCCTATTACATTTTTTACACCTCTTGCCAACCATTCCTCATGTTTGATAATTGAAACGATAATTTCCGCTATTAATAAAGTTGCAATAGCTAAATAATCTGCACGAAGACCTAATGCGATCTTTCCTATGACAAATGCTAAACTGCCAGCCAACAGCGCACCAACAATCCAGGAAAATAAAACAGGTAATCCCATGCCACCAAGAAATCCGGTCTTTGCTGGATCAACTGACTCGATCGCCTCTATTCCTGGTGCAGCAGTTACTCTTAATAGAATTATTCCACCTAAAATTACAGAGGCTACTGAGTAATTTCTTAATTTAGATTTATCAAATCTATTAAGTATAAATTTAACTATAAAGATAATTGCAACAATTATCCATATACAAGCTAAAATATTTAAACCTCCCACTTGCCAAGCTTTTTTGACTGGTTCAACCGAAACTAAAACTACAGCTAATCCTCCTAATGCTGTGTATCCCATTATACCAAAATTAATCAATCCAGCGTAACCCCATTGTATATTTGCTCCAATTGTCATAACTGCAGAAATTAAACAATAATTTAAAATTGTTAATGCAATAGACCAGGACTGAAATATTCCTACCAAAATTATTAAAAATATCATGATTGAATATGCGGCGATGACATTTTTATAATTCTTCATATGACTTTTCCTTTAAAGATACCTGACGGTCTTATTAATAAAACAACTACTAAAATTGAGAATGAAACTGCAAACTTGTAATCTGTCGATAATAACTGGAGTAAAGAGTCTGGCTCAAGATGTTCAGGTAATAGATATGAAATAAATCTTTTGTATGCGTAAGTTACAAATATTTCTGCAAAAGCTATAACATATCCGCCTAAGAAAGCTCCAAATGGATTTCCGATTCCTCCAACAATTGCTGCGGCGAATATTGGAAGCATATTATTAAAATAAACAAAAGGTCTATAACTTTTATCTAAACCGTATAATACTCCACCAATAGTAGCCAAAATCCCTGCGATGACCCATGTTATCAAAACAACTCTCTTAGGATCTATACCAGACAATAATGCTAAATCTTCATTGTCTGAATAAGCTCTCATACTTGTTCCAGTTTTAGTTCTATTTAAAAACCAAAACATTATTGAAACAACAATTAAAGTTACGATTATTGTTATTGCCTGTGTCGATTTTAAAGTTATACCTTCTGTAAGACCGGTTATTTCTTTAAATTCTGTTGCTTTAATTATAAATTTTTCACCATCTAAAAATCTTCTATCAGATGGTCCAATGATTATTCTAATTAATGCTTGAGTGACAAACATTACCCCGACGCTGACCATTGCAAACTGTACTGGAGGACTTTTTTTTATCCTATAATAACTGAATACAAATTTGTCTATGATTAACATATATAAAATCATCATTAAGATTGCGAAAGGAATTGTTAAAAGCGCTGTTGGCAAAACACCTAAACCAATGCCTAAGGATTGAAAATAATACGTTAAAATAACCGCGAACATTGTTCCAAAAGACATCATGTCTCCAGTAGCAAAATTTGCAAATCTTAAAACTGCATAAATTAAAGTAACAAAAATTGCACCTAAAGCTAATTGAGAACCATATGCTAGAGCAGGTATTACTGTGAAATTAAAAAGTACAATTATTGCATTTAAGAAATCCATTATGCTCCCAAAAACGATCTACGAACCTCGGGGTCCTCTAGTAAATCACTACCAGATCCCTCAAATTTATTTTGACCAGTTACCAATACATAACCTCGATCTGAAATACTTAATGCTTGTTTTGCGTTTTGCTCGACCATTATAACGGCAACGTTTGTTTTTTTAACTTTGATTATATGTTCAAATAATTCATCCATTACAATTGGAGAAACTCCAGCTGTGGGCTCATCCAACATAAGAACTGATGGATCGCTCATTAAAGCTCTTCCAAGCGCAACTTGTTGCCGTTGACCGCCAGATAATTGCCCAACTAATTGCGATTTTTTTTCACTTAAAATTGGAAATAAACTGTAAATACTCTCAATTTTATTTTCTAAACTCCCCTCAGTTAAAAAGCCGCCAATCTCTAAATTTTCTCTCACAGTCAATTCTGCAAATACATTTCTTGTTTGTGGAACAAATGAAATGCCCTTTTTTACTCGATCTTGAGGATTAATATTTGAAATATCTTCACCATTCAAAGTTACTGATCCTGACTTTAATTTTAATAATCCAAGCATTGCTTTCATAGCTGTTGATTTACCGGCTCCATTTGGACCTAGAATAGCTACTATCTCTCCTTTATTGGCAGTTATGGAACATGAGCTAATAATATCAGGGCCATCCCCATAACCCGCAGTCATTTTTGCTCCCTCAAAGTATGCCATTAGTTTTCTTTTTTTGTTATGTTTGACTTTCCTAAATAACTCTCGATTACTTTTTCGTTTTTTTTCACTTCTTCTGATGTTCCTTCAAATAAAACTGAACCATCTGCCATTACTATTACTGGATCGCACATTCTGCTTATAAAATCCATATCATGCTCTATCATACAAAAAGTGTAATTTTTTTCTTTATTTAATTTTAATATTGCAGTTCCCAGATCCTTCAGAAGTGTTCGATTAACTCCTGCTCCCACCTCATCAAGTAAAACCAATTTTGCATCAACCATCATAGTTCGTCCTAATTCTAATAATTTTTTTTGACCCCCTGATAGGTTTCCAGCTCTTTCATTAGCTAAATGTGTTAAATTCAGAAAATCTACAACCTCATAGGCTTTTTCTCTAATAACTTTTTCTTCTTTCTTAACTATTCCAGGTTTAATAAGTGCATTTAATAAGTTTTCTCCACTTTGATTTGAAGGTACCATCATCAAGTTTTCTAATACCGTTAGGTTTGAAAATTCATGTGCAATCTGGAAGGTTCTTAATAATCCTCTGCCAAACAACTCATGTGATGGTATATCAGTAATATTTTCATCATTAAATATTACCTCTCCATCATTAGATTTTAAATTTCCAGCTATTAAATTAAATAATGTTGTTTTTCCTGAACCGTTTGGGCCAATTATTCCAGTGATTGAGCCTGATCTAATATTTAATGAGCAATTTGATACTGCTGCTAGTCCCCCAAATAATTTTGTAAGATTATTTACCTGTAAGATATTTTCAGACATTTTACTTACTTTTTTTTAATCTCTTCAAGACGCTGTTTGCTGTCTTATTAAGAGATTTATAAAATCCAAGTTTTCTTAATTCTTTAACAGCTTGTTCATTTAAACCTTTTGGAGTCTGTGAATTCTTAACGAGCACTTTTAAATCTTTATTTGAATTAATTCTTGCATCTTCAGATAAAGCAACAAACAAGGAAGTAATATACTTTTGAGAATCACTTCTATTAATTCCTTTTTTTACTAACCATTCACTTAGAGTTTGTAATAATTCATAAAATGGGGCCATCATTGATGAAGTTGACCAAAAATTTAGCGATAGTTTTTCATTTTTTATTTCAATGGATGTGCCAAGCTTATTAAAAAAATTTTTAACTTGTTTATCTGGTGGAAAAATTGGCACTGGTCCTTTTCTAATAGAAATTGGTGGCAAAGGAATTACTCTAATAATCTTAGTTTTAACTTTTATATATTTTTTTAATTCAGCCATTTTTATAGTTGATATAAAACTTACTATCGTTTGACCTTTTTTAAATTTTAATTTTGGAAGAATAATTTTTCCAATAGTTGGTGTTACTGCTAAGAAAACCCAATTCGATTGATTGATAATATCCTGATTATTATCAGATATTTTTATTTTTTTGCTTTTTCTTTTAAGCTCACTTGAAATTTTTGAATTTCTCTTAGAAGTGATAATTTTATTAATTTTTAATTTTGATCCCAGTATTCCATTGATTACTGATTTTGAAATATGTCCTGTACCAATAAATCCAATTTTCATGATAAACTATTTGATTATTATCACTAAAATTAATTAATTAGTAAAAAAAGAACCTCTAATTCTTAGTAATTCTCTTGATAATTTTTTATTTTCTACAAATGGTTTTCTACCATGGAGCCAGAAATAATTATTTGCTACTACAGAAAAACCTACAGGTAAAGGCATCACGATCTTATTTTGACTTCCTTCTAAAGAGTCTGATAACTTTTGTAGAAATAGTCCTTGCTCCATATTTTTGGGCTCAGGAAATTGGTCTATGTAAGAAATTTGTGGTTTTCCGTTCTCATCTTCTGAAAAAACAGGATGTTCAACCTTATAATCAACATTTTTACTTTTTGGTGAACCCCACAAGAAATTTTGCTTTCCAACTTTATCATTAGTTAAGCTATCTAAATGTTCCCAATCATCAAGGTGCAACATTGCAGTTTCACCTCCTTGAACATTTTCTTCCTCCATTTTTAACATTAATAACCAATCAGTTTTTTCTTTGACGTAAGTTCCATCAGTATGAAGATCCATATTTGTATATGCTTTTCTAAGATATGAGTCACTATTGTCTTCATGTTTAACATGAAATCGTGCATAATATTTTCCAGCCATTGAATCAAAATTTGGATTACCAAGCAAGTGTGTTACAGCTGTTGATAGTTTAATAAGAAAATTGTTATCAATTTTTTTGGATTTATTTTTAGGTCCTATAATAAAACAACCTGTATCTCTATCTCTTAATATAGAGTTTATAAATTTTCCTAGCTTTCCCCCTGTTGAGTCGTCTAAAGATTTTGCAAGAGTAAATCTAGTAAAGGGTTTATATTCAAGAGCTGTAATATCAAATTTTTTAAAAGGAAATATTAATTTATCTATAATTTCATCTTCAATTTTTATATTTATTATTCTTTTGGAGTAATCACTAAATGAAATATCAAACCCTTGAATAGTATCTAAGCTATCCATTATAATTATTTATTACAAACTCCAATTGAATTTGGTCCACATGTTTCACCATTAGTCCACGTTGCTCCAATTAAATTTGCTCCATCAAAATTAGCATTGGTCATATTTGATGAAGTAAAATTAGCTTCCATTAGATTTGCATTTTGAAAATTTGCTTCAATTAATGTTGAACCCATAAAATCAACTCTTGTCATATTGGCTCCTGTAAAATTAGCTTTTTCAAAATTTCCACCAACTAGAGTTGACTCATATAAGTTAGCTCTAACAAATGTAGATTCTGGAAAAGTTCCAAATGACAAATTTGATGTCATCATAATGCTTTTATCAAAATTTACTTGTATAAAACTTGCAAATGATAAATTTGAGTTAGGCAAATAGCTGCCTTGTAAATCTTGTCCATCTGAAAATCTACAGTTAGTATAATCAACTCCATCAGTTAAAGGATCGTCACATGCTGCTTGTGAAATACCCGGTATTAAAATCAAGAACAATAGTAAAATAATTTTTTTCATTTATATCGCAAAGCTACTTAATAAAAACATAATGATAGCAGAGAATAAAGTTGGGTAAACTAAATTATTTCTAGTTAATTTAAAAATTATTATCGCTGAAAGCACAACAATAAATCTATACAAATAATTACTATCAGAAAGTGCACCAGCCGGAAATATTATCATTCTAGAAATTAGAGCAGCCAATGTTGAATAGGCTAAATAATTAAACCACCTATATATTTTAGTATTTTCATCGATTATTTCAGATGTAAAAGCTCCTAAAAATCTTGAGATATAAGTAGCTAAAGATGTAATAACTATTATTAAAACAATACTAGCTGACATTTTTCTCTCCTATTATAAAAGCAACAGTTCCAGCTATAAATCCGCCAATCAAAACACACCAATCAGGGCTAATAAGATAAAATAAAGGTCCTAAGATAGCTCCTAAAATTATTGAAACATTTAATTGTATAGACCTCATTACCCCTATCATTGTGCAAGTAAAATAGATCGGATTAATTATAGCTAGTCCAATCATCATTTCTCTATTTAAGAAATCACCAGAGTAATAACCTAAGATTGTTGAAAAAATTGCTATCAACCAAGTTGCAGTTCCAATTCCTATCCAAAAGTCGACTCTATATTTTTTTTCAATTTCTTTATAATTATTTTTAAGTATTAACCACGAAGATACTGCAACAAAATGACATGAAAGATAATACTTCCACCTTGGTTGGCTTTGATGCTTTAATAATGGCATTAAAGATACAGTCATCGGATACAACCTTGCGTTAACCAACCAAACAGCAAAAAACAAATTAAGTAATGAAACTCCTATCAAAATCGATTCTGCCATTACAAGTGAGCCAGGTAATGCATAAGTTAAAAAAGTAGAAAAAATACTTTCTTGAATCGTAAAACCTAAATTTTTTAATAAAGCACCTATTGCCAAAAAGCTTAAACCAAGAGCAATTGCAGGGCTATCAAATTCTTTTGCACAAAGAATTCCTTTGAAAAAATATTTTGAATTAATCATCCGCCTAGGAATAGACGTCCAACATCATCATTTTTAAGTAAATCATCACCTCTTCCAGCTATTGCTGTTTGGCCAGATACTAATACATATCCAATATCAGAAAACTCTAAACCTTTTTTAGCGTTTTGCTCAACTAGAATAATTGTTTTTTTTTCATTTTTTTGTAAATCTCCCAAAATTTCAAATACCATATCAATATATCTTGGTTCTAATCCAATAGAAGGTTCATCAACTAAAAGAACTGAGGGCTTCATTACTAAAGCTCTAGATATTTCTAGTAATCTTCTTTCTCCACCTGATAAAACTTTTGCTGGTTGATTTCTTCTGTTCCTTAATCTTTCATATTTATCTAAAATCTTTTCTGCCTCTTGATATGATTCTTCTGTTTTATCTTTGATAAAACCACCCATTAATAAATTTTCCTCAACAGTCATATCTGGAAAAACTGAATTATCTTGCAGAATATAAGCTATGCCAACTGACTTTAATTTTTCAGCTGGAGTTAAATTTGTTATTTCTTTTCCATCAATTTCTATTTTACCTGAAAAAATATTTGTAAATCCATATATAGAATGAAGTATTGTTGATTTACCTGCACCATTAGGACCAATTAAACATAATGATTGTGCTTTGCTTACAAATAAATCAAAATTATGTAAAATCTCCATTTTACCATATCCAGCATTCAAATTTTTAATTGTTAAATGAATATCTTCAGAAGATAAATTTTTTAAATCTTCTGCACCAGGTGCTTTTCCTAAAACTTCATATTGATTAGACATTATTGAGCCCCCAAATATGCATCTACTACTCTTTTGTCATTTTTAATCTCTTCTGGAGTTCCATTTGCAAGCATTTTGCCATGAGCAAGACAAAATATGTCTTCAGCTAGTTGCATAATTACTCTCATATTGTGCTCAATAACAAGCAATGTTATTCCAAAATCTTGATTAACTTTGATTAGTCTATCAATAATTCCATTAATTAAAGTAGGATTAATACCTGCTGTTGGCTCATCTAATAATAGCATTTCTGGCTCATTCATTAGTGCCATTGCAAGTTCTAATAACTTTTGTTGTCCAAAAGATAGGTCGCCTGCCCTAAGTTTTCTTTTTTGATACAATCCAACAAAATTAAGTAAGTTTTCTGCTTTTTCTGTGAGCTCTTTTGGAATTTTTGAAAAAATTTTAAATAAACTTTCATCACTACCTTTGTGACTGATAAGCATGTTATCTACACAATTTAATTTTCCATAAATTCTAGTTTGCTGAAATGTTCTCAATAATCCCAGTTTTGCAATTACTGGTACTGGTAATTCTGATACTTCTTTTCCATTAAACTTAATTGAACCATTGTCTATTGGATAAGTACCAACAATTGAATTAAATAAAGTAGTTTTACCAGATCCATTAGGTCCTATAAGACCAACTATCTTTCCTTTTTCAACCGACATTGAAATATCTACATTCGCTTTAACGCCACCAAATGATTTACTTACATTGTTGACTTCTAAAATACTCATTTTAATTCTACCTGTGCTTTTCGATCAGCTTCATCGACAACTTCACCAAATCTTTCTGGATATTTTTCCCTTAACCATCCCATTAATCCCTCTGGGAAATAAATTACTATAACTACGATTAGAACTCCTAACGCAACATATTGCCAGCCTAGGAAGAATGTCCAAAAGCCCTCTTTAAAAAAGTGAAATAAAGTTGCACCAATAATTGGGCCCCATAAAGTTCCCTTACCTCCAAGGATTGCCATCAAAACCATGAACACTCCCATTTCTCTTCCATCAAATGCAACATCTGTTGAGTCGATATAACCAACTAGACCTCCCATTATTCCTCCAGCAAGACCACAAAAGAAAGCTGAAATCATCCATCCAGTTATTTTGTATTTCATAGTCTCAATTCCCATTGCTTCGGCTTTGTCTTCATTATCTCTGATTGCGTTCAGAATTAATCTAAACCTTGTTGTATAAATTGCTCTTACAGCAATGAAAGTTAGAACGAGTGCTCCAAAACTTAGAAAATAAAAAAATTCACCTCTTGCCTCAAGACCTCCAATATTTGGAAAAGGAGGAGTGGTAAAGCCCTGTCCAGCTCCAATAATTTCAATACCTCCAGAAATTTCTCCTGCTGCAACTCCTAAACCTAACGTACAAATCGCAAAATAATGACCTCTTAATCCTAAAATTGCATAACCAATTAATCCTGCAACTATTGTAGGAACAACAGCGGCAACTACTAGGCCAGCTGCCATGCCTTGAAAGAATTGCGAAGGTGTGTGAACGAAAGTTTTTTCACCACCGCTTTCTGTCCATTCTGCCAATGGGAAAAACATGCCTACTTGAACAGATGCACAAAGATACATTCCCAAACCATAAAAAAGAATATTTCCAAATGTGTTGTAGCCCATTTCACCACCTTGGATATTCCAAGTAGTTGCTAGAACAATTAGTACACATAGAATTGATAATTGAACTTTAAAAGCTGGAAAAATAAATGGTGCAACTAAACCGAATACTAAAATTCCAATGTACAAGATCCAACTATTTTTGTTCATACAAACTCTTTATTTTATCTCTAAAATCTTTATCAACTGTAAAATAATGTCCATTTTCTTCATGAAGACTAGATCCAGTTGAATGGTATTGATCTAAATGTTTTTTAAATTTGACAATATTCACTTCTATCAATTCGCCATTATCATCCTTAATTTTAGCTTTTCTCATTTTAAATACTCTCTCTTTCTTGAAAGTTTAAATCTTCTGTAAACTAAAATTAAAACTAATAATAAAAATACTGAACCAATTCTAAATTCTGTACCAAGAATGTAATCTGCAAATTCTTCAAATATTCCTAATCCCATACCTGACATAGCTACTCCAGGTAAATTTCCTAATCCCGCAACAATTACAATCATAAATGATCTTATGGTGTATGGTAATCCCATATAAGGATGAATTGTAAAAGTTATTGAAATTAAAGCTCCAGCTACACCGCATAATGCTGCATTTATTCCAAATGTTGCTGCATAAACTTTTTCAGTATCAACACCTAATATTTTTGCAGCTCTTGCATTTTGAGCTGTTGCCCTAATTGCACGTCCAAGCTTAGATCTTTTCATATAAACTACTAAACAAATTGCAAAGACAATACTGATAAAAGCAGAAAATATTTTAGAGTTTGGTAAAACAACATTATTATCGAACAACATTGTGGTTCCGTATCCTGAGTTAGCCAATACAACATCTGCACCAAATGCAAAGTTCATTAATTGCATGAAAAGAATACTAATTCCAAAAGTTGCTAATATTGAAATGAAGAGATCTCTATCAACAACTTTATTTATAACTAATTTGTAAATTGCAATTCCAACAAAATACATAATTATAGGAGAGACAATTACTCCCCAAGCTGGATGAATTCCATAGAGATACATAAAATATGCAATGTAACCACCCAATATAACAAGGTCTCCCTGTGCAATGTTAATTATATTCATAACACCCCATTGCAGTGCCATTCCATAAGCGATTAACGCAAATAATATTCCAAGTAAAAGTCCATCAAGACATGCTTGAATGGTTATCATTGGATATTGGAAGACTAAAAAATCCATATTTTAATTTTGATTTCTATAAAAAAAAGCCCCCTATTTCTAGGGGGCTTAATTATTTTTTTTTATCTTTCAGACCACTTTGGAACTGGGTGTATTAACTCAGCTGAAGCCCATTTTAATGGAGCAACAACTTTATTTTCACACTTACCAGCATCATCACACATTACTTGGAAAAGTACCATTGGTTTGTCAACATTTTGACCACCAGGTGCAAATTTAATATTTCCATAGAATGTTTGCATGTTAGTTGCAGCAAGAGCATCTCTTACTTTTTTCTGATCAAAAGTATTTGCTCTTTCAAAAGCATCTTTAAATACTAACAGTGCAGCTGAAGACTCTGCAGATTGATATGGTGGATCATAGCCAAATTCTTTTTCAAAATCTGCTGCATATGTCATACCATCTTTAAAGAAATCATCTTTGTAAGTTAATGTTTTATGCCATTGAGAAGCGCATAATGCATATTGAGAATTTTTACCATGTTGCTTTGATAATTTTGCAGCATCACAGTGTGTCATTGCCAACATCGGAACATCAACTTTCATTTCTGAAATTTGTCTTATTGCTGTTAAAGCTCCTTTTGTATGACCTGAAACAACCAATACATCTGGCTTCATTTGTTTTACTTTAACTAAAGTAGCAGCCATATCATTAAGCTCTTTTGGAAGTTTGTCGTCGATTATAATTTCAGATCCAGTTTCTTTAGCAGCATCTAAAATACCTAATCTTACGTCTTGTGAGAATGCATCTTGCTCAAAAGCTTGAGCAATTCTTACACCTTTACCACCATTTAATTCAACAGCTGTTCTTATTGCTACATCAAGATATAAGTTTGCTGGTGCTAATACTGCAAATAGATATTTGTAACCTTTTGTAAACAAAGATCTAGAAGCTCCGTTAGCCTCAACCATTGGAACACCGTATTTTTCTGTTACTGGCGCGATAGCTTTTGTCAAACCTGAACTGTAAGGCCCAAGCATGAACTCTACTTTATCTTGTGAGATTAATCTTTCTGCAAGCTGAGCTGCTCTTTTTGGGTTTGACTCATCATCGTAATAAATAATATCAAACTTATAAGTTTTTCCCCCAACTTTTACTCCACCCATGCTGTTAATTCTATCAACAGCCATGTTGTAGCCGTTTTGAGTATGAACACCATTAGATGAGTATTTTCCAGTTAAAGAGATTGCAGCACCTAAAATAATTTTATCTCCAACTACTTTTGCAAACGATACAACTGAAGTTGAAAATAATAATGCTATTGCAGAAAC
Organism: uncultured Pelagibacteraceae bacterium; assembly: GCA_902616245.1. Classification (GTDB taxonomy): domain Bacteria; phylum Pseudomonadota; class Alphaproteobacteria; order Pelagibacterales; family Pelagibacteraceae; genus Pelagibacter. The sequence goes on from CACMSB010000002.1 coordinate 139,326, forward strand.
AAATGTAATTAAAATGTTTTTTATTTTCATTTATTCCTCTTTAATTAATTATTAAAGGTTAAACTAATAACAAAAATTATTTAATTGCAAGTGGGAGTAGTAGCGCAATATACCTTAGTATTGTTGGGTAAATGCAATAATTACTGCAATCAAAATAATTACACAAGCAGAAATTGTATTTATAATTTTAGGATTGGCTTTTATCCAAACAATTAACTTATTAGCTAAAACTGCATAACCAACCAAAGATAGAAAATCTAATACGACATAAGTCGTAATTAAAATAATAAACTGAATAATATAATTAGAATTAAAATCAATAAATTGTGGAAATATAAATGGAAAGAACATCCATGCTTTAGGACTTGTCCCTGCTACTAAAAATCCATCTTTGTAAAACGAAAAAAAACTTTTATCGGAAATATCTTTTGTATTTATATCCTTAGGTCTCGATTTATAAATATCATATGCAAGATATGTTAAATAAGCGATACCCAACCATTTTAATATATTTAATATTGTTGGATTGTCTGACAAAAAAGATCCGATTACAAAAATTACTAAAGTTGCCTGAAATATATTTGCAGTTACATCTCCTAACGCAGTCCAAACACATTTTTGAACACCATAATTCATTGAGTAAGAAATAATTACAATTCTAGGCGTCCCAGGAGTTATGAACATAAAAATGATGATCTGTAAAAAAAGGATAAAGTCTAAGGGAAGCATTTCAAGGATAGTCCTAAAAAACCGGGAGCTAAAGATGGCTAGATAGGACTATCTAAAGATGATAATATCATAGCCTTAAGTATTTGCATTAAAATAATTTTAACAATTTATTGAATTTTGATGAAAAAAAGTCACAGACCCACAACCAGAGTTAAAAATCAAGAACCCCCTTTGGAGAGTCCAGATTGGGTTATATGGGCAGCATGGGCAGATCGGATCACTTTTGAAGAAATTGAAAAAAAAACTGGAAAGACTGAAGGTGAAGTTATTAAAATTATGAGGAGATCATTAAAACCTTCATCATTTAGACTGTGGAGAAAAAGAGCTAGCTCACAAAGTATAAAACATAGAAAAAAATTTGAATATTCAAGAAAACAGATTAAATCAAAAATAAATAAAAATGATTACTTGCTATAGTAATTCATGAAACATTACTTATATATTGCTTAATGAAAAATATAACTGTTTACTCTGGTCCAATGTGTAACTTTTGTGATGCAGCAAAAAGATTATTAACAAGAAATAATCTTAATTATAACGAGATAGATATATCAACAAAAGAAGGTCTAAGAGACGAAATGACTAAGAGAGCAAATGGGCGAAGAACTATTCCTCAAATATTTTTTGATGACTATCACGTTGGAGGCTATCAGGAATTAAGAGAATTAGAGAAAACTGGAAAGCTTTTAAGCTCTTTAGAATAATTTTTTAATCGACAAATGATATTGTCATTCCCGGTTCATTTGCATACATAACGTTACCAGTACAAGCAGCTGCACCACCTGTGCCTTCACCAACCGCATTTGAAACATCAAATGCTACTTTTACCGTAGGAAAATCACCAGCTTTAACTTTTAAACCGCCTCCTGAAATAATTTTTCTATATTGAAAATACTCATCACTACTTCCTATTACACCGTCATTTGAAACAGTTGCACCCAATGAGTCTACTGATCCATTCATGTGATCATTATAACTACTTCCATCGGGAACATATAAAGTTGAAGATCCAGGAGTACCTCCAGTTTGTCCTTTTGCATCTGTAGTTTTAGTTCCAGACTCCCCAGCTTTGGTTGCACAACTTCCTGCTGTTCCAGTCATTGTAAATTGTCTACTCATAGTAATTTGAATATAAGTATACAAAGTTCCTATTTTTGCTTTTGCTATATTTCCATAAGACCCAGCCGTAGCTCCTGCGTTAACAGAAGCAATATCTACTGCGCCAGATGTTCCAGATGGTGATATGGTTAATGCATTTAAACAGTTTGCTGTAGTACTTCCTGTCTCACAAAGTTCAAGTTTTGTCATTGTAACTTTATATTCTGTTGCGGCTCCTGTTGCTGCTAATGAATTAGCTGAGTAAAACAAAATGTAAAAAATAAATATTGATTTTATTAAATTTTTCATAACTTATTGCTTCGTTAAAATCACAGCTCCTTGTACTTCTATTGTCATAGCATTTCTTCTTCTGACTTTATCTTTCATTTTTGCTTCTACATCTCCTTTTTCAAATGCAGTTGATGATAAAAATCCATCTTGAAGTGATGATTTATTTCTGGGTGGATTATAATAAACAATTTTGAAATTCTCTTCATCTTCTACACCATTAGTATCAATAAAGTTTTTTGACCCCTCAATTTGAATACTCGGGGATAAATTCAATTCAAGAGAAACTAGGTTACCACCAGTATTCTCAGATGCTTTATCTTTTTCAAAATCATAATTTTGCACATTTAATCTTGTCCACGGCATGTATGGTAATTGTGATGATAAGTTTATTTCATGACCATCTAATACTTTTTCTTTAACACCATTAATCGTTTCAACTCCTGACAGACCTAAATAATAGTTTCCAGTAAGTTCTAAAATTGGAGCTTTTGCTTCAAAACCCAAACTTGTTCTAGCATGACCCTCTGTATCGTAATCAATAAATCCGTTTATTCCTGTGATCATTGATTTGTCTGAAGATATATACCTCTGACCATACCCCAGATTTAAAATATATCTAGTATCATCATTTACTTCTTGAGTATGCAAACTTAATTGTGAAAATGAATTCTGGGTATCTGAGCTATCTAATTCTTTAAATTTTAATATTTCTAATTCAACATCATCATCTTCAGGAAATTCTAAAGAGAATTCCATATCTCCTCCTAAAGTACTCTCTACAAATGATGAAATTTTGTCTGAAAGTCTATTTATTATATCATTAGTTGTATCTCCATGCGCAAAAGTTGTGAATATTGATAAGCATGCTATGAAGCTAAGTTTTTTTAATAAATACATATACATAGATCTAGTTTATTTTTGCTTGAATTACAATTATTTAAGTGGTTTAAAAACTAAGCAAACTCCATTATTACAATATCTTTTTCCAGTAGGTTCTGGACCATCATCAAATATATGCCCATGATGCCCTCCACATTTCTTACAATGATACTCTGTCCTGGCATAACCAATATGGTGATCAGTTTTAGTCTCAAAAACATCTGGAAGAGATTTATAAAATGACGGCCATCCTGATCCACTTTCATATTTCGTTGATGATTTAAATAATTCAGTATCACAGTTTGCGCAGTGATATGAGCCTTCTCTTTTTTCACTATTTAATTCACTTGAACCTGGATGCTCTGTAGCTTCATTGAATAAAATATTTTCTTGTTCTGAAGTTAAATTTGAATTTTTTTTCATTATAAAAATTTAGCACATGTTTTATGTAAACTTGAATGTAATTCTACTAGTTTGTTAAAATCTTCGTTGTATCCACCTCCTAATACTCCACATATAGGAATTTTATTTGAGAAAAAATTATCAATTACTAATTGATCTCTTTCAAATATACCATTATCAGAAATTTTAAGTTTACCCAACCTATCATTATAGTGAATATCAACCCCAGCAATATAGAAAACAAAATCAAACTCTTCTTGGTTCAAATATTTTAAGTTTTTTTTTAAAATATCAATATATTCTCTATCTTCTAAATTTTCCTCCAATTCAATATCTAGGTCACTTATTGATTTTTTTGCTGGATAATTAACTTTCGCATGCATACTAAATGTAAAAACTTGAGTATCATTTTTAAATATTTCAGAATTACCGTTACCCTGGTGAACATCTAAATCAATTATTAAAATTCTGTTTGCCAAACCTCTTGTAGTTAAATATTTAGCTGCTACTGCAACATCATTAAACACACAAAATCCAGCTCCTTCAGTAGATGTTGCATGATGGCTGCCTCCTGCGGTATTGCACGCTAAGCCATAATTTAAAGCTAGCTTTGTGGCAAGGACTGTTCCTCCGGTTGCAATAAAAGACCTTCTAACTACGCTGTCAACTAAAGGAAAGCCAATTTTTCTAATCTCGTTTTTATCTAAAGTTTTATTTTTTATTTTATTTATATAGTCTACTGTATGTGCCTCTTTTAAAGTTTCTACTGAGCATGGCTCTGGAATATAGAAATTTTTAACTATTTTATTTTTAACTAAAGCTTTAGCTAATTCTCCAAATTTTTTTATAGGAAATTTATTGTCATCATTCAATTGAGCTTCATAATCTTTATGATTAACGACAGGTAATTCCATAAAAAATTAGTAGGGACTATATTTCCCAAGGATTATTTTTATTATTGTTAAGATTATATTTACTAATCGCTTTTTCTAATGTTTGTAATGGGACTTTCTTATCTTCATAAAGTGTATACAAAGAACTGACGACTATATGTTTGCTATCTACCTCAAAAAAGTCTCTTAAATTTTTTCTCGTATCACTTCTGCCAAAACCATCTGTGCCCATAGCTAAAAACTTATTATTTGTGTGGCTAGAGATTAATTGTGAATATGCTCTTACATAATCTGACGTAGCAATTACAGGATCCTCATTGGAAATTAGCTGCTGCAAATAATTTTGTTTTTTATTTGCAGGAGAAAATGTATTTTGTCTTAAAACTGATTTAGCTTCTTTTTCCAACTCTGAATAGCTTGTTATGCTGTATAATCTCGAACCAATTCCATATTCATCTTTGAGTATTTTAGAGGCTTCGATACATTCTCTAAAGATTGGCCCAGATCCTAATAAATTTATATTTATTTTATCATTTGAATTATCTTTAAAAAGATAACCACCTTTAACTATTCCATCTTTATTTTTTATATCGATTTTTGGATGAGAATACTTTTCATTATTCACAGTAATATAATAAAATTCGTCTTTGCATTCTGTCATCATTCTTTTCATTCCTTCATCAAATATAATTGCCAGCTCGCTTGCAAAACAAGGATCGTAGGATTTTAAGTTAGGAAATGTTGATGCAATTATATGGCTTTGTCCATCTTGATGCTGCAATCCTTCTCCAGCTAAAGTAGTTCGGCCAGCTGTTGCACCAATTAAAAATCCTCTAGGCATTTGATCAGCTGCCGCCCAAATCAAATCTCCAATTCTTTGAAAACCAAACATTGAATAAAAAATATAAAACGGCATCATTGGGAAATTATGATTGCTATATGATGTAGCTGCTGCTAGCCATGAAGATATTGCACCAGCTTCATTTATTCCTTCTTCTAATAATTGTCCTGTTTTTGATTCTTGATATTTCAAAATGGAAGTCGCATCTTCGGGTTCATATAACTGACCTTCTGGTGAATATATTCCAATTTGTGAAAATAAATTAGCCATTCCAAAAGTCCTAGCTTCATCAGCAACTATTGGAACAACTCTTTTTCCAAACTCTTTATCTCTCATTATGTTTCCTAAAGATCTTACCAGTCCAGTCGTTGTTGAATATTCTCTCTCACTTTCTTCGAATAAAAAGTTTGAATGTTTTTCAATTTTTGGAGTAACTAATTCAACTTCCTTAAAGCTTCTTTTAGGTAAAGATCCTCCTAAAGCTTCCCTTCTTTTCTTTAAATATTTTAATTCCTCAGAATTTTCATCTGGTTTATAAAACTCCATATTTTCTAGTTTATTATCTGGAATATCTAATTGAAAACGATCTCTAAACTCTTTTAATGCATCAAGATTTAATTCTTTTTGCTGGTGGTTAGTCATTTTTGACTCGCCAGCTTTACCCATACCATACCCTTTTTTTGTTTTAGCTAGAATAACTGTAGGTTTACCTTTAGTTTTAACAGCAGCATTAAAGGCAGCATAAAGTTTTTTAAAATCATGACCTCCCCTTTTAAGTTTATCAATTTCATCTTTACTCAGTGAAGAAACCAATTTTAAAACTTCTGGATCCTCTGCAAAAAAGTTTTTAAGGTTATACTCTCCATCTCTTGCTCCTAATGTTTGGTATTTTCCATCTACAGTCTTAGCAAAACGCTTTAACAACAAATGATCTTTATCTTGTTGAAAAATTTTATCCCATTCAGATCCCCATAGAACTTTAATTACATTCCATCCATTAGCTTTAAAAATTGTCTCCAGTTCTTGAATTATTTGTCCATTACCTCTTACAGGTCCATCTAATCTCTGAAGATTACAATTTATTATAAAAGTTAAATTATCTAGTTTTTCTCTTGAGGCGATAGATAATCCAGCCAAACTTTCAGGTTCATCCATTTCACCATCTCCAAATAAACCCCATACTCTTTTATTAGTTTTTAATAAGTTTCTATTTTCTAAATATTTCATGAAACGGGCTTGGTAAATTGCATTAACTAGACCTATTCCCATGGACGATGTGGTAAATGTCCAGTAATCTCTCATTAAGTATGGATGGCAGTATGAAGACAGTCCTTGCTCATTTAATTCTTGTCTATAATGTTCCAAATGATTTTTGGTTAATCTGCCCTCTAAAAAAGATCTTGCATATATCCCAGTTGTACACTGCGATTGATAAAAAATTAAATCTGCTTCATCACCGCCTTTAAAAAAATGATTAAATCCCGTTTCAAATACCTCGGCAAAAGATGCATAACTTGCTATATGTCCTCCAAGCCCACCATAATTTTTATTTGCTTTCATAACCATAGTTAAAGCATTCCATCTTAAAATTGCTGTAATTTTTTCTTCGATTTCTAAATCTCCAGGATAAATTCCTTGGTCATATTGAGATATCGTATTTCTGTATGGTGAATATGGAACTGGAGAATATAATACTCTTAAATCTTTTGCTCTTTTCTCAAGTTTTTCTAAAATTAATTTGGCACCCTCTCTACCATGATTTTCAACAACTGCATCAAGAGAGTCTAACCAATCAGTCAATTCTTGATTATCCAATTTTTGTTTTTGATCAGCTTTAAATTCTTTACTCATCGGAATAATTATACACAAAAAATTTAAATTTTATCTGTAAAAATTGTCTTAATTTAATTTATTCAATAACTCTTTTCGGTTTACCAGATATAAAACTATCAAGATTCTCCATCATTTGAGAATAGAATGTTGCATAATTTTCAGCGGTGACATACCCAATATGAGGTAGTAGAAGAGCGTTTTGTACAAATCTAAGTTTGTGACTTTCCGGTAAAGGTTCTTTTTCATAAACATCCAAGCCTGCTCCAGCTATAATATTTGTTGATAATGCTATAATTAAATCATCTTCATTAACTATTTCGCCTCTTGATGTGTTTACTAAATATGAGGTTTTTTTCATTTTCTCAAATTCTTTAATAGTAATACAATCCCTATATCTATCTCCTCCTTGGACATGAATTGACAGAAAATCTGAATTTTGGATTAAGTCATCCTTACTACACGGCAAAACATCAAGCTCTTTGCATTTATCTAAATTTAAATTTTCACTCCAAGCCATAATTTGCATACCAAAAGCTTTACCAATTTTAGCAACTTCAGAGCCTACCCTACCCAATCCAATTAAACCTAATATCTTACCTTTAAGCTCTACTCCAATAGTACTTTGCCAGTAGCCTTGGTACATATTATCTATTTCTGTTTTAAAATTTCTAGCAAGTCCTAAAATTAATGCCCAAGTTAACTCTGGTGTTGGGTTGCTATTGATTTCAGTACCAGTGACCACAACTTTATTTTTTTTAGCTGCTTCTATATTTATCGATTTATTTCTCATTCCACTAGTGGCAATTAATTTTAATTTTTTAAGACTTTCTATAAGTTTTTTTGTTATTTTTGTTCTCTCTCTCATTATAAAAAGAACTTCAAATTCTTTTAATTTTTCAATTGCATCATCTTCATTTTCAAATGGATCATTAAATACCTCAAATTCGTATTTTGAAGATAATTTTTTAAGATCAATAAAATCTTTTGCGATATTTTGATAATCGTCGAGTATAGCTACTTTAAGCATTTTTTTTGTTTGAAAGTAATATCCCTGAAATAATAAATATTCCACCGATATAATGATAAAATAGTAATACTTCATCAAATATTATCATTGCAAGAATTGCTGCAAGAATTGGCATTAAATGTAAATAAATTCCTGCTCTGTTTGCTCCAATCAAAGCTACTCCCTTTATCCAGAAAAAGAAAGAAATGATGCCGGGCAACAAAACAACATAAGATAAAACAAGAATGAAATTTGTATTAATTGTAATTCGATTACCAATGTAAATATAATCTATTGCATACATTGGTATAAGAAATATTACACCAAGACCAATAACAACTTGAAGTAAAGTTATTGGAGATAATCCATAATTTTTTTTTTTTAAAAGAGCTGAATATAATGACCAGGATATCATTGCAAATAAAGCAAATAAATCTCCTTTTTCAAAAGCTAAATTTTTAAAGACTTCAAAATCTGCTTTTGAAATTATAAATAATACACCCAACAAAGAAAATACAACTCCTAATACTTGAAAGGTATTTGTTTTTTCTATTTTTAAAATTATAGAAAATAAAATGATCATAACTGGAACAGTTGAGATCATAAGCACACCCGTAATTACTTGTGTAGTTTTTAAAGAATAAAAAAGTGCTGAATTAAAAATACTGACTGCTGTTATCCCTAGAAAACATAAAAGATAAATATTTTTAAAAATTAATTCTTTTTTTTCTAGCATCTCTTTATAAGTAAAAGGTAGTAAAATTAGAAACGCCAGTGACCACCTTAATATATTTAATGATATTGGAGGTATTTCATTTAAACCTGCAATCTTTCCAACAATAAAATTTCCTGACCAAAACAAGGCTGCTAAAAAAAGCAAAATAGATGCAATTATAATATTACTTTTATTTTCAAGCATTAAATAGAGTACTATAAAAGATTACTTTTAACTAAACCTTATTGAACTGTATGGTTGCAGATCTAAGTTAGTATTCTCACCTGAGATCATTTTAGATATGATTTTTCCTGATATTGCACCAAGCGTCCAACCTAAATGATGATGACCAAATGAATAAAAAACATTTTTATAGTTTTTTGAAGGCCCTAGAACTGGTAGAAAGTCTGGCAATGTAGGTCTAAAGCCAAGCCACTCATCTTTATGTTCCGGTAAACCATCTAGCATATCCTTTGCATTTAATATCAAGTTTTTTATTCTTGATTTAGATGGAGAGTTTTCTAAACCTCCAAATTCTACAGTTCCGACAACACGTAAACCCTGTTCCATTGGTGTCATTCCAAAACCTCTATTTGCATAAACAATGGGTCTTGAAATTAAATGGTCATAATCTTTGAAATGAACATGATAACCTCTCTCAGTATCTAAAGGAATATTTTCATGTAACTTATCAGTTAATCTTTTTGAAAATGCTCCACATGCAATAACAAGTTTATCAAAGATAAATCTTTGAGATTCTGTTCTAAGAACAGGTTTTTCTTCGTCAAAATCTATATCTTGAATATTTAACTTTAAAAACCTTCCACCTTTATGAACAAAATTTTCAAATAATTTTATTAAAATTTTTCTTGGATTTCTTGCATGTCTTGCATAATCATAAAATACACCACCATGATAAAATGGTTTTAAGTTTGGTTCTAAATCATGAATTTCTTTTTTATTAACTAATTGCTGTTTTACTCCAAGCTGATCTCTAATTCGAATTTCTAATTCTCTACTCTTCATATTTTGATCAGTCCATACATAAAGAATTCCATTATTTTCAACTAATCCTTCTAAATCAATTTCATCAAATAATTCATCGAATGCTGGTAGTGATTGATCTAAAATTTGGTGCATATTTTTAGCTGTATGCATCATTTTTTCTTCCCTACAATTTAAAATAAATCTAGCAAACCAAGGAATCATTTTTGGTACATAGTTCCATTTTAAAGCAAGAGGCCCTCTTGAACTGATTAACATTGAAGGAACATCTGCTATGACATCTGGTCTGTTTAAAGGAACGGACGCATAAGGAGAAAAGTGACCAGCATTTCCATATGATGCTGCACTTCCTGGCTCCTCTCTATCAAAAAGTGTTACATGAAAACCTTTTTTTTGTAGAAACAAAGCATTACAAACACCTTGTATTCCAGCACCAATAATTCCAATTTTCAGATTTTTTTCATCCACATCAGGAATATATTTTCTAAGAAATACTTATTATATATGATATTTGATCGCGGGTTTATTTTACTTAGATTGCTATTTGCCTATAGATATTAAGGTTAAGTCGTCACTTAACTTGTTATCCCCGGCAGTATCAATTACACTATTTGATATATCTGATAATTGTTTGCTAGAATCTGTATTAAAATTTTGCTCTATTATTTTTAATGATCCCTCTATTCCTATTTCTTCACCTGAGCTATTTAAGCTTTCAGATAAACCATCAGTGAACGCATAAAACCTGTTATTTTCTAACTTAACTTTATGAGTTTTATAAACTGATTTATCCTTTTGAAGTATTACGCCCATAGGTGGTGAATTACTCTCAAATTGTTCATAATTTCCTGATGATGATCTAATAATTGCTGGTTGATGACCTCCATTTACCCATCTTAATTCATCAGTCCTTATATTATATTCTCCCAATATACTGGTAACAAACATACCTCCAGTTTTAGTTAAAAACAGATCATTATTCATATGAAACATCATTTCATCTGGATCCACTTGATCTCTAGACATAATCTCAAATAAAGTTGATGCTTTTGCCATTACCATTCCAGCATGAATTCCTTTGCCTGCAACATCTGCAATAATAAAATAAACACTATCATTATGAGGATAAAAGCTGAAGAAATCTCCAGAAACCTCTCTAGCAGCAATATTAATTCCATGAACAGGATAATTTTCTAAATTTCTTTTTGGTAAAAAGTTTTCTTGAACTTTTACTGCAAGTTTTACTTCATTTGATATTCTATCTCTCCATACTTTCTTTTCAGCTTCACTAGTTTCTAGTTTGCTCATCAATCTATTATAATAAAGACCAATCACACCTCCTGCAGTAAATGGATCTTGTGGACCTCTAATAGTTAAATCACCAGACTCAGACTGTTTTTCTAAAATTGTAATTAAATCATGTTCTACAGAAGTTGCATTATGCTCAGCAATATTCAAACCTAACTCTTCATGTAACGGGCTTACTCTTAATGGATAAATATAATTTAAAATTTTTAATAAAATATATGACCCAAAAAATGAGAATACACCAATTGAAACTATTCCAATAAATTGTACTTTGATTTGATCTAGTCTAGTTAATCCTGTTCCAAGTATTTCAAGATCACTAAATAATCCAACTGCAATAGTACCCCAAATCCCTGCTGCCAAATGAACAGGTACTGCTCCAACAACATCATCTATTTCAAATTTATTTAAAAATTCATTTACAAAAATTGCAACTACTGCCCCAATAATTCCTACAAAGATTGAAGTCACTGATGTCATCGAATTACATCCTGCAGTTATTGCAACTAAACCTGCGAGCGGTCCGAGAATTACATAGTAAGGATCTGGTTTTTTAAATAATGCAAATGAAATTCCAAGACCTGTTAATAAACCAAAAGAAGCTGCCAGAAATGTATTAATTAAAATTAATGGAACGGCTTCATCCATAGCTCCATTACTTCCACCATTAAAACCAAACCACCCAAACCATAAAATTAGGGTTCCCAAAACTGCTAACGGAAAACTTGATCCTGTGAATTTTCCTTTATTTGCATCTGAATATTTTCCAATTCTTGGGCCTAAAATTAAAACAGCCGATAAAGCAATCCAACCACCAACTGAATGTACGATTGTACTTCCAGCAAAATCTACAAATCCTATATCTGTTAACCAGCCAGTTGTTTTAACTTGTCCTGTAACAGCAAGCAGTTGTCTTGTTGCATCAATATTATTTAAATAACTAGAGGACCATGCCCAATGACCAACAATTGGATATATAATTCCAGTTGCTATAATAGTTATAATTAAGTAACCATTAAATTTCATTCTTTCAGCAACAGCTCCTGAAACAATTGTAGCTGCTGTTGCAACAAACATTGCTTGAAAAACAAAGTAAGTCATGTATTCAGCCTGATCAGTTTTAAAAAAGAATAAATCGGTTCCAAAATAGCCATTAAAACTTTTTCCAAACATCAATCCAAAACCAAATAGCCAAAAAATTACAACCGCAAGACCAAAGTCAGCAGCGTTTTTAAGAGCTACATTAATGCTATTTTTGTGCCTTGAAAGACCTGTTTCCATACACATAAAACCTGCTTGCATTATGAAAACTAAAATTGCGCAATCTATAACCCAAAGGGTATCAACAAATGATTTTACTGACTCCAGATCAACACTCTCCATCTTTTCCTCTAAGTTATTATATAAAAGTATACATCATAGGTAATTAATGCTCAAAATAGGTTATTATTCTTTTTTCTTCCAAATATAATAGAAAATATAAGGTGATACAGCTGGGACTATCCCAAACCAAAACCATTCATCCCATCTGAAGCTTTTATCTAACATTGGACTTTTTAATCCATTCCACCATGTTAAATATCCAATCAATATTATCCAGGCTAAACTTATAGTTAAATAGATTTTAACATTTTTTGGTAATCCTCCTGAAAATGCTACTTTTACTTTTTCTAAAATTTCTTGATAGTTCATTAGATACTTAGCAATTAGTTCTAACGAAAGTACCTAAAGCCGTCATAGTAATTTGACAATTACCACCATTTTCTTTTGCAAAAACTTTATAATTTGTTGCATCATTTGCTACACATAATTCGTAACCCATATCACTAGTAATACTATCGGCTCCACCTAATAAATTAGTTTCTATTGCATTTGATGTGGTACCTGTTGGATTGCACGACGTGCCAGTGCTATTTCTGTAATAAATTCCGTTATCTGAGTAATATTCAGTTTGCCCTAAAGATATTTGTTGCATAACATTTTCAGCAGACCTTTTTTTTGCTGAGCTGACATACCCGTTATAACTCACGATACCAACAGCAGTTATAATACCAACGATTGCTGTGACGGCCAAAAGCTCAACGAGGCTGAACCCAGAGCTTTTGGAAGTCATAAAAATTTTTCTAATTTAACTTTTACTCTACTACGACAGAATTTTCAGAAACGTTACCTGATGTTCCGCATTCGCTATCTTCTGTAAAGCAAGTTTTAACGTCTATCGTGTTAGAACTGGAACTATTATCAGTTAAATTCGTATATCCACCTTTTGCAGAGCTAGTTGATGTGTCACCAGAATTCGGTCTTACTGCTTTTTTTGAAGTATCGTATGGGTTTTTAAAATCTGCTAATGCTGCTGCTGCAGCGTCCTTAACAGTTTTTCTAGTTTTACCTGAGCAAGTAAGATTGCCTCCCATAGCTGATGATTCTCCTAAATTACATTTTTGTAATTCAGCTGCTATATATTTAACAACTGCTGAATGATTTGATTTAGCTGCTTGTTTTTTAGCTCCAGATGTGTAGCCAGAGTATGCAACAACTCCTACCGCTGCAAGAATACCGATAATTGCTACAACGACCAATAATTCTATAAGTGTAAATCCTTTATTATTTTTTTTCATAAGTAATGATCCTATAATTAATAAAAATATGTGTATACATATAAATTATATCTTTTAAAAGGCAATATCTATACTTCAATTGTAATCAAAATGGGTCATTTTTGTTGATTTAGTAAGGAAATTTAATAAATATTAATAATTATGTCATATAAAGTTACTGAGGAAGGTAACATATCTACGGTTCATCTAGATGGTGAAATAGATATGGATGTCACTGAAAAGGCAAAAGAAATTATTATGCCTTTGATTGAAGCAAAAAAGGAAGTTCATTTAAATCTTAAAGAAGTTCAATACATGGATTCCTCAGGAATATCGGTTTTGATTGAAAGTCACCAAAAAGCAACTGAACTTGGAACGAAAGTTGTGCTGAAAGAAATTAGTAAGTCAGTTCTCAAAGTAATAATGATGGCGAAACTTGAACAAATTTTAAATTTGGACTGATAAATGAATGTTGCAATAAAATCTATAACTGAACAGAGAGATTTTGTCGTCAGTTCATCAAGTTTAAAAGAAGTCAGATCATTCTCAAGAGAGGTATTCGAAAAAGTAAATATTAATCAAGATTTAAAAGATGAGTTAGTCCTAGCAATAGCAGAAGCAGCACAAAACATTGTTAAGCATGCTTATCAAGGTGAAGACACAGATGATAAAATGGAGATTAAAATTTCTCTTGAAAACGGTCAACTTGAAATTGGTTTTTTTGACAAAGGAAGACCAGTTGAAGAAAAAAATGTAAGACACAGAAAAATTGATGATATTAAACCAGGCGGATTAGGAACTTTTTTTATTCAACAAATAATGGACGCTGTTGTTTTTAAAGAAGGTGAGAAGCCTTGGATAAATCATTTAGTGTTAACTAAAAATTTAAATTCTTAACCGCCAATAATTGCACCAACATTAAAGATTGGTGAATACATTGCGATCATCAATCCACCAATCATCGTTCCCATAAATACAATCATTATTGGTTCAATCAAACTAGACATATTATCTACAGCTGTATCAAATTCCTCTTCATAATAAGAAGATACTGAAGTAAACATTTCATCTAAATTTCCTGTTTGCTCACCAACAGAAATTAGCTGACTGAAGGTAGGTGGAAAAACTGGTTCTTTTAAAAATAATTTTGTAAGTGTGTCTCCTGAAAAAACTCCTTTTTTTACATTTTCTAAAGCTTGTGTAACAACATCATTATTACTTACTTGTTTTGCAATTTCTATACTTTCTAAAAGGTTTACTCCTGCTGCACTAAGATTACCCATTATCAATGCAATTCTAGCAATCAATGATTTTAAAATCATATCGCCAAAAACTGGCATTTTTAAAACACGTTGGTGCCACTTATATCTAATTGCAGGAATTTTAGTTGTTGTATATTTAAATATTGCAAAACCTATTATTGATACTATTCCGAGTGTTAGTCCACCAGCGCCTCTCATAAAATTACTTGCATTCATAATGACAGCTGTTGGGGTAGGTAATGCAACACCCATTCCCTCATACATTTCAGCAAATACTGGAACAACTTTAATTAACATGAACACCATTACAGTTATCGCAACAGTAAACATCACCACCGGATAAGTTAATGCACTTTTAATTTTCTTTTTAACTTTCTCTCTTTTTTCTAATGAGTCTACTAATTTTAATAGGAAATCATCAAGTTTACCACTGGCCTCACCAGCTTTAATCAAGTTTATGTAAATATTATCAAATATTTTTGGGTATTTCTCAAAACATTTAGAAAGAGTTACACCACCTTCAAGACTTTTTCTAACATCCTCTATTATCTCTTTCATGGTTGGATGTTCTATTTGGTCTCTAAGCATTGTTAAAACATTTAAAATTGGCAAACCCGCCTTTACCATTGTTGCAAATTGCTTGGAGAAAAGCATAACATCCGCAGGAGTGACTTTTTTCTTACCAAAAGAAAAACCACTTTTTTTGCCCTTTTCTTTTTCAGCTTTTTTCTTTTTAAGTTTGGTTAGGTTGGTAATGATTATTTTTTGCTCTTTAAGTTTAAAAGATGCTTCTTCTTGATTTATAGCTTCTATTTCACCCTCAATATATTTACCTGCGGATATTCCTTTGTAAGAAAAAGTTTCAGCTGACATTTACTACTCCATAGAGAGAACTCTATCATACTCTCTAAAATTCAGATCACCTGTCAGGATTAATTCTCTTCCCATATCTTGCATTGTCCTAAAACCTTCATTTGAAGCAATTTCTTTAAGTTCTGGCGTTGTAGCTTTTCTTAGAATTGCTTCTTTAATTGGTTTTGTAACATTTAAAATTTCATAAATACCCATTCTGCCTTTATAACCAGTATCTTTGCATTTAGGGCAGCCACTACCTTTTTGAACTTTTGCCCTTGAGGCCTGTTCAACTGTAAATCCCAAATCAGCTAAAGCCTTAGGTGTTATGTCTTCATCTGGTACTCTACACTCTGAGCAGGTTTTTCTTGCTAATCTTTGTGCCAAAACAAGTGAAACGGCTGCACTAATCAAATAATCGGGTGTTCCCATGTTTTGTAATCTTGTAATTGTGCTTGGTGCATCATTTGTGTGAAGTGTGCTAAATACTAAGTGACCTGTTAAAGCAGCCTTTAATCCAATATCAACTGTTTCTTTATCCCTCATCTCACCAACGAGAATTATTTCTGGGTCTTGTCTTAAAAAAGATCTGAGTGCGGTAGAAAAGTTAAAACCAATATCATCTTTAATTTGAACTTGTCCTACACCATCCAATTCATATTCAACAGGATCTTCTGCTGTTAAAATATTAAGATGAGGTTTAGAAACTTCTTTTAAAATACTATAAAGTGTTGTTGTTTTACCTGATCCAGTAGGACCAGTTACAAGAACCAAACCTTGCGTTCCGTGAATTGCTTTTCTTAAATTTTTTAAATCGTTTTCTTCAAAATTAAGTTGTTCTAAACTGATGTCTCCTGCATCTTTGTTTAAAACCCTCATTACTATTCTTTCATTTGTTGCAGTTGGTAAAATCGAAAGACGAAGGTCAACTACTTTTCCATCAATTTTAAATGGAATTGCTCCATCTTGAGGAAGTCTTCTTTCTGCAATATCTAATTTTCCCATAATCTTAAATCTTGTGACTACAGCTCCATAATTTGAATGAAGAAATTTTTTAAATTGTTCTTGTTCTTGTAAAATTCCGTCTAATCTATACCTAACTCTTGATGTAA
Source organism: uncultured Pelagibacteraceae bacterium (assembly GCA_902616245.1). Classification (GTDB taxonomy): domain Bacteria; phylum Pseudomonadota; class Alphaproteobacteria; order Pelagibacterales; family Pelagibacteraceae; genus Pelagibacter. The sequence goes on from CACMSB010000002.1 coordinate 156,149, forward strand.
ATCGATAAGGCTCAATATGAATATCTGATACTCCTGATTTAATTGCTTCTGCTACAACTGCTGTACTAAACTTAATTACTTCAGACTCGTTTTCTATAGCTTCAATATCTTCTTCAGGTGGTTTTTCTAAAACTTCCGCTTGATCATCTACATCATAATCAAATGTTTTAGTCTTCTCGGCATTAGTTTGTCTAATATCAGAGATAGTTCTCTCACCGTCTGCTAGCAATTTATCTATAAAGCTTGAAATATCAGAAACTTTTGCTGCGTGCAGTTCTATATCCATTTTTGTAATTGTTCGTAAATTTCTCATTAAACTTAATTTTGAAATATCAGATATCGCAATGTGCAATACTTTTCCTTCAATTTTGAAAGGAGCTATAAAATTCATATTGATATAATTAGATGGAAGAACAGCTTTCAATTCATCAGTTACAGCAACTGTTGACAAGTCTACTACGTCTAAGGATTGGTCTTTTACTAAAAGATCCAAAATTTTTTCTTCATCAGTTAGATTTAATTCAAAAACTGCATCTAACTGTGATTTTTCTCCCTCACCGGATATTTTTTTAATCTCAACTAAATCTTTCCCAGAAATAATATCTTGATCAATAAGTATATTAATTAAATTTATCTCAGACTCTCTACTAATATTTATCATTACAAAATTCTTGGTGCTATAAACACTAACAATTCATCTAGGTTATCAGAATTTTCAGTTCCTTTAAAGAGATTACCTATTACAGGCACATTGCCAATAGCTGGAACTTGATCTTTAGATTTTGACAAAACGTTCTTTTTAATTCCACCAATTACTACTATATCGCCATCTGCGACTAATAATTTTGTTACAATTTCCATTTTGTTAACTGCTGGCGTATCACCTGCTACAGATCTGTTAGGTGTATCGTTATTAACTTGAATACTTAACAAGACGTTTCCATCTCCGATAATGCTAGGAGTGACCTCTAATTTAAGAGCCGCTTCCTTGAAAGATACTTGAGATCCCCCACCCTCTCCTGGAGCTTCATATGGTATTTCCTCACCTTGTGTAACGGTTGCTACTTGATTATCGAGTGTGAATACTTTCGGATTAGAAATAGTTTTACCCATTCCCATTCTTTCTAATGCTGTAATTTCTGCTTTTAAAACCCCTGAACCAGTTCGTCTTAAAATTCCAATTCCACTTGTTGGATTTGTAATTGCAAAATTTGCTAAACTGTCTGTTGCATCACCAAGATTAGCGGCTCCTCCTGGTTCTGTACCTAAAGCACTTCCAGCGCTTCCACCTGATAATCCACCAGCAACTTTACCGGCTCTTTGATAGTATCCACCCAGTCTAGTCCCAAGTGCTTTTTCAAAATCTGAATTTGCCTCAACTATAAAAGCTTCTATTAAAACTTGTTTTGTTCTTATATCTATTTCTTTAATAACTTTATCAACTACATCTAAATCTTTTTCTTTTCCTCTTACTATTATAGATCGAGTTGTTTTTTCTTCGGTAATTTGGATTGGTGTATAAGAACTGTCACCTGCTGTTGAAGTAAACAACTCATCAATAGTTTGTTTAGCTTGTGCTGGAGTTATATAATAAAGTCTAAAAATCTCAGAATATATTGGCTCAACACTATCTTCTAATTCTACTTTCTTTTTAACAGCTTGTGCTCTTTCAGACTTATACGTCTCTTGTGCGGTTAACGTTTCAGGAGAATGAACTCTTATTAAGTTGCTAGATACATCAACATCTGATGCATAGTTTTTCATATCTAAAAGTGCTTGAAAAGCTTTGTCCCATGGGACGTCAATTAATTCTGCAGATATTGCTCCTGCAACTTCATCTCCAACGAGTACGTTTATCTCACCTATTTTACCCATCAATTTCATTGTTTCTTTGTAATCTAGGTTTTTAAATTTAAGAGTTACCCGTTGTTTTAATAGTGGATAGTCATCAGGTATTATTAAGTAATTTCTTTGTGCTTCAGATGATATTTTTTTTCTTTTTCCAAGTTTTTTTGCATCTCCTTCAATAGGTTTAGGACCCATTTCTAAAGTTTTTGCGATTTCTGATTGTCCACTACTTACAATATCTTTATCTTTAATAAGGGGTGTGTTGTGTTTGAAAGGCTTGTCATATTTTTTCAAGTTTTGACAAGCATTTAATGCAACTAATAAAAATAATAATCCAAAATATGTTAATATTTTTTTAATAGTCATCTGACTCCCGGACCTGGTTATTAAAATCAATTATCATGAATTTACCATCATCTTTTTTAAATATTGCTTCAGTTAATCTAAGATCAACTAATTGTATTTCTCCAAGATATTGACCTAAAGTCATTGTTAAAACTTCTCCGCCAGAATTAACTAAAGAAATGTAACTATAATCTTTTCCAGAAATAAGCCCTGCTAATTTAAAATTATATAAGCTCATTTCATTATCTTGTTCATCTTGTGGTATGCTTGCTGAAGATGAAGTTCCTTCATTTCCTGCAAAAGGATCGTTTAATGGAACTTCTTCATCGTCTTCCATTTCTTTTACAATTTCTTTTGCTGCATCTAAGACTTCTTGTTTTTGATCATGATTATCCGCAAACGCAAAGTTTGCCATTAAAGTAAATATTATGATGAATAAGATTTTAAAAAAATTCATCTGGTAGTCCTACTATTGTTAATTCACCTTGGGCCATTATCGCTCCAGTTGAATCGTTTTGTACTATACTTATGGTCTCTTTGTCAAAATTTAACATTTTATTTTGTCTCGAAACTGCTCTTTTGAACTTTATGTAACCTAAAAAATTCCCTTTAATTTCATAATCTACAGGTATTTGATAGTAAGAAACCATATCCCTTGTAATATTATTTTCTGCTTGTTGGGTAACTCCTTGTTTAAAAACAGGCTTAGGTTTTTTCTTTTCAATTTTTGATATTACCAATCCATTAACAGCAGCATACTTACTTAAACTTTCATAAAGATCTTCAACTTCTGCTTTCGAATGAAATAATGTTGAAGTTTTATCAAAATCTGGTTTCATTTCCTTAATTCTTGATTTGAAAGTAATTATTTCATTATCAAATTGTGAGATCTCATTTTGTTTTGCTATTTTGTCATTATATTTAGCTTTTCTTTCTTTGACCATTGGATTTAAAATTACATAGTAAATTATTAAAAATAAAATTATTGCTCCAAAACCAGATCCAAATTTGATTAAAGTTTTTTTATCTACAGCAGCTAATTTTTGCTTTAGATCATCCATAGTGATGTTTTTTAAATCCATTATACTTGCTCCAATACACAGGCTACTTTAAAGCCCTTCATAGTTTGTGATCCCTGCTGCTGACCTTGAGGTAGAGTCATGCTTGCTAATGAAGCTTGTGAGATCAATTTTTTATTGTTCAAATTACTAATTAATTTTAAAATATCTTGATCACTAAATGCTGTTCCCTCAATAACAATTAAATCTGAACCATTATACTCTATTTTACTAAATTTAACTCTTTTAGGAACTGCAGAAGCAATCTGTGCTAATACTCTAAAGCTTACGGTTTTATTAGACTTAATTGATTTACTTAATTCAAGTGACTTAAGCATAAAACCAATTTCTTTTGCATATTTATTTTTCTCTATAGTTTTAAGCTCATGCGTTTGTAAAATTTCATCATAACCATCAATTTTTTTATTAAGATCTGTAATTTGCCAAAATGATAAACCAAATAATACTACATAGATAAGAGATACTATTCCAACTACTCCTTTAAATGCAAAATTTGAAAAAGCTTTTGCTTTTTTCTGAGCAATCATATTTTCTCTGTTAGGCAAAAGGTTAATATTTTTAACAGCAGTAACAAACTTGTAGTAACCAAAAACGTCTAGTTTTCTAAATGCAAGTCCCATCACTGTTGAAAAATACGAACGATTATCCATTTTTATATCGTTTTCTAATTGTGCAGGAATTTTTATTCCATCAAATGGATCAAATAAATTGTAACCAGTGTTGACCATGTTTTTTCTAAAGCTACCAAGATAATCTTCAACATTTTGTAAATTTGAAGTAACTTTTAAATTTCTAATTCTTTTCTCATATTTTTGTTCAAAGTCTTGAACTGCTTGTTTGACTTGCGTCATATATCTTCTAACAAGTGCATCCATTTCTTCTTGATTATTGCTTTCTTGAAGAGTTTTTCTATCTTGAGATCGAATAAAAATATCAGTTATTATTGGATTGTTTTCGTAAAGTATCATTACATAGTTTTCATCTAAACCAAATTCTAGAACAGCAGTTAAGTTAGAATCTTCAATTGAACCTGCAATTTGATTAATTTGATCAACAGCAGATTTTAAAGCGAAACATTTAACATCTATAATAACAGCATTTAATCCACCTTTTTTAATAATGTCTGTGTAGCTATTAATGTCTGATAATTTTGATGCTACAAAAAGGATATCCATTGTGTTTCCTGTTTTATCTCTATTTATTACTTGATGGAATATAGAGTAGTCATTTAAATTATCAGTTAATTGAACTAAGTTTTCCCAAAGTGAATCTGTATCTATCGCTTTTTTTAACTCTTCATCAGTCATTAAAGGTGCAGTTACAACTCTTATAATTGCGCTAGTTACTGGAATTGCGATTGCAGCGTTAGTCGTATTAATTTTGGATTTTTGTAAAGCTAATTTTAATTCATCAGCAACTTTATCAGGATTTTCAAGTACAGTTCCATTTTCTGGAATACCCTCAAATTTATGAACATAAAATTTATCTAAAACCCATTGATTGGCTTTGTTGCTCGAAACTTGCGATAATCTTATCTCTGTAGGAGTAAGTTCAACTCCTAAAATTTCCTCACCTTTAATTGATTGTTTACCTAATCTATTTTTAAGAAGCTTACTAAAAAATCCTTCTTTCTTTTTGCTTTCTCCTCCTTGAGGTACTGGAGGTGCATTTGCATCATCTTTTTTTTTCTTTTTAAATAAATTTGCAAAAGGATTTTTCATAAATTTTATAAACGAATTTTAACTTTATACTCAACTTTTACTAGAATAAAAACACCTGATATTCAAATTGGGTTTTTTACAAAAATTAATTGGTAAAACAAGTCAATTTTATAGTACAAAGGGTTTTATGTTTGAAAAGTTAGAACAACTAGCCAAAGATAATAAAAAAATCTCTGATTTTCATATCAGAGCAGGATCTCCACTTGCATATAGACAAACTGGAGAAATAATAAAAGTCCAGGAAGTCATGGTTACAGCTCAAGATCTAAAAGATCTGCTTTCAATGAATTGTAATGAACATGAATTAAATAAATTTGAAAAAACACACGAACTTGATACGTCTGTTACACTTAGTGGATTAAGATTTAGAGCGAATTTTTATAAAACGATTAATGGACCTGCATGTGTTTGCAGAAGAGTTGAAAGTAAAATTCCAGATATGGAACAATTCAACTTGCCACAAGCTCTCTATGACATTGTTGATTTTCATAAAGGTTTAGTTTTAGTAACAGGTCCAACTGGTTCTGGTAAATCAACAACACTTGCAGCAATAGTAAATGAAATTAATAAAACAAGAACTGCTAATATAATTACAGTTGAAGACCCTGTAGAATTTATTCATAAAGATAATAAAAGTATTGTCTCTCATAGAGAGGTAGGAAAACAAACAGAAACTTTTGCAGCGGCATTAAAAGCAGCGTTAAGAGAAGACCCAGATGTAATTCTTGTTGGTGAGATGAGAGATCTTGAAACCATCAGTCTTGCATTAACAGCAGCAGAAACTGGTCACTTAGTTTTTGGAACTTTGCATACAAGTGGTGCACCAAGTACAATTAACAGAATTATAGATGTGTTCCCTCCTGAACAACAGGAACAAATTCGAGCTCAAATTTCAACTTCTCTTAAAATGGTTGTGACCCAAAGATTGTTAAAGACTAGAGACGGCGCAGGAAGAGTTGGTGCATTTGAAATAATGAAATGTACCGCACCTATACAAAACTTGATTAGAGAAGCAAAAATTCACCAAATACCAAGTATAATGCAAACAGCAGTTAGAGATGGAATGATTACCATGGAAAAATCTCTTGAAGAATTAGCGAAATCAGGGAAAATAGATCCAGGTGCAGCAAGATCAGAACATTAAAGGATTTACAATTTTAGAGTTAATAGTTGTTATTACAATAGTAGCAATTATTTCCGCTGTTGCTTATCCAAATTTTACAGATTGGCGACAGGATAGAGAGTTAAGAGCTGCAATGGAAAAAGCGGTAACTATGCTTTCATCTGTAAATACTTTATCTCAAAGAGGAAATTATCCCTTTGTTCAATTTAGAGTAACACCCAACGGTACTTCATCAACAAAATTTGTTTCAAAAGGAATGGATGCAACTTCTTTATCAATTAAATTAAATAATGCGCAAACTATTGAATGTAATACCTCTAGTGGTAGTTATTGGGATAATAACCAAGTTGATGAAACTACAAAAAAAATATCAACACATATTAGCAAAGACGGTGCTGTTTGTTTTTCTAAAGATGGAAGTTATTTTAAAGCACATGGAACTTTAAAAAATAATTTAAATGTTACAGTCGAAAATAGATCTACAAACCAATATTTAATACTTTGTACAACATCAAACGCAAGTAATGGTGGCAAATGTCCTTTAGATCAAGGAGGTGGGTTGGAAAAACCTGCGTACTTGGTTGAATGGACTAGATTTGGTAATATAAGTAAATTTAAATGGAGTGGAAGTGATTGGAATAGGCAAAACTAAATTAACTGAAAAAGGAATGACCCTGCTTGAAGCCTTGGTTTCAACAGCAATTATAGGTATTGGATTTGTTGCAGTTTTTCAGATGGTTAATTATTCAGTCCAATCAATTGATGTCTCTGGCGAAAGAACAAAGGCAAATTATTTGGTATCTATGGTGGCGGAAGACTTAATTTCTGAAAGAGACTCAAACTCTCCTACCACAGATGTAAAATTTAAAGATTATTTAATAAATAATTCTTGGAGTATGGCAAACTGTTCTAATAGAGGTACATCTTCCAGCAATTTTAACAATGCAGCACAAAACAAGTTTCAAAAATGGGATAAAAGATTTTCTAAAGAAAGACTAAAATGTAAGGGAAATAAAGATAATAAAATTCTCAAAATTTACGAGATCTGCAACAACAACGCTGCAGCAAATAACTGCAAATACAACAACACTACAAATTACAAAGGTAATGGTGTTTACGAAAAGTGGTATCTAGGAAAAATGGAAGTCAATCTAAACGACGGCAAAAAGAAAAAATATTTATATTTTCAATTTAATTAATGAAAAAAAAATTAAGCAATATTGCAGGTGTAACTTTAATAGAAATTCTAATTGGAATTTTAATTTCTGTTGTGATGATGGGTGCTATGTTCACATCATATACTGTTGTTAATAATACTTATTCTCAAGTTACCGATCGAGCAAAAATTTCAACAGCTGGAAGAGATGTTGTTGGAATGATCATGAGAGATATTAGAAATGCTGGATTTACCTATTTCAATGACAACATTAAAACATCGAATGAGCATATTCCAATACTAATCACTAAATATGTAAATTTTTCAGAATGTGATAAAATCGATATTGTTTATGGAGATGTAAATTATAAACAAGGAAGAACACCCGCATATATATATGAGAGATATAAAATAACTTACAAATGCAAAAAATCTACTATTCCTGACAAAACTCAACCTCAATTAGGTGGGGGTGGATACCCTCCAATAAATGCTTTTGCTGTTTATAAAAAAAAAGTTAAATGGAATAATACATCAGGTAGATGGGATGATCCTACAACAGATAACAATGATAAAACATATGATGATCAACTGGTTGTAGACTACGTTGATGATATGATTTTTAATCCCGTTGACGAAAAAGGGATGTTGATTGCTCCACCACCTTCTGCAACAAATGTAAATAAAGATTTAATTTATAAAATTAAAACTGTTGATATCGCATTAACAGTTAGATCAACAAAAAATTTCTTTAGAAATTCAAAAATTAGAGATGTATTAGCATTAAAAGACTCAACTAGAAATAAAAAGAAAAAAGACAAATATTTAAGAGATACAATTATTGTAACTGCGCATGCAAGAAATTTGGGAATGGAATAATGAGAAAAAATGAACAGGGTTTTGCGCTAGTATTATCTTTAGTCTTAATGCTTGCAATGTCATTAATGGGAGGAGCATTAATTGTAATATCAGCAGGTGACCATCAAAGTAATAATAAGAGTGATGAGTATCAGCAAACTTTCTATATCGCTGAAACAGCTTTGATAGAAGGTGAAAAATATGTGCTCAATCAATTTTTAGGACCTTGGAGTACTTCAAATCATGTTAGGGATACATCAAAAAGAAATTTACCAGCTAATAACACTCAATGGAACGGCAATATGGCTAATTATAGGATCAATTATAATTCTAGCAATAGCTCTCTTTATTATAATACAGAAAATTTCTGCGCTAATAGCTTTAAGGATTTAGACAAGGTTAGATTAAGTGGAAATTTCTATGATGTTGTAGCCGCACAAAGTTGGAATTTTGGAAAATTGGTTCGTGATAGTTTTAATTCTGCAACTAATGATGAGAGAAAAGAAGCTGAAAAACTTTATAATTACTTTTATGAATTTTTTGTCATAAGGATTGGTGCTGCACCTTTCAGAGGCACTGGCTCTAGTGTCAAAAAAGGCTCAACTGATAAAGGAAATGATGGAATGGCTTATCGAATTTATGGCTGTGGTTTAAAGAAGGGTAGCGAAAGAATGGTAGTTGCTTTAGAAAGTGTGATTGTATTACCTAAATAAAATGACGACAAATATAATGAGTTATACTAATATTTCTAAATCTTTATGAAAAATTTAATCAAATTTATTATAATTTTTTCAATTTTGAGCACACCTGTCCAAGCTGCTTGTGATTTTTTAATTGATATTGGAGATAGTGGTAAAAAAGTTTTTGATAAATTTGATATGCCACTACCAGGATATAAAGGACAATATTACTTGCCCGTTCCATCACCAGAGTTATGTCCAAATGATAATTTGAATAATGATATTGCAGTAGAATATGTATTTTTAGGTAAAACAGAAGATGCTGCAAAATTAGCAGCCATCAGAATGATTGTTATGAATGATGGTAAAAATACTGAGAACAACAAATTGACATTAATGAGATACGTTAAAAAAGTTTATGGTGATTTCGATACAGGACAAAATCCACAAATATTCGATAGTTTCAAAATTTGGGAGAAAAGTAATAATGATGTCATTGTATATAAAAGAATGCTTGGTGAAGAAGAACTTTTTGAAGAAGAATTAATGATTACAACTGTAGAATACGATGAAAAATTAGGTAAATTTTATTATGATCTTGAAGTCGAGTTAGAGAAAATGGAGCAAGAACAATAATTATGAAATTAAAACTTTTAATTTTAAAAATCATTTTAATTTTATCTTTTTTTTCAAATAGTAGTTTTGCAAAAAATTTACCACCTGGTTCTGGAATATCGGATGTTCCAGCTAATGTATTAATCCTTTTAGATAAGTCTGGAAGTATGAGTGTTAGAATGACAAGCGGAGCTGGCTTTTCTTATCCTTATAGCGTTGCAACAGATAGTAGTGGCGATGTTTATGTTGGTCAATACTGGGTACGTGGAATAAAAAAATTTACTTATTCAACAAAGAGTAATGATACTAGCTTTGCAAGTAGTGGTACTTATAGAGGAAGTGGTAATTGTAGATCTTATTATCCACTGAATATGAAAGTACATAACAATAAATTGTATGTTGCTTCTTATTATCAAAGAAGAGTTTTTAGAATTGATCTTACAAGCGGTAGCTGTGATTGGAACCAATTCTTAAATTATCCAAGAAATATTTCTATCGCACAAAACACTTTATATGCGACAGGAAATGGAGGCATGTTGACTTATAATATATCTGGAGCAACTCCTTCACAAATAAGTTGCTCTTGGAGCGGAAATTTATCTTCTTACGCCCGTTATTATGGTCAGACTGCAGATTATAAAAGAGAAAATTATTATGTGCATTATAGTCGTTACATTTATAGATACACCATTGGAAGTAATGGTTGCATAAATACAAACTATTCTAGCAGATCTTATGTTGGTAATTGGTACTACTCATATGGAATGGATCATCATCCATCAAATGAATTAATTTTATATGGTAGTGATTGGAGAAATCATAGAGTTACTAAAGTTACATTAAACACGTCAAGAAATGGTTATACTGCAATAAAAAATATTGGTAGATACGGAAGAAATGCATCAAAGACTGGTAATGTCAGAATGTATGGTCCATGGGGTGTAACCGTAGATAAAACCAATAACAGAGTATTAAGTACCAGTTATTATAAACAAAGTGTTAATGCATTTGATCTTGACTTAAATTTTGACAAAGAATTTGGAGGCTCTGCTGGAACAAGAATGACAGGTGCCCATGAAGCTATTCAATCAATTGTTACAGATAGTTCTTTAACAGCAGGAGTAAATTTTGGATTTGGTTACTGGTCGTGGGATAATAATGGGTCTGGTTTTAGATCTTGGAGCGGAGATATAACAAATGGAAGGGCTACGCCTTGTACTAGTAGAGCCTGTATAAAAGTAAGAGCTCACAAACAAGGGGCGGCAAAAATTAATTCTATCATAAAATCAGTTCAGCCTGGTGGAGGAACGAATGCTGATAACTGGGCAAAACAAGCAGAAGAATATTATTTGCACAGTACTTTGTCTCCAATAGATAAAAACTTAACTTGTCAGAATAGTTATGTTTTAGTTATAGGTGATGGAGATTGGTATAATCACAACGGTGCCGCGAGGAGAGTATCAAAATTATTAAATTCACACAAAATAAAAACATTTACTGTAGCTTATGGAACAGGACTATCAAATAATGGTGTAAGAAACTTTAATAGGATGGCACAAACAGGTGGAACTAATAGCGTTATTGTAGCAAGAACCACTCAATCTCTAAAGACACAATTAAAAGCTGCCATATCACAAATTATTGCTCAAAAATTATCGTTCTCTGCGCCTGCAATTACAGCAACAATTGAACAAGGTGGATCTTTATATCAAGCACAATTTGATTATGAGCAAAATAAAGAATGGAAAGGAACCTTAAAAAGTACTGCCATAGACTCTAATGGAGTTGTTGGTAAAAAGAATTGGGATGCAGCTGAATTATTAGAAAAAAGAAATACAGATGACAGAAAAATTTGGACACACCTACCAAACACATCTGCAAACTCTGGATATAGTGGTTTAAATAACTGGGTCACATCAAACTATAAAGATATTGATAAGTTGTTTACTCATACAAATAATGAGGTACCAAATTATCATAGTAAAAGTGATAACCCTACTAATACACAAAGATGTAAAAATGTTGCTTCAGTTCAAAATGATAATGAAGATGACATTAAAGGCCTAATACAGTTTGTTAGAGGACAAGATTATTTTGATTATGATGGTGATTGTAATTTAACTGAAACAAGACCTAACCCTCTTGGAGATATTTATCATTCTGAATTAGTTGTGGTTTCAAAACCATCAGCTGAAACAGCTTTTGCTGGAAGGAATCAAGAGTCTTATTGGAGATCATTAAAAAATTATTCTTCATTTGCACAAAAACATTCTTCAAGAAAAGAAACAGTTTATGTTGGCGCGAATGATGGCATGCTTCACGCTTTTGATGGAAAAACTGGTAAGGAAATTTGGGCATTTGTTCCACCATTTATTGCATCATCAATGCCAAATATGGTTAACGTAAATTTAAATAGAAGTGGGGTTGGTGGATCTAATGCTATTTATGGTGTTGATGGATCCGTTACTGCGCATGATATGTTTTATAAAGGTCCTTACGATAGCAAAAAAGAATGGCATACAATACTAATGGTTCCATACGGTAGAGGTGGTGCAGGATTTTCCGTATTAGATATTTCAGATCGAAATGCACCAATGCATTTATATTCTGTGCTTAATGATGGTATTCAAACTAAAGTCCATGTAATGGATCATAATGGAACTATCTCAAGTTATGATTACATCAAAAAAATTTATGATTTAGCAAGTTTCTTTGAGTCTATTACTGTAAGTTCGAATAATAAAGGTGACTTAACATGTAAAAGTGATCAATCAACTGATTGTCAGGAAAGCAATGTTTGGACTTTAGATGTTCCTAATTTGAGTAAATCAGATGTTTCAATATTAATTGACGACAAACCATTTACTAATTTTACAGTGAAGGCCTCTACAATCACAATACCTGCACCACCTAGTGGTGGGCAAGCTCAAACAAAGCCAGCAACTGAGATCACATTACAAAATAAAACATTAAAATTTTATGGATCAGATCCATGTGCAAGTAATCCAAATGCAGCCTGTAACAAAGAAAGTTCAAATATGGCTTTGCATATTAAACCTGGCTCTGCACAAACTGGGGTGTTAAGCCAACCTGAATATGATTATAGTGAATTAGGTGGAACTTGGTCATCTCCTAGAATTATAAGAATGCCAAATAAAGGTCCTGGTGATAATAATTTAGAGGATGATATTTATGTTGCAATTATGGGCGGAGGATACGGTGTTCAAAACTCCGGTGTTGGTTCTAATTTAACAATTGTTAATCTTGAGGATACAACGTTCCCAGGTAAACTTGAAAAAAGAATAGACATAGAGGATATGTTGACGAATGATATCGTTAATTCAACACCAGGATCACCTGTTGTAATAACTGCAGATACCGCAAGAGGAATTGATTTTAGAGGTGCGCTTGTCTACATCAGCGATCTTGAAGGAAAAATTACTAAGTTTAATTTAACGAATAATAGAAATGATGGAACAGGTAAAGCTTTAAAGATGTATGACAGCACAACATTATTTAAAGCAGGTTCAAACCAAACTAATGGAAGGTATATGTATCATTCTATGGACGCAACAATTGGACAAACTACTAATTCATTATGGTTATATGCTGGAACTGGAGATTACGAGAGAATAGGAAATACAAGTAATGGTACAGATAATTTAATGATTGGTATTAGAGATCCTCATTATCCAGAATATAGAGATGTAGCGGTTCCTAAAAAAGCTGCTGATTTAACGAAATGTAAAAATACTACAAAGGACAAAACAGGTAATAAATGTCCAACTTCAACAGATACCGGTTGGTATATAAAATTAGATAAATCGCAGAAAGTTACTGCTGAACCAACTGTATCAAGTGGGTTGGTATATTTTCCAATTTATCAACCAACATCATCAGTTAATAAATGTAGTCTCGGTGATGCATTTATTTGTGGAGTTGATGATGAATGTGGAACAAATTTCTCATCTAAACTTAAAAATTTGAGAAGAGGAGATACTTGTAAATATGTTGGACAAGGTGTTTTATCCAAAATTGTAGTTTTTGCAGGTAAGCTGTTTGCAAACATTGCGGGTCAATCTGCTGGAAGTATAAAAGACTTAGTTAGCATTGAAGCTGCTGCAGGTGGAACATCTAGTTACAGAAGTTCTTGGAGACAGAACTATTAATCAATAGACATTTATGAAAAAGATTTTACTTAGTATAATCTTATTCTTTTTATTTAGTCCCATAAGTTATGCTGGTCCTTGTTTAACAACAATAGCTAGTGCATCAACGAACCAACTAGCTTGTGCAGATGATGATATTTTAAATATTACTTCTGCTGGTTCTATTACCTACAATGACCATAAGGCTGTTGATCTAGAGGATGAAACTGGAGTTCAGATTACAAATGATGGAACAATCCAAACAGAAGATGGAACTAATAAACAAAAAGCAATACATGCTGAGTCATCTTTAAATACAACAATAACTAATAATGGAACTATCAACTCAGACAATAATGAAGGAATTTATATAGATTACGCAGAAAATATAACAATCACAAATAATGCGGGTGCCACAATTAGTGCTGAAGCAGGAAATGCGATTGAGGGTCGAAATGTTGGTTGGTGTGATAAGGCTGGAAATAACGATAATTGTCAATCTAGTTTATCCTCCTCGGGCTCTACTGCAGTTGGGCTAATATTGCATAATCACGGTATGATTAGTGCAACACAAGGAACAATTTTGTTAGGCACTGGAGGAGGAGGAAACCCACGAAGTCGAGGTGTTAAAATTTATAACTATGATGGAGGAACAATTAAATCTACATCAGGTAATAACCCAATTATCGCAAAATATCTTACAGATAGTGAAATTATAAATTATGAGGGAGGAACAATCGAGAGTGCAGGTAGATATGGTATACTAGCTGAAAATGGATCAAATATTACAATAGATAATCGTGGAACAATAACTTCAGATAGAAATACTATTTATTGTAGAGAGTGCTCTGGAGTTACATTTATAAATTCAGGAACAATCAGCTCAACAAATACAGGTACTAATACAGGCACGGTTCTTATTGATAGACAAGGAGATAGTGACGATGCTCATACAATTACAAATAGTGGAACTATAGAGTCGGCGTTTGGAGCGGCAATACAAATAGCTAGAAACACTGGTGGAACAACTATCGACAATACTGGAACAATAAAATCATCAACAGCTGCTATTGGAGCTGGTAGAACAAAAAACCTTACCATAAATAATCATGGAACGATAACATCAACAGGTGAGAATAATACAGGTCACTTTGGAATTGGATTTGGTAACGATTCAACATCTGTAGAGGCTGGCGAAAATGTAGTTCTAAATAATTTTGGAACAATTAGCGCTATTAATGGTGATGCAGACGGAATTAAAATTGGAGATTATCACGCCAATAAAAACTTTGATGACTTAACAATTAATAATTCAGGAACTATTTCAGGAGGTGACAATTCTATTGTTATGGCAAATTCAAATAACACAGGATTAGAAATAGTTACAAAAGGTGAAGGTACTTATAATGGTGAAATTGAATTAAATAGTACCAATACTACCATGACATTAGATTGCAGTATTTCAAAAGATCAAAAAATTGAAATTCATAATAAGACAAATATGGTAATCACAAATAATCTTTGTGGAAATGATACCTATGAAATATTAGATAGTAACAGTGATCCAGACGCAGATAATTCAGAAACTAATGGTTTTTTATATGTTTATGGTGAAGATTTAGATATTGATAGCCATAATAAAAAATATAGATCTGAAATATTTTTATCTAATTTAAATGATATTTTTAATTCGGTTTCAGAAGAAAAAAAATCTAGTGGATATTATTCTGTTAAAAAAAGAGACAATATTTATAAAAATGAAACACGTGGTGTAACTGGAGACTTTAAAATTGAAAATGATAATTTTACACCTTTTTTAAGTTATTCTAGTCAGCAAGCAAAATTTAATAATGGAGAAGCTTTAGATAGTGAAAATTTAGCTATTGGTTTAAAAAAAGAAATTGATTACGAGAAATTTAAATTTTCTGTTGTTTCAATTTTTGGGTTAACTCAAAATAAATATTTGGATCTTGAAACTGAAACACAACAAACAATTTCAAAAGAAAACCTAGGTCAGTTTGCTGCTTTAAATTACAAAGCATCTAAAGAAATAGAAATTGATGATAGTCAAAGTTTAAATATTGAAGTAGATGGTAAATATGGTCTAAGAAGACTTCCTACTTATTTGACATCTTTTACAGATGGGGATCTTTCAGTCGATGATGCGGTAGATCAAGTATTATCTGGTGGATTTAATGTTGAGTATTCAAAATCTTTTGAAAATGGCTTCGTTCTTAAGCCATATACAGGCCTATCTTTAAATCAAACTTTGAGTGAAAAAATTGACATTGTTGCAGACGGTGAAAGAAAAGACATGGCCCATTATATGGATAATGATTTAGCAGTAAAAGCTGGTTTAAATATCAGCAAAAATACTGATGATTTTGGTCTAAACTTTAATCTAGAGTTTAATGAACAAAATGGACTTAAAGACAGTCAAGTAAGTATTTCATTAACAAAAGTAATTCAAAATAATATTAGCAAAAAAATAGAGGGACTACCTATTGATCCAGAACTAGAAAAATTATTTGATCAATTACAATTAGCTAAAGAAAATGAGAGATTGGCTGAGATAAGTGGTAGGGCAGTTGAAGAAAATAGAATAATGAAAGAAATGATTATTCAATTAATTAAAGAAAATAATAAACTCAAGACTGAAAGAAATCTTTTATTAAAAAACTAACTTTAAAACTTTTATAAAACTTATTTGGTTATTTGAGTAAATCTGCTTTTCGTAAAATTTAAAGAAATTTTTATATTTTGATTTATCTTTTTCCATCAGTTTAAGATAAATCTCTTGAATAGTATCCGAATTTTTTATTTGAAGTTTTCTTTTTTTTCCAAAAAGAATTAGAGCCAATTTTAGCCTCATCAATTTAATTGAATTGAGATTATATAATAATTTTATGCTTATAAATAATAATATTGGTATGAATATCCAAATAATGGCTTTTGAAAAATTTAAACTTAATAATTCTTTTATAAAATTTTTTCTTTCGTTATCGTCATATGATAGTAAATGTTGTGTCCATACAAAATCAACATAGTTAAAATAGAAATTTATTATTTTGAAAAAATTATTAGAAAATATCGTACTTGAAGATTTATCATTATTCACAAAATAATTATTTAATGAGTTTCTAATATTAGAATTAGGTATTGCTCTAGTTGGATCAATTCTAACCCACCCTCTTTCATCGAACCAAACTTCTGCCCAAGCATGTGTATCTTTTTGTTTAAATTGGAAAAAATTCCCTATCTCATTTAAATCTCCACCATAGTAACCTGTAACTATCCTACTTGGAATTTGTGCTAATCTTGTAAGCAACACAAACATTCCTGCATAATATTCGCAGTATCCTTCTTTAGAATTAAAGAAAAAGTTTTCATATTTATTATTTGAGTTTATCTGAGGACTAAGGTTATAAAAATACGATCCATCAGAAAATCTTTTATAAATTTTTTCGATAAATTCTTCTTTAGTGCTCACATTATTTTTATTTACCCATTCTTTTATTTTTGGTGATATGTCTTCTGGTAACAAAGTATAATAATTTTTAAGTTGGTTATCTAAAGAATAATCAGATTTATTCATTTTAAAAATTAATTTCTTCTTTCTATCAATTAGTTCCCTACTTACAAAAGATTGGTTAAAATAATCTTTTGTAATTTGAATATCATTAGTGATTAATTTTGAGTTTTTTAAACTTGGTATCCATTTTTTTTTATATGGTTCTAATATAATCTGATAATTTTTATTTAAATCTTCATTACCATCTATTCTCAAAGAATTTTTAAATTCACTAAAAAGATAGTAACTTGAGGAAGGTCTCCAAGATTGATCTTTTTCCATATAATCAAATATTTTGACCCTAAAATAAAGATCCTCCTTCTTAAAATTGTTATTTATTAGGGTAAAAACTTCTTCATCTGAGTTCGAAAACTGGCTAAATGAACCAAGATCTATGCTATCTGGAATGCCTACTGAACTTGCAGATGTATCAAATAATCTGAAATTTACCTCTGCCCTTGGAAATAGAAGATAAAAAATAATAATAATTGGAAATATACTAAGGCCAAAGCCTAAATATTTTAAAATATTTTTTAAACTGAAATCAAGAATTTCCTTTTGTTGAATAAGATACATATTAACAACTAAAAGTATCAGTATTAAAAACGAATTTAATGTACTCAATATATCTTGACCTTTAATTAAACTTGCCACTGCAATAATCATAGATATTAAATTAAATGACAAAAGATTATTTTTATTGTTGAGTTCTGAAAACTTTATGATTAGCAAAACTCCAAGACAATTTAGAAAAAATTCTTCAGACAAAACATATTGATTAAGGATCAATTGAATATAGAGAGCTCCCAAAGCAAATATTCCAACCGCTATAGACTTAAACTTAAAGTGAATTTTCGAAAAAACAAAACTTAAAATAAATAAAGTGCCCCAAAATATTTTATTAGTTAATAGTAAATCTGTAGATAATGAAATTAAGCAAAAGAATAATATAACATAAGTAAGAAGACTAATATTTTGTGATTTAATTTTTAACATTTGAAATATACTTTAAAATTTTATTTAGAGAGTTTTTATTTTCATTTAAAAGGAACACATTATCTTTGTGTTTAAAGGTTAAATTTAGACTTTTTGTGAAATAATAATCTAAAATAAATACTGAATAACTTAATAATTTCTCAAATTCTATATGGTTGTATTTATTTAAATCTAGGATTGATTTTTTTGAGCTTTTAAAAGACTTAAATTCTTTTACAAATTTTTTATCTCCAATAGTTGATTTTTTCCAAGCGATTTTTGAGTAACTATCTCCTTTCTTGTATTCATCTATACCATCAAATTCATCAGAATTATTATTTTGGTGTATTTTAAATTCTTGTAATAATTCTTGATTAGGAATTAATTTTTGTGGAAATACATATACTTTACTAAAAGGTTGATAATTTATTTTTGTCCTTATTATTCCAAATGGATATATCGATTTTAAAATTATTTTATTTAAAGAATAGACGCCCCTTTTGTCATAATTATATTTTATATTAAATTCTTTTATTTTGTCTGATAAATTAAAATTTTGTAATATTGATTTATTGATCTCTAAATCGATATTTAATTTTTTCTCTTTTGCATCATTAATTATCTTAAAGTTTATATGTTCTGTTTTATTTGCTTCAACTAAGTAT
Organism: uncultured Pelagibacteraceae bacterium; assembly: GCA_902616245.1. Taxonomy (GTDB): domain Bacteria; phylum Pseudomonadota; class Alphaproteobacteria; order Pelagibacterales; family Pelagibacteraceae; genus Pelagibacter. The sequence continues at coordinate 174,933 of CACMSB010000002.1, forward strand.
TCTGTTAGAAAATTTATTCTTAAATTGTTAATATTTTGATGTGAGATAAAAATTGAAATAAAGAAAATAAAGAAAATAACAATTGAAATAAGAAGTCCTGAGTTATTTTCATAAAATACAGATATTAAAAAGCAAAAAAATACAAACAGTCCTAATAATAGTCCTTGAAGATTGGGATATATGTAAACTTTGAGTTTTTTTTTAAGATTGATTAATTGTTTAAAGTCTAAGTTCGTTAACCTCTGTACTAGCTGATTAACCATTGGTTATTTTAATTTTTTGAAGTATTTCCTCATTAATGAAGCTCATCTTATCCTCCTGGTTAAGAAATTTAATTCTATGTCTTAATATGTAGGGCAGAGTTTCCTTAATATCTTGATGGGTTACATAATCTTTTTCATGAATAATTGCCCAACCCTTAGCTAAATCTAAGATTTGCTTTAAACATCTTGCAGAAATATAAATTTTTTGATCAAGCGTTTGAATTACCTGCTCTATTTCAACAACATATTTATAAATTTCATCTTTTATGGTTAGCTGATCTTTTTTTTGTTTGATTGTCTCCCAATCAACAGCTTTTGATGAAGCGCCATTTAATTTACTTGTATTTTTTAACATCAAAATTTTATCGTTTTCATTTAAATCAGATAAAGAAAATGAAATCATAAATCTATCAAGCTGGGAATCTGGTAAAGAACTTGTGCCTGAAGAATCCATAGGATTTTGAGTAGCAATAACAAAAAATGGTTCTGGCAGTTTATAACTTTCACCATCTATAGAAACATTTTTTTCTTCCATTGCCTCTAGGAATGCACTTTGCGATTTCGGACTTCCACGATTAAGTTCATCAGCTAAAACTATATTTGTAAAAATTGGACCTTGTTGAAAGTTTAACTTCCCATCTGAAAGAATATTAAATCCAAGAATATCACTGGGTAATAAATCAGATGTAAACTGTATCCTTTTAAAGTTAAGACCAAGATTTTGAGTAATAGCTTTTGCAAATGTAGTTTTCCCTGATCCAGGATAATCTTCTATTAAAATACTTCCTTCAGAAAATATTGCAGCCAATGTCAATTTAATTTTATCTGCATTAGAAATTATAATTTTAGATGTGTTAGCTATTATTTCGTTAAACATAATTTTGATTATAAGGGTTTTCTTAAATAAATTGAAAAATTATTATTAAAAGCATCATCACTACTTCTATAGTGCTCATATGATACATTTATGGTTAAATTATTGTTGAGTTTTGCCCCAATTCCTAAATTCAACAATAAATGCCCAGAATTTTGATCACCTATAGCATTACTAAAAATTTCAGAGGAATTATTAATATAATAAGCCTCTGATACCGAATTAATTGTTTTATCTTTTCCTAATTCAAATTTTAAAGATGGTTCAAATATACCTTTTTCATTCTCAATGACTTTACTTAAATTTAAACCTGCAGATAGTGATGCGCTTTTAACATTTTGTTTTTTGTAACTTGCAGCTGTTCCATCACCTGTTTCTGTATATGCCTTTAGTTGAGTAAATCCTAAATCAAGTCTTGAATAATAATTTAAATTTCTACCTTCAATTTCAACATCGGGTTCTAATAAATAAGTAAAGCTTCCAAAGAGTTGGTTTCCTTTTCTATCTCCTTTATTTTTTCCACTTGTAACATCCCTACTTAAATCTATATCCATTTCTCCAATACCAGCAACCATTTCAAAAAATCTTTTGTCCTCAATTTTAAAACTTGTGTAATTCATAATACTTATTGTGGAAGCATCCATATTTGCTTCATTACTACCTACTTCAGTTTCTTGCCATGATTTATTGATTGCAAAACCAATAGTTTTATCTTCATTTATTTTCTTATCAATTCCAAAAGTAATTCCATCGCTATGGATATCTTGACCTAAATTCCCATCTTGCTGCCCTATTCTACCAAATGATATACTACCTTCACTCCAAACTCCCCAATTCTCCGTCTTTTTTTCTTTTTTAAGTAGTTTTGCAGAGAGCGAATTTATTTGTTGGGCTAATAATTGATTATCAAAGTTCATTGCTAATCTTATATTTTGATTTGAGGAATTGTTAGTTGTAGATCTTATATAATTCATTCTTCCTGAAATTCTATTTAACGATTGATTTAAAGAATTTATAGCAGCTACAGTTTGGTTTTTTGTGAGAGTTTTTACAGTCTCATTAAAAACTTCTCCAGGTTTTGTTGAAAAATTTAAAGCAGTTGTGCTTGATATTCCTGCATATGAATTTCCAGCAGCATCATCGAAAGCACTAGCATCTATTAAAATATAATAATCAATATCGGCTGTTAAATCTGTGCTTGGATTAATAGTAATTGCTGTTGAGCCACTGCCACTGACTTTATCTCCAGTCACATCAATTGTTTCAATAGTGCTATCATCAGATGTTTTTTTTATAGTAATATTTCCACTTTCAGCATCAACCGCTTCACTAAAAGTTAAAACTATATTAGCATTTGTTGCAACTTCTGTTTCATTATCAGATGGACTTGAAGATGATAAAGTTGGAGCATCATTATCAAAATTTGTAACAACTAAATTCCAATTCGTGCTTCCCGAAGATGTTTCTGTAAGTGTCCAATTGAACTTTCCGTTTGTTACAGTTACTGTTCCTGTAGAGCCAGCAGTAAATCTACTAGAAGAAACTCCTGTTATTACAGACGTATAAGTTCCAGCTGATAAAGTAGAGTCTGTGCTAATACTAAAAGTAGTCGCGCCATTTTGACTATCAACAGCTAGCTTTCCATAATCAGTTGTGCTGTTTGCTAGGAAGACATAATTTACAGGAAGATAACCTTCTAATTTCAAGGCATCATTTCCTCCTTGGTCATTTGTTAGAGATTCAAGACCTACATTTGTTTTCACTACTAAATCATGATTGCTAGATCCGCTTGATATAGTTCCTTTATTTATAATTATGTTTCCAGTAGAACTATTGTCGCCAATACCAAAAATTGCATCCCCTGTAGCAGAGATAGTACCAGTGTTAGTAACAGTGACGTCGTTCACATTATTAATTTCAAAGCCGTTCCCACCTGTTGCACTGATCGTCCCAGAATTTGTAATAGTGCCAGCTGAATTGTTAGTTCCTGATGAATATATGTAAAGAGTATTCGCTCTTCCAGAAATGGTGCCAGAATTTATTATTGTTCCTGCATTAGCTTGTTGACCAAAATTTATTGTTCTATCTTTTGAAGAAGTAATACTTCCAGAATTATTTATTGTTACCGTTCCAGTAGATGGATGTAACTTAATAGTATCTGCACGTTCAGATTCCAAAGTGCCACTATTTACAATTGATACGGTGCCACTAGATTGTAACAAAGAAATTGCTGAACCAGGTCTATTAGCATTGTCAGTAACTGATACTGTTCCTGAATTATTTATACTAAAATCTGTAGATTGATCAGCTTCAATTCCTTTAGTTGTTCCAATAATTGTACCGTTGTTAGTTATAGTAGTCGAGCTTGTTGAAAAAGAGTGGCCTTCTAATTCTACAGGTTCTGCAGCACTTGTATCAACTGTAACATCGGCATTAATAGTAAGGGTGTCGTTATTTGACATAACAATTTGACTAGAGTGGTTAGATGAAATTGTTATATCTTCGGCTTTGGTAATATTTAAAAATATTTGATTATAAATAATTATGTATAAAAATATTATAAAATATCTCATATTAAAATACTTAAACATTTTTAAAGAAATAGTTCTAGGGACTGTTTGTCATTAAAATCTTTAAAATAAAAGTGATTTAAAGCTATTTTCAAAAAAAAGATAAACTAATGTTCCAATGATTATGTATGGTCCAAAAGGAATTTGTGAAGACAGAGATTTTGAATGTTTCAACAAACTTGGAATAACACTTAATAAAGCTATTACAGAGGATAAAAATATTATAAAAGGTATTGATATCCATCCAAACCAAAAACCAATTGCTGACAAAAGTTTTGCATCTCCTAAACCCATGCCCTCTTTTTTTCTAATTTGTTTATAGAAATAAATTATAGACCAAATAATCAAGTAACCAAAAATTCCTCCAATTAGAGAATTAATATAGTTTGGGAAAATTGGATTTAAATTTGGATCAAAAGATTTTATAAAACCAATTATCATCAGAGAAAAAGTTAATACATTAGGAATGATGTAATGTTTTAGATCTATGAAGAAAATTATTATAAGAGATAACCCTAAAATTAAAAAAAATAAGGTAGTTAGGCTAATACCAAATAAATAATAAATCCCCAAAAAATAAATAATTGTAATTAGCTCAACTATTAAATACTGAGGTGAAATTTTTTTTCTACAACTTCTACATTTGCCGTTTAAAAATAGAAATGAAATTATAGGAATATTGTCTTTCCAAGTAATTAATTTTTTACAGTTTGGACAAAATGATCTTCCTGATACAACCCCTTTACTTTTAGGGAGTCTATAAATACAAACATTTGCAAAACTGCCCCAAAGACCCGCAAGAATAATTACAAATATTAGATCCACAGAAAATGATTATAATTTAATGTTTGATGTTATGTGAATTAACCCATCAATTACATACTGAACCATTAGTACGGCATCCTGAAGGTGGATGTATAAATTAGGTGTATTAATTATAATCTCCATTGTTGAAAAATTTATCAAAAATTGCTTAAAATACTAGTTAAATAAATGTTTCTATTTAAATCAAAAAAACCGATCGAACCTAAAAAAGAAGCTGAACAAGTTAATGTCGACTTAGAACTTGTCACAAAAATGAATCAAGACTTTGCTTTATCTCTTGATTTAAACGACACCCTGATGAATGCATTACGAGTTATCATTGCAAGACTAAATGCTGAAGCTGCAAATATTTTTCTAATTAATGAGCAAAAGAAAAAATTTGAATGTATTGCTTCACTTCATCAAGATTATTTAGATGAGTATGAATTAGATTTAAAAGATGGAGTAATGGGCAAAGCGGTTCAGCAAAGAAAATGTATTAGAGTAGGAAATGTAAGAAAGGATGTACGTGAAATAGCAGAATTTTATTTTGATTTGGATAATAAAACAAATTTTACGACATTTTCGGTTTTATGTTCACCTTTGATTGCAGCAAATGAATGTATTGGTGTTATTCATTGTTTAAATAAGAAAACTGAAGATAAATTATTTATAGAAGATGACAGAAAACTTTTAGAAACACTTTCCACGCCTGCAGCTCTTGCAATAAGAAACGCAAAGATGGCTAAAGAAATGGTCGAAAAAAATAAAATACAAAAAGAAGTAGAAATCGTCGGAGAAATTCAAAGATCTTTATTATCTAAAAATAAAGAGAAAGACTTCCCTATTTCTGGAATAAATATTCCTGCTAAGGTTGTTTCAGGTGACTTTTATAATTTTTCTGATTTAGGAGATGGAAAATATGGATTTGGGGTTGCAGATGTATCAGGAAAAGGCATTAAATCATCTTTGTTGATGTCAAAAGCGTCTAGTCTTTATAGATGTTTAAGCAAAACAAATCTTTCTGCATCAGATCTATTGTTTCAGCTTAATAATGAAATATGTGAAACAATTTCGAGAGGTATGTTTGTTACCATGTTAATTGGAATATACGATTCAAATAAAAAAGAGCTACTTCTTTCAAGTGCAGGTCATGAACCCCCATTAATATTGTCTGCTGACGGCACTTTTAGTAATTTTTCAGAAGCTGGACCACCATTAGGTATAATGCCAAAAACAAAATATCCTGAACATACTATTCCTTTCGAAAATAGCTCAATGTATATTTTTACAGACGGAATTACTGAAATAAAAAATCCAAATGGAGAAATGCTGGGTTCGGAAGGTTTTGAAAATTATATTAAAAAATATCAATCAACTGCAATTAATGAAAGACTTAAAACTATGATAGATGATATTTTGGGAGCGGGTCACATTCAAAAAGATGATTTAACGATTGTTGCTATAGATGGAAAATAGCTAATAAACTGATATTTGTTCCTGATTATAAATTTTACAACTCATAACAATACTTAATCCCAACATAATAGATAATAAAGATGATCCACCATAAGACATTATAGGCAATGGTGCACCAACAATTGGTAACATTCCTAAAACCATTGCTATATTAACAAATACATATAAGAAAATTGCTGTAGCAAAACCAAAACAATATAATTTTGCAAAGAAACTTCTGGATACCAATCCAACATTAATAATTCTATAGATTAATAATATATATAAAAATAAAAGTATAATTGATCCAAGAAATCCAAATTCTTCAGAAAAAAGAGTGAATATAAAGTCTGTGTGTTTTTCAGGCAAAAACTCTAGATAGCTTTGTGTCCCCTTTAAATATCCTTTTCCAAAAAAACCACCAGATCCAATAGCTATTTTAGATTGAATTATTTGATATCCAGCCCCCAAAGGGTCTCTATCTGGATTGAAGAAAGTTAGAATTCTTGATTTTTGATAAGGTTTTAAAATGGATATAGCAAAAGGCAAAGATACTAATAACAACAATCCTGAGTAAACAAAGTATTTAATATTTAATCCTGCCAGCCAGATTATCGCAATACCACTTCCTGCAATTAAAATAGAGGTTCCTAAATCAGGTTGTTGTATTACAAGATAACAAGGAATTATTAAAAGTATAATTGGTTGAATTAAAAACTTGATGCTTTGAATATCTGAGCTTTGAATTCTATGATAATATCTTGCAAAACATATTATCACTGCAATCTTCATTAATTCTGAAGGTTGTAAATTTAAAAAGTATAAGTTTATCCACCTAGTAGCTCCTGATGCTGAAATTCCAAAAAATAAAACTACCAGTAATAAAATTAGTCCTATTAAATAAAATAAATATGCATTTTTATACCAGGTTGAGACCCTTACAAAAGATAAAATTAAAAATAAACTAAAAAATACAGATAATCTAATTATGTGATTTTTTGTATAAAAAGAAATTTTTCCTCCTTCGGTAGAATAAATTGCAAATACACTGATTGATCCAATGGCTAAAATTAGTAAAATTAATAAATAATCAATTGATTTTAATTTGTCCAAAAAACTATAATTGCTTGCTTGTATTCTTTCTCTTAACATTATGCTAAACTAGTATTTCCATTATTAAATTGTTCTCTTAATTTATGTCTATCTATGATTCTTTTAATTAATTTACTTGCAAGTGGAGCAGCTGCTTTACTTCCAGAGCCTCCATGTTCAATAATAACACTTATTGCATATCGTGGATCTTTATATGGCGCAAAAGCAATATACAATGCATGGTCTCTTTTTTTGTATTCAATTTGTTCAGTATCTAAATCTAATTCTCTATCAAGATCAGTTATTCTTCTAACTTGCGAAGTTCCTGTTTTACCTGCAAATTGATACTTTGGATTATCGTAACGAGATTTGTATGATGTTCCATATTGTTCATTTGTAGAACCGAACATAGCATCTAAAACAAAATTAATGTTAGACTTTTTATGATACATTCTCTGATAATGTTCAACATTTATATCATCTAAATAATTTCTTTCATGCAAAGGGAAATTTGATTGATCCAGTTTAATTTTATTTATTACACTTTTATAATTTATAGTCTCATCTTTTATGATGTGAGGTTTTATTTTATATCCTCCATTTGCAATTTGTGCCGTCATTAGACAGAGCTGAAGTGGCGTAGTCTGAATATAACCTTGTCCTATTCCATTAATTACTGTTTCTCCTAAATACCAACTTTGCTCCAATGCACGTCTTTTCCATTTAGTATCAGGAACCAATCCGTTTTTTTCATCATTATAAAGATCTCCAAGTACATTAGTCCCTAGCCCATATCTTTTTGCAATTATAGATAATTTATCTACCCCAAGTAATCTTGCCATTTCATAAAAGTATATATCGCAAGATTGTTTGATGGCATTTCTGAGCTTCATGTATCCATGACCTTCTTTTTTCCAACAATGATATTTTACTCCATATAGTTCATATGGATGCTTATGACCTTTGCATCTTATTGTTTTATTAGGGTCTAATATTCCATATTCTAGAGCTGCTAGAGCAACTAGTGGCTTAAAAGTCGAACCAGGAGAATAAAGTCCTGCAATTGACTTATTTATTAGGGGTTTTAAGGGATTATTTCTAATTTCTTGCCAATCTTTCTCGTTAATTCCGTGTGTAAATTTGTTTGGATCATATGTTGGTGATGATGCCATTGCAACTACTTCTCCAGTAAATATGTCCATTGCACATATTGAGCCTGCTTTTCCTTTTAACAACTCTTGGGCATATTTTTGAATTTCTATATCTATTGTTAAGTTTACTTTATTGCCCTGCCTTTCTTTGATGTAGTCTATTTGGCTTATTCTTTTTCCAGATGCATTAACTTCATATCTTTTTATACCGTAGTTACCTATTAACATTTTTTCTTGTGAATTTTCTATTCCATATTTTCCTACTTTTAAACCTGGAACAAAATTTTCTTTTATCTCAGGTTTTTCAAGATCTTTTGGACTAGCATCACCAACATAACCAACTATATGTACCAAATCATTTGCGTAAGGATAAAATCTAGATGTTGATAGTACAGGTTTTGCACCTTCTAATTCATGTAAATATAAATTAATTTTTGAGAATTGTTCCCAAGTTAAATTGTCCGAAACTACCAAAGTATCCCAAGGTTTTAATCTTTCCTTCTTTTTATATAATTTTTTAATTTCAAACTGATCTAATCCAATTATATTTTTAATTTTAAATATTGTTACATCAAAATCATTAATTTCATCTAATATTAAGTGTAGCTGAAAAACTCTATCGTTACTTGCTAGTACTTTATTAAAGTTATCTACAATTATTCCTCTCTGAGGAGGAGTTTTCCATTCACGTATTCTATTTTTGTCAGATAAAATTTCATATTTTTCTCTATCAGAAATTTGTAAATTATATAATCTTGATGAAATACCAGTAAAGAGTAATATTTTTGCTGCAGCTAATATAAACATTCTCCTTGTTATAACTCTACCTTTTTCTATGTTTCTTCCTCTATTCAGCATGTTCTTGTTTTAAACCTAGTAAATAAATTTGATTAAATATTTTTGCTACTGCTGGATAAATTAAAAATGAAAAAAAGGCTGTTGACATCAAAGTCCCATAACTAATATTTTTGTCAAAGAAAATTGCTAATACTGTAAAATGAATTGAGCTTACAATTAATATTGCGATAAAAAATAATATCCAATCGTAAATTAAATTGGGAACTAAAGTCCTTGTCCTAAAAAAAGACGCAATAACACATAGTAAAAGATAATTTATTGATGAAACACCTATTGGTAGGTTTTGTACAACGTCGTTAATTACTCCTGCGAAAAAAATAAGCCCATAACCTAGCATCTCAGGTTTTCTCAACACCCAATAAAAAACAATTAAGTGAACAAAATTGAAAGATATATTTATTTTAAATATGTTAAATGAGAATGAGTAACCTGTTAGAGCAAAGAAAAATAATAAAATAATTGGAAAACCATTTAGTAAAAATTGATAAAATTTTATTTCTCCTCTGGCCATTTACTTATTTACCTGTACATAATTAAGTTGATTTAAGTTGCTAAAAAACTTCACATACTTTTTATTGTCTTGAATTATTATTTTTCCAACAGGAATAGATGCTGGAATTGTACCATCTGAACCTGAAGTATATACAATTTCGTTCTCTTTTATCTCATTTTCCTTCGGTAGGTATTCTAGTTCTGCGTATTCATCATTCCCATTTCCTGAGAGTATTGCATTGATGCCACTTGGCTCAATAACGATTGGGATTTTGCTATTAAGATCATTGGCCAGTAATACTCTAGAGCTCAAAAAGTTAACATTTACAACCTTTCCAATGTAATATAATCGATCTTTTACAGCTGATCCTAATTTAACTCCATTTTTTTGACCTTTATTAATTATCAAAGACTTTAAATAGGGGCTTTGTTTATCCAATAAAATCTTTGTTAACATATACTCTTTGGAAAAGAGATCTCTTTCCTCTATCAATTTTTTTAGAAGGGCATTTTCTGATTTGTAAAATTCAACTTCTTTTCTCAGCGAGTCAAGATCTAGGTTCTTATCTCTTAAAACTGAAAACTCTTCATACATACTCATATGATCTTGGAAGAGATAATATTTATCTTTTACATATTTAAATGGGCTTGAGACAACATATGATCCTCTAAATATTATATCTTTTGTAATAGACCTAAATTGATTAACTGGACCAGTTTTAAAATACTCTAATGATAAAACTAAAATAGATATTATTAGTAAAGTGAATAATGAAAATTTTTGTCTATTTCCTTTTTTTAGAAATGCTGAACGAATAGCAATTATAAAATCATCTCTACTCGTTTCTGTTGACATAATATTTAATACTCAGATAACACAGTAGAAAATATTTCTTGATCGTCTAACGCCTTTCCTGTTCCTATTGCAACACATGACAATGGGTCATCAGCGATATTTACTGGTAATCCAGTCTCTTTAGAGAATCTTTTATCTATATTTTTTAAAAGCGATCCTCCTCCTGTCATTGTTAAACCCATATCAACTAAATCAGCTGATAACTCTGGCGGTGTATTTTCTAATGCTTTTTTTATTCCAGATACAATATCTTTAAGTATCGGATTTAAAGCTTCTGAAGTATCTTGTTCTGAGATGTTTACCTCTTTAGGAGTTCCTGATCTTAAATCTCTACCTTTAACTGCATAAGTATTATTATTTGTAGGTATTGCTGTTCCAATATCTTTCTTAATTTTTTCAGCAGTACTGTCTCCAATCATCAAATTATACTCTTCTCTCATGTAATCTTTTAATGCATTATCCATTGCATCTCCTGCAACTCTAAGTGACTCTGAATAAACAACACCTCCTAATGACATAACAGCAATTTCTGTTGTTCCACCGCCAATGTCTACAACCATTGATCCTGTCGCTTCTTGAATTGGTAACCCTGCTCCAATTGCTGCTGCTATTGGCTCTTCAATTAGTTGAACTCTTCTTGCTCCAGCTGCAAGTGCACTATCTTGAATGGCCTTCCTTTCAACTGGTGTTGATCCAGTTGGTACACAAATTAAAATTCTAGGATTTGCCAAAGTTTTTTTATGTACTTTCTTTATAAAATGTTTAATCATTTCCTCTGTAACGATAAAGTCGGCTATCACACCATCTCTCAAAGGTCTTATTGCTTGAATATTACCTGGTGTTCTTCCTAACATTGTTTTAGCTTCATCACCTACTGCTAAAACTGATTTTTTTCCTTTGTTATCAACAACTGCTACAACAGATGGTTCATTTAAAACCACACCTTTGCTTTTTAAAACTACTAATGTATTAGCTGTTCCAAGATCAATTGCCATATCTTGGCTCCAAAACTTTCTTAAATTAGCAAACATTGACATTTAATTATATTCCTTTCACTTTTTGATGTTTAATATTTTGAGATGGTGCTTTTTTCTCACGTTTTATAAGCATTTTATTCAATGCATTTAAATATGCGTTTGCTGATGCAACTAAAGTATCTGTGTCAGCTGATTGACCTACTGTAGTCCTGTCATTTTCTTCGATTTTTACACTAACAGTCGCTTGGGCATCTGTACCTTCTGTTACTGCATGTACTTGATAAAGAGATAATTTTACGTCGTGAGGAAATAATTTTTTTATGCATTTAAATATTGCATCAACTGGTCCATCTCCTGTTTCAGTAGTATTCTTAATATCACCATAGACATCCAGTGTCATTTCAGCTTTTTGTGGTTCTCCTGTGCCAGCAAAAACTTTTAACGATTTTAAATTAATCGCATTTATTTTATTATCTACAATTAAGCTATCATCAACTAGCGCAACTATATCCTCATCATATATATGCTTTTTTTTATCAGCTAAAACTTTAAATTTTCCAAATGCAGCTTGGATAATATCGTCTGTAAGATCTGAATAACCTAAGTCGGATAATTTATCTTTAAAAGCATGTCGTCCTGAATGTTTGCCCATTACTAAAGATGTTTTCTTTACTCCAACACTTTCTGGAGTCATAATTTCATAAGTTTCTCTATTTTTTAGCATTCCATCCTGATGAATTCCCGACTCATGTGCAAAAGCGTTTTTTCCAACTATTGCTTTGTTAAATTGAACTGGGAAACCGGTTGCGTTTGAAACTATTTTAGAGGCCTTACTAATTAATTCTGTTTTAATTCCTGTATTGTATGGCATCAAATCGTTTCTAGTTTTAATTGCCATAACTACTTCTTCTAGTGCAGCATTTCCTGCTCTTTCACCTATTCCATTAATTGTACACTCTATTTGTCTTACGCCCTCTGAAACTCCAGCCAATGCATTTGCTACTGCTAAGCCAAGATCATTGTGACAGTGTGCAGATAATATTGCTTTATCTATATTTGGAACATTATTTTTTAAGTGTTTAATTGTTTTTGCAAATTCCTCAGGAATAGAATAGCCAACTGTATCTGGAATATTAATTGTTTTGGCCCCACATTTAATTGCAAGTTCAACAGTTTTACACATAAAATCCATATCTGTTCTTGTTCCATCCTCGCAGGACCATTCAACATCATCAGTAAAGTTTCTTGCATATGTAACACTTTCTTTTATTGCATCTAGAACCTGATCATTTGTCATTTCAAGTTTGTGTTTCATATGTAAAGGACTTGTAGAAATAAAAGTATGAATTCTAAATCTTGGAGCATGTTTCAATGACTCATGGCATGCATCAATATCTTTTTTTAGTGCTCTTGAAAGACCACATGGAATTGAGTTTTTCATTATTTTACTTATTTCAGAAACTGCCTCAAAATCTCCTGGTGATGCTATTGGAAAACCCGCTTCAACAATATCTATTCCCATTTCATCAAAAACTCTAGATATCTGGATTTTCTCTTCGACACTCATAGATGCGCCTGGCGACTGCTCACCATCTCGCATGGTCGTATCAAATATGTATAATTTTTCTTTATCTGACATTGTATTTTTTAGCTCGAGCATAATACATGCTCTCGCTCAGATTGCAAAATAATTTGAGAAAATTAACCCAATTTTGACATCAACTTATTTCTTATCACTATCGACAAGCTTCTTCTTAGCAATCCAAGGCATCATTTCTCTCAGAGTAGCACCAACTTTTTCGACTGGATGCTCGGCTAATTTTGCTCTTGTGGCTAGGAAATTTTTCTGACCATTTTTACATTCATCCATCCATTGTTTAGTAAATTTACCTGACTGGATGTCTGCTAAAACTTCTTTCATTCTTTTTTTTGTTTCTTCTTTATTAATGATCCTTGGACCAGACTCGTATTCTCCATATTCAGCAGTATTAGATATAGAGTAATTCATATTTGCTATTCCACCTTCGTAAATTAAATCCACAATAAGTTTAACTTCATGAACTGTTTCAAAATAAGCCATTTCAGGTTCATAACCAGCCTCAACTAAAGTTTCATATCCATTTTTAATTAATTCAACAAGACCTCCGCATAAAACTGTTTGCTCACCAAATAAATCTGTCTCCACTTCGTCTTTAAATGTTGTCTCAATTATACCTGATCTCCCGCCACCAATGGCTGAAGCATATGACATTGCTAAGTCTCTAGCTTTTCCTGATCCATTTTGATGAACTGCAAATAAACATGGAACTCCACCACCTTTTTCATATTCACTTCTAACTAAGTGACCTGGTCCTTTTGGTGCTACCATAAATACATCTAAATCTTTTCTAGCTTTTATCAAATCATAATGAACATTTAATCCATGAGCAAAAGCAATAGATGTCCCTTCTTTCACACGTTGCTCAATATGATTTTTATAAATAGTTGCTTGTAATTCATCTGGTGTTAAAATCATCACAACATCAGCCCACTCAGCAGCATCCGAAAGGTTCATAACTTTTAATCCTTTAGACTCTGCTTTTTCAATACTTGATGATCCTTCTCGAAGAGCTACTACAACTTCTTTTACTCCACTATCTTTTAGGTTTAAAGCGTGAGCGTGCCCTTGGCTACCATATCCAAAGATTGCAATTTTTTTATCCTTTATTAAATTTGCATCTGTATCTTTTTCGTAAAACATTTTCATTTTTTTTCTCCTAATTAATTATTTAAATATATCTGCACCTCTTGTCATAGCTACGGCTCCTGTTCTTGAAACACTCACCAATCCAAATTTTTTTAAATCCTTTGACATTTTGTCTATTTCTCGTCTTAAGGCTGTTATTTGAATAACATTCGATTTTTTTGTTTTGTCTAGTAATACAGGATTATATTTTTTACAGGCTTTTAATGCACCTTCTAATTTAATATTTGGACCAACAATTTTAAATAACGCCATCTCCTTAAAGATGACTGCTTTATCTTCTCTTTTAAAATCTGCAACTTTATGAACGGGCACAAGTTTTCTTAATTGAAGCTTAATTTGATTAACAACTTGTGGTGTTCCAGTAGTAACAATTGTTATCCTTGATATCTTTAACTTTTCATCAACTTGGGCAACTGCTAAACTTTCGATATTATAACCTCTACCAGAAAATAGACCAACTACTCTAGCCAATACACCAGCTTCATTGTCGACCCAAACGACTATAATATGTGTATCAAATTTTTCTTTTTTATTGGAAAAACTATACGCTGATTTTGAATTAGGCATTAAACTAAGGACTTACCTTTGCCAGTAATCTTCTGATTTTCTTGATCTTTGGGTCCTAAAATCATCTGATTATGAGGCTTTCCTGATGGTATCATTGGAAAACAATTTTCTACTTTATCTACCATACAATCAAATATTACAGGTCTATCTGTATTCAACATTTCAATAATTTTGTCGTCTAACTCTTCTGGTGTTTTAGCTCTTATACCAACGCAGTTATATGCTTCTGCCAACTTGACAAAATCTGGTAGAGCGGCAGTATAACTTTCTGAATAGTTTTTATCGTGTAAAAGTTCTTGCCATTGTCTAACCATGCCCATGTATTGATTGTTTAATATAAATATTTTAATTGGAAGGTTGTATTGAACAGCCGTAGACATTTCCTGTATTGTCATTAATACTGAAGCCTCTCCCGCAATATCAATAACTAATTTTTTTGGATGAGCAACTTGAACACCCACTGCTGCTGGTAAACCATATCCCATAGTACCTAAACCACCAGATGTCATCCAGCGATTTGGTTTATTAAATTTATAATGTTGTGCAGCCCACATTTGATGCTGTCCTACCTCAGTTGTAATATAGGAATCTTTATCTTTAGTTAATTCATATAATCTTTCAATCGCATACTGAGGTTTTATAGTTTCTTCACTTCCGATATAATCTAAAGATCTAACCGACCTCCATTTTTGAATTTTTTCCCACCACTTGGATGTCTTTTGTTTATTTGATTTTAAAAATTTTGATTTTTTTTGTTTTAAACTTTTTAAAGTAGATGAAAGAACAGTTTTTACGTCTCCTACAATAGCTAAATCAACTTTAACATTTTTATTAATAGATGATGGATCTATGTCAATATGAACCTTTTTTGATTTCGGAGAAAATTCATCTATTTTTCCTGTTATCCTATCGTCGAAACGTGCTCCAATATTAATCATTAAATCACAGTCGTGCATTGCATTATTTGCTTCATAAGTGCCATGCATACCCAACATTCCCAAAAATTGATTATCTTCACCTGGAAACGATCCCAAACCCTGCAAAGTTGATGTAATAGGAAAACCTGTTGCATAAACAAGTTCTCTTAAAAGTTCACTAGCCTTAGGTCCAGAATTAATAACTCCACCACCTGTATAAAAAATAGGTTTTGAAGATTTGCTCATTAAATCGATTAAATGATCAATACTATTTTGATTAAAATGATTATGAGATTTACCATTTAATTTTTTTTCTTTTTTGGGTTTTTTATATTTTGTTTTTTGAAATTGAATATCTTTTGGTATATCTACTAAAACTGGTCCTGGTCTACCAGTAGTTGCTACTTCAAACGCTTTATGTATTGTACTAGATAAATCATTTATATCTTTGACTAACCAATTATGTTTAGTGCAAGGTCTGGTTATTCCAGTTGTATCACATTCTTGAAATGCATCTGTACCAATTAAATGAGTTGGAACTTGTCCAGAAATACAAACTAATGGAATTGAATCCATATATGCATCGGTCAAAGCTGTAACTACATTTGTTGCGCCTGGACCTGAAGTTACTAAAATAACACCAGGTTTACCTGATGATCTTGCATATCCTTCTGCTGCATGACCAGCACCTTGTTCGTGTCTAACCAAAACATGTTTAATTGATTTAAAATTTTGTAATTCGTCATAAATTGGTAGTACAGCACCTCCTGGATAACCAAAAATATGATCAACATTTTGATCCTCCATACACTTAAATACAATTTCAGCGCCTGAGTATAATTTTGACATTCAGACAATCTAGCTGAAGTTGTGCTAATAGGTCAAGCAATCTATGCTGATTTAGGAATTTTTTTTAAAAATGATTTAAGAGTATTAAATTTTATTTTTTTCCAATCAGACATTTGTCCTCTTGCCCAAGTAGACTGCCTCTTGGCATATTGCCTTGTTTTTATTGATATTTTTTCTTTCAGTTCACTAAGATCTATTCTTTTGTCGAGATATTCTTTAATCTCATTTAGGCCAATAACTTTATTAGATGATAAATCTTTCCTTACTCTTAATTTATAAAACATTTTAGCCTCTTTTATTGCCCCATCTCTTAACATTTCATTTGTTCTTATAGAAATTCTTTCTATTAACTTCTCTCTAGGGTAATCGATATGTAACTTTATAAAGCTGTCCTGATTAAAATCAGAGTATGTTTCACTATACCAATCAAACAAAGATTTATTTGTAAACTTTTTTACTTCATAAGCTCTTATTGATCTTTGAGAATCATTTTTGTTAATTTTTTTTTTGCAAAGTGGATCTAGCTTAATAAGTTCAGAATAAAATTTAATTTGTCCTATTTCTGACTGTCTTTTTCTTATTCTATTTCGAATAGTGAGTGGAATATCAGGAATTTTTACAATACCATCGATAAGTGCTTTAAAATATAACCCTGTACCACCAACAAGAATTGGAATTTTTTTCTTTTTCTTAACATTTTTAATTTTTTTCTTAGCATCCTTAAGCCAATTTCCAGTGGAATAATTATTTTTTACGCTTTTGAATCCATATAAATGATGTTTTATATTTTTTAAATCATCTTGCTTAGGTCTTGCCGTAAGAATTTTTAATTCTTTAAATATTTGCATACTATCTGCATTTATTACTTCACCATTAATTTTTTTTGCAAGCTGAATAGCAAATTTTGATTTTCCAGATGCTGTTGGTCCTGAAATAAGAATTATTTTGGACTTTAGGTCCATTAATTTAGTTTAACACCAATATATCTTCTTTGGTTATTGTTATTGTAAATTGCGATAAGTAAACTTTTATCATTACTTTTTAGAGCTAGTTTTACAATGTTATCTAAATCTCCAATGGTATTGATCTTTTTCTTTTGTGCCTCAACAATAATATTGTTTACTTGAAGATAATTGACTGGGCTATCTTTATCAATTTCTGTGATAACTAATCCTGTTGTATTTTTTGGTAAATTTCTTTCTATAATATCATCTTTATTAAGTAATCTCACTTTTATTTTCAATCCTTCTATTGCATCTTCTTTAGGTTTTTCAGTTACTAAACCTTGAGATTTAAAATCTTCAGATGTTTCTAGTCTTCCAAGTATAATTTCTTTTGTAATTTCGCGTTTATTTCTCCACACTTTGAGTTTTACTTTTTTTCCAACTTCAGTTTCTGCAACTATTCTCGGAAGCTCACTCATTTCATTAATTTTTTTGCCATCAAATTCTAAAATTATGTCTCCAGCTTTAATTCCTCCTTTATCTGATGGACTATTTTCAGCTACACTAGCAACAAGTGCTCCTCTTGGTTCATCTAATTTTTCAACATCTGCGATATCTTTTGTGACTGTTTGAATTCTAACACCTAGCCATCCTCTTTTAGTTTCACCAAATTCTATTAATTGGTTAATTACTTTTTGTGCACTATTAGATGGAATTGCAAAACCAATTCCAATTGAACCTGATTGACCTAATATTGCTGTATTAATTCCAACTACATCTCCATCCATATTAAACAAAGGACCTCCTGAATTACCTTGGTTTATAGATGCATCAGTTTGAATGTAATCTTCATATCTAGAAAGACCAATACTTCTGTTTCTTGCAGAAATTATTCCTGCTGTAACTGTTCCACCTAAACCAAATGGATTGCCAATTGCAATAACCCAATCACCAATTCTTGCAGTATCAGAGTCCCCAAATTTAACTGGGGTAAATTTCTGATCTGACTCTATTTGAAGAACTGCCAAATCCATGCCAGGGTCAGCTCCAATTACTTTTGCCTTTATATTTTTTTCACCATTAACTCTAACAAAAACATCCTCTGCACCTTGGATTACATGGTTGTTTGTAATAACAATCCCTTTTTCATCAATAATAAATCCTGATCCAAGTGCACTTGTCTGTCTCTTTTGGGGAGTTCCATAATCTTTGAACATATCTTCAAAAGGAGACCCTGGGGGGAATTCAAATGGAAATGGATTAGACCTTGTGGTTATTGTTGTTGTAGTCGAGATATTTACTACTGATGGCATTAATTTTTCAGCCAGATCTGCAAAAGACGCAGGCATATTTGCTGCATTAGATGTGTTTTGAATATTAATTGAGAATAATATTAGTAATAAAATTTTTATGAATCTCATCTTTTTAAGTACCAAATAATAAAGAAACCAATCACTGCAAATATTAACCCACCAGTTCTTAATTGATTATCAGTGGCTTCTTTTAATTTCATTATCATATTTTTCATTTTTGATGGAAATGTGGCGTAAAGAATACCTTCAATAAAAAGGAATAGACCAAATGCTATGATCAATTCTTTCATTAAAACTACTCTACTTTTTGATCAATATTTCCGAAAAATTTAAAAAATTCACTATCTGGTGAAAGTATCATTGAAGTTTCACCTCCGATTAAAGCTTTTTGGTATGCTTGCATAGCTCTGTAAAATGCAAAAAATTCAGGATCTTGTCCAAAGGCATCAGCAAAAATTTTGTTCTTTAAACCGTCACCTTCCCCTTTCATAATCTCAGATTTTTTCTGTGCATCTGCAAGTATTACAGTTACCTCTTTATCGGCAGTTGAGGTGATTGTTACAGCCATTTCTGCACCTTTTGCTCTAAATTCTTTTGCTTCTCTTTCCCTTTCAGTTTGCATTCTTCTGAAAATTGCATCACTGTTTGCTTGAGGAAGATCTGCCCTTTTAATTCTAACATCAACAATACTAATACCAAAATTTTCTGCTTCATTATTTACACCTTCTTGAATTAGAGACATCTGTTTTGTTCTGTCTTCCGATAAAAGTGTTTGTAGTTCTTGTTGACCAAGAACATTTCTTATTCTAGAATTGATAATTGTCGCTAATCTCGATCTTGCAACTCTTTCATTTCCTACAGATATATAAAATTTAAGAGGATCAATTATTTGAAATCTTGCAAATGCATCAACAATAAGTCTTTTTTGATCTGATGCAATTACTTCCTCCGGTGGTGTATCAAGATTTAAAATTCTTTTATCTAAGAATACAACGTTTTGTATGAATGGTATTTTAAAATTAATTCCTGGTTTGGATATAATTCTTTTAGGATCACCAAATTGAAGAACTATAGCTTGGTTGACCTCTTTAACAATAAAAACAGAAAAGTATATTGTTGCTGTAATAAGAATGATTATTGGTAGTAAAAATTTTCCAGCTTTCATTTTAATTAGTCCCTGTTTTTAGCTCTTGCAAAGGTAAATATGGTACTACACCTTCACCTGAGTTTTTATCGATTATAATTTTGTTAATATCAGCTAATACTTCTTCCATTGTCTCGAGATACATTCTTTCTTGAGTTACTTTTTTGGCTTTTGCATACTCATTATATATTGATAAAAATCTACTTGCTTCTCCTTCAGCCTTAGCAACAACTTCTTTTTTATAAGCCTCTGCTGCTTGGAGAATTTTTGCTGCTTCACCCCGTGCTCTTGGTATTACATCATTGGCATATGCCTCTGCTTCGTTTTTAGATCTTTCCATATCTGCTCTAGCTGCCTGGACATCTCTAAATGCATCAATAACCTGGTCTGGTGGATCAGCTTTTTGAGTTTGAACTTGTGTAATTTGAATTCCACTTGTGTATTCGTCTAAAATTTTTTGAATTATTTCTTGAGTATCAGCTTCTATGACAGATCTACCTTCGGTAAGAATTGGTTGAATATCAGATCGTGCAATAACCTCTCTCATCGCTGTTTCAGCAGCTGCTTTAACTGTTCCTTCTGGATCTTGAATTTTGAATAAAAAATTACCAGCATCTTTAATTACCCAAAATACTGAAAAATCTATGTTAACTATGTTTTCATCACCTGTTAACATTAAACTTTCTTCTGGAACATCTGCAACTCCGCCTGAGGAAAATCCGCTATCTCTTTCTGACCTAAATCCAATATCCATTCTATTAACTTTTGTAACCTTAGGGGTTAGTACATTTTCAATTGGAAAAGGAAGATGATAATTTAATCCAGGTTGAGTAGTTTTTATAAATTTTCCAAATCTTAATACAACGCCTTGTTCATCAGGTAAAACTCTATAAAGACCACTTAAAGTCCAAACAATTAGGAGAATTATTAGGCCAATTGTTATTGACTTAGCACCGCCTTTACCACCACCTAAAAATCTATTTATTATTGATTGTAGTTTACTTATAACTTCATCAATATTTGGGGGAGTTGGACCTTTTCTAAATCCACCATTTCCACTACCACCTCCTCCTGGAGGTGTTCCCCATGGGCTTTGATTTTTAAAATCATTCATAATACGACACTCTATATAGTGTCTTTATTAGTAAAAACAAGATAATGGTAAATTATGGATGAAAAAAAAGTAGGTTTAAGTGACACAACAAAGGCAAAAACTGAGCCAAAAACCTTCAGACGAAACCCAATTATAGGAACAAAGTTTACAATTGCAATATCAAGTGCAAAAGGAGGAGTAGGAAAGTCAACATATGCCTCGAATCTTGCTTTGGCATTAAAAAAAATGGACTTAAATGTTGGTTTGCTTGATGCAGATATATATGGACCATCATTGCCAAAATTATTCTCAATAAATGAAAAGCCTGAAAGTGACGGGCAAAAATTAAAACCAATTTTAAAATATGGAATTCAATGTATGTCTATAGGATTTTTAACAGAAGAACAAACACCAATGATTTGGCGGGGTCCAATGGTGATTTCTGCTATAAAAACCTTTACACAAAAAGTTTTGTGGGAAAATTTAGATTTTTTAATTGTTGATATGCCGCCAGGAACTGGAGATACACAATTGACTTTTGCACAAGAGATTAACTTGGATGGAGTAATTATTATATCTACACCACAAGAAATAGCCTTACAGGATGTAAAACGTGGAATTAGGATGTTTGATAAACTAAAAGTAAAAATATTAGGACTTATAGATAATATGAGTCATTTCATTGGAGATGATGGAAAAAAATATGCAATTTTTGGTGAAGGCGGTGTCAAAAAGACTGCTGATGAATTTAAAAAAAATTTTCTAGGTGAAATACCAATTGATCCAGAAGTTGGAAAACAAGGGGATTTAGGTTCACCTATTGTTGAAAGTAAACCAGAGCATGAAATATCTAAAATATATTTTAAGTTTGCTGAAAAAATTAAATCAATTTATCTTTAAGATCAAAAGCTTCCATAAGTTCGTTCCATTCTCTTTTCGATAAACCTGTGTCATTGATAGAAACATTTTCACCTTTTATAAGTTTTTGAATAATAACTTTTCCTTTTGCAGAAACTTCTGTTCCACCAACCCTATAATCCATAAAAGCTTCATAAGTTATTGGCACCCATTTTTTAACAGTATCAAGCATAACATCTGCGTAAGCTCTTATTTCGTACTGAGCGTGATGATCTGCTCTGAGTCTCAAAAAGTTCATCAGATTTAATAAATCTGTTTTCCAATACCATTGAGTATAAGTATTTAGTGTTAAGTTCATTCTAGCAAGCTCTCTTGCTAAACCTACAGCATTTTCATCTATGGTTGATCCATCATATCTTTCATTAAGCATAGTTTCATAATTATTATAAGTTTGTTCAGCATCTCCTTTTAATAAATTCAAAACTTTTTTTGCTTTTTCTCCATCTAAAATATCACCTCTTCCTTGTCTATTACTTTGTGATTGAGCAGCAAGATGTTGAGGCTCAGGTAAATAAAATTCTTTATCTAAAATCGAGTATCTGGCTGAGTATTCATTTACATTTGCTGTTCTATGTCTAATCCATTGTCTAGCTATAAATATTGGTAGCTTTACATGATATTTTATTTCACACATTTCAAAAGGAGTACTATGCCAATGTCTCATTAAATATTTGATTAAACCAGAGTCAGTGGAAACTTTTTTTGTACCTTTTCCATAAGAAACTCTTGCTGATTGAACTACAGAGGTATCATCACCCATATAGTCAACAACTCTTATAAAACCATGGTCTAATATTGGAATTGCATCGTAGAGAATTTTTTCAAGTTCTGGTGCTGTCACTCTTTTTGTTGAATTTTGTTGAGATTGTTGGTCTTTTATTTCTTTTATTTGTTCGTTGGTTAACTTCATGAATAATTTATTGAATCTATTGAATTTGGTTTTATATTATTAATGTTGGTTTTCCAACTATGACGATAAACGAATTTCGTAATAACCATTACGGACGTGGGGGCAGTACCCACCACCTCCACCATTTTCAACTTATGGGGGTGAATTAGGATCGACGGATGACTAAAAGTTATTCTTTCGTTCGGTATTGTTCCGCCGTGAAGGGCTAATTTATAAATGCTAACGAAAGTTACGCACTTGCAGCTTAATTAATTTATTAATTAAGTTACGGGGTTTGGGGCACCTGGCAACAGAACGCCCCTTAATAAATATTTGTTTTTGGTGCGGTCAGAGAGACTCGAACTCTCATGGGCTAGGCCCACACGGCCCTCAACCGTGCCTGTCTACCAGTTTCAGCATGACCGCATGATATGCGGCAGATTAAATGAATGACAATTCTATTTCAAGTTGATAAGTTTTTTTATTATGGAATTTACTAGTGAAATAAAAAAAGCAACAAGCTCAATTTATAACAAAGTATCAAAAAAAATTCCGGAGATGGAATGGGCTACACATGCACCTTACATTTATAAAATTAATAAATTAAAGAAAGAGAAGAACGCAGTAATTCTTGCCCACAATTATCAAACACCAGAAATTTATCACGGCATTTCAGATTTTTCTGCGGATTCTTTAGCATTAGCGGTAGAAGCTGCAAAAACAAAAGCAGATATAATTGTCATGTGTGGAGTTCATTTTATGGCTGAAACTGCAAAATTAATGAGTCCTGAAAAAAAAGTTTTATTACCAGATATGAAGGCAGGCTGTTCACTGTCTTCGTCTATAACAGGTGATGATGTTAGAAATCTAAAAAAACAATATCCTGGTGTTCCAGTGGTCTCTTATGTAAATACATCTGCTGATGTTAAGGCTGAAACTGATGTTTGCTGTACATCTGCGAATGCAGTAAAAATTGTAGAATCATTAGGAGTAAAGAAAGTTATATTTTTACCTGATGATTTTTTAGCAAAATATGTAGCATCACAAACTGATATAGAAATTATTTCTTGGAAGGGGACTTGTGAAGTGCATGAACAATTCAATGATCAAGAAATTAATGATATTAGAAAAGCTAATCCAGGTATAAAAATAATAGCCCATCCAGAATGTCCACCTGATGTTATACAAGCATCTGATTTTACAGGTTCTACAAGTGGAATGATTAAATATGTAAGAGATAATCAACCAGAAAAAGTCATGATGGTAACGGAATGCTCAATGAGCGATAACGTACAAATTGATAATCCAAATGTTGAATTTATTAGACCATGTAATCTTTGTCCTCATATGAAAAGGATAACTTTGCCTAAAATATTAGATTGTTTAGAAAATGAAACTAACGAATTAATAATGGACAATGAGACAATCGAAAAAGCAAGAAAATCTGTAGAGAGAATGGCAGAAATAGGCAGATAAAATCTGTGTCTAAAATTCAATTAAGTAAAAATTTTATAAAATCATCATGTAAATTGGCTTTGAATGAAGACTTGTATCCATCAGGAGATATTACTTCAGAACTAATTGATAAAAATATTAAAAAAAAAGTAAAAATGATATGTAACCAAAATGGAATTTTAGGTGGTATAGATTTTGCTAAAGAGACCTTTAAATTAGTAGATAAAAAAATAAATTTTAAAAATAAAAAAAAAGATGGATCTCGAATTAAAAAAGGTGAGGTAGTCGCTACTATTGATGGTAACCTAAGAAATATTTTAACTGGTGAAAGAGTGGCATTAAATTTTGTTTCTCATATTTCTGGAATAGCAACAAAAACAAATATGTTTGTAAAAAAAGTTAGAAAAAAAACTCAAATATGCTGCACAAGAAAAACGATCCCAAATCTAAGAGTCATCCAAAAATATGCTGTAAAATTAGGCGGTGGAACAAACCACAGATTTAACTTAAGTGATGAATACTTAATAAAAGATAACCATATAAGTTCTGAAAAAAATTTTGAAAATTTAATTCAAAGAGCCATTAAAAAGAAGGGAAGAAAAAAAATTACAGTTGAGGTTGATAATTTATCTCAGTTAAAGAGAATATTGGGTCTGAAATTTGATAGGATTTTATTAGATAATATGAGCTCAAAAAATTTAAAAAAAGCAGTCAAAATGTCTAGGAAATTTTACGAAATTGAAGCATCAGGAGGAATTAACTTAAAGAATGTTAAAAATGTTTCCTCTACTGGTGTAGATAGAATTTCTATAGGATCGTTAACTCACTCAATTGACGCATTAGACTTAAAATTGGAAATGTAAAATTTAATTTTATTTTTTTAATTGAGCTTGAGCAGCAGCCAGTCTTGCAATAGGTACTCTATAAGGTGAACAGGATACATAATCTAAACCAGCACGTGCACAAAAGTCGATACTTTTCGGATCACCTCCATGTTCACCACATATACCGAGTTTGATTTTTTTGTTAATTAATCTACCTTTTTTTGTTGCTATTTCTATCAAATCTCCAACTCCGTCGTCTATAGAAACAAATGGATCAATATCGAAAATTTTATTATCAATATAATCATTTAAAAACTTACCACTATCATCTCTGCTAATGCCAAAAGTTGTTTGTGTTAAGTCATTTGTTCCAAAACTAAAGAATTCTGCATGTCTAGATATATCATCTGCTTTGATTGCTGCTCTTGGGAGCTCAATCATTGTACCCACTAAAAAATTTAGTTTTGTTTTAGTTTTATTTTCAACTTCTTTTGCAACTCTAATTACTAAATCTTTCATTATTTTTATTTCTGCTTCAGTAGATACCAAAGGTATCATGATCTCCGGAATAATAGATTTTATCTTTAGTTTTTTACATTCAACTAAAGCATGAAAAATCGCTGTGCACTGCATCTCATATATTTCTGGGAATGATATACCTAATCTACAACCTCTATGACCGAGCATTGGATTTTGTTCATGAAGTTCTGTTATTCTACCCTCTAATTCTGAACTTTTGATGTTTAAAGCATTTGCTACATCGCTTATTTCTTTTTGATTTTTTGGTAAAAATTCATGAAGCGGTGGATCTAATAATCTAACTGTAACAGGTAGACCATTCATAATTTTAAAGATATCAATAAAATCCTTTTTTTGAAAAGGAAGTAATTTGTTTAGAGCCCTAGCCCTATCTTCTTTTGATTTTGATAAAATCATTTCTCTTACAGATAAAATTCTCTCTTCATCAAAAAACATATGTTCTGTTCTACAAAGACCTATTCCTTCAGCTCCAAATTCTCTAGCAGTTTTACTATCAAGAGGTGTTTCAGAGTTAGTTCTAATTTTTAGTTTTCTAAATTTATCAGCCCAACTCATAAGTTTAGAAAAATCTCCCGAAATTTCGGGTTTAACAGTTCTAACTTCTCCTTTTATAATTCTACCAGTTGATCCATCAATTGTAATTAAATCACCTTCTTTAATTTCATTATTTTTTGTTTTAAAAATTTTATTTTGGTAATCTATTTCTATTTCACTTGAGCCAGATACACAAGGCCTACCCATTCCTCTTGCAACTACTGCAGCATGGCTAGTCATTCCTCCTCTTGCAGTAAGAATTCCTTTAGCTGCATGCATTCCATTTATATCTTCAGGCGATGTTTCTACTCTTACTAGGATTGTATTTTGCATCATTCCATTTAATCTTTCAGCCTCATCAGATGTAAATACTACTTTTCCACTAGCTGCTCCAGGCGAAGCTGGAAGGCCTTTGGCTATTACTTCTAAATTCGCTGTTTCATCTAAAGTTGGATGAAGCAAAGTGTCTAATGAGTTTGGTTGTACTCTGAGTACAGCCTCTTTTTTTGTGATGAGTTTTTCTCTTTCCATATCGACAGCAATTTTGACTGATGATTTTGCAGTTCTTTTTCCTGATCTAGTTTGCAACATCCACAACTTATTATTTTCGACTGTGAACTCCACATCCTGCATATCTTTATAATGTTTCTCCAGTTTTATAAGAATATTTTTTAGATTTTTGTAAACTCTAGGCATAGTCTCCTCCATTGAAAGAAATGTCTCTTTTGCATTTTTTCTAGCTTTCTTAGTTATATGTTGGGGCGTCCTTGTTCCCGCAACAACATCTTCTCCTTGAGCATTTATTAAATATTCACCATAGATTTCATTGATTCCATTTGATGGATTGCGTGTAAATACAACACCTGTCGCACAATCATCACCCATATTGCCAAAAACCATGGTCTGAACATTTACTGCAGTTCCCCACTCAGAAGGAATATGATTTAATTTTCTATAGACCTTTGCTCTATTACTCTCCCATGACAAAAAGACTGCACTAATTGCGCCTAGTAATTGTTCATTAATATTTTGAGGAAAATTTTTTTTTGTTTTTTCTTTTACAATATTTTTAAAATCTTTAATCAATCCGTCCCAATCATCTTCATTTAAATCAGTGTCTAGCAAAACACCTTTTGTAAGTTTGTAATTTTCAATTAATTCTTCAAAATTATAACTTTCAACACCCATTACAACATTCGCATACATTTGTATAAATCTTCTATAACTATCTTTTGCAAATCTAATATTTGATGTTTTATTTGCTAAAGCAATCACAGTTTTGTCATTTAGTCCAAGATTTAAAATAGTATCCATCATTCCTGGCATGGATACTCTGGCGCCAGATCTTACAGATAATAATAAAGGATTTTTCAAATCTCCAAATTTTTTTCCAGAGTCTTTTTCAATATTTTTTAATTCTTTATTTATTTCATTTATGATTTTAGGCTTTAATTTCTTCTTATTTTTATAAAATAAATCACAGACTTCAGTAGAAATCGTGAATCCAGGTGGGACAGGCAAACCCATCCTACCCATTTCTGATAAATTTGCACCTTTGCCTCCTAAAATATTTTTTGGGTTTTTTATTTTTTTTGTGTCTTTAGATTTAAAATTAAATACTAATTTTGGCATTTATGCTTCTATTTTAGAAAAGTTAAAATAATTATCGAAGCTTTTACACAACATTTTTAAAAGTTCCAGTCTGTTTTTTTTAATTATTTCTTCTTGATCATTAACTATTACATTATCAAAAAACTCATTAACCTCTATTTTAGCACTTGAAAGTGTTTTAAGACTTTCGTCATAATCCTCGTCTCTACCTATGCTTGAAAAATACTTTCTTATAATATGTATTTTTTTATAAAGATTTTTTTCATAATCATTTTTAAATAGACCAGGGTCGGCAGAACCTACAATTTCTAGTTTTGATTTACTTTCGTTATTTAAAATGTTTGCAGATCTTTTATAAATTGCAATAACATCAAGACCAAAATCTTTTTTAATATTTTTATTCAAATTTGATGATTTATTAAAAATTTTTAGTAAATCATCTATTCCATATGAAGTAGTGGAGCACTCAATAATATCTGACCTAATATTTTTTTCTTTCAAATAATTTTTTAATCTTTCTAAAATAAAATCTCCCAATTCATCATTTATCAATTTTGAGTTAAAAGAGTAATTTTGATCTTTATATAAATTTATTGAATAATTTATTAGATCTCTTAATTTTATTTTTTTTTGATTTTCAATTATTAACCTTAATAAACTAATTGCAATCCTTCTTAAGGCATAAGGATCTTTTGAACTAGTTGGTTTGAGATTAATTCCAAAAAATCCTACTAAGGAGTCTATTTTGTCACTTAACGATAATGCTATGCTGTATGGTTTTTTTGGAACTTTACTATCAATACCACTTGGTAAGTAATGCTCTGAAACAGCTAAACTTATTTCTTCGTCAAAACCTTGCTCTCTAGCAAAGTATCCACCCATCACACCTTGTAATTCGGGAAACTCTCCAACTAAATCTGACATCAAATCTACTTTGCAAATTGAGGAGGCAATTTCTATCTTTTCTTTACTTATTAAAAGTTCATCTGATATTATTCCGCTCAGTTTTCTTACTCTTTGTATTTTATCAAAATAACTTCCCAATCCTTTAAAATAGTTAATTTGCTTCAATCTAGATACCTGTTTAACTAAATTTTGAGACTTATTTCTGTTCCAAAAAAATTCTGCATCTGCCAACCTTGCATCTACAACATTTTGATTTCCTAATTTAACTAATCCGTTTTTGTCCTTACAATCTGCCACAACGATAAAATTATTTGTTAATTTGTTTTTGCTATCAAATGTAGGAAAATATTTCTGGTGATATTGCATTGTTATAATAAGTATTTCTTGTGGAATTTCTAAAAATTTCTTACTAAACTCACATACTAAAATTTTTGGTTTTTCAACAATATTTATTATTTCGTCTATAAGTTTTTCATTCACGTTTATATGAATTTTTTTTTGATTGGTTGCCTTATTTATTTCTTTAATTATGAATTCTTTCCTTTTATTTTGGTCAATTGTTACTCCTTTTTGTTTAAAAAATTTTATATAAGATTTAAAATCAACAAAACTTTTTACTTCATCTTCTAGATCTTTATCTGTAAAAGTTTTATTTGAACTCTGTAAATGGTTTAATTTAAATTCAATTATTTTTTTATCAAATAAGGCTAAAATTGATTTTAACGGTCTTCCCCAATATAAATCATGATTGCCCCATTTCATTGATTTTTTCCATGAAATTTTTAAAAGCAAACTTGCAATATTTTCTTTTAATAAATCGTATGTTTTTATTTTTTGTGATGGCTTGTTGTAGAAATAGAATATGCCTTTTTCAGTGCTTTTTTTTAACACTTTTTCTTTACTTATTTTATTGGATTTTAAAAATCCTTCTAAAGCCTTTTCTGGAGCATTTATATTAGGACCTCTAATTTCCTCAGCTTTTTTTATTACATCTTTAGGTATCTTATTTATATGAATGATGAGCCTATTTGGAGTTGAATAAGTATTAATTTTACCTTTAACTTTAATTTCATTATCATCAAAAAATTTTTTAAAAATTTGTGTTAAATCATTTCTAGCATTGATTTGTAATCTGGAAGGTATTTCTTCACTAAATAATTCAAGGAAAAATTCAGACATTTTAATTTTGTGTTTCTACCCAAATTTTTCCAATTTCTCTTGTTAGATCTCTTATCCTTGCAATATATTCTGCTCTTTGAGCAACACTTATAACTCCTCTAGCATCTAAAATATTGAACACATGACTTGATTTTAAACATTGATCATATGCTGGAAGAGAAATTTTTTTTTCAATTAATGATTTTGCTTCTTCTTCTAGCATATCAAAAATCTTAAATAATTTATCTGTGTTTGCATAATCAAAATTATAGGCTGAAAATTCTTTTTCAGCTTGATGAAAAACATCTTTGTATAAAACTCCTTCATCATTCCAAATTAAATCAAAAACATTTTTTTTACCTTGAATAAACATACATAATCTCTCTAAACCATAAGTAATTTCAACAGATATTGGATTGCATTCTATCCCTGCCATTTGTTGAAAATAAGTAAATTGAGTAACTTCCATACCATCACACCATACTTCCCATCCAAGACCGGCAGCACCTAAGGTTGGACTTTCCCAATCATCCTCTACAAATCTGATATCGTGCTCCTCATGTTTAATACCAATTGTTGAAAGACTATTAAGATACATTTTTTTAATATCTTTTGGTGAAGGTTTTATTAGTACTTGAAATTGATAGTAGTGTTGTAAACGATTAGGATTTTCTCCATATCTTCCATCTGTTGGTCTTCTTGATGGTTGAACATAAGCTGTTTTCCAAGGTTTAGGACCTAATGATCTTAGAGTTGTTGCTGGGTGAAATGTTCCTGCTCCAACTTCTAAATCATATGGTTGTAAAATAATACAACCTTTTTTTGACCAGTACTTTTGTAGATTTAAAATTGTATCCTGAAAAGAAATAAATGATTTTAAATTTTTTGTTTTTTTTTTAGAAACCATATTTTTGCCAAATAGATCTTTCTTCTAGTACGCTAATCAATTTATCCGCATGGTCTTCTGAAGACGAAAGTTTTTTGGCAAGCCATCCTTTAGACTTTTCAAATTTTTTAATTTCAACATCTTCACCAAATTTTTCTCTTAGTATTTGTTCAGCATTCCCTATTCCATCTATTAAACCAAGTTTTAAGGATGTTTTGCCAGACCAAAATTCTCCAGAAAAAAGTTCAACATCAATTTTTTTTAATTTTGTTGATCGACTTTCTTCTACAACATTTATAAATTCTTGGTGAAGTTCCAGTTGAATATTTTTTAATCTTTGAATATCCTCTTCTTTCTCGTCTAAAAAAGGATCTAAAGTACTTTTATTTTTTCCGGCTGTATAAACCCTTCTTTGAACCCCAATTTTTTGAATTAAATCTTTAAAACCAAAAGAAGAATAAATCACTCCTATTGATCCGATTATAGAACTTGCATTAGCATAAATCTCATCACCAGCACACGCAATTAGATAGCCTCCAGATGCGGCAACATCTTCTGCAAAAACTATTACTTTTTTTTTGTTTTTCTTAGACTGTTCTCTAATAAATTTATATATTAAATGTGATTGAACAGGTGAGCCACCTGGTGAATTAATTGAAATTGCAACAGCCTCTGCTTTTTTTACTGAAAAAGCTTTTTTTATTATTTCTTCTTGAGAGGAATATTCTATTCCTTGTTTAAACTTTCCAACATTTCCAATGACGCCAGTAAGTCTTAAATGACTTACAATTTTTTTTTTTTTAAAAAATGAAAACATACAAATGATTATAAAAATTTTACTTAATTATAAAGCTACTTATAGTTGAAGAATTAGGTGCGTCAATTGATAAGTATATTAATAAACTTAATGTAATATTTTGAATTTATGGGTTCAGTAGTTCAATTAAAAAAGCAAATAACTAATGCATATTCAGATTTAGTAAATTCTGTTGATGAAAAACTAAGTTTAGTTGAAGACAAAATTTCTTATAAATTAGACAGCAAAGTTGAACTTGTTAAAGAAATGACAGCTTACCACATGACTAGTGGAGGTAAAAGATTAAGAGCATTGCTTACTTTGGAGTGTGCTAAATTGTGTGGATATACAAAAGGTGGTAGAGATGTGAACCTAGCTGCATGTGTTGAACTTATACACGCGGCAACTCTTATGCATGATGATGTAATTGACAGCGCAGATATAAGAAGAGGCAAAAAAACTACAAACAAAATTTGGGGGAATCAGTCATCAATTCTTGTTGGGGACTATTTATTAAGTAGATGTTTTGAAATGATGGTTGAGGATGGAAGTATTGAAGTATTAAAACTTTTATCGTCTACATCGTCAACTATTGCTCAAGGAGAAGTTTTGCAGTTACAACATAAGGGTGACTCTGAAATGTTAGAAGAAACATATTTAAATATAATTTCTTCTAAAACTGCAGCTTTATTTTCAGCATCTTCAAAGGTTGGGTCGATAATTACTGATAAAGGCAATAAATTTAATGATGCACTAGAATTCTATGGAAAGAACCTTGGATTAACATTTCAGATTGCAGATGACACACTTGACTATAACTCAGAATTAAAAATGTTTGGTAAAGAGATAGGGAAAGATTTCTTTGAAGGCAAGGTAACTCTCCCGATTATTCTATTAAATCAAAAATTATCTTCAGATGAAAAATTCGATTTAAAAAAAATATTTGAACAAAATATCAGATCTAAAGAACAATTTGACTATGTCCTTAAGTTGGTAAAAAAATATAATATAATTAATGAGTGTTACAAAAAAGCGGAACACTATATAAGTTTAGCGTCAAATTCGTTAAGTATATTTCAAGATTGTGAAGAAAAAGCTATACTTAAAAATTTAACTTCTTTTAGTATTAATAGAAAATTTTAAGGTGACAGAAGAATTTTTTTCCAAGAATTATTTTCTTTAATATATTTTAATCTTTCGTGAATTCTATTTTCACCATCTAACCAAAATTCAATTTCGTGGTGTTTTAACCTCCAGCCTGACCAGTGATCAGGTCTTGGAACATTATTTTCATCTTTATAGAGATCTTTAAATTTTTTTATTGATTGGTCTAGTTCTTCTCTATCTTTTAAAATTGAGCTTTGATTTGAAGCCCAAGCACCAATTCTACTTCCATAACTTCTGGAATTATAGTAACTATCAGCTTCGTCATCTGAAACTTTTTCAGCGGTACCAACTATACGGATTTGTCTGAGTAAACTTTTCCAATGAAAGCACATTGAAATATTTGGATTCTGCTTTATAGAGTTTCCTTTATTGCTATTAAAGTTAGTGTAAAAAACGAACCCATCTTCTCCATAGTCTTTCAGCAATACCATTCTTACATTTGGATAACCTTTTTTGTCGATAGTGCCTAGAGCTAATGCATTTGGATCATTAATTTCAGTTTTCTTTGCTTCTTTATACCATTCAGTGAATAATAATATTGGATTATCGAGTTCAAGAAAGCATTTATCTAATCCTAAAGAATTTTTTTCGTTCATAATTTAACCAAAATAATTTATATAATAATATAATGTCTTTTAATACATTTGGAAAATTTTTTCGATTTACTACATGGGGTGAGTCTCACGGTCCGGCAATAGGATGTGTTATTGATGGATGTCCCCCAAATATTAAGCTTAATATTAAAGACATTCAGATAGAATTAAATAAAAGAAAGCCTGGTCAGTCTAAATTCACAACTCAAAGAAAAGAGGACGATAAAGTGGAAATTTTATCAGGAACATTTGAGGGCAAAACAACTGGTACGCCTATCTCAATG
The DNA here is from genome assembly GCA_902616245.1 of uncultured Pelagibacteraceae bacterium. Classification (GTDB taxonomy): domain Bacteria; phylum Pseudomonadota; class Alphaproteobacteria; order Pelagibacterales; family Pelagibacteraceae; genus Pelagibacter. The sequence goes on from CACMSB010000002.1 coordinate 208,462, forward strand.
ATTATCTTCAATAAAGATATGCGATCTAAGGATTATAAAAATATTAAAGATAAATTTAGACCTGGTCATGCTGATTACACATATTTTAAAAAATATGGAATTAGAGATTATAGAGGCGGAGGTAGACAGTCAGCAAGAGAGACTGCATCAAGAGTGGCAGCAGGGGCAATAGCAAAACAAGTTTTGGAAAAAATTATAGGAAAAAAATACAGTGTAATTGGAGCAGTAACGCAATTAGGAATACTAGGATGTGATATAGAAAAATGGAATGACAAATTCATTGCAAATAACCCTTTATTTTGTCCTGATAAAACAGTTTTAAAATTATGGGAAAAATATTTACTTGGAATAAGAAAAGCTGGCTCATCATGCGGGGCTATTATTGAAGTAAGAGCAAGAGGTGTGCCTGTTGGATTGGGAGCTCCAATTTATTCTAAATTAGATATGGATTTAGCATCAGCTATGATGAGTATTAACGCAGTCAAAGGGGTAAATATAGGATCAGGAATGAACTCCGCTCAACTTTCCGGTGAACAAAATTCTGATGAAATGTCTCAGAAAGGAAAAAAAACAAAATTTAAATCAAATAATGCTGGAGGAATTCTTGGGGGAATTTCTAGTGGTCAAGAAATAATAGTTTCTTTTGCAGTAAAACCGACTTCATCAATTCTTTCTCAAAGAAAAACAATTAATAAATTTGGAAAAAATACTTCAATTTCAGTCACAGGTAGACATGATCCTTGTGTAGGTATTAGAGCAGTGCCTATAGGTGAAGCAATGATGCATTGTGTTATTCTTGATCACTACTTAATGAATAAAGCTCAATGCGGTAATTAATTCGTTTTTTTGATTACAACTTTAGAATTTAAAGTTTCTAAAACCTTTGCTTCAATAGATTTAGCATCTAGACCAGCTTCTTTATACATTTCTTCTGGTTTATCTTGATCTAAAAATTTATCAGGCAAAATCATTGATCTAAATTTTAAATTATTATCTAATAAATTCTTTTCATTTAAGAAATGATTTACATGGGCTCCGAAACCTCCAATAGAACCTTCTTCCAATGTAATAAGCACTTCGTGATTTGTTGCAACTTGCCATATCAGATTTTCATCCAGAGGTTTTGCAAATCTAGCATCTATAATTGTTGGATTAATTCCCATTTTTTTTAAACTTTCTTCGGCGAATAGACATTCTTTTAATCTGTTTCCAAAACTTACTAAAGCAACTTTTTTTCCTTCTCTTATAACTCTTCCTTTTCCGATATCTATTGTTTCGTTGATATCGGGTAATTCTAAACCTACTCCATTTCCCCTTGGATATCTAAATGCACAAGGTTTATTATTAATATATACTGACGTATTAACCATTCTTACTAATTCAGCTTCATCACTTGCTGCCATTACAATAAAATTAGGTAATGTTGATAAATATGTAATATCAAAAGCACCTGCATGAGTAGCCCCATCGGCACCAACTAAACCAGCTCTATCAATTGCAAATCTTACTGGTAGACTTTGAATTGCAACGTCGTGAACTACCTGATCGTAAGCTCTTTGTAAAAATGTTGAATAAATTGCTGCATAAGGCTTATAACCTTCTGTGGCTAAACCTGCAGCAAAAGTAACGGCATGTTGTTCTGCAATTCCAACATCAAAAGTTCTATCGGGAAAAGCTTTACCAAAAGCATCCATTCCTGTTCCAGATGGCATAGCTGCAGTAATTCCCACAATTTTACTATCTTTCTTTGCGTGCTCAATTAATGTGTTCGCAAATACTTTTGTAAAAGCTGGAGCTTTAGTTGTTGATTTTTGTTGAACACCAGTTTGAACATCAAATTTTGTTACACCGTGATATTTATCGTCAGATTTTTCAGCAAAACTATATCCTTTGCCTTTTTGAGTTTTTATATGAATTAGTATTGGTCCATTGTGGTTGCTTTCTTTTGCGTTTTTTAAAATCGGCAAGAGAACATCTAAATCATGACCATCTATTGGACCGACATAATAAAAACCTAATGAATTAAATAATGTACCACCCGTAACAGCTGATCTCAAAAAATCTTCTGCCTTCCCAGCCTTTTTGCTAAATCTTTTAGAAAAAGATGAAATAATCATTTTAACTGTTTCTCTAAAACTAAAATATATCTTACCTGAAAAAATTTTAGCAAGATAAGATTTCATTGCACCAACTGGTTTTGCAATCGACATATCATTGTCATTCAAAATTACGATCATTTTAGTCTTTGAATCTCCAGCGTTATTCATAGCTTCATATGCCATACCTGCACTCATTGCACCGTCACCAATAACTGCGATAACCTGATTTGATTTATTTGATAATTTATTTGCTGTTGCAATACCGAGTCCAGCTGAAATAGAAGTAGAGCTATGAGCTGCACCAAAAGGATCAAATTCACTTTCTGATCTTTTTGTAAAACCAGATAATCCACTTCCTTGTCTTAAGGTTCTTATTTTATCTTTTCTTCCTGTTAAAATTTTATGAGGGTAGGATTGATGACCAACGTCCCATATCAATTTATCGTTTGGTGTATCAAAAACATGATGGAGTGCAACTGTTAATTCTACAACACCTAAACCTGCACCTAAATGACCTCCTGTTTTTGAAACTGCATCAATCATTTCGCTTCTTACTTCATCTGAAAGAACTTTTAATTCTTCATTATTCAGTTTTTTTATATCTGAAGGAAAATTAATATTATTTAAATATCTATAATTATGCATTTATTTATTTCTACTTATTATAAATTCAATCGTCTCTTTTAAATCACTAGCATTATTTCCATAGCTAACTAAACTTTTAAATATTTCTTTTTTTAGTTTTGCAGCATATTTAATAGCATTTTTATATCCTAGTAAACTTATTAATGTTGCTTTTCCTCTTTTAGAATCTTTATTTGTTTTTTTTCCTGCAGTTTTTGATGTGCTACTATAATCAATTAAATCATCTGCAATTTGAAAAAGTAAACCAATTTTTTCACCAATAAGTGAGAATTTTTTTATTTGATTCTTTTTATTTGTCAAAATAACTGGAGACAAACAGCTAAATGAAAATAATTTTCCAGTCTTTTTAATCTCCATATCTATAACTTTTTGTTTAGAAACTTTTTTTCTTTCATAATTTAAATCCAAAAATTGACCTCCAGCTATTCCTTGGTGTCCTGATGATTGAGATATTAAATTTATTAAGGTTATTTTTTTATTGTTATTTATATTAAAATTTGGATCAGATAAAATTTCAAAAGCTAATGTCAAAAGGGAGTTTCCAGCCAAAACAGCTGTTGATTCTCCAAATTTTTTATGTGTAGTTAGTTTACCTCTTCTAATATCATCATCATCCATACAAGGTAAATCGTCATGTATTAGTGAGTAAGCGTGTATACATTCAACGGCTGAACTTAAATATAAAAGATATTTTTTTTCTATATTAAAAATTTTTCCAACATCAAAAATAAGTTTAGATCTTATTTTTTTTCCTCCGGGAAATAAACCATACTTAATAGGTATAATTAGTTCTGTTTTTTTTTGTTTTGCTAAGTAATTTTTTAAAAATTTATTTACTCCATTAATAGTTTTAACTAATTTTTTTTTCATTTTTTTGAGGTTAATTCTTCAATTTTTAGCTTGGTACTTTCAGTTATATTTTTTGAGTCCTTTTGAAATTTTTTCTCTATTAAATTATTTAATTTTATTAAATATTGATAATCATCAATAGATTCCTCCAAATTTTTTTTATTTTCTAATTCTTGAATTAAACGATCTGCTATATCTGTGAGTTCACTCAAGGATTTTGATTCAATATCATCTGGCAAAATTTTTTCATTCATATAATAGTTTGTAATATTATATGAAAATTAATGATTCAAATATTAAAAAAGCAGTAAAATATTTAAATAATAACGAATGTATTGGAATACCAACAGAAACTGTCTATGGATTAGCAGCTAATGCCTATTCTGATAAAGCTACCAAAAGAATATTTAAATTAAAAGGAAGGCCTGCTGATAACCCTTTAATAGTTCATTATTATAGTATTAAAGATTTAGAAAAAGATTGTGAGACTAATAATTTGTTTTATAAACTTTATAACTCATTAAGTCCTGGGCCAATCACATTTATATTAAAACTAAAAAATGAAAGTAAAATTTCAAAAAACGTTACAAATAATAAAAAAACATTAGGTGTAAGATTCCCAAGTCACCGAACTACTAGAATATTATTAAAATCTTTAAAATATCCTTTAGCAGCGCCAAGTGCAAATATCTCTGAAGGTATAAGCCCAGTGACAAAGGATGATGTATATGATGAATTTGGAGAAAAGATTAAATTTATTCTAGAAGGTGGAAGGTCAAAATTTGGTGTTGAATCAACTATAATTAGTTTAGTAAAAAAACCCCAAATTTTAAGATTGGGTAGTTTAGATATTTCTATATTAAGTAAAAAATTAAAAACAAATTTAAAAACTAAATTACACACTAAGAGTAATATAAATTCTCCAGGAAGAAGAAGAATTCACTATTCACCAGGTATACCCATTAGATTAAACGCAGACAAAATAAAAAAAGATGAGGCTTTTATTCTAATTAAGAAGAAAAGAAAGAATAATGAGAATTATTTTTACTTAAGTAAGACAAATAATCTAATGGAGAGTGTTAAAAATTTATATAAAACATTAAGAAAAATTAAGAAGTTAGGCTACAAAAAAATAGCTGTACAAAGAATTCCAAACCGAAATTTTGGATTAGTAATTAACGATAGACTTCTTAGAGCATCAAAAAAATGAAAAATTTAGTAGAAGTAAAAAATATAAAAAAAAACTATGGAAAGAATGAGGCTGTTAAAGGTATAAGCTTTAGCATAGAAGAAGACGAAATTTTAGGCCTATTAGGTCCAAATGGTTCAGGCAAAACTACAACTATTGGCATGTTGTTGGGACTTTTAAAACCAACTAGTGGAGAAATTTTTATAAATGGTCAAAAATTGGAAGGGAATAGAATTGAAATCTTAGAACAGATTAACTTCATATCTCCATACATTGAATTACCAAAAAAACTTACAGTTAAACAAAATCTGACTGTTTACGGAAAATTATACAAAATAAATAATATTAATGAGAGGATCGAATTTTTAACAGAGAAATTAAGATTAGAAGGATTGCTTAATAACATTACAGGTGAATTATCATCTGGACAAAAAAATAGAGTGAGTTTGGCAAAAGCATTAATAAACGAGCCGAAAGTATTACTATTAGATGAACCAACTGCATCTTTGGATCCAGAAGTAGGTGATTTTGTTAGATCTTTTTTGGAAAATTATAAAAAAGAAAAAAAAATATCCATACTTCTTGCATCTCATAATATGAATGAAGTAACTAGGCTTTGTAAATCAATTCTAATGATGAAAGACGGAATTATAATCGATAAAGGAAATCCTGAAGAATTAATCAATAAACATGGCAGAAAAAACCTGGAGGAAGTTTTTTTAAAATTATCAAGGAGCAAAAATGAGCTTAACTAGAATATATGGTCTTTTTTTAAGACATTTTTATTTAATTACCAGATCTTTCCCAAGAGTTTTAGATCTTGTTTATTGGCCGACTATTCAAATTACTTTGTGGGGATTTATCTCAAATTTTTTTGCTACACATACAACATATTATAATAATGCGGTAGGAGTTATACTAACATGCGCAATCCTTTATGATTTTCTTTTCAGAACAAGCATTGGTTTTAATATGCTATTTCTTGAAGAAATTTGGAGTAGAAACTTTACAAATTTATTTATTGCGCCAATGAAAATTGGCGAAATATTAACTTCACTTGTTGCTACAGCTTTAATAAGAGCTCTTATAGGTTTAATACCAGCAGTGCTTTTAACTTCTCCATTATTCGGTATTTCAATTTTAGATTTAGGAATATTTTTATTCTTTTTATTTTTGAGCTTATATTTATTTGGAATAACACTTGGCATCCTTGTATCAGCTGGTCTTTTGAGATATGGGCCCTCTTTTGAAAATATAGCATGGTCTACAATGTTTTTATTAGCTCCATTTGGATGCATTTATTATCCAATTGAAATATTGCCAGATGTTTTTCAGAAAATAGCTTACTTATTACCGTTGGTATATATTTTTGAGGAGGCAAGAAATATTTTGATTAATCAAACGGTAGATATTCAAAACATCTATAATGCATTCTTGTGGAATGGGGTTTACTTTGTATTATCGATTGTATTATTCTATTATTCATTCAATGTCGCAAAAAATAAAGGGACGCTTATTAATATGGGTGAATAGTGGTGCGCCCGCAAGGAGTCGAACCCTGAACCTCCAGAGCCGAAATCTGGCGCTCTATCCAGTTGAGCTACGAACGCATGATTATTTAATATAATAATTTATGAAAAATATCATCAATTTTATTGTTAAAGAAGACGATAATAACAAAAGGGTAGACATGATATTGGCAAATCATGATAAAAGCTTGAGCAGAACTAGAGTAAAAAATTTAATACTAGATAGTAAATTAAAAATTAATCAGAGAATTGTCCAAGACCCTTCAATTAAAACTAAATTAAATGACAAAATTGAACTTGAAATTGTCGAACCTAAGAAACAAAGCTTAAAACCTTATGAGTTTAAATTAAATATAATTTATGAAGATGAAGACTTAATCGTAATTGACAAGCCTTCTGGAATTTCGATGCATCCTGGTGCTGGTAATTATGATAATACAATAGTTAACGCATTAATGAATTATGATAGTAAAAATTTATCTAACATAGGAGATGAGCTTAGACCTGGCATAGTTCACAGAATTGATAAAGATACATCAGGATTAATTGTAATTGCAAAAAATAATTCAACTCATGAAAAATTATCAATTCAATTTTCTGAACACACTATAACAAGAGTATATCAAACTTTAATATGGGGAAAATTAAGACCTCAAAAAGGAACAATTGAAACATTCATAACTAGAAGTTCAAAAAACAGACAAATGATGGAAGTGTCTTCTAGCAAAGGTAAAAAAGCAATTACACATTACGAAACATTAGAACTTTTTGAGAATGATAATGTTCCAACTTTTAGTTTTATACAATGTAAATTAGAAACTGGAAGAACTCATCAAATAAGAGTTCATATGTCACACAAAGGTAATAATATTCTTGGTGATAAAAAATATAAAAAGAAATTTAAAAAATTTAAAAACATTGATGAAGATCTTAATAATAAAATTATAAATCTAGATAGACAATTTTTGCATGCAAAACAGCTAGGTTTTGACCATCCTAGGACAGAGGAAAGATTAGAATTTTCATCAAATATCCCTGACGAGTTAAATGATATCTTAAAAAAACTAAGAAAATTAAGTAAATAAAACGATTGTAAAAAAAAAATTCTCTATTACATAAATACTTCTTATGAGCAATAATACATACAATTTGCCTACTCTTTCAAATGAGGGTGGTTTAGCCGCATATCTAGCTCAGATAAAAAAATTCCCTATGCTTGATGCAGAGGAAGAATACATGCTTGCTAAAAACTGGCAAACTACAGGAAATGTAAAATCAGCTGAAAAACTTGTTACAAGTCATCTAAGACTAGTTGCCAAAATAGCAATGGGTTACAAAGGTTATGGTTTGCCTCTTAATGAAATGATTTCAGAAGGTAACGTAGGTTTAATGCAAGCTGTTAAAAAATTTGAACCAGAAAAAGGTTTTAGACTTGCAACTTATGCAATGTGGTGGATTAAAGCTTCTATTCAAGAATATATTCTGAGATCGTGGAGCTTAGTAAAAATTGGAACTACAACAGCTCAGAAAAAGCTTTTTTTCAACTTAAAAAAGTTAAAAAATCAAATTGCACCTAGAACTGAGGGTGACTTACGTGATGAACACGTAAAAGATATAGCGAACAGATTAGATGTTAGTGAGCAAGAAGTTGTGTCTATGAATAGAAGGCTTTCTGGAAAAGAGCAATCTTTAAATGCACCAATTGGAGAAGACGGGGATGAATGGCAAGATTGGGTTGTGGACAATGATATGGATCAAGAACTTAAATTTGCCCAAAATGAAGAAATGGAGCAACGAAAAGACCTCCTTCAAGATTCTATTAAAATTTTAAATGAAAGAGAAAAAGAAATCCTTTACTCAAGAAGATTAACAGATGATCCAATAACTTTAGAAGATTTAAGTAAAAAATTCAAAATAAGTAGAGAAAGAATAAGACAAATTGAAAATAAAGCATTTGAAAAACTTCAAAAACATATGCTTAACTCTGCTAAATCAAAAAATCTATTACCTGCAAATTAACACTGCTATTTTTTAATATTTAAACGGATCTACTAAAAGAATAGTATCTTTTCTTTCTGGGCTTGTTGAAATACTGGATATTTTTGTTTCAATGAACTCTTCAATAGCTTTTACATAAATTTTTGCATTATTAGGTAAATCATCAAATTTTTTTATACCTTGAGTTTTAGATTTCCAACCATCAAGTTTTTTATAAACTGGTCTAACATTTAATTGATCTTCAACGGCTGCAGGAAAATAGTCTATTTTTTTTCCGTTTAACTCATAAGCTACACAAAAATTTATTTCGTTAAGTTCATCTAATACATCTAATTTTGTTAATGCTATACCATCAATGCCTGAAATTTTTATTGTTTGTCTCACTAAAACTCCATCAAACCATCCACATCTCCTTTTTCTACTTGTAACAGTTCCAAATTCATGTCCCTTCTCACCTAAATGGTTACCAATATCATCCGTAAGTTCTGTTGGAAAAGGTCCTTCACCTACCCTTGTTGTGTATGCTTTTGTAATTCCTAATACATAATTTATTGAATTTGGACCACATCCAGATCCGGTTGCTGCTGAAGCTGCTACTGTATTTGATGAAGTTACATATGGATATGTTCCATGATCGACATCAAGTAATATTCCTTGAGCTCCCTCAAATAATATTTTTTTATTTTCTGATTTAAATTGATCTATTTTTCTCCAAACAGGTGCTGAATATTTTAAAATATTTGGAGCTATTTTTAATAAGTCCTCAACCAGTTTATCTTTTTCATATATTTGCTTACCTAAACCTTTTCTAATAGCATTATGATGTTCAAGCACTAATGTTAATCGATTTTCAAGATTTTGTTTTGATGCAAGATCCATTACTCTTATAGATCTTCTTCCTACTTTGTCTTCATAAGCTGGACCAATTCCTCTTCTTGTAGTTCCAATTTTTGATTTACCAGCAGCGTCTTCCCTTATTTCATCCATCTCTCTATGAAATGGTAAAATTAATGTAGCAGCTTCTGATAATATCAGATTGTTTTCATTAATTTCTACACCTTTAGATTTAGCTTCTTCGATTTCGTCTAGAAGCGCCCAAGGATCAACGACAACTCCATTTCCTATAATAGAAATTTTATTTTTTCTTACAATTCCAGAGGGCAATAATCTTAATTTATAAGTAACACCTTCTATGACCAGGGTATGACCAGCATTATGTCCTCCTTGGAATCTTATAACAACGTCCGCTTCGCTGGATAACCAATCAACTATTTTACCTTTGCCCTCATCTCCCCATTGCGATCCAACTACTACTACATTATTCATCTAAATTTCTTTTCTATATTAAAACTATTTAAATGGTTAACTGGTCCATTTCCTTTACCGAAGTTTGGACTTGTACTAATAGCATTGTTTACATATCTAATACCTAATTCACAAGATTTCTTTAGAGTTTTTCCACATCCATAATATGTTGCAATTGCACTTGATAACGTGCATCCAGTTCCATGAGTATTTTTTGTTTTAATTTTTTTATTTGTAAATATTACAGTTTCTTTTTTATTTACGAAAATATCTTTCAAAGTTTTAGAACTTAAATGGCCACCTTTGATTAAAACATTCTTTGCACCTAAATCTAATAATATTTGAGCAGCATTTTTCATATCCAAAATAGATTTAATCTTCATCTCAGTTAGTATTTCTGCCTCAGGAAGATTAGGTGTTATTAAATCAACTTTTTTAATTAGTTTTTTTTTCAAGACTAAAATAGCTTTATTATCGATAAGTTTAGCTCCACCTTTGGCTATCATAACAGGATCTAATATTATTTTTTTTAAATTTGATTTTTTTATTGATTTTAATACTGAATTTATAACTTTAGTAGAATGCAACATTCCTATCTTAACTGAGTCTGGTTTAATATCTTTTGACGTAAATTCAATTTGATTAGAAATTTCTTTACTATTTATTGGAATTATAGACTTAACACCTTTAGTATTCTGAGCTGTAACCGCTGTTATTGCAGTCATAGCGTAAGAACCAAGAGAAGTTACTGATTTAATGTCTGCTTGAATGCCTGCTCCTCCTGATGAGTCTGATCCTGCAATAATTAATATTTTAGATTTAATTTTCAATTTATTGAATAGATTTTTTAATTATATTAACACACAATTTATTTAAACTTGAATCTTCTGACTCGCTCATAATTCTTATTTTTTGTTCGGTACCAGATTTTCTAACTAATATTCTACCTTTATTTTTAATTATTTTATTTGCTTCATTAATTGCTTTTTTACATTTTGGCGAATTAATAATTGATTTATCTTTAACTTCTATATTTTCTAATATTTGAGGAGTAGGTTTAAATTTATTAAAAAGTTCACTTGCTTTCTTTCTTTTTCTTAATGAAAATAGTATTTCTAAGGCAACCAATAATCCATCTCCCGTGGTTGCAAACTTCCCAAGAATTATATGACCTGATTGTTCTCCACCCAAATTAAATTTATTTATTTTCATTTTTTCTTTTACGTACCTATCTCCTACATCTGATCTTAAAAATTTAATTCCAATGTTTTTGAAAAAATTTTCTAAGCCATAATTTGACATTAATGTACCAACAACTCCTCCCTTTAAAATCTTTTTTCTTTTCCATCTCTCACCTAACATTGCAAGAATTTTATCTCCATCGATAATTTTCCCGTTTTCATCACAGATAATTATTCTGTCCGCATCACCATCTAGTGAAATGCCTATATGAGCTTTATTTTTTTTTGTCATTTCACAAATTTTACTTGGATATGTAGATCCTGATTTAAGATTTATATTTAATCCATTTGGAGAAGTGCCTGTGCTATATACTTTAGCGCCTAGTGATTTAAATAATTCTGGACCAGCTTTATAACCAGCTCCATTAGCACAATCTAAAGCAATTTTAATCCTTTTTAAACTAAAAGAAGATGGGAAATTTTGTTTTAATATTTTTATGTAACTTTCATTTGCATCTTCTAATCTTTTAACTCTGCCTAACTTAATTGGTTTTGAAAGATTTTTAGTTATCTTTGAATCAATTAACTTTTCAATTTTTTTTTCGATTTTATCTGAAAGTTTAAGTCCATCAGGTCCAAATAGCTTTAATCCATTATCGTGATAAGGATTATGTGATGCGGTAATCATTATACCCATATTTGCTCTCATTTTTTTTGTTAGCATTGCCAAACCATTTGTCGGTAGCGGTCCTAAGGTATAGATATGCATTCCTGCTGATGCTAATCCAGATACTAACGCTGGTTCAAGAGTGTAACCTGATAATCTAGTATCTTTTGCAATAATTGCTGTTTGTTTATTTTTTCTTAAATTTTTGAAATATGTTCCAGCAGCTAAGCCAAATTTGAAAAACATTTCTCCATTTATCTTAGATCCATTAACTTTTCCTCTAATTCCATCTGTACCAAAATATTTTTTAATCATTATTATTTTTGTAATTCTCTAAAGACTTTAAATGCCTGATTAATTTCTTGTACATCGTGAACCCTAAGGATTTGAACTCCTTGAAGATATGCTTGAATGCATGAAGATATGGTTCCACCAATCCTATTTTTAGTATCATTTTCTTTTGAAATATCCTTAATAAATCTTTTTCTAGACAGGCCCAACATTATAGGAAGACCTAATGAATGAAAAATAGAAATATTCTTTATTAGAGTAATATTATGTTTCAAATTTTTTCCAAACCCAATACCAGGGTCTAATATAATATTATTATGTTTAATGCCTTGTTTTCTCAGATATTTTAATTTTGTTTCAAAGTAGTCATAAATATCAAGCAGCACATTTTTATAATTAGGCTTAATTTGCATATTCTTTGGTGTCCCTTGCATATGATGAATAACAAAAGGTTTTTTTGATTTTTTTAAAAAATTTATAGTTTCTGGGTCATAAGTTAGTCCAGATACATCATTTATAAGATCTATTTTTAATTTAGAAGCTTTTTCCATTACAATACTTTTTCTGGTATCTAATGAAATAAAACTTTTTTTATTCTTTAAAATTTTTAAAATTGACTTAATTCTATTCCATTCTCTACCGGGTTGGATATCATTTGCACCTGGCCTTGTGGATTCTCCTCCTATATCAATTATTTTGGCACCACTTAATAATAGGTTATTCGCATGTTTTTTAGCTAAATTATTTTTATTATATTTGCCACCATCTGAAAAACTATCTGGAGTTAAATTAATTATACCCATTAAAATTGGGATATTGGACAAATTTAATTTTTTAAAAGTTCTCTTTTTTTTTATATTTTTTAAATCTAAATTAACTTTATTTTTTATATTATTTGGAAGTTTAGCAATATCTTTGAGGTCAATAATTTTGCTTTTTTTTCTCTCTATGATTTCAACTTTATCAAATGAGATATCACTGTTGCCATTAAGAGGAATGGATTTTTTTTTTTCAATATATATTTTTGAAACTAATCCGTAATAAAAATTACACGCTCTAGTGTAATATTTATTCATTAGTGCTTAGTGCACTATCTTTGGTTTTAACCCCATTGAACCAAGCGCTGAACTTTGATCATCATCTTCAACTTTTAGATCTTCTTTATTTTTTGGGTATATATTTTTATTAATTAAATCCTCAATTTCTGAACCTGTCAAAGTTTCGTAAGTAAGCAAAGCTTTTGCTAATTTGTGAAGATCATCAATTTTTTCAGATAATACTTTTCTTGCTCTCTCATATCCCATATCTACAAATTTTCTAATTTCACTATCTACTTTTCTAGCAGTTTCCTCCGACATATTTTGCTGTCTTGCAACAGATCTTCCCAAAAATACTTCCTCTTCATTTTCTCCATAAGCAACTGGTCCCATTTCTTTACTTAATCCAGCTCTCATAACCATAGCCCTAGCTCTTTTAGTTGCCTGTTCAATATCACTTGATGCTCCTGTAGTTACTTTATCATCTCCAAATATTATTTCTTCAGCTACTCTTCCGCCCATAGCAATAGCCATTTGTGCGTGAAGTTGTTCTCTAGTTTGAGAAACTTCATCTCTTTCAGGTAATTGCATAACCATTCCTAAAGCTCTTCCTCTAGGTATTATTGTTGCCTTATGTATTGGATAAGCAGCCTTTTCATTTATTGTTACAATCGCGTGTCCAGCTTCATGGTAAGCAGTTAGTTTTTTCTCCTCTTCTGACATCACCATAGATCTTCTTTCAGATCCCATCATTACTTTATCTTTAGCTTCTTCAAATTCTTGATATGTCACAATCCTTTTATTTTTTCTTGCTGCTAGCAATGCAGCTTCATTGACAAGGTTTGCTAAATCTGCTCCAGAAAATCCTGGGGTTCCTCTAGCAACTGTTCTTAAATTAACATCAGGAGCCATTGATATTTTCTTTGCGTGAACTTTTAAAATCTTTTCTCTACCAATTAGATCTGGATTGGAAACGACAACTTGTCTATCAAATCTTCCTGGTCTTAAGAGAGCTGGATCTAACACATCTGGTCTATTAGTAGCAGCAATAATAATTACACCTTCATTAGTATCAAAACCATCCATCTCAACTAATAGCTGATTAAGAGTTTGCTCTCTTTCGTCATTTCCACCACCAAGACCTGCTCCCCTACTTCTTCCTACAGCATCAATCTCGTCTATGAAAATGATACATGGAGAATGTTTTTTACCTTGTTCAAACATATCTCTTACTCTCGAAGCTCCCACGCCAACAAACATTTCAACGAAATCTGATCCAGAAATCGTAAAGAATGGAACTCCAGCTTCTCCAGCAATTGCTCTTGCTAATAATGTTTTACCTGTGCCCGGGGGGCCCACTAATAAACATCCCCTAGGTATCTTGCCACCAAGTCTACTGAATTTTCTTGGATCTTTTAAAAATTCAACAACTTCCTCTACTTCCTCTTTTGCTTCCTCAACACCAGCAACATCATTAAAGGTAACCTTACCTTTTACCTCGTTCATCATTTTAGCTTTTGATCTGCCAAATCCCATAGCGCCACCTTTTCCACCTTGCATTTGCCTCATGAAAAAAATCCAAACTGCAATTAGTAAAAGCATTGGGAACCATGAAAGTAATATTCCTAATAATGAAGGCATTTTCTCTTCTAATGGACTAGCTGAGATACTAACACCTTTATCACTTAATTTTTGAATTAGATTCGGGTCTTCAGGAGCATAAGTGGTGAATTGATTTCCATTTGATAATACACCCTTTATATTTTTTCCTTGTATCTCAACTTTAACAACTCTTCCATTATCTACTTCAGTCAAAAATTCTGAGAATATAATTTTATTTTTTTGAGAAATCGAACCTTGTGGGTTCTTAAACATATTGTATAGACCAATCGTCAAAATTACGATTATACCCCACATTGCTAAGTTTTTAAAATTCATAAAACATTAAATTAAGAATTATTATTAAATTAACAAGTGTCATTTTGATCATTTAACAAAAAAAATTATCGATTTTCTTGATAAATAATCACTGAATTGCTGATTTTTTCAATAATACATCCAGAAAGTGTCAATTTTACATTTTTGTTTGAAAACCTTAAAGAATCTAGAAGTCCAAGAACCTTTTTACCTCGAGGATAGTTTTTTTTATTACTAATTTTTTTAATTACTCGTGTAAAGCTTCTCAGAATAATTTCTTCTGGATTTTTAAAAAATGAATGGTTTAATATTATTTTTTTATCTTTCTCAAAATATTTTGAATTTTCAACAACATTTTTCTCTACAAAAAATTCAATTACTTGATTGCTTTTTGATAAATTTTTTAAAGTTAAATAGAATTTATTAAACTTTAGACCTTCTTTATCTAAATTTATTAAAAGTTTTCTAATTCTACTCCTTAAAAAATTGTCATCATTATTTGTGGGATCATCTATAAAAAATCCAAAAGTTTTTTTATTTATTTTCATTAGATCTTGTTTTGAGATAGACAGCAATGGTCTAATAACTTTAATGCCATTATAATTTATTACGTTTTTGTCAAAAGAAACAAGTCCTTTTAAACCAGAGCCCCTCAGAAATCTTATAAAAAAATTTTCAATTAGATCATCTTTATGATGGCCTAATATAAGGTAGTCTATTTTTTGTTTATTGCACTCTTCAAAAAATAAATCATATCTTAAGTCTCTTGCATAAGACTGTATATTCTTATTAATTTTAACAATTTTTTTTGAGAGAATTTTACAATTAATTTTAAAGTTTTGTTTAAGTTTATACTTCAAGTTTTTAGCTTCGATTGTAGATTCTTTTCTTAGTTTATGATCTATAATTACAGGGTACAATTTTGTGTGATGTTTTAAAGCATAGCACTGAGAGAAAAATAAAACAGCTAAACTGTCAGCACCACCAGATACCCCAACCATGATCTTTTTATTGTTCAAATCCAAAGATGCGAGATTATTAGAAAATAGGCTGTATAATTTTCTTACGTGGGGATCCTTTAATTTTGTTTGATAAAAATTAAGAGTTTTCTTTGTTACACTCAAACTTTTTCTCTTCATATTTAGCTTTTTGAAGAACTGATTGAGTAGCATTTGGATACTGTTTTTTAACACCAGCAATCATTAAGCAACCCTGATCTTTCTCTCCTATTTGAACTAAAGATACACCAAGCTTCAAAAGGTTAATAGGTGCTTTTTCACTCTTGGGATATTTTTGATAACCTTCTAAATAAGCAGATGCCGCATCAGTGTAAAGCTGTCTTATTCTAAAAGTCTCTGCATACCAATATTGTGCATTTCCAGAAAGATCATTATCTGGATTTAAATCTACAAATTCTCTAAACGCTCTTTCTGCCATATTATAATCTCCAACTTTTAAAAAACTTGTTGCAAATTCATATTGCTCTAAAGGCGATGCATCAGGTAAAATTTTTTCCTCATTAATAAAATTTTCAGTCAAGATAGTATTAGTTGTCTCAACAGATTGAATTACTTGTGTCTCACTAGTGTCTGTCATATCTTTATAAGATATTGTTCCTAAATCTTGAGGTTGAGATGTGCCTGGCATAATTTTTTTGCTGGCTAGATTTGACTCTGAATTTTCATTTGTAATTTTATTATCTTGATTGTTTTCACTTTTTTGAACAAGGCTAGAATTGTTTTCTAAATCTTGAAATCTTAATTGGTTATCAGCTTGTGTTTTGGACAGTCTAGACGATAATTTGTCTACTTTAAAATTAATTTCCTCAAATTTATTAGTCAAATTTTGAAATTGTTTTTCTATCTCAGATAATTTTAACAAATGTCTTGTCAAGGCATCTTCTGTTTCTTTATTTGACAAAGAGGTTTCTTCTCCAGTTTTTTTCTGAAATGACTCTGAATAAACTGCTCTTTCCAAAGTTCTAAGATCTTTTTGAATAATTTCTAAAATTTCTCTCATATTTAATTCCTCAGAACCTGCACTAAATGTAATAAAAAAAATAGAAATTATATAAATAAAAATATTAATTAACTTTTTAAACATTAAATTATTCTTTAATTATAATGATGGCAAAAAAAAGACCCTTAAATTATTTATAATAATTTCAGGGTCTTTAAAATATTTAAAATAGGTTTAATTAGCTTTTACAGTTACAGATCTTCTATTCTTAGACCAAGAAAGCGGATTTGATCCTGAATCAACGGGTCTTTCTTTTCCATAACTTATTACTGAAATTCTATCAGCAGATATTCCATACGTGATCAGATAATCTTTGGCAGCATTTGCTCTTCTTTCACCTAATGCCAAGTTGTATTCTCTTGTTCCTCTTTCATCGGCATGGCCTTCGACTACAACGTTGATGCTAGAATTCTCTCTTAACCAATTTGCTTGTTTTCTTAACGTGTCTCTTGATTTAGTTGTTAAAATAGACTCGTTTGTCGCAAAAAATACTCTGTCCGGAACACCGTCTGCTAAATATTTAACTGTATCAGTTCCTGTGTAAACGTCACCTTGCATTTGACCCTCTACTGTCGTGGTGGTTTTTTTCGTAGCACAAGCAGATACGATTAAACTTAATAATATAACTAGAAAAGTATTTCTAAATGATTTCTTAAAATTCATTAATGCTCCTTAATAATTTATTAAAACTTTTTCACAACTAATTAGATGTTTCAAGCATAAAAATCAACTTAATTTATATTAAAAATTAATAAAAAAGCCCTAATTACTTAATAAAGACGACCAAGATGGGTCAGAGGCATCCGTCTCTGTTTGAACTTGCCTTTCATTATATCCTGTAAGATCTATAGACCATAACTTGGCACTAAATCCCTCTCCTTTGTCATTTGATTTAGTTTCTCTATAAAAAATTAATACTCTTCCATTTGGAGACCAAGAAGGAGCTTCTTGATAATAATTTTCAGTCAATAATCTTTCTCCAGAACCATCGGTTCGCATAACACCGATATAAAATTTTCCTTTATGTAATTTTGTAAACGCAATTAAATCTCCTCTTGGAGACCATACTGGCGTACCATACAATCCTTTACCAAAAGAGATTCTTTTTACATTTGAACCATCAGATTTCATTACATAGATTTGTTGAAACCCACTTCTATCAGAATTAAATGTAATAAATTTACTATCTGGTGAATATGATGGAGAAGTATCAATTGATGGATGATTAGTTATCCTCTCAACTATTCTATTTTCTAAATCCATTGTATAAATATCTGAGTTTCCATCTTTTGCAAAACTCATAATAATTTTTTTTCCATCTGGTGAAAATCTTGGAGCGAATGTCATCCCTGGAAAATCGCCAACTACTTCTTGTGTTCCAGTTTCAATATCTAATAAATATACTCTTGGGAGATTTTTGAAATATGATAAGTAAGTTACCATCTGGCTTGTTGGGTTAAATCTTGGAGTTAAAACCAGCTCATTGCCTAATGTTAAATATTTTGTATTAAAACCATCTTGATCCATAATAGCTAATTTCTTTACTCGTGCTGTCTTCGCCCCTTCCTCAGATACATAAATAATCCTGGTATCAAAGTACCCTTTTTCTCCAGTTAATCTCTCGTAAACTTTATCAGAAATAATATGTCCAACTCTTCTCCAATTGCTTGGGACAGTTGTAAAAGCCAAAGCCATCATTTCTCTGCCAGCTAAAATATCCCATAATCTAAATTCAACTTTTAGTTTCTTATTCTCAATTGTTACTTTTCCAGTTATTAAAGCTTGAGCTTTAATAAGTGCCCAGTCTTCAAACCTTGGTTTTAAATGAGCAATATCAGGCTTTTGTAAAAACGCTTCTTTATTTAACGGATTAAATAGACCTGATGTTTTCAGATTATTTTCTACTACTGATGATATCTCGGATCCAACATTTTCTATTTTAAGTTCATTTTTTGAATTTTTTTTTGAATTATCGTCTTGGAATAATGGCGAAACTGCAATTGGAAGAGGATCTAAATTACCTCTAGTTATATCAATCTCTATCAATGAATTAGCTTTTGTTATTAACAATAAAATTATAAAAAAGGTTAAATTAAATATTCTAATCATTATCCTCCAAGCATATCACGAGCATCAAAATTTAAAATCATATTTTTCCATCTTTCATAACCAGTTGTGGGAACTTTTAATGGATTGCAAAGCTGAATTGCTCTTCTCACGCTATCAGCAAGAGTTCTAAATTTTTCTTTACCAGGTGTATTCATTTTGACATGATCTAACATTTCAATTTTTTCAATTCTTCCATCTGGTTTTAATTGAAGTTTTACTCTTACTAATAAATCCTCACTAAAAGGTAAACCTATAGGAACACTCCAGCATGTAAATATTTGAGCCTTTAAAGCGTCCTCCTCACTTAATGTTAATTTTGAATAATTCATTGTTTGGTCAGTTGATTGTGAAATTTTATCAACTTCTTTTTTTGACTCAGCCAAGTTTTCTTTTTTTTTATCAATTAATGCAGCAATTTCATTCAAATTTAACTTTTCTTTTTTTTCAAATTCTGAGACCTGTTTAACTTTTTTTTCATCTAATATGGGTTTCTTGGTTTCAACTATTTTTTTTATGTTTTCATCATTAATTTCTTTTGACGGTTTTTGTTTTTTTTCTTCCTTGGGTTGAATTTTCTGTTTCTCTTTTTCTGGCGTAGGCACCGCATTTAATTTTTCTTTTTTTAACTTTTCTTTTTTGATTTCACTGGTTGGCGTTTTTTTTGATGCAACTTTAGACACTTCATTCTTTTTCTTGTCTGTCTGTATTTCTTTTTTTATATCTTTTTTCACTTTCTTGGGTGGTGCCTGTTCAGACAACAATTTTTCATTTTCTTTTTTTACTTTTTCAATTATTTTTGAAGCTTTTGGTGCATAAGGAATATTTGTCTTTTCAGCTATTTGAATAAGTTCAACAGATATAAGAGGTGGAATATCCAAGGGTTTTTTAGCAACAAACGGTAAGGCCAAAATACTTATCATAACAATTGCAACATGAAATCCGGATGAGACGATAAGACCTCGATACATTATGTTTATCTCTCTTTATTCGGTTCAGATATTAAAGCGACTTTTGTGAAGCCTGATCCTGAAAGCATTCCCATAATTTCAAGAACCCTTCCATAGTTAATAGCTTTGTCTCCCCTAACATATATTCTTGTATCAGTTCTATTGTTTGATACTGCCAATATTTTTACAATTAAATTATTAAATTCAACTTTTGTTTCCTGAATAAAAATTTCACCTTTAGAATTAATTGTTAAAGTTAAAGGTTCATTTTCCTCGGGAAGTGTATCAGCAGAAGTTTCTGGTAAATCTACCTGGACTCCAACAGTAAGTAATGGTGCAGTGACCATGAATATAATTAGCAAAACTAACATTACATCTACAAATGGTGTAACATTAATTTCACTCATCGGGTCGTTTTTTGAACTTTTGAGCTTAAATCCCATTTAAATAATTGATATGAATCTTTTTGAAAAATTTTCTAATTTTTGTGAGTATTTTCTAGAGTCTGAATTAAATTTATTATACGCAATTACAGCAGGAATTGCTGCTAATAATCCAAGTGCAGTTGCAAATAAGGCTTCAGCAATACCTGGGGCAACTATTGCAAGACTTGTATTTCTTGAAATCGCAATCGATTGAAATGAATTCATAATTCCCCAAACAGTTCCAAACAATCCTATAAATGGAGCTGTCGATCCAACAGTTGCTAAAAAACTATTATACTTTTCAACTGCCACCATTTGTTTTTCAATATTTACTTCTAAAACACTTGATAGTCTCTCAGATAAATTCGATTTTGATCTAGTTTTCATAACTGTTTGCATAGAACTTTTAAATAATTTTGCCATAGGATCCTCAATGTTTAAGGGCAGACTATTATAAAATGTTTCAGCAGACTTTGATTTCCAGAATTTCTCCTCAAATTCCTCTGCGCTTTTATTAATTTTTCTAAACATTCTTATTTTTTCAAATATTATTGCCCATGAATATATAGAACTTAGAATTAATATTATGATTACTGACTTAACAACTATATCCGCACGCAAAAATAAACTAATTAAGGAAAAGTCTGTGTTGCTTGCTAAACCTATGCTTTGTGTTGCAATATCTGCTTCCATTCATTCGTTTCCCATTAAAATATGTCATTAATTTGACTTCAAAAAACTCTAGTATTCTAGTTATCGTTGTTTTCCCTTGTGTTTTCGAAATATTGAGCAATTAAAATAGCATCTGCTTTATTATTATCTTTTTTTCTTGATAACTTATTAGAAATTTTGGGAAACATATCTATTACTTTAGTTCTACTGGCATCTTTTTCAGAATTAATCAAATTAAAATGTTTTTTCCATTTTGCTGGTCTAACATAAAAAATGGGGAGCTCCATTGCAGAACAGATGCCTTTAATAACTCCAAATGATTGTCCAAAATTAAACATGCTTGTTACACCTTGTCCTGGCATAGCAGAAACTTGTTCGACTATTACAATCATTTTTTCATTCATAAATCTATTTTTTATTAGCATTATTTCATTGTAAATTTGCCTACCATTAACTTGTTTTTTATTTTTTTTTCCTTCAGCCATTGTTGGCATGTCGATTACATTAATAACTTTTCCATTAGAAAAAAAACAAATAGCGCCTGCTATTCCTGGATCAATTCCGACAATTATCATTTAACTTTCAAAGTTAACATTTGTAAAAACATTTTGTACATCATCCTCATCCTCAAGAGTTTCTAGAAATTTTGCCATATTTTGATTTTCTTCACCTTTAAGAGATACCTTATTTATAGGTAACCACTCAATTTCAGTAGAAAGAAAATTTACAATAACTTTTTCAAATTTTTTTTTTACCTCATATATTTCATCAATGTCCGTATGAACCTCATGAAATTCATCATGAGAAATACAATCATTTGCACCAGACTCGATTGCTAATTCAAAAATTTTATCTTGTTCAATTTCATTTTTGTCAATTTTAATTACACCTAATCTTTGAAAATTATGTGATGCAGAACCCTGAGTTCCTAAAGAACCGTTATTTTTCGAAAATATTGTTCTTATATTAGAGGCGGTCCTATTTTTATTATCAGTCAATGCTTCAACTATAACAGCAGATTTGCTCGGTCCGAAACCTTCGTATCTAATATTTTCAAAATTTGATTGATCATTGTTAGAAGATTTTTCAATTGCTCTCTCAATATTTTCTTTTGGCATGTTAGCTGACCTGGCTGCTTGTATTGCTGATCTTAATCTTGAATTCATATCGGGATTCTTATCTCCAAGTTTTGCAGCTACCGTGATTTCTCTAGAGAGTTTAGAAAAAATTTTTGATCTCTGTTTGTCAGCTTTCCCTTTTTTATGTTTAATACCTGCCCAATGTGAATGTCCAGCCATAATTAATTTATGTTTTTTAAACTTCCACCAAAAATGAAGCTTTCTATACTTTTTGCGAGTCCATTTCTTATATCGCAATCTACGACTACCCCGCTAAGAGATGCTTCTCCTTTGGCAGGAAAATTTTTTATAGATTCTTTTTTTAGAAATCTATTAATTGAATTTTGTGCATTCATACCAATAACCGAGTCATAGTCACCACACATTCCAGCATCAGTTATATAGCTAGTTCCATTTTTTAGAACTCTTGCATCATTTGTTGGCACGTGTGTATGGGTACCCGCAACTAAAGTTGCATATCCATCAAATAGGTTGCCCATAGCCATTTTTTCACTTGTTATTTCACCATGAAAATCCACTATTAAAAAATCATAATCTTTTGAAATTTTTTTTTGTGCAATAAACTCAGTAGCAATTTTAAAAACATCATCACATTTTTTCATAAAAACGTTACCCATAAGATTTAGCACACCAACTTTCAGATTTTTTTTTGAATTAAATATGGAAAAACCTTTGCCGGGTAAATTTCCACTCATATTTATTGGTCTTAATAATTTTTTTTCAGTTTTTATATATTCGTAAATTTCTTTTTGATCCCATACATGATTGCCTGTTGTAATTACATCTACACCTACATTAAAAAGCTCATTAGCAATATTTTCAGTTAGACCTACACCTTCGCTGGCTGCATTTTCTCCGTTAACACAAACAAAATCTATACCTTTTTTTGAGATTATGTTTGGCAAGTTTTTTTTTACTGATTTAAAGCCTGCGTCTCCAACTATATCACCTAAAAATAAAATCTTCATTTTTGTATTAATTTTTCTGTCAAAATTAAATCTAATTTTTTATCAAATTTTTTAATATTAATTTTATTAACTTTTTGATGTGAAAAAGCCAGTCCAATTGTTATACATTTTTTAATTTGAGAAATTTTTTCTAAATATCTATCATAAAATCCACCACCATAGCCAATTCTGTTCCTGTATTTATCAAAAGCAACTATTGGTACAAATATTATATCTGGATATACTTTTTTTAAATCTAGTGGCTGAGGAATTCCAAATGAACTAATTGTTAAAGGATCATTTGGACTCCATTTATAAAAATCCATTTGATGACTTCTTTTTATAATTGGCAACGAAATACTATAACCGTTAGAATGAAATTTTTTTAGTATTTGCAAGCAATCAATTTCAAAATTTATTGGGAAATAACCTCCAATAATTTTATTTTTCGATAAATTAATTTTATTACGAAAACTATCTATAATATTTTTGCCTATTTTGATCTCAAAATATTTTTTTTTTCTCAGATTAATAATTTTTTTTCTTAGTTTAAATTTTGACACTGATATTTTATGAAACAGAAGTATTTGTACTATTTTTTTTGACAAAGTCTTCTATTTCTAAAGTTACTTTGTCTATTAAATTTTCATAACTTATTTTGTAGTTTTCAATATCATTCTCAAGTTCTTCTTGTGTTGAGCTTAAATTTTTAATTTCATTTTCTTTATTATCTTTATACTGATAAACCAAAGATTTTAATTCTATGAATTTTTCTTTTAATTCTTGAAGCTCTTTTTTTTGTGCATCTACTTTTTTTTTAGTTTCAAAATACTCATCCATGACTTTTATAGAAGATATTAGTAATAATTTATTCTCTCCAAT
Source organism: uncultured Pelagibacteraceae bacterium (assembly GCA_902616245.1). Lineage (GTDB taxonomy): Bacteria > Pseudomonadota > Alphaproteobacteria > Pelagibacterales > Pelagibacteraceae > Pelagibacter. The sequence continues at coordinate 232,309 of CACMSB010000002.1, forward strand.
ATTTCCAAGATCAAATTTTAAATCATTAAATTTTTTATTTAAACTCAAAGATAATTCTTCCAAATGTTCCTCTTGGCCATCTTCACAAGATAATAAATATTCTTTACCATTAAATTTTATGTTTACATTTGCCATTTATCTATTTCTTCCAATAAATTATCTGTTTCTTGATTTAATTCATCAATTTTTTCATTAAATTGATTTTCTTTTCTTTTTGAAGTTTCGTAATCCTTTTTTAATTCATTTATTTGACTTCTAAGTTTTAAGTTTTCTTCCTCTAAATTCTGGAAAGATGTGGTTATCTGTTTTTTTTCAATTTCTAATTGATTTTTTTGATCTTTTAAAATTGCAACTTTATCTAATTCTTCATTATGTTGAATGTTTATCTCTCCCAATTTTTTTAAAATATCTTTTAATTTTTTTTCTTTTTCATCAATGTTTTTCATATATATATCTATATTAATAAATTGAATCACCTAAGTCTAGATAGGATACTTTTTGAAAAATATAGAAAAAAATTTATCAAATGCTATTCGTTTTTTATCAATGGATGCGGTTCAAAACGCTAATTCTGGTCACCCAGGTATGCCTATGGGTATGGCTGACGTTGCAACAATTTTATTTAAGTATTTTTTAAAGTTTAATCCAAAAAATCCAAACTGGCTTAATAGAGATAGATTTATTTTATCAGCTGGACATGGATCAATGTTGCTTTACTCACTTTTGTACCTAACTGGGTATAAAAGTGTATCTCTAAACAACATCAAGAAATTTAGACAACTAAATTCAATTTGCGCTGGACACCCAGAGTATCACCCAAACTCAGGTATTGAAACAACAACTGGTCCTTTAGGTCAGGGAATTGCAAATTCTGTGGGTTTTGCAATTGCAGAAGAAATTTTAAAGAAAAAATTAGGAAGTAATTTAATAAATCACAAAACCTATGTCTTGGCTGGTGATGGGTGCCTTATGGAAGGAATAAGTCATGAAGCAATGAGCCTTGCCGGTCACCTTAAACTTAAAAATCTTATAATGCTTTTTGACAATAATTCTATTTCAATAGATGGTCCTACTAGTTTAGCGGTCTCAGATGATTATAAAAACAGATTTAAAAGCTATGGATGGAATTATATTTTGATCAATGGGCATAATTACAGAGAAATTTATAATGCTTTAAAAAAAGCGCAAACATCAAATAAACCGACTATCATTTCGTGTAAAACAAAAATAGGATTTGGATCTCCAAATAAAAGTGGAAAAGCCTCTTCTCATGGAAGTCCTCTTGGAATAGATGAAATTAAGTTAGTTAGAAAAAAATTAGATTGGGGTTATAAACCATTTAAAATACCTCAAAAAATTTTAACTAAATGGAGAAAAATTGGAGAAAAAGGTGTCAAAAAAGAAAAAATATGGAATAAAACTTTTAGCAAACACAAACAAAAATTTAAAAGTATCATAAAAAATAAATTCTCGAGTTCGATTATTAAACAAAAAAAAGATGCAATAAAAAATTTTAAGACTATAGCTACAAGAAAATCCTCAGAAGAGTTTTTATCAGCTATATTAAAAGAGAGAAATACTTTAATTGGTGGTTCTGCTGATTTAGCAGGATCAAACAATACAAAAACTAAGTTACATAAAATTATTAATTCAAGTAACTTTGGTGGAAATTATATTCACTATGGTGTTAGGGAACATGCAATGAGTGGAATAATGAATGGATTAGCTCTTCATAGTAATTTTATTCCTTATGGAGGTACTTTTTTAATATTTTCAGACTATTGCAAACCTTCAATAAGACTGTCTTCTATAATGAAACAGAAGGTAATTTATATAATGACACATGACTCAATAGGACTGGGAGAGGATGGACCTACGCATCAACCAGTAGAGCAACTTGCTGCTTTAAGATCTATTCCAAACTTAAATGTTTTAAGGCCAGCAGATCAAACTGAAACAATTGAATGTTGGGATATTGCTTTAAACAGCAATAAAACACCTAGTATATTAGCTTTAACTAGACAAAACTTAAAACCCATAAGAAAGAGTTTTAATAAAAAAAATCAATGCTCTATGGGAGCTTACGAAGTTATAAGGACTGGAAAAAATATAAATTTAACTATTTTAGCCTCAGGATCAGAGGTTAATCTTGCAATTGAGACTAGTCATAAATTGGCCAAACAAAAAATTTATTCAAAAGTAATATCAATGCCTTGCCAAGAAATTTTTGACAAACAAAACAAGAGCTATAAAGATAAAATTCTAAAAGAAAGTAAAAACACTTTTTCAATTGAGGCAGGATCAAAAATGTCTTGGGAAAAATATATTGAAAAGGGCTTGTCTTTTTCTATAGAAGACTTTGGTAAAAGCGCTCCATATAAAAAAGTCTATGATCATTTTGGTTTAAGTAGTGAAAAAATTAGTAAAAAAATTAAATTTTATTTAAAAAAATGACAATAAAAGTTGGAATTAACGGTATGGGAAGAATAGGCAGGATGATTGTGAGGTCAATTTATGAAAATTACAAAGGTAGATTAATTATCAAACATATCAATAATAGATCGAGCTCTGAAATTTGTACAAATTTATTAAAATATGATTCAATTCATGGTAATTTTAGTTCTCTAGTAAAATCTGGGGGAAATTACATAAAAATAAATAAAGATAAAATATCTTACACCCAACACTCTATGATTAATGACATAAAGTGGAAAAAATATGGTGTTGATTATGTTTTTGAGTGCACAGGTAAGTTTAATTCTAAAGATCAATTACTGCCACATATAGAAAATGGGGTAAAAAAAGTTATTGTATCGGCCCCATGTAAAATGGCTGATAAAACTATAGTTTTTGGCGTAAATCATAAGAAGATCAACAAGAATGATAGAATTATTTCTGCAGCTTCTTGCACAACAAATTGCTTAGCTCCTGTTGCAGACGTAATTAATAAAAATTTTACGATTCTTAATGGTTTTATGACAACCATACATGCTTTTACAAGTGATCAAAGAATATTAGATAATTCTCACAAAGATCCAAGAAGAGCGAGATCTGCAAGTCAATCAATTGTACCCACATCTACTGGTGCATCAAAAGCTATTGGTGAGATTATACCCTCATTGAAAGGCAAGCTAGAGGGAATAGCAATGAGAGTGCCAACACCAAATGTTTCATTAATAGAATTTATTTTTAATGTAAAAAAAAATATTACCTTAAAAAAATTAAATAACTCTTTATTTTCAGCTTCTAAAACGAAACTTAAAAATATTCTAAAAGTTACAGATGAGAAGCTAGTCTCAGTTGATTTTAATCACAATAGTGCATCTGCAATCATAGACTCCTCACTTACTAGTGTAGTTGGTAATAAAATGGGTAAAATTTCAGCGTGGTATGATAATGAATGGGGTTTCTCGAATAGAATGTGTGATATTGCTGAGTATGTAAGCAAGATCAAATAATGAAATCCATTGAAAATATAGAAAATATTAAAAATAAAAGAGTAATTCTTAGACTTGATTTAAATGTTCCAATAAAGAATGGAAAAATAACAGACGCTGACCGGATTGATAAGGTTATGCCTACACTAGAATTTCTATTAAAAAAAAAAGCAAAAATTATAATAATTTCTCACGTTGGAAGACCAAAAGGTAAAATAATTAAGGAACTTTCTCTAGATTTGGTATCATTGTATATTAAAAGTAAAGTTAAAAAAGAAGTATCATTACTTAAAGAAAATATTTTTAATTTAAATAAAGAAGACATCTTTAAGAGTGCTAAAAATGAGGTGATACTACTAGAAAATATTAGATTTTATCCCGAAGAAGAAGCCAACGATGATGAATTTTCAAAGAAATTAGCAAGCTTGGGTGAAATATATGTTAATGATGCATTTTCGTGTTCACACAGAGATCATGCTTCTATATCAAAAATAACAAAATATATTCCATCGTACAGCGGAATTCAAATTAATGCAGAGGTAAATGCTCTCAACAAAATAACGTCAAAAATAAAAAAGCCTATAACATGTATAATTGGTGGATCTAAAATATCTTCCAAAATAAATATAATAAAAAATTTAATACCAAAATTTAATAGCATTATAATAGTTGGCGCTATGGCGAATAATATATTGAAATACAAAGGTTTAAAAATTGGTAACTCTGTTTATGAAAAAAATATTGATTGGATAATTCAAGAGATTTTCACGTATGCTGAAAAAAATAAATGTAAAATATATTTTCCGAAAGATGTTAAAATTGGAAAAAAATTGAACGATAAATCTTTTGAAAAAGATTTTAAAGATATTGAAGATGATGATATGATACTTGATGTAGGATCAAAAACATTATTTGAAATAAAAAGAATTATTGACGACTCCTCGACAATATTATGGAACGGACCATTAGGTTACTGTGAAAATGAGAATTTTTCATTAGGAAGCTCAGAAGTTGCAAAATATATAGCAAACAGAGGGAACAAAATATTTTCTGTTGTTGGTGGAGGCGATACGGTTGCAGTAATTAATTCACTAAATATAAAAGATAAATTTAATTTTGTTTCAACTGCAGGTGGAGCATTTTTAGAATATCTTGAAGGCAAAGTTCTCCCTGGTATAAAAGCATTAAATTAAATGTCTGAATTAAACAAAATCGCTCTTAAAATATTGTCAAATGGCAAAGGTATACTTGCAGCTGATGAAAGTACAGCCACAATGACAAAAAGATTAGATTCAGTAAAAGTACATTCCGATGAAAATAATAGACTGCTTTTTAGACAAACTCTTTTTTCATCTTTATCAATGAAAGAATGCATAGGGGGAGTAATTCTATACGACGAAACAATAAGACAAAAAACTTCTAATGGAAAAACAATACCTGAATTAATAAACTCAAGTGGTTCATTAACTGGTATTAAAGTCGATACAGGTGCCAAAACATTAGCGGGATCTAAGGAAGAAAAAATTACTGAAGGTTTAGACGGTTTAAGAGAACGACTAAAGGAATATCATAAACTTGGAGCAAGATTTACAAAATGGAGAGGTGTCTACCTTATATCTGATAAATATCCAAGCAAATTATCAGTTTCAGCAAATGCTCATGCATTAGCTAGATATGCAGCATTAGTCCAAGAAGCAGGAATGGTTCCTATAATTGAACCCGAAGTTTTAATGGATGGTAATCATTCAGCTAAGGATTGTTTAACAAAAACATCAGAAGTAATAAGTAAATGTTATGAAGAATTGGAATTGTACAAAATTGATTTAACAGGAACAATATTAAAACCGAACATGATTCTACCAGGTAAAGACTCTAACGAAAAAATTTCTAATGATGAAATAGCAGGATTAACATTGGAGTGTTTAAAAAATAATGTGCCTTCATCAGTCCCTGGTATAGCTTTTCTCTCTGGTGGTCAAACAGAAATAGAGGCAACAGCTAACCTTAACCAAATAAATATCAATAATAATACAGATTTTATAATGACTTACTCATATGGAAGAGCTCTACAACAAAGTGCACTAAAATTTTGGTCAAAAGATATAAATAACATAGTCGGCACTCAGAAAATTTTCGATCATAGGGCTAAAATGTGTTCTTTAGCGGCAAAAGGAAAATGGTCAAAAAGTTTTGAAAACTCGTAATAAAAAATTTATTTATTTAATATCTCCTAATAAAATAATAAATAATTCATTTTACAATATCTTAAATCAAATTTTTAAATCAAAAAAAGTAAAATTTTTTCAATTAAGACTTAAAAAAGAAAACTTTAAAAAAAAAGTTATAATTGCAAAGAAAATACTGCAAATTTGTAAAAAAAATAAAGTAAAATTAATTATTAATGACGATCCTAATCTTGCTTTAAAAGTAAATGCACATGGATGTCATTTGGGTCAAAAAGATATGAATATTTTTGATGCAAGAAAAATTTTAAAAAATAAACTAATTGGAGTTACTTGTCATAATTCAATCAAACTTGCTAAAATTGCTTTATCAGGAGGTGCGGATTATATTGCATTAGGAGCGTTCTTTAAAACTAAAACCAAAAAAGTTGCACATAAAGCAAACATCAAATCTTTAATTAAAATTAAAAAGTTAATAAATTTACCAGTTGTTGTTATTGGAGGAATTAATGATAAAAATTATAAAAAACTATTGTTGAATAAAGCAGATTTTTTAGCTATTTCAGGCTACATTTGGAATAATAAAAAGTTTAAACCACACCAAGCAATAAAAAAATTAATATGAAAATAAACGCAACAGAAATAAGAGTGGGAATGATATTAGAATATAAGGATGATCTATGGGAAGTATTAAAAACTAATCATGTTAAACCTGGCAAAGGTGGTGCATTTGCTCAGATTGAAATGAAAAGTTTAATTAAAAACACAAAACTTAATGAAAGATTTAGGTCGAGCGAAACTGTAGAAAAAGCATCAATAGAAGAAGAAAAATATAATTTCTTGTATAGTGATGAAAGTGATTTTTATTTTATGAACCCCTCAACGTTTGAGCAAATTAATTTAAGCAAAAGTATAGTAGGTGATAAGGGTAAAATGCTTACAGAAAATTTAGAGGTAACTATTAACTTTTATAATGAAAATCCTTTGAGCATTTTGCTTCCGAACCAATTAACATGTAAAATAGAAACCACAGATGCTGCATTAAAAGGTCAAACTGTTTCTTCTTCCTATAAACCTGCTATACTTGAAAATGGACTAAGTATACAAGTTCCTCCTTTTATCGAAAGTGGAGACATTGTAATTGTTGACACTAGAACAATGGAATACGTTAAAAAAAATTAGGATGAATTCAATATCTCCAAATTTAAATTTAATGATAAAAGCCTGTGAAAAGGCATCAAAGGTAATAATAAGAGATTTTGGTGAATTGGAAAATTTGCAAGTATCAAAAAAGGGTCCAAAAGATTTCGTTACTAAAACTGATAAAAGAGTTGAAAAAATACTTATTGAAGAACTTACAAAAAATAAAAAACACTACTCATTTATTACTGAGGAATCTGGAACATTAATTAATAAAAATAAAAATATATTTTGGATAATAGATCCGATTGACGGAACAACAAACTTTTTGCATGGCATACCTCATTTTGCAATTTCAATTGCTTTACAAATTGATTATGAAATTGTAACAGGATTAATAGTTGATCCAATTAAAAATGAAATTTTTTATGCTGAAAAAAATAGTGGAACATTTTTTAACAATAGTAGAGTAAGAGTCTCAAATAAAACAGATCTAGAAGAATGTTTATTTTCAACAAATAATGATGGAATAAAATCTATCCATCCAAAATTAAATTTAAGAAATACTGGTTGTGCTGCATTAGATATGGCGTATGTTGGTTGCGGAAGGTTAGATGGTTACTTTCATAACAATATTAATATATGGGATATTGCAGCTGGAAAAATAATTATAGAAGAGGCTGGTGGGAAAGTTAATAATATTAATAATTATGAAATAAATAAAATTGATATTAGAGCTGGAAACTCAGATATTTATCTAAAATTGATGAAAAAACTAAATAACTTTTAATTGTTTTTCAGACATTTTTTGCTATAAGCCTGCCCATGAAAAAAAATTTGCACCCAAAATATCATAAAATTAAAGTTGAGATGACTGATGGATCACAATTTGAGACCATGTCTACTTGGGGATCAGAAAATGAAGTTCTTAAATTAGAAATAGATCCAAAATCTCATGCTGCTTGGACAGGTGGAAAACAAAAAATAATGGATAAAGGAAGAATAAGTAAGTTCAATAAAAAATTTTCAAATTTTAGGACAGAAAAAAAATAATGTCAGAAGCTCCATTAATGCCAATGGCAACTGCGGTTTGGTTGGTAGAAAATACATCTTTGACTTTTAAGCAAATTGCAGATTTCTGTAAAATGCATGAAGTAGAAATCCAGGGCATAGCAGATGGTGAAGTAGGAAAAGGAATTGTTGGATACAATCCAATAATTTCAGGACAACTTTCAAAAGAAGAAATTGAATTATCTTCTGAAGACAAAAATAGATCCCTGAAACTTGTGTCTAGCGAAGTAGAAATTAAAAATAATGAAATAAAAATAAAAAAATATGTTCCTTTATCAAAAAGACAAGATAAACCAGACTCAACTTTATGGCTAATAAAACAATATCCGATTTTAAAAGACTCACAAATTGCAAGCTTAGTAGGTATTACAAAAAATTCAGTTACATCAATCAGAAATAAAAGTTATTGGAACTTTAATAATTTAAATGCTAAAGATCCAGTTGCTATGGGACTGTTTTCTCAAAAAGAATTAAGTGCAGCCATAGAAAAAGCTGAAAGAAGAGTTAAAAGAGAAAAAAAAGAAAAAGAGAAGCTAAATAAATAAATATAAAAATAGACAAATAAAAATTAAAGTGATATCAAATCGCACTTTTTGGAGGTTGTTATTAAAATAGAAGTAAAAGATAATAATATTGAACAAGCACTGAGAGTTTTAAAAAGAAAACTTCAGAGAGATGGTTTTTACAAAGTTATAAAGTTAAAGAATACTTATGAAAAACCATCAGAAAAGAAAAAGAGAATTCTACAGGAAAATATAAAAAGAGTAAAAAAACTTAATAAACTGAAGAATAGGATTTAATATCGCGGGGTGGAGCAGCCTGGTAGCTCGCAAGGCTCATAACCTTGAGGTCGGCGGTTCAAATCCGTCCCCCGCAACCAAAACTGTTATATCGAAAATTTTGACTTCCTAGCATCCTCTAGAAAGCCTTTAACTGTCAAGAGTGTTAAATCGTTATATTTTTTTTTAAACTTTTCAATTTTTTCAATTATAGAAGGTGGGGCAGTTATTATATGACATTTTAAATCTTTAGCTTGTAGATAATTATAGGCTTCTCTAGTGCTAGCCCATAATATTTCAACATTCTTAAATTTTTTAGATAGCTTCAAACTTTTATTAAACTCAGGAATTGGGTCTTTTCCAATATCGGCCATTCTACCAGCAAAAATAGAAATTATAACTTTCGTTTTTTTATTAATTACTTTTAATATTTTTTTTGTTTGCGAGGAATTGTAAACAGCAGTTATATTAATTTTTATATTTTTAGAATTTAAATAACGAATTGTTCTTAACATATAATCACCTTTTGAATTACAAATAGGAATTTTAACATATACATTTTTTCCCCATTTGCTTATTTGCTCTCCCTGCAAAATCATTCCTTCATTGTTATCTGAGAAAACTTCGATTGAGATAGGTTTTTTTGTTATTTTTAATATTTGTTTACAATATAATTTATAATCTTTTGCTCCAGCTTTTCTCATTAAACTTGGGTTTGTTGTGAAACCCTTCACAATTTTCTTTTTATTAAATTTTTTTATAATTTTTTTATCAGCAATGTCACAAAAAATCTTTGTCAATTTAAAGACTCTTTACAATTTCCTCGGTCATTTTTTTTGCATCTGCGAATAACATTAGAGTATTATCTCGATAAAATAAATCATTGTCAATTCCAGCATAACCGGGAGATAAGCTTCTTTTTACAAATAAAACTGACTTACTTTTTTCAACATCAAGTACTGGCATGCCATAAATAGGACTTTGAGGATCTGATTTTGCCACTGGATTTGTAACGTCGTTTGCACCAATCACATAAGCAACATCGCAATTTGCAAAATCATTATTAATTTCCTCTAACTCAAAAACTTCATCGTAAGGCACATTCGCCTCTGCAAGTAAAACATTCATGTGACCTGGCATTCTTCCAGCAACAGGATGAATTGCATAAGAAACTTTAACTCCATTTTTTTTTAGTGCATCTACCATTTCTCTTAATGCGTGTTGTGCTTGAGCCACAGCCATACCATAACCAGGCACAATTATGACTGATGAAGCATTTTTCATTAAAAAAGCTGCATCATCAGCATTTCCATTCTTAACTGGTTTTTGTTCCTTTGATTTTGCTGTTGAAGACTGATCTGTTGCACCCCACCCACCTAATATTACATTAAAGAAAGATCTGTTCATGCCTTTACACATTATATATGAAAGAATAGCTCCAGAAGAACCCACTAATGCTCCCGTTATTATCAGAGCTGTATTTTCCAAAGTAAATCCAATACCAGCAGCTGCCCAGCCAGAATAAGAATTTAACATTGAAATTACAACTGGCATGTCCGCACCACCAATAGGAATAATTATTAAAACACCTAACAAAAATGAAATAGCTACAACTGTCCAGAATAAATAATTAGATTGGTTTAAGCATAAATAAGTAACTAATATTATTATAGATATACCCAGTATTAGATTTATAATATGCTGACCCGAGAAAGTTATTGGGGCACCTGACATTATTCCTCTTAATTTTAAAAATGCTATAATTGATCCAGAAAAAGTGATTGCTCCTATTGCTGCACCTAAAGACATTTCAATTAAACTTGCTAATTTTATATTTCCAACTACTCCTAAATTAAAAGCATCAGGCTTTAAAAAAGCTGAGATGGCTACGAAAACTGCTGCCAAACCTACTAAACTATGGAAACCTGCCACTAATTCTGGCATTGCAGTCATTGGAATTCTAAAAGCTATAAAAGCTCCAATAGAACCACCTACTAATAAAAAAACGAATATATAAATTAACCCCAGGCCAAAGTTGCCAACAGATAAAAAAGTAACAGCAATAGCGATTATCATCCCGGCGATACCAAAATAATTTCCTTGCCTTGAGGTTTCAGGTGAGGATAATCCACGCAAAGCTAGGATAAAAAGTATCCCAGAAATTAGATAAAAAGTAGCTGATAAGTTTGCCGACATTAAAATTTATTTTTTTTTCTTTTTGTACATTTGTAGCATTCTTTGAGTTACTAGAAATCCTCCAAAGATGTTAACCGATGCCAGTATTATTGCCAAATATCCAAAAACTGTTGAAGTTTCGAAAATTTCATCTGATGATCCGGCTAATGCAGCAATAATTGCTCCAACGATAATTACGGACGAAATCGCGTTAGTAACCGACATTAAAGGTGTATGTAAAGAAGGGGTAACGCTCCATACGACATAATAGCCAACAAATATTGAGAGGATAAAAATACTTAATCTAAATATGAACGGGTCGATTTCCATTTATTTAACCTTTGTTTTTTCTATAATTTCATCTTCCAAATTTATTGAAATTTTTTTAGCTTTTGTGTCATATAAATTACTGACAAAATTAAACATATTTTTAGCATATAAATTTGAAGATGAAACTGGTAATTTATTTAATATATTTTTATCACCAAAAATTTTTACTCCGTTATAATCTACCAATTCATCAACTTTAGTCATTTCAGAATTTCCACCCTGCAAAGCGGCTAAATCATATATAACTGATCCATTTTGCATAACATCAATCATATCTTTTTTAATTATCAGTGGTGCTTTTTTTCCAGGTATTAAAGCTGTACAAATTACTATATCTATTTTTTTTAGAGTTTCTTTTAACAATTCTTCCTGCTTTATTTTAAAATCCGATGAAGTTTCTTTTGCATAACCTCCCTCGGTTTCCAAGTTTTCAGAGCCTTCTACTATCAAAAACTTTCCTCCCAAACTTTCAACCTGTTCTTTGGATGCAACTCTTACATCTGTTGCATAAACTATTGCACCCATTCTTTTAGCGGTTGCAATTGCTTGTAAGCCAGCAACACCTGCACCAACTACTAAAACTTTTGCTGCTGAAATTGTACCTGCTGCAGTCATCATCATTGGTATAGCTTTTTCAAATAGAGAAAAAGAGTCGATTACCGCTTTATAACCTGCAAGATTTGCTTGAGAAGATAAAATATCCATAGATTGAGCTCTTGTAATTCTTGGCAAAAGCTCCAAAGAAAAACAATTAATGTTTCTTTTATTTAAATTTTCTATCTTTGCTTGGTTTGCATAAGGATTTAAAACACCAATAATTGTTTGATCAGACTTTATCGAACTTAATATTTGATCGTTGGGAATTCCCAACTGAACAATTAAGTTTGATTTGCTAATTACTTCATTTTCATTTTTTAAAATTTCTACACCTTCTTGTTTGTAGTCGTTATCACTCAAACCTATATGTTTTGCATAACCCTGATTAATACAAATACTCATTCCAAGGGATTTATATTTTTTTATAATTTCAGGTGTAATTGCTACCCTTTTCTCTGTGCTTTTATCTTCTGATACTGATCCTATTATCATTTTTAAATAAGGAAGATTGCCATTAAGACGAGCACAACAGTAACTGCAACACAACCCCAAAGAACAAATTTTGTAAAATTATTCCAAGTATTTTTGTGAGCATCATTATCCATTTTATTTTTGTCTGGCTTTAAATTTAGGATTTTTTTTATTTATAATATAAACTCGACCTCGTCTTCTAACTAACTTTGAATTGAGATCTCTTTTTTTTAGAGATTTTAAAGAACTTGCTATTTTCATAAATTTTTTACTTAATAAACGAAGTTATGTAATCTTTCAAACTTATTTTACCAAATCTTTTAATTACCTTATTATTAAAAGATAAATTGGTTAATGCTGACGCATATCTTTCACCAGGTCTTTGTGGAAGATAAATAATTTTACTTTTAAACATTTTTGCCACAGATAAGACCGAATAAGATTTTTTATGACTAATACTATAATGTCTACATTTATTTGATTTCCAAGCTTCAAAGCAGATTTTTACGGTATCAGAGATATGTGTAAATCTTCTTGTTTGATTACCTGGTCTTACAACTGTTAATGGTTTTTTTTTTTTGAATTGGTTTTGAAATATTCCAATTACTGTAGCCATATCTCCTTTTTCAATTTGTCTCTCTCCATAAACATTATAAAAATATATTATTTCATATTTGAATTTAAACCATTTTTTCAAATTTTCTAAAAGTTCTAAATTTTTTGATTTAGTAAAAGCGTATGGAGAAAGGTTTTTATCATTACCTTTGTTGCCTAGAGAGGCAGATGTTGCAGAATAAATCAGTTTTATTTTATTTTTTAAACAGAAATAAAAAACCTCATTTGTACCTATAGTATTTGAAATGTAACATTCATTAAATTTTTTAAAGCTTTGATATATTCTTGAAAATTCACCAAAATGGAAAAGTGAAATAATATTTCTTTTGTAAGAGTAAAGTAAATTTTCAATATTTGAAGTATTTCCAGATATGTATTTTACTTTTTTTGAATTAATGTGATTTTTTTTTATACCTGATGAATAATTATCAATGCTAATTATATAATGATTTGTTTCTTTTATTAATAATTCTATAAGATTGGATCCAACAAATCCTGCACCACCAGTTACAACGACATATTTTTTCATGTGGGTAAAGCCTGGCAACGTCCTACTCTTCCATGTCTTAAGACAAAGTACCATTGGCGCAGAAAGTCTTGACTTCCGAGTTCGGAATGGGATCGGGTATTACACTTTCGCCATAATCACCAGGCACGCCAAACTAACACTTTTTAATTTAAACACAATATTTATATTTTGTTAAAATTAGTGATAAATAATACATAATAATTATATCTTATATTTTATATCAAAAATTTTTATTTAATATTACTCTATTTGAAAGATTTTTTTGCCTTATATATTGAGAGTATACATGCATTAGAATTTGAAATACATCTTCAGAAATACCATAATTTTTATTATTAAATTCTATACAAATATTGCTGAATTTTTTTACTCTAGAATTTTTAAATCCTACGAATGATATTACTTTCATTTTTTTTTTTTTTGCTGATTTTGCTGCTTCGATGATATTGCCAGATTTTCCTGAGACACTAAAAATAATCAGTAAATCATTTTGATCTGCTAGACTGTCAAGCTGAAGGCTAAAAATTTTATTGTAGTTTAAATCATTTGATATAGCGGTAATCAAGTCAGTATTTGATGATAATGAGTATGTCCTTAATCTCAATTTTTTATCAAGCAATAATCCTTTTTGGAAATCACAGAGAAAATGATTAGAAACAGATGATGAACCACCATTGCCACATATGAATATATTTTTCCTATTTTGAATAGATTTGTTTAGTAAGCTTAGTACATTTTTAATCTGATTTGATTTAAGCAAAACTAATGTTTCATTTAAAGATTTAGAATAATCATTATAATATTCGATAACATCTTTATAATTTTTATTTGGAAACTTTTTTGGCATCATTTTAAAATTACACTATATTATATTTTAAACTATCATAATTTTCTTATCAGTTTTGCTGGATTGCCAGCGTAAATACCTTTTATTTTACAATTCTTTGTGACTACGCTTCCTGCACCAATAACACATCCTGATACAATGCTTACTGGAAGTATAGTTGCATTAGACCCTATTAAAACTTTATTACCAATTAAAGTCTTTTTCCAGTTTTTTACATTACCTCCAAGTTTTCCATTTTTAAAAAGATCATTTGTGAACATGACTCCATGACCAATAAAACAATCATTTCCGATTGTTACTAATTCACATATAAATGAATGACTAGATATTCTTGTTCTATTCTTTATTATAACACCTTTTCCAATCTCTACAAATGGACCAACAAAAACATTATCACCTAGATTACAATCATAAATATTGATTGGTTCTACAAATTTAAAATTCTTACCAATTTTGCAATTAATTATGCTCTTATAGGTGTTTTTTTTATTATATAATTTTATATTTTTAGCTTTTTTCATTAATTTTTAATAAATCTTTAAAGAACTGAATTATTAAAATCATTATTGTGAAGATAAATGAAATTAATAAATTCATAATACCTATTGTAATTGAAATTCTTAAAGCAGTATCAGCTTGAACATTAAAAAAATTGTATCCTTGTATCATAGTTAATTCTCTCACACCCCACCCACCTATGCTTATGGGTATTGATGAAATTGCCATTACAAAAGGTCCTATAACCATTGTATATAAAAATTCTAAATTTTTAGCAAAATAAATACTTATTAAATAAATAAAAATTACCTGCAAAAAATGACATGTGAAACTAATTAGAAAAACGGAGGAAAATACTCTGATTTTCGAGATTTCTAAAAATTTTTTTTTGTCAATTTTATATTTTTTGAAAATACCAAAGGTATTAATATAATTTATTAGAAATGGTAAAATCTTTGAAAATAAAATTTTAGATAAAAAAGTTATTAATAATACAAACAATAAGATTAAAATAAGATTTAATTTGAGTAAAAAAAATAAAGCCGTGATAATTAATACTACTTTTGATATTAATCCAATTAATCTATCGCAAAAGACATAAGTAAATGAAGAAATTAATTTAACCTTTTTTCTCAACATTAATATTCTTATTACTTCAGATCCAGCTGAATTTAAGTTAGAGAAAAAGGATGAAATAATATTAATTTTAAGCAAATCTGTATAATTTATTTTATATTGAGTGATTATATAAAGTCTTAATGAAATAAGACAATAAGAGATTAATATAATTAATAATAAAAACAAAATCGTTTTTGAGTAAAAAATATTAATATTGAGAGAAAATTTATCAGAAATTAATTTATCAAAAATGTAATAAAAAGTAATAAATGTTATTGCTACTTTAATCAAAAAAGAAAATATTTTTTTAAAACTCATTTAATTTTTTTTTGTTATTGATTTTATTTGATCTAATAGATTAGCCTTCGCTAAGTAACCCTTTATTTTAAAATTTTTAGCAGCTTTAATATCGGTCAAAGAGTCACCGATTAAAAATGATTTAGATTTATTTATTTGCAATTCTCTTTCGCATAGTTTTAGCATTCCTGTGCCTGGTTTTCTATAAGTACTTTTTTTTCTATATTTTTTTATTTTACCATCGGGATGGAAAGGTGAATAATATATTTTATCTATATATCCTCCGAACTTATGAATTTCATTTAACATATATTTATGTAAATTTTCTAAATCTTTTATATTGTAATAACCCCTTGCAATACCTGACTGATTTGTAACAATTGCAACATAATATCTTTTATCATTAAGATACTTTATTGCCTGCTTTACTTCGGGTTTAAACATAAAATCCTTAATTTTATGTGTATATCCAGTGTCATAATTTATAACTCCATCTCTATCTAAAAAACAACAAGGCTTATTTAATATTTTATTTAAAATTTTTTTTGACTTTTTAAAAATACTAATATTTTCTCCAATATCTAAAAAATTTTTTTTATATGTAATCGATTTTATTTTACCTGTATTTACATTACTGACTATTATGTCCTGATCAAAATCACAAAAAATTGATGGGTGTTTTATATAATCTTTTATTATTTTTTTGTTAACAATATAGATTCCACCACTTTTTTTTATTCTTTTTTTTTTTTTTTTATAAATTTTTAAAATTATATTTTTTTTTACCTTGTAACTATTAATAACTTTAGAATTATTATTTGTAACATTTACGGAAGCTATTGAAATTAAATCTTTTTTTTTTTTAAATTTTTTTTCAAAATCCCTTAAATTAATATCAAAAAAAGTATCTCCATTGATTAAAAAAAAATAATTTTTCTGCTTACTAAAGGAGTTTATGACAGCACCTCCTGTTCCTAATTTTTTTTTTTCTTTTATTAAAGTAATTTTCATTTTTGTAAATTTTTTTTTAATTTTTTTTAAAAATTTTTTAAACATTTCTGATTTATAATGTGTCAATATCAAAACATCTTTTATTCCTTGATTTTCAAGATTGCATAATAAGTAGTAGAGAAATTCTTTGTTATTATATTTTATTAATGGTTTGGGTATTTTTTGAGTAATTTTTTTTAACCTGGAGCCATATCCACCAGATAATATTAGGCACTGTTCAATCATTATAATATATTTGATTAACTATTTTATTTGTCATTTTATTATAATTTAAATGATTATTCTTGTTGCATAAAGAACTAACATTTATATAAAACCCAAATGATTTATGATCAAATATTTTTAATATTTCAAATTCTATTTGCTTCCTTACTTGGATTATCTGTAAATCTTACTTATCAAAAGCTCGGATATGAATGGGCTGCAAATAAAAATCAAAAAATTATTGCTTTATTACTAGCTCCGATAACATTAATTATCACTAAAACTATAGCTGAAAATTTAGCACTTTCACTTGGAATGATTGGAGCACTTTCAATAGTAAGATTCCGAAACCCGGTCAAAAGTCCATTAGAACTTGTTGTATATTTTATTTATATAACAATTGGAATTTCCTCAGGTGTAAATATTTATTATTCTATATTACTAACCTCATTTGTAATCATAATGCCTTTAGTGCTTAGATCAAAATTTTTTTCAAGTCATAATTTACTAAATGATAACAATCCAAATTCTGTAAATTATTATTTTAATATTGAAATTATTAAAAATGATAATGATTTATTTAAAGAAATTACGAATAAAATAAATAAATATAAACTTATATCCAAGTTTTTTGATAGTGAAAAAAATATTTTAAATTATACAATTTTGGTAAGCAAACAGGAGGCAAAAGAAATAGCAGATGAGATAGAAAAATTTGGGAATAATAATATAGTCTATAACATGAGTATTCAAAATGATGGGGAGTGAGACTAGAAAAGAACTTAAAATACTTTTAGAAAATTCAAGCGAAAAAATTAAAGTTTTTAATTTTTTAACTAAATATGGTTTTTTTATTCATCATCCTTCGAGATTTATAAATTCTTTTTACTTTGATAATAATTTTATAGATCATAAATTATCGATAGAAGGTTTGACTCCAAGAAAAAAGATTAGATTAAGAATTTATGGAAATTCTAAATCATTTTTAATAAAAAATTGTAATCTAGAAAAAAAAATAACTACATCTACTGGAAAAAAGAAAATTGTTTCAAATTGGGAGACTTTAGACAAACGCAAAGAAAAATTAGGTGACTTGAATTTTTTTAAGAAACAGATTGAAAATAAAATTATTTCTCCCACAATAGGTATAAGTTATTACAGACAATATTACATAAATAATGCATCTGTTAGATGTACACTAGATACAAGAATATTTTATTTAACTTTTGCTGTTACAAGTTCTGAAATTAAAGTTTTGAATATAATTAACAGAGAAAAAAACGAGGTTTTTGAGCTCAAAAGTGACTCAAAAGCGAATGACTATATAGAGAAACTAGATCTTCATTGGCAAAGGTTTTCTAAATATTCTAATGGTATAAGCAAATTTTCTTAATTATTACAGACTAACTCGCCAGAGTCTGAAAACGTAATATTTCCCACATCAAATTCTTGTTTCTTTCTATACTTTTCAAAACATGAAAAACTATTTTTTATTATCAACTTATTAGATACCTCAACTAAAGAACTATCTTTTGAAGCTAATCCCATATTTGATAAATTAATCATACCTTTGCTGATTTTTAAATTACTTTTCTCTCCTACAGAAATACCTTTGTCTCCACAATTATTTAAATCTATATTTGCGATTTCATATTTTCCTGATGAAATATCTACACAGTCATTCTTAGCTTGTTCTATATTAATAAGTTTTATTTTTATTGAGGAATAATCAATATCAAGAGCATCAGAATTAGAATTCTCTATGAATAAAGAATTAATTAGACCTTTAGATCTAACAATATTTATTGCATCTTCACAATTCATATTTTTAATATCACCAAAAAGAGTTACAAAATTTACATCAATTAAATTAATACACCCAGTAAGTTGCCTATCATTATATCTGCTCTGTAAAGCTGTAGTCTCGGGCTGTTCTATATTTAAATTTTGTGTCTTAATTTTAATTTGATTATAATCTCCAATTATCACAATTCGTGGGAATGTTTCAGAAAATTTATTGATTTTGGTATAATCAAATATCAAATCAATATTATTTTTTTTATTTTTGGATTTAATCACATAAGTTGTTCCATTTTCTAAAAAAATTTTACCTTCATAAGTTTCAATAAATTTTAAGTTATTTAAAAATTTTTGACTAAAAACTATTTTATTCTTTTTAAAAATAGTATTATGTTTATTAAACTTTACCGAGTTTAATGAATCATTTTTATTTTGTTTTTGAATTCCAAATAAATGGCCTGCCATTTGAGGAAAATCCTCAAATTTCATTATATGTTTTTTATTGTTACTAAGTATTTTATTAGCTCTTTTTATATCAATTGCTTTACAATTAAGATCTAAATTGAAAAAATAAGAAACACTGCATAATTCATATTTATTATTTTTAAAATTTATTAAATTTAAATCTTGATTTTTATCTTTTGCTAAAATTCCCACACTTACTGGTTCATTTAAATCATAATAATTTTTATCTATCAAACTATTATTGTATTGTTCAGCTTTTACTATTAATTTATCAAGCATCACATCAATTTTGGAAAAAAAGATATCTGATTTTTTATCATATTTTTTTAAGTATTCTGGATGAATTTTAGATTTAATATTTTTTAGCAAATTCTTTTTAAAATCCTTATCTAATACTATGTTGTTTATTTTTTTGTTTTTTAAAAATTTGTCATTTTTAAAATCAAAATTTAACATTACATCTCCATCATAATAGATAGGTATGAGACGATTATAAAATGCGTCATAATAAAATTTTCTGTTATTTATAGTGAGTGCATGTTTCCCATCTACAAATTCTAAAATTTGATCAAACTCGATATATTCAGTATTGTTAAAATCTAAAAAGTTGTAATGATTATTGCTTTGTTTAGGAATGCTATAAACTTGATGAGTATATTTTGTTGAGGCATTTAATAAAATTTTTAAATTTAAATAATTGTTTTTTATAAATGAAAAATTATCTATTTTGGGGTAGCAACATAAAGGATTAGTATCGTTTTTAAAATAGTTGTTATAATAATAAGCATCCTCATTTCCTTCTAAAATAACTCCATCCTTTAATTTGTATCTCTCTATAAGCTCTTTACTAGGGTGCTCTTGAAATATTGAAAAATATTCAATGTCATGATTTAATCTGACTTTAATTATTTTTGTCCTTGGAACAATGAAATCAAAACTTTCTAAAAAAGACGTTATAAATATTTCATTTAAATATTGTCTTGCACTAGGTAAAAATAATTTAAATTTAGTTATTGATCCAATGTTTTCACTTTGAAGTTGAATAAACAAAGATGCAATATTTCTTTTTAAGTCAAAATGATCATTAAAATAGTCACCAGTTAATTTTATTTTAGTTAAGTCTTTTTTTATTTTATTATGATCTTTCCATAAAACTTCACCTCTTATGTTTTGTTTAATATCTTTTGGATTTAATAGCCCATTTTTATTATTTTTAACCAAAATCACATATTGTTTTAATAAATCTTTATATTGAGAACCGGTGATTATTAGGTCTATTTGAGACGGAATTTTTGTATTTGCAAATAAATTAGAAAAACCAAATAATATTATTAAAAAAGTATAAGTTATTAATATTTTATTTTTCATTAATAATTTTTTTATTACCTAAAGCATTACAAATTCCAAAAATATACCAAAATACTGTTCCAGTCCAAGTAGAAAAAATATCACCACCAACACTTAGAGGATTTAAAAAAATCAAAATAACGATCAATAAAATTAAATAGTTTTGATTTTTTTTTATTGAGAAATTTGAAAATAAAATAAAATATATCACATAAATAAACATCAGAAAAATAATTATACCTTGTTCAGACAGAATATTTAGATATATATTATGAGAATGACTTTCACAATATAGTTCTTCTTTTTCATAAGATTGACAATTTTCCAAAAATTTATCAGTTCCTGTGCCAATCAGATAATTTTTTTTAAAAATTTTTATACTAGATGCAAAAATGTCAAAGTGTGTATTATTTTTTTTTGTTTCATATTCAATTGTATTTTGATCATGTTTACTTAAATTTATTACCTTTGCAGTTTTTGAAGCTAATTTTAATTTCAAGAGAATATCAATAGTATATATCCTCTTTCTTGCGTCATCTAATGATTGAAAAAATATAGCGAATGATAACGCCAATACAAAAAAAATTAAAAATATATCCCATATCCTAAAATATTTTTTGTAAGTAAAAATTGAAATAAATATTAATATAGTAAAAAAATAATTTATTAATGCCATTCTTTCACCTGATATCAAGATAGCTAAAAAATATAATAGAATTAGAAATATATTTATATATTTGTACTTTGCCGTGGAAAGCAATGTTAATAATGATATTAATGCAAATTTAGATATATAAGAGCCTGCTATCCACTCAGTCCCCATAAAACCAGAGTATCTATGCAAAGAGCCTGATGCGATATTTAGTATGTCTCTTCCAAAATTATATTGATATGCTATATCGAAAGAAAAAATTACCAAAATTATTAAAAGGAAATTTGTAAAAATAGATAAGATTTCTTTTTTTTTATTAAAAATATAGCTAACAGATAGAAATAAAAAATAAAATTTTATTAAATATATTGATTTTAAATTAAATCCTTCATAAAAAAAGTTGTCTTTAATTGCTATAGCTACAAAAAAAATCAATATAGCTAAATTATTATCATAAATTAAGAATTTTAAATTTTTGTCATATGTTAATTTTGACAGAAAAAAAATTGTTATTAATATGATATTAATATTTGTTGCGGCATTTCCAATAATTAAGGATAAAGGTATCAAAAAAATTAGAAATAATAAAATTGTGTAAAATTTATTATTTAAAACAAAGTTTTTACTTAATATTGGGTTCATAAAGTACAAATTTAAATAGTTTTAGTTTAAAAAACTGTAAATATAAATTTATATTATAAACATCATAAATTGTTAATATTATTGAACCTATTGATTCTATAAATGCTGCTCTTCTAAAAATAATAAATATAGCAAATATAACTGTTAAAACGATATATTAAGTAAACACTTCGAACCAGTTTAGAAAGAAATGTGGGAATTTATAAGAAAAACCCTTAAAACTACTGATTAAATTTAAATAATATTTAACTAAAATATGGAAAAAATTTTTTTAAGTGGTGGAACAGGCATGTTGGGGAATAGCATAATAAAAATTTTCCCAAAGAAAAAATATAAGTTATTTTTTCCTGAGAGAGGAAAACTTGATCTTACAGATCCAATAAAAGTTTTTAAATATATAAAAAAAAATAAGATAACTTCCGTTATACATGCTGCTGGAAAAGTTGGAGGAATTCAAGATAATATAAATTTTCCACACAGTTATTTATATGAAAATATAATAATAAATCTTGGAGTTATAGAGGGGTCAAGAAAAGCGAAAATAAAAAAATTTATATTTATTGGAAGTTCTTGCATGTACCCAAAGAATATTAATAAATCAATTTCAGAAGATGATATGTTAAAAAGTCCTCTTGAAGAAACAAATGAGGGATATGCTTTATCTAAAATAATAGGCCACAAATTATGTGAATATTCAAACAAACAATTTAATACTAATTTTAAGACTGTTGTTTCAACAAATTTATTTGGAGAAAATGACAAATTTAATGGAAACAAAGCTCATCTTGTGTCTGCAATTATGAAAAAAGCATATAGTGCAAAAAAATATGGAAAAAAGGTTATAGAGATTTGGGGTGATGGCAAAGCTAAAAGAGATTTTGTTCATGTTGACGATCTTTCTAACTTTATTTTATATGCAATTAGAAATTATAATAAATTACCTAGCTTAATTAATTTTGGCACAGGAAAAGATATTACTATTAACCAATATTACAAAAAAATTTTTAAAACTTTGAAAATTAAAGTTAAATTTATTAATAATTTAGATAAACCTTCTGGAATGAAAAGAAAATTGTTATCAGTAAAAAAATTAAAAAAATTAAACTATAAATCAAAATTTGAATTTGAAGATAGAATAATACAAACTTTCAAAAATGAATTTAATAATTAAATGATAAAATTTATAAAAAAAAACAAAATTTTATGGATTTTGTTATCTTATATTTTAAGAATTAACTATACATTCTTCTGGAAATATAGAAGATTAAACTCAAAAAAATTAGAAGATAGTTTTAAAATTTATTTAGAAGATGAAATATTAATAAAATTTTTTGAACAAAAATCTAATAATAAACTCAAAATAGTAGAATTAGGCTGTGGGTATGGTTTAAGATTATTTAATCTTCAAAAAACAAAAAGAAATTTTGAGTTAATTGGCTATGATATCAATAAGAAATATTTAAATTTTGCTCAAAATTATTCTAGAGAAAAAAATATCAATATTAAATTTTTACAAAGTAAAATTGAAGATATTGTGGTTGAAGAGGATATTGACTATTTAATTTCATCTTTTACATTAATATATGTAAAAAAAAATAATCTAATAAATTTTTTTCTAAAAAATAAAGAGAAAATAAAAAAGGGTTTTATTTTTATAGAATACCACTCTGAAGATAAATCAAGAAATTTGAGCTATTATGTACATAATTATAAAGAGATATTTGAAGATTGTTTACCTAAATTTAAAATTGAATATGAGAAAATTAACAATAAAAGATGGATTAAAAGTGATCATGAGGCTTATAAAATACAAGGATATATAAATGAAGATTAAAATTGTTAATTTAAACGAAAATTACAAAATAATTAAATCTAATTTAAAGAAAAGTTTTGATGAACTTTTTAAGAAGCAATCATTTATTTTAGGTAAAGAGGTAGAAACTTTGGAACAAAATCTATCAAAATTTTTAAAAGTTAAATATTCCCTTGGAGTTTCATCGGGAACAGATGCTTTAATAGTTGCTTTAATGGCTTGTGGGATAAAAAAAAATGATGAAGTGATCATTCCAGATATGACATGGATTTCAACAGCAAGCAGCATAATGATTCTTGGTGCTAAACCAGTTGTGGCAGATGTTAATTTATTTGACGGTACTATAAATTTAAATAGTTTAAAAAAAAGAATTAATCGAAAAACAAAAGCAATAATATCAGTTGGATTATATGGTAATCTGCCTGATTTAAAAAATTTAAAAGATATCGCAATTAAAAACAATTTATATTTAATAAATGATGGCGCTCAAAGTTTTGGATCAAAATATAAAAACAACTATTGTCACAAATATACTTCAATAAGCTGTACAAGTTTTTTCCCCGCAAAAGTTTTGGGTTCTTTTGGGGACGCGGGTGCATGCTTCACAAATAACAAAAAATTATATAACAAAATGAAAATTATAAGATCACATGGACAATCTTTCAAGTCTCATTCTATAGTTTTAGGATTGAATGCTAGAATAGATACTTTACAAGCATGTGTAGTTAATGAAAAATTGAAAATTATTAGTAAAGAAATTAGTAGAAGAAAACAAATTGCAAAAATTTATAACAAATACTTAAAAAAAATTAAATCTATAGATGTTTTAAAGCCAAATAAATTTACAAGTTACAATGGTTCATCATATGTAATTTTAGTAAATAAAAGAGATAATTTACAAAATTTCTTAAAATCTAAAGGTGTTCAAACGGCTAATTTATATAACTATAGCATTACACAGCAACCAACATTTAAAAAATTTAAAGACAAAGATATGATAAACTCAAAAATATTAGCAAAAAAGAATATTTGTTTGCCAATTCATCCTTATCTATCTAACGAAGATGTGATGTTTATAGTAAATACAATTAAAAAATATTTCAATTAGATATTTTTCATATAAATAGAACGATAGATTTTTTTTACTTTTTCCATTTCAATATTTAAATCATTATTTTCTAACTGGATTTTTCTTGCACTTTTTTTTATTAGATTTTTTTTCATTTTTGAAAGGTTGCAAATTTTAAAAAATTGTTTTGAAAAATCTTTAATGTTATTATTTTTAAATAAAAAACCGTTTGAACCGTGTTTAATCCAGTAAGGATTATCTCTATTATTCGTACACATCACAATTGATTCACATGACATTGCTTCGGCTATTGAAGATGATAAACCTGCATCACTTTTACTGGCCGATATAACCAAAAATGCTTCCCTCAAGTATCTTGTATAAAGATCTTTATTTAATGATCCATACAATTCAACCATATTCGTTAATCTATATTTGTTCGTATACACTTTTATGTTGTTAAATTCCAAATCATCAATCATCCCAGAAAAAATAAATATGAAATTTTTTAGTTTTTTTTTATTTATTTTTATAAACTTTAATATTAACATTTGATTATATATAGGGTTGTATCCTCTTGGACAAAAAATTAAATTTTTTGTTTTATATAATTTTTTAATTTTTTTTTGTTTAAAATAGCTTAAGTTTACACCAAAATTTATTTTATAAACTTTGTTTTTTTTTTCCAATTTATTTTTAATGATAAATGAGTCAGTAAAAATAATATTTTTATTAATAAAAAGTTGTAAAAATTTCACTAAAAGATTTGGGAAAAAAAAATCTGATCCCCATGGATTGAGTATTACTTTTTTTTTATAAAAAAACACAGCAAATAGACTAATGAATAAATTTTTTGAAATAGAATGAACATGAATAATATCAGGTTTAATAAGAATAATATTAAGCAAAAAAATAAATGGTGAAACTAACAACAAGAGTCCATCAGGAAGCTTTTGTAAATTTATACCGTTAAGTTTATAATTTAATTTTCCTGTATAATGCCAATATACCTTATTATTTGATGAAAATTTTTTAATCCATCTAAATGAATGTACAGAATTTCCAGGAGCTAAAAAAAATATTTTAAGTTTTTTCTTCATTTTTTATAAAAAATAAAAGCATTAGAAAGAATAATATTGAGTCATTGAAATTTATAAAGAAGCTTGAAACGATTAAAGTTATTAAAAAAAAAAAATTAATATTTTTTAAAACTTGTGAAGATAAAATTAAACAAAGAATAAAAAATATTAATATAAAACCAAATTCAAAAATTAAAGAAGGGATCGTATAAGATGAAAAATTAGCATTATAGAAATTCTGTTTTATCATTTCATCTTGTCTGTCAAAATCTTTGAACTCTACAATTAATTTTGATATGCTTATCGGAAGTAAGTTTCTATGTGAATTAATTCCTGATCCAAAAGTTAAATTAAAAAAACTTCTATCTCTATCTAATATTCCTAAAAAGTGTGTTATTGCTTCTGCTAAAGCGTGGTTGTTGATGGTGAGGTCAAGACCATCAACTAAATAGTAATCTCCTCTCCTAATTTTAATTGTATCTATAACGTCGTCAGAGTATTTTTTTATTCCAAGTCGTTCATTTTCTAATAAAATTTTATCAATTTTTAAATTTTGATCATTAGCATCAATATATAATTTTGCTCTTTTACATAGCTCATTTTTTAATTCGATTGATAATTTGTTTAATTTTTCGAGTTCAGGACATTGATTGGTAATTTCAATAATCGATAAAATATTTTTAGTTTCTAAATATTTTAATAATGAATTATCAATATTTAAATTTTCAATTTCCGACATTTTTATTTTTTCTTTAATAATATTTGTTTTGTATGAAATTAAGTAATCAACTGGGATAATAGACTTTTGTTTAAGATTTTTTTTGATTGTTACATTTAAATTTTGAACAAGAAAACTGTCAGTTTTTAAAGGGGTGAAAGAATGAATGGATATAAATAATAAAGCTATTAAAACATAATTAAGAATTAAACTAGGAATTAAAATTTTTAAAAAATTCAAATTATTAAAAGTTAGTATAATTGATAAAATAATAATTACATAGATACTTGAGTTTGAATCATTGTAAACTGATAAAAAAATCAAAGATGTAAAAAAAATTATTTTCTTTTTGAGATTAACCGTTGACTTAAATATAAAGTAAGTAGAAACTAAAATTAGTATGGTAAAATTTCTTGATCCAGAAATTATAAAATTTTGAATTATAAACTTACCCGAACCACCAGTGTCATAAAATAGACTTATTGGATTTTTATCACCAGCTACCCTTAGGTAACTAAAGTTTTGATAAAATAGGTCGCCAAATATTGAATATACAATTAGAAATAAAGTAAAAATGAAACAAAACTTAAAAGCTATATTATAATTAATTATTTTTTTTTTAAAGAAAATAAAAATAATTATTGAGATGCAAACTACTGCTAAAAATCTAAAATATCTTAAATTGTCAAGAATAGAAAAATCTAGTTTATAAAAAAATAAAGAGTGAAAAATTATATAAAATAAGAATATTGTTAAGAAGAAACTATGAGGATTTTTTGAAAACTGAACTTTATTTTTTAATAAATATACTAGAGCTATTATGTAAATAATTACTTCATCATAAATAGAAAATCCTAAAAACTTTGAAAAACTTCCATAAATAGCAATAATAATAATTGATGTAAAAATATTTATTTTTTTTTTTTGAAATAGTTTATTTATCTCAAAAATTATATAGGCAAGAAAAACAAAATTTATAAGTAATAAAAAATAAGTTGCAAAAACAGATATTTTAGAAGAATTAATTAGTTTTAAAGCTGACTCATTGAATATGAAGGTATTATTAAAAAAATCAATTAGCATTTTCTTTATCGATCAAAATTATCGTACCATGAGTATTCCAGGGAGTTCCTGGTTTGCTTGACTTAAATGTTTTGATTTTTAATTTTGGATTAATTCTTTTTATTAAGTTTTTGTAATCATGGATATGCAAATAATCAACTTTTCCTCTGTCATACAAGTTGCATAATTCATGCAATAAAATTTTTTTTTTTGATGAATTTATAAGATTTTTTAGAAGTTTATAAATATTATTAGGATTTACATAAATCAGAACAGCATCAGTAAATACTAAATCGAATTTTTTTTCAAAATTTGGCAAATTTTTTATTTCATGAACATTTAATGACATTTTATAAATATTGTCATTTAAAATTTTCAGCATTCTAATTTTTGTATTTGAGATATCCATTCCATTTAATATAATCTCATTATTTATATTTTTAATTACTTTCATGTTCATTCCATAGCCACAACCATAGTCTAATACCGATTTGATTTTTTTTAAGTCTAAAGAGTTGAACAGTTGTAATCTATATTTTTCAGATTCAGATTTTTCTATTTCACAAATTTGCTCATAATTTATATTTTGAAAATTGTCTTCAAATTTATACTTAAAAAATTTATGATAAATATTTGATATGAACTTTTTCATTGTTTATTAATAATGGTGTAAATATTATAAAAAAATAAAACATTAATGAATCACTTAAATCACAAGTAAAAGCAAATAAAAATAGAAAAATATATATAAAAAAAAGATTTAAAAATTGTTTCTTATGTTGAAAAAAATTTGTAAAAAAAAATATTAACATTAAGATTATAAAAAAATATCCATAATCATATATTGAAGCTATAAGTGTAGTAGGACTTTTGTACTTGGTGTAATTTAAATAAGAATTACATGAATAAAACCCAGTTTTTTTATCTAATTTGCATTCAGAGAAAGGTTGATTATTTTTTTTTTCCGATTTTAAATTATTTTTTAATTCCAAATTTTTTATATATTCGTCTTCTTTGCTTTTGTATTTAAAATATTCAAGATTTTTAGACCATAATTCAGGCACTGAGTCTCTATAAGATCTAAACCCATCTCCAAACAAAACTGAACCTAAATCTCTCGATTTTTTTAATGATAATAAAATTGGAACAGTTTTGTCCTGCAGAGAAATATTTTTTATAATAATATTTTTATTAGACTTGATGAAGTAGAATTCATCTTGAGAAATATCTATAATTGAATATGATTGTAAGTTTTCGAATTCAACATTATTTGTATTATTAAAAGAAAAAATATTTCCAAAAATTTGTTTCAGATTACTAAATTGATTTATATAATTTTTGAAATTAATACTATTTTTTTCAACATAATTTAAATTTTTGTGATTAGGTTTTACTATAGTTGAAGAAATTATTATAAGACTTAAAAAAGATAATACACAAATGAAAATAATTGGTCTGAAATTTTTAATGTTTTTGGAAACTAATATTGCGCCAAGAAATAATAACAAGAATATTAATTGCATACTATGCCAATAAACACTTGTAGTAGCAACAATTGACAAAAATAAAATTTCTTTAAAGTTTAAAATTTCTTTTTTTAAAGTAAATAATAGTACAAAAGGTAAAATTACAATATTTGAAGAGGATATACCTTGCCAAAAAATATTTTGAAACACAAATTTATCTAATTGATATGTTCTAAAACTATTCCAGACTTTGGAGATATCAATTTGGTGATTAATAAAATAAATATCTATTAAATAACTTAGCAGTAAATGTAATGAGAAATAAAAAATACCTAGATTTAAAATTAATTTATAGTCAATTTCGAATCTTATTTTATTAGTCCAAAAGTAAAGACTCAAGATTATCAATGATACATAAATAATAAAAAATCTGATAAAAAATA
>CACMSB010000003.1 GCA_902616245.1 uncultured Pelagibacteraceae bacterium
ATAATGGTATCAATTATATTTCCTTTAATTGTTTTTATATTTTTTGAAACAATTTTAGGATTACGATTTCCACCTGGAATTATTACAAATCTTTATTACGGATAAAATGGAAAATTTAGGTTTAATCTTTGCTCCTTTATTTAGCTATAAATTATTAATTGTTTTATTTTTTGGAACAATTTTTGGATTAATTCTTGGAGTTCTTCCTGGACTAGGACCAACAACAGGTGGTGCTTTAATATTACCATTTACGATGACGCTAGATCCACTATCTGCAATTGTATTACTAACTGCAATTTATTGTGCAGGAACTTATGGGGGTGCGATTACTGCAATTTTAATAAATACCCCTGGAACCCCTGCAGCAGCAGCCACATGTTTGGATGGTTACCCTTTAGCACAAAAAGGAGAAGCCGGAAGAGCTTTAGGTATGGCTACTGTTTCAAGCGTAATTGGTGGAATTGCTAGTGTTATAGTTCTTATATTTTTTGCTCCTTTACTTGCAAATTTAGCTTATGAATTCGGTCAACCTGAATATTTTGCGCTAGCAATCTTTGGATTAACTATGCTTGCATCAATTGGTGAAGGTAGTCCTATTAAAAATTTAATTGCTGGTGCTTTTGGAATTCTAATTTCAACTGTTGGTAAAGATTTTATGACATCTATAGATAGGTTTACATTTGGAATTAATGAATTGACTGAAGGAATTGGTTTTATTCCAGTAGTAGTAGGTTTATTTGCTATTAGTGAAATGTTAACTCAATCTACTTTAATTAATCAAATATTTAATAGAGTGGCTTTAAAGGCAGTTAAACTTCCATCAATCGATGATTATAAAAAAACTT
Organism: uncultured Pelagibacteraceae bacterium; assembly: GCA_902616245.1. Taxonomy (GTDB): domain Bacteria; phylum Pseudomonadota; class Alphaproteobacteria; order Pelagibacterales; family Pelagibacteraceae; genus Pelagibacter. Next base: position 846 of record CACMSB010000003.1, read on the forward strand.
GGAAAACAATAATTAGATCTAGCGGCATAGGATCATTCATTGGTGTTTTACCAGCAGAGGGAGGAACTGTTGCATCATTAATAGGATATGCTGAAGCAAAAAGATGGTCAAAAAAACCTGAGGATTTTGGAAAAGGATCAATTGAAGGAATAGCTGGAGCTGAAGCAGCAAATAATGCTGCTACCGGAGGAGCCATGGTTCCAACGCTAGCTTTAGGTATTCCTGGTAGTGCGACTACAGCAGTAATACTTACAGGATTAATCATACATGGTGTAAGACCGGGTCCAGATTTATTTAGAGAGCAACCTGAGTTTCTTTATGGAATATTTGGATCAATGCTAATTGCAAATATTTTATTCTTCGTATTAGGATTTTTTGGAGCTAAAATATTTGCAAGAATAACTCTAGTTCCGAATAAATTATTATGGCCGATGATTTTTGCAGTTTCTGTTTGTGGAACATATTCTTTAAATCAGTCAATTATTGATGTTTGGTTGATGCTATTATTTGGAGTTATTGGTTTCTTTATGAGAAGATATGGATTTTCAGTTGTGCCTGTAATTATAGGTTTAATTTTAGGTGAATTGGTAGAGGGAACTTTAAGACAATCGCTTGTTATTTTCGATGGAAACTGGTTAATGTTTCTCCAAAGACCTATTGCATTAACATTTTTTGTTTTATCTTTAATTGCTTTAAGTTTTCCATTAATAAAGAGAAAGAAAAAAAAATGATAAAGTTTGATCTAAGTAACAGAGTTGCAGTTATAACAGGTGGAGCTCAAGGTTTTGGATTTGCAATAGCGGAAAGATTCATTCAATCAGGAGCAAAAGTTGTTATATGGGATATTGATGAACAAGAAGCAAAGAAAGCTGTTGAAAAAATAAATTCAGAAAGCATAAGTTATAAAATTGTAAATGTATGTAACTTTGAAGAGATTTCTAAAAGCTTAAAAGATATTGAGACTGAACATAATAAAATAGATATCTTTATAAACAATGCTGGGATAACTGGCATGAACAAAACAGTTGCAGAATATCCTATTGAGGAATGGGAAAAAGTAATTCAATTAAATTTAAATGCAGTATTTTACTGTTGCAAAGCAGTTGTTCCTTATTTGGAAAAAAATAATTATGGAAGAATAGTTAATATTGCATCAATTGCTGGAAAAGAAGGCAATCCTAATGCTGGAGCTTATAGCACATCAAAAGCTGGAGTTATTGGTTTAACAAAATCTCTAGGAAAAGAATTAGCATTAAAAAATATAGCAGTAAATTGTGTAACACCAGCGGCTGCAAAAACAAGAATATTTGATCAAATGACCGAAGAGCATATAAATTACATGCTTTCAAAGATTCCAAGAAATAAGTTTGCAAAAGTTAATGAATTGGCTTCTTTAGTAACTTATTTAGCTAGTGAAGAAAACTCTTTTGCAACTGCAGCAGTGTTTGATCTAAGCGGGGGAAGAGCTACTTATTAATGTATTTAATTTAATATTTTTTTTATGAAATACTCTGCATCCAAAAATAGATACTCAAATATGTTATATAGGACATGCGGTGACAGCGGTGTAAAATTACCTTTAATAAGCTTGGGTCTTTGGCATAATTTTGGAGCCAAAATCCCGCTTTCAAATATTAAAAAAATCTTATTTTACGCTTTTGATAGAGGTATTACCCATTTTGATTTGGCGAATAATTATGGCCCACCTTATGGAAGTACTGAAATTAATTTTGGAAAAATAATAAGTAAAGACTTAAAAAAATATAGAGACGAACTCATCATATCATCTAAAGCTGGTTATGATATGTGGGAAGGACCATATGGAGAATGGGGATCAAAAAAACATATTATCGCAAGTTGTGATCAAAGTTTAAAAAGAATGAAAGTTGATTATTTTGACATATTTTATTCACATAGATTTGACCCAAATACACCTTTAGAAGAGACAGCAGATGCCTTAGAAAGTATTTATAAATCTGGAAAAGCTTTATATATTGGCATTTCATCTTATTCCTCCAAAAAGACAAATCAAATTTACAAAATTTTAAAATCAAGAAATATTAAATTGTTTATTCATCAACCATCATATTCGTTAATAAATAGATGGATTGAAAAAGATTTAACTAAGACAATAAGAAAACTAAAAATTGGATGTATTGCTTTTTCTCCACTAGCTCAAGGAATGCTATCAGATAAATATTTAAAAAAGATACCTAAAGTTTCAAGAGCAAGTGATATTACATCATACTTAGATAAATCTTTAATAACAAAAAAAAACTTAAAGATTGTTTCTGATTTAAATAAGATTGCAATTAAAAGAGGGCAATCTTTATCTCAAATGGCAATTTCTTGGGTTTTATCAAATAATTATGTAACATCTGCTCTAATAGGAGTTAGAAGTTTAAATCAATTAAAAGAAAATTTGGAAAGTCTAAACAAACTTAGTTTTTCAGCCTCTGAAATGAAAATAATTAATAAAACTGCAAAAGATGGTAATATTAACATCTGGAAGCAGTCAAGCTCATATTAAAATGTATATTGGTATTGATTTAGGTGGAACTAAAACAGAGTCCATTATATTAGATAAAAAAGGTAATGAGTTAGAGAGAATAAGAAAATCAACCCCAAAAAATTACAACGGTACACTTGATATAGTTTGTGAACTAGTAAATTATTTAGAGGATAAATATAAATCTAAATGTAGTGTAGGTGTAGGTTCTCCTGGAGCTCTTTCTTTTGAAAATGACTGTATAAAAGGTGGTAATTCAACATGGCTAAATAATAGACCATTAAAAAAAGATTTAGAACTTAGACTAAATCGAAATATTTTTTTAGAAAATGATGCAAATTGTTTTGCATTGTCAGAGTCAATTGATGGAGCAGGAAAAAATGATGATGTTGTTTTTGGAGTAATAATCGGAACAGGAGTTGGCGGTGGTCTTGTTATAAACAATAAAATTATCAATGGTCATAATAACATAACAGGAGAGTGGGGCCATAATCAGATGCCATTGGGCTCAAATGACAAATGGAATAGACATGATTGTTATTGTGGAAAAAAAGGATGTATAGAGACTTTTTTATCGGGCCCAGGTTTCTCAAGACATTTTTATGATATGTTTAAAATTAATCTCGATGCTAAAATTATACAAGATAATGCTAATAATGGAGATGAAAAATCTTTAGAATTTATTTCTCAATATCTAGATTATCTAGCAAGAGGACTTTCACAAGTCATAAATATTGTTGATCCTGGAGCTATAGTTTTAGGTGGAGGTGTTTCAAATATGAAGCAAATTTATAAGAATATAAATCCTAAATTAAAAAAATATGTGTTTAGCGACACTGTAAATACAAAAGTATTAAAACATATTCACGGTGACTCTAGCGGAGTAAGAGGAGCTGCTGATCTAGGAAGATCTAGTGAATTAAATCAATAAAATATGAAAAAAGTTAAAATTGGTTTTATTGGAATAGGTTTAATGGGATATCCAATGGCAAAAAATCTCCTCAAATCAAAATATCAAGTCAAAGTTTTTAATAGAACTAAAAGTAAAGCCCTTAAATTAAAAAAATTTGGCGCAAAAGTATGTAATTCTTTAAAGGAAGTTGTTTCAGACCGAGATCTAATAATTACAATGTTATCTGATGATAAGGCTATAAAAAAAATATATTTCAACTCAGAATTTTTAAAAAATTTAAAAGTAGGATCTACTGTTATAGATATGAGCTCTGCAAATCCAAAAACAGCAATTAATTTATCAAAATTATTAAAAAAATATAAAATTAATTTTTTAGATGCACCAGTTTCAGGAGGCACAAATGGTGCAGAGAATGCAGAGCTCGCCATAATGGTTGGTGGAGATAAGAAAGTTTTTTCTAAAAATTTAAATATACTTAAGAAATTAGGCAATCCTGTTCTAGTTGGAAAAAATTCAGCAGGTCAAATAGCAAAATTAGCTAATCAAATAATAGTTGGAATTACAATCGGATCTGTTGCAGAAGCAATTAAACTATCACAAAAAAATAACGTAAACCCAATTAATATTCTCAAAGCATTAAAAGGAGGATGGGCTGACAGTAAAGTTTTGCAAACTCACGGACTAAGAATGATTAAAAATGATTTTAAACCAAGAGGAAAAAATTTTTCGCAATTAAAAGATATGAATAACATCATTGATTGTGCGAAAAATAAAAAGTTAGAATTACCTTTATCTAAAATAGTAAAAAAAATGTATAATAAGCTTGTTAAAAATGGTTTAGGTAATTATGATCATAGTTCGTTATACAAAAGCTATAAATAATTTTTGGAGATGAAATGAAATTACTAAGAGTAGGAGAAAAAAATAAAGAAAAGCCAGCTATATTGGATAAAGATGGAAATTTGCGAGATATTTCCAAATATATAAATGATTTAGATCCAACTAATTTAAATTTTGAAACATTTGAAAAAATCAAGAAAGTTGATTTATCATCGCTTCCAGAAATTTCAAAGAATACTAGATTTGGTTCATGTATAACTAAACCAGGAAAATTTATTGCAATCGGATTAAATTTCTCTGACCATGCCGCAGAAACTGGAGCAAAACCACCAACAGAACCAATTGTTTTTATGAAAGCCACTAGTTCAATCAATGGACCAAATGATGATATTGAAATTACAAGCTATTCAAAAAAACTAGATTGGGAAGTTGAGCTAGGTTTAGTTATTGGAAAAAATGCAAAAAATATTCCAGAAAAAAATTCACAAGATTATATCTTAGGCTATTGTTTAGTGAATGATGTAAGTGAGAGGGAGTGGCAAATAGAAAAAATGGGACAATGGGTAAAAGGAAAATCGCACGATACATTTGGTCCTGTTGGTCCATATCTTGTAACCAAAGATGAGATTAATGATGTAAACAACCTAAATATGGAATTAGATTTAAATGGCGAAAGAATGCAAACAGGTAATACAAAAACAATGATTTTTAATGTAGATCATATTGTTTCATATGTAAGTAGATATATGTCCCTTCAACCAGGAGATATTATTACAACAGGAACGCCCCCAGGAGTTGGAATGGGAATGAAGCCACAAAAATTTTTAAAAGCAGGTGATGAAATGAGGCTTTCAATTGAACTTCTTGGTGAACAAAAATCAAAAGTAGTTGCAATTTAATCCAAATATAATCTCTTTTTTGATATAATAAATTGTGATCAAGAGAGACTTATATTATGAGAGAATTCCTACAAAATCTTTGAGAGAGGATGTTAGGTTTTTAGGAAATTCATTAGGAAATGTAATTAAAGAACAAGAAGGGAAAAGCTTTTATAATCTTGTTGAGAAAATTAGAAGGTTATCAAAAGCAAATAAAATCCAAAAAAAATCATATAAAAAAATTTCTAGTGAAATAAAAAGTATTAATCCTAAAAATACTTACAAGCTTGCAAGAGCATTTAATCATTTTATGAATTTTATAAATCTAGCCGAGTCTATTGATGCATCTAGACAACTCAACCAATATGAAAATAAAAGAGACGGTAAAAATCAAAAAAATATTTTTATAGAAGAAATTTTTGAGAAATTATTTAAAAATAAAAAAATTAATAATAATAAAATATATAATTTTGCAAAAAATTTAAATATTGGAATAGTTTTGACAGCTCATCCAACAGAGGTCAAAAGAAGAACTTTAATTCAAAAATATCATAAAATTACAGAAATACTTGAAGAAAGAGAGTTATTTAAAGATCACGCTTTAAAAATAAAATCTTTAAATAAAAAAATTCATGATGAATTTACCATTATCTGGAATACAGATGACTTGAAAAGATCAAAACCGTCTCCAGCCGATGAAGCGCGATGGGGTCTTGCAATAATAGAGGATAGTCTTTGGGAAACTATTCCAAAAGTCTACAGAAGACTCAATGATATATTTTTGAAAAATATGGGTAAAGGTTTGCCAAAAAATTTTAATCCTATTGAGTTTGGATCATGGATGGGAGGTGATAGAGACGGAAATCCAAATGTAACTTCAAAAGTAACAAAAGAAGTTTTGTTGTTATCAAGATGGGAATCGGCAAAATTGTATGAAAAAGAACTCACTAAATTAATTAGATCATATTCAATGAAAAAGTGTTCAAAAAAAATTCAAAAACTTACAGGAAAATCATTTGAACCTTACAGAGTTTTTTTAAGACCTTTAAGAGATAAAATGCGATTTACTCATCGAGCAATTGAACAGTTTATAGTGAACAAAAAACCTTTAGACTATAACAAATTGCTAAACTCAAAAGAAGAAATTTTAAAACCCCTTAGAATTGTCCGTGAATCTTTAGAGGAAAATCAAAGTGAAAATATCGCAAGCGGTGAACTATTAGACTTAATGAGAAGAGCAAAATGTTTTGGAATTAATTTAGCAAAACTAGATATTAGACAAGAATCATCTAGACACTCACAATTAATTAATGAACTTGTTCAGAAAAAAAATAAACACAATTATTTAAAATGGAGTGAGGAGGAAAAAATTAAATTTTTATCATCTAAGATGAAAAAAAAATCTAATTTCATCAAAAATTTTAATTTTAAAAATAAAGAAAACAAAGAAGTTTGGTCAACATTTAAAATTTTATCTGAAGAGCCACCTGAATGTTTAGGGGCTTATGTTATTTCAATGACATCATCTGCATCTGACATTCTCTCCGTTTTATATTTGCAAAAAGAAGCAAATATTAAAAATAAATTAAGAGTTGTCCCTTTATTTGAAACATTAGATGACTTAATTAATGCAAAATCAATAATGGCCAGCTTGTTTTCATTAAAGTGGTACAGAGATTTAATAAAAAATAAACAAGAAGTCATGATTGGATATTCAGACTCAAGCAAAGATGCTGGAAAAATTTGTGCAAGTTGGCATCAATATAAGGCTCAAGAAGAAATTATTAGAATTGCAAAAAAATATAAAATAGATGTTACTTTCTTTCATGGAAGAGGTGGTTCGGCGGGTAGAGGTGGAGGCCCAATTCAAGCAACTTTAAAATCTCAGCCGCCAAATACAGTTAATGGAAAAATTAGAATAACAGATCAAGGAGAAGTTATTCAGCAGAAATATGGATATCAGCCTTTAGCAATTTATAATTTATGTAGCTATATAGGAGCGGTAATGGAGGCAACATTAACCCCACCGCCAGTACCTAAAAAAGATTGGAGAAATCTAATTGAAAAAATGTCTGATATTTCAAAAAGTTCATATAGAAAAAATATTAATCAAAGTTCAGATTTTATTAAATATTTTAAAACCGTTACGCCACATGTGTCTTTAGGAAAACTTTCAATTGGATCAAGACCATCTAAAAGAAAGAATATTGATAATATCAAAGGTTTAAGAGCAATACCCTGGGTATTTGCTTGGACACAAATAAGACTAATGCTCCCAGCATGGCTTGGAAGCGCAGAAGCTTTAAGATATTCATCGATAGAAAAATTTGAGAAAACACTTATAGATATGGAAAAAAATTGGCCTTTCTTCAATTCAATGATGGATATCTTGGATATGGTAATTTCAAAAGTGGACCCAGATATTTCAAAAATATATGAGGAATACTTAGCTGATAAAGATTTAAAAAGAGTTGGAAAAAAACTTAGGTTCCAATTTGAAGTTATTAAAAAATTAAATAAAAAGATTACGCCTAAAGAAATCATAAATGAAAGAAAAAAATTTAGATCAGGAGTTATTGTAAGAAATATTTACACAGAAGTATTAAATATAATTCAAGCAGTAGTTATGAATAAACTCAATAACAAAAAATTAAATCCAGATAAAAAAAATGATCTTAATGATGCATTATTAACATCTATAGCAGGTATTTCAGCTGCAATGAAAAATACTGGTTAAATGATAGAATTATTTGTTGCATTTGGAGCTGGATTGATAAGCTTTTTGTCTCCGTGTGTACTTCCATTAATACCTGGATATATATCTTATATTTCCGGAAGCTCTTTAAATGAGCTATTAGAAAAAAAAACAATTAATATATTCCCTATAGTTTTATTTACTTTTGGTTTTTCAATTGTTTTTATAAGTTTCGGAGCTACCGCAACCTTTTTAGGTTCTTTAATTTTAAGCAACTCTTTTGAATTAAGAATTATTGCAGGAAGTATAATAATCATTTTCTCTCTTCATATCATAGGATTAATTAACATTAAGTTTTTAAATTACGAAAAAAGAATTAATACTGAGATTAAATCAGGAAATTTTAGCTCAATATTAGTCGGTATGGCATTTGGATTTGGATGGACTCCATGTATTGGACCTATTTTGGGATCAATATTAGCTCTAGCTTCAATTGAACAAAGTTTGAACAGAGGTATATTGTTACTTGTGTTCTATTCACTTGGTTTAGCACTACCATTTATTGCATCAGGTTATTTGATTCAACGTTTTATGGTTGTTACAAAAAATCTAAAATCAAAAATGATAACTATATCAAGAATTGGTGGAGGATTATTATTGATAACAGGAATATTAATGATTACAAACCAGTTACAAGCTTTAGGATTTTACATATTAAAGTATTTTCCTATACTTCAAAAACTTGGATAAAAATGAAAATATACCAAATCGATTGCAGTGCTAGAAAAGAAGGTTCTACCTCAAGGATGCTTGCAAAAAAAATACTTGATAAAGTTAAAAAAGATAATGATGAAGTCATTTATAGAGATCTAGATGACGAAATGCTTTTTATATCTGGTTTAACTGAGTCTGGAATGAAAATTCCAGAGAATGAGCAAACAGATGAACATAAAAAAATGTTTGAATTGTCTGATAAGTTAGTATCAGAGTTAAAAGAATGTGATGTAATTATTATATCAGTGCCAATTTATAATTTTGGCCCACCAGCTACACTTAAAGCTTGGGCTGATCTTGCAGCCAGAGTAAAATTGACATTTAAATACGGTGATGACGGAAGAAGAAAAGGTTTATTAGAAGATAAGCAGGTCTATTTAGTAATTACTTCTGGTGGAACAAAAATACAAGGGGAAGAAGACTTTTTAACTCCATGGTTGATACATATGTTAAATTTTTTTGGTATTAAAAAAATCGATATAGTTGCAGCAGATCAAATGGCTTTAGATTATGAAAAGTCGATAAAAAATGCTGAAGAAAAAATAAAAGAATTATTTAAAGATTAAATTTTCTTTTTAAATGTCTAAGTTTACCTTCTGTACTGTCGAAATCAATGTAGCATCCTTGTAAATATCTATCACCTTCGTTAACATCATATTTTGTTCTTCCATGAAGCAATCTATGATTGTCCATCATTAATAAATCTCCACTTTCTAATTTAAATTCAACTTTATATTTATCAGAGTTGTATAATTCAGAAATTTTATTTCTAGCTTTATAGAATAAATCCAATTTTGATTTTTCTAATATCGGAGCATAATCTAATCTAGGACTAAATCTAACTTGTTTAAAATTATTTTTTTCATCCAATTTAATTAACTCAGACATATCTTCTAGAACAACTGTTTTGTCTATAAATTTAAATTTAACTTTTACTGAAGATAAAATTTCATAATATTCTGGATAATCCTCTTTGATTTTTTCACTTACTGTGTAACCATCAACCAAGGTAGAATTTCCTCCACTCACATTATTTGTAATACAATGCAATAATTGAACACAAGGAACTGGTTTTCTATACGGATTATCTGTATGTGGAGATAATGCTAATGATGTATAAGCCAAATCATTTGGATTAGGTACAGATCTTACATTAAAAAATTCCCCAAAATTTGTTCTTCTGACACTGCCAATTGAATTTGCAAATTTGATAATAAAATTATCTTCAGTCAGAACATTAGTCAAAACTACAAAACCATATTTATAGAATGATACTAATAAATCATACATGATTTTTTTTTCAAAAATATCATTTTCAAATTTAAATTTTTGAAAATTGTTAAAATTTGAGTCCCATTTAATTTTATCAATTGAAATAGGATCAAGATTTTGCCATTTATACTCATTTAATATTTGATCTTCTTTTATTTTATAATTGGTTCCATCATTGAAAAATAAATTAAGCAATCCATCTTCACTCTCAATTTTTTCTATATCAATGTTAGTATTTATAGAATTTGGATCAAATAATCTTTGTTGATTTCCTTTATCCAGAGCATCTTCGTTATTTATTCTTTCTCTAAGCCAAAATGGATGTATTTCTTCTTTATTATTTCCACTATTTATAAATACTTTTTTAGAATCGATTTCTATTTTCATCTATCTAGATTCTTCTATCAAATTCTAAAATTTTCAAGATATTTTATTTGAACTAGTTGTATATTTTAACTATTACTCATCAGATAAATGACCTTCAAAAAAACAAAAGATTTCAAGATTTATTACACCTTTTTGAATAAGCTTGCTAAGGATTTAACTAATTTTTATTACACCAAACTTAACAAAACTTTTACAATTAATAACAAGTTAAAAGGTAAAGGTTATGATCCTGTTACAAGTGCTGATAAAGCTTTTGAAAAATTTATAAGAAAAAAGATTAATGATAAGTTCCCAGATCATCAAATTATTGGTGAAGAGTTTGGAGCAAAAAAGACAAAAAGTCTATTTTCATGGATAATTGACCCAATTGATGGGACAAGATCATTTGTAGCTGGAAATCCTACATGGAGCAATTTAATTTCTTTAAATTATATGAATAAACCAATGGTTGGGTTAGCCAATTTCCCAAGAATGAGAAGATATTATTTAAATCAAAATGACAAATCTGCTTTTGTATTTGAAAATGGAAAAAGAAGAAAATTAAAAGTTAACAAAAAAATTAAATTTAATTATTTAAAGTTAGCTGCGGCTTTTCATGGAACTTTGTCTTTTCAAAAACAAAAAAAAATTATGAAATTTGTTAAGAGAATGCAGTTTCCATGTTTCGATGCACTAACATACTGTCAATTAGCAGAAGGAAGATTAGATGTTGTAGCTCAATGTGCTAACAAAATTTGGGATATACATCCAATAATACCAATTATAAAAGCATCAGGTGGAATAATTACTACATGGGATAATAAGGATGCTTCGTTGGGTGGAAATATAATTGTTTCAAATAATTCATCAAATCATAAAAAAATTTTAAAATTGCTTAAGCCAGCCACATGAAAAATATAATTGTTCTTCAACATATTAAAATTGAGGATCCTGGTTATATTAAAGATTTAATGTTAGAGGATAAAATTAATATTAAAACTATAGAACTTGATGAGGGTGAAAAGATACCTGATAATTTAACTGGATTTGATGCAATGTTTTGTATGGGTGGACCAATGGATACTTGGATGGAAAAAGATTACCCGTGGTTAATAAATGAGAAAAAGAAAATCAAAGAATTTGTTGTAGATTTAAATAAACCGTATTTAGGTTTTTGTTTAGGTTGTCAATTATTAGGAGAGGTAGTTGGAGGTAAAGTAGTCAAATCAAAAAATCCAGAAATAGGTATTTTAGATATTAATTTTTTAAATAGTAAAAAAGATGATTTATTATTTAAAGAATATCCTGATATTATTAAATCACTTCAATGGCACTCATATGAAGTTCAAAATCTAGAAAATAATAATGATATAACTCTTTTAGCGTCATCTCCTGAAACAAAATACCAAATTTTTAAATACAAAAAACATGCTTACGGTATTCAATTTCATATAGAGATAAAAGATACTACTGTAGGAGAATGGGGATGTGTGCCTGAGTATAAGTCTGCTTTAGAGAGTCAGTTAGGACAGGGAGCTCTTAATAAATTTGATAGTGATGCGAAAGACAATATTCAATCTATGAACAAATATTCTAAAATTCTTTACGAAAACTTCAAAAAAATAGTGAATTAAATCACTTTAGTTTACATAATTAATAAGTTAGATTTTTATTTTAATAATATAGGAGAGAGAAATGAAGTATGGGTATTTTATAAAAATTTTATTGGCTTTTTTTCTAGCTTTTGCTCCAACACAAGCATTTGCAAAAACTATTAAATGGTCAATGCAGGGTGATAGTTTAACACTTGATCCTCATGCTCAAAACGAAGGTCCAACTACTCAAGTATCTAGACAAGTATATGAAGCTCTAGTTACTAGAGGATTAGATATGAAAATTGGACCTCAACTAGCAACCGAGTGGAGAACTCAAGGTCCTAATACTTGGATCTTTAAATTAAGAGAAGATGTTAAATTTTCTGATGGGACTCCATTTACATCTGAAGATGTTGTATTTAGTATTTTAAGAGCAAAACAAAGAACATCTGATTTTAAAGAATATATAAGTACAGTATCAGGTGTAAAAGCAGTTAATGACTACACAGTCGAAATAACAACAAGTAAACCAAATCCAATTCTTTTAAACCAACTTTCAAACATTTTTATAATGTCAAAAAAATGGAGTGAAAAGAATTTTGCAGTTATGGCGCAGAACTGGGATGCTGGACAAGAAACATTTTCAGCTACAAATGCTATGGGAACTGGACCATTTAAAATTACATTAAGAGAACCAAATACTAAAACAGTTTTCAAACGTAATAAAAAATGGTGGGGTAGTATGAAAGATGACAAAGTAACGGAAATTCATCTACTACCTATAAAAAATGCAGCTACTAGAGTTGCAGCTCTTTTATCTGGTGAAATAGATGTTGTTACTGATGCACCAGTTCAAGATTTGGCTAGAATTAAAAATTCACCTGCTCACAAAGTTGAAAGTACTGCTCAAATGAGAACTATATTCCTTGGAATGGATCAGGGAGCAGATAAACTTAGAACAGGTAACACAGGTGATAACCCATTTAAAAAGAAAGCAGTTAGACAAGCTCTTTATCAAGCAATAGATATTGAGGCTATTAAGAAAAAAGTAATGAGAGGTTTAAGTGAACCTGCTGGAATAATCACTTTTCCAGGTGTTAATGGATACACAGAAGAACTTGATAAGAGACTTCCTTATGATGTAGCTGCTGCAAAAAAACTTTTAGCTGATGCTGGATATCCAAATGGATTTGAAGTTGAGCTTAGATGTCCAAATGACAGGTATGTAAATGATGAAGCTATATGTACAGCTGTTGTTGGTATGTTAGGTAAAATTGGTGTTAAAGTAAATCTATTTGCCCAAACAAAAAGTAAGCACTTTAAAGAACTAAAAGATAATCAAGGTGACTTTTATATGTTAGGTTGGGGAGTTCCGACTTTAGATAGTCATTATGTTTTCCATTACCTATATGAAAGTGGAGCAAGCTGGAACAGAGTTAACTTTAGTAACTCTGATGTAGATGCTGCGATAAGAGTTATGGAAGGTGAGGTTAACCTAGATAAGAGAAATGCTGCGATAGCTAAAGCTTGGAAAATAGTAAAAGATGATATTTCTTATCTTCCTTTACATCACCAAGTTATATCTTGGGCTGCAAAAAAAGATGTTAATGTTCCGATAAGACCGAATAACGAACCGTTATTCCGTTTTGCGAGCTTTGACTAAATAATTTATTGCAAGCCCTTTTTAATTAAAGGGCTTGTATAAAAATAAAATTTCATAAATTGATAAAGTATTTTTTCAAACGATTGTTTCAATCTGCAATGGTTATGCTTGTCGTAGCTTTTGTATCATTCTCTCTTTTTAATTTTGTAGGAGACCCAATAAATAACATGGTGGGTGAGGAAACATCAGATGAAGAAAGAGCTGAGTTAAGAGAAACCTTGGGTTTAATGGACCCAATTCATGTGCAATTTACTAGGTTTATAATTAATGCCTCAAAAGGAGAATTTGGAATATCTTATCAATTAAGAAGACCTGTATCAGAATTAATCATTGAAAGATTACCGGCAACAATTGAATTAGTTTTAATATCTGCTTTAATTGCATTGGTTTCAGGTACTTTATTGGGAGTATATACAGGCATAAAAAGAAAAGGTTTTTTGAGTGATTTTATCTTAGCAGTTTCTTTATTAGGTGTTTCTCTTCCAACTTTTGTAATTGGTATTTTATTTATTTATCTTTTTGCAGTTATATTAGGCGTTCTACCATCGTTTGGAAGAGGTGAGGTGGTAGATCTAGGATTTTGGTCGACAGGCTTTTTAACCATATCAGGTTTAAAAGCAATTATATTACCATCAGTTACTTTAAGTCTTTTTCAAATGACCTATATAATAAGACTCGTCAGAGCTGAAATGATGGAAATACTTCAGACTGATTACATAAAGTTTGCAAGAGCTAGAGGCATTAATGAAAAAAGCATTAATTATAAGCACGCACTTAAAAATGGACTAATTCCAGTAATAACTATTGCTGGAATAAATATTGGAACATTAATTGCTTTTTCAATAATTACGGAAACAGTATTTCAATGGCCAGGTATGGGATTTCTTTTTATTCAAGCTGTTCAGTTTGTAGATATTCCAATTATGTCAGCATATTTAGTATTTATAGCATTCGTTTTTGTAATGATAAATTTTGTAGTCGATATCTTGTATTACTTTATAGATCCAAGAATTAGAGTTAAAGGAGATTCAGCTAGTGGATAATAAAGCTTTAACAACTTGGGATAAAATAAAAGATAGTGAAATTTATTTTAGTTTTATAAAATCTCCTACAGCAATAGTTTCATCGATTTTATTAGCAATAATATTTTTCTGTTCATTTTTTGTAGAATTTATTACACCTTATAATCCATTCGACCCATCTTCTTTATCTTTAATGGATGCATTCACCCCACCATCTTGGACTAGCGAAGGAAAAGTAGAATTTTTACTTGGTACTGATGGACAAGGAAGAGATATGTTATCGACTATTCTTTATGGATCTAGAATATCTTTGATTGTTGGTTTCTCAGCAATTTTATTTAGTTTAATTTTAGGAGTTGGATTAGGTCTTACTGCTGGTTTTTTTGGTGGTAAGTATGAAATGATTGTTATGAGATTAACTGATGTTCAGTTAACAGTTCCAAGTATTTTGATGGCACTTCTTGTTGATGGTATTGCGAGAGGTATAATTTCGCGTGAACTTCATGATGAGATGGCAATATATGTTTTAATTTTTGCAATTGGTATTTCAGAGTGGCCACAGTTTGCAAGAGTATCTAGAGCAGCAACTTTAGTTGAAAAAAATAAAGATTATGTCTCAGCATCAACAATTATTGGAGTTTCTAATTTTATAGTAATGTTTAAACATATTCTCCCCAATATTATGAGACCAGTACTTGTTATAGGAACTATAGGTCTTGCATTAGCAATAATTGCAGAAGCCACATTGAGTTTTCTAGGTGTTGGCGTTCCTCCAACTACTCCTTCTTTAGGAACATTAATAAGACTTGGAAATGACTTTTTATTTTCTGGTGAATGGTGGATAACTTTTTTTCCAGCAATATTCTTAGTTATTTTGGCTTTTTCCATTAATCTATTAGGAGACTGGATGAGAGACACTCTTAATCCTAAATTGAAAAAATGAGTTTTTTAAAAATACAAAATTTAAGTGTAGATTATAAATTGAGAAAAGAGACAGTTCATGCTGCAAAAGATATTAATATTGAGATAAAAAGAGGAGAAATTGTAGGATTAGTTGGGGAATCTGGGTCTGGAAAAAGTACTGTAGCAAATGCAATAATTGATTTAATTGACGAACCAGGGAAAGTATCTGAAGGATCAATTTATTTAAGCGACATAAATATTCATGAAAATAAAAAAAATATTCTAAGTTTAAGAGGAAAAAAAATTGGATTTATTTTTCAAGATCCTCAGACATCTTTAAATCCTATCTTAACAATTGGACAACAACTTATTGAAACAATCCAAACTCATTTAAACCTCAGTAACTCAAAAGCAAAAGAAAAAGCAATAAATCTTTTAAAAGAAGTAGGCATAAAAGATGCTGAAAAAAGATTTAATGATTATCCTCATCAATTTTCAGGAGGTATGAGACAAAGGGTTGTTATATCACTTTCTCTATGTTGTGAACCAGAGTTGTTAATTGCAGATGAGCCCACAACTGCACTTGATGTATCAATACAATCACAAATATTAGAACTTATCAAAAAACTGACTAAAGAGAGAAACTTAGCAGTTATATTAATTACACATGATATGGGAGTTATAGCAGAGACTACCAATAGAGTTGCTGTCATGAAAAATGGTAATTTGGTAGAATTGGGAACAACAAAGCAAATATTATCAGAACCAAAAGAAACTTATACAAAAAGTTTAGTTAGTTCTGTTCCTCCAACAAATAAAAAAATATCCAGATTTAAAATTATAGAGAAAGAAAGCAATAACCAGGAAAACATTAATTTAAAAATTTTAAACAGATGGAATAAAAGAGAGATTTTAAAAAAAGATTTAGTTCAAATAAAAAATCTCTGTAAAACTTTTAATGAAGGTTTTTTTACAGAAAAATCTCAAAATAATGTATTAGCAGTTGATACTGTTTCATTTAATATACAAGAAGGAAAATCTTTTGGACTTGTTGGTGAAAGTGGCAGTGGAAAAACTACAATTGCAAAAATGATTGTTAATTTATTTAAACCCACCTCAGGTAAAATTTATTTTGATGATGTATGTATTAATAATATAAAAAGTAACAAAGAATTACTTAAATTTAGAAAACAAATTCAAATGATATTCCAAGATCCGTACTCTTCGTTGAATGGTAGGCTTAAGGTTAAAGATATCATTGCTGAACCTATAAAGTTACATGATGCAAATATTAGCTCTAATGAATTAAATGAGTATATAAATGATCTCTTAGACTCTGTGGAGTTATCCAAGTCTTCAGCTGAAAGATATCCTCATGAGTTTTCAGGAGGACAGAGACAAAGAATTTCTATTGCAAGAGCATTAGCAACAAAACCAAGATTATTAGTTTGTGATGAGCCAACATCTGCTTTGGATGTGAGTATTCAGGCTCAAATACTAAATTTACTTAAAGATTTACAAGAACAACTTAATTTAACTATCCTTTTTATAAGTCATGATCTACCAGTTGTTAGACAAATGTGTGATGATATTGGAGTTTTAAGGAATGGAAAACTATGCGAGGTGTCTGAGACGGAAGAGTTGTTTAAAAATCCAAATCATGAATATACTAAGGAATTATTAAGATTAATGCCTAAAATAGAAACAATTTACAATTAAGGAGGTGAAATGGCAGTTTTTAATATGATTGAAGAAGCTGATGCTACAGGAAAAGTGAAAGAGGTATTTGAAGATATAAAAAAGAAGAGAAATACAGACTACATAAACAATTTTTGGAAAATGTTAGCCAACAACCCAGAAACTTTAGAGAGAACTTGGACTTCTATACAGCAAGTGATGAAAAAAGGTGCTTTGGATGAAATGACAAAAGAGCTTATTTATGTTGCAGTTTCAATGACAAATAGTTGTGAGTATTGTATTAAATCTCACAGTATCGCTGCTAAATCTAAAGGTGCTACTACTGAGATGTTAAGCGAACTTATTGCAGTCGTTGCAATGGCAAATGAAACCAACAGACTTGTTGAGTCATATCAGGTAAAAGTTGACAAAGTTTATGAATGATAGAGCTAAAGCAATATTAGATTTTTGGTTTGATGATATGGTCGTTGAAAAGCGATTTAAAAGAGATGATAATTTTGATCAATTGATTAGAGACAAATTCAAAGATGATCATGAAAAAGCTACTTTAAATGAATATGATGATTGGCAAGATGAACCATTAAGCACTCTGGCTTTAGTTATTTTATTGGATCAATTTTCAAGAAATTTATATAGAGATGATAAAAAAGCTTTCGAGTTTGATCATAAAGCAAGACTGATTGTAAATGATGCAGTCTATAACGGGTATCTTGATCAAATGGATGAATATCAACGTTTTTTCATGCTATTGCCATACATTCACAGTGAAGAAGTTATAGATCATGATAGAGCATATAAATTGTTGGATAACTATTTATCTAATCATCCAAACTATAATGAGATAAAAAAATTTTGGAAAGATCATACCGCTGCAATTAAACGATTTCATAGATATCCTCATCGAAATAAAGTTATGGGGAGAAAATCTACACCAGATGAGTTAAAATTTTTGGAGAGTCCAAATTCCTCTTGGTAATTATTCTATTGGATAATCCCAAGCATCTCCGCCAATTACCTTTGATATAGCAGAAAAATCTTTCGAACTGTTTCCATCCTCACAAAACTTTGAATATATTTCTAATGCCATCTCTCCTAATGGAGTAGATGCATTTGCATTTTTAGCACATTCATTTGCAAGTTTTAAATCCTTGTTCATCATACCTGCAGAAAAGCCTGGCTTATATTTATTGTTAGATGGAGTTCCTTCAATTAATCCAGGTAAGGGTGGATAAACTGAAATAGGCCAGCTATTTCCAGAGGCATTTTTCATAATTTCATGAACTTTCTTGATATCTATATTCAATCTTCTTGCTAACATTAATGACTCTGAAGCAGCAATCATTGTTATTCCAAGAGACATGTTGTTACAAATCTTTGCACCGTTTCCGCTTCCCATCTCTCCAGCATGATAAATATTTTTACCCATTAATTTTAAAATAGGTAAAGCTTGATTAAATGCATCATTTGATCCACCAACCATAATATTTAAAGTTGCTTTTTGTGCACCCATCACTCCACCACTTACTGGTGCATCAATCATCTTAATACCTTTTTCATTTGCTTTCTTTCCTATTTCCTTAGAAGTATCTATATCGATTGTTGAACAATCTATCAGTAGACAATTTTTTGAAACTTTATCTAGAACACCGTTTTCTTTTAAATAAACTTCTTTTGAATGTTTACCCTCGGGCAACATAGTGATTACAACAGATGTTTCACTATTGATTAGTTTTCCAAAATCCTTCTCAACATCAAGATTATTTTCAACGGCTTTATCAATCATTTCTTTAGAAATATCAAAAACCTTAACTTTTTTCCCTGCATTCTTTAAATTACAGGCCATTGGGTTTCCCATATTACCAACTCCTATAAAAGCTATATTTTCACTCATATGACATCCTCTCTATTTAGTAATTTTTTCCACTAATTTATTAACCAATGGTGCAACAAAAGTTGTTGCAACTAATGCAACTGGCAAACTAATAGACCAAGCCTTGAAAAATCTTTTATAATAAAATTCATCATAACCTGTATTTATAAATGTAATAATTAGGGTCATTAACAAACTCATTCCTAAACCCATAAAAAAAACGAAAAGAATTTTAGAAAATTTTTTTGGAAACATTATTTATATTTGTCTTCAATATCATAATATTCGTTGAAGCCAACTATATCTCTTAAGTCTGAAAATTTAGAAACATTTTTATTATAAATTTTATTTTTCATATTATTTAAACATTCTTGCATCGTTTTTACTGATGCACTCATTAGGGTTAAAGGCATTACAGCAATTTTATAGCCAATTTCCTCTATTTCATTAATTTCTAATAATGGGGTTTCACCATCTTCGATCAAATTTAACATATGATGACCTGGTACTTCTTTAATAATTCTTTTCATATCCTCTTTATTTTTAACAGCTTCAATAAATAAAATATCAACACCAAGTTTTGAAAATGATTGCATTCTTTTAATTGCATCATCTAATCCTCTAGTTGCTATGGCATCAGTTCTTGCCATTATTAAGATATCTTTATTTCCATATTCTCTTGCATCCACTGCAGCTTTAATTCTTGAGTTAGCTTCATCAAGATCGACAACATCTTTACCCTTTGTGTGACCACATTTTTTTGGCCACTTTTGGTCTTCAATCATCACACCAGCTGCTCCTGCATCCGCATATCCTCTTACAGTTCTAAATACGTTCACTGAATTTCCATATCCAGTATCCCCATCAAATATTATTGGAATTGATGTAGCATTGCATATATTTCTTACTTGTTCTGCCATTTCAGAAAAAGAAATTAAACCCGTGTCCGGCATACCAAGCT
Source organism: uncultured Pelagibacteraceae bacterium (assembly GCA_902616245.1). GTDB lineage: Bacteria > Pseudomonadota > Alphaproteobacteria > Pelagibacterales > Pelagibacteraceae > Pelagibacter. The sequence goes on from CACMSB010000003.1 coordinate 20,805, forward strand.
TTGTAGATGAAACACTGAAGCCAGACATAAAACCAACTTTCAAACCTTCTCTTTCAATTAATTTTGCTGATAATGCATCAAAGCATCCAGGCATTACAATTATTTCTGGTCCATTTAATAACTGCCTTAGTTGTTCTGCCTTATCTTTTGATTTTATTTTTGAAAACATAATTATAATTTAAAAGGTATATATAATGCTAGGTCAGGGAATAAGTAAATAACAAATACTGTGAATAACATTATAATGACAAAAGGTATCACACCTTTAGCTATTTCTGACATTTTTGCTTTACCAATTGCTTGGAGAACATATATATTTAGTCCAACGGGTGGTGTAATTAATGCACACTCAATCATTAGTGTAAAAATTATTCCAAACCAAATTAAATCAATATTCATTGCAGCGATTGAAATCGAAAATATAGGCATCATGATTAAAATTAATGAAAGGGTTTCCATTATAAATCCTAAGATTAACAAAGTAATACAAACAACAAGTATAAATAAACCAGTCTCATTAATATTAGTAACTATGAAAGATGATAAATCTTGAGGAATTCTATAAAGAGAGATTGCTTTACCAAAAACTTTTGCTCCTGCAATAATTATAAATATTGTAACTGTAGTTTTCATTGTCTCCAAACCAGCTTCGATAAAACCTTTAAAATCTAATCTTTTTTTAGCCACTACATAGATAAATGATATTAAAAAACCAATACCACCTGCCTCAGTTGGCGTATAAATTCCAGCATAAATTCCACCCAGCATGATGAAGGCCATTAATAATATTGGTAAACCTCTTTTTGTGTACTTAATTTTTTCTTCTAAAGTGCTGGATACATTTTGAACTTCTTTATTAAAAAATTTTACGTAAAAAACTGAAAAGATAATAAAAAATAATGCTAAAACTATTCCTGGCCCAATTCCTGCAAGAAACATACTTAGTACAGATTCTTCAACAACAAATGCATAAACAATCATTGGAATTGATGGAGGAATTAAAATCCCTAAAGTTCCGCCCGCTGCCAAAATACCTAAAGTAAAGTTTCTGTGATAACCTCTATTAATCATTGCAGGAAATGCTACAGTTGAGATTGTTGCTGCAGTAGCCACTGATGATCCAGATATAGCAGCAAAAATACTGCAAGAAACTATAGTTGCTATTGCTAAACCGCCTGGAAAATTTCCAACCCAGCTTTGAGCAAAATTAAAAAGATCTTCTCCAACACCTGCTTTTAACAATATATTAGACATCATCAAAAACATCGGAACAGCTAATAAAATAAAATTATCTGCCACACTGTAAAAAGTTTGTGGGATCATTAAAGGAGAAATATCTCCAAATAACATTAAACCCAATCCTATAGAACCTAAACCAAATGCTATTGGTACTCCTAAAAAAAGTACAAAAAATAACAAAAATAAGATTATTGCTACTGTCATTTAATTATATCTTTGATGTATTTAGGTACTTCAAAAAGCACTCTTAATACCAAAAATGCAAAACATAATGGTATTGCAAATTCTGTAAGAAAGGATGGAACATCTAAAATTGTAGAGCTTGTTCTTCCAACTTTAAGAGAGTCGTAAGCAATTAACCATCCATAATAAAGTACAAATCCACTAAAAATTAAAATGAATATTGCACTTATTAAATCTAATATCTTTTTTTCTTTATCTCCTACTTTGTCATATATAACTGTTATTCTGATAAAATCATTTTTATGAAAAGTATAAGTTAAAGCTAAATAAGTAGCCCAAATTTGTAAAAATCGAGAAATTTCGTTTACCCAAATAGTAGGTGAATTAAATATGTATCTCATGATAACTTCATAAGAAACTATAAAGCCTATCATAATAAATAACGCTGAAGCTAAATAGCCAGAATATTTTACAATTTTGTCGTAGGTATTCATTTGAAAACCCCGCACTTAAGTGCGGGGTATTTATACGATTTAAAGTTTGTTTGCAGCTTTTACAAGTTGATCACCAACTCCACCAACTCCACCTGTTCTAGAAATATAATCATCAATAACAGATGATGATGCTTTTTTAAGAGCAGAAACTTCTGAACTACTTAGGTTTACAATGTTCATTCCATTTGCTTTTGCTTCTTTGTAAGCCCCAGCTTCAATGTTAGCCATGTCATCTCTAACAGCTTTTTCAGCTACTTTTGATGCTTCAGCTATAGCGTCTCTTTGTTTTTGAGTTAATGAGCTTAGCCATTTATCATTAGCAACAACAACGAATTCGATATCGCCATGATTTGTAACAGTTAAAGTATCCATTACTTGATATAATTTTCTAGATTTTACACCAGATACACCAGTCATACCTGCATCAACTGTATTTCTTTGGTAAGCTAAATATTGCTCAGATCCAGATATTAATGCTGGTTTACCACCTAAAGAGCTCACAAAAGCTCCAAGTGTTTTTCCAAATACTCTAATTTTTTTATCTTTAAAGTCAGCTGGAGTTTTCATCGGACCACCATTGGATAACATAATTGCTGACCCATAAGCTTGATAATAAAGTGGAACTGCTCCTGTCTTAGCTATTGCAGGATCAAGAATAGCTCTTATCTCAGATCCAGCTTGAGTTGCTTTTCTTACTTTTTGTTCTGAATCAAATAAGAATGGAAGATAGAAAACATCAACTTCAGGATTAGTTCCTGCAAATCTTGTTATTGACGCAACGCCAGCTTCGATCGCTCCTGAACCTACAGCTTGTGGAACTTCTTTATCTTTGTAAAGTTGTGCAGAGTCGTAGATCTCTACTTTAATGTCTGATCTTGATTCTAATTCTTTTTTAAATACCAAAAGGTTCTGACCTAAGTGAGCCTTTAACGGTAATTGAAGTGTAATTCTCATTTTTGTTTCTGCCAAACTTGCACTGGCAAAAGAAACGAAAATTAGAGAAAATATTATTCTTTTAAAGATTTTCATGTTATTTCCCTCTTTTTTGTTAAATGAGACTATTTAAGTCGACTTTAAAATTAAATACAATATTAATAATCATCAATGAATTGGATAATTGTAGCTATTTCTGGGGCTTTTTTTCAAAATCTTAGATCAACTTTACAGAAAAAACTTAATCAAAAAGTATCAACTATTGCATCTACTTATGTAAGATTTGCTTTTGCATTACCATTTGGGACAATTTTATTTTTTTTGTATTTTCAAGACTTAAATGTAATCCCTGAAATTCTAAGTCAAAAAAAATTTATTTTTAACGTATTATTAGGTTCAATTTTCCAAATAATTTTTACATTTGTTTTACTTTACTTATTTAGATTTGCTAATTTTGTTGTCGGAACTTCATTAAGTAAGACTGAAGTTATTCAGGTTGCGATTTTTGAATATTTGATAATAGGAGACAAATTAAATAAGTTTGGAATAACAGGAATTATTGTATCTACAATTGGAGTAATTATACTATCGATTAAAGACTTAAGTTTATTTCTAAAAAACTTATTTTCAAAAACAACTTTAATTGGTTTATCCGCAGGACTTTTCTTAGGCTTAAGCGTTGTATATTTTAGAGCAGCAGCATTAACTTTAGAAAATTTTAGTAATAACTTTGAAAAAGCTATAGCAACACTCTTTTTTGGTCTAGTTATTCAAACAACTTTAGTCACTATTTATTTAATCATATTTGAAAAGTCACAATTTAAAAAATTATATGAAAACAAGTACGAATGTTTGACTGCAGGGTTAGCTGGATTTCTCGCAACATTATCTTGGTTTTATGCTTTTACGTTAATACAATCTTCATTTGTAAGAGCTATTGGCCAAATAGAATTATTGTTCAGTTACGTATCTTCAAAATATATGTTTAAAGAAAAAGTCAAAATTACTGAAATTTTAGGGATAATTATCTTTGTTGTGGGTGTACTAATTTTATTACTTAATAAGAACTAATTAATTCTTCCAAGATAATTAACCATTACCACACCAATAATAATTAAAAAAATTCCGATTAACCCATAAATATTTGGTATCTGGTTATATTTAATCATCCCGAAGACTAAAATTGCAGCCACTGTTATCCCACTATAAGTAGCATAAGTAAAACCTACTGGTATCATAGACATAGCTTTTGCTAGTCCATACATGGTAATACACATAAAAGCTATTGATAATATCGTTGGAGTTAATTTTAAAAATCCATCTGAAATTTTAGCAAAACTATTTGCGGCAATTCCTGTTGATATAGCTAATACTAAATAAATGTAACCAGATAATGGTTTCATTTATTTGTTCCTAATAAGTTAACTATTAAGACACCCGATATAATTAAAATCAATCCAATTATTGTATAAAAATTTGGTACTTGATTAAATTTTATAACACCAACAGCAGCTGTAGCAATTATACATAGGCCTGCAAAAGAGGCATATGTTATTCCAACTGGTATACTTTTCATAACTAAAGACAAAGTATACATACATCCAACAATTGTTACCGCTGTGATTATACTAGGTATTAATAATGTAAAACCTTGAGCACTTTTAGCAAAACTATTTGAGGCCGTTCCAAGAATTACTGCGATTAATAAAATTATATAAGCAGTTATATTATTCATTTGCCTTCGACCATTTGATTGCATCTTCCATTCTATCATCTCCCCAGAATATTTCATTTTTTACAACAAATGACGGACTTCCAAATATTTTATTTTTTCTAGCTTTTTCTGTATTTGATAAATAAATATTATTTATTTCCTCAGAGCTTGCCTCTGAAACAATCTTTTCTTTATCTAAGCTGAGTTTTTCGCAAATTTCACTCAAGTTAGGTTCAACAGCAGGCTCTTTTCCTTCTTGAAACCATCGTTTATATGTAAGCTGAACGTAATCTACACCCCAGTTATTTTTTAAACCTAATATTGCAATTTTATTAGCTAAATCAAATTCTGTTAAAGGGTAAGGAACTGGTGTTTTGGCAAAAAATCCATAATTTTTTGCTCGTCTTTCTATGTCCCTCCACATGTAATCTACTTTGTTTTTTTTTTCTTTAGGAAATGGAACATTATTCATTTCTTTCATTATTGCTCTCACACTAAAAGGAGTCCAGTTAAACTTAATTTGATGTTGTTTTTCTGCTTCTAGTGCTCGAGTAACTGAAAGATAAGTATAAGTACTTCCGATAGAAAAATAAAAGTCTATGTTGTTCACTTATTTTGGCATTGGCGTTGCACCGGTTTCTAAACTAATCATTTTACCATCTTGGTATTTATAGACTGCCATAACTGCTTCTACATTACCATCATCAAATGTTACGAACGCATGATGAACACCAACTTCATCATTTTCATAAACAATTCTAGTTTTGTCTTGCTTGATATCACCACTCATTGCCCATTTGATCACATCACCTTTAGTTAAAACACTACCTGATTTATGCATTGTGAATTTAAAATCATCGTGCAAAAGTTCATTCATTGCTGCTTCATCTTTATTTTTAATTGCAGCACTATATTTTTCTAAAATTGACATTTTTTTCTCCTTTATGCTCCTTTAATTATTAATGTATTTGATACTGTATTATCCAATCTAATTTGTCTGATAGGTTTATATATTTCTGAATTGTACCACTCAAAAACTTTTTCATAAGATGGGAATTTAATTACAACAGTTCTTGGATATTGCCACTCACCTTCAATGACTTTATTTTCGCCACCTCTTATTATGTATTCACCACCAAACATTTGAGCAGTTGGAGGAGCTTTTTCCAAATACTCTTTGTAATTTTCAGGATTTAACACATTAATATTTAATATGATATATCCTGAAGGCATTACAAACCTTATTACAAAAATTATTACATATCTACTTTATTTAATTCGTAGACACTGTAACTTTCCATAACTTCTTTCATAACTGGAGCTGATACTGGATTGCTTCCATCTATAAATGCTTTAAGGGCAGCTTTATCGGTCACAAAAATTTTAAACATTACTGTTTTTTTGTCAGGTGCAACTGTTCCAATTGTTTTTGATACATTTGCAACTTTCGATCTCTCTGCCATACCAGCATCCGATTGCATAAAGCCCATAAATTTTTCTAACATACCTTCTTTTAAATGGGCTACTACTAGTGTTTCTGTTTCCATATTTTATCCTTTCTTTATATTGATTGTTTATCCACTAAAATTTTCCATAAAATCATCATGCATCGGTGTAACCTTTGCTGAATCTAAATCCACACCTGCTTCAGCTCTTGATGCATGAAGTTCTTTGTCATTTTTAAATGCTTCAAAACCTTCCATGGTTGCATACTTAACGATTACAGTAAATTTTGTAGGGTCTTCTTTAGATACACCTGCAAAAATAATAGTAGCACCAAATCCTTTAATTTTTTCAGCATTTGCTTTTACCATATTAGTCCAAGATGAAAATGATTTTATATTTTCTTCTATTTTAATTATCATTTCTGTTTCCTCTTTATTTAACTGGATTTACAATCTTCTGACCTTCAACACCGATTGCAACCACTATTGCTTTAGCAGGCACATTTCCTATATTTCGAGATTCATGTGCAATACCGACATCTTCAACAAATGCATCACCAGCCTTATAAACTTTGGTTTTGCCATCCATCGTAAGCTCAATTTCACCTTGTTGGATCATTATTAATACTGGAAAGGAATGTGTGTGAGGTTTTACTGGAGCTCCTACAGGGACAGTAAATTCAAAAGCTGTTATTTTTGCTTTACCCGATGGATAAACAATTTCATTTCCCATACCAGTTTCACTTGTTGATAATATTCTCTTTACATGACCATCTGCAAAGCAATTTGAAGTAAAGATACTTAAGAATAATACGACTATAATTTTTTTCATAAATTTTCCTATATTGTTTAACTATTAAAATTGAATACTTCCTCTTTTACCTCTGTAAATTGATGTGGTTCAAAAAAATCATTCATAGCAGAAAGTTGCTCATTAATAGCATCGGTGCTTTCAGCCATCCAATGACAGAACATAGTCATTGTCTCATCAGGAGTGTAGTATGTCATTTGACATTTGGCCTTATCACTTGTTGATGATTCAATTATTTGTTCTCTAGTCATTCCGCCTAAAGTTTCATTAAATTTTTCTTTCATTTCTTTAGATTTAAACGTGTGAGTTACCATATAGTATTTCATATTACCTTTCAGTTTGTTTTAATCTGAGCAAACGCTCATCATTGTTGTTTCTTGTTTGTGTCCAGATTCTTCGATTACTTTAGCATTATCTGGGTCTTGCATAAATTTTTGCATTGTATCTGCTGCGGGAGTCTCCATGACTATATGAACTTTATTTGGATTATCTATTTCATTTCCAACATAAACTGTTTTTATACCAGCAGCTTCCCTAGGTTCTTTATGGGCATCAAAAGATTTTTTCCAGTGATCCCAATCTTTTACTTCAAAACTACCTACCATCTTCACCATTATTCGCCCCACACTCCACCAAACTCGTATGCAATAACTGGCTCATCACCAACTACCCATGCATCATGACCTGGTTTAACTGAGTAAGCGCTACCGGCGGTATAAGTAATTTCTGTTCCATCGTCATGTTTTGCACACACAGTTCCTTTTACAATAACCCCAATATGATTTGCCTGACAACTTGCAGCGTCGGAGTCTATTTTTGGTTTAACATCTTTTGACCATTTCCAACCTGGTTGAAGTTTAATTTGTACTAACCTCTGTCCACCAACATTCACATGGTACATGTCTGCATTGTCAAATTGTTTAAATTCCTGATCTGGTTTATCAAAACTTTTTGTTTCTGCGCCACTCATAATCCTCCTTAATTTATTCTTTTGGTAATTTTGTTGCGCCTGTTTCTACTTCGATGATTTTTCCATCTTTGAACTTCCAACAACACATTAACGCTTCTGTTTTTCCATCTTGATAAGTCACATAAGAATGATCAAAACCTATCTCATCATTTTCAAAAAGAATTCTATGTTTAACAGGACTCATCATTCCTTTACTTACAGCCTCTATCATACCTTCTTTACCCATATGCACATATTCGCCTTTAAGATGAGAAAACATCTTATATTCTTCATGCACTAACTCTCCAGCTGCAGCCCCATCCTTTTCCAAAATTGCTTTATTAAGTTTTTCTAAAATTGACATATTTCTCCTTAGTTTAAATTATAATTTCCTGTAATTTCATTGTAAGAATGAACAATCCCTTCTTGTGCAGAATTCATACCTTTTATAGTCGCAGTTCCACCACCTGATATATTTTCATACTTTCCAGTTCCACTTACATATTTCCATCTCAACATTTTTCCAAAAACACCTTTATATTGTGAAGTTGCTGTTCCACCATCTTCAAATTTATTTACGCAAGTACCACTTTCATATCCTTTTCCTGCAAAAACAACTATTGAACCTACGCATCTCATTGAAGATTTATCTCCAAAAGTCGTTCCATCTAATGCTTTTAAACCCAACATACCATCATAGATAATTGTAAAATTACCTTTATCGTCACCTAAAACCTTTGATGTACCTGCAAAAAAACCGTTTTGTTTAATTTGTCCTTGTTCAGCAAAAGCTGTGCTCGACATAAATATGATAATTAAAAAAAAATATAATTTTTTCATAAACTCTTACTTTTTCATTGCATTGAACATGCTCAATGTGTCGTCAAACGCGATAAACAATGTCAGTTTACCATCATCGCTTACTTCAAAATAATGACCAAAAATAGTATCCATGCCATCTGCCTTAGCAATTGCTTTAACAAACACTTTATTCCCCTCACTTATCATCATATCAGGGGTTACTGAAAAATTACTCCATAGATCTGGAACTTGCATCATGGTTTTCATATATGCTTCTTTGCCTTTATGAGTTCCTGACATTGGATGCTTATCTCCAGGATAAATCCAAGTGATATCATCATGTACCATTTCCATAAATCCCTCCATATCTCCTTTGCCAAAAAGTTCATATCCTTTTTTAACTACTTCTTTTGCGTTCATAAAATTCCTTTTATTATTAGATAATATTTATTTATTCTAAATTAAAAATGTAATGGTTTTATTACAGTGCTGGTATGCGTGATTATATCCAGTCGGGATAAGGTAAACCTTTTTCAATTAAAAAAGGTTTATTAAACATCTTTGAGTTGTATCTGTCTGATTTGTCGCAAAGAATAGTGACAATAGTTTTTCCTGGGCCTAGTTTTTTACCCAATCTAATTGCACCTGCAATATTTACTCCACAACTTGTTCCAAGACTTAAACCTTCATTTTTGATTAAATCATATAGTATTGGCAAAGATTCTTTATCTTCAATTGAAAAGGCTCCATCTATTTTTGCTTCTGCAAAATTAGCAGTTACTCTGCTGGATCCAATACCCTCAGTTATTGATCCACCTTCAGCTTTTAACTGGCCGTTTTCAATGTGATTGTAAAGAGAGGATCCCTTTGGATCTGATAGATAAATTTTTATATCTTTATTTTTTTCTTTTAAAAAACTACTTACTCCACCAATTGTTCCTCCAGTTCCAGAAGAACATACAAATCCATCAACTTTTCCTTCCGTTTGCTCCCATATCTCAGGACCTGTTGTATAGTAGTGACCTTTAGAGTTTGCGGTATTATCAAATTGGTTTGCCCAGACAACTCCATGATTATTTGAACTTTTTAGCTCCTCAGCCATTCTAGCAGCAATTTTAACAAAGTTATTTTCATCTTTATAAGGTTTTGGTGGAACCAATTTCAAATCTGCACCAATATTTCTTAATGTATCTTTTTTTTCTTGAGTTTGATTATCGTTCATTACAATAATAGTTTTGTAACCTAGTGAATTTCCTAATAAACATAATCCAATCCCAGTATTTCCTGCAGTACCTTCCACAATTATTCCGCCTTTAGATATTAATTTTTTTTCTTCAGCGTCTTTTATAAGAGCAAGTGCTGCTCTGTCTTTTACAGATCCTCCTGGATTTAAAAATTCAGCTTTACCATAAATATTACAACCAGTTATCTCAGATGCAGCTTTTAGTTTTATTAAAGGAGTATTTCCAATTGATTGGATAAAATCATCCTTGTAATTTTTCATTATTCGTTTTCCTCACTGCCATTAGTTACAGCATAAGGTTTAAATTCTTCAGTTGCTGTTCCAACATTCTTAGCAGGTATTCCTACCATAACAGCATTTTCAGGAACATTTTTTGTGACAACTGCATTCGCACCAATTTTAGCATTTTTTCCAACTATTACTGGCCCTAAAATTTGAGCACCTGAACCAACTACAACATTGTCACGAAGAGTAGGGTGTCTCTTAACTTCTCTTTGATCATTAGAATTAATACTAGGGGATATTCCACCTAAAGTAACCATATGATAAATTGTTACATTGTCTGCGATGTCTGATGTTTCTCCAATTACAACGCCCATACCATGATCAATAAATAAATTTTTTCCAATCTTTGCTTTAGGGTGAATTTCAATACCGGTCAAGAAACGAGAAAACTGAGAAATAATTCTTGCGATAAGATCAAATTTTGCAGTAGCAAAAAAATTTGCAATTTTGTGAAAAAATATCGCCTTAACTCCAGGATAAGTTAAAATTAGACTTAACTTAGATTTTGCAGCAGGATCTCTGTCAATAATAGATTGCAAAAAGTCATTCATAGACAGCCTATATAGTTACTTATGTTGAAATTTAAAGTTAATTAATATTGTCTAAAGTAAGCCCTTTTACATTAGCAGGAACTGCGACATCCATCATTTTAGGATTTGCAAGATTTAGATTGTTCATTATATCTGCATATTCTTCTTTTGAGCTTACTTGTAATCTTGGATTATTATTTTTTTCATTTTCAATAGTGGAAAATTTCTTACCGTTGTAGTCATGGGCTGGAAATACAAAAGTTTTTTCAGGTAACTTTAATAATTTATTAAATATAGAATCGTAAGCATCGTAAGCATTACCATTTTGAAAATCTGTTCTACCACTTCCATTTATTAAAAGTGTATCTCCAGTAAAAACTCTATCATTCATCAAAAAACTATATGAGCAATCAGTATGACCAGGAGTATAAATTGCTTGAAGTTCAACTTCTTCAACATTAATTTTTTCACCATCTTTTATTCTAAGATCAATAACTTCAGATTTGGATTTTTCTCCCATAACTCTTATACAGTTTGTTCTTTTGTTTAATTCATTTAATGCTGAAATATGATCAGCATGAATGTGTGTATCAATTACTTTGACAAGTTTAAGATCTAAATTTTTCAAAATAGTTGAGTACTCATCTGAATGCTCAATAACAGGATCTATTATAAGCGCTTCTCTACCTTCACCACTTGCAATTATATAAGTGTATGTAGAAGATTTTTGATCGAAAAGTTGTTCAAATATCATAAATAACTAACCTTATAAAAGTTTGCTTAGTAAAACAATCTTTCATATAATATTTTTTTATAAGGAGGAGACAATGTTAAAAATAAATAGTATGTGTCCTGATTTTCAAGCTAAAACAACTGAAGGAGATATTTCTTTCCACGAATGGTTAGGTGATAGTTGGGGAGTTATTTTTTCACACCCTAAAGATTTTACACCAGTTTGTACTACAGAACTTGGTGCCCTAGGTTTGATGAAAGACGAGTTCGATAAAAGAAATGTAAAAGTGATTGGTTTAAGCGTTGATGGAGTAGAGGACCATAAAAAGTGGTTAGATGATATTAAAGATGTATCTGGCACAAAACCAAATTATCCAATTATAGCTGATGAAGACTTAAAAGTTGCAAAATTATTTAATATGTTGGAAGCAGATGCTGGAACAACGTCAATGGGTAGAACAGCAGTTGATAACGAAACTGTAAGAACTATTTTTGTAATCAGACCTGATAAGAGAATTGGTTTATATCTTACATATCCCATGGCAACTGGAAGAAACTTTTTAGAGATTTTGCGTGCAATAGACTCTATGCAGTTAACAGCTAAACACAAAGTAGCTACTCCTGCTAATTGGAAAAAAGGTGAAGATGTAGTTATTTTGCCAGCCATTAAAGATGATGAGGCGAAAAAAATATATCCTGATGGATGGGAAACTGTGAAACCTTATTTAAGAAAGGTTCCAGATCCTTCTAAATAAATTGGATAAAAATATTTTAAACCAGCAATCTCAGCATTGGGAAATAAATTTCTCAAATAAGCCTGAGATGTTTGGTTTAGAACCAAGTTTAGCAGCAAAAAAAGCTTTAAATATTTTCAAAGAAAATAATTGCTCTAAAATTGTTGAGTTGGGAGCGGGCCTAGGTAGGGATACTATTTACTTTGGAAAGAATTCGATAAATGTTACCGCATTAGACTATAGTGAAAATGGTATTAAAGTTATCAATGAAAAAATAAAAAAAGAAAATCTAAAATCTTCAATATCAACATTACAATTTGATATTAGAGAGGAATTACCATTTGAAAGTAATTCAGTTGATGCTTGTTACTCTCATATGCTTTATTGTATGGCTTTAACTCAGAAAGATTTGGACAAACTTAATAGCGAGATTCATAGAATTTTAAAACCAGGAGGAATAAATATTTACACAGTAAGAAATACTGACGATGGAGATTGTAAAAAAGGTATTCATAGAGGAGAAGATTTATATGAAATAGATGGTTTTATAATTCATTTTTTTTCAAAAAAAAAAATTCAAAATCTGATAAACGGATATGAAAATTTATCTATTGATTATTTCGAAGAGGGCTCTTTTCCAAGAAAGTTATTTTTTGTTTGTAATAAAAAGGAAAATTAAATGTATTGTTTGTTATCTTCATTTACAGCATCTTGAAGTCTGTCTAAAAAATCAGGAATAGCACTTTTAACTCTGCTCCAAGTTGGAATAAATGGTGTATCCATAGGATTTAAATAAAATGCCTCACCAGCTTTCATTATATTTATTGCAAAAAGTTCAACAGCCTTTTCTTCGGTGTGAGAATCAAATTTTAGACCATTCATTTGTGCATCACTTCTATATATATCAATTAAATCTAAAGCTGACCTATAATAAGTTGCTTTCAAAGATCTAAATTTTTCTCTACTAAAAGAATGTCCTTGCGTGGCTAATTTTTTAATAAAAGTTTTTATTATATCTATAGACATTCTAGACAAACCTTTTGTTTCATCATCAATAGATAGTTTCTGGTGCTTGTGATCGTAAGTTTCTGCAAGATCAACCTGACATATGTTTTGTGGAGAATAACTCCTTTGCATTTCAGATAAAATTCCAATTTCTATACCCCAGTCAGAGGAAATCCTTAATTCAGGTAAAACATTACGCCTAAATGAAAATTCCCCTGCGAGAGGATATTTAAAAGATTTCATGAAATCTAGATAATCACTTTTACCAATAGTTTTCTCCAAAGCTGTCAATAAAGGAAAAACCAATAATCTTGCAACTCTGCCATTCATTTTACCATCAGCAACTCTTGGATAATATCCTTTACAAAACTCAAAATTAAAAAGAGGATTTACAACAGGATAAAACAATTTAGCTAGCATGCGTCTGTCATAAGTTTTTATATCACAATCATGTAAAGCCACAGATCTTGCTGTATCTCTAGCAATTGACATTCCTATACAATACCATACATTTCTACCCTTACCTTTTTCACTTGGGGCTAAATCCTTTTTTTTTAATTCTTTGTCTAACTTTTTTAAATTTGGTCCGTCATTCCATAAAATTGTAAAAGGTGTTTCAAGTTGCTCGAAAAAAGTCCATGCCTTTCTAGCTTGATCCTCGTTAGCCTTATCGAGACCTATAATTATGTGATTTAAATAATTAGTTTTTTTTATTTCTGAAACGATATTGGGTAAAGCATCACCTTCAATCTCAGAGAAGAGACATGGTAAAATTAATTCCATTTTTCTCTCACTAGAAAATTTTAATAGTTCACCTTCTATTTCTTTGGTGGATTTGGTCCCAAAATCATGCAATGTTGAGACTATTCCATTTTGTGAAAATTCACTCATGGCTGCTACTAATCACATTATTTTAATTTAAGTACCGCCTTTTTGATCACATCAGCCCAGCCCTGAGGAGATGGCTTACTGGAAGTTATTAATTTTTTTATATTTAAGTTAGTTGTCTTAAAATACTTATTGAAAACTAAGCATGGAATATCAGTATTTTTAAGCATTTTTATATCATTATGATTGTCCCCAACCCCAATAGTTTTGATCGGATTTTTAATTTTACTTTTAACCATTTTTAAGAATACATTAATTGCTTTAGATTTATTAACTTTGTCACCAAGGTTAGCGACTCTACCTCCATACTGAATTGAAAGACCTAATTGTTTTATTTGAGAATTAATTTCTTTTTTTTCGTGAGTATTTCCAATAAATTTTATAGGAATTGTAAATTTTCTTTTCAATGCAGCGTTAAGTTTATTTTTTGGAAGTCCAAATATTTTTATTTGCTCTTTTTGATCAATTTTCCTCACATCAATAATTTTTTTTCTAAGATGAGATGAAATATTATTATATATTTTAAAAATATTTCCTATATTTCTACTAAGAATTATTTTTTTTGGTAATTTAGGATTTATTAAATTTAAATTATAAATTGCAGATCCATTTTCACAAATAAAGGGCAATCTTATACCTAATTCTTTCATAAAATCTTTAATTTCCAATTCTGTTTTGCTTGTATTAGGAACAAGAATAATTTTGCGAGAAATTAATTTTTTTATATATTTTTTTATTTTATCAAATTTAAAGTTGCTTCTGTGAAGTATAGTACCATCAAGATCAGAAAATATGATTATAAGATATTTTTTCACTTTTGGTTTATTTTTTTAAATTTAATATTTTTTATATTTTTTCATGCAAACTTGAGCTAACAAAAGATTTGGGTCTATAAATAATTTTGAATCTTTTGCTTTTTTAAATGATTTATACGAAAAAATTGCAATTGGAAGCTCAGTACAACCTAATATTATTTTCTTACATTTTTTTTTAATTAAAAATCTAACCGCAGGTCTTAAAGCTTTTTCAGCATCTTTTACTTTACCTTTTTTTACATATTTAATAGCAGTATTTACAGAACTCTTTTGTAATTTTTCACTTGGACTTATCAAATTATAATTTTTTTCAAAATACTTATGATAGATTTTTGTATCTAATGTAGCCTCAGTGCTTAGTAATCCAATAGTTGAATTTTTCTTAAATTTTTTTTGTGTATTTAAATATACCTCTTTTGGCATACTTAGAAATGGCACGTTTATTTTTTTTTGAATATCTTCGTACCAGTAATGTGCTGTGTTACATGGCATTACAATAAACTTGCATTTATTTTTTTCAAGCATTCGACAACCAGCAATTAATTCTTTTAAAACATTTTTGTATTGCTTTAAATTTTCTGCTCTTCGTGGTGTATTTGATTTATTATAGAGGACAAACATTGGGTATTTTTGATCTAATTTTCCTCTGTTTAATTTTGCAAGCTTATCACAAAAGTCTAAGCCCGCTTGAGTTCCCATACCTCCTAATATACCAATCATAATTTAAATAATATCTTCTATATTAAAATTGAAAACATCTATATAGATATTTAAATAACAGCAAAAATATATTGACGCTAATTATGAATAGAAATTTATCTTTACTTACGTTAAGTCAGATATTTGGTTTTACCACAGCAACAATAACAGTATTTCTTAGCGGAATAGTTGGTTCTCAAATTAGCTCAAATCAATCGTTATCAACCTTACCAACCGCTTTATTCGTAGTTGGAACTGCAAGTTTTACTGTCTTAGCGGCAAATATTATGAGTAAAATTGGAAGGAGAAATGGTTTTGTATTTGCGGCTATAGGAAGTTCCTGTTCAGCACTGCTTGCTGCTTTTGCAATCAGTCAGAAAAGTTTTAATTTATTTTGTTTATCTTGCTTAATTCTTGGAATGGGAGCTGCATTTAATCATCAATATAGATTTGCAGCAGCTGAAAGTGTTGAAAAAGACAAAATACCAAAAGCAATTTCTACTCTTCTATTGGCAGGGATTGTGTCAGCATTTTTAGGCATAAGTCTTGCAAATTACACTAAAGATTTAATCCAAGATCAATTATATGTTGGCTCTTATCTTTTATTATCTTTCCTTTCTTTTATGCCTGGAGTTTTTTTATTTTTTTTTAAAAATGTCGAAAATGTTCAGGAGGATAGTCTAAAGGAAGGAAATATAAGAAATTTAAAATCTATCTTGTTACAACCACGATTTTTACAAGCAATTACTGCAGCTGCTTTTGCTTACGCAGTAATGTCATTTTTAATGACAGCAACTCCTTTAAGTATGCATGTTATGGAAAATATGAGCTTAAAAGAAACTGGCTTAGTATTACAATTTCATGTGGTTGCAATGTTTTTACCGTCGTTAATAACAGGTAATTTAATAAAAAAATATGGACACAGTGCAATAATTTATGGCGGAGTTTTATTTTTTTTCATCACAGTTCTTTTAAGTTTATTTGAACAGACATATCTTAATTATATGCTCTCATTAATTTTTTTAGGTCTCGGTTGGAATTTTTTGTTTATATCAGGTACCAGCCTAGTAGTTTTGACTTATAACAAAGAAGAAAAATTTAAAGTACAAGGGATAAATGATTTAATTGTTTTTTCAACTATGGCTTTGGCCAGTTTATCTGCTGGAATTTTACTAAATTCTATTGGATGGAAAATGATGAATCTTATTTGTATTCCTTTTTTAATATTAATTATTTTTGTGAGTTATATGGCCGATAAAAAATCAGTTTCTTAAACATGTCTTTTCTTTTTTTAGGTTTTTTGACGGGCTTAACATTAATTTTTGCAATAGGACCACAAAATGTTTTTGTAATAGAGCAAGGACTAAAGAAACAATATATATTTTTAGTTTGCTTAGTCTGTGCATTATCTGATTTGATTTTAATTTTCTTAGGTATCTTTTTATTTAATTATTTTTCTAATTATTTTAATAATGTAGTGGAGCTGATTTTAAATATCCTTTTAATTATTTTTTTATCCTTTTTTATTTATGGAAAAATTAAAGAAATATTTAAATTTAAATCTTTAGAATTCAAAAATAATCTCGTAGCACAGAGCTCATTTAATATCTTTATTAAGACCTTAGGTTTTACATATTTAAATCCTCACGTATATTCTGATACCGTATTTTTTTTAGGAAATTTCTCAAAATCCTTTAATATTGAAAACAAAATTTACTTTGGAATAGGCGCTTCTATAGCCTCTTTTTTATTTTTCTTTTCTTTAGGATACTTATCTAAAATTTTTTCAAACAAATTAAATAACAGAAGCTTTTGGAAATACATAAATATTTTTATTATAATATTTATGTCAGGTATAGTTTTTTACATCATTAAGGATATTATTTATTAAAGATTTTTTTTGATAATTTATTAACCTTTAAATAGTTTCCATCAAATTCGTATTGAGTGTGATATTTTCCAGGAAATGCAATGCATTTTATATCAGCACTTAAAGCAGAATTTAAACTTTCTTCTGTATCTTCAATTGCAACACATTCCTCTGAGTTAATATTCAAGTATTTTAAAGCATAATTATAAATATCGGGATATGGTTTTTCTCTTAATATGAATTCATTGTTGCCGATAAAATCAAAATCTTTTTTTTCAATTCTTCCTCTTAACGAGTTAAAAATAGAATTGATATTGTTACTCGTTGTTGAACTAGCAAGCCCAATTTTTATTTTGTTCTTTTTGCAAAATTGAATTATTTCATTTACACCTTCTCTAGGCTCAACTTTGTGTTTGTTTAAATATTCATTAAAAATTTTGGTTTTTAAATTTCTTATTTTTTTTCCATCTATTTCAACACTAGTTTCTTTTGCGTAATCATTAATTCTTGTAGTTCCGCCTGATTTTGACAATAGTTTTCTGTATATATCTTCATCCCAGAACCAGTCTAATCCACTTATTTTAAAAGCTTCATTAAATGCATCTCTTTGAAGATCTGATGTTTCAGCTAAGGTTCCAATTGAACCAAATAAAACAGCTTTATAGCTCATTATCCCTTCACAGCACCAGCTGTTAATCCACTGATTACTTGTCTTTGGAAAAACATAACTAACATAAATAAAGGAGCAGTTGCTGAGACAACTGCAGAAACAGCCCACATCAAATTACCTTCATGTTGATTTGTTCCAAGATAACTTTGAATTTTGGGTACCATAGTATGATTTTCCTGATTTAATAAAAGAGCAGTTACTGTAAAATCATTATACGCAAGCATTAAACTAAATAATCCAGCTGTTATTACTCCAGGCCACATAACTGGCATAATGATATGTCTAAATGCTTGAAAATAAGAGCAGCCATCAATTAAAGCACTTTCATCAAGTTCTTTAGGAACAGTTTTAAAAAATGAATACAATAACCACAAAGTAAATGGTTGATTTATTGCAACAAGAACAATGATGGTCGTGGGTAGTATTCCCCAAATTTGTAATTGAAAAAACGGAAATAAATAACCAGAGACCAATGTAATATGCGGCATTGCTCTAAAAATTAATGCTGCAATTAAAATCCAAAATGCATAATTTCTTGTAGACCTAGATAAAGCATAAGCTCCCAAGGTTCCGAGGAACAATGAAATGGTTACAACAAAAAATGTAACTATAACTGTATTCCTAGATGCTTTCCAAAACTCTCCTTCAGTCCATGCTTGACTATAAGCATCTGTTGTAAACTTTCCTCCAGTTTCTAACAAAGTATTGAATGCTGTAATAGCATACCACCAGTCAGCTCTTGAAAAAAAGTCAGCTCTTACTTTAAATGATCCCCAGAAAGTCCAAATAAAGGGAAAGCATGCAACCAACAACCAAACTATTATAAAGGTTGTATTAAAAATTTTTAAAACATTTGATCTTTTATCAAGTCCGTATTCCATTTATCTAGCTGTCCTAAATTCCTTCCATGTTCTTATTAAAACTGGTGCTAAAAGTATGGCTATCCCAACAATTGTCATCATTGAGGTGGCTGCGGCCGAACCAAATAATATTACTTCCTCATTAACGAGGTTATCATAAATTAACCATGACAATGATTGAGCACTTCCTTCAGCACTGAAACCAATTATAGGCTCAAAAACTCTAAAATTATCCATCAATGAAATGAGAGCAACAAATGTAACTACAGGATAAATATGAGGCAAAACAATATGTCTTACTCTCTGCCATCTTGATGCTCCATCAATAATAGCTGCTTCAACAGGTTCTTGGGGAACAGTCTGTAAAGCTGCATAAAATACTACAAAAGCAAATGGTGAATGGTGCCAAATTCCATATATTATTATAGTTATCCAAGTAAGTGTTTTTGAAGATTTTAACGATAAATAAGGATCATCCATTAACATTTGCAAATTCGCGCCAATAATTCCTTCTGCATCTATCATCCAAAATAAAACTAAAGAACCTACCAGTGGAGTAACAATCATCGGCAATATGGTTCCAAATATTAATGGTCCTCTAATTCTTCTAGTTACTGCATTAAGACTTAATGCAATTATAAAACCTAAAAGTAAGACGTTAGGCGTTACAAACAAACAATAAGTTAAAGTAAAAATTAGAGCCTTGTAAAAGGGTAGGTTGGTAACTTGATCTACAAATTCCCCAAAACTATTTGTTTCATTCCAAAATTTTCCAATTTCTTCTATTGCAAGATGATTTCTATCGACATAAGTTCCAAATCCATTGAATTTTCCTAAAGGCTTTTCTTCTCGAATTTTAGAGGTTTTTTCTTGGTCAACAACTATTGAAACTGTACATCCAAAAGGATCACATTTTTTTACTTCCTTAACAACTTGGTCGTGCTGTGCATAAAATGATTGTATCCCTGTTGAAATAATAGGAAGACCTATAAATAAAATCATTGCCAATCCAGTTGGCAAGAAAAACCAAAAAAAAGTTTTGTTAGGCATTAATATAATAAGTGGGGATTTTCATCCCCACTTAAAATTTATTGATTATAGAAAGCCTTGTTCTTTTGCTTTACTCATGTAAGCTGCTTCCACATCTTTTAAAGCTTGTTCTGCTGACTCTTTACCTTGTAAAAATTCAACAATCTCACTTCCTAATGCACCATGCATTAAACCCATTTGTGGTAACATTGGATATGGTTTAGCTTTCATTTTAACAGCTTCGATAACTCCAATTGATTTTGGTCCAGGCTTAAAACCTTCAATTAACCAAACAGCTTGATCTGCTGCATCTGCAACCATCTTTTTGTTAGCAGCTGCATGTGCCAAAGCTCTAAATGTTGCTTCAGCATCAGCGTCAGATCTATTTTTTGCTAATGTGAAACCATCCCACCATAAAGTCGCCGCTGGTATGTTTCCTCCAGCAACTGTTGCTGGTCCAGTTAATTTAGTTGCAGCTGTAATTTTTGCATCACCATCATCATCAAGCAATGTTCCTGATCTTGATGCCCAAAGAGTCATTAATGCAACATTTCCAGATTCCCATTCAACTTTAATAGCTTCACTATCGTGAGTTAAATAATCTGGGTTACTTAAACCTGCTAATTTTTTTAGCATATTTAATGTTGCTACACCTTTTGCATTGTTAATGCTTGGTTGAGCAGTTCCTGCTTTAAAGAATTCTCCTCCATGTCCAATGTACATGTTAACAAATTCTTCTGCTAAATTCCAACCAGCTTTGTATGCTGCTGCGTAAGGATATTGCATTTTACCAGATGCTCTTATTTTTTCTGATGCCGCAACTACTTCCTCATATGTTTTAGGAACAGCTATACCCAATTCTTTTAAAACATCTTCTCTGTAATATAAGTGCTGAGTGTTTGCCATAAAAGCAACTGCCATTATTTTTCCATCAATTGTTATCAATTGAGAGTCTTGTATTCCTTTTCCATATTTCTTGACAAGATCATCAAGTGGTCTAATTAAGTCTTGGTTCATCAAAGGAACTATAGAGCTATTTGCTGCAATTCTTGCAGAAAACTCTGATGGATTTGCAGTTAGAGCTGGTACAGCAATTTTATTGTGCTCAGATGAGTGTGTGACTTTAAAATCTGCACTTCCTTTACATCCTTTAGCAGTTTCCACGAAAGTTCTTAAAGCTGGAAAATCATTAGCTAAAATATTTATTGATCCACTCTTAATGTTACAATCTGCATAAGCAGAAGTTCCAAAAAGAAGAAACAATAAAGATATTAATATTTTTTTCATATTTGTTTCCCTCATTAAATTTAAATTTATGAATGAAAGGATATATATTCCCTAGGGAATTTAAAAGTATTTTTTAAATCGCATTTGACGCAAGCTCTGCACCTGCGACCAAAGATTCAAATTTCTTGTAAACAATATTTTCATCAACATTTCCAAAGCCTGCAAAAGTACTAAATCCACAATCACTTCCAGCCATCAATTGATCTTTATCAATTACTTTTGAATACTGAATTATTCTATTTTTTACTAACTCTTCATGCTCTATGAAGTTTGAGGTTGAGTCTATTACACCAGGAACTATTACTTTATCATTAGGAAGTTTAATATTCTCAAAAACCTGCCATTCATGAGCATGTCTTGGGTTCGAGGCTTCAATTAAATAAGTTTGGATATTTGCTTTTAAAGCAATAGGTAATATTTTTTCTAATTCAATATCGTGAAGATGTGGTCCTTCATAATTTCCCCAGCAGATATGCATTCTCAACTTAGAGCCATCGATATCTTTGATTGCTTCATTGAGACATTCGATTTGTTTTTCAGCTCTAACCAAAAATTCTTCATCTGATACATTTTTAAAAGTCATATGTCTTGCTAGCGCAAGATCTGGGCAATCAATTTGCAATAATAAATCATTCCTTGTTATTTCATCGTATTCAGTTTTCATCATTTTTGATAATGCCTCTAAATAATCATCATCATTTTTATAAAATTTGTTTGGAAGGAAATTTGAAATTACTCCTGGTGAAGCAGAGTTAATAAATCCTTGAGAATGGTTATTTTTTTTTAACGCTGATTTTAAATTACTGATATCTTTAGTAAGAGACTTAGTATCTTTGATTTTTAAATCAGCAGTACAACATGGTCTTGTATAAGTAGGCGTACCCCCTGATTTTGCAATTTTTTCTTTAAATGATGGAAAATCATCCAAGTCTTTAGGAGCTCTTCTCTCACTTTCACCACTAAAGCCATGTAATCGATCCTTGACATAAGTAGCGTAACTTATTTTTGACATTTCACCATCACTTATAATGTCAATTCCGATATCAATTTGTTTTTTTACAATTTTGTTTACATCTTCTTCAATTATCTTATCAAGTTCTCCTTGATCAAATAATTCATTTTTATCTTTTTTAAAAAGTATTTCAGATAGCTTTTTTGATCTTGGCAGACTTCCAACATGTGTGGTTTTAATTTTATTCATAGTTTTTACATTAATATTTGTTTCCAAATAGCTACTTCATCAAATAATACCCATTCTCTTATTATTTTATCATCTCTTAATTCTGCATGATTTATACCCATTATAAATAAATCTTTGTCAGTCTTTTTCCCAAATTCTTCACTGTCTTTAGAGTGCTTACCACTTAAAAACCATCTGATTGTTGCTTTTTGATTGTTATTTTTTTCATCTAATGATGCAACATGTTCGATTGTAAACTTTATTTCAGAAAATATATTTTTTAAAGAGCTCCAATATTTAATTATATCTTCACTGCCATTTCCAACTTTATTACTTGGCCAAAATAGACTGGCTGCTCTATCATAATCTTCAAAATCATAATCATTATTAAATATTTTCTTTAAAATATTGGAATATATATAACCTGATGAAACTTCATTAACTTTTACTGGAGTATAATCTGATTTTTTATCAGAAGATCTATTAAAAACTTTGATAGCTTTAGATACCCCACCTTCTTTATCAATTAAATGCCTTGCAAATTGCGCAGGTGTATAACCTAGCTGTCGAACCATTGCACCTTGATCTCTCACAATCCACTCATCATAAACCTGATTATTTTTACATGCACAGTCAGCTATAACTCTATAAACAATTTTGTTTCCTGTTTTTTTTCCGTAATACCCGTCATTTAAATGTGTAGCTTTGCTCAGAATTCTGTGAGATGAATGATATCCTTCATCGTCATTTCCACTCCAAATTACATCTTCACCTAATAATTGTCTGTCTGGAAATTCGTCTAAAGTTTTATAAGTTGCATCAATAACAGGTTTAAAACCATAGGTTACTCCAAAGGGTGATCTTACAGGGATATTCTCTGAATAATATTTAGATATCGACTCGACATCTTTCCCTTCCCAAATTTGTTTAGTAATTTTTAAAATGTAATCAGTTAAATTTTTATAAATACTATCAAATCCTTTCATTAGATCTGACTAACAAAATTTAAAATACTATTTTCTGAATTATTACAAGAGATATCTATTTTGCTACTCAAAGGAACTGAAAAAGTGTCTCCTTTTTCTAATTTTATATTTGAGTTTCCTATTACTATTTTCCAATTACCTTCTTGAGCAAAAAGAACGGTAGGCTTTATACATTCAATACCCTTAATTTCGCCAGATATAGAATTTAATGTTGTTAAATTAAATCCAGTATCTTGTTTGATTGAAGGTTCATAAGTTTTTTTATTAAATTTGTTTCCTAATACTTGATATAATTTAATACCATTAACTTCATCGCTAATATTGTTTTGTTTATTTCTATAAATATTTTTTTCTAATTCTTCTGGCAAATAATTATCAAATCTTTCTAATTCATCTTTAGTGATAGGCTCTATCATCTTTCTACCGTTAGGCACTTCAACCTTTTTTAAATCTATTAACGAATTATCATCAAGCAATGCCATACCGGTCTCTTTTGCCTTTTTTAAAATTTCTGGAACCCATGTTATTATACCAGGATCATCTCCGCCTAATACAACAAACATCAAACTTTCTTTATCTCCAACATTTTCAAATGCTCTGAACATATTTGTAGGCATTGAAATTATATCGCCAGCTTCTAATATTGTTTCTTGTTTTCCATCAGCACCCCAATAAAATCTCCATTTACCTGAGTAAATTACAAATACTTCAGCCGTAGTATGACTGTGAAGACCAGATCCATTTTTTGGCATAGCACTCACTGCTCCTAAATTATACCCATGTAAAGACTGTATTTTTATTAGTTGTTTGGTGTCTTCAGCGACACCACGTCCAATAATTGTATAATTTTTTCTCTCTTTATGACCTTCTAATCTACCCTCTACAAAAGGAAGGCTACTCGGAACGAGCTCATTAAATTTTGCTAATCTATCAATCATATTCTTGTTATTTATCTCTATTTAAATATAAATTGCAATTTATGCAAATAGAACAATTTGATACAGGTCTTAAAATTAAGAAAAACATTGAAGATGTAGAAATTACACCTATCCAAAACTTAAATAATAAAAAATTTATTATTGAGAATTTTAGAAATATTTATGGATTAAAAAAGATTAATCTTAAAAAAAATTTACTAAATATATTTGACAAAGATATCAAAGTTAATTGTTTTGAACCATTAAATGAATTTAATGGCATAGATAATTTTATAGAAAAATTTTGGAATCCTTTATTTGATGCATTTCCAGACATCGAAAGAAGAGAAAATATCATCCTTGGAGGCTCTTTTAGAGACAAAGTCCAAGTTGGTTCTTATTCTACTTTGTCAGGTTTCTTTTTAAAGCCTTGGTTAGGTATAAAACCAAATTTTAAAATGATTAATCTTAAATGTTGTGAAATTCATGAAATTAAAAATGAAAGAATTATTGAAAGTCATATCTTAATTGATGTGATGGATTTTTTAAGACAAGCTGACAAGTGGGTTATTAATCCATCAAGAGGATCCGAAGGATCATGGCTACCTCCGTTTAATACAGATGGAGTAAATTTTTTTGAAGAAGACATGAGTAAATCTAAAAATTCATTACAACAGGCTTTGAGCATGAATAGAAGTTTAGATATTAAACCTGAGAAAGAAAATATTTCTAAAGATGAATTAAGACAAAGGTTAATAAACCATCCTCAAAAAGAGTTTTGGCATAAAGATATGATTTGGTACGGTCCTTGTGGAATTGGAACATCGAGGTCATTAGAAGGATTTGTAGATATGCATCAGCTACCTTTTAGAAAATCATTTTCTGAGAGAAATTATTGGGAATTAGGACATTATTGCGAAATTGGAGACGGAAAATTTTCTCTATGTGCTGGATGGCATAGTTTAAAGGCAAAGTATGGATCAAATGATTGGCTTGGATATACAGCAGATAACCAAGACGTTGTTATGAGAGTAATGGACTTTTATCATCATGATGAAGGATTAATTAGAGAGAATTGGGTACCTATAGATGTAGTTCATATTTTAAAACAAATAGGTATTGATGTGTTTGAAAAAATTAAAAATACTTAGATTTAAATAAGTTTATAGTTTTTGAGTGTAATAGAAAAAAATAAAATTATTTATTTAGTTAGAGAAACCATACTTTCTAAGCCTCACATCACCAGTTCTAGCATGAGCCTCCATACCTTCATATCTAGAAATTCTAGCTGCTGCAGCACCAACTTCTTTGTTAGATTCTTTATTCATCTTTTGGTAAGTAACTGTTTTTATAAATTTTCCAACGTATAAGCCTCCAGTATATTTTCCTGCACCTTTTGTTGGTAGAATATGATTTGGTCCAGAGCATTTATCTCCATATGCAACTGTTGTTTCTTCACCTAAAAATAAAGAACCATAATTTTTAAGATTTTTTAAATACCAGTCTAAGTTTTCAGCTTGAACCTCCAAATGTTCAGGTGCATATTCATCACTCACTTTCATCATTTCTTCTTTGGTATCACATATAATTACTTCTCCATAATCTCTCCATGCAGCATCAGCATTATTTCTATTATGTTCAGGTAGTTCTTGAATAATTTCTGGAACTCTTTTCATAACATAATCACATAAAGATTTATCAGTAGTGTAAAGCCAAGCTGGAGAGTCAGGACCATGTTCAGCCTGTCCAACTAAATCATAAGCGATTATTTCTTTGTCAGCTGTATGATCTGCAATAATGCCTATTTCGGTTGGTCCTGCAAATAAATCAATTCCAACTTTTCCAAATAAAATTCTTTTAGACTCTGCTACAAATTTATTTCCAGGTCCAACAATCATATCTACTTCAGGATTACCAAAGCAACCATAAGCTAGAGCACCAATTGCTCCTATTCCACCTATATTCATAATTACATCTGCACCACATAGGTTAGCTGTATAAATTATAATTGGGTTTGCACCATTTGAATCTTTTGGTGGACTTGTTGCAATTACATTCTTTACTCCTGCAACTTTTGCAGTTGTCACACTCATTATAGCAGAGGCGATATTATTGTATCTTCCACCAGGAACGTAACACCCAACAGTATTTACAGGTATTAATTTTTGTCCTGCTATTAAACCAGGTGATAATTCAACTTCTGAGTCTTTTCCAAGATTTTCAAGCTGATGTTCTGCAAACTTCCTAACTCTTTCATGAGAAAACTGAATATCGTCTTTAATCTTTTGATCTAAAGTTTTATTTATTTCTTCAATTTTTTCTTTGCTAACAATTATATCACCTTCATAATTATCAAATTTTTTTAAAATATCTTTAACCCCTTGGTCCTTTGTTTTTTCTAAATCTTTTAAAATTGAACTTACTTTAGTTCTTGTTTCATCTTCACCTGTAAATGCAGTTTTTTCAGCTTTTTTTATATAAGTAATTGCCATTATCTTTCCTATTTTATAAATGTTTAAATTATAAAAGATGTTTATTCAACAGAAGTTTAATCTAAAGCAACAACAGCAGCAGCTATTGAAGCAAGTCTTGCTGTCGCATCATCTGATCTACTTGTTATAACAACAGGCACTTTACCTCCAACAACTACACCTGCTGCACATGCTCCCATAAAATAAATCATCATTTTTACAAGCGCATTTCCCGTTTCGACATTTGGAACTAATAATACATCGGCTTCTCCAGCAACTATATTCTCAATTCCCTTAATTGAAGCAGATTTTTTTGAAATACTATTATCAAATGCCAAAGGTCCAAAAATATCAGCATTAAAATTTTCCTTACTTGCCATTTCAGTTAATTCTTTAGCTTCAACCGAACTCTGTACACTATCAATAACTTCTTCTGTTGCTGAAAGGATAGAAATCTTTGGTCTTGGAATATTAATTCTATGACTAAAATCTATAACATTTCTTAAAATATGCATTTTAGTTTTTAAGTTAGGAGAAACATTTAATGCTCCATCGGTTATGATTAATGGTTTATCATCTTTTTGTAATGTCATATGCCAAATATGACTTAGTCTTGTTTTTCCAATTAATTTGTACTCTCTCTTAAGAACTTCTTTCATCAATATATCAGTATGAATATGTCCTTTTACAATAATTTTTACTTTATCTTCCGATGCAAGTTTTGTTGCAATACCTGCTGTATTATTTTCAACTGGCTCATTAATTATTTCAAAATTTGATATATCAAATTTAAGCTCATCTGCGCATTCTTGTATTTTTTGTTTATCACCTATTAATATTGGGGTAATCAATTTTTCAGAGACAGCATCCATTACCGACATCATTGGTAGTTTTTTACCTGCATTTACAATGGCTGCTTTTACACCTCTTTTTTGATGGGCTATATTTAGTAGATTAACAGGGCATACTGTAGATTTATCAGATAACATATGAGTTTAAATATTTGTTATGGTTCTAAATATCAATATTTTTTATTACGTTCGATATAAAAATAGTTTAAAATTGAATAAACGATGGAGATAGTTACAAAAATTGCACCTATAGCGTTAGCACTTATAATGTTAGGTCTAGGATTGGGTTTATCAACTAGAGATTTTTTAAGAGTTATAAATAATCCAAAAGATTTTACAGTCGGAATAATTTGTCAATTAATCCTTCTCCCAATCGTCGCTTATATTTTACTTTTAATATTAAGATTACCAGTTGAATTAGCTTTAGGATTAATGATTATTGCTGCTGCTCCTGGAGGGGTAACATCAAATGTCTTAACAAAATTTGCAAATGGAGATGTTGCATTATCTATTTCGTTAACAGCAGTAGGTAGTTTAATTAGTATTTTTTCTGTTCCATTTATTGTTTTTTCTTCAGCCAAATTATTAGGTGTAACTGATTTATCATCAGATATTACGATGACTGGGATTGCTCTTAAAATGGCACTAGTTGTAACTGTGCCAGTAATTCTTGGAATGATAATTAGAAGATTCGCTGAAAACTTTATTTCGTCAAATATTAATATTGTAAATAGAATTACTGGTATTTTATTTATTGTTGTATTTGCAGCAATATGGATTGAGGAAAGAGAAAATATAATATCGTACTTAGGTCAAGCGGGTTTAGCTGTTTTAATATTAAACGTAGTCATGATGACTTTGGCATTTTATATTGCAAAAGGTTTTGCAACTGGAATACCACAGAGAAAATGTATTTCTTTAGAATGTGGATTACAAAATGGAACTTTAGCTGTATTTGTAGCAACACAAATTTTCAATGATGTCGCTTACATGGTTCCCACAGCTGCTTACGCATTAATAATGTATATAACTGGATTTATATTTATATATATTCTTAAAAATTCTAATTAAGATTTATTTGATTGTAGGTTCTTTTTATAAAAACATTTATTGATTTTAAATTTTCATCTTGAATTTTTGACATATCTTTAAAATTTTGTTTGCTGACATCAAAATTTATCAATTTATTTTTGTCTAAAGAAATAAATTTATTTTTAATTAATTTTTTGATTTTTCTTACTACTGTTGGTCTTGGTATTCCTGTTATTTCAGAAATAGACATTGCATTAATTCCTTTTATTTTGTTATTAATAATTTTATCTCTCCATTTATCTAAATAACTATCAACTCCTTTAAGTTGCCTTCCAATTTTTGAATTATTATTCAAAATTATAGTTGCCAAAATAGTAAATATTTCCATATCACCAAAATAATTTTTCCACCTCAAACAGTAAGGGAATAAAAATTTATAAAATTGATACCAGCAAAATGAGAAATTATTTTTTATTAAGTTATTAATTTCATTACTGGACATTTCATTTTTTATAACTTTTTCTTCTTTTAAAATTTGACTAAAAACAGACAAAAGTGTGCATATATTTTTTAATGTATCATTTGGCTGTGTTGAATTGTAAGCACTTCTATCTATTGTAATCTTCTTGCCCTTTTTTTTAATTATTCCTTTTTTTTCCAGGGATATAACTTTTCTTCTGACACTCTCTTTTGGAATTTGAAGATCCTTTGATATTCTTATAAGGTTAATTTTCTCAATCTCTAATGTTTTATCATTATAAAAATTATTGAAAGTAATATTTAAATTATTTCGTCTGTAAAAATCAAACTGCTTACTAATCAAATAAATTAGAATTGTGTAAGTATCTATATCTTTGAACACTTTATAAGCACCGATTGTCCATTCAGACATAAGTTTTAAAAAAAAAGGACTTAAAATATCAAAATGATTTTTGAATATTTTATCGATCAGTTCATCATCTAGTTCGGAATTTACACTTGGTAGCTGCTTCATAATGTATCAAAACCCAATTTGAACAATTTTAAAAGTTGAGTCAACCCATTTTGAACAGTTAAATTCTGTAAATTTTTTTTACTATATGATTAAATAATTTAATGAGCACTGAAAGCTTTAACAGAACATCTAATATTGAAATACCTGAAAAAAAAACGAAGAGTAATTCGAATGTCCCCTCGTAAAGTAAATATAGATGTTCTAAAGAAACGAGTAATCACTGAAAAGAAAAAAGAGGCACTTCAGTCAAAAATAATAATACTTTCAGTCTGTTTATCTATTGGAATACTAGGTTATTTTGCAGGTTAATTAGCTAATAGAATATCTAAATCCTTTTTAATATTTTTTGGAATTTTTATAGATTTTTCAGAGTTTGTTTTTGTTCTTAAAAACTTTTGCTCGCCAGGATAAAAGATTTTTTGTCCTTTTAGATTTGGTATTTTTTTTATTCTATTAATATTTTTTTTTATCTCTTTTTTATAATCTTTAACAAATAGATTGTCTTTAAATGCTAAAAATAAGTGACCGATATTTTGTGGCCCAGAGAAATCATCAAATGGGTCTTTTACTTTGCCACCATGATTACTTCCAACAAATACTCCAGTTAAAATATCTACCATCCAGGCTAATCCAGATCCTCTAAATCCAGCTATTGGAAGTTGTACCCCAGCAAGAGCTTCTTTTGCATTTGTAGTTGGTTTTCCAAATTTGTTTAAAGCAACGCCATATGGTATTTTTTTTCCTAACTTTTCTGCAATCCTAATTTTACCTCTATTAATCATTGACATTGATGTATCCAGTATAAATGGAACCTTACTATTTGTTTGAGTTCCAAAACATATTGGATTAGTTCCAAAGACTGATTTTTTTCCACCAAAAGGCGCAATAGCTGGAGGAGCATTTGTAAATGCGAATGTTATTAAATTTTTTTTAACTGCTTGCTCAACGTAATACCCTGATAGTCCATAATGTCCGCTGTTTTTTACAGCAACTAAACCAATCCCTGTTTTTTTTGCATTTTGTATAGTTTTTTTAATTGCTTCATCTGCTGCAACAAAACCTATAGAATTATCAGCATCAATTATTGATATAGATTTTGATATATTTTTTACAGTTATTTTAGGTCTAGGATTAATTACTTTTTTTGAGATTCTCTCACAATACATTTTTAAACGAGACAATCCATGTGAAGGAGCACCTACAAGTTCCGCATTGATAATTGCATTTGCACAAATAATAGCATGATTTGTTTTCAACCCTCTTTTTATAAAAATTTTTTTAATAATAGATTTAATTTTTGTATTATTTACAGACATTAATAGAATGAAATTAACCTTTACCTCTCCAAGGTATAGTCTTATCTATAATTTTTCTCAAAGTTACGTCAAAAAGAAGACCCAACATACCCATTATAAAAATTGTGATCCAAATTACTTCATATTGAAAATACTTTTTGGCAACATTTTCAACAAATCCAATTCCAGTTGTACCTGCTAAAAATTCTGCTGCAACTAAAGTCCCCCAGCACATACCAACAGCTACTCTAATACCTGTTAAAATTTCAGGTAAAGAATTTGGAAAAATAACATATCTAAGTATTTGTCTTTTAGAAGCACCAAGAGAATGTGCTGCATGTATTTTAGATAGCTGTGTACCTGATGCTCCAGCTCTAGCTGAAATGATCATTATAGACAATGAAACCATAAATAATAAAAATACTTTTCCAGTATTATCAATACCTAAAACCGAGATTATTAAAGGAGCCCACGCAAGTGGAGGTACTGGTCTATAAAGTTCAATTAATGGATCAAAGAAACCTTTAGCAAATCTATTTAAGCCCATGAAAAGTCCTAATGGAACACCAATCAATATTCCAAAAACTAATCCAAGAAAAACTCTTAAAAATGAATCCCAAATATGACCATAAGGAACAGGGATTTTAAATAATTTAAAATCACCAGTAACAATTTTTAAAACTTTACCTTTAAAATTTTGCTTAACCACACCGTCTTTAGTGTGAACCGGATATTCTCCAGGCAAAACATCAGCTATCCAATCTGGCAATATAAAGCCAATTATTTGGCTTACATCCATCATATCAATCCAAAGAAGTGGGATATTTTTGTAACCTACACTTGGCTTAGACATTAAAATAAATTTATTAAGTGTATCTGAGGGTTTTGGTAACCATCTACCTGAACCTTGCTCAGAACAACTAGGACCACTTGCAACTATAGTTCCTGCAGGGAATAAAAGAATGTCAATTAATCTTAAACCACCTTGCTCAGTTTTTTGAAGATTATCAAATTCAATAATTGCATTTTGCATTTCATTAAGAGCATTTGGTGGATAAATACTTGCAAATTCAATTCTTCTTGCAATTTTTACAATGTTTTTTGCGTAAGTAGATGCCACTTCCTCAGTGTCATCTAAATTTTTTCTATATAATTTTATCTCTGATTTAAGTTCTTTTATTGCATTTTTGAATTGAGGATTATGGTTTCTTAATTTAAAAAATTTATCGTTAATTTTTTTTAATTGTTCAGCTGCAGCGTGAAATTTTAATCCTCTATCTGTTTCAGGCACTAAAGGCACTTCAATAGTATTTTCTATTGATCCTGTTCCGGCACTTACAGTTACTATGCCCCAGCTTCCTTGCTCAGCAATTGCTTTTTGTCTTTCATTTTTTTGCTCTGGTGTTTCAAATGGATAATCTTTCTTTTGAAAATTAGTGCTTAACAATCTAATTTCATCAGTCATCTCATCTATTTTAATTTTTGTGTTAATCTCCATTAGATTATCGTTAGTAAGTAATGGAATTAATTTGTTTGTTTTATTAATAAAACCAACTAATGCAGTTTTCTGTATGTTGCTTAAATCTGGCGAATTTTGAATTTCTAAACTTATTTTTTTAAGATTTTTATTTTCTATTTTTATTATTGAAGTACTTTTGAATTCTCTTTCTTCAATTGGAAATTGATATTTTAATCCTAATAAAGACTCATTGATTTTTGCGACCTGACATAATTCATTTGCTGATTTTGGATAAAATCCTTTTGCAATATCCCAAGAATAATAAAGCCAAACTAACAATATTGCACTGCTTCCGACAATTATCCAATGAGTTCCACCTTTTGCTCTTTCTGGATTTCCAAAAACTGCATCAACTTTTTCAGTTTTTATTAAACGTCTTCCATAAAGTATGCACCCGATAATTGATACGACAATTAATATTGTTATTATTTGAGTAAACATTTAATTTTCTTTTCCCATAATTTCTTCCTCCATGTTCCAAATCATGGATAAAATTTCTTCTCTTTTTGACGAAAAATCTTTATTTTTTTTTATTTCTCTTAAATCTTCTTTTAAACCCATCTCTGCAAATGGAAGATTATATTCTTTATGTATCCTACCTGGTCTTGGTGCCATTACGTACAACCTTTCACCAAGCAGTAGTGCTTCCTCAACCGAGTGTGTAATTAAAATAATTGTTTTTCCAGTTTCTTTCCAAATTTTCAAAACTAAAGATTGCATTTTTTCTCTTGTTAGAGCATCAAGAGCACCTAAAGGCTCATCCATTAAAATCAAATCAGGATCATTGATTAAACACCTTGCAAGAGCTACTCTTTGCTGCATTCCTCCAGACAATTGATATGTTGGGGTATTTCCAAATCCTTTTAAGCCAACAATCTCTAGCCACTCATCAACTTTTTTTGAAGTTTCTATAGGATCTTTTTTTTTCATTCTAAGACCAAAGTTTACGTTCTCTGCAACAGTCAACCATTCAAATAATGCACCTTGTTGAAAAACCATGCCTCTTTCAACTCCAGGTCCATCAATTTCTTTACCATTCAAAGTTATATTTCCAGATGTTGGTCTTAAGAAACCAGCTGCAATATTTAACAAAGTTGTTTTTCCACAACCAGAAGGCCCAAGAACTGTTAGAAGTTCTCCTTTTTTTAATTTGAAATTTAAATCTTTTAAAGCATGAACAGTCTCTCCTTTTGGAGTTTTGAAAATCATGTTTAGATTTTGAGATATCAAATCACTCATTAGCTGACTTTATATAAAATATTTACTTAAAAAAATAGGCACCAATAAAATTGGCGCCTATTTAATTATTCTAATCTTTAAATTATAAAGGTAAGAAACTAGTGTCTACTGCTCCACCTGGAGTTCCCATTCCTTTTAAGAATGCATCTAAGTTTCCGCTTTCCATAGATTTTTTAGTTTCTTCTGGAGTTAAGAATTTAAAACCACTTAAAGTGTCTTTCATATCAGCAATTTTCATCTCTGAAGCTTTTGACATAGAATTCATATCACTTTTTCCATTTCTATATCTTTCATTTGCTTCATGAGTTACTTCAATAAAAGTTCTCAACATTCCAGGATTTTCCTTCATAAACTTGTCTGTTACAGAAGTAATATCTATTCCTAAAATACCTGCATCTCTTGCTTCTTGAACAGTTAAAAGTCTTGATCCTACAGCAACTGCAGCTTTGATAGAATTACCACCAAATAGACATGCCATTACTACATCTCCACTTACTAATGCAGCCGCACCTTCTTCAGGGTCCATTTGAATTATATCCATTTTGCTTCTGTCAGCTCCGACAACTTTCATACTTTCGTCGAAAACGTACTCAGCCATAGTACCTAACGGAACAGCAACTTTTTTACCTTCTAATTCTGTTGCATTAGCTTTTGTTATTCCTGAAGCATTAGATGTTACACAAGTTGTTCCACCCATTCCGTACTCCATTGCAATATCAACTAATTTGATAGGTGCATTTGATTTTACAGCATTAATAAATGGTACTAAACCTTGTGAGTAAGAAATATCAATATCTCCTGCTAACATAGCATCTGTCATTGCCCCACCATTTGTGAAGTTTGTCCATTTTACTGGAACTCCTAAAGCTTTAGCAAAATTCTTTTTTTGCATGTCCTCTAAATTTGGACTTGGCCACTCTAGAAAGTATGCAACTCTAACCTCGTTCGCAGCAGAGTTTGCTGCTGTGATTGTTAAGTTTAGAGCAAATAAACTTCCTAAAATGAAACTAATTATTTTTTTCATTTCATCTCCTGTTAATTAAATTTAATTATCGATATTTAAGTTTAAATTTTCTTTTAAGTAAATGATGAATAAATTACACAGGCTTCAAAAGTTATTAGTTACAACCTATAGTTGCGGTCATTTAACATAGCAAGTATGACTAAAATTTACTGGTTAATTTATATAATTAGTCTATGAATCGAAACATAATTATGAGTTCAGAAAAACCTCAAATACCAAATTCTTTAAATGAACATTGGATGCCATTTACATCTAATAGAGATTTTAAAGAGTCTCCAAGATTAATTGTAGAAGCAAAAGGTGTTTATTTAAAAAATCATCAAGGCCAAACTCAGATAGATGCAAGCTCAGGATTATTTTGCAATCCATTAGGACACGGAAGAGAAGAAATTATTAATGCAATTACAAATCAGTTAAAAAAATTAGATTATGCTCAACCATTTCAACAAGGTTTTGGTGGTTCATTTGAACTTGCAACAAAAATTTCAAAACATACACCAGGAAATTTAAATAGAATTTTTTATACAATTTGTGGATCTACTGCTGTTGAGACTGCAATTAAAATTGCAGTTGCATATCATAAAGCAAGAGGTGAAGGACATAGATTTAGGTTTGTTGGAAGAGAAAGAGGTTATCACGGCATGAATATCGGAGCTACTTCTGTTGGTGGAATGATTAACAACGTGAAAACATTTGCCAATGTTTTGATGCCAGGTGTTCTTCACATGAGACATACACATTTACCAGAACATAAATTTGTTTCAGGTCAACCTGAAACTGGTGCAGAGATGGCAGAAGATCTAGAGAGAATTTGTACAAATTTTGGTTCAGAAAATATAGCAGCTTGTATTGTTGAACCAATTGCTGGATCGACAGGAACTTTAGTTCCACCAAAAGGATATTTACAAAGACTAAGAGAAATTTGCGATAAGCATGGAATTTTATTAGTTTTTGATGAAGTTATTACTGGATGGGGAAGAACAGGTTCACCATTTGCATCACAAGAATACGGAGTTACACCTGATATTATAACAATGGCTAAAGCTACAACAAATGGAATAAGTCCTTTAGGTGCAGTTGCATGTAAAGAAGAAATATACGACACGGTTATGGATGGATCTCCAAAAGGAACAATAGAACTGTTTCATGGTTATACTTATTCAGGAATTCCAGTGTCAGTAGCTGCAGGCTTAGCGGTTCAAGATATTTTTGAGAAAGATGACATCTTTAATAGAGCAAAAAATTTATCTCCATATTTCCAAGAAGGTTTAATGTCTTTAAAAGATATTGATGTTGTTGATAACATAAGAGGATATGGAATGATGGGTGGTATTGATATTAAAATGCATAAAAAACCTGGCGCAGCAGGATTTACATGTTTCAAACACTGTTATGATGCTGGGGTTAACTTTAAAGCGACTGGAGATTGTTTAATTATTGCTCCAATGTTTATCTGTGAAAAAAAACATATTGATGAAATTATCGAGAAACTAAGAACTGGTATAACCAACTATTCAAAAAGCAAAAAAAATTAATTTAATTCTATGAAAATAGGGGTTCCAAAAGAAATAAAGCCTCAGGAAAATAGAATTGGACTCACTCCCGAAAGTGTTAAGACATTGACTTCAAACGGCCACGAAGTTTTAATTGAAAACAATGGAGGGTTTGAAGCAGGATTTGAAAACGATCATTATGTATCAAGTGGTGCAAAAATAGTTAATGCAGCTGAAGATATATTTAACGACTCTGACATCATTGTTAAAGTTAAAGAGCCACAATCTAGTGAGGTAAAAATGATAAGAGAAAATCAAGTTGTCTTTACCTATCTTCATCTTGCTGCAGCTAAGAAACTGACACAAGGTTTAATAGACAACAAATCAATATGTATTGCTTATGAAACAGTTACAGATAATAATGGAAGACTTCCTTTGTTAGCACCAATGAGTGCAGTAGCTGGAAGAATGTCAGTACAAGCAGGTGCACATTGTTTAGAAAAAAATCAAAAAGGTCGTGGTCTTTTGTTAGGAGGAGCTCCTGGTGTAGAGCCTGGAAATGTTGTTATACTTGGAGGTGGAGTAGTAGGAGAAAATGCTGCTATAATTGCAACAGGCATGAAAGCCAAAGTTAATATTGTAGATAAATCTGAAAAAAGATTAAACGAACTTACCCAAATGTTTGGAGATAAAATAATACCTAATTTAAGTGATAAAACTGATTTAGAAAATTTAATTTCCGAATGTGATTTGTTAGTAGGTGGAGTTTTGATACCAGGTGCTGAGGCACCAAAATTAGTTACAAAGAATATGTTAAAAAAAATGAAAAGAGGTTCGGTAATTGTAGATGTTGCAATTGATCAAGGAGGATGTGTTGAAACCAGCAAACCAACTACTTTTGCAGAACCAACTTTTATAATAGATGATATAATTCATTATTGCGTTGCAAACATGCCTGGTGGTGTTCCTAGAACATCAACAATTGCCTTAAATAAAGCAACACTTCCTTTTTTATCTAAATTAGCAAAAGATGGTTACTTAAAAGCTTTAAATGATGATCAAAATTTTCAAGCAGGATTAAATGTATTTAAAGGAGGCGTTACTCACAAAGCTGTAGCAGATGTATTTGGCCACGATTATTTACCAGCTCACAAAGCTTTGCTTAACTAAAATCCCTAATTTTTCTTGCTTTTTCATAATTTGACAAAAAAAAAATTAATTCTATATAGCAGTCATAATTTAAAAAATTATTCCTGAATTTAACATTCATTTATTTCTCTCTTTTTTGTTGAATTCACCTCCTCGAAAGGGGAGGTAAAAAGGAATTATATTCCTTTGTTTATTAAATTATATATTTGGTCTTTGTCAGTTAAACCAATTTCTCTTGCTACTTCACTTTCACCTTTAAAAACTACTATTGTAGTCCAATAATTTACACCTAAAGCTTTAGCAATATCTTCATGTTCTGTTTGCTCATAGAATAAAAACTCAACATTCTTAAAGTCTTTCATTGCTTGATCGAAAACTTTTGTTTGTGCTGCACATGTTGAACAATATTCGTTCCAAGAATTAATAACAATTGTTTTACCAGATTTTTGAATTTCTAATAATTTTTTCAGATCAAAATTTGTAGTTTTTTCAAAACCAAATGAGATATTTGGTACTAAGATTAAAATAAGTAAGATAAAATATTTTTTCATGATTTCTATTTAATTATCTGGTCATTCTTTTCAAGATGTTTTCTTTCAAAAATATTTGATGAAACAAAACTGCAAAAATATGCAATGAGATTAAAACTATTAATGTATAATTTGAAATAACGTGAACATTGTAAAATTGATCTGCTAAATCAAAGTTATCTTCAATCCTTAATTTAAAAATAAAAAAATTTAGTTTTTCACCATTAAATAGCTTTTTTAAAATTCCTGATGTTGTTATTGTTAAAAGTGCGACATAAAGAGCAAAATGATTCAATTTCGCAATCAAATTTTGTCCAAAGAATGCCTCAGGCATTAGTTTTGGGGACTTGCTAAAAAATTTATAAATTAACCTAAATAAGGTTATGTAAAATATAGTTATTCCAACAATTACGTGCACATTTTCTATAGTTATTCTTAAATCCGAAAAATCCAATCTGACTAAAATAAACCCCATTGGTATCTGAGCAATTAGAAGGAGCAAAGTGAACCAATGGAAAAATTTAGCTAACCAACTATATTGTAATGTTATACTATCTGACATGAGCTATTTCATAAAAATAAATTGTATTTTCAAAATTATGTTTATTGTAGCACTTTCTTTTTCATTTAATTCTAATGTTTTATCAGAAGAAAGCGCAAAAGACATTATAAAGAAAAGAAAATCTTTATTCAGTCAAAATTATAAACTAGCAAAAAGAATTAGTATTTTGCTTAACGAAGTTGAAATTGAGGACTCAAAAAAACTGATGATTAGAATGAGTGATAATTATTTAGAATTACTAAATTTATTTCCAGAAAATACAAAAGAGGGACACGGAACAGAGGCTTTACCAATTATTTGGGAAGAAAAAGATGAATTTAATGCTCTAATGAAAAAATCATCAGATCAAATGATAAAGCTAGCCTCAATTATCGAAGACCAAGATGATTTTAGAGCAGCTTTGAAACAATATATGTGGTCGAGCTGTAAAGCTTGTCATAGCAGATATAGGGCTCCACACTAATGAAAAAGTATTTTTTCATTTTTATTGTTTTATTTTATGCAGATACTGCTTTCTCTCATTCGCACTACCCCATAACTAGAGATTCATTAGAAGCAATTAAAAATGGCAAGATATTATACAATCAATATTGTGTTTCTTGTCACCAAGCAAATTTAGCTGGAGCTACAAATTGGCAAGGTTTAGATGAGGATGGGCATAGAAAAGCACCGCCTTTAAATGGAACTGGTCATACTTGGCATCATACAGATGAGTTACTACATAGAATGATAAAGTATGGATTTGCTAAATTGATAAAAAATTATGAAGGCAAGATGATGGGTTTTGGTGATAAAATAAGTGATGAAGGTATTGATAACATTCTTTCGTACATTAAATCTTATTGGAAAGATGATATTTATGAATATCATTTAGAAATGAGCAAACAATGAGTTCAGAAGCAATTAATTTTAATTGGTCATGCAAGCATACTTGGAAAAGAAGCGCAAAAAATACTGCATGGTGTTTACTAGGCTGTGCAATTGGTGACTTTGGAACTATATTGTATTTTCAGATAACAGGAATTCCCTGGCCTGTTTTAGCCATCATGACTTTAGCAATTATAAATGGTTTGATTACAAGTATTATTTTAGAAACTATAATTTTACTAAGACAAAAACTTGATTTTTTCAAAGCATTAAAGACTGCGCTTGGTATGAGCTTTATATCAATGGTCAGTATGGAAATAGCCATGAACCTCACAGATGTAATTTTAACAGGTGGAGCTATTTTAAATTGGTGGGTAGTACCAATAATGCTTATTGCTGGTTTTTTAACTCCATGGCCTTACAATTACTGGAGATTAAAAAAATATAACATTGCTTGTCACTAAAAATACCACTATATCAAATTTGATTTTCAAAAATGTCTAAAGATTTAATCACAATAAACAATTTATCTAAAGTATATGACAATGGTTTTAATGCTTTAAAATCTGTAGATTTAAAAATAAAACAAGGTGAGATAATTGCAATGCTAGGACCTAATGGTGCTGGCAAAACTACATTAATTAGTATTGTTTGTGGAATTGTAAAACCTAGTTCTGGTGAAATAACCGTAGATGGATATGATATAATAAAAGATTATAGAGAGACAAGATCTAGAATAGGTTTGGTTCCACAGGAAATTTCACTTGAGCAATTTGAAACAGTTTTTAATAATGTTTCTTACTCAAGAGGATTATATGGCAAAGGACCTAATCCTAAGCATATAGAAA
This sequence comes from uncultured Pelagibacteraceae bacterium, assembly GCA_902616245.1. Taxonomy (GTDB): domain Bacteria; phylum Pseudomonadota; class Alphaproteobacteria; order Pelagibacterales; family Pelagibacteraceae; genus Pelagibacter. Next base: position 60,978 of record CACMSB010000003.1, read on the forward strand.
AAATATTAAAAGATTTCAGTCTATGGGATAAGAAAGATTTAAGATTAAACCAATTATCTGGTGGTATGAAAAGAAGAGTGATGATTGCCAAAGCCTTATCACACGAACCTTCAATCTTATTTCTTGATGAACCAACAGCTGGTGTAGATGTTGAGTTAAGAAAAGATATGTGGAAGGTCGTAGAGGGATTAAGAAAAACTGGTGTAACTATAATTTTAACAACACACTATATCGAAGAAGCAGAAGCTATTGCTGATAGAGTAGCAGTTATCAATCAAGGTGAAATTATCGTCGTAGATAATAAAATTGATTTATTGAAAAAAATGGGACATAAAAAATTAACAATTGAATTACAAGATAAAGTTGAATGTATTCCGAGTGAGCTTGATGAGTATAATCTCTCAATTTCAAATGATAAATATTCTTTAATATATAATTATAATTTACATGCAGAAAGAACAGGTATTACTAAAATGCTTCAGGATCTAAAAAATGCAGGTTTACGAATGAGAGATTTAAAGACAGAGCAAAATAACCTTGAGAAAATTTTTGTTACATTGGTAAAGGAAAACAATGACGATTAACTTTCATGCGTTAAAAGCAATTTATTTTCATGAAATGGATAGATTTAGAAGAACATTAATTCAATCTCTTCTTTCGCCAGTTTTATCAACGTCTTTATACTTTATAGTTTTTGGTTCAGTAATTGGTGATTATGTCGAAAACATTGATGGAATTAGTTACGGTTCTTATATTGTACCTGGTTTATTGATGTTAACCTTATTAACTCAATCAATAAGTAACACTTCTTTTGGAATATTTTTTCCAAAGTTTAATGGAACGATTTATGAAATACTAGCTGCACCAATTTCAACAACTGAGATTGTTATAGCTTATGTTGGAGCAGGGGCAACAAAAACATTATTAGTAGCAGCAGTGATTTTTTTTACATCACTTTTTTTTGCTGAGGTAAATGTAAAGTTTCCTTTACTAATGGTTTTTCTATTAATCTTAGTAGCTTTTACTTTTGCATTGTTTGGATTTTTGATTGGACTCTTAAGCAAAAATTTCGAGCAAATGTCTATAATTCCTACAATAGTTATAACTCCAATGGTTTTCCTTGGTGGTAGTTTGTACTCTCTAGACATGCTCCCAAGTTTTTGGCAGACAGTCACATATTTTAATCCTGTTGTATATTTAGTTAATGGACTAAGGTTTTCATTTTATGGAGTATCAGATTTTAATATATGGATAAGTATATCAACAATGATTTTATTTTTAATTGTTTGTGTGACACTGGTGGCAGCCATATTAAAAAAGGGTTATAATATAAAAAACTAATTTGACTGTTGATCAAATAATTCCTGCAATATTTTTAATTTTAGTTTTAATATTAGTTTTGCCAAATTTTTTGAGATCAAATTCAAATATTAAACAATTAGTATCAAATTTCTCTATCTGGATAATAATAATAATAGTAATATTTGGATTGATGTATTTTTTGATGTAAATATATTTATGATTAAATTTATTCTTCCTGCAGTTATATTAATTTTAATTATAATTTTTTGGGAAAAAATTAACGAATTTTTATTAAGCAAATTTAAAATTAAACTCAATTATATAGCCATCATCATATTAGTTTTAATATTATTTGTTTTATCCTTATTGCTATATTTCTAATTTATAATGGAGATTAACTTATTATTCTTTATTAGTGTTGTTCCAGCAATTGTTTTATATGGAATTGCTAAATCTGGTTTAGGTGGCTCGATATCATTAATTTCGGTTCCATTAATGACAGTGGTAATGCCATTAAACCAAGCACTTGCTATAATTTTACCAATATTAATTTTTTCAGACATTATTGCTGTTTATAGATTTAGAAGGGAATTTGATTTTGGAACACTAAAGTTATTAGTTCCATTTGCTGCTACAGGAATAATAATAGGCTCATTTACCTTTACTTTTTTTTCAGAGGATTTGCTTAAACTAATTGTCGGAATAATGGGTTTCTTATTTGCTGGTCATTATTTTTTATTTAAAAAAGAAAAAAATATACCAGCAAAAAAAAACTTTTTTAAAGGTGCAATTTGCTCATCTATCGCTGGTTTTTCAAGTTTTTGTGTACATGCTGGTGGAACGCCAACAAGTCTTTATTTACTCCCATTAAGAATGAAGAAAGAAATTTATGTTGGGACAAGAATTATTTTTTTTAGTTGTGTTAATCTTATTAAGCTTCCTCTGTATGTTTATTTATCCATGATGAATTTTGATACTCTGTATCAGTCAGTTACTCTTTTCCCTTTAGCGCTAATTGGAATATTTATAGGTTATAAATTACTCAAAATAATTGAGGAAAATTTATTCTACAATATTATTTATGCTTTAATTTTGGTTAGTAGTTTTAAGTTAATATTAGATTTTATGGTTTAATTAGGCTTTAATTTCTTAAAGCCTAATAAGTTTATAACTAAAAGGAAGGGAATTAATAATTTGTAAATTAATTCAATCAACTCAGAAAATACAATGCTAATTAGTCTAATGAGCAATGCAAAATCTAGGATAATTTCTTGAAATTTTAAATTTAATGATTTATTTAGACTTTGGGGTGCTTTTTAGCTGAGAATAACCCATTGAACCTGTCCGGTAATTCAGAAAGGGAAAAATGAATAACCTAAATATAATTAATCAAGTAACAGCAATTATTTTGATTATAACTTTAAGTTTGTTGTTTATTTTTGTAGGCATCTACTATTCAAAAAAATTTAAAGGACTAAACAATTACTTAGTTGCTAACCGCTCAATTGGAACTTTATCTTTAACTTCAAGTCTTGTTGCCTCTGCTCTTGGTGCTTGGATTTTATTTGGACCCGCATCAGCAGCAACATGGGGAGGAATTGGTGCAGTGATTGGCTATTCACTAGGAACTGCATTTCCGCTTTTTATTTTAATTTATCTTGGTAAAAAATTTAGAACTAGTTATCCGCAAGGCAAAAGTATTATTGAAATAATAAGATTAAGATTTGGACCAAATCTCTATAAACTTATTTTAGTTTTTTCCATTTTTTATATGACAATCTTTTTAATTGCTGAAGTTACTGCTGTAGCTTTTTTAATTAATTACATATCTGGTACTGAATTGTGGATCACCTCTTTAATAGTAATATCATGTTCGTTATTTTATACATTATATGGAGGGTTAAGAGCATCCTTAATCACAGATAATATTCAATTTTTTGTATTTGCGGCACTTTTAATAATTAGTTTAATTTTTATTACCTCAATTGAAACAAACGAATTTAATTTTGAAATTATTAAAAATAATAATCCGCATTTGTTAAGTTTTAGTTATCTTCCAAATTATACTGCCGGTTTAACTTTCTTTATAGCTGTTGCTGCAACTAATCTTTTTCATCAAGGTAATTGGCAGAGAGTTTATGCTGCAAAAAATTACGAGGTTTTAAAAAAAAGTTTAATATTTTCATTTTTAATAATATTACCAATAGTCTTTTTTATGGGATTTAGTGGTTTAGTGGCTGTCTCTCAAGATACTAATGTCATACCTGATCTTGCATTTTTCACAATTTTATTAAAAGAAAATTTAATAATATTTTCAGTCATTGTTATAATTTTAGCTATCTCTTTAACTATAAGCAGTATTGATACTTTAATAAATGCTATTTCAAGTTTGGTAATAGTAGATGTAGATAAAGTATTAAATTTAAAAAATAATCATTTAAATATCTCAAAACAATTTGTTATTTTTCTTTCGGTTATAGCTTTTTTTGTTGCATCAAAAGGATTTAGTATCCTTTATTTATTCTTAATAGCAGATTTATTTTGTTGTGCGGCTGTTCTAAGTGTTTTTTATACTTTTTATTCTAAATCTTATGATGAAAAAAATGCATATGTTTCTATATTAGTTGGATTAATCGCAGGATTATTATTTTTTCCAAGTCCAGATTTTTCTAAATCAATACTATTTGGCGTAATTTTGCCTATGGATTTAGCACCATCGTATATTTCTCAATCTCTTTTATTTTGTTCATTTATTGCGGCAACTTTATCACCAATAATTGCATGGAAACTGAAATAATTGATGTTTATTTAAAACTTAATTATTGTATAATTTAATGAATGCTTAATTTTGTATTGCCATTTATTGTATTAATCGTTGTTGTTGTTTTTATTCATGAATATGGACACTATTATTTTGCAAAAAGATATGGTGTTGGTGTAACAGATTTTTCGATAGGTTTTGGTCGAGAATTATTTGGATGGAATGATAAATCAGGGACAAGATGGAAAGTTTGTTGGATACCACTAGGCGGTTATGTAAAATTTTTTGGAGATAGGAATGTATTTTCACAAGCAGATCAAGAGGAGCTACTAAAAAAATATAGCAAAGAAGACCAACATAAATTATTTGTAACAAAACCTCTTTACCAAAGAGCATTAATTGTTGCTGGAGGACCATTGGCTAATTTTATATTAGCTTTAGTCATTTTTACTTTCATATACATGTTTGCAGGTAAAGATTTTACACCAGCAGTAATTGATGAAGTATTAAAAGATAGTCCAGCAGAAGTTGCTGGTATGCAAAAAAATGATGTTATTATTGAAATAGATAATACAAAAGTAGAAAGTATTCTTGATGTTTCTAAATTAATAGCAATGTCAACATCAGAATTTATCGATTTTAAAGTTTCAAGATATGACCAGGAGATAATTTTAAAAGTTAAGCCAAATTTTGTTGATAGCGTTGATGAATTAGGAAACAAATTAAAGAAAAGGATGGTAGGTATTAAACTTAGTCCTTATAACAATCAAATAACACACAAAAAACTTGGACCTGCTCAAGCTTTACTTCAATCATTTAATGAAGTTTATTTTGTAACAACTTCTTCACTTAAATATCTTGGGTCAATGTTTACAGGAGCAGGGGACAGTTCTCAGTTGGGTGGTCCAATTAGAATAGCAAAAATTTCTGGTCAAGTAGCAGAATTCGGAATTATACCTTTTGTCAGTATGATGGCATATATTTCTATAAGTTTAGGATTAATTAACTTATTTCCCATACCTTTATTAGATGGAGGACATCTGATGTTTTATGCATTTGAAAAAGTATTAGGTCGTCCTTTAAGTCAAAAAACACAGGAAGGTTTTTTTCGAATCGGAATGTTTTTGTTGCTATCTTTGATGTTTTTCGCCACATTTAACGACCTTAAAGATTTAGGCTTATTTTAAGGCTTTTTTAATAACTAAAAAAGCGTTGTAATTACTTACTTTTTTAACCACTATATATTGTGCTACAAAAATAAATATATACTAAAAAAAAGCTTGAATTATCAATGATTTTGTTAAGTATAGTTGCATAAACCTTTAAAACCGGAGCTAAAATGAACAAAAAACAATTAGTAGCAAAGCTAGCTGGTTCGTTAAATCAAAGTAAAGCTGATGCAGAGCGTACTTTTGATACTATTACGAATACTATACTAGATGCGTTGAAAAACGACGATTCTGTAAAGATTGCAGGTTTTGGTACGTATAAAGTGGCTAAAAGAAAAGCCCGAATTGGACGTAATCCTAGAACTGGAGAGCAAATCCAAATCGCCGCTTCTCAAAAGGTAAAGTTTTTACCTGCTAAAGCACTTAAAGAAGTATTTAACAAGTAAAACTCATTTAACAGCCTCTATTAGGAATGGTAAAATTCTTAATATAGGCTGTTTCTACATGCAAAAACTGCATATCTATTTTTAACAACAATCATTAGTTTTTATTTATTTTAAATTATATGAACCTCCTTTTAACATTGGAGGTTAAATGACAAAACATTTAAAAAAACTTGTTAGTCCTTTTGTAAGTTTAATTTTCTTACTAAGTATGACAAGTACGGGTTTCGCTGAAACTACAGTCTCCGCAGAAGTTCAAGCAATTTTTAACTCATTTTTATTTTTAGTTTGTGGTTTTCTAGTCATGTTTATGGCTTGTGGATTTGCAATGCTAGAATCAGGAATGGTAACTTCTAAGAGTGTATCTGTAATTTGTGCGAAAAACATCGGTTTATATTCAATAGCTGGAATTATGTTCTGGATGGTCGGATATAACCTAGCTTACGGAATTCCAGAAGGTGGATATATAGGAACGTTCACACCATGGTCTGACGCGAGTGCTGTTGATACTGGATATGCGGATGGATCTGATTGGTATTTCCAAATGGTATTTTGTGCTACAACAGTCTCAATCGTATCAGGAACATTGGCAGAAAGAATTAAATTATGGCCATTCTTCTTATTCGCAGCAATTTTATCAGGAATAATTTATCCAATTGTCATGGGATGGCAGTGGGGTGGTGGCTGGTTAGCTACTTTAGGGTTCTCTGACTTTGCTGGTTCGACACTTGTACACTCTACTGGTGGAGCAGCTGCATTAGCAGGTGCAATACTATTGGGTGCAAGAACAGGAAGATTCGATAAATCAGGTGCAGCAAAACCAATGAAACCATTTGCAGCTTCATCTATACCTTTAGTTACAGTTGGAGTATTCATTTTATGGTTAGGTTGGTTTGGTTTCAATGGTGGTTCACAGCTTGCTATGGGAACTTTCGATGATGCAGTTGCTGTATCAAATATCTTTATTAATACTAACTTAGCAGCGTGTGGTGGTGTTTTAGCTGCAGCAGTTATGACTAGATTACTAGCTGGCAAAACTGATGTAGTACAAATGCTTAATGGTGCAATTGGTGGACTAGTAGCAATTACTGCTGAACCATTAGCTCCAGCACCTATTGCAGCAATATTCATAGGTGCTATTGGAGGAATTATAGTTGTGTTTGGAACTAAACTTCTTTTCAATTTCAAAATTGATGATGTAGTTGGTGCAGTACCTGCTCACTTGTTTGCTGGAATTTGGGGAACACTTGCAGTTCCGTTAACAAATTCTGATGCAAACTTTAGTGCACAGTTAATCGGTGTATTATCAATTAATGCATTTGTATTTGTGGTTGCCTATATTGTTTGGGCAATTATGAAAAATACAATGGGTATAAGATTGAGTAAAGAAGCCGAGCTAAAAGGTACTGATGTTACCGAAACTGGTGTTATCGCTTACGCAATAAGAGACTAAATTTAACTCCCTTAAGTTAAAATAAAAAGGCCCCGTAAATGGGGCCTTTTTTTATTAAACTGTTTTTAAAAATTCTAACACTTCTTTTGCGTGGTCTTTAACTTTTACTGAACGCCATTCTTTAATAATTTTGTCATCTTTTAATAAAAATGTGCTTCTTATTAATCCCATAAATTCTCTACCCATGAATTTTTTTTTACCCCAAACTTTGTATGCTTTAATCGCTTCTTTTTTTACGTCTGCTACCAAATCAAACTTAATTTTAAATTTATCTCTAAATTTTTCATGACTTTCCATACTATCTTTAGAAATACCAATAACTTCACAGTCTAATTTTTTAAATTGTGAAAGTAGAGAATTGAAGTCTTTTGTCTCAACTGTGCACCCTGGTGTATTATCTTTTGGATAGAAATATAAAACTTTATATTTACTTTTGATTTTCTTTAGCTCTAAAAGTTTTGAATTGGTTGATGGGATTTTGAAATTAGGAGCTTTATTTGGCATATTTTTTCGTAGATTAAAATTTATAATGATGTATTAAACCTTTATGAGCATTAAATCAGCACAAACATTGGTCGCAGAAGCTTTGACAGAAATCAAGACACTTTCCCCAGCGGAAGCATTAGAGATGGTAAACAGTGATAAATGCAATTTAATTGATATAAGAGATATTCGAGAACTTGAGAAAATGGGAAGAATAGAAAATTCTCATCACATTCCTAGAGGAATGTTGGAGTTTTGGATGGATCCAGATAGTCCTTACTTTAAAGAAGGCAAGATAGATATGAACAAAGAAATGGTTTTATTTTGTGCAGGTGGATTAAGATCTGCACTAGCTACAAAATCATTGAAAGACATGGGGTTTGAAAAAATTTCTCATATAGACGGAGGCTTTTCTCAAATGAAGAGCAGTGGCTTTAAAGTAGAGAAATAAAAATTAATCAAATAAACTTATTCTCTTTGCGAAAAAAATTCTTATCACCCAGTATATAAATAATCCTAAAGGACCAATAAAATATGTGATTATTAAAGGAAAAAAGACTAGAATTTTTGACATATAAAACCTCTGGCTATCTCTAACAATCCAAGATCCACAAAACAAATTTATAGCTAAGAAGTGAGTCCAAAATAAAATTAAAAATTCATTATTCTCAAAAAGCTCAGCAAGATCATAAAAACTTAAATATAAAATAAAGTTTTTATCAAAATCATATCCGGCAAAAAAGAATATATATAATAAATAAACATAAACACTTGCCAAAATAAATGTTGGAATTATTGATGTAACAAATAAACCACAAACTTTAGTTTGTGGAAAAATAATAAGCATTAACCAAAAAGGTATTACACCTATATTCAACCACATATAGATCATTTCTACTGTAAAAAATGCAGATATTTGTTCAATCATCAGGGTTATATTATATTAAATGCAATAATGATTCCTATAAAAAATAAAAAAAAAAATTTAGAAGCGACAATTGATGAAATGCGCAACTTTGCACTTAATTATGTAGAAAAATTTGCACCTTCAAAACAACAGCTAAAAACATATCTTTTAAAGAAATATTTAAGATCTAAAGTTGATAACGTTAAAAGAAGTAATATTTCGGATTTAATCGAGATTGTAGCTGAGGATTTAGAAAAATCTAAATTTATAAATGATAAATTTTATTCAGAAACAAAAGCAAAAAGTTTAATCCAAAGAGGTTCATCAATAAATAAGATTAGAAATTATTTAATAAGCAAAGGAGTTGGAGAAAAATACATAAAAAATACAATTGAACAAATTAATGAAAATAATGAAGACCAAGATTTTTTTTCAGCTATAAAAGTTTGTAAAAAAAAAAGAATTGGTCCTTCAAGAACTGAAGATAATAGACCTTTATTCTATAAAAAAGATATTGGTATATTAGCAAGATCCGGATTTGATTTTGAAGTTTCCAGAAGAGTAATGGAGCTAGATAAAGAAGAATATTTAAAAATTATAAATCTTCTTTAGATTTTTTATTCTTTTCTTCTAAATAATATTGAATTTTGCTTTTGATATAGTTTTTTACCATCACAAATACTATTAATCCAAAAATTGATACAGAAACTATTATAATTAATATTATTCTTAATTGTTCACTCATTATATATTTTTATTTCTTTTCAAAATTATACTAGGATTTTTAAAATTTTCTTTTCCATAAAGTATTTCATTTCCCTCAAAATCTGTAACTATACCCCCTGCATTTTCAAGAATAGCATGCCCAGCTGCTATATCCCATTCACATGCTCTAGGCTCTGCAACATAGCCGTCGTATTCATTTGAAGCTATTACACAAAATTTTAAAGAACTTTTCATTCTTTTAAATTCGCTAACATTCATTGTTTGATAAATTTTATTAATTTCAGGTTTTAGTTTATTTGAATATGATACAAATTTAAGTTTATTATTTGAAATTTTTGAACAGTCTAATTTTACATGTTGACTATTAATTATTTCAAATGAACAACCTTTCTCATAAGAATAAAATAATCTATTTTTAGCGGGTGCATATATTATACCTGCTACTGCTCGATTATTAATTATTAAACCAGCATTTAGAGTAAATTCGTCAAGATAATTAATATAATCATAAGTGCCATCAATTGGATCTATTAGCCAAAAATTTTTTAAATCTTTCTTGGATTTATTATGACTAGTTTCTTCTGATACAATAGGTATTTGAGGAGTTAAATCATTTATTTTTTCAGTTAAAATTCTATTTACTTCGAGATCACCATTACTAACAGGCGTATTATCTTCCTTAATTTTTTTTGTTAATCCTTTTTCCCTTAATTCTAATGAAACTTTCCCTGCATACAAAAAAGTATCAATCAACTTTTCAATAATTCCTTTTATTTCGATTTGATTCATTTATTCTAACTTTTCTAATTCGATATTTTTAGCATTGATAACTTTTTTTCCCACATTTTCAAAATTTACAGTTACTTTTTCCTTAATAATTGACTGTACTTGTCCTATTCCCCAATCTTTATTATTAGGATTTATAACTTTATCACCTGGTTCAAAATCTAAAATCATTTGATTTTACTTATAATAGAAATGAGTATAAATACCACCACATGAATTTAGAATTAAACTCAATTGGATTAGATAAGAAACCGTCTGATACAAAAGTAATTGTAGCTATGTCTGGTGGTGTAGACTCATCTACAGTTGCAGGTTTGATGAAAATGCAAGGATATAATGTTACCGGCATAACATTAAAACTATACAACGATAGTAAAGAAGTTGTTAAATCAAAAGTATGTTGTTCAGGCCAAGACGTTATAGATGCAAAAAGAGTTACTCATAAATTAGATATTGATCATAAAATTCTTTATTACCAAGATAAATTTAAGCAAGGTGTTATTGATAATTTTGTAGAAAGTTACTTAAAAGGTGAAACTCCAATACCATGCGTACAGTGTAATCAAACAGTCAAATTTAAAGATTTGTATGAAGTTGCTAAAGATTTAAATGCTGATGCCTTGATTACAGGTCATTATGTAAAAAATATAACAATAAATGAAAAAAATAATATGTATAGAGCAATAGATGAAAATAGAGATCAAAGTTATTTTCTATTTAATACTACAAGAGAGCAATTAAATTATTTACGATTTCCATTAGGTGGAATGTTAAAAAATGAAACTAGAGAAATTGCTAAAAAACTAAATTTAAATGTTGCAGATAAGCCAGATAGTCAAGATATATGCTTTGTTCCTAACGGAGACTATTCATCAGTAATAAAAAAGTTTAAGCCAGATTCTTTAAAAAAAGGTAATATTAAAAATCTAAATGGTGAAGTAATAGGCGTTCATGATGGAATTATAAATTTTACTATTGGTCAAAGAAAAGGAATTAAGGTAGCAGACAAAGAGGCATTATATGTAATTAAAATTGATGCAGAAAATAATGAGATAATTGTTGGAGGAAGAGAACATCTAGGAAAAAAGAAAATTAATTTAAAAAATATTAATCTATTATCCGATAAAAACGAATTAAATGAAAATATATTAGTCAAAGTTAGGTCTACAGGAAAGTTATTAAGCGCCAATGTAAATTTTATAAACGAGAATGATGCTGAGGTAAATTTAGATAATTCTGAAGATGGTATTTCACCTGGACAAGCATGTGTCTTTTATAAAAAAGACCAATATGGTCACAAAGTTCTTGGTGGTGGTTGGATTAAAGAATAATTAATTTTACTTTTTCTTATTCTTTTTTCTTGCTCTTCTTTTTTTAGAGCCCATTTTTCTTCGGCCTCTATGCTTTTTAGGGTATCCCATAATCTCCTTAGTTTTACAATTTTATTGACTTATTTGAGGGATATAGCATTGTCAATATAACTAATCAATTTTTTTATGGTTAATTCAGTTAAAACTTTTTTAAAACAAGTAGGAAAAGATTATCAAAATCAGTCAGTTAATCCGCCAGTAGTAAGAGCTTCAACAATAATATTTAAAACTCTTCAAGATATAAAGAAAACACAAAGTAATTATAAAAAAAATCCCTTAAGCAAAAATTTTGATTATGGTAGAAAAGGAACATCAACAACTTTTGCACTACAAGAACTATTAAGAAAAATTGAAAATGCTTATCAAGTTTATTTAACACCAACAGGATTTGGTGCAGTTTTTCTTGGAGTGATTAGTGTTGTAAGACCTGGTGATGAAATAATTATAACGGACTCAGTTTACTCTCCCACAAGATTTTTAACCGAAGACTATTTAAAAAAATTCAATATTAAAGCAGTTTTTTATGATCCAAAAAACTTAGATGACTTAAAAAAAAAAATTACAAATAAGACTAAACTTATTTTTGTTGAAAACCCAGGAAGTAACACATTTGAATTTCAAGATTTAAAAAAAATATTATCTTTTGCTAAGAATAAGAATATTTATACAGCTATAGATAACACTTGGGGAACACCTTATTTAATCAAGCCTTTAGACTTAGGTTTTGATATGTCTATAGTTTCAGCGACAAAATATTACTCTGGTCATTCAGATGTTATGGGTGGCAGTTTAGCTATTAAAAAAAGACTTTTTAAAGAGGTGGAATTAAGTCAAAAAGCAGTTGGTTTAAGACTAAGTCCTGATGATGCCTACTTAATTATGAGAGGATTAAGAACGTTGGATATTAGGTTAGACAAACATCAACAAAATACCATCAAGGTAGCTAATTTTTTGAGCAAACAAAAAAAAGTTAAAGAGGTTTTTTACCCAATTAAAAAAAACATTAAACAATACAAAATGTGGAAAAAGTATTATTCAGGATCATCTGGGTTAATGGGTGTAAAAATTATTTCTAAAAATAAAAACTCTGTAATAAAATTTTTGAATAAATTAAAATTATTTGCCCATGGTTACAGTTGGGGAGGATTTGAAAGTCTTGCTTTATATCAAGACAAATTGGCACTGGGCAACAGGAGCTACACAAAGCTGAGTAATAACGAACATATTATAAGATTACATATCGGTTTGGAAGACCCAAATGATTTGATTGCTGACATTAAACAGGCTATTAAATCTATAAGATGAATGACACCAAATTTTTTCCGACAAAAAAAGCATTAGTTACTGTAATAGCTGCATCTGTTGTTGTTATTATTGCATTAGGAATAAGACAAACTTTTGGAATGTTTTATTTTGATTTTGCAACTGATTTAGATATTACCATAACACAGTTCGGTTTTACAATGGGATTACAGCTCTTATTGTGGGGTGTTTTCAGTCCTATGTTTGGAATTATTACCGATAAGTATGGTGGAAATATTGCAATCTTTATTGGTTTTGTTTTTTATTTGTTAGCAATTTTATTGTTTTATTCAGGTTTTAATACTGGTTATTATTTTACTATAACAATAGGAATATTAGTTGGTGTTGGACTGGGATCTACAGCTATCAGTATACCTGTTTCAGTTGTTGCAAAACATTTCCCAGTTTCAAGCAGGACAATAGCAACAGGAATAGTAACTTCAGCAGGATCTTTTGGATATTTTATATCACCACTAATCACTAGATATTCACTTGTTGAACATGGGTGGGAAAATACAATGTTATTTTTTTGTTTCTTTTTAGGTCTAGGATTAATTGTAGCATTATTTGTTTCAACACCAAAAATACCTGTCGGTACAAATCAAAATAACAATCAAACAGCTAGAGAAGCTTTAAAAGAGGCTTTTTCAAATAAAAGTTACATCTATCTTACTTTAGGTTTCTTTGTATGCGGTTGGCACATTGCTTTAGTAGCAACTCATATACCCACTTACATGATTGATAAAGGATTACCAGATTGGTGTGCAGCAATGGTTTTGGCTTTAATTGGACTTTTTAATATGGTTGGAACAATTACAAGTGGATATCTTGCAACTAGATACAGTCAAAAAATTTTATTAAGTGCAATTTATCTACTAAGAGGAGTATCAATTATTTATTTCATATTCCTACCACCAAGTGTTTTTAATTCAGTAATCTTTGGAATAACATTTGGAATGTTATGGCTATCAACAGTTCCACCAACAAATGGAATAATAGGCAAGGTATTTGGAACTAAATATATCGGATTATTATATGGAATTGTTTTTGTAAGTCATCAAATTGGATCTTTTTTAGGAGCTTATTTGAGTGGAGTTTTCTATGAACTTAACGGCAATTTTGATTATGCTTGGTACATATCTATCGCATTATCTATTTTTGCTGGTTTGATACATTTACCTATAAAAGAGAAGCCAATTGAAAGACCACAAATCGCATAAACTTAAATTTAACCCGTATTTAGAAAAACTTTATCAATCGGATAAGCCACTGATTATCTACAAAGTTGATAATGGTTATGACATTTATACAGATTTTTCTAAAAAAATTAATTTAACAAAACAAAATATACATAAATTTTTAAACTCTTTTGAAAGAATGAAATATAAAAAAGAGACTGATCAATATGTTGGTTTTTTTGGATATGAAATTTTAAATTATTTACTTGGTATTAAAATAAATAAACAGTCTAAAAATGGTTTTTATAAAGGAGTTTTTTACAAACCAGAAACAATCATTAAAATTAGAGATAATATTTCAATATTTTCAAATAAAAAAAAGCACGAATTTAATAATTATTTCAAACCAACTAAAATTCTATCACCCTTTAAATTAAATATTAAATATCAAAAATATAAAAAAATATTTGATATTTTTTCAAAAAAAATAAGACAAGGGGAAACATATCAAATAAAAATTTGTACAAAATATCGTAATAATTCTTCAATAAATCCAATTAATTTTTTCTGGAGATTAATGAAGTCAAATGCTTCACCAGAATCTTTTATGATAAGAGATAAAAACTATTCTATTGTAAGCTGCTCACCTGAAACTTTATTATTAAAAAAAGGTAACAAAATCATTACTAAGCCTATTGCTGGCACATTTAGAAAAAGTAAAAAAACAAATAGATCTAGTGCCTTAAAGTTTTTTAGAAATAACATTAAAGAGACTAAAGAACATAATATGATTGTAGATATGGAAAGAAGTGACTTATCCAGAGTTTGTATTCCAGGAACAGTAAAAATTGAGAAAGAAAAGTATGTTGAGGAATATAGGCACTTATTTCATTATGTAACAACTATATCTGGAAGTCTATTAAAGGGTATGACTATAAAAAATATTATAAAATCTATGATGCCCGGTGGATCAGTCATAGGCTGTCCTAAAGTACGAACTTTGGAATTATTAAATCAACAAGAAAAAGAGAGTAGAAATATTTTTACAGGTAGTTTTGGCTATATAAAATTTAATAAAGATATGAGATTTAACATAATAATAAGATCTATATTAAATTATAAAAATACGTCAGAAATATCTGCAGCATCAGGAGTTGTATTAGATAGTGCAGCAAAAAAAGAATTTAATGAAAATTTTATCAAAGCAAAATCATTATTAGAATTATTTAAATGATTTATATAATAGACCATCAGGATTCATTCACATGGAATGTAGTTCATCAATTCTCTCAGTTTGATAAAGTTTATTGTTCAAATTATTTTGAAATAAATAACAGTTTATTAAATAAATCTAATACAATTGTATTATCTCCTGGACCCGGTTCACCCAAAGATTATCCAAATACTTCAAAAATTTATAATAAATTTAAAGGAAGAAAAAAAATCATAGGAATTTGCTTAGGGTACCAGCAAATATTACATTGTGAAAATGCCAAAATTATTCAACAAAGGAGAATATTCCATGGTTATCAATCTGAAGTAAAAGTTGTTTCGAATAAATCTATCTTTAGAAAGAATTCTAAATTTAAAGTCGGAAGATATCATTCACTTAAGCTTCAAGAGCCATTTATTAAAGAAAATTTTGATATTACTATGAGATGCGCTAAAACTAATATTGCTATGGCTTTCGAAAACAAAAGAGATGATGTATATGGTTTTCAATTTCATCCAGAGTCTTTTTTAACAACAAATGGTAAAATTCTTATTAAAAAAATCTTACAGTCGAAAAGATCTTAAAGAAAAAGAATTTAAAGATCTATGGAATGCCCACGGGGTTTTCACAACTATGTGGATCTATGGAAAGCCCCAAAAGATTTTATTTTTTAAAGAGCACATAACAAATCTCATTAAGTCTACTAAAAATTATAAAATCTATGATCGTAATTTAAAAAGAAATATATTTAAAATAATTAAATCTAATTTAAATAAACAAAAAAATTATAATCATTTATTGAGAATTGCAGTTACCAAAAGTTTAATTTCTATTTCTTTGAGAGGTAAATTAAAAATTAAAAAAAATCTTCAGTTAAAGTTAGTCAATTACAATAGAATTAAGCCTGAGCATAAAAATCTGAAGTATAAATTTATTTTAAAAAATTTATCTAAAATGGATAATACAAAATCTGATATTGCTCTTTGCTCGAATGGAAAAATTCTAGAAACTGGAACTTCAAATATTATTTTTATAAAAGATAATAAATATTATTCGCCTATCAGGAAATTTTATCGAGGAGTTAATCTAAAGTTTTTTGAAAAGCAATTTAAGATAAAAAAAACTAATATTAATATAAATAAATTAAATCAATACGAGGAGATACTTCTAATCGGATCTGGAAAGGGAGTTTCAACAGTTTCATCCATAAAAGAGAGAAACTGGAATAGAAAAAAATATAAATCTTATGAAACTTTTGTAAGTAAATATAAAACTCAAATACTAAAACAAAAAAAATTGAGTAATTATATATGAGAAATCCTAATAATCCGTGCATATTCTGTTTTACAAAGAAAAAGGAATATCTTTTTGAAAACGAACTAGCTTATGCAACTACTGACACATACCCTGTTTCAAAATTTCATTCTCTTATAATTCCAAAGCGGTGTGTAAAAAATTATTTTGATCTTACTTCAAAAGAAATCCTTGCGTGCAATAAAATAATTAAAAAATTAAAAAAAAAAATTGAAATGAGTGATAAATCTGTGAAGGGTTTTAACATTGGTACCAACTCTGGCAAGGTTGCTGGACAATCAATTAATCATTGTCATATTCACTTGATTCCAAGAAGAAAAAATGATGTTAAAAATCCCCAAGGTGGTGTTAGAGCTGTAATCTCTTCTAAACAGCATTATGTAAGGAAAAAGTAACTTTTATTAACATTTTTTTATTGAGATGAGATTATTAGTCAGTTGAACTAATATTTTTTATAGAATAAGAGCTTATATTAGTATTATATTTAGCGGAGATAATAATATGTTCACAACAAATCCATTTGCTGTCCTTTCTTCAACAGTTCCTTCAATTGCTTTGCAAGCATTTGTTTTGTTGATGTTAGCATTAGTAGTGATTGGAACACTGATGGATATTATTCATAAGAAGAATGTAAAATATTTTTTTAATAATGCTAAAAAAGCAAAAAAAGCAGCAAGTAGAGAATTAAGTCTTGGAGAAAAAACAGCAATAATTTCTAAAACAGTAGTACATGATATTGGAACTACATCTGAATTAGGTTTGGGCAAAAGAAGATTTGCACATGTATTAGGAATGTATGGAACAATATTATTTTGGATTGGTTCAGGTGTTATGATATTTGGATATTCTTCTCCTAATGCAGTAACTCCATCTATATGGCCAATCATTTGGCACGCTGGTGCAATTTTAACTTGTTTAGGAGCTTATTGGTTTTGGTTCTTTTTAAGAGTAGATGTATCTGCTGAAGCTAACTCAGTTTTTAGGATCATAAAAGCAGATTTATTTGTTTTAGCTTTAGTATTATCTTCAACGTTCGGTCTGGCTTGGTCCTATTTCCAATATTCAGGATCTACTGGTTTAAGTATTTTATTTTTAATTTTGTTTGCGGTTGCTAACATAGTTTTATTTGGTGGAGTTTACTGGTCTAAATTTGCTCATATGTTTTACAAACCAGGTGCTGCAATCCAAAAAAATTTAGCAGAAGCAGATGGTTCTAGAGATAATTTACCTCCACCCGCAGATGCTCCAGAACAATTTGGACTTGGAATTAAACGTGAGGCACCAAAGCACTATTAATATGATTGATAAAATTTTAAAGAAAGGTAATAAGTAGATATGTCAACTTTTGTATACATGACGAGATGTGATGGTTGTGGTCATTGTGTAGATATATGTCCATCAGATATCATGCATATAGACGAAACTATTAGAAGAGCAAAAAATATAGAACCAAATTTTTGTTGGGAATGCTATTCATGCGTTAAGGCATGTCCTAATCATGCAATTGATGTAAGAGGATATGCTGACTTTGCTCCAATGGGTCATAGCGTTAGAGTTAGAAGAGAAGAAGAAAAAGGAACTATTTCTTGGAGAATTAAATTTAGAAATGGGACAGAGAAAAATTTTGTATCACCAATAACAACAAAACCTTGGGGGAAATTTATACCAAAATTAGCTGAAGCTGATACTCCTAATCAAGGAGAAATTAATTCACAAATTTTATATAATGAGCCGCATGGTTTAAATACTGAAAAAGATTTACCAACCTTAGACAAGAATTCATTTAAGCAAGGCGTTTATTATTAATGGCTAAGCACAAAACTATCATCGAAGAATGTGACGTACTAGTTGTCGGTGGAGGTATGGCTGGAACAGGGGCTACCTTTGAGGCAAGACACTGGGGAAGAGATTTAAAAATAATCTGTGTTGAAAAAGCAAATATAGATAGAAGTGGTGCAGTTGCACAAGGTCTTTACGCTATAAACTGTTATATGGGAATGCAGTGGGGTGAGAATATGCCAGAGGATCATGTAAGGTACGCTAGAAATGATTTAATGGGTCTTGTAAGAGAAGATTTAGGTTATGACATGGCACGTCATGTAGACTCAACTGTTCACATGTTTGATGAATGGGGTCTTCCTATGATGAAAAATAAAGAAACTGGAAGGTATCAACGAGAAGGTAAATGGCAAATTATGATACACGGTGAGAGTTACAAACCGATTGTAGCTGAGGCCGCAAAAAAATCTGCTGATAAAATTTATAATAGAATAATGATTACTCATCTTTTAAAAGATGAAAAAAATCCAAATCGAATAGCTGGTGCAGTTGGCTTTAATGTTAGAACTGGAAATTTTCACGTATTTAAATCTAGAACAGTAGTTGTTTCTGCTGGAGGAGCATCTCACATATTTAAACCAAGAGCAGTTGGTGAAGGTATGGGTAGAACATGGTATGCACCTTGGAGTAATGGATCTGCTTATGCACTACCTATTCAAGCAGGTGCAAAAATGACTCAAATGGAAAATAGAATTGTACTTTGTCGATTTAAAGATGGTTATGGTCCAGTAGGAGCATATTTCCTTCATTTAAAAACTTATACTCAAAATGCAAATGGCGAAAATTATGAGAAGAAATGGTATGAAGCTACTAAAGAATTAGTAGGTGAATATATAGACCATCATCCAACACCAACATGTTTGAGAAATCACGCATTTATTCAAGAAACAGCTGCAGGTGGTGGACCAATCCACATGGTTACAAAAGAAGCATTCCAAGACCCACACTTAGAAACAGTTGGATGGGAAAATTTCTTAGGAATGACGGTTGGACAAGCGGTGGTTTGGGCATCTCAAAATATCGATCCAAAATACACAAATCCAGAATTAACAACTTCAGAACCATATGTAATGGGATCTCATGCTACATGTTCAGGAGCGTGGGTTAGTGGACCAGAAGATATAGCACCTGATGAATATTTCTGGGGATACAATAGAATGATGACTATCGATGGATTATTTGGAGCAGGAGATGCAGTTGGTGGAAGTGCTCATAAGTTTTCATCAGGTTCATTCACAGAAGGAAGGTTAGCGTCTAAAGCTGCTGTTAAATATATTCAAGATAAAAAAGCTGATGATATCGAAGTTTCTGATGCACAATTAGAGAAGCTTAAAGAAGAAATATTCAAGCCAATTGAGAACTATACGGTGGGAAGAAATGAAATTACTGGAGGAACTGTTTCTCCAAGCTATATTTTACCTATACAAGGACTACAAAGACTACAAAAAATTATGGATGAATATTGTGGTGGATTAACAAATAATTACATGACAAATGATAATCTACTAAAAAAAGGCTTAGAACAGCTACAATTACTTCAAGAAGACTTAGATCATGTCGGAGCTGAAGATTATCACCAATTGATGAGAGCATGGGAACTTAAGCACAGAGCTGTAACATCAGAATGTGTTGCTCATCATACGTTATTTAGAGAAGAAACGCGTTGGCCAGGCTATTATTATAGAGGCGATCATATGAAACTTGATGATGAAAACTGGCATTGTTTAACTGTTTCTAGAAGAGATCCTGAAACTGGAAAATTTGAAATGGAGAAAAAGCCTGTTTATCATATAGTTGATGATAAAGAGAAGAAGCAAGCTTCCTAACCATTTTAGATGAGTATTGTCGACAAATCAGACGAAGAAATCATTAAAATTGCTGATCCTATCTGGGATAACATGGTTAGATGTTCTAACATGAAAGACTATGGTGGATTTACAAGGGATTTATCATCACAAATGCTTTACGGGGCCAACGAAGTAGAGCTAGGCAAGCAATGGGCAAGCAATAAGCTGATCTCAAGCCTTAAAGAGGGGTGTAAGGCTATAGGCTGTCTAAGAAGAGGCTTGTACGTAACTGTTATCTATAAACAAAACAGTACAGAGATACCAGGAGACTTTTTAGGTCGACTTGTCCTTGGAGAAGAGGGAGATGAGGTCAAAGTCTTCGGGGCAACTATTTTTTAAATTTAATTAAATATTATTTGCATTTAGTAAAACTTGTGGTATTTCGCGGGTATGCTTCAAGCATTTAATCAAAATATTAAGAAAATCCCATTATTAGTTTCAAATCAGTTTTCAAAAATAATTAAATCTTTTCTATATCTTTTTATATTTTTTACTTGGGCAATTATAATCTTAGGAACATTTCAAAATTTTATTTAATTTATTCTTATAATCATTGACTTTAGATTATGAGAGGAATAGTTAGATTATATGGAATATTTTCTTCCAATAGCTCAAGTCGAAATTAACATACTCTTTATATTTGGTTTAAGTTTAGCAGTTGGTATTCTTTCAGGATTATTTGGTGTAGGTGGGGGATTTTTAATGACACCATTTTTAATATTTTTAGGTATTCCACCTGCTTATGCAGTTCCAAATGAAGCAAGCAATATTTTAGGTACATCAGTATCTGGTTCAACTACTCATTATTTAAAAGGTACATTAGATTATAAAATGGGATTGATGATTGTAGTCGGAGGAACTATTGGAACTTTACTTGGGATCTTAACTTTTTCTTATTTTCAAGATATTGGAAAAATAAATATCGTTATCTCTTTAGCCTACATGTACATCTTAGCTATACTTGGAACTTTAATGCTTATTCAAGGAGTATCTGAAATTGATAAGGCTAGAAAAAAAATTGTTGTTAGAAAAAAATTACATACGCATTATTGGATACATGGACTACCTTTTAGAATGCGTTTTAAAAAATCAAAGGTTTATGAAAGTGCATTTACTCCAATTATTATTGGTTTAATTGTAGGGTACATCGCTGCAATTATGGGAGTAGGTGGTGCATTTATATTGGTTCCTGCAATGATTTATATTATTGGAATGCCTACTAAATTAATTCCTGGTACATCTTTGTTTGTCACAATATTTGTTAGTGCAATAGTAACAGTTCTGCATGCCTTTAATTATGGAACAATTGATCTTATTTTAGTTTTTGTACTAATACTTGGCTCAATTATTGGTGTTCAGTTTGGTCAAAAAATTGGAGAAAAAGTTGATAGCTCAGAATTTAAAACAATCTTAGCAGTGCTTTTATTATTAGTTGGAATTGCAATTGCTTATGACACTTTTATTAAAGAAGACATAATCGTTGAAACAGTAGCAAATGGAACTAAAAACCTTGGTAACATAGCACAGTTTATTTTAGATTATTCTAAAGACCTTCCAGTTTTTTATGGACTTACATCAGTTGTATTAGCAGTAGTTCTTGGAATTGGAGCTGCAATTTTAAGAAATTATATTTCTAAGTGGAACAAAGCAAGAGAAGCTAAGCTTAAAGCTTAAGCACTTCTGTATAATTTAGTCATTACAAATTCTCTATGACCTAATGCTTCAGCACAAGTTAGCCTTCCGTTTGCAACTCTTATTGTAGCTTTAATTAATTCATCACCTGCTTCATCTAAATTCATTTCTCTTGATAAGATTTTAGAAACATCAACATCAATATGTTCACTCATGGTTCTAGCAGTTAAAGGATTAGCAGTTAGTTTTACTACTGGTTCAATTGGATTTCCAATTATATTTCCTTGTCCAGTTGGAAATAGGTGGAGATTAAATCCTCCTGCAGCTTGTAAAGTAACACATTCAGCAGCAGCTGATGAGGTATCCATAAAGTATAAGCCCGGACCTTTAGTTGGTTCTTCTGCCGGCTCTAGTACATCAATAAATTTACATCCACCAATTTTTTGAAAGTTTCCAAATGCTTTTTCTTCGATTGTAGTAAGTCCACCTGCTATATTCCCAGCTGTTGGTTGACTTTCAGAAAGATCGTCAGTTGCTTCTTTTAAGATGAAATCATTATACGAACTCCAAGTTTTTCTAAACTTCTCTTGAGCTTCAGGAGTTTTTCCTCTTTTTTCACATACAGTTTCAGCACCCGTCAGCTCAGATGTTTCACCAAAACATAAATGAACACCAAGGGGCTCTAATTTATCCATTAAATTTCCAACTGTAGGATTTGAGGCTAATCCTGATGTTGTATCAGACTCTCCGCATTTAACTGAAATCCATAAATCACTTATAGGACGCTCTTCTCTTTGTTTCTCAGATGCCCAAATTGAAAATTCTTGAGCTTTCTTTGAAACTCTTGCGATAGTATCTATATCTCCTACACCTTCTATACTAAAACCTTCAACTGGTTTTCCAGTTGTTGCAATTGCATCAACAATTCTTTTTGTCCATTTGGGCTCAATACCTATAACTATAACTGCTGCAACATTTGGATTTTTCCCTGTTCCAATCATTGTTCTAAAATGAAGCTCTAAGTCTGCTCCAAATTGCAATCTTCCATAAGAATGTGGAAGTGCAATCGTACCTTTAATATTATTAGCTACAGCTTCAGCACAAGCATTTGAAATATCATCAACAGGTAGAATTATTACGTGATTTCTTGTACCTGTTCTTCCATCTTCTCTTTTATATCCTAAAAATGTTTTTGGAATTTCCATTTTACCACTTTTTAGTTTTTACGTTGTGAACATGTACATGCTCACCTTTTTTAATTGATTTTACTACTTTGCCAATATCGTGCCCGTACTTTAATATTGTATCTCCCTCATTAAGATCAGTCATAGCAATTTTATGACCCAAAGGTATTTCATCCATCGATTGAATTTTTACTGATTTATCATTTTCCATAATCCAGCAATCACAGTCTTGTTTAGGAGTAATTTTTTCAATAACTACAACACCTACATTGTCTTTTTCATCGTGGATTATAATATCTGTGCCAGCCATTGTGACGATTTCTTTGTTTGAAATTCGATCCAATTTATATATGAATTGGGCACTTTGACAATTAAAAAATAGAATTAAGAAGGATTTGATATGGCTAAAATGACAACCGAAGAAGCTTTTGTAAAAGTTTTACAAATGCATGGTATCGAACATTCGTTTGGTATTATTGGTTCTGCATTCATGCCTATTTCTGATCTTTTCCCAGAAGCTGGAATAACTTTTTGGGATGTTGCTCATGAAACAAATGGTGGATTGATTGCTGATGGTTATACGAGAGCAACTGGAAAAATGTCAATGGTGATTGCTCAAAATGGTCCAGGTATTACAGGACTTGTTACACCAATAAAAACTGCTTACTGGAATCATACTCCGTTACTATTAGTTACACCACAAGCAGCAAATAAAACTATGGGCCAAGGTGGTTTTCAAGAAGTAGAGCAAATGAATTTATTTAAAGACATGGTGTGTTATCAAGAAGAAGTTAGAGACCCATCAAGAATGGCTGAAGTCTTAAACAGAGTAATAGAAAAAGCATTTAGAGGTTCAGCGCCTGCGCAAATAAATGTACCAAGAGATTTTTGGACACAAGTTATAGATATAGAATTACCCCCAATTGTAAGATTTGAAAGACAAGGTGGTGGAAAAGATGCCATTGATAGAGCGGCGAAATTATTATCAGAAGCAAAATTCCCAGTAATATTATCTGGAGCAGGAGTTGTTATAGGTGACGCCATTGATGATTGTAAAAAATTAGCAGAAAAGCTTGATGCACCTGTATGTAATGGATATCAACATAATGATAGTTTTCCAGGAAGCCATCCACTAGCTGTTGGTCCATTAGGTTATAACGGATCTAAAGCTGCAATGGAGTTAATTTCAAAAGCTGATGTAGTTTTAGCATTAGGAACAAGATTAAATCCATTTTCAACATTACCAGGATATGGAATTGAATACTGGCCAAAAGATGCAACAATTATTCAAGTAGATATGAACCCTGATCGTATTGGCTTAACCAAGAAAGTTACAGTTGGTATTTGCGGTGATGCTAAAATGGTAGCTCAACAAATATTAGAAAAACTCTCATCAAATGCTGGAGACAATGGTAGAGAAGATAGAAAAAATCTAATTCATCAAACAAAATCTGCATGGTTGCAAACTCTTACAAGTTTAGATCATGAAGATGATGATCCAGGAACTGTTTGGAATAAAGAAGCAAGAGAAAGAGATAAAGATAGAATGTCTCCAAGGCAAGCATGGAGAGCTATCCAAGCTGGGATGCCAGAAGATGTTATAATTTCAAGTGATATTGGAAATAATTGTGCAATAGGTAATGCATACCCAACATTTGAGAAACCAAGAAAATATTTGGCACCAGGTTTATTTGGACCCTGCGGTTACGGATTTCCGTCTATTCTTGGAGCTAAAATTGGATGCCCAGATACTCCAGTTATAGGTTTTGCTGGTGATGGAGCTTTTGGAATAAGCATGAATGAAATGAGTTCATGTGCAAGAGAAGAGTGGCCAGCAATAACGATGGTAATTTTTAGAAATTATCAATGGGGCGCTGAAAAGAGAAATTCAATTTTATGGTTCGATGATAATTTTGTGGGAACAGAGTTAGATCCAGAATTAAGTTATGCAAAAGTTGCTAATGCATGTGGATTAAAAGGTGTTATCGCAAATACAATGGAAGAAACTACAAAAGCTATTAAACAATCGTGTGAAGATCAGAAAAAAGGTATTACGACATTTATCGAAATAATTCTAAATCAAGAATTAGGTGAGCCATTCAGAAGAGATGCTATGAAAAAACCAGTTAAAGTAGCTGGTATAAGCAAGAGTGATATGAAGCCCCAAAAGTCTCTTGTTAGTTGAGATTAGTAAAATTTCATTATAAAAATAATTATTGGATTTAATAAACGACAATTTCTGTGGATGGACAAGACAACTTCCTGAAAGAAGTAATTTTAAATTACTAGATCAAGACATTTACTGTGATTATTTAATTGTAGGGGCTGGGTATACAGGATTATCAGCTGCTAGAAAACTTTCAGATATAATGAAAGATAAAAAAATTATTCTCATTGATGCACAGTTAGCGGGCGAGGGTGGAAGTTCAAGAAATTCAGGCTATCTAGTTGATACTACATTAAATGATGGTTTTACATCTAACAGCGATAAAGAGAATTATGTAAAAAAAACAAAAATATATCACTTGGGTATAGAAGCTGTTAGAAAATTTATAAAAGAATATCAGGTCGATTGTGATTGGAACGAATGTGGAAAATATTTTGCTTCTTCTAAAGAGCAAGATGAGACAAAAGCTCAATCGTTCAGCAAATTATTAAATAGTCTTGGTTTTAAAAATAAAATTTTATTTAACAAAGAGTTAACTGAAAAATTGGGAACGCCTTTTTATAAAATTGGAGTTTTTACCTCAGGAGGAATTCTTTTAAACCCTGGTAAATTAGCTAGAGCAATGGTTGATACATTGCCAGATAATGTAAAATTATATGAAAATTCTCAAATTTACAATTGGAAAAAGATTAATAACAAAATTGAATGTTTTACAAAAAAGCACAAAATAACTACTAAAAAAATTATTTTTTGCACAAATGGTTTTTTGAAATATTTTAATGTAAAAAAAAATTATAGTTTCCCAATCACATTAACTGCTAGTCTCACGAGAAAACTCACAGATAAAGAATTTAAAGATATAGGTTCTCCAAAAGAGTGGGGTGTTCTTCCTATAAGACCAATGGGTGCTACTATAAGAATGACTAAAGATAGGAGAATACTTATAAGAAATACTGCAGAGTTAAGAAACCCTTTTTCAATGAATAGAAATGAATTAAATAAAAGAGCTGCAATTCATAAAGAAGGCATCAAGAAAAGATTTAAACAATTACCTGATAATATAATAGAGAGCAGTTGGTCGGGAATTGTATGTAGAAGTGGTAATAGCTCTCAAATATTTGAAAAAATTGATGATAATATTTTTAGCGCAGGCTGTTACAATGGATCTGGCATTGGAGTAGGAACACTATTCGGTGAACAAATAGCCTTAATGGCCTCTAATCAACAATCTAATGAAATTGAAATAATACAACAAAGAAAAAAACCAAACTGGTTACCACCACAACCCTTTTTAAATTTGGGAATTTACACTAGATTAGCTTACGAAAGGATAAAAGCTCAAACTGAAATTTAATGAAAAAAAATTTAAAGCTTATAGTTTTTTTAGTATTAGGAATTATTGCTCTTTACATCTCAACTAACTATTATAATGATTTTAATAGAAGCAAAACTATTAAAGCATGTATAATTGGAAAATCTGAATTAGATTCCAAAAAAGCTAAAGAAGACAGATTATCAAATGAACAAATTAAAAAATTTTGTGAAGATCAAATAAAATGATGAAAAAATCAAAAAGATCAGATGTTGATCCATTTATTGTAATGGATGTAATGGAGTCTGCTAGAATTGCTGAAGAAAAAGGTAAAGATATAATTCATATGGAGGTAGGGCAGCCGGGAACACCAGCACCTAAGATTGCGAAAGATTATATTACAAATGAGATAAATAAAAATAATCTTGGTTACACAGTATCACTTGGTCTACCAGCTTTAAGAACAAAAATTTCAAAATTATATGGAGATTGGTACAATTTAGATTTAAATGCAAATAGAATAGTAGTTACAACAGGGTCTTCCGGAGCCTTTATATTATCGTTTTCTGCATTGTTTGACAGTGGAGACAGAGTTGGAATTGGATCTCCAAGTTATCCTAGCTATAGACAAATACTTAAATCACTAAGTTTGGAAACTGTAGATATTCAAACCAAACTTCAAAATAGATTTCAACCTGTTCCAGAAGATATTGCAAATAATAATTTAAATGGAATTCTTGTTGCATCACCTGCAAATCCAACTGGATCTATGCTGGATAAACAATCTTTAGAGAATTTAATTTACACTGCAAATGAGAATAATGTAAGTTTCATTAGTGATGAAATTTATCATGGAATTCAATATGAAAATAATCCAACATCAGCTTTAGAGATAACTGATAATTGCTATGTAATTAATTCTTTTTCAAAATACTTTTCCATGACCGGTTGGAGAATAGGGTGGATGGTTGTACCAGAAGATCATGTCAGACAAGTAGAAAGACTTTCACAAAATTTGTTTGTTTGTCCTCCACACGCAAGTCAAGTTACAGCTCTTGCTTCTTTAGATGCAAATGAAGAGTTACAATCGAATGTTGAGGTATATAAAAAAAATAGAGAGATACTTTTAGAAGAATTACCGAAAGCAGGATTAAAAAAGTTTTCACCACCTGATGGAGCTTTTTACATTTATGTTGATATATCTGAATATTCAAATGATAGCTTAGCTTTTTGTAAAAAAGTTTTAGATGAAGCAAATGTTGCTATAACACCAGGAATTGATTTTGATCAAAAAAGAGGAAATTCTACTATCCGATTCTCATATGCCAGAAGCACAAAAGATATAATTGAAGGTGCTAAGAGAATTAAAGATTTTATGTCTAAAAATTATTAAATGGGGTCAGCTCAATTGGTTATTACCAAAAGAGCTCCCCATTTTTATGCCATTTTGGCCAAATCCATCAAATGGATTTAGTTTGTGTTATTTTTAATATGTGATATCTCACCAGCTAAGTGTCAGGTGGCGTTATTCTAAGCATTTGCACCTCCTTCACTTACAAAAATAAGTTTTAAGTAGGTTGTATTCAACAAATTTATTTCTATTTTTTATAAATATATTATTTGAATACAACCTATCTCTTTAGTAGATTCTCGATATCAAAATAATTAAAATATTCCCAAACTCTTAAATGAAACTTATGTCACAGAGACAGATAATAAATATATTTGTAATTAAAATCTCATGAAAACAATATTTGTTATTGGGTCAAAAAAACATACTCTGAAGTACACAAGAAAAATGCCAGAGGGTGAAGTTAAGAAAATGAAATCTTTTGTTACAAACAAAGGACAAAAGCTTGAAAAAACCTCAAAATTTAAAATTTTAAAAGTCTCAGACGACAAAACTTCAAGAACTTTCAAAATCAGTCTTTAATTATTAAAATGAACAAAATCGTATGGTTCAGGAACGATCTACGTGTAACTAATAATGATGCATTTAACGAAGCTATAAAATCAGGAAAGATTTTACCAATTTACGTATTTGATAAAGAATATCACAAATTACCTACATCAAGCTCATTCCATTTAGATTTTTTAAAATCATCATTAGAAGACTTAAAAAAAACACTCAGTGAAAAATTTAATGCTAAACTCAATATATATTACGGAGATACATTAGAAATTTTAAGTCATTTAACTAATAAATTTAAAATAAATGAGGTTTATTCAAATATAATATTCAAGAACATGTATATAACTAACTTAGATAAAGAAGTTAGTTTTTTATTTAAAGAAAAAAATATTAATTGGAAAATATCAAATCAATTTGGTGTTCAATTAAATCATAGAATAAGAAATAAATGGTCATATAATTGGAATAAATTTGTAGATAGTGAAAGCGTAAATTCAAATTTAAATTGCGAGTTTATTTCAGATAATTATGTAGAGGATTTATCAAAAATAGAAACAAATAATTTAGAAAATGGAAAAATTCAAATTGGTGGAAGACAAAACGCACTTCAACTTTTAGATTCTTTCCTCAATGACAGATCAGAAAATTACCAAAAAGAAATGTCTTCGCCGATAACAGGAGAAATATCTTGTTCAAGATTAAGCCCTCATATTGCATTCGGAAATATTTCTATTAAAGAAATTTTTAAAAAAACTAACGAAAAGTTAAAATCCAATTTAACTTTTTCAAAAAAGAAATCCTTAATTGCTTTTAAAAGTCGATTAGCCTGGCACTGTCATTTTATTCAAAAGTTATATGATGAACCAGAAATTGAATTTAGAAATATGAATAGCGCTTACAATGGAATAAGAGAAAATGATTTTAATGAAGATTATCATTTAGCTTGGAAAAATGGAACTACTGGTTATCCATTTGTTGATGCATGTATGAGGTATCTTAGAATTAATGGATGGATTAATTTTAGAATGAGAGCAATGTTAGTTTCATTTGCGTCTTATCAATTATGGCTTGATTGGAAAAAAACATCAAAACATTTAGCAAAATTATTTACAGATTATGAGCCAGGTATTCATTATTCACAATTTCAAATGCAATCAGGAACAACAGGAATAAATTCAATAAGAATTTATAATCCAATTAAACAATCAATTGACCAAGATCCTACAGGAGATTTTATAAAAAAATGGGTTCCTGAATTAAAAAATGTTCCAGGAAAATTAGTTCATGAACCATGGAAATTAACATTCATTGAACAAAAGGGAATAAATTTAGAAATTGGTAAAGATTATCCTTCACCAATAGTTGATAATAAAATATCAACAAAAATTGCAAAAGAAAAAATCTGGAATGTTAAGAAAACAACAGAAGCAAAAGTTATTTCAGCCGAAGTATTAAATAAACACGCTAGTTTATCTCAAAGAAGATAAAGTTTAATTACCGTAAGGAATTCCAACTAATTTTCCATTTTCATTATAAAAATAAAAATAGTTCGGGTTTATAGCCTTGGGCTTTTTTAATAGCGTTTTAGATTTAATTTCTGTTTTATTTTTTTTTAATTTACGTTTCACAGTTACTTAGTACTAAAAAAAATTAGGTAAACTATTGATAACTTTTCAACCCAGATATGCATTTATTTTTAATCAATAAATTCAAATTAAGTATATCTATTCATTTACCTTATGAAATTATCTGAATTATTTGAGCAAAATGGCTTTGATTTAGGAAATCTAAAAGAATCCTTCGGACTAATAGATGAAATATCAGAGCACATAATAGCTGAAAGTGATGAAGTTTTAGCAAAGCAGCATCAAATTTCAGAAAACATTTATTTTTTAATTAAAGGCAAAGCTACATTTACGAAGTATTTTGAAACAAAATCTATAACCTTTGCAAAAATAACAAAGCCTGCAACACCATTAGGTATATCTGGACTTAATCAGCCCAATAGATTTATGGGTGAAATATTTATTGAAGGTGGAACAGAATATATCTCATTAAAACTAGATGATTTAAGAGATTTACAACAAAAAAATAGTAAACTTATTTCGACATTATATTCAGCTATTTCATTTTTTTCTTTTCAACTGCTTGTCTCTTCAAGAAATTTAAACACTTTGTATAAAGATGATGAAATACAAATTTCTACAGGCATACCATCAGAAAAAAGTATTACAAATATACATAGAATTAAATCTGCTACTTTTTTTTCAACACTTACTGATGATGACTTAGAAAAGTTTATTAAATTAGGTAATATTAAGATGTATTCATCAAATCAATTTATAGTTAAAGAGGGAGATGTTTCTAAAGGTTTAAAGATATTATTAAGTGGTAAAGTTGATGGCTTATTCCATAACTTTATTAACGGAAAAATAAGAAGAAACTTTAGAACTCTAACTAGAGCTGGTATTGCTTTAACTTTATCTTCTGGAAAGGGAGATTTTTTTAATCCATATACAATTAAATCTACTAGGGATACAAAAGTTTTACATATTTCTAACGAAGCACTTGAAAACCTAATTATTTCTGACCCTCAATTATCAATAAAGATTTTCAAAAGACAATTATGGCAGTTAGGACGTTTCCAACAAAGTGCAACTGGCCTAACAAAGTATTCAGCAGAAAACGAATTAGAATTTGTTAATTTATTATTAAAAGATAATACAGCCAGAATACCTGCTAGTTCTAAGTTATATAGTATCCCACACTTATTGAAGAGCACTCATACTTATGCAATGGCATTTGATGTTGTTTACGAATTAATTATTAAAGGAAATGAGATAGAAAAATCATTATCTAGTCTAATAAAAGACACTTTAAATAATTTAGAAAGAGAGTCTCGTTTCCACAGCCAATTAAATATTATTTATAATAGAGTTTCAAATTCTTCTAGTAATTCAGATAAAACAAAATTAAGAGAGTTAACCAATTCAAATTTCACCAAAGCTTTTGATAATGTTAAATATGTAATTAAGGGTTGGGAAAATTTGCCAGATGAACCAACAAATATTTTTTTCTACAATCACTTAGCAGCTATAGATGATAATCAGCTTGCAAATGGGCATTCATTTTCAATCGACAGTCATTTCATCAGCTCAAAAATTTTATATCCAAAATATAATAATGGAGGTCAACGTATCGTTAGAACAAGTCGGAACACAGAATTTTGGAGATATAATTACTATGAAAATTTAGATTACATTTTTGTTCATACCCCAGAGTCTGATAAGTTGGACGAAAGTGAAGAGGAAAAGAAATTAAGAAAACAAAAGCTTTTTGACGAAGCTCAAAAGGTATTTAATCAAAAACAACCGATTGTAATTGCGCCCGAAGGAACATCAGAAACAGAAGATAATAAAACAATAACATCTCCAGGACCACTTAAAGCTGGAGCATTTAATCTTGCATTTAAACTTAACCCAAAACCAAAACTTATTCCAATTGCCCTTGCTAATTTTGATTATCCAGTTTCTAAAACAATATATTCAGCAGTCATTAAAGAGCCAATAACAATAAGTGATCATGTCAAAGATCCAGAAAATCAAGAGGAAATGAAAAGCTTTTTAGATAATTACAGAACCAAATTTAGATCTTATGTAGAAGAAGCTATTGATTTAGCTAAAAATGTTCAAGACAACATAGATAAAATAGAAAATTTGAAAACTAACGTAAATTTAGTTAGTCCAGTTGAAGAAGAGTTTGAATTAGATGTTAGAGAATTAGAACATAATTCTTTTCAACAAACAAAAACAAATAACAGTGTTGCCTTGTATGGTAGTTCAACTTTTAAAATGTGGGATAATGCCAAAAACGATTTATCAATAAATAATCTTTATAATTTAGGCTTTGGGGGTTCAACTTTAGTATCTTGTAGAAGATATTTTGATAGATTGGTTGCTCCTTTAAACCCATCTAATCTTTTCTTTTATGCTGGGGATAATGATATTGGATATGGAATGGATAGTGATGAATTGCTAAAAGAATTTTCATTATTTTCTAACCAAGTTGAAGAAAAATTGCCAAGAGCAAAATGTTTTTTTATTTCAATTAAACCTAGTCCTTTTAGAAGAGACCTTATGGCAACAATTTTAGATGCGAATTCAAAGATAAAAAAACACTTAACTAATTTAAAAATGTGGGATTATGTTGATATTACAACACCAATGATTAATGCAGGTTATGATAAGTTTTACGATGAAGATCCACTACATATGAACGAACTTGGATATAGTTTGTTAAGTAAGCTTGTAAGAGACAAAATTTACAATTAATATTTTTAATGAGTTTTAAAAAATATCTATGGAAATGTAGATTGTTAGTCCTCAATACACCTAATTATAGTCATCCAGAATATAAAAGATCAAAAGATTTGTATCAAAAAGAAATTAAAGGCTTTCACAAAAGATACATAAAATTAGTTACAAAATTAGATAAATCAAAAAAATTTAAAATTACTTTAATTGGTTTTGATGGCACAAAAAAAATTGAGTTAGATAAAATATATACAAAAAAAATCTTTGAAACAGTTGATAAAATGCCAATGAATAAACTAATCAAAGATAAAAAATTTAAACCTATAAATCTTTCTTTATTTTCAGATTATAAACCAGAGACAACCTTAAAAGGCTTAGGTTTTAAAGATAAGGAAAAAGCATTGTTTACTGTTTCAGCTATAAAAAAAAGACCACTAAAATATCAAGTAAATGTTATTGCAACTATGCTAGGTAGGGCTAAAAATCATCCAAATAAAACAAATGATATGAATGATGCTATAATTGTATTTAAAAAATGGATGGAAAACTACAAAGAAAATAAAAAATAATGAAAAATAAAGGCTTTACCTTAATAGAACTTTTAGTCGTAGTAGCCATCATAGGTATTCTAGCTGCTGTCGGAGTAGTTGCTTATAGCGGTTATACTAGCGGAGCTAAAAAACAAACCATGTTAAATAATCAAAAGTTGATTCAAAAATTCGCTATGGCTGAAATATTAAAGTGTCAAGCTGGCACAAATCTTACTCAGGGATCCGATACAAGTAAACATATAACAAATTGTTCAACAGGAGGAGCTGGGAATCTATCAAGTAATACATGGGCTCAATATTTTATAAATGTATTCCAAGATGAAATTAAAAATCCATATGGCACAACTCCAAATAACCCTAGTGGTTTATTAAATAGTGGACCTACTAGAAATGCGGGGGAAATTGTATTAGTAGGATGGCATCAATGTAAAATTGATCCTTGTTTTTTAATTGATGCAGCTTATGACGACAAAGGAACAAAAAAATCATTAGATCCTATGTTGCAGGTACCAACCGGATTTTAATCATGAACAAAAATGGTTTCACATTAATTGAACTATTAGTTGTTGTAGCTATTATAGGTATCTTAGCTGCAGTAGGGGTTGTTGCTTATAGTGGATACGTTAGCAGTGCAAAAGCTACTGTAAATAAAAGAAATCACAATTTAATTGTTAAACAGGTTAAGTTAATTATAGCAAATTGTGATATAAATGGAAATGTTGAAATGATGAGTGACTACAAAAGTAAAGTAAAAAAAAATCAAGTTTGTTATGGTAATGTGCAATCATTTTTCCCTAGTCATTTTTTAAATCATATGAATAATCAAATGGATTGGATAAATAAATCAGTAAACTCAAGATGGAATGGAAAAGATACATTTGTATTACAAGAGGGAAACATGTCAGATACTTTCTTAGGATTTGTTTTTCTACAAGTTCCATCAAACTCAAACAAAAGTGTAAGTGTTAATATTTTTACGTGTATAAAATCTCCATGCAATGATAGAAATAATAGACTTGAAAGCTTCATCAAATTTGATCAGTGGTAACATAGATTGACCAAACTATTTGTTAAAATTAAATGATTGAGTTTTTATTTAAAGTATCACTGCTAATTCTAGGTTTAATTGTAATTAGGTTTGGAATAATTCAGATTAGAAAATACAAAAAGGGAGAAATTAGATCAAAGAATAATATTTTTAGTCAAATTTCATTTTTAATTTTCTTTGCTGCAATTATAGGGTTAGTAATCTATTCGATTTTAGGCTTACTGGAGTAAGCTAATTTATCTCATATATTAATTTTTAAATTCTAATAAAGAGCTTGATTATGAAAAAAATTATCTTAGTTTTTCTAAGCATTTTACCAGTATTTAGTTATGCTAATGCTAAAGATTTTTTCTTAAATATAACTGATCAAATAGCGGAAAATGAGTTTCGATTAAGCTATGGAGTTTCAGTTACTGATGTTAACAAAGATAATAAATATGATTTTGTAGTAACTGGTTTTGGTTTCAAAAATTTAGCCCTCTCTTACAAAGATGGAAAATTAATAAATATTGTAAATGAAAAAATATTTACAGATGAAGAAAGAAGAACAATTGGTGTCGCTGCATGTGATATTGATCAAGATGGCTATGAGGAAATATATTTTTTAAATACTGATACATATAGCGGATCAAAAATTTATTCTGATCGACTAATAGATTTAAATAACAATAAATTTGAGGATTTATTTGAAAAAGAAATCAATCAAAGTGAATTAAACTTAACAGCTGGAAGGTCAGTAGTTTGTGTAGATAGAAATGGTGATGGTGCATATGGTATTTATGTTGCAAATTATGGAGGTCCTACTCGATTTTATGAATTAATTAGAGATAGAATAAAAGACCAAGCTAAATCATTATCAATTGATAAAATTACTGGAGGTAGAGCTATTGTGTCAGGACACATTCTTTCAGATAGGTCAGATATTTTTGCTGCAAATGAAAGAGGAGATAACTTTTTATACTATAATTCAAAAGGCTCTTTCCAAGATGTAGCTAAAGAGTATGCAGTTCTAGATAGATTTGAAAATGGTAGAGGCACAGCTTTAAGTGATCTTTTATATAGAGGACGATTGGATATTTTATCTTCAAATTGGGATGGAATGCATAGAGCATATGTTTTAGATGGTGATAAATTTAAAGATATATCAACATCTCCGTACAATATTCCTACAAAAATAAGAACAGTTATTTCAGCTGATTTTGATAATGATGGATATGATGAAATTTTCATGAATAATATTGGAGAACCAAATAAACTTTTCAAAGTTTTAGAGGGTGGAGTATTTAAAGAAATTAAAATGGAAAATGGTTTAGAGACCGTTGGTCTTGGAACTGGTGCAGCTGTTGCAGACGTTGATGGCGATGGAATATTAGAACTATTAGTTTCACATGGTGAGTCAGGCTTTCAACCGTTAACTTTATATAAAGCAGACGTACAAAATTTTAATTATCTACGTATTAAACCACTTAATCAGTATGGAGCTCCAGCAAGAGGTGCAACAGTAACAATAAAATCTAATAAAAGAATTCATTCAAAAACAATAGATGCTGGCTCAGGTTATCTTTGTCAGATGGAACCCGTTGCTCATTATGGAATAAGAAAAGGCGAAAAAGACTTTAAGGTTGAAATTAAATGGACCGATGGATCAATAGAATCATTTGATATTGATGAATTAAATAAAACTTACGAATTTAGACAAAAATTATAGGACAATACTGCTCATTATATAGTGTTGAAAAATTATAAAGCTTTTATATATCAATCGTATGACTATTTGTTCTTTATCATTATTGGCATTATTTGTTTCAGGAATTGTAATGTATCTTTTTAGAGAACCATCTGAGGAAGAATTAAAAAAATTCAATAACAAAACTCAAGACCGAAGTGACTGGTCAAATATGGGTTTTTAAATCATTTATTAATGCATAGTATTAAAAATATACTTAGTCTTGTTATATTTGTTATTTTTTTTTCAATTCCAATAAATTCAGCAAATTCTCAGGAAAAAAACTATTATCAAGATATCGTTAATGATTGGAATAAAATTTTCCCAGACAGAAATAGAAATGCAGCAGGTCCTAAGTTTTTTAAATATATAATTGATAAAGATATCTCTTATGAAGATTTTGTTGAATATAATAAATTATATTGTGCAGTATCAGGTTCTTTAATAAGTCCAAATGCAGTACCAGAATATGTTTATTTAAGTGAAAATAATACAGGTAAGAAGATATGTGGTGAATATTATAGATGCTGTATTCCATGCTCCTGTGATTTAATGAAATATTCAAAAACAACTAAGATGAAACATAAATTTAAAGGCATAGAAAAAGAATTTTATGTGTTCACAATTGAAAATCCATGTGGGAAAACAGATTTTCCTGAAAGAGTAAATAAAAAATATTTTTGTAATGGCAACGATTTAGATACCAAACAAGTTTCAGTAGTAGATGGAAAACTGGTAATTGGTCTATTACACAAAGCCAAAACCTGCACTCAATATAATGTTAATGCCATAGACAGGCACCAGGTGACAGGCAGATATTGCACTCTTAGAAACAATACTCCATTAGATCAGCTTCAGTCAGGCATGGGAGATATATTCATTAAACTTGCAAGATAACACCAAGATTATATATTCATCAAAATGGTATTGTATAACGAAAAAATTAAACACCTTAGTTGTTCAGATTTAAGGGTATTTTTGAAAAGATTGGTCAAAGATAAGATAGAAAAAGAGTGGACCGAGGACTTCATTGATAATATGAACCTCGTAATAATCCCAAGAATGACAATAAAAAGACGTTACGAGAACAAGGGCATAGATATGTCAAGATTGATTGATAATCCTACCTACTATCAGCATGTCAAAAAGAGTGTCGACTCCAGAGGCAATCTTGAATTTAAAGATCGATAATTTTTTTTCCGATAAGCCAATTTAATCTCTAGCACTGCATTCATATTTTCTGTAAGCTAATTAAAAAAAACTAACTTAAGAGGGAAATATGAACAAATATTTTAAGATAATTGTTGTTTTATTATCTTCTCTATTTTTAAGTTTCTCAGCAAATTCAACTGAAGTAAAATTTGGACACGTAGGAAAACCTGGATCTTTATTTTCTGCATCAGTTGATCATTTTGCTAAACTTGCAAATGAGAGATTAGGCAGCAAAGGAAAAGTAACTGTTTTTGGTTCTTCGCAACTTGGTAAAGACAAACAAGGAATGCAAAAACTAAAATTAGGTACAGTTAACATGTGGTTACCTTCATCAGTAATGGCATCTATTCATGATGAGTTTGGTGTATTTGATATGCCTTTCATTATTAAAGACAGAAAACACATGAATAAAGTTGAAAGCCAAGTTTTACCAGGAATGTTTAAAAATCTTGAAGATAAAACTGGATACAAAGTTATTGCTGTTTGGGAAAATGGATTTAGACATATCACAAACAACACTAGACCAATTAACACTCCAGGTGACTTAAAAGGAATTAAATTAAGAACACCTAAATCAAAATGGAGAGTTAAAATGTTCCAATCATATGGTGCAAACCCAACTCCAATGTCTTTCTCAGAAGTATTTACTGCTTTGAAAACAGGAACAATGGATGGACAAGAAAACCCATATGCTCAAATTGCTAGTGCTAAATTCCAAGAAGTTCAAAAATATTTATCAATCACAGGTCACGTTTACACTCCTGCTTATGTAACAGTACATAAAGACCACTGGAGCAAACTACCTGCAGATGTACAAAGTATTTTAGAGCAAGCTGCGAAAGATACACAAAAATTTGTGTACGCTGAAGCTGCTAATCTTGAAAAATCTTTATTGGGAGTTATCAAATCAGCTGGAGTTCAAGTTAACGAAGCTGACAAAGGTGCTTTCATTAGTGCAAGTAAAGGAATATACGATCAGTTCGCGTCAGAAGTACCAACTGGTGGTGCGTTAATTGATAAAGTATCGTCTTTAGCAAATTAACATAATTTGTAACAGGCCCTCTACCAGAGGGCCTGAAAAAAAAATGACATTGCAAAAATTTATAAATTCTTACGAAAAAATATTAAAATTAATACTGTTTATAATGATGGTGGCATTAGCAGTAACAGTTTTGCTTGGTGTCACTTTTCGTTTTGCTGGTAGCGCTTTAGTTTGGTATGACGAGGTTGCAGCTGTTCAGCTTGCTTGGATAACTTATTATGGTTCAGCCTATGCAGCTTTAAAAGGTTCTCACATAAGTGTTCCAAGTATATTTAAAGCTTTTCCACTAGCACTTAGAAAAATTTTCTTTGTGGTGTCAAAATTAGTTGTTTATGGTTTTTTAATATTATTGGCTTATTATGGTTATTTAGTTTTAACTCTTATAACTGGAGAGACATTAGTAACATTAGAGTGGGTTCCCCAACCTTTTGTGCAATCAGTTATCCCAATTGCATCATGTTTATTTATTTTATCTGAAACTTTAAGAATTCCTGAAGATTACAAAAATTTAGTTCTTCAAACAACAGGTGACGAGCAAACAGGAGATATTTAATGATAATTCTTACAATGTTTGCAGTTCTTCTACTTCTTTTATCTATCAATGTACCTATCGCTATTGGCCTTGCTGTAACAACAATTATTGCAATGGTATTGAAGACGGGAACAAGTTTTTTAATTGATACTGCAATCGTTATGTTTGATGGATCAATGAAGTTCCCATTGATTGCTATTCCATTATTTATCCTAGCCGGATCAATTATGAATAGTGCAGGTATTTCTAGAAGATTAATAGCTTTTGCTTCAGCGCTTGTTGGATTTATCAAGGGTGGTCTAAGCATGATTAACATTGCTACCTCTATGTTTTTTGCTGAAATTTCTGGCTCAGCTGTAGCAGATGTAGCTGCACTCGGATCTATTTTAATTCCAGCGATGAAGAAAAAAGGATACCCTGGTCCTTTCGCTGCTGCAGTAACTTCATCTTCAGCATCGTTAGCAATAATTATTCCACCTTCAATACCAATGATTGTTTATGCGGTAATGGCTCAAAGTTCAGTAGTACAATTGTTTGTAGCAGGAATAGTTCCAGGAGTAATAGGTGGCTTCTTCTTAATGTTAGCAGCATATATTACTGCAAGACGTAAAAATTTTCCTGTTGAAGAAACATTTAATATTCCAAATGTTAAGAAAACTGCAAAAGATGCAGCATTAGCATTTTTATTACCAATTATTATCTTAGGTGGAATTTTTGGAGGAGTTGTAACTGCAACTGAAGGAGCAGGTTTAGCAGTTGTAGCATCATTAGTTATTGGATTTATTTATAAAGAAATAGATTTTAAAAGATTATACGAGTCAGCTTGTGAAGGAGCAATTCAAACAGCATCAGTAATGTTATTAGTAGCTGCATCTGTATTACTTGGTGAATTTTTAACAATTGAACAAATCCCACAAAAAGTTGCAGAGTCAATTATTGATTTTACAAATAATAAATATGCAGTCTTAGGAATACTTAATGTATTTCTTTTAGTAATAGGTTTCTTTTTACATTCTGTTGCTGCAATAATTTTAACAGTTCCAATTGTAATGCCATTAGTTAATGCAGTAGGTATTGATCCAGTTCACTTTGGTATAATTGTAACTTTAAATTTAGCAATTGGTCAACAAACACCACCAGTTGCAAGTGTTCTAGTTACGGCTTGTTCCGTTGCAAAAGCAGACATATGGGATGTAACAAGATCTAATATATCCTTTATATGTGTGTTATTAGTATTGTTAATGTTAGTAACTTATGTTCCAGCTATACCAATGACATTAGTTGAGTTTTTTTATAGGAGCTAAATGAGCAAATTAATTAAAGTAAATAAAAAAAATAAACATTTAATTGAAGTTATTATTAATAGACCAGAAAAACTAAATGCAATGACTAAGCCAATGTGGATTGAACTTGGCAAAGTTTTCAAAAAGTTATCTAAAAATAAAAATCTAAGATGTATTATTATAAGAGGAGAGGGTGGCAAATCTTTTTCACCAGGAAATGATATTGGAGAATTTAAAAAACAAAGATCTTCATCAAAATTAGCAAAATCTTATGGTAAATTTTTACACGGAACACTTGGAGCAATTTTTGATTGTCCAATACCAACAATTGCTTTGATAGAAGGAATATGTGTTGGTGGTGGACTGGAAATAGCAGGATGTTGTGACATTAGAATTTGTGGCAAAAGCTCTAGGTTTGGAGTTCCAATTAAAAGATTAGGCTTAACAATGGCTGCAAAAGAGCTTGAAGTGCTTTTAAAAGTAACCAATTACACAACTGCTATGGAAATACTATTTGAAGGAAGAGTATTTGGAGCTGATGAAGCGTTTCAGAAGAGGCTAGTTAACAGAGTAGTGAATGATAAAGATGTTGAAAAAGAAGCCTATAAATCAGCTGAATTAATTTGCGAAGGTGCTCCAAAAGTTGCAAGGTGGCACAAGCAATTTGCAAGAAACATTTTAAAAAATGGAAAAGTCACAGAAAAAATTAATAATCTTGGTTACAAATGTTACGATACCGAAGACTTTAAAATTGGATATCAATCTTTCTTAAATAAAACAAAACCAAAATTCAAAAATAAGTAATAGATGACTGCATCATTAAAAGGCATTCGTGTACTTGAAATGGCACAAATAATGGCTGGTCCTACATGTGGATTACTATTAGCTGATCTTGGAGCAGAGGTAATTAAAATAGAAAAGACACCAGGTGGAGATGATACCAGAAATTTCTTGCCACCAGAAATTAATGGTGAGTCCGCAGCTTTCATGATGATGAATAGAAACAAGAAAGGTATCGCATTAAATTTAAAAGACAAAGATGGAATAGAGATATTTAAAACGATGGTAAAAAATTCTGATGTAGTTTTAGAGAATTTTAGAAAAGGGACATTAGAAAAATTAGGAGTTGGTTATGATGTTATGTCAGAAATTAATCCTAAAATCATTTTATGTGAAATTTCTGGATACGGTAGAACAGGTCCTTACGCAGATAAAGGAGGATTTGATTTAGTCGCTCAGGGAATGAGTGGATTAATGAGTATTACTGGAGAAAGCAAAGATAAACCACCCATGAAAGTAGGTGCACCTATAACAGATATTACTGCAGGTTTACTTGCAGCCAGTGGAATTTTAGCAGCATTAGTTCATAGAGAAAAAACAGGAGAAGGACAAAAAGTTGATACATCACTATATGAAGCAGGTATTGTTCATACTTACTGGCAGTCTGCTATTGCAGGTGCCACAGGAGAGTCGCCTGGTCCATTAGGTTCAGCACATCCTTTAACAGTTCCTTATCAAGCTTTTAAAACAAAAGATAAATGGATTACGGTAGGAGCTTCAAATCAAAACACTTGGCTTATGTTACTTAAAGCAATTGGTCGTGAAGACTTGCAAGAAAATGAAAAATTTTCATCAAATTTAAATAGAAAACAAAATTTAAAAGAATTAGTTGATATTCTTAACGAAGAACTAATTAAAAAAACTTCTAGTGAATGGTTAAAAATCTTTGATGATAATGGATTACCATGCGGACCTATAAACTCTATAACAGACATGTTTAAAGATCCTCAAACAATTGAGAGAGAAATGGTTATAGAAGTAGATAACAAAAAAGCTGGTAAAATTAAGGCTATTGGTATGCCAATTAAATTTTCAAAAAGTAAAACAGAAAAATCAAAAGGTGCTCCAAACTATGGAGAACATACTAAAGAGGTTATGCAAATTTTTGGTTATAAAGATGACCAAATTGAAGATTTTTATAATAGAAAAGTAATTCTTTAATTAACTGTTTCAAAAATTTTAAATAATAATTCTGAGACATGCTTACCTTTTTTCTCAGATAAATCAGATATTTGATGTCTGCAGCTTGTACCATTTGCAACTATAAAATCTTTTTCATCACTATTATTGATTGCAGGTATTAAAGAAAGATTAGCCATTTTTTTTGATACTTCATAAGTCTTACTGTCATATCCAAATGAACCAGCCATTCCACAACAACTAGACTCTATCATTTCATTATTAATATTTAATTCTGATAAAAGATTAGTTAGCCCCTTCATTCTATCTTGTGATTTTTGATGACAGTGCCCGTGAATTAATACATTTTGATCAAACTTATTAGCTTTAATATTATTATTAATTCTTATTTGTTCTAAAATAAATTCCTCAAGCAGATAAAATTTATTTTTAATCTGTTCTTTATTTTTCACATTTTTTAAAGTTTGATATTCATCGTTAAAAGTTAATAAACAGGATGGTTCAATACCTACAACTGGTAAATCAATATAATTATTTTGGATAACGTAATCATTAAATCTATTTAGCTCTTCAGAGGCTTTGTCTAATTGACCGTAAGAAATATAAGTTCTGCCACAACAAAGGGGTCTCTTTAATTTATCTTTACCAAAACTTGGTATAACCGCTTGATATCCAAATTTATTTAATACTTTAATTGCATAAACCAAATTTTCATTTTCAAAGTTAATATTAAATGTATCTGCAAACAAAATTACTTTATTTTCTGATACTGTCTGACTGTCATAAATCTCTCTTAATGCGTTTTGGTTTTGAACTTCAGGCATAGACCTTGCTGTTGCAAAACCAAACTTTTCAACGATTGTTGAGATTAGTGGTAGGTTTTTAACCTTGTTGAATATAGGAGCAGCAATTTTTAATAACCAAATCAGTCTTGGCATATCTGAGATAACTCTATCTTTAATTCGCATACTAAATTTTTTATAGTAATGAGAGAGAAACTCAGATTTCATCTTAGCCATATCAACCGACATAGGACATTCTCTTTGACAAGCTTTACAGCTCACACATAACTCCATAGTTTCATACATTTCTTTTGATGCAAATGAACCCTCTGGAAGTTGATTAGACAAAGCTAATCTTAAAGTATTTGCTCTACCTCTGACTAAATCTTTTTCTTCTTTAGTTACTCTGTATGACGGACACATCACACCAGAATCTAATTTTCTACAAGCTCCGTTGTTATTACACATCTCAACAGCATCAGAGAATTGACCCCAATTAGACCAATCATAATGTGTATCTATATTTTCAGTTTGATAACCTGACTTATATCTCATTAAAGATCTATCATTTGATTTAAATGGACGAACAATTTTTCCAGGATTTAAAAGGTTTTTACTATCGAATGTATCCTTTATTTCTTCAAATGCGTTTGTGATTTTTTTACCAAACATCATCTCATGGAATTCTGATCTAACAATTCCATCACCATGCTCACCAGAATGAGAACCTTTATAATCTTTAACCATTTCAAAAGCTTCTTCAGATATAGATCTCATGTTTTGTATATCTTTATCAGATTTCATATTTAAAACTGGTCTTACGTGAAGTGTTCCAACAGATGCGTGCGCATAAAACATTCCACTTGTCCCATATTTTTTAAATATTTCTTTTAATCTTGCTGTGTAGTCAGCTAAGTGTTCTAGTGAAACTGCACAATCTTCAATGAAGGCAACTGGTTTTTTATCACCTTTCATTGACATCAAAATATTCAATCCTGCTTTTCTTATTTCAAAAACTTCTTTCTGCTCAGATAGATCTGAATAATATGAAAACTGATTTTTTTTGTTTTGATTTAAAACTAAATATTCTAGATCCTTTATTTTCTTTTCATATACACTTTTCTCGGTATCTATAAATTCTACCATCAAAACAGCTTCAGGATTTCCTTTGATGTATTTTTTTATACCTCCAGCATACATTGGTATTTCTTTTGCTAAATTTAATAAATTTTGGTCCATCAACT
The DNA here is from genome assembly GCA_902616245.1 of uncultured Pelagibacteraceae bacterium. Taxonomy (GTDB): domain Bacteria; phylum Pseudomonadota; class Alphaproteobacteria; order Pelagibacterales; family Pelagibacteraceae; genus Pelagibacter. Next base: position 104,991 of record CACMSB010000003.1, read on the forward strand.
CAACGCAAGTTGGTTTTAATTTTACAATCTCTTTTGATAATTCCATTGCTTGATGGAAATTATCAAAGTAGCAGACACCTAAAATTTTATTCTTTGGTATTTCTGATAATTTTAATTTTATTTTATTGAATAAAGACAAAGTTCCTTCAGAGCCAACAAGAAGATTTGACGAATTAAATCCTTCTGGATCAATTAAATCAATGTTATATCCTCCAACTCTTCTTTGTGTTGTTGGCCAGTTAGCATCAATTTCGCCTCCAACCTGCTGTCTTACATCTATGAATTTATCTATAATTTTATAAAGTCTGTCTTGGTTATTCTTCGTTGCTAAATAATTCTTATTTATCTGGTCAAAATTAAATATTGAACCATCATCTAATATTGCTTCAATGGCTAATACATTATGAACCATGTTGCCATAATATAAAGATCTTGATCCACAGGAATTGTTAGCTGACATTCCTCCGATAGTTGCTCTACTGCTTGTTGAAACGTCTACTGGAAACCAAAGACCATGCGGCTTCAAATATGCATTTAGATGATCTAATACGACACCTGGTTGAACCCAAACATATTTTTCTTCAACGTTAAGTTCTAAAATTTTATTTTGATGTTTGCTGTAATCGAGTACAACACTTTCGCCAACAGTCTGACCACATTGAGAACTACCACCTCCTCTGGCTAATAGAGGAACAGAATTCTTTTGTGAATACTCCATTAAACTTAAAACATCATTGGTATCTTTTGGAAGAACTACACCAAGTGGTTTAATTTGATATACAGAAGCATCGGTACTGTATCTTCCTCGTGAGAATTCATCGAATAAAGTTTTTCCATCAACTTTACTGCTAATTTCTTTACCAATTTTTTGTATCTGATCTGAATTAAACCGCATAAAACTTAATTAAAGGTTTATTTATTTTTGTAAACCAGTTTACCGAACTTTTTTAACGCGGCCTCTGAAATCTCTAAACCTAAACCAGGTTTTTCATTTAAATGTATCCATCCATCACTCATTTTGTGTGGATTTTCAAATAATTGAGCTTGAAGAGGATCTCTTTCATCATCAAATGACTCAACAATTCTCCCAGCTGGAGTTGATGCTACTAATGGAGCGTGAATATAACAATCATGATGTGGAGCCACATCTATATGATTTAATTCACATAAAGCTGAAAGTTTTTTTCCATTAGTAAAACCACCAAACATTGTGCAATCAAATTGTAAAATTTGTATTGCCTCTTCTTCAATCATGGACCTGCATCCATAAGTAGTTATTTCACTTTCACCACCTGATAATGGAATTTTAGTTTGCTTTGATAAAAGTTTTAAAGTCCTTCTATCATCCTCCCATCTAACTGGTTCTTCAATCCATGTAGGGTTAAATCTCTCAAATTCTTTTACACCTTCAATTGCAGTTTTTAGATCCCATGCTCTATTGACATCAATCATTAAACCTTTTTGATCTCCAATTTCGTCTCTAATGATTTCTAATCTATTAGCATCTTCTTTGATACTAAGTCCCCCAACTTTAACTTTAAAACTTTGATGACCAATATTTACTAATTTTTGTATTTCATCTCTTAATTCTTTTTCATCTTTCCCATCTCTGTAGTAAGCACAAGTAACATAAACAGGAATTTTATTTCTGTATCCACCAAATAATTTGTACAATGGGATGTTTGAAGCTTTTCCTATTAAATCCCAACAAGCAATATCTAAAGCTGCTGAAATTCTAATTAATGCTTCTCTGCTCCAACCTTTCTCGCTACTGGTTCGAGTATCAGTTAATTTAAAAATTTTTTCATAAATTTTTTCAGGGCAATATGGATCTTCTCCAATTATTAAATCTTGCAAGCCATTTGAAAATGGTTTGATGATAGGAGCAATATCAGTATAGCTTGTTGCTAAACCAAAGCCTGAATGACCATCTTTAGTTTTAATTTTAATTAAGAGTTCATTAGCTGTTGGTACAATAAAGTGACTAACCCAATGTGGCTTTACTTCATCTGGATTATTAAGAACATAAACTTCTAAGCTATCAATTAAATTACTACTATTTGTCATACATTATAAATTTGCTTATATAATTTCTTTAGCATATACAGCGGTATGGCAATTTCAAATAATATAAGACCTGGTCGACATTTTTTACAAATTCCAGGACCAACAAACGTTCCAGATAGAGTTCTAAGAGCTATGGATTATCCAACTATAGATCATAGAGGCCCAGACTTTGCTGAATTAGGATTAAGAGTTTTAGATAGAATAAAATTAATTTTTAAAACTTCAGAGCCGGTAATAATATTTCCAGCTTCAGGAACGGGTGCTTGGGAAGCTGCACTTGTGAATACTTTAAGTGCTGGCGATAAGATCTTGATGTTTGAAACTGGACATTTCTCAACTCTTTGGTGGGATATTGCTCAAAAATTTAAAATTGAAGTAGACTTTGTTGAAGGTGATTGGAGAACAGGTGTTGATCCAAACATCGTTGAACAAAAACTAAAAGAAGACAAAGATAAAAAAATTAAAGCAGTTTGCGCTGTACATAATGAAACTTCTACTGGTGTTACAAGTAGAATTGGAGAAATTAGAAAAGCTATGGATAATGCGGAACATCCAGCTTTATTATTTGTTGATACGATATCTTCATTAGGCTCTATTGATTATAGACATGAAGAGTGGAAAGTTGATGTAACTGTTGGTGGTTCTCAAAAAGGATTACTATTACCACCAGGACTTTCTTTTAATGCAATAAGTTCTAAAGCTTTAGAAGCATACAAAACATCTGAATTACCAAAATCCTACTGGGATTGGGGACCTATGTTAGAAAATAATAAGAAAGGTTACTTTCCTTACACACCAGCTACAAATTTATTTTATGGTTTGGATGAAGCAATCAATATGCTTACAGAAGAAGGTTTAGATAATGTTTTCAAAAGACACAAAAGATTTGCAGAAGCTACAAGAGTTGCAGTCAATTCGTGGGGATTAGAAATACTTTGTAAAAATCCAGAAGAATACTCAGATTCATTAACAGCAGTAATGGTTCCAGATGGTCATGATGCAGATTTTTTAAGAAAAACTATTTTAGATCATTACAACATGTCATTAGGAACAGGACTTGCAAAAGTTGCGGGCAAAATTTTTAGAATCGGCCACTTAGGTGATTTTAACGAACTAATGTTAGCCGGAACATTGGCAGGTGTTGAAATGGGTTTAATGAAATCTAAAATACCTTATAAAAAAGGTGGAATACTTAAGGCACTTGAGTATCTTTGTTAATCAATCAAGTTACAAATCATGCTTGATTTTTGCATCATAGGATCAGGAATTTCTGGATCAACAATCGCAAATTTATTAAATAAAAAATTTTCTGTTGTAGTTTATGACAAAGCAAGAGGTTATGGTGGAAGAAGTTCATTTAAAAAATATATAGATAAAGTCGGGTTCGACCATGGGCTTCAATATATTTCTCCGAAATCTGCAAAATTTAAAACATTTACTAATCAACTTATTAAGAAAAAAGTTTTAAAAAAGTGGGGAGGAAATCATTTATTTCTGCATAAAACAGTTAAAGAAATTAAAAATCATATAAAACTAATTGGAACAAAAGGAAATAACTCTATTAGCAAATATTTATTAAAGAAAATTAAATGTAATTTTGAACATGAACTTACAAATATAAAGAGATTAAATGATCATTGGGAATTAACATTTAAAAATGAAGTAAAACAAAAGTGTAAAAACCTTATTTTGACTTGCCCATTTCCTCAAAGTAAGAAATTAGGACAAAAATACTTAAATAAATCTTATTTAAATCAAAAAATTAAGATGGATGCCAATTTAACAGTTATGATTGTCACCAATAAACTTAAACAATTAAATAGTAGTTATTTTTTTAATGATGATATGCTTGGTTGGGCTGCATATGAAAATAGCAAGAAAAGATTTAACTATAAGTATGATTTATGGACACTTCAAAGCACATACAAATATGGTAATAAATTCACTAAAGATTATAGAAACAAAAGAAAATACTACACAAATCAACTAGTTAAAAAATTTGAAAAATTAACAAAGTTAAAAATCGAAAAAATTCATCACTCAAGAATTCATGGCTGGATGTATTCATCAAATTCAAAGCCACTCAAACAATTATCTTTATGGAATAAGTCTTTAAAATTAGGTTTATGCGGTGATTATTTTGGAGGACCAAGATTAGAAAATGGGTGGCAAAGTGCACACGATTTACACAGTAAAATACGATATGGTAAATAAATGAAAATTATATTTTCGATAGTAATTTTACTTTTTTCATCATCAATTAGTTTTTCTAAAAATACTGATATTATCCATGACTTTAAAATTACTTTTGATTGTAAATTAGAAAAAATAATGATCAAAAATAAAGATTTTAATTATCAAACTTTTACTGCAGACAATATTGAGGTAGATAAAAAAAAAGTTTTAAAAGTTGTAGCAGCACAACCAAGTAAGCTTACTATTAATGGTTTATCAGAATTTATAGATACTTATTCAGATATTAGTAAAGATGATGTTAGAATTGCTAAAAACGACACCATTTTATTTAAAAATATAGATAAAGAAAAAAAATATTCGGAATCAGTATTTTTAAATAGATCAACTGGTGAATTAATTCATGAAGTTACAAAAAATATGAATACTAAAGATAATGAAAAATATATTTCTTTCTTTGGTTGTACTAAAGAATTGTAAGATCTATTTTTTGATTACCTAATCTTTCATTACCTTTTTCAGTAACAAGATATGTTTCGCCTAAGTTCATGGCTAATTGATTTTCAGAGTCCATTAATATCATGTGCATAAAGAATACATTTCCTGGTTGGATCTCATATGGATTTCCTGTGTAAAGCATCGGCCAATCCATCCAGTTTGGAGAAAAAGTTGCACCTAAGGAATAACCACATGCATTCATTCTTGAATTTTTAAAGCCACGATCATCAAAAGTTTTTGCATGAACATCAAAAACTTCTCCAATTTTATTTCCAGGCTTTAATTTATTTTCACAATTTGTAAGAGCTTCAACGCATGCTTCATGCATTTTATGATGCTTAGGATCAGCTTTTCCTATTGGTATTGTTCTAAACATTGCTGAATGATAATGCCTATAGGTTCCGGCCCATTCAATGGTTAACTGATCTTGATTATTAAGTATTTGTTTTTCTGCTTGATATCGACAGAGTAGGGCATTCTTTCCAGACCCTATTATAAATTCATTAGCAGGATAATCCCCACCTCCTTCAAATATAACTCTGTTCATTTCAGCTAAAATTTTAGACTCACTTACTCCCGCTTTTGCATACTTCCAAACTTCATCTAAAGCTTTGTCAGCTAAATTTGCTGCTTTTTTTACATAATTAATTTCTTCTTTAGATTTTATTACTCTTAGTTTTGTAATTAATTCTGATTTATCTTCAATTGAGCAATAGTTTTGTAAAACCGTATTAAGTCTTAATGCATTTCTCCCTGTAAGACCGTAGGCTTCATATTCAACACCAATTTTTTTTCCTTTTAAGTTTAGTTCATCTAAAATTATTTTGAGATCATCAGCAGGATTAGCACCATCTTTATCAACCCAAATTCTTATATCACAAATGTTGGAAGTATTTTGAGCTTGCCTTAAATCAGGGGCTCTAGTTAACAGTACTACATTACCTCTTTGATCTAAAACTAATGCTTGAAAAAAAACAAATCCAAAAGTGTCGTAACCAGTGAGCCAATACATAGACTCCTGTCTAAACATAATAAGAGCATCTACATCCTCATTTTTCATAGAGTTCAGTGTCTTTTCTTTTCTATTTGAGAATTCTTCTTTACTAAAATGAAGACCCATTAACGAATGTTAACACTAACAGAACCAATTTTATCAACTGTTCCTTTGTATAATCCTTTTCCTTTAAATGGAACAACTCCCACAGTTGAGCCTGTGAAAACATAAAAATCTTTATTTAAGTTAATCTTTTCTTTCTTAACTTTATTTAAAACAAATCTTAAAGAATTTAATGGGTTTATATAAACAATATTTGTATTACCATTTACTTTTACTCCATTCTTCTTGCTGACTAGTGACGTTTTCAAATTATTTAAGTTTAATTTTTTAAATTTTGTTTTTCTTCCAACAACAAATTTGATGTTAAATCCAAAATCCCCACAAATGTCTCCTAAATATGTAAATTTTTTATTTCTTTGTCTAAATCCAACTATTTCAAAACAAGGCCCCATAAATTTAATAAATTTAGAGACATTTGATTTTGTGACTTTTCCTTTAAAATCAAAGAAAGATTTCTTAATAAAATAATAAACTTCAACCTCTATACCTTTAGTATGTTGGTTTATTTTTACTTTTTGACCGGATTTAACTAATCTTTTTTTAAATACTTTTGCTGTAAAAGGTTCTTTTTCTTTTAATTTTTTTAAAGCTTGAATTCCAGTTCCACCAGCTTTTATTCCAATTGTTTCATCTTTAATTTGATCTTCACACAATTTTCTAAGTTTGTTGGCTAAATTAATATTTTTACAATATTTTACTGGGATAGGATTGATGACTGTATTTGTGTTGTAAGCTTTTACAAGCCTTCCAGCGATACGATAAATTTCATTTTTCATAGCCAGAACTTATTGAAGAATGCTCATAGGATCAAGTCTAGTTTGAAACCAATTTATCCTAAAATCTAAATGAGGCCCGGTTGATCTTCCAGTGGATCCAACAGTTCCAATAATTTCTCCTTGTTTAACTTCATCACCAACTTTAACCATTACATTCTCAAGGTGTGAATATATCGTTGAAATTCCGTGTCCGTGATCCATTATTACAGTACCACCTGTATAATAAAGATCATCTTCCGCCATTGTGACTATTCCAGTTCCAGATGATTTAATTTTAGTTCCTTGTTTAGCTGCAATATCAATTCCATAGTGAGGCCATTTTGGTTTACCATTAAGAATTCTCTGGCTACCGTAAACTCCACTAATTATCCCTTTAACTGGCATAATAAATTGTTCAGTAAAGAAAGTTAAATCTGAATTTATGGCTCTTGCTTTTCCAATTCTTCCATTTTCTTCTTTAATCCTTTTATAAACAGACTCTGGTGGTGTAACTTTATTTTCAGGAAGACCATCAATTCTTTGAATATTATATTTTCTCTTAAAAACTTTTTTTATAATTCTATTTTTTTTACCATTATTTATTTCAGTAATAGCTACATCAAATTTTCGATCTCTATCTATACCAAATACAAAATATCCATCTTCGGATACCTTAACTTGCGTTTTATCTACAAATACCTTTGATCCAGCTTCTGCTTTACCTAAAATAAAATGTCCTTGTAAAAATTTACCTTGAAACTCCAAAGCATGAGAGTGTGTAGAAAATATAATTGCTAAAATAAGCAACAATTTTTTCATTATTTTGCTGTCCAGCCCCCATCAATTACAATTGATGTTCCAGTTATCATACTCGCTGCATCTGAAGCTAAAAAACATACTGCTGTAGCCACATCAGACTCAGTTGCAACTTTTCCCATAGGTATATTACTTAAAGCAAGCTGTTTAAATTTTTTATTTTTAAAGAATTTTTTAACCATTGGAGTTTCAACAAATGTAGGTGCAACTGTATTTACTCTGATATTTTTTGTTGCAAGTTCAACTCCCATTCCTTTTGTTAATCCCTCAATTCCAAATTTTGTCATATTGTAAACATTTCTACCTGACATACCAACATGCCCTAATTGTGAGGACATATTAATTATAGACCCACCTTTTTTTTTATTTTTTAACATTTTGAGGACTACTAATTGCGCAACATTGAATGCTGCTTTCATATTTAAATCTACAAGATAATTCATACTTGTTTGTTTAATTTTTTCAAAAGGCTCGGGAATATTTGTACCAGCGTTATTTACAAGTATATCTACTTTCGTAATTTTTTTTAATTTAGAAGAAAGATCTTCATAATCCATTATATCGCAAGTTATTTTAACTAATTTTCCTTTAACTTTTTTTATATCTTTTTGAAGTTTATCAAGATCAGAAGCAGTTCTACTTACACCAATTATTGTTGCACCAGCTTCCGCAAGAGCAATAGAACAAGCTCTACCAATACCTTTTCCTGCACCTGTTACTAAAGCAATTTTATTTTTTAAATTAATTTTTTTTAAGTACATTTATAAAAATAGTTTTATGTCTGTATATATTAGTTCTATTGCAACAAATAATATTGCTAATAATCCAACCCATCCTATCCATTTATACTTTTTAATCCAGCCAGATATCAATGTTGCTGCAGTAGCCATTAAAACTATTGATAAAACAAGACCAAATATCAATAACATGTAATGATCTCTAGCTGCACCTGCTACTCCTAATACATTATCTAAACTCATTGTTACATCTGCTAGAATTACAGTTGTTATAGCTTTCATGAATGAACTGTTATCTACTTTTTTAACATTTTCTTCTGCATTGCCATTCATTTTAATTACATCTACATAAAGTCTGTAACATATATAAAGAAGTAATATTCCTCCAATAAGTCTAAGTCCTGTGATTTGTAATAGATAAGCAGTTATTAGTGTAAATATAATTCTTAAAACTACCGCTGCACCAATTCCCCAAAAAATAATTTTTTTTCTTTGCTCTGTTGGAAATTGAGAAGCAACCATTCCAATTATAATTGCGTTATCTCCTGCTAAAACTAAATCGATAAAAACAATTTGAAAAAAAATTACTATTTGTTCGGTCATCTTCTACTATCCTCAATTATCATATCAGCTGCTTTTTCCGCAATCATTATTGTCGGTGCATTTGTATTTCCTGATGTGATATGAGGCATAACAGAGGCGTCTACAACCCTTAAATTTTCTAGTCCGTGAGCGACTAATCGATCGTTAACAACAGCATTTTCATCTTTACCCATTCTACATGTGCTTACTGGATGGAAAATAGTATTCGCAAATTTTCCAGCCTCTGTTGCTAATTCTTCATTATCTGTGATATTGATTCCCGGTCTAAGCTCTTCAGGTTGATAATCTTTATAAGCTTTAGACTCCATAACAATTCTTCTTACAATCTTTAATGCTTTTCCAGCAATCTCACGATCTTCATCAGTTGATAAATAATTCATTTTTATTTTTGGTGAAACTCTGGTGTCTGGAGATTTTAATTCTATAGATCCTCTGCTTGTTGGTCTTACATTTGTAATTGTTGGAGTGAACGCTGGAAATTTATGTAACGCTGATTTTCCTAAAAGATCAGTACTTGCTGGTGAAATATGAAATTGAAGATTTGGTGTTTCTAAATGTTCATCACTTTTAACAAAACCACAAACATAACTAGCTCCAACTGTTAAAGGTCCTTTTCTTAAGAGAATAAACTTTAAACCAGATAACATTTTTTTAGTAAAGCTGTAGTAAATATCATTTAAAGTTTCTAAATTTTTAATTTTGTAAACAGGTCTTAGCATTAAATGATCAGTTAAATTTCTTCCAACTCCTTGGTGATCTTTTAATACATTAATATTATTTTCTTTTAGAAGCTCTCCAGGACCAATTCCTGATGCTTGTAATATATGAGGTGAACCAATTGTGCCTGCGCTTAATATAATTTCTTTATTAGTCTCAACAGAGAATTCTTTTCCATCTATCCAAAAATTTACTTTTTTTGCTTTATTATTTTCAAATTCTATATTTTTAATATGAGCCTTAGTAATAATTTTTAAATTTTTTCTGCTCTTAACTGGATTTAAATAACCAACTGCTGTACTACATCTGAAGCCATTTTTAATTGTAAATGGAAAATATCCCATTCCCTCATTATCACCGTTATTAAAATCATCAGTTCTTTTATAACCATGCTCTTCAGCAGCTTCTAAAAATAGATCGAGAACTTTAAATGTTGCTCTAATTTTCTCAACTGCAATGGGTCCCCCAGAACCATGAAATTCATTTTCTCCAAATTGAAAATCTTCAGACTTTTTAAAATAAGGAAGAACATCATCCCAAGACCAACCAACATTACCCAATTGTCTCCAATAATTATAATCATTAGATTGACCTCTAATATAAAGCATTCCATTAATCGAAGAGCTTCCACCTAATGTTTTACCTCTTGGATAAACCATTTGCCTGTTATCACAGTTTGGCTCTTTTTCCGTATTAAAACACCAGTCAGTATCTGGATTGTGCATGGTTTTAAAATAACCACCAGGAATATGGATCCATGGATTAGTGTCTTTACCACCAGCTTCAAGTAAAAGAACTTTAGTATCAGGATTTGCTGTTAATCTATTAGCTAAGACACAGCCTGCGGATCCAGCACCAATAATTATGTAATCAAATTTATCCATATTTTTTATAAATAATCTTTAATGAATATTTAATGATTTTAAACATTTTTCTCATAAAAACGTCGAAATGACACTTGTATGTGGCTTTGATTTTTGAGAGGATCTTCACATTATAAATAAAAAGAGAGGGATATAATGAAAAAAATCGTTTCAGCGTTGTTTGCTGCTTTCTTAGTATTTGGATTTATTTCAAATGCGAATGCTGCAAAAACGTTAAAGTGTCAGACGGTTATTAGCGCTAAAGGTGATGAAGCGGTAATGTTAAAAGACTTTACTGACAACGTAACAAAACTAACAGGTGGATCTCTAAAATTTGAAATTATGCCAGCAGGAACAGTAGTTGGAGTTAAAGAAACTCTTGATGCTGTTGATAAAGGTTTGATTGATTGCGGATTTGCTTGGACACACTATTGGTCTGGAGAACATCCAGCTGCTATGTTATTTGGTTCGCCAGTAGCAGGTGGTGGTGTAGGAATTGATAACATCGCATTCTTATCATGGTTTTTATATGGTGGTGGAGAACAACTATATGACAGACTTTGGGGAGAAATGAAAAGAGACATTAAAGGTTTCATGCTTCAACCAGTTGGTCCAGAAGCTTTAGGATGGTTCCCAAGAAAAATCAAAGATATGGATGATTTCAGAACATTTAAGTTCAGAACTCCTCCAGGAATTCCAGGTCAAACTTATAAAGACATTGGAATAGCTTCAGTTGCAATGGGTGGTGGAGATATTCTACCAGCATTGGAAGCAGGAACTATTGATGCTGCTGAGTGGTGTTGTCCTCAACCAGATAAAGTGTTTGGTATTCATAAAGTATTAAAACACTACTATCTACAAGGTTTACACCAAGTAGTCGTAAATGCTGACTTTTACTTAAATAAAAGCACTTACGATAAGTTCACTGACCATGAGAAATTTTCAATGAAGATGGCTGCTGATGCATCGTTGATGAGAGCTTTAGCTTACAGAATCAACACTAATGGATTGGCACTTAAAGATCTAACTGAAAATCATGGTGTGATACTTGAAGATACACCAGCTGATTATTTCCCAGCTTATATGGCTGCAGCGAAAGCAACTTTAGAGAAAAATGCAAAAGAAAACGCATTCTTTAAAGAAGTTTATGACTCAATGATAAGCTTTGCTAATACTGCTGTACCATTCTGGTCTGGTGCACAAACATCGAATGCTAAGCTAGGAATGGCTTATGCTAATTCGTTGAAGAAATAAATAAAGTTATTAAGCGGGCTTTTATAAGCCCGCTTTTTTTTTCTAAAATTTATATGTCGGATAATCCAAAGTTAGATATTTCAGATGAAATGATAGCCGAAAGGCGATCAGGATCTGGAAAGATGCCAGATGATATGCCAACTTGGATGGCTAAAACAATAATTAACATAGACAAATTTAGTAAATTAATTGGAAACATTGTTTGCTGGATTACTATCCCGCTAATGCTTGGGATGGTTTATGAGGTTTTAGCAAGAAAATTATTTTTAGCTCCTACAATATGGGCTTATGATATGAGCAGATTTTTTTATGGAGCATTGTTTATGTTAGGAGCAGGATACGCTCTTTCAAAAGGTGTTCATATAAGAGCAGATTTTTTATACAGAAATTTTAAAGTTAAAACTCAAGGAAGAATAGATTTCTGGCTTTACTTATTATTTTATTTTCCTGGATTAATAGTCTTTTTGTATATGACAACAGGCTTTGTCCAAGAAAGCATAATGAGAAACGAAAGAGGGATGGATACAACATGGATGCCATATATGTGGCCGATAAAATCTTGTCTATGGATTGGAATTGTCTTCCTTCTAATCCAAGGTGTTTCAGAACTTTTTAAAAGTTATTACGCAGCCGTCAAAGGTAAATGGCCAGGTAGTTAATGCTTTCACATTTAATAGATCCTGCAATTTTAGGTTTCATACTTATCGGTGTGATGTTGTTTGCAATATTTATAGGATTTCCAATTTCATTTACTCTTATTTTTTTAGGTTTCGTTTTTGGATACTTGGGTTTTGGAAAATTAGTTTTCTATTTAATGACACTTCAATTTTCAATGGTGATGACCGAACAAACTCTCGCCGCAGTCCCCTTATTTGTATTTATGGGAATAATGATGGAACAAGCAGGTTTAATGGAAAGATTATTCTCAGCTTTCCAAATGATGTTGGCAAGAGTTAGAGGCTCTTTATATTATGCAGTTTTATTTGTTTCGGTAATATTCGCAGCTGCAACTGGAATAGTTGGTGCATCAGTTACAATTCTTGGAATTATGGCTGCAAAATCAATGAATAGATCAAACTATGATGTAAAATTAGCTGCTGGTACGATTACTGCTGGAGGAACTTTAGGTATATTAATTCCTCCAAGTATTATGCTCGTTGTTATGGGTCCAATTATGGAAATTCCCGTAACTGATTTATTCGCAGCTGCAATAGTTCCAGGAATATTGTTGGCATGCTTATATGCTGCATACACAACATTCAGATGTATGATGAACCCAAAACTAGGTCCACCCATACCAGAAGAATTAAGAACAACAGATTTAAAAAAATTATGGCTAGAATTTTTCTTAGGATTAGTGCCACCAGCTGCATTAGTATTTGCTGCATTAGGTAGTATTTTATTTGGATTTGCTACCCCAACTGAAGCCGCAGGATGTGGTGCAGGTGGTGCATTATTACTTTCATTAGCTTACAAAAAATTAACATTAAAAAAATTACAAGATGCTTTAGTTAAAACTTTAGAAATTTCTGCATTAATTATGGTTTTAGTAGCTGCTTCTAATTTCTTTGGAGCAGTGTTTGCAAGATTAGGAACTCCAATGGTTTTAACAGATTTCCTTTTGTCACTTGAGATGAATAAATATTTAATTTTAGGAATAATCATGATTATGATTTTTCTTTTAGGATGGCCATTAGAGTGGGTACCAATTGTTATGATAGTTGTTCCTATAATTTTACCATTAGTTGAAGCGTTAGGATTTAATTTAACTTGGTTTGCAATTCTTGTTGCCGTTAATTTGCAAACCGCTTGGCTATCACCCCCCGTAGCGTTATCTGCTTATTTTTTAAAAGGAGTAGTTCCAAGCTGGGATTTAAAAGATATTTATCTTGGAATGATGCAGTTCATGGTATTACAGATAATTGGATTAATTATCATCATAGCGTATCCAAAAATAGTACTGTGGTTGCCAACTCTCTTATATGGACAGCAGTAAATAATTGATTAATATCATTTAAGTGAATCAAAGCGAAAAATTTCAACTTAGAAATTGGGAATTAGTTTCGATAAACCCTAATAATAGAGACTGGAGTTGGAAAAATTACTTTAACTTTTGGGCTATAAATATTCAAACAATTGTAGGGTTCTCTTTAATATCAGCTTTATATTTATTTTATGATCTTAATTTTTTTGTTGTCTTAACAGGATCATTACTAGCAGGATTATTAGTATTCTTTTTTGCTAACATTATTGGAAAAATTTCTCAAAAAAGCGGATTAAGTTTTCCAACAATTCTCAGACTTTCAATGGGTTTTACTGGTGCAAGATATGTAGGGATGATCAGAGGATTAGTTGGTTTATTCATGTTTGGTGTACAAACATTCTTTATATCAAAGTCTCTAGGTTATATTGCAAGGATCATTCTATTTAAAATTGATAATCAAATCCTACAGAATGAAATATTTTTATTATTCTTTTTTGGTTTGAATTTAATTGATTGGGTTTGTTTATTTTTAACTTTAATATTTCAATACATCCTTTTTACAAAAGGACAGAATTTTCTAAAATCATTTATTAATTTTTCAGGTCTTTCAATATATTTAGGACTATCTGTACTACTAATTGTTATTTTATCTGAGTATTACAATGAACTCATTAATGGAATAAAACTAAGCTTAGTCTTTAGCAATTTTGCAATTCAATCGAATATCGCTCCTATAATATCAATCACAGGAACTTTATTTGCTTATTTTGCTATTGTGCTTCTCACTTTTGGAGACTTTTCTAGATACTCAATGAATTACAAAGAAATGACCAAAGGAAATTTAAGTATAATATTAAATTTAATATTCTTTTCTTTTTTCTCTGTTTTGATCACTTTAGGTTCAGATATTATTCTTACTAACAAAGGTTTAAATGCTTCAAGTCTACTTACTAATCCAAATGATATAGTTGGAAAATTTAATAACAATTTTCTAACTTTCTTTTGCTTGATATTTATTATCATTTCTTCGTTATCAACTAATTTGATAGCAAATTATATTCCTTCGCAAAATACATTGATAAATTTTTTCCCGAACTTTTTAACGTTAAAAAAAACAGGAATTGTAATATCAATTATTGGGTTAATTATTTCAACATTTTGGCTTTCAATTTTCAGTAAAGCCAATGTTTTGATATTTGTTGAAGCTGTAGCTACAACTTTTGGACCAATTTTCGGAGTGTTGGTTGCAGACTATTATCTATTTAAAAAACAACAAATTAATCACAAAGAGCTTTTTTATCCTAAAGAACATACAGAATATATTTACAGTAACGGTTGGAACCTCAAAGCATTGTATGCTCTTTTAATTGGATCAATATTTTCTTTATCATCTCTGCTAAATGAAAATTTAATACAATATCAATCTTTTGGATGGATTATTGGAGCATTCGCATCTTATTTAGTATATTATTTATTAAATAATAAGTAATAATGAAAGCCCTTGTCTACACTGGTGTTGAGGAAATGGAATTTAGGGAGGAAAAAGAACCTTCCGAAAAACCTGGAGAAAGTATTCTTAAAGTTCATGCATCTGGCATCTGTGGCTCAGATATGCATGCTTACCACGGAAAAGACGAGAGAAGAATACCACCTTTAATTTTAGGCCATGAAGTTAGCGGTCAAATAATTAACGGAAAGCTTAAAGATCAAATTTCAGTTCTTAATCCATTAATAACTTGTAGAAATTGTGAATACTGCAAGAGTGGAAGAGAACATTTATGTCCAGATAGAGTTCTTCTAGGAATGAATAGACCTTATGAAAGACAAGGCGCATTTGCGGAACTTATTACAGTTCCAGATCATAATATTTTCAAGGTTCCTGAAAAGCTTGATGTAAAAGAGGCTGCAGTTGCAGAACCAACAGCAGTTTCATATCATGCAGTATTATTAGCAGTAGAAGCATCGAAAAAACCGTTAAATGAATGTAGAACGCTTGTTCAGGGTGGTGGAGCAATTGGACTATTATGTGCATTAATTTTATCCAAGATCCAAGGAAATACAAATTTAACTATTTCTGATCCAAATCAAAAAAGACTTAATGCATGCTCAAAATATGTAGATGCAAAAACAGTATCACCAGATCATAAAGACATTAAAGAGAGCAGCTTTGATTTAGTTTTTGATACTGTTGGACTTGAAGTTTCACGACAACAGGCAATCAGTGTAGTAAAACCAGGTGGAATAATAGTTCATATCGGACTAACTCAGCCTGCAGGATCTTTTAATTTCAGAAAAGCAACTCTTCAAGAAGTCACTTTTATTGGGACTTATTGTTACACAAACAAAGAATTTGGAGAAACCATTGATATTTTAACTAATAACAAACTAGGCAAGATAGAGTGGATTGAGTACAGAAATCTTAAAGATGGTTGGGGAGCTTTTAAAGAAATTCATGATGGAACCTGTTCGGCTCCTAAGATAGTGCTTCTGCCTTAAATTCTTGGTTTTTTAATAGGTATTAATACCTTTTTTTCTCCAAATTTTTCAGAATTTTTTGAAATTACAGGTGCAGTTATAATTATAGACCAATAAATCATCAAACCAAAAAGAACTGCTAACTTCATATCTTCTAAGTAGAGAACAATAATGATTTATGCATGTTTAAATAATGTCAAAATTTTGAATTTGAAAATTATTTTATCTTTTATATAGAGAGGACATGTTTAGATTTTTATTTAAATTAATTTTAGTTACAGCGTTGTTTCAAACTACTTTGTATTCTGAGGAAGTAAAAGTATTTGAGTTTACAGAGAAAGAACTATCAGAATTGACAGTTAGAAAAGTAAGAGGGGCAGATAATAAAACTGAATATTCTGTTGGCTCTGATGAAAATGGTAATTACCTTAAAGCTATTGCTGATAATGCTGCTTCTGGCCTAGGTAAGGAGATTAAAATTGATCTAAATAAAACACCTTTCATAAATATTACTTGGAAAATTGAGAAAGACATACCAGGGATAGATGAGACAGCTAAAAAGGGTCATGACTTTGCAGGAAGAGTATTCGTCATTAAAAAAACTGGAGCAACACCTTTATCCAATAGAGCAATAAATTATGTTTTTTCAAGCAATCAAGAAGTTGGAAGCAACTTTCCAAGCCCATATACTAAAAAGTCCATAGATAATGTACTTGCTACTACCAAAACAAATTTAAATGAATGGGTAACTGTCAAAGCAAACGTTAAAGAAGATTTCAAGAAATTCCATAATTTAGATGTTAATGAGCTAGATGGTATAGCGATCATGTCAGATACAGATAATTCAAAGAAAAAATCAATTACTTACTATCAAAATATCTATTTTTCTTCTCAATAAATTTTATTAATATCAATTGATGAAAGTATTTAAGTATAATTTAAAAGTATACTATGAGGATACTGATTTTGGTGGAATAGTTTACCACGCAAATTATTTAAAGTACTTTGAAAGAGCAAGATCTGAGCTTATTTATTCCTTGGGATATTCGAATAAAAAGTTATTAGATAAACATAATGTTTTAATAGCAGTAAAAACTTGCAACGTAGATTTTAAAAAACCAGCTAAATTTGAGGATAAAATTACCGTTTTCACAAAAATAAAATCTAATACTTTGACTACAATTACAATGTCACAAGTAATTAAAAGAAAATCAGATACTTTATGTGATGCAGAGATTAAATTAGTATCTCTAAATAAGTTGGGAAAACCAGTAAAACTTCCAGTAGCACTTATTAACAAATTAAACTAGTTCTTTTACTTTTTTAAATAGTTTAGTCATTTGTTTTTCATTTATTCGTCCAGTATTTACATTTCTTGGACTTGGATGATAACACCCCATTAACAACACATTGTTAGGTAATTTAAAATATGTTCCATGACTAAATTTTACTCTCTCAGTGTAATCAAAATTTTCTCTATAAAATTTTACACAAGTATCAAACGCAATTTTCCCTAAAGCCACAATAATTTTTAGATTTTTAAGTATTTCAAATTCAGATTTAAAATAACCAAAGCAATTTTTTAACTCTTCATTTAATGGTTTATCTCCTGGAGGAACGCACTTTAGAGCTGGTGTTATAAAGGTATTTTTTATTTTTAATCCATCATTTATATGATCTGAATTACTTTGATTGGCAATTTTTACATTGTGTAAACATTTATATAAAAAATCTGAGGATTTATCGCCTGTAAATACTCTGCCTGTTCTTGTTCCACCATGAGCAGCTGGTGCTAGACCAACAATCATTATTTTTCCATTTATATCTCCAAAACCTGTTACTGGTTTTCCCCAATAAGTTTGGTCCATATATTGTTTTCTTTTTTCCGTAGATATTTTTTTTCTAAACCTCACAAGTCTAGGGCATTTATTACATTTAATTATTGTTTTTTTTAATTTTTCAAATTTAACGGTCATTAAGTTTAGAGAAGCTTCTTTTTGTGTGTCCATGGACCTTTTATTGTTTTAGGTAAAAACTTTCTAAGGTCAAAAAGGACTTTTTCAGACAATTTTCTGTAGGTGGTTAGTTTTCCTCCATATATATTCAATAAAGGTAATTTTTTTATAATTTTTAAATCAAAAACATAATCTCTTGTGACTTTTGAAGCTGTATTAAAATCTTCAATTAGAGGTCTTATCCCTGAATAAGTATCTACAATGTCCTTTGTTCTGATTTGTTTTTTTAAGTAATTATTTACTGAACGAATTAAATATGTAATTTCTTTTTTTGATATTCCTTTATTTTCTGGTGATTTAACCTCAACTTCTGTAGTTCCAATTAAAGAAAACTTCCCTTTATAAGGTATCACAAATATTATTCTTTTATCAGTATTTTGAAATGTGAATGCAACATTTTCTTTGTACAATTTTTTTGTAATAATATGACTTCCTTTAACTAATCTTATTTTTTTCTTAGATTTAATTTTTATATTTTTATTTAAGGTTTCGTTTATCCATGGTCCAGATGCATTAATTAAAATTTTTGATTTTACTTTTTCACCTTTTTCAAGACTAATAATCCATTCATTGCCAATAATTTCAGCTTTTTTAACTTTGTTATATTCTAGTATTTTAGCTTTATTTCTTTTTGCATCTTTAGCATTTAGTTTCGTTAATTTTTTATCGTCAATTTGTATGTCAAAATATTGAAAACCAGTTTTGTATTTTTGCTTAAGAATATTTGAAAATTTTTTTGTAAGATCAAACGTTTTTGATTTTGGTATATTGCTTTTGCCACCTAAATTATCATACAAAAATAAACCAATTTTAATTAACCAGGCTGGTCGAATTTTATCTGCATAAGGAATTATAAAAGGAATCGGTTTGGAAATATGTCTGGCAATTTTATAAACTATTTCTCTTTCTTTCAGAGATTCTCTAACTAGTTTGAATTCATAATTTTCTAAATAACGAAGACCACCATGTACTAATTTCGTCGACCAAGATGAGGTTGCTCCTCCAATCTCACCTTTGTCAGCTAAACAAACTGATAAACCTCTACCTGCAGCATCTCTTGCAATACCTGCACCGTTTATACCGCCACCTATTATGAATAAATCAAATTTTTTAGACATTTAAATTATGATTTGTTTTAAAATATACAACCTCTTTTAGAAATTTAAAATTTTTAAATGCAATTATTTACAATTTCATAATATCTTAACATTAATAAATTATTAATAAAAAATTAAATAAACTTAACAGAAGGATAGATATGAAAAAAATACTTAGTGTTTTAACAATTCTATTTACTTTCTCTTTTACATCACACAGTTATTCAAAAACAGAAATTCATTGGTGGTACGGAAACAGTGGTTTTCTTGGTGATGTAATTATTGAAATTGCAAATAGATTTAACGCTTCACAAGATCAATATACGGTCATTCCTACAGGAAAAGGAAGTTATGAAGATAACATGGCGGCAACTATTGCTGCATTTAGAGCAGGCGACCAACCACACTATTCACAGGTTTATGATGCTGGTGCTGCAATCATGGTAGCTCAAGTAAAAAATGGTGTTGTTATCGGTTTTGAAGAAATGGCTAAGAAATATGGCATTGATGTAGATGCTGACAACTATATTCCAGGCATTAAAAATTTCTATGCCGACTCTGATGGAAAAATGATTGGTGTACCTTTCAATAGTTCAACTTGTTTGATGTATGCAAACATGGACATTTTGAAAGAGGTTGGAATTGAATCTGTGCCAAAAACTTATGAAGAATTTGAGGCCATGGCTCCAAAAATCAAAGCTGCTGGATACATTCCTTTGGTTCAAAGTCATAGTCCATGGATTTGGACTGAAAATTTCTTTTCTAGACATAATTTATTAATGTTAGATGGAAATAATGGTTACGATGCTGTTCCTACAAAAACTTTATTCGCTGAAACTGATGCATTTGTCTATCATTGGAAGAAAGTTAAAGAATGGTATGATAAAGGTTTATATGGCTATAAAGGAAGAGCGTGGGGAGACAATCAAGCACCATTTATAGCAGGTGAAGCTGCATTTTGGTTTGGTTCTGCTGCATCATTTGGTGGAATGAAAGGTGTTGTTCCAAACTTTACAGTTAATCATATTCCTTACTGGGATTCAGTAACCAAAGGAAAAGAGTATCCAACTTTTATAGGTGGTGCTGCTAACTGGATCTTAAATGGTCATACTGAGGAAGAGTACAAAGGACTTGCTAAATTTATAGAATTTATGGGTTCTCCAGAAATGGATCTGTATTATCACAATATGACTGGTTACTCTGCAGTGACTAAAGGTGGTATAGAGTTAGCTGAAACTATAAATTTCTATAGAGCTTCTCCATATCATAAAGCAGTTGGTGAACAATTAAGCTTAGAAGGTTCAACTATTCCTGGTGGATATAGAGCTGGTAATTGGCCCCAAATTCGTGAAGTAATTTACGAAAATATTGAGCCAATGTTAAACGGCAAAATATCAATCGAAAAAGGATTGCAGAATATGGACAAAGGTGCAGCTAAATTGTTAAAGCAATTTGCTAAAACTTTGTAAGAATAATTAAAACAATAAGGAGGGTATTAATTTACCCTCCTTATTTATTTTTACAAAAGTATGAAAAAAGTCCAATTCAAATCTAGCTATTCACAATATCTTTTCTTAGCTCCGCAGCTAGGTATATTGTTAATTTTTTTATATTGGCCAATCATACAAACCTTTAGAGATGCATTTACAATGCAAGATGCTTTTGGATTTGGATCGAAGTTTGTATGGTTTGACAATTTTTTATTTATTTTTGATGATCCAGCTTATTTCATAGCTTTCAAATTTACTATTATTTATAGTTTTGTTATTACGTTAATTACAGGCTCAATTGGATTATTACTTGCCGTTCAGGCTAATAATGTAATGCATGGTAAAAGCACTTACAAAACACTTTTAATTTGGCCTTATGCAATTGCGCCTGCGGTAGTCGGTGTAATGGCAAATTATTTTTTTAGTGAAAGATTTGGTCTTCTTTATCATTTATTTCACGAACTGTGGGGATTTAATTGGTACGAAAGTGTGTTCGACTCTTATATTTACGTAATCATAGCTGGTTCTTGGAAGCAAATCAGTGCTAATTTTATTTTCTTCTTGGCTGGACTTCAAGCTATACAAAAATCTGTAATTGAAGCATCAATGATTGACTGTAAAAATAGTTTTAGAAGATTTTGGACAATTACATTCCCATTATTAATGCCAACTACATTCTTTTTAATAATTATTAATATAACGTATGCTTTCTTTGATACATTTGGAATTATTGATACCACAACAATAGGTGCTCCTTCTGGTGAAACAAGAACTCTAGTTTATAAAGCTTACATGGATGGATTTAGAGGACTGGATTTAGGAAGTGCAGGAGCTCAATCAATAATGATGATGTTGATTGTATTAGTAATTACGATTTTTCAATTTAGATATATCGAAGGGAAAATACATTATAATTAATGACTAGATTTATCACATCAAGTTTTTCACATTTAATTTTACTCATTGGAATACTAATCATGGTAGTTCCTGTATGGATGATTTTTGCTAGCTCTACGCACACAAGTTCAATGATTAATATGAATGGTCTCCAAATGTTTTTAGGAGATAGCTTTTATGAAAATTACTTACGAGTTTTATTATATCAGGGTGGTTTTTTTAAAGAGATAACAGCATTAAAAATGTTTTTTAATAGTTTTATCATGGCTACAGGAGTTGCAATATTATCCGTTGTTACATCTTTAATGGCTGCTTACGCGTTGGTTTATTACAGAATAAAATATGCAACATTATTGTTTTGGATTATATTTATTACAATTTTAGTACCATTAGAGTTAAGAATTTTCCCCACTTATTCAGTAATGGCTGAGCTTAATCTAGTGAATTCTTACTTTGGATTAATAGTTCCTATTTCAGCATCAGCTATAGCAACATTATTCTTTCGCCAATTTTATAAAACCGTTCCAGATGAATTACTTGAATCCGCAAAACTTGATGGAGCAAATACCTGGAGATTTTTTGTTGATTTTTTAATTCCTTTGTCAAAAACAATGATTGTAGCGATGTTAATATTTATGTTTGTTTTTGGCTACAATCAGTATCTATGGCCATTATTGGTAACAACTTCAGAACAATATTGGACAGTGGTTATGGGATTAAAAATGATGTCGGGTTCAATTGTTCATCGTTTTGCTTTCGTGATGATGTCTATGGTGCCACCAATTTTAATTATAATTGTGTTGCAGAAATATTTTATTAAGGGGGTTTTTCAAGATAAATGAAAATTAAACCACTTCAAATAATTGCTCATATTATTTTAATACTAGGAGTCTTGTTAATGGTAGTTCCTATTTGGATATCTTTTGCAAGTTCTTCGCATGACTCTGTAACTATATTAACCGAAGGTATGAAGTTTCATATAGGTGATCAGCTAGCAAGAAACTATAACGAAGTTTTAAATGAAAAAGGTGGTTGGTCAGAAGAAGTGACTGCTGCAAAAATGTTTATTAATAGTTTTATAATGGCATTAGGAATTGCAACACTTAAGGTAGTTATTTCAGCAATGTCAGCATATGCTTTGGTTTATTATAGATTTAAATTAGCTGTACCAATTTTTTGGTTAATCTTTATTACTCTACTTGTTCCTTTGGAGGTAAGGATTTTTCCAAGCTATAAAATTGTATCTGATTTAGGTTTAACAAATTCATATACAGGCCTTATCCTTCCATTAGTTGCTTCAGCTACAGCAACATTTTTCTTCAGACAATTTTATAAAACAATTCCAGATGAACTCTTGGAGTCAGCAAAATTAGACGGAGCAAATGCTTGGAGTTTTTTCATAGATTTCTTGGTTCCATTATCTAAAACCATGATAGCAGCAATGTTTATCTTTATGTTTGTATATGGATACAGCCAATATTTATGGCCACTAATAATGACAACTGCAGAAGAATACTGGACTGTTGTAATGGGAATGAAGATTATTTACACAGAAAGCTATGAAGGAGTTGCTCTGCCAAGAACTGCAGAAAGATTTGCGTATATCATTTTGTCAATGATCCCACCAGTTTTAGTGGTAGTATTTTTACAAAAATGGTTCATAAAAGGATTAATTCAAACGGAGAAATAAATGAGCTTTTTAGATTTAAAAAATGTGACTAAGATTTACCCAAATGGAACTAAGGCTGTTCATGAAACTTCATTAAGTGTTGATGAAGGTGAGTTTATGGTTTTTGTAGGACCTAGTGGATGTGGAAAATCAACTTTATTAAGAATGGTTGCAGGCTTAGAGGATATTACAGAGGGTGATATTAATCTTGATGGAAAATTAATTAATGAGGTAGATCCGTCTGAAAGAGATGTAGCAATGGTGTTTCAGAACTATGCATTATACCCACATATGAATGTTTATAATAACTTGGCTTATGGTCTAAAAAACAGAGGAATTGACAAAGAAACAATTGAGCAAAAAGTAAATGATGCAGCTAAGCTGCTACAAATTTCAGATTATTTACAGAGAAAACCTTCAATGTTATCCGGAGGTCAAAGACAAAGAGTTGCAATGGGTAGAGCAATTGTTAGAAATCCAAAAATATTCTTATTTGATGAACCTCTTTCAAATTTAGATGCAAAATTAAGAATTCAGATGAGACTTGAAATCAAAAAACTTCAACAGAAAGTTGGAGTAACAAGCATATTTGTTACGCATGATCAAGTAGAGGCCATGACACTTGCTGATAGATTAGCAGTTATTAACAATGGAATTATTGAACAGCTTGGAACTCCTATTGAGATATATGATAATCCAAAATCATTATTTGTTGCTGGTTTTATTGGCTCACCTCAAATGAATTTTTTAGATGGTAATATAAAAAATAAAACATTATCTGCAGAAGGTTTTGAAATTAAAGATATTGATAGTGACTTTGAGGGAGAAGTAAAATTAGGAATAAGACCTGAACATTTAAGTCAAAGTGAAAATAGTTTAATTAATTTAAAAGTAGACTTAGTGGAACAACTTGGTTCGGATAATCTTGTTTATGGTCAATTAAAAGACAAAAAAGACTTTTGTTATAGGTGTCCGGGAAATCTAACTATTGAAAAAGGTGCTGATCTAAGTCTTAATATTGAGAACAATAAATATTATATTTTTGATAAAAGCACTGGCAAAAGAGTTAATTAATTTTGATTTTAAGCAAACCAAATCATATAAAAATTTATGGTCACCGAGGAGCAAGAGGAGATCTTCCCGAAAACACTCTAGAAAGTTTTAAATACTTATTTGAAAACAATATTAATGCATACGAAACAGATATATTAATTTCTAAGGATCTTGTACCAGTTATTGCTCATGATTTTAGATTAGATCCAAGCAGAACAAAAGATAATGAGGGGAATTGGATAGAGGATGAAAATTTAAAAATATTTGATTTAACTTATGCAGAACTTTCAAAGTTTGATGTAGGTTCAGTAAATAAATTATCCAGATACGGAAGAAGATTTATTAATCAAAAAAAATTAGAAAACCAAAGAATACCAAAACTTTCTGAATTATTAGAAATGTCTTCAAAAAATAAATCTGAAAAATTATTAATAAATTTAGAAATTAAATCTACACCAGAGGAAGAAAATTTGACACCAGAACCAGAAGATACAGTAAAATTAATTATGAACGATATAAATGAATCATCTTTAAAAGATAAAATAATCGTTTCATCATTTGATTGGAGAACTTTATCAGTAATTAAAAATCAGTATCCTGAAATTCCAAGAGCTTACTTAACTCAACATTTGACAGGAATTAATATTAATCAAACTATTTACAACAGATCTCCATGGTTGAGTTTTTTGCCTTATTATGAAGATCATGAATTGCCAAAAATTATAAAGTCACAAGGTGGAAAAGCTTGGCATCCATACCGAAAAGACATTACAAAAAAACTTGTCGATATTTCTCATCAAGAAGAATTGCCAGTAAATGTATGGACAGTAAACAAAGAGTACGAAATGTTAAAGATGGTTGAGTACGGTGTAGATGGTATTATGACAGATTATCCATTAAGGTTGAAAGAACTTTGTGAGAAAGAAAATATAAAATGGTTTTAGTTTATCTTAATGGATTTAAATATAGTTAATAACCAAGAGAAATTTTTAGCAGGAAAACTTGAAGGATATACTTTAAAAGGTGCAGAAAATAAATTTGATGATAGAGGAAATCCTTTACCATTTCCAGGCTGCACAATAATTTGCAATATTCCTCTTAATACTAATTTATCTGATCAAATTATTAGTTTTCAAAAAAATATAGAGAATTTTAACCCCAAAAAAACTTACTTCTATTTACCTCCATCCAGTTTTCATATGACATTATTTGATTGTTGTAATTTTAATACAAAAGACACTAATTATTGGCCATCAGATATAGATCCTGATATGGATTATAAAGATATAGCTGTTGAATTAAATAGAAGAATTCAGAACTATATCTTTCCAAAAGAATTCAATCTTAAACTAAAAATGTTTTTTGGAGGATACAGTATTATTTTAGAACCATATTCTGAAAAGGATGAAAAAATATTAAGAAATTGTAGAGATGAACTAAGTAGCTTATTAAAAATTAAATTTGAAAACCATCAAAGATATACTTTTCATATTACTTTGGCATATATCTTAAGAGAGCTTAGTGAGATTGAAATAAGTAATTTAATTGAATTTAATAAAAAACTATTTTTAGACTTTAGTAAAAAATTTCCAAAAATTACTTTTTCAAAACCTGAAATGTGTACTTTTGAGAACATGTTAGAATTTAAAAGTGTTAATCCTTCCAGTCTGTAACAGTTTTTAATTCTAAATATTCTTTAAGCCCCAAACTCAATCAGCTCATAATAGATATGATTATTTGTTATTATTAAAATTTTCATCAAATTTAAAATTGTTTTTTATCGAGCATAAGTAATAATTAGTTTAAATTTTTTTAATAAATCTTTCACTTTTTAGTAAAAATACTTTCATATTTTATAACGATTATCCCGTCATGAAATTATTTTTAATTATTTTTTCACTTATTTTAAGTTCATCAGCTTTAGCAGATAAAATTACCATTTTACATATAAATGATCATCACTCTCATTTGGAACCAAATAAAAGACTTGATTTAAATTTAGATGGTGAAAAGACGAGAGTTGTATCAGGCGGTTTTCCATCTGTCGTAGCAAAATTTAAAGAATTAAAATTAAAAAATGAAAATGTTATCAAGCTTCATGCGGGTGATGCTATTACAGGGACATTATATTACACTCTTTTCAAGGGCAAAGCAGATGCAGAAATGATGAATCAAATTTGTTTTGATGCTTTCGCTATAGGAAATCATGAATTTGATGATGGTGATAAGAGTTTAGTTGAGTTTTTAGATTATCTTCATACTGATAAGTGTAAGACTCCAGTTTTGTCAGCAAACATTAAAGCAAAAATAAACTCACCTTTGTCAAAAAAAATTAAACCTTACACTATAATCAATAAAGGAAATCAAAAAATTGGAGTAATTGGAATTGTGATCTCAAAAAAAACGAGAGAGTCATCAAATCCAGACGACACAACTTTATTTTTAGATGAAATTAATTCAGCACAAGAAAATATAAATAAGCTTAAACAACAAGGAATCAATAAGATAATTCTTTTAACTCATTATGGATATAAAAATGAGATTAACATGGCTAAACTTCTCACAGATGTTGATGTTATAGTTGGAGGTGATTCTCATAGTCTAACTGGAGATTTCGATAATGTAGGACTAAATTCTAATGGGGCCTACCCAACTGTAGTCAAAAATAAAAATGAGGAAGATGTTTGTATAGTTACAGCATGGGAATATTCTCAAATTGTTGGAGAACTTAATATCGAGTTTAATAACGATGGCACCATCAAGTCATGTGATGGAATACCACATATAATGTTAGATGATTCCTTTAAGAGAAAAGATTCAAATGGAAAAAGAGTTGAGATAGATGGTAATTATAGAGAAGCCGTATACAAGGCTATCGAAGTTAATCCAAATATTTCAATCGTAGAGGCTGACGCACAAGCATCAAAAATATTAGAAAAATACAAAAATGAAGTTAAAGAAAAAAGCAGTGAAGTAATTGGCAGAGTAACTGATGATTTATGTCTTGAAAGAATTCCTGGACAAGGAAAGTCAAAACTTTGTGATGTATCAAAAACTGAAAAAAATGGATCCGATATTTCGAATATTGTAGCACACGCCTTCAGAGAAATGTCCAAATTAAGTGATATTGCAATTCAAAATGGTGGTGGAACAAGAATAGATATAAAAGAAGGCAATATTACAATTGGGGACGCGTATACTTTATTACCTTTCAGTAATACTATTGTAGAATTGAAAATGAGTGGAGAAGAAATTAAAAATGTTTTGGAAGACTCAATTGATTATGCTTTAACTCCAGATGGTTCTACAGGAGCCTATCCATATGCTGCTGGATTGAGATGGGATGTTCAAGCAAGCAATAGTAAAGGAAATAGAGTGATAAATTTAGAGTTTAAGGGTAGAACAGACAAGAGTTGGGTAAAGATAAATCCAAGTAAGACTTATACAGTAGCAACAAATAACTATATTGCAGCTGGTAAAGATGGATATAAAACTTTTGGAATTATATCTAAGCAAGGAAGAGTAGTAAATACATATCTCGGCTATGCTCAATCTTTTGTAGATTATGTCAAAAAGATAAAAACTTTATCAAAACTTCCCTTGTCAGAATATTCAACTCAATCTTTCACTAAATAATTTAAATTTCATATCCTTCCAGCTTGTATTAGTTTTTACTTTTAGAAAAAAAATTTAGGTATAGACTTAAATTGTGAAAAAATTTCTTGTTGCTATTGACCAAGGCACAACATCAACTAGAGCAATTCTCTTTGATTTAGATGGTAATATAAAATTTACATCCCAGTTTGAATTTAATCAATATTTTCCAAAAAATGGATGGGTGGAGCATAATCCAAACGAAATTTGGCTTACAACTCTAAAAGCGTTGAAAAAAGTAATAAAAAAAGCATCACTATTAAGAGGAAAAATATTAAGTATAGGAATAACTAACCAGAGAGAGACAACTATTCTTTGGAATAAGAAAACAGGAAAACCAGTCTACAACGCAATTGTTTGGCAAGATAGAAGAACCCAAGACTATTGTGAAGAGTTAAAGAAAAAAAATTATGAAAAAATTTTTAGAAAAAAAACTGGATTATTTATTGACCCATATTTTTCTGCAACTAAAATTAAATGGATACTAGAAAACGTAAAAAATGTTAAGAAACTTTTAAAATCAAATAATTTATTATTTGGTACTGTTGATACTTTCCTTATTTGGAAACTTACTAATCGGCAACATCATTTAACAGAAGCAACTAATGCTTGTAGGACCATGTTATTTAACATTAATAATAATAAATGGGATAAAGAAATCTTAAAAAAACTTAAAATTTCTGAAAATATTTTGCCAAAAGTTAAAAATTCAGCTGATAATTTTGGTTTAACAAGTAAGAGAATTGTCGGCAGTGAAATACCAATATCAGCAGTTCTAGGAGACCAACAAGCAGCTGCAGTAGGACAGTCATGCTTTGAAAGAGGTTCAGTAAAAAGCACATATGGAACTGGTGCCTTTGTCATAATGAATACTGGTTCAAAAAAAATTTATTCTAAAAATAAATTATTAACAACAATATGTTACAGATTGAATGGAAAAAATACTTATGCTCTTGAAGGATCTATTTTTATTGCAGGTGCAGGTGTACAATGGTTAAGAGATAAATTAAAATTTATTAACAATGCTTTTGATACGGAAACAATTGCTCAATCAAAAAAAAATAATGAGGGTGTATACGTTGTGCCTGCCTTCAGTGGAATGGGAGCACCTTATTGGAGGCCTGATGCAAGAGGGGTAATAACAGGTTTAACAAGAAATAGTGATTGGAAAACCTTAGTTAGAGCAGTATTAGAGTCAGTTGCCTATCAAAGTAATGATTTATTTAATGCAATGAAAAAAGATGGTTTAAAACCAACTAAACTTAAGATTGATGGAGGCATGGTAAAAAACAACTGGTTTTCGCAATTTTTATCTGACATCATAAATATAAATACAGAAAGACCAAAGGTATTAGAAACAACTGGTTTAGGAGTAGCCTTACTAGCTGGATATCAAATTGGATTATTTAAATCATTATATCAAATCAAGAGGAAATGGAAAAAAGATAAAATTTTTAAGCCTAAAATAAACCGAAAAGTTAGGAACGATTTAATAAATGGTTGGAAATTATCAGTTCAGAAAGCACTATTATAAAAAATACAGATAAAAATTTAATTGTCGTTTATGAAATATATAAATTTTATTCTTTTATTTTTGCTAAGTATTTTTAATTCAAATTATTCACAGGCTAATGATTTAGTAATAAGCGAACTGCAGAAGGGTGGGAAAATTGTATTTATAAGACATTCACTTGCACCTGGAAATGGAGATCCTAACAATATTGATTTAACAAAATGTGATACTCAAAGAAATTTAAATCAACAAGGGATAGAGCAATCAAAAAAAATTGGAAAACTATTTAAAGAAAATAACATTAAAATTGATAAAGTCTTATCTAGTGAATGGTGCAGATGCAAAGATACTGCAAGATTTGCCTTTAATAATTATGAAACCTTCAAAGGTTTAAACTCTTTTTATCAAGAGAAGTTTTATAAATATAAAGATGAACAAATTAAGAGTTTAAAAAAATATATATTTAACTGGAATAGTGAGAAAAATCTTATTTTAGTAACACATTTTGTAGTTATTTCAGAAATGTTAAATTTTGGTACTTCATCTGGTGAAATTGTTGTTATAGATAAAGATTATAAATTTATAGGAAGTATTGAAACCATGTAGTAATTATACATGAATATTATATTGAATTATGAAAGTTGGATTTATAGGTGTTGGATGGATGGGATTTGGTATCGCAAATAACATCCTTAAAAATAATCATGAATTATTTGTAATTGCCAATAAGAACAGAAAGCCAATTGATAGAATAGTTAAAGAAGGTGCAAAAGAAGTTAAATCCTATGATGAACTTTGTAAAAGTGAATTAGATGCTTTGTTTTTATGTGTTACGAATTCTCCTATAGCTCATGAAATTGGAAAAAAAATAGTTTCATTACTGTCTGATAAAACAATTGTCATTGATATTACTACTCATAATCAAAATGGATCTATTGAAATGGAGCAAATATTAAATGCAAATAATATTCCTTATTTAGAGTGCCCTGTAATGGGAGGTCCTGTTCAAGCAGAAGAGGGAATATTGGGGGGAATTGTTGGTGGATCTGAGGAAAATTTAAAAAGATCAGAAGAACTTTTAAAATGTTTTTGTAAAAATTATTATCATTTTGGAGGGATTGGAAATGGTGCGAAAACAAAATTATTAAATAATTTTCTATCTTTAGGAACAGCCACATATGTAATTGAATTAATAAAAGCTGCAAAAAAGTTGAATATTGATTTAGATAAACTTTATAAGGTAGCCCAATTAGGCTCAGGTAATTCTAATGCTTTAAAGAGAATTTTTGATAAAGTTTTAGAGGATGATTACACAGGTTTTAAGTTTACAGCGACTAATACACTAAAAGATTTAACATATATTACAGACTTACTAAAAGGCATGGATAATGCAGAAAAATTATCTGATTTATCAAAATCATTTTATAAAAAAGCTGTTGATGATGGTGATGGTGAACTTTTTATAAGTGAATTAATAAAGAAAAATTAATCTTTTTTTTCTTTTTTTTCTTTTTCAGCAAAGAATAAAGCAATAGCAAATAAAGTTGTCCATGCAATTCCTAATAAAGCTTTTGGACTAGTTTCAGCACTCCATATATCTAAAAAGATTGCACCTAATGCAAGACCGACGAGATAAATAACAATTGCAATATTTGTTTTGCTCATATCAATTAAGCTAATGTTTTACACTATTATTCTAATTGGACAATTATAAACAATCATATATAAAGCACCAATAATTTGGGCGAGTGGCGGAATTGGTAGACGCGTTGGTCTTAGGAACCAATAGTGCAAACTGTGAAGGTTCGAGTCCTTTCTCGCCTACCATAATATATGAAAGTAACAGTAGAAAATAAAAAAGGTTTAGAAAAAGATATAAAAGTTTTTATCGATAAAAAAACTATATCTGGATATCTCGAAGAAAAATACGAAGAGATTAAAAAAGATGTCGTTTTAAAAGGATTTAGACCAGGTAAAGTTCCTACAGAAATTTTAAAAAGACAATTTGGAAAAGCAGTCTATGGAGAAGTAATAGATAAAGTATTGAAAGATACTACTACTAAAGCTCTTGAAGACAATAAAATTAAACCAGCGGGTCAGCCTAAAATCGATTTAAAGTCATTTGGTGAAGGAAAAGATCTAGAGTACACAATTTCAGTAACAGAATTACCAAATGTGGAAGTTGGATCATTAAAAGATCTTAAAGTAGATGAATACGTTGTTAAAATTGATCCTAAAGAAACAGATAAAAGAATTGATCAAATAGCAAAAACTCAAAAAAACTTTAAAGATGCTGAAGAAAGTTACGCGGCTAAAGAGGGTGATTTAGTTGTTTTTGATTATAAAGCCACAGTTGATGGAAAAGATTTTAAAGGAAATGAAGGAAAGAATACTCAACTAGAACTTGGAAAAGATTTATTTATAAAAGGATTTGATAAGCAATTAGAAGGTGTCAAAAATAAACAAGATAAAAAAGTAGAGGTTAAACTACCAGAAAACTTTCCAGAAAAAGAGGTAACCAATAAATCTGCAGTGTTTAATTGCAAGATAAAAGGCGTAAAAAAACCAGAAGAAACAAAAATTGATGATAATTTTGCAAAAAATTTAGGTGCAAAAGACTTAAATAATTTAAAAGAATTAATATCTAAACAAATCAATGATGAATTTAAAAATTCATTGGAAATGATTTCAAAAAAACAAATTTTGGAACAAATTGAAAAACAAAAACTTGATCAGTTACCAGCAAATCTCATTGAACAAGAAGTAAATTTATTAGCTCAAGGTATGAAGGAAGAAGAAAAGAAAAAAAATATGAAATACTTTGAGGAACAAGCCAAAAAAAGAATTAAAACAGGCTTAATTCTAAATGCATTTGGTGAAAAAAATAAAATTAAAGTTTCTCAAGAAGAATTAAATGCAGAAATACAAAAACAATTTAGAATGATGCCTGGACAAGAAAAAATGGTTAAAGAGTATTATGAGAAAAATCCAGGAGCAATAGAGAGCTTAAGAGGTTCTATTTATGAAGAAAAAATAATTGGTGAATTAAAAAAAATTGCGAAAGTAAATAAAAAAGAAATTAGTAAAGAAGAAGCCGAAAAAATATTAAAAGAAGCGAATGAAAAAAATTTAAAAGAACAAGAGAAATTAGCAAAATTATCTCAAGGGACTGATGATAAATTAAAAGAGAAAAAAGAAGTTAAGTCAGAAGATAAAAAAGAAAAGAAAACAGCCAAACCATCTAAAGCTCCAAAAAAAGTAGCTAAAAAAACTAAATCAGCAAAAAAAGTTAGCAAAAAGTAATCACAAGTTGTATAAGTAAATCGAATCACTTATGACAACAAAAATTCCAGAACACTTAAGTACTTTGATACCAATGGTTGTTGAACAATCAAGCCGTGGTGAAAGAGCTTATGATATTTATTCAAGATTATTAAAAGAGAGAATTGTTTTCGTCGTAGGACCAATTAACGATGCAGTTGCATCTTTAGTTACTGCTCAATTATTATTTTTAGAATCTGAAGATCCTAAAAAAGAAATTTCCTTATACATTAATAGTCCAGGTGGATTGGTTACAGCAGGTTTAGGAATTTATGATACGATGCAATATATCAAACCTGAGGTCAGCACATTGTGTATAGGTCAAGCTGCAAGCATGGGATCATTTTTATTAGCTGCAGGATCTAAAGGAAAAAGATTGTCATTACCAAATTCAAGGATAATGGTTCACCAACCTTCTGCAGGTTTTCAAGGTCAAGCTACAGATATAGAAATTCATGCTAATGAGGTTATGTCTTTGAAAAAAAGATTAAACGAAATTTATTCTAAACATACAGGTAAGTCAGTTGATCAAATCAAAGAAGCTTTGGAGAGAGACAATTTTATGACTCCAGATAACGCCAAAGATTTTGGTTTGATCGATAAAGTAGTAGAAAAAAGAGAATAAACAACAATATATAGTTTATTCACAACCTATACTTGATTAAGAAGTAATCTTTGTAATAAAGTATTCAAATTGATTCGTTATAAAAAACTATGAGCAACAATAATAAAAATATTCTTTACTGTTCTTTTTGTGGAAAGAGTCAACATGAAGTCAGAAAATTAATTGCTGGACCAACAGTTTTTATTTGTGATGAGTGTGTTGAATTATGCATGGACATCATCAAAGAAGAGAGCAAAGATACCTTTGTAAAACATCAAGATGGATTACCATCACCAAAAGAGATTTGTGCAGTTCTTGATGATTATGTAATAGGACAAGATCATGCAAAAAAAGTCTTATCAGTAGCTGTTCACAATCATTATAAAAGATTAAATTACGAAAACAAAACAAGCAAAAATGTAGAACTCTCAAAATCAAATATTTTGTTAGTTGGACCGACAGGTTGCGGAAAAACTTTACTTGCTCAAACTTTAGCGAGAATTTTAGATGTGCCTTTCACAATGGCAGATGCAACTACATTAACAGAAGCTGGTTATGTTGGTGAAGATGTTGAAAATATAATATTAAAACTATTACAAGCAGCAGATTATAACGTTGAAAAAGCGCAAAGAGGAATTGTATATATTGATGAGGTAGATAAAATCAGCAGAAAATCAGAAAACCCATCAATTACAAGAGATGTTTCTGGTGAAGGTGTTCAACAAGCTTTGTTAAAAATAATGGAAGGAACAGTTGCTAGCGTGCCCCCTCAAGGTGGAAGAAAACATCCACAACAAGAATTTTTACAAGTAGATACTACTAACATTTTATTTATATGTGGTGGCGCCTTTGCAGGTTTAGATAAAATTATTTCTCAAAGAGATAAAGGTTCATCAATTGGATTTGGCGCTGAAGTCAAAAGCCTCGAAGATAAAAAAGTAGGTGAGTGGATGAAAAATCTTGAGCCTGAAGACTTATTAAAATATGGGCTGATACCAGAATTTATCGGAAGATTACCTATAACTGCTACTTTAGATGATCTTGATGAAAAATCTTTAGTTAAAATTTTATTAGAACCAAAAAATTCTTTGATTAAACAATACCAAGAACTATTTAAGTTGGAGGGAGTCAAACTTACTTTTAAAGATCAATCAGTTAAAGACATTGCTAACAAGGCAATATCTAAAAAAACTGGAGCAAGAGGACTTAGATCGATTCTAGAAAACATATTATTAAAAACAATGTTTGATTTGCCAAGTCAAGATAACATTGAAGAAGTTATAATTGATTCTGGTGCGGCGAAAGGTGTTTCAGCGCCTGTTATTGTTCATTCTAAGAACAAAACTAAAACTGATAAGACTTCAGCAGCATAATTTCGCGTTAATAAACCATAATTTCCTATTGCATTATAAAATATAATATCCATATTTCTCTAATGGATATAAAAGTAACATTACCGTTATTGCCATTAAGAGACATTGTTGTCTTCCCAAGTATGGTTATTCCTTTATTTGTTGGAAGAGATAAGTCCATCACTGCATTAAATGAAGTGATGAAAGGTGATAAAAAAATTGTTCTTGTTACACAAAAGAATTCAGAGGTCGATGATCCTAAGAAAAATGATGTATTTACATATGGATGTGAAAGTAACATATTGCAGCTACTTAAGCTTCCAGACGGAACAGTTAAAGTATTAGTAGAAGGCACCAAAAGAGTAAAAATAGTAGATTTTAAAGATGATGAAAAATTTATTAAATGTTCATTTGAGTATCAAAAGGATATTACATCAAAAGATGACGATCTGCTTCCTTTAAGCTTAACAGCTATAAAAAGACTAGAAAAGTTAACTAGTGTAAATAAAAAAATATCTTCAGAGACAATCAACAACATAAAGCAGTTAAAAGATCCATCTAAAATAGCTGATAATATAATTTCCCATATCAATGCTAGTATTTCAGAGAAACAACAAATCTTTGAAACTTTAGATGTTAAAAAAAGATTAAATAGTGTCATTAAAATAATGGAAAATGAGGCAAGCATTATAGGTGTTGAGAAAAGAATAAGAGGAAGAGTTAAGACTCAAATGGAAAAAACTCAAAGAGAATATTATTTAAATGAGCAATTAAAAGCTATTCAAAAAGAATTAGGTGAAATTGAAGATGGTAAAGATGAGACAACAAGTTTAAAAAAATCGATATTAAAAGCAAAGATGCCAAAAGAAGTTGAAAAAAAATGTTTGTCTGAACTTAAAAAATTAAAAAATATGAGCCCAATGTCTGCTGAGGCAACTGTTGTAAGAAACTACCTAGATTGGATGATAGATTTGCCATGGTTTAAAAAAGATAAAGTTGATATAGATTTGAACAAAGCATTAAAAATTTTAGAAGAAGATCACTTTGGCTTAGAAAAAGTTAAAGAAAGAATAATAGAATTCTTAGCAGTGCAAAAAAGAATGGATAAAATAAAAGGTCCTATACTATGTTTAGTAGGCCCACCAGGTGTAGGAAAAACGTCTTTAGGTAAATCAATAGCAAAGGCAACCAACAGACAATTTGTAAGAATGTCTTTGGGCGGAGTAAGAGATGAAGCTGAAGTCAGAGGTCACAGAAGAACTTATATTGGTTCACTTCCTGGAAAAATTATTCAAATGATGAAAAAAGCTGGTACTAAAAATCCTTTATTTTTATTGGACGAGATAGATAAAGTTGGAAACGATTATAGAGGTGATCCTTCATCAGCTTTATTAGAGGCTTTGGATCCTGAGCAGAATACAACATTTAATGACCATTACTTAGAAGTCGATTATGATCTGTCAGATGTTATGTTTGTGACAACTGCAAACA
>CACMSB010000004.1 GCA_902616245.1 uncultured Pelagibacteraceae bacterium
AGTTAAAAAAGGATCAAAAATATGTGAGTGGGATCCATATACAACTCCAGTTATTGCTGAAAAAGATGGAATAGCAAACTATGTAGATTTAATAGATGGTGTATCAATTGCGGAGACGACAGATGATGCAACTGGAATTTCTACAAAAGCCGTTGTTGATTGGAAAACTCAATCTAAAAATACAGATTTAAAACCAAGAATTACTCTAAGAGATGCAAAAGGCAATGTCATAAAAAAAGCTGATGACAATGAGGCAAGATATTACTTAGTACCAGACTCAATCTTATCGGTTAAAGATGGTCAAAAAATTTCAGCTGGAGATGTAATAGCCAGACTTCCTAAAGAAACCACAAAGACTAAAGATATTACAGGTGGTCTACCGAGAGTTGCTGAATTATTTGAAGCAAGAAAAGCAAAAGATAGTGCAATTATTGCTGAGAATGATGGTAAAGTAATATTTGGTAAAGAAGTTAGAGGTAAGCAAAGAGTAACAATAGAATCCGAAAATGGTGATACCTCAAGCTATTTAATTCCAAAAGGTAAACACATTAACTTTAACCAAGGTGAAAAGATTAAAAAAGGTGAATATTTGTTAGATGGTCAACCATTACCTCATGATATTCTAAGAATTTTAGGTATTGAAGAATTGACTGAATATTTTGTTAACCAGGTACAAGATGTTTATAGGTTACAAGGTGTAATTATAAACGATAAGCACATTGAAGTTATTTTAAGACAAATGTTGAAAAAAATTGAGATAAAAGTTCAAGGAGATAGCTCATATTTACCTGGTGAAATTGTCGATAGAATTAAATTTGAAAACACCAATGAACAACTTGTTAAAGATGGTAAAAACCCTGCTGTTGGAGAGAGAGTTTTGATGGGAATAACTAAAGCTTCACTTCAAACAGAGTCATTTATTTCAGCTGCTTCTTTCCAAGAAACAACAAGAGTTTTAACAGATGCAGCTATAAAAGGTAAGGTAGATAAGTTATCAGGATTAAAAGAGAATGTTATTGTTGGTAGATTAGTTCCAGCAGGAACTGGGTCTGTTAAAAATTTGTGGAACAAGAAAGCTCGTTTAGACGATGAAAAATTTATTGCTGAGAACGAAAAGATTGAGCAAGCAGAAAGCCCTGTAAATCAATAAAAATTCGTCATTTTTCCATGTCTTTTGATTTGACAAATGGATTTTCTATAGTATTTTGTGCGTGTTTTTGGTTGGAATGTAGTGACTTGTGCACTAAACGCTGCCACAAATAACCTGACAGTTATTTCATCTAAAATCAAACTATAAAAAAAATTTTATGCCAACAATTAACCAATTGTTAAGAAAAGGACGAGATAAACAAATTGCTAGGAATAAAGTTCCAGCATTACAAAAACAACCTTTGAAAAGAGGTGTTTGTGTAAAAGTTTATACAACTACTCCTAAGAAACCAAACTCGGCATTAAGAAAAGTTGCAAGAGTTAGATTATCAAATGGTTTCGAAGTTACAGCATACATTCCTGGAGAAGGACATAATTTACAAGAACACTCAGTGGTATTAATAAGAGGTGGTCGTGTTAAAGACTTGCCTGGAGTTAGGTATCATATATTGCGTGGAAATCTAGATACCCAAGGAGTTGCAAATAGAAAACAGAGACGTTCTTTATATGGAACGAAAAAAGGTAAATAAAAATGTCTCGAAAAAGAAAAGCTCCTAAAAAAATTCCAATTGTTGACCCTAAATATAAATCAGTAATAATTCCAAAATTAATCAATTCTATAATGTTAGATGGTAAAAAAACTATCGCAGAAAAAATTGTTTATGATGCAATTGATAAAATAAAATCAAAATCAAAAGATGAACCTTTAACAGTATTTAATGATGCAATAAATAATGTAAGACCAACTGTTGAAGTTAGATCAAGAAGAGTTGGAGGTGCCACTTATCAAGTTCCTGTAGAAGTTAAATCCAAAAGATCACAAGCATTGGCTTTAAGATGGATCATTGATGCATCAAGAAAAAGAAAAGATAAAAAAATGTCCGACAAATTATTTAATGAAATTTTTGATGCTTATCAAAATAGAGGTTCAGCAATTAAGAAGAAAGAAGATACACATAAAATGGCAGAGTCTAATAAAGCTTTTGCACATTTTAGATGGTAAATGATATGGCAAAAACACATCAACTAAATAATTATAGAAATATTGGTATTATGGCACATATTGATGCAGGTAAAACAACAACCACAGAAAGAATTTTATATTATACTGGAAAAAGCCATAAAATTGGTGAGGTACATGATGGTGCAGCAACAATGGATTGGATGGAGCAAGAGCAGGAAAGAGGTATTACAATTACCTCTGCCGCAACAACTTGTTTTTGGAGAGAGCATAGAATTAATATTATTGATACACCAGGCCACGTAGACTTTACAATTGAAGTTGAAAGATCTTTAAAAGTTTTGGACGGTGCTGTTGCAGTATTTGATGGTGTTGCAGGTGTTGAACCTCAATCCGAAACAGTTTGGAGACAAGCTGATAAATATAAAGTTCCTAGAATTTGTTTTGTTAATAAACTTGATAGGACTGGAGCAGATTTCTTTAGATGCGTTGATATGATAAAAGATAGACTAGGAGCTAAACCTTTAGTTATGCAGGTACCTATTGGAATAGAGGCATCATTACAAGGTGTTGTTGATTTAGTTAAAATGAAAGCAATTGTATGGAAAAATGAAGATCTTGGTGCTGAATGGGAAGAAAAAGATATTCCAGAAGATCTAATAGAAATTTGCAATAAATACAGACAAGAATTAGTTGAAACAGCTGTTGAGCAAGATGAAAAGTTAATGGAAGCATACTTAGGCGGCGAAGAAATAAAACAAGAAGATTTGATAAAATGTGTCAGAAAAGGATGTTTAAATTTTGAGTTTGTTCCAGTTTTAACAGGCTCTGCTTTTAAAAATAAAGGTGTTCAACCATTATTAGATGCCGTTGTAGATTACTTACCAAGTCCTGAGGATCTTGGATCTATTATGGGCACAAAACCGGGATCTGATGAAGAAATTGAAATGAAGTTTGAGGATAGTGCTCCATTTTCAGCTTTAGCATTTAAAGTTGCAACAGATCCTTTTGTAGGAAGTCTTACGTTTATAAGAATTTACTCTGGCACAGTTAAATCTGGTACAGGAGTTTACAACACTTCATCTGATAAAGAGGAAAGAGTTGGAAGAATGCTTCTAATGCATGCCAATTCTAGAGAAGATATTAAAGAGGCTAGCGCTGGTGATATAGTAGCACTAGCAGGATTAAAAAATACAATAACAGGTCATACTTTGGCTAATAAAGATGCACCAGTTCTGCTTGAGCCAATGGAATTTCCAGATCCAGTAATTGAAATAGCGGTTGAACCTAAGTCAAAAGCAGATCAAGAAAAAATGGGTGAAGCATTAGGAAGACTAGCTAAAGAAGATCCATCCTTTAGAGTGTCGTCAGATGAAGAGTCAGGTCAAACGATTATTAAAGGCATGGGTGAGCTACACTTAGATATTATTGTAGATAGAATGAAAAGAGAATTCAAAGTTGAGGCAAATGTAGGTGCTCCTCAAGTTGCTTATAGAGAAACAATATTAAAAGCTGCAGAATTTGATTATACACATAAAAAACAAAGTGGTGGAGCAGGACAATTTGCAAGAGTTAAATTATCTGTTGAACCTTTAGAGCCTGGCAAAGGAAGAGAAGTAGAAAGTAAAATTAAGGGCGGCGCAATTCCAAAAGAATTTATACCTGGTGTAGAAAAAGGTGTAGAAACAATAGCTGACAGTGGAATATTAGCTGGATTTCCTTTAATTGATTACAAAGTTACAATTTTAGATGGTTTGCACCATGATGTTGATTCAAGTGTATTAGCTTTTGAACTTGCATCAAGACAGTGTTTTAAAGAAGCATGTTCTCGTGGAACTTTAAAATTGTTAGAGCCAGTGATGAGAGTGGAAGTTGTTACCCCAGAAGATTATATGGGAGATGTAATAGGTGATTTAAATAGTAGAAGAGGTCAAATAAGTACACAAGAGCAAAGAGGTAATGCAACAGTAATTACTGCAATGGTGCCATTAGCAAATATGTTTGGTTATATTAACAGTTTAAGATCAATGTCACAAGGAAGAGCACAATACTCGATGTTTTTTGACCATTACGATAAGGTTCCACAAAATGTGCAAGATGAGGTTACAAAGAAAACAGGTTAATTATGGATAAACAAAACATTAGAATCAAACTTCGAGCGTACGACAATAAAGTTTTGGATCAATCCACAGAAGAGATAGTAAATACTGTTAAAAGAACAGGAGCTAATATAAAAGGTCCAATACCTCTACCAACAAAAATAGAGAGATATACTGTTTTGAGATCCCCACATATTGATAAAAAAAGTAGAGAGCAGTTTGAAACCAGAACTCACAAAAGATTAATTGATATTATCGAACCTACCCCAGCAACGGTAGAGGCTTTAATGAAACTTGATTTAGCATCAGGTGTTGATGTGGAGATAAAAATATAATGGATAATTTAGCTTTAATTGGAAAAAAAATAGGTATGTCTAGAGAGTTTTTTAAAACTGGCCAATCAGTTCCAGTTACTGTGTTAAAAATGGAGCCTGGAAGAGTTATAAACGTTATTAACAAAGAAAACAGAGGATATAGTGCGGTCCAAATAGGATTTGGAAAAATAAAAAATTCAAAATTAACAAAAGCCATGAAAGGTTATTTTGCGAAAAAGAATACTGAACCAAAAAGAACACTTAAAGAGTTTAGGTTAGAAAGCAATGAAAATTTTAAAGAAGGAAATGAAATTGGATTAGAAATATTTGAGAATGTTAAATTTGTTGATGTTAAATCAAAGACAATTGGTAAAGGATTTGCAGGCGCAATGAAAAGGCATAATTTTGGTGGATTACGGGCTACTCATGGTGTTTCAATTTCTCATAGATCACATGGTTCAACAGGACAGAGGCAAGATCCAGGTAAAGTTTTTAAAGGAAAAAAAATGGCTGGTCATATGGGAAATAAAATTAGAACTATACAAAATATTGAAGTTATAAAAACAGACAAAGAAAACAACTTACTATATTTAAAAGGTTCTATTCCTGGCTCAAAAAATACAGAAGTTTTGATTAGAAAATCAGTCAAAGATATTAACAGAATGTCAATAGAAGAAAAAATTGAGCAAATTGAAAAACAAAAAAAATCAGCCGATAAAAAGAAAAAATAAATGAAAATAGATAAAATAAGTATTGATGGTAAAAAACAAAGCATAGAAGTGCTAGATAAAATTTTTAGCACTAAAGTTAACAATCAACTAGTTAGTGGTGTTATCTATAAATTAAACGCAAACTTTAAAGGCAGAAAAGCCAAGACGAAGCAAAGAAACGAAATAACTGGCTCAACGTCTAAAATTTACTCACAAAAAGGCACCGGTAATGCAAGACACTCTAGTAAAAAGGCTCCTATATTTGTAGGTGGAGGAATAGCTCATGGACCAAAAGGACAAGATAATTATAAAACTAGAAAGTTGAATAAGAGTGAAAAAAAAATGAGTATTGCCTCACTTATTACTGAAAAAAATAAATCCAATAATGTAATTATTTTTGATGATTTTGGTAAAAAAATTGTAAAAACAAAAGAAATGTTTGAACTTTTAAAGAAGTTTGATGCAAATAACTCATTATTAATTATGGATACAAAATCAAAAGATAATATCTTAAGATCAACTAAAAATATTCCTAATGTTAAATTAACAGATGCAAATCATTTCAGTGCATTTGATTTAGTTAAATATAAAAAAATTGTTTTTACTGAGAGCTCAGTTAAAGAATTGGAAAAAAGGTATCAATGATGAATAAAATAAGCTTATACGATAAAATCTTGTTTCCTGTTGTAACTGAAAAATCAACAAATTTGTCAGAACAAAATAAAATTGTTTTTAAGGTGCCTCAAAGCGCTAATAAAAAAACTTTAAAAGGATCAATTGAAAAAATTTTTAAAGTCAATGTAACAAAAATTAATATTATAAATAAAAAAACATTAATTAAATCTACTAGAGGAAAAAAAGTTAAAAAGAAGGGATTTAAAAAAGCAATTATTACCCTTAAAAAAGGTCAAAATATTGACTTAACAACAGGAATTTAAATTATGGCTTTAAAAACATTCAAACCTTATACGAAATCTACAAGAGGTACTATTTTAACAAGTAGAGAAGGTTTATGGAAAGGCAAACCTTATAAGCCATTAACAAGTGCGAATTATTCCTCGAAAGGAAGAAATAATTATGG
Source organism: uncultured Pelagibacteraceae bacterium (assembly GCA_902616245.1). GTDB lineage: Bacteria > Pseudomonadota > Alphaproteobacteria > Pelagibacterales > Pelagibacteraceae > Pelagibacter. The sequence continues at coordinate 6,315 of CACMSB010000004.1, forward strand.
TCGAATAACCTCTAGAAATCATGGTGGAGGACATAAACATAAGTATAGAAAAATTGATTTTTATAGAAAAAAAAACGATACGAAAGCGATTGTTGAAAGAATTGAATATGATCCAAACAGATCATGCCATATAATGTTAGTTAAATTTGAAGACAATCAAAAATTCTATTATCTTGCTCCTCAAAAAATAAAGGTTGGTGATCATATTCAAAATGGTTCTTCATCAGAAATTAAAATAGGAAATTGTTTACCATTAAAGGATATCCCAGTAGGTATTGATATACATAATGTGGAAATACACCCAGGTGCTGGTGGAAAAATAGCAAGAGCTGCTGGTTCTTCTGTAACTATTTCAGGTATTGATGGAAATTACTCAATAATAAAAATGACTTCAGGTGAAGTTAGAAAAATAGATTCTAGAGCGTTAGCTACAATTGGAGTATTATCAAATCCAGATCAAAAAAATATTAAAATTGGAAAAGCTGGTCGATCAAGATGGTTAGGTAGAAGACCGCATACCAGAGGAGTTGTTAAAAATCCGGTAGACCACCCACATGGTGGAGGGGAAGGAAAATCTGCAGGTGGTAGACATCCTGTTTCTCCTAAAGGACAATCAGCTAAAGGATTAAAAACAAGAGATAATAAAAGAACTGATAAATTTATAATAAGAAGAAGAAAGAAGAAGAGAGCTTAATTTATGGCAAGATCTGTTTGGAAAGGCCCGTTTGTAGAGGAAAGTTTAATCAAAAAAGTTGAAAAGATTAAAAATGATCCCAATAAAAAACCAATTAAAACTTGGTCTAGAAAGTCTACGATAATACCTGACTTCGTGGGATTTAGTTTTTTAATTTATAACGGAAAAAAATTTATACCAATAACTGTATCTGAAGACATGGTGGGACATAAATTTGGAGAATTTGCTCCAACAAGACAGTTTTTTGGTCATACACCTGCTGATAAAAAAGCAAAAGTTGAGGGTGGAGCTAAGGGAGCTGATAAGAAATAATATGAGTAAAAATAAAGATATAGATTTAAAACAAGTTAGATCAATAAATAAGAACGTAAGATCTAGTGTAAGAAAATTAAAACCAATACTTAAATCAATAGTTGGTAAAAAAGTAGAAATTGCAATTAGAGATTTATCTTTTTCAGAAAAAAGAATTTCAAAAGATGTTAAAAAAACAATTTCATCCGCAGTTGCTAATGCAGAAAATAATTTTCAATACGATATTGACAATTTAGTAGTTAAAGAAGCATTCTGTGGAAAACAGGTAATAATGAAAAGATTTAGAGCTAGAGCCAAAGGTAGAGCTGCAGAAATTATGAAACCTTACTCAAACGTAACAATAGTTTTGAGTGAACAAATGAAACAAAAAGAGAAAGAACATGGGACAAAAGGTTAATCCAGTAGGTTTAAGATTAGGTATTAATAGAGGATGGGATTCAGTCTGGTATGCGAAGAAACAAGATTTTGGAAATTATTTAATTGAGGATTTTAAAATTAGAGAATTCATAAAAAAAAATGTTATCAATTCAGGTGTTTCAAAAGTAATGATAGAGAGATCAGCAAAAAAATGTTTCGTAACAATTTACACCTCAAGACCTGGATTTGTAATAGGAAAAAAAGGAAGTGATATAGAAAAAATTAAAGGAAAATTATCAAGATTGAGCGCAAATGAAATAGTGCTAAATATTAAGGAAGTTAAAAAACCTGAGACAAATTCATTTTTAGTTGCTGAGAACATAGCTCAACAGTTGGTTAAACGTGTTTCGTATAGGAGAGCAATGAAGAGAGCAATGCAATCCGCATTAAGATTGGGAGCAAAAGGAATTAAAGTTTCATGTAGTGGAAGACTTGGCGGAAACGAAATTGCTAGAACAGAATGGTTAAGAGATGGAAGTATTCCATCTCACACTTTAAGAGCAGATATTGATTACGCTGAAGCAGAAGCCTTGACCACCTACGGAATAATTGGAATTAAAGTTTGGATATATAAAGGGGAAATTTTTACAAAAGAATTTAGCCAAGAAAGGAACAAAACATAATAATGTTACAACCGACTAGAACAAAGTTTAGAAAGGCGCATAAAGGAAGAATCCACGGCAATGCTTCAAGATGTAATGCTATGAATTATGGCTCTTTTGGATTGAAAGCAATTCAACCAGAAAGAATTATATCCAGGCAGATAGAAGCAGCTAGAGTAGCATTAACAAGACACATGAAAAGACAAGGCAGAGTTTGGACAAGAATGTTTCCTAATATACCTGTTTCAAAAAAACCTACTGAGGTAAGAATGGGTAAAGGAAAAGGCTCACCTGAATTTTGGGCATGTAGAGTTAAACCAGGGAGAATTCTATTTGAGGTTGACGGAGTAACAGAAGAAATTGCTAGAGAGGCTTTGTACAAAGCATCAGCAAAATTGCCAATTAAATGTAAATTTATTAAGAGAATTTAAATGAAAAAGAGTGAGATAAAAAAAATGACTAAAGAACAAGCTTTGAAAGATATTGAAAAATTAAAAAAAGATCTCTTCAATTTTAGATTTCAAAAAATTAATGGTCAAATAAAAAGTCCGTCAAAAATAAGTGAAACAAAAAAGAATATTGCAAGGTTAAAAACATTAGTGGTGAGAAAAGATGCCTAAAAAAGTATTAAATGGAATAGTTGTCAGTGATAAACCAAATAAAACTATTACGGTTTTAGTTGAGAGAAAATACCAACATCCAGTATTAAAAAAAGTAATTAAAGCTAGAAAAAAATATAGCGTTCATGACGAAGAGAATAAATATAAAAACGGTGATAAAGTATCGATACAAGAGTGCAAACCTTACTCGAAATCTAAAAAATTTGAAGTAATAGGAGCTTCTAAATGATACAAGTTCAGACAGAATTATTCGTTGCAGACAATACTGGTGCAAAAAAAATTGAATGCATAAAAGTATTAGGTGGATCTAAAAGAAGGTATGCAAGTATTGGCGATACAATCGTTGTAGCAGTTAAAGAAGCAATTCCAAAAGGAAAAGTTAAAAAAGGTGCGGTTCATAAAGCTGTTGTTGTTAGAGTTAAAAAAGGAATTCATAGGAATGATGGATCCAAAGTGAGATTTGATAACAATGCAGCTGTTCTGACAGATGACAAAGGAGAGCCAATAGGAACTAGGATTTTTGGACCAGTAACAAGAGAATTAAGAAATAGAGGACAAATGAAAATAATTTCGTTGGCTCCAGAGGTATTATAATGATTAAAAAAGGTATTAAAGTAAAGATATTGACAGGTAAGGATAAAAATAAAGATGGTGACGTCATCGAAATTGATAGAAAAAATAATAGGGCAAAAGTTAAAGGTATTAACATGGTAAAAAAACATGTGAAAACTACAAAAGAAAAGAAAGGTGGAATAGTTTCAAAAGAAAACTTTATACATCTATCGAATTTAGCAGTTTTTGATAACAAAAATAAAAATGAGGCTAAAAAATAATGACACCTAGATTAAAATTGACCATAACTAAAGATATTGAGCCAGCATTAAAAGAAAAGTTTGGTTATAAAAATTTATATATGGGTCCAAGAATACAAAAAATAGTTTTAAATATGGGTTTAGGTCTTGATGGAAATGATCAAAAAATTTTGAAATCTTGCCAAGAAGATTTAGCAAATATTACTGGCCAAATGCCTGTAGTAACTAAATTTAAGAAATCTATTGCAAATTTTAAAACTAGGAAAAACACAAACTCAGGTTTGAAGGTAACATTGAGAAAAAATAAAATGTATGAATTTATTGATAGATTAACAAATATAGCATTACCAAGAATAAAAGATTTTAGGGGACTAAGTTCAAATGGTTTTGATAAATTTGGAAATTATACTTTTGGTGTTAAAGAGCACATTATATTTCCAGAGGTAAATTTTGATAAAGTTGATAAAATTAGAGGTTTAGATATTACGATTGTTATCAAATCTCAAGCAATAGAACACAGTTTTGAATTATTAAAACATTTAAATTTTCCATTTAGAGAAACAAGGAGTAATTAATGGCTAAAATAAGTGCAATAAACAAAAATAATAGAAGAATAAAATTATCGGAAAAATTTTATAAAAAAAGATTGAAATTAAAAAAAATCATAATGGATAAAAAATTATCTTTAGAAGAAAGATTTAAAGCACAACAAAAATTATCAAAATTACCACGAAATTCTGCAAAAGTTAGAGTTATGAATAGGTGTCAAATTACAGGTAGGCCACACGGTGTTTATCGAAAATTAAAAATTTCAAGAATAGCCCTTCGACAACTTGGTTTAGAAGGTAAAATTCCTGGAATGGTAAAATCGAGTTGGTAGAAAGGAAAATATGAGTTTAAGTGATCCAATAGGTGATATGTTAGCAAGAATTAAAAATGCTCAAGTGAGAAATCATAGTAAAGTTTCTTTACCTTCGTCAAAATTTAAATCTAAAATTGCAGATGTATTAAAAGCGGAAGGTTATATTATAGACTATAAAATCAATGATGACAAAAAACCATCAATTGAGATTAATTTAAAATATAACTCAGGAAATCCAGTTATAAATACTATTGAAAGAATTTCCAAACCAGGTCGGAGAATATTTTCTAGCGCGAGTAGTCTGCCAAAAATAAATAATGGTCTTGGTATTGCTATTGTATCTACGCCACAAGGTGTAATGACAGATGTCGATGCTAGAAAGAAAAAGCTTGGTGGTGAAATTATTTGTAAGGTGTTTTAATGTCTAAAATAGGAAAAATAAACATACCAATTCCAGAAAAAGTAAAAGTTTTATTATCTGGTAACACAGTTAATGTAGAGGGTCCACTCGGCAAACAAGCAATCAAATTAGATTTAGATATGTTTGAACTTAATATTACAGAAGGTAAAGACGTATCGATAAAACCAAAAAAACTTGATGATACATCTAAAAGATTATGGGGCATGAATAGAAGTTTACTTAATAATGCTATTATTGGTGCAAGCAGCGGTTATGAGAAAATACTTGAACTTACAGGCGTTGGTTTCAGAGCCACTCTAAAAGGTAATGTTTTAAATATGCAACTAGGATTTAGTCATGATATTAATTACGATATTCCAGAAGGTATTAAAATAGCTATCGAAAAACAAACAACATTAAAAATAAGTGGATCAAATAAGCAACAAGTTGGTATGGTCGCTTCACAAATCAAAAGTATTAGACCACCTGAGCCTTATAAAGGAAAAGGTATAAAAGAAAAAGGTCAGTATATTTTAAGAAAAGAGGGTAAGAAAAAATAATGAGATTAACCACAATTGAGAGAAAAAGATTTAGAGTAAGAAAAAAACTTAAAAATGTTTCTAAAGATAGATATAGATTAAGTGTTTCAAGATCTACAAAAAATATAAGTGCACAAATAATAGATGATGTAAAAAATATTACTTTAGTCTCTGCTTCATCGATAGATAAAGAAATTAAAGGACAAAAAAAAAACAAATCAGAATTGTCCACTATTGTTGCTGAAATTCTGGCAAAAAAAGCAAATGAAAAAAATATCAAGAAAATTTACTTTGACAGAGGAATTTATAAATATCATGGAAGAGTTAAAATTTTTGCTGAAACATTAAGAAAAAACGGAATGGAATTTTAAAAAATGGAAAAAAATACAGAATTTGTAGAAAAACTGGTTCACATAAACAGGATAACGAAAGTTGTGAAAGGTGGAAGAAGGTTTGGTTTTTCAGCCTTAGTAGTAGTTGGTAATCAGAATGGGAAAATTGGAATTGCCCATGCAAAAGCAAAACAGGTTCCTGATGCAATCAAAAAAGCAAACGAGTTGGCTAGAAGAAAATTGATACAAATACCTTTAAGAGATGGACGTACGATTCATCATGATATTTACGGCAAAGATGGCGCTGGAAAAATTAAATTAAGATCTGCACCTAAAGGAACAGGTATAATTGCTGGTGGACCAGTTAGAGCGGTCTGTGAGGTACTTGGTATAAAAGATATAGTAGCTAAATCTTTGGGAACCGCAAATCCACATAATGTAATTAGAGCATGTATAAAAGCTTTATCAAAACAAAATTCACCAAAAAATATTTCTAATTTAAGAAATAAGAAAATATCTGAAATAATAGAGAAAAGAGGATAATGACATCTTTAAATACATTAAATAATATTAAAACAAAAAAAATTCGAGTAGGAAGAGGAATAGGATCTGGTAAAGGTAAAACTTCTGGTAGAGGTGTAAAAGGTCAAAAATCAAGATCTGGAGTAGCTATAAAAAGTTTTGAAGGTGGTCAAATGCCATTATATAGAAGACTGCCTAAAAGAGGTTTCAACCCCGTAAACAAAAATGATATCGCAGTAATAAACTTAGGTGATTTACAAAACCTTATTGATAATAAAAAAATTAAAACAGATGAAAAAATAAATATTAATACATTTAAAAATTCAAAATTATTCAGAAAATCAATTAATAAATTTAAAGTTTTATCAAATGGTAATTTTAACTCAAAAATTGATATAGAAGCAGATTATTCTTCTAAAACTGCCAAAGAGAAAATTGAGAAAGCTGGTGGACAAATTACTGTTAAAAATCAATCTAAATAATGAGTGCCTCAACACAATCTAACGATTTAAGAAATAGAATACTATTCACACTTTTTATTCTTGCTGTTTATCGATTAGGTACTTTTGTTCCTCTGCCAGGGATCGACCCAGAACAACTTCAAATAATGATGGAAGGGAATCAAAAAGGTTTGTTAGGAATGTTTAACGTTTTTGCAGGCGGCGCTGTAAGCAGAATGGCAATATTTGCTCTTGGTATAATGCCATATATATCTTCTTCAATTATTGTTCAGTTACTCACTGGTGTTTCAGAATATTTTAAAAATCTAAAAGCACAAGGTGAAATAGGAAGACAAAAAATTACTCAAATAACTAGATATGGAACTGTTTTATTGGCAACTATTCAAGGATATGGATTGGCTGTTGGATTAGAATCTTCAGCAGATTTAGTTATTAATCCTGGAATATTTTTTAAAATTTCAACAGTTACAACTATTGTTGCTGGAACTATATTTTTGATGTGGCTAGGTGAACAAATTACACAAAGAGGAATTGGCAATGGTATTTCATTAATTATTTTTTCAGGTATTGTTGCTGAAATCCCAAGAGCTTTAGTAACAACTTTCGAATTGGGAAGAACTGGTGCAATTTCAACTGTAATGATAATTTTTATATTTTTATTACTCGTTGCAACTATAATGTTTATTGTTTTTATGGAGAGAGCATTAAGAAAAATTCTTATAAATTATCCGAAGAGACAAATGGGAAACAAAATGTATGGAGGAGATTCTTCACATCTGCCCTTAAAAATTAATTCAGCAGGTGTAATACCTGCGATTTTTGCTTCAGCTTTATTATTATTGCCAGTTACTTTTTCAAATTTTAATGTTTCACAAAATGAAACATTTTTAAACATTTCATCTTATTTTTCTCAAGGACAACCTTTGTACATGCTATTATATGCATCAGGTATAATATTTTTTACTTTTTTTTATACTTCAATAACTTTTAATCCAACTGAAACAGCTGAGAATTTACGAAAATATGGTGGATTTATTCCAGGAATAAGACCAGGAGAAAGTACTGCACTTTACATTGATACAATATTGACAAGATTAACAACAATAGGTGCATTATATCTCGCACTAGTTTGTTTGATGCCAGAATTTTTAATTGCTAATTACCCTATTCCGTTTTATTTAGGTGGCGCTTCTGTTCTAATAGTTGTTGTTGTTGCAATTGACACTGTTACACAAATTCAAACAAGGATGATGAGCTCTCAATATGAGCAACTAATCAAAAAAACGAAGTTTGGTAGATAAAAGTGAATATAATACTGTTTGGTCCTCCAGGAGCAGGGAAAGGAACCCAAGCCAAATTTCTTGTAAAAAAATTAAATGGTCATCAAATTTCTACTGGAGATATTTTAAGAGATGAAATTAAAAAAGACACTGATATAGGAAAAAAAATAATAAATAATATGAATGAAGGTAAATTTGTCAGCGATGATATTGTTAATAGCCTTTTAAAAATTCATGTTTTTGATCCTAACAAAAAAGAAAAATTAATATTTGATGGCTATCCCAGATCTATCAGCCAAGCTAAAAATTTAGATATATTATTAAATAGTTCAAATCAGAAAATAGACTATATTTTTTTTTTAAATGTAAACAAAGAAACTATTGTGGAAAGAATAAAAAAAAGAAAAATTTTAGAAAAAAGAACTGATGATGATATAGATACTATTTTAAAGCGATATGATGCTTATATTGAAACTACTAGACCAGTATTAGATTACTATTCAAAAAATTCAAATTTTCATGAGATTGATGGAACAATGGAAATTGATCAAATTACCAATAAAATAGAGGCATTTTTGAATGTTTAAGGCGTTGACTTTGATTAATCTTCTTATATAAAAGTCACAATTTATCACAAATATTATGGCTCGTATTGCAGGTGTAAACATACCACAAAATAAATTAGTTCATGTTGGACTTACCTATATTTATGGAATTGGAAATAAATTTTCTCAACAAATTTGTACTGAATTAGAAATACCAAAATCAAAAAGAGTTAATGAATTAACTGATGATCAAATTTTAAAAATTAGAGAATATATTGATCAAAAATTTACTGTTGAAGGTGATTTGAGAAGAGAAACATCATTAAGTATAAAAAGATTAATTGATCTTGCAACTTATAGAGGATCTAGGCATAGAAAAAAACTACCTGTTAGAGGTCAAAGAACGAGATGTAATTCAAGGACTAGAAAAGGAAAAGCAATTGCGATTGCAGGCAAGAAATTAACTCCACTTAAAAAATAATGAAAAAAGAAGCAGTTGAAAATAAAGAACAGAAGGTAGCATCTAAACCAAAAAAAAGTTCTTATTCAAAGAAAAAAAAGGGAAAAAAAAATATTTTAAATGGTATAGCTTATGTTCAGTCCACATTTAATAATACTATTGTATCTATAGCTGATACAAATGGAAATGTAGTCTCATGGGCATCTGCTGGACAAAAAGGTTTTAAAGGCTCACGTAAATCCACACCGTACGCAGCGCAAGTTGCTGCTGATGCAGCTGCAGTAAAAGCTTTAGAAGTCGGTTTGAAAATCTTGTCTGTTGAAGTTAAAGGTCCTGGATCTGGAAGAGAAACAGCTTTGAGAGCTTTACAGGCTAGAGGATTTAAAATTATATCAATTAAAGATACAACACCAATGCCACACAATGGTACAAGACCACCTAAAAAAAGGAGAGTTTAATGGAGCAAACAGAAGTAAATTCAAAAAATTGGAAATCATTAATTAAACCGGCAAAACTAGATGTTCAATTAAGTGATGATAAAGCATTTGCAAAAATCACTGCTGAACCATTGGAAAAAGGATATGGTTTAACCCTTGGAAATTCGCTAAGAAGAATTCTTCTATCCTCAATAAGAGGAACTGCTGTAACATCTATTCAAATTGACGGTGTATTACATGAATTTACATCAATCAAAGGTGTTAGAGAAGACGTTACTGATATAGTGTTAAATGTAAAATCATTAGCTTTAAAAAGTTCAACTGATGAACCAAAAAAATTAATATTGGATGCTAAAGGTCCAGGCGAAATTAAAGCATCTGATATAACACCTGTTAATGATGTTGAAATATTAAATCCTGATCTAGTGATTTGTAATTTAGATGAAAATACTAAATTTCACATGGAAATGTCAGTGGGAACTGGAAAAGGATATGTTTCAGCTGATATGAATAAACCAGAGGAACCACCTTTAGGTTTAATTCCAATAGATTCATTGTTTAGTCCAGTAAAAAAAGTGTCTTACTCAATCAGTACTGCTAGAGAAGGAAAGGCTTTAGACTATGATAAGTTAACAATGGAAGTTGAGACAAATGGGTCAATATCTGCAGAAGATGCTGTTGCATATTCGGCTAGAATTTTTCAGGATCAATTAGGTATGTTTGTTAATTTTGATGAACCACAAGAAGTTATTGTTAAAGAACAACCATCTGAGCCAGAATTTAATAAAAATTTATTGAGAAAAGTTGATGAATTAGAGCTTTCTGTAAGATCAATGAACTGCCTAAAAAATGATAATATTATTTATATTGGTGATTTAGTTCAAAAGTCAGAAGGTGAAATGTTAAGAACACCTAATTTTGGTAGAAAATCACTAAATGAGATCAAAGAAGTATTAACAGGAATGTCATTGTATCTTGGAATGGAAATTCCAAACTGGCCGCCAGATAATATTGCTGAACTATCAAAAAAACTTGAGGAAGCAATCTAATGAGACATAAAATGGGTTACAAAAAGCTCAATAGAACTTCAGAACACAGAAAAGCTCTGATTAAAAATATGCTCAACTCTTTAATAAAATATGAGCAAATCACCACAACATTGCCTAAAGCAAAAGTTTTAAAACCACAAGCTGATAAAATTATAACACTTGGCAAGAAAGACACCTTATCTAATACAAAAACATTAATCTCGAAGTTGCAAGACATTAAATCTACAAATAAAGTTAAAAAAACTCTTTCTAAAAGATACGAAAATAGAAAAGGTGGATATACGAGAATTATAAAGGCTGGATTTAGATATGGTGATAATGCGCCAATGGCAGTAATTGAATTTGTAGACAGAGATGTTGAAGCAAAAAGAGTTGATAAAAAGAAAAAGAACCTGACTAAAGATACACCAAAAGTAGAAGATAAAAAGCAAGCTACAGCTTAATCTTTAATTCATATTTTATTTAATTGATGTTGTAAAACAATTATCTAATATTTTATATTAATGAAATGAAAAATATAATTTTTCAAATAATTATAATATTTTTTCTTACAACTAGTATTTTAAAAGCAAACCCACCAAAAATTGATGGGTTTCAATTTTACACTTTAGGTGACGATGACATGCCATGGTTTAATTTAAATAACGAAAAAGATTTAATAGACCTATCAAATATTGATTGCCAATGGAGTCATGGAAAAAAGACCAAATGTAGAATGCACTTATCGCCTTTATATAACTTTCCTAAAAATGGCGTATTAATTCAAAATGAAAATGTTAGATCTGGCAAATATGCCTGGAAATTTAAAAATGGAGATGGAGATTGTGGTCAACAAAGAAAATCAGATGAGTGCAATACTTTTAGAGAAAGATCTGAAGTAAGCATGTTAGGATTGAAGTCAAAAAATACATGGTTTAAATTTAGTATTTATATACCTGAAAATAGTGAATTTACCATTCCTATAAGTAATACTATATGGCAAATTCATTCTAAGGCAGGTCCAGTAAATTTTATGTTTAGAGTTGCTCCGAATGGAGATTTGCAATGGACAGATTTTGTAAATCATAGTTTTGGAGGTTTTGATACTTACAAAATTTTAGAAGCAAATAATGTAAAAGGTAAATGGAATGATTTTGTTATTAATATGGAATTTGTTGATTGGCCAAATAAGAGTTTTATTAAGATTTGGGTTAATAACGAACTTGTAGTTAATTATACTGGATTGACTAATAATAATATAAGCAAACAGTCGTATATGAAGTTTGGAATATACAAAAGTAATATTAATAGGTTTAATATAATGCATAAAGGCAATCCACCAAAAAGAGCTGATACAGTTGTGTATTACGATTCTATAGCTATAGGTAAAAAGTGCGAAGACCTTAAGTTAGGTAAGGAAAACAATAGTTGCAATAAATTAAAATAAAAATGAAAAAATCAATTAATGTAGATAAATCTTTTAATGACATGCGTATCGACAGATTCATTCGAAATCATTTAGGAAAAATTCCACAAGGACTAATTGAAAAAAATCTAAGAAATGGAAAATTAAAATTAAATAAAAAAAAAGTAAAAAGCTCTCAAAAAGTTAAAACTGGTGACAAACTTAATATTTATAATTTAAATTTTGAAAAAAAAATTGAGCAACACAAAAAAAAATATAATCCTAGTAATGAAATTATAAAAGAAAATGAAGATTTAATTATTGAAAATAATGACAATTTTGTTGTTCTAAATAAACAATCAGGAATTTCAGTGCAGGGTGGTACAAAATCTAAAAAGAATATAATTGATATATTTGCGAAAAGTAACTTATTTAGAGATGAAAAGCCTTACTCTGTACACAGATTAGATAAAGATACTTCTGGCGTTTTTATAATTGCAAAGAATAGGGAAACAGCCCAACTTCTAACTTCACTTTTTAGATTAAGAAAGGTTTACAAAACTTATTTAGCAATATGTAATGGTGAATTAATTTTATTTGATAAAGGTGTGATAAAAGATGATTTGATAAGATTTGAAAACAAAAAAAAAATTGTTGAAAAAGCTGAAACAAAATATGAAATTTTAGATAAAAATAATAATGCAACCTTCATTCAGCTAAATCCAATTACTGGAAGAAAACACCAACTAAGAAAACAATTATTTAATTTAGGAAACTCTATTATTGGTGATAAAAAATATAATTCAACAAATAACTCAAAAATAAATAATAAAAATCTAATGTTACATTCTTATGAAATAAAATTTAAAATAAATGAGAAAAAATACACTTTTAGAGCCACTCCTCCAGATTATTTTAGAAATATGTTGAAAACTAAAAGACTTAATTTTTAATATTTGATAAAAAATTTTTTATCAAATCATTCTCAATATTTTTATAATTTTGTTTTTTAATCTTATTTAAATTTGAAACCCCTCTATCTCTGATTCCACAAGGAACTATCTTTTTATATACATTAAGATCATTAGAAATATTTAATGCAAAACCGTGATAAGCAATCCACTTCTTTACTTTTATGCCTATTGCTGCAATTTTATCTATTTTACCAGATTTGTGCTTAAACCAAATTCCAATATTTTTTTTATCAGCAAAACACTTTATATCGTAATTTTTTAGAGTATTTATAATTGTCTTTTCAATTGCAGTTATAATTTTTCTTATGTCCTTGCCTCTTTTGTTTAAGTCAATCACAAAATAAAAAACCAATTGACCAGGACCATGATAAGTTATTTTTCCACCTCTATTTGTTTTAATAAAGTTTATAGATTTATCTAAAATCTCATTATCACTAAAACTTGTTCCACCAGTATAAATCTCTTCATGTTCAAGTATCCAAATAAGTTCGTTATTTTTATTTACTTTGATTTGCTCTAATCTATCTTCAAGTATACCTATCGCAGATTTATATTTTATTGGTTTTACTGACTTTTTGATTTCTATTGTCATTATAAATTTGTATTATTTTTATTTTGTATTAATAGTGCCAACTAAATAAAAGGTAAATTTTATGACTATAGTGAAAAAAATAAAAGATAAAAAAGTTAACTTTGAATTTAACAAAGAATTCATCAAAGTTGTCACAGATAAAATTGCCTCAAATGATGCCGAATTTATAACAAATTCGTTTAACGCCATGCACCCAGCTGATGCTGCTGATATAATTGAACATTTAAGTCAAAATGATAGAGAAAATTTAATAAAATTAAATAGTTTCAAAGTAGATCCTGAAGTTTTTGTTGAATTAAATGAGTCAATTCAATCTGAGATGATTACTTATTTATCATCTGATTCAATAGTAAACATACTAAAAAATTTAGAGTCAGATGATGCAATTAAGATTTTAGAAAATGTAGATGAAAAAGATAAAAATACCATCCTTAGCTCATTACCCCCAAAAGACCGATTTGCATTACTTGAAAGCTTAAGTTATCCAGAAGATTCTGCTGCCAGATTAATGCAGCGTGAATTTACAGCTATTCCAAGTAACTGGTCTGTTGGACAAACGATTGACTATCTTAGAGAAAATAAGGAACTTCCTGAAGAATTTCTCGAAATATTTATAGTTGATCAAGAATTCAAACCAATTGGTACAGTTCCTTCATCAAGAGTATTAAGAACCCCAAGAGAGACAAAAATGATGTCTATAATGGCTGAATCACAAACATTAATACCGGTTGATATGGATAGAGAGGAAGTTGGTAATTTATTTGAAAATTATAATTTGAGTTCAGCAGCTGTAGTGGATAAGTCTGACAAATTAGTTGGGATGATAGCTTATGATGATGTTCTAACAGTATTAAAAGAGGAAGCTGAAGAGGACGCACTTAGATTAGCTGGAGTAGGTGATGAAGAAATAACTGATGGGGTAATAACAAAAACTAAGAGAAGATTTAATTGGTTGTTATTAAACTTGTTTACTGCTTTTCTAGCAACTTATTGCATTAGTTTATTTGGTGCTACTATAGAGCAAATGGTGGTATTGGCTTTTTTAATGCCAATTGTAGCATCAATGGGTGGTAACGCTGGCATGCAAACATTAGCTGTCACAGTAAGATCTTTAGCAACGCAAGATTTAACAAAAAATAATTTTACGAATAATATAATTAAAGAATTTAATATTGGAGTTTTAAATGGAGTTATTTTTGCAATTATAAGTTCTTTGATAGTTCAACTATGGTTTAATGATATTCAGCTCTCCCTGATAATTTCAATTTCAATGGTTTTAACTATGATAGTTGCTGGTCTTTTTGGTATCTTAGTACCTGTGACATTAAATAAAATGAAAATTGACCCTGCTATTTCTTCTAGTGTATTTGTTACAACAATTACAGATGTAATTGGATTTGTATCTTTCTTGGGTGTAGGAGCTTATTTTTTATAATCAAAAATTATCAATCAATCTTATTCCATTAATATGATAGGCAATAAATAGTCTAAATTTAGATTTAAAATTATCTAATTTCATTTTTTTTTCATCTCTAAACTCAAGATAATCAATTTTAATTTTAAATTTATTTTCAAGCTCATATTTGTATTTTGATAAATCCACAAATTTATTAGATTGCGATAGTTTTTTTATCTTATCCAATTTAATGGCTATTTTTGATGCTTTTTTTATGGATGATTTATTTAACAATTTGTTTCTTGTTGATAAAGCAATTTTATTATTTTCTCGAATGGTAGGACAACCAACAATATTTATTTTATATTTTTTTCCTAATATTCTTTTAATTAACATGTATTGTTGAAAATCTTTTTCACCCATATAAACATGCTTAGATTTAACAATAGATAACAATCTATTCATCACGTTTAATACACCCTCAAAATGACCTTTTCTATATTTAGCACATAAAATTTTATCAGATTTATTGAGTTTAAAATTTTTTATTTTATTTTTATATATTTCATTGACCTCCGGTAAAAACAAATAATTAACTTTGAGTTTTTTTAATATTGAAATATCCTTTCTTATATTTCTAGGATAATTCTTAAAATCTTTTTTTTGGTCAAATTGTGTTGGATTGACAAAAATACTCACTATTGTTTCTTTATTATTTTTTTGTGAAATTTTTATTAAAGATACGTGGCCTTTATGAATTCCACCCATTGTAGGTACAAATCCAACATTTTTGTAATTTTTTACTGCCTTATTTAGTTCAAAAACATTTTTTAAAATTTTCATTTTTAATAAATATGATTATAAGTAAAACATCTTAATGATTAAACAAGCTATTATTCCACTTGCTGGTTTGGGTACACGTTTGCTACCTTTGACAAGTGTTTTTCCTAAAGAACTTCTTCCAATAAATGGAAAACCAGGAATTGAGTATATTTTAGATGAATGTATTGACGCTGGCGTAAGTGAAATAATTTTTATTATTTCAAAAAAAAAAGAGATGATAAAGAAATATTTCAATAATGATAATTTTTACAAGTCAATTATAAAAAAAAAAAAAGATCCCAGAATAATTAAAGAGTATAAAAAAATCCTTTTTTTTAAAAAAAAAATTAAATTTGTTTATCAAAATAAACCCATGGGAACTGGTGATGCTGTGCTCAAAACTAAAAAGTTTATTAAAAATAATTATTTTTTAATGTTGTTACCTGATGATTTAATTATAAAAAAGAATTGTTCAAAAGATATGATAAAAATTCACAAAAAATTCAAAGGATCTGTTATGGCCAGTATGAAAGTTAAAAAAAACAATGTAGATCGCTGGGGGATTTATTCAATTAAAAAAAATATTGACAAATTAAATTTTAAAATTGCTGATGTAATTGAAAAACCTAATACCAAAGATGCTCCTTCTAATAACGCTGTAATAGGTAGATACATATTATCAAAGAAAATTTTTCATTATCTAAAAAATCAAAAAAAAGGCAAAGGTGGTGAAATACATATCACAGATTCAATAAGAAGAATGATATTAGATCAATATTTATTCATTGGACATAAATTTAGAGGTAATTATTTAGATTGTGGATCTTTGAATGGTTATATCAAATCTGGAATTGAAATTTCTAAGTTATGAAAATTTGTATTATAGGATCTGGTTATGTTGGTTTAGTTAGCGGGGCTTGTTTCTCTGACTTGGGTAATACAGTTACATGTGTTGATATTAATAAAAAAATTGTAGAAAAATTAAATAAAGGAATTATACCAATTTATGAACCTGGCCTTAAAGAATTGGTTGAAAGGAATTTAAAAAAAAAAAGACTTTTATTTTCAACAGATATTTCTAGCTCGATAAAAAAGTCAGATATAATTTTTATATGTGTTGGAACCCCCACCAAAAATAATAAAGCTGATTTGAAATATGTATTTAATGTCATTAAAAGTATAAAATCTAATCTAAACAGATATAAAATCATAGTTACCAAATCTACAGTCCCAGTTACAACAGGAGATAAAATTACAAAAATCTTAAAATCAAACAAAAATAAAAATAAGTTTGATGTTGTATCCAATCCTGAATTTTTAAGAGAAGGTGAAGCTATTAGGGATTTTCAATTCCCAGATAGAGTTGTAGTAGGCACAAGCAGCAATAAAGCTAATAAAATTATGAAAAAATTATATCTTCCTTTAATTAAGAAGGGTGGCAGATATTTTCATACTTCCAGAAGATCAGCTGAATTAATTAAATATGCATCAAACGCTTTTTTAGCCACCAAAATTACGTTTATTAATGAAATAGCAAATTTATGTGAAAAATCAAACATAGACGTTCAAGAAGTTGCAATTGGCATGGGTTTAGATGAAAGGATTGGAAGTAGATTTTTACGTGCTGGCCCAGCATACGGTGGATCATGTTTTCCAAAGGATACAAAGGCACTTGTTTCAACTGGTCGAATGTTTAAAACAAATCTTTCAGTTGTAAAATCAGTAATTAATTCAAATGATAAAAGATCTAATTTATTATTAAATAAAATTAGCAAAATAATGAATAACAAAATTAAAAATAAAAATATTACATTTTTGGGTGTTACTTTTAAACCAGGAACTGATGATATGAGAGAATCTTCCTCATTAAAAATAATACCAGCCTTATCAAGAAAAGGTGCATATATAAATTATTATGAACCAACAGGTAAGAAAAAGGAATTAAAATCCAAGAATATAAACTTTTCTGAAAATATAAAAGAAGCTTGTAAAAATGCAGATTTAATAATTATTCATACAGAATGGAATGAATTTAAACAACTCAACTTTAAAAAAATTACCAAAAAAAGAAATTTTAAAGTTTTTGATATGAGAAATCTTTATTCAACTTCTGAAATGAAAAAAAATAAAATAAATTATTTTAGTATTGGTAGATAATTAATTAAGATCAAATATTGCATCAACTTCAACCGCAACACCCAATGGAAGGCTGTTAGTACTTACAGCAGCTCTTGCATGTGAACCAGATTCATCAAATACACTTTTTATTAGATCTGAGGCTCCATTTATGACTTTTGGTTGTTCAGTAAAATCATCAGTAGAATTAACATATCCAGTGAGTTTCAAACATGATTTAATTTTGGATAAATCATCACCACATGCTTTTTTTGCTTGAGATATTATACTTAATGCACATCTTTTAGCAGCCTCATAACCTTGTTCAGTATTATAATCTTTTCCGAGTTTTCCCTTAATTAAATTTCCATTCTCATCAATTGATATTTGACCAGATATATATAGTAAATTTCCAGATATTCTTGTAGCAGCATATGATCCAACAGGATCATTAGCTTTTGGTAATTTTATATTTAAATTCTTTAAATTTTCATCTGCTGACATTATTTGCTTTTCTTTTTTTTTTATTTCTATCGTATTCTTTTCTTTTCTCAATTAAAATTAATGCTTCTTCCATAGTTAATTCAACAGGATCTTTCTCCTCTGGTATAGTTGCATTTAATGATTTGTATTTAATGTATGGACCATACTGACCTTTCATGATTCTAACTGGCTTTTTATCTTCAGGGTGTTCTCCTAAATCTTTTATCATAGATGATGAAATTCTTCCTGGTTTAGCTTCAGCAATTAATGTAACAGCTCTATTTAATCCAATTGTGAATAATTCATCAACATTTTCTAGCCTAGCTGATTTATTTTCACATTTAAGGTAAGGGCCAAATCTTCCAACATTCACAGTAATATCTTTATCATTTTCAGGGTTTTTACCTAAACTTAATGGTAACGAGCATAAGTATTTTGCCTTTTCTAAATCAATATTTTCAATCTCAATTCCTTTAGGGATAGAAACATTTTTTAAATTATTTTCTTCTTTCTTTAATTTTCTTTTTTTCTTTTTAGTTTTTTCATCTTGCTCTATGATTTCTTTTTCAAATTGCAAATATGGACCAAATCTTCCATTTTTAAGAAAAATATCTTTACCTTTATCATTTTTTCCAATGAATTTAGGTTCTGCTAGTGTCAATTGTTGTGCTGCTTTAGATTTTGATAGTGGTCTTGTAAATTTGCAGTCTGGATAATTTGAACACCCGATAAAAGCACCACCTCTAAAACTATTTTTTAAACTTAATTGGCCAGTTTCACAAAGTTTACATTTTCTATCAATATTTCCGTCTTTATCGACCTCAAATATAAGTGATCCAAGACTTTCATTTAACAGGTCTAATACTTCTCTGGTTCTTTTTTCTTTCACACCTGAAACATTAGAATTAAAGTCTTTCCAAAAGTTCTCTAAAACTTTTATCCAATTTTCTTTACCTGATGTTATATCGTCTAATTGATCTTCTAATTTTGCAGTAAAATCATAATCAACATATTTGGTAAATAATTTTTCTAAAAAAGCAGAAAGTAATTTACCTCTATCAGTTGGGAAAAATCTTTTATTATTTATGTCAGCATAACCTCTATTAGCTATTACTGAAATAATACTTGCATAAGTGGACGGTCTTCCAATTCCTAGTTCCTCTAATTTTTTGACTAGACTTGCCTCTGAATATCTTGGCGGTGGTTGCGTATAGTGCTGTTCATCAATATGATCTTCAAACATTACTTCACCTTTTTCCACATCAGGCAAAGTATTTTCATTGTCATCATCATTTTCATCGATCTTATAAAGTTTTAGGAAACCATCAAATTTTAATGTTGAACCACTAGCTTTGAATATATTTTTATTATCATCTGAATTGATGGTAATAGTTTTTCTATCAAATTTTGCTGACTGCATTTGTGATGATAAAGATCTAGACCATATTAAATTATAAAGTTTATATTGATCAGTACTTAAGTATTTTTTTATATCTTCTGGTTTTCTAATTATTTCTGTTGGACGTATAGCTTCGTGGGCTTCTTGAGCATTCTTTGCTTTTTTGCCACTATAATTTAGAGGTTGTTCTGGTAAATATTTATCACCGTAATTCTGTATTATAAAATCTCTGAAAGATGTTATCGCATCTTTTGAAATATTAGTTCCATCTGTTCTCATATAAGTAATTAATCCTACGGTTTCACCTTCAATATCAATTCCTTGATATAGTCTTTGAGCAATTTGCATTGTTCTTGATGCTCCAAAACCAAGTTTACTCGATGCTGTTTGTTGTAATGTTGATGTAGTAAAAGGTCCTGATGGATTTCTGTTATAAGTTTTTGAACTTATATCTGTTATGTTATATTTTTTATTTTTTATTTTTGATAAAGCGTCATTAATATCTTGTTTGTTTTTAAACGAAAATTTTTCAATCTTATTTCCATCTAATTGTGAAATAGTTGTATTTATTTTCTCATTTTTGTTATTTTTAAAAATTATATTTAAAGTCCAAAATTCTTTTGGTTGAAAAACTTCTATTTCCTGTTCTCTTTCGGTTAAAAGTCTTAAAGCTACAGACTGAACTCGACCAGCAGATTTAGAACCTGGTAATTTTGTCCATAGAATGGGGGAGATATTAAAACCTACTAGATAATCTAGAGCTCTTCTTGCCATATAAGCATCAACTAAATGTGGCTCTATTTTTCTTGGATTATCTATTCCTTTTGTAACAGCTTTTTTTGTTATTTCGTTGAAAACAACTCTTTCAACTTCTTTATCTTTTAATAATTTTTTTTCTTCAAGAAACTCTTTTACATGCCAGGCTATTGCTTCACCTTCTCTGTCAGGGTCAGTAGCTAGAATAATTTTTTTTGAATCTTTAGCACTATCTGTAATTTCTTTTAAATATTTTTTTGAAAAACTATCTACTTCCCAAATCATTTTAAAATCATTTTCAGGATCAACAGAACCATTTTTCGAAGGCAGATCTCTTATATGCCCATAGCTTGCAAGAACTGTATAATCTGATCCTAAATATTTATTAATTGTTTTTGCTTTTGCTGGACTTTCAACGATTACTAGATTCATATTTAGAGAACGTACTTAAAACAGTAAAACTGTCAAATTATTAAATTTTTGTCTTAGTTTCTTCTTTATTTATCAAGCGTTTAACGTTTTCTCTATGAGTGTAAAAAATTAAAATAAACATTATGAAGTAAAACATAATGTTATCATTGCTATAAAAAAATATAAAAATAGGAACACTTAATGATCCAAGAATTGATCCTAATGATGAGTATTTAGACATTAAATATGTAATTACCCAAACAATACCAAAAACAATACCCAAAAAATAATTTAAAATAATTAATATTCCAACATATGTTGCAACACCCTTACCACCTTTAAATTTTAACCATATTGGAAAAACATGTCCTAAAAAAACAAATAATGAACAAATGTAAATAAATTGTGGATAATTTAATTTAACATAAATTATTGGCAAAACCGCTTTTAAAATGTCTAGTAATAAAGTTGAGTAACCTAAAAATTTATTACCTGTTCTTAAAACATTTGTGGCACCTATATTACCTGATCCTGTTTCTCTTATGTCTTTTTTTAAAAAAATCTTTGTTAATAAAAAACCAAAAGGAATAGAACCTAATAAATATGATAAAAGTGATAAAATAAAAATTTCCATTTAAATATTGTAAAGCTCTTGTCCTTTTACATATGTATTGATTACTTTTCCTTGTAATCTTTTATTTTCAATTGACGTATTTTTTGATTTAGAAACCAAATTTTCTTGCTTTACTACCCAAGGCTTATTTATATCCACAATACAGAAATCTGCATCATTACCTACGGATAAGTTACCTTTATTGATTTTCAAAATTTTTGCTGGATTGGAGGTTAATGCAGCAATAATTTTTTCAAGTTTTACAGATCCATTGTGATATAATTCTAATGACAAGGATAATAATGTTTCAATACCAGTTGCACCTGTTGCGGCTTGAGCAAACGTCAATCTTTTTTGCTCTTCATCTTCAGGTTTGTGATCTGAAACTATTACATCGATTGTGCCATCATTTAAACCTTGCACTAAACTTAATCTATCATCTTCAGTTCTAAGTGGCGGTGACAATTTTAAAAAAGTTCTAAAGTCACCAATATCATTTTCGTTTAAAGATAAATTATTTATTGATACCCCACAGGAAAATCTTACTTTTTCTTTTCTATCTTTAATAATTTCAACTGCTTTTCCTGATGAAATTTGAGAAATGTGATAACGACAATTATATTCTTCTAATAATGTTAAATCTCTCTCTATAATTATTAATTCTGCTATTTCTGGGATACCTTGCAAACCAAGTTTTGTCGAAATTATTCCATCATTTATCATGCCATTTTCAGCTAATTCTTGATCTTCCGCATGTTGCATTATTAAAGATCCCAAATCTTTTGCTGAATTCATTATTCTGGACATAACTCTTGTATTCTGAATTGTTCTAATTCCATCTGTAAATGCTATTATCCCTTTACTTTGCAGAAGACCAAACTCTGTCATATTTGTACCTTCAGTACCCTTTGTTAGAGATGCTGTGGGAAATATATTTATTTTTGATTTATCTCTGCCTCTTCTTTTTAAAAAATCTACTATTGAAACGTTGTCGATTATTGGATCTGTATTAGGCATTGTTACAACTGAGGTTACGCCCCCAGATAATGCAGCATTGCTCAAAGTTCTAAAATTTTCTTTATATTCATAACCTGGTTCACCCACAAATACTCTCATATCAACTATACCTGGGAAAATATAATTCTCTTTTAAATCAATAACTTTTTCTCTACTAGGAATGTTGTTTTTATTCACTTTTTTTCCAACACCTTCAATTTTTCCATCTTCACCTATTATTAATCCTCCTATCTCACTTATGTTGTTATGAGGATCAATTATATTTGCGTTAATAAAGTATTTCTTTTTCATCATTCACAAAAAATTTTTAAACATGCCATTCTTATTGCAACACCTAATTCAACTTGTTCTTTTACAACACTCATATTGGTGTCATCAGCTAGTTTTGTATCAATTTCAATACCGCGGTTCATTGGACCAGGATGCATAATAATTGAATCTGATTTTGCATATTCTAATTTATCCTGTGTTAGTCCATAGTATTCATAGTACTCTCTATTAGATGACAGGAATGAATTACTCATTCTTTCATTTTGAAGTCTAAGCATCATTACTATGTCGCAATCTTTTACACCTTTCTTCATATTTGAAAAAATATTAACCCCAAATTTTTCTATATCTTTTGGTAAAAGGTTTGAAGGAGCTACAATATTAACTTCGGCGCCCAACATGTTTAGCAAGTAAATATTAGATCTTGCTACTCTGGAATGTAGAATATCTCCACAAATTGCAACCTTTAATCCTTGAATTTTTTTTTTCCTATTCAATATAGTTAATGCATCAAGTAATGCTTGGGTAGGGTGCTCTCTCCTTCCATCACCAGCATTTAAAACAGCACAATTAACTTTTTGAGATAAAAGATTACATGCTCCTGAATCTTGATGTCTAATAACTATTATATCAGGATGCATTGCATTTAATGTCATTGCAGTGTCTATTAGCGTTTCACCTTTTTTAATTGCTGAGTTTGTTATATTCATTGACATAACATCTGCACCTAATCTTTTTCCTGCTAGCTCAAATGAGCTTTGTGTTCTTGTTGATGGTTCAAAAAAGAGGTTAATTTGAGTTTTCCCCTTAAGTAAATCTAATTTTTTATTTTTGCTTTTGTTTAATTCAATAAATTTTTCAGCTTCTTTTAAGATTAAATTAACATCATTTATTGATAAATCTTGAATACCTAGGAGATGTTTTTGAGAAATTTTAATAGCTTTGGTTTTAGTTGCCATTAAAACCAACTCTATAGCCACAAAGGTTGATTAATGCAAGTATTAATTATTAATAAAATCTATGGCACCCTGTAAGATAAATGCAGCAGCATTTTTATCTATATTTTTTTCTCTTTTAGTTACGTTAATACCTAAATTTTCGGTTAATTTAAACGCTCCAATTGTTGATAATCTTTCATCCCAAAGACTTATTGGAAGATCAATTTCTTTTGATATTGCTTTTGACACATCATTTACTGATTGAGAAGATTTACCAAAGGTTCCGTCCATATTAATTGGATTTCCAATAATTATTCCTTTAATGTTATTTTCTTTAATAATATTCTCTAATTCATTGATAAGATCTTCAAATTTGGATTTGTTTATTGTTTTAAGCGGTGTGGCAATTTTTTGATTTTCATCACATATAGCTACACCAATTCTCTTTGAACCTAAATCAAGACCAATTAATCTAGATGTATTTAGCTGTTTCTTTTTAAATTCCTCAATTGTGATCATATTGTATATTATTTACTTAAGTGATAGTTTGCGGCAATATTTTTACCATATGAGTATAGATCTTAAAACAGTAAAGCACATTTCGAAATTAGCAAGAATTTCTATTGATGATGAAAAAGCTAATAAATTAAAGGGCGACTTAAATAATATATTTGAATTTATAGAAAAATTAAATGAATTAAATACTGATAATGTTCAAGCCTTAACATCAATTGCTGAAACCACCCTAAGATTTAGAAAAGATGAAATTAAATCAGAAAATATTAGAGAAAAAATTTTAAAAAACTCTCCTGAAGAAAATAAAGATTTTTTTGTTGTACCAAAGGTTGTTGAATAATGTCAGATATAACAAGTCAAAGTTTATTCGAATTAACATCGAATATAAAAGAAAAAAAACTATCTTCAGGGGAAATTACAAAAGCATTTATAGACCGTGCTGAAAAATCAAAAAAATTAAATGTTTATGTTACGGATAATTTTGAAAAAGCAATAGATCAATCAAAGAAATTTGATTCTAATCCTAACTTTGATTTAAAACTACCAGGTATTCCCATTGCTGTTAAAGATTTATTTTGTACAAATGGAGTTAGAACAACAGCAGGTAGCAAAATATTAAATAACTTCGTTCCCACATATGAGTCTACAGTTACTCAAAATTTGTGGAGTCAAGGAGCAATACTTCTTGGTAAACTTAATTGTGATGAATTTGCTATGGGCTCTTCAAATGAAACTAGTTTTTTTGGAAATGTTCAAAATCCGGTAGGAGAAAATTTAGTCCCTGGTGGATCTTCAGGAGGTTCTTCTGCAGCTGTCGCTGCAAATTTAACTCCAGTTACCATTGGAACAGATACAGGTGGATCTATTCGTCAACCAGCATCATTTACAGGAACTGTAGGACTTAAACCTACATATGGAAGTTGTTCTCGTTATGGAATTGTAGCATTTGCTTCATCTTTAGACCAAGCAGGACCTATGACGAAAAATGTAAGAGACTGTTCTATGCTTTTAGAGGTGATCTCTTCATTTGATCAAAAAGATTCAACCTCAATTGATTACAAAAGAAATAATTATTCAAAAGAATTATCAAAAGATATTAAAGGAAAGAAAATTGGTATTCCTAAAGAATATAGAGTTGACAATATGCCTGACGAAATTGAACAGCTATGGAAAAATGGTATCTCATATGCAAAAGATTGCGGAGCAGAAATTATCGATATTTCGCTTCCACATACTAATTACGCATTACCAACTTATTATATTGTTGCACCAGCTGAAGCATCTTCAAATCTAGCAAGATATGATGGTGTTAAATATGGATTTAGATCTCCTGGTCAAAATTTAATAGAAATGTACGAAAAAACTAGATCTGAAGGTTTTGGTGATGAAGTTAAAAGAAGAATTATGATTGGAACTTATGTTTTATCTTCTGGTTACTATGATGCCTATTATCTAAAAGCGCAGAAAGTAAGACAATTAATAAAAAAAGATTTTGATGATGCCTTTTCTAAAGTTGATGCAATTTTAACTCCATCTACTCCAAGCTCAGCATTTAAAATTGGTGAAAAAACAAATGATCCAGTATCAATGTATTTAAATGATATATTTACAGTTCCAATAAATCTAGCGGGCTTACCAGGTATTTCTATACCAGCTGGTAAAGATAAAAATAATTATCCTTTAGGCCTTCAAGTAATTGGAAAACCTTTTGATGAACAAAATATACTTAATATTTCTTATGCATTAGAAGATAAGATTAATTTTAAAAATGATATTTCAGACTGGTGGTTACGTGAATAAAAATAGTGAATATCTTATTGAAAGAGAAAATAAACAATATGAAGTGATAATTGGTTTAGAAGTGCACGCTCAAGTTACTTCAGAGTCAAAACTTTTCTCTCAATCATCAACAAAATTTGGTGCAGAACCAAACACACAAGTTAGTCTCGTAGATGCAGCATTTCCAGGAATGTTACCAGTTATAAATGAATTTTGTATTGAACAAGCAATTAAAACTGGAATAGGACTTAAAGCCAAAATAAATAAAAAATCTGTCTTTGATAGAAAAAATTATTTTTATGCAGATTTACCCCAAGGATATCAAATCTCTCAATACAAATATCCAATTGTCGGTGAAGGAAAAGTAATTTTAGATATGCCGAATGGTCAAAAAGAAATTGGAATTGAAAGATTACACTTAGAGCAAGATGCAGGTAAAAGTATTCATGATATTGATCCAAATAATACATTAGTTGATTTAAATAGATCTGGAGTGGCTTTAATGGAAATAGTAAGTAAGCCTGATTTAAGATCTCCAGATGAAGTCAACGTTTATATAAAAAAATTAAGATCGATAATGAGATATTTAGGAACATGTGATGGCAATATGCAAGAAGGTTCTTTGAGGGCAGATGTTAATGTATCAGTAAGATTAAAAGGGGAGACTGAATTTGGCACCAGGTGTGAAATTAAAAATGTTAATTCAATAAAATTTATGCAAATGGCAATAATATCCGAAGCAAATAGACAAATAGATTTGTTAGAGGAGGGGAAAGACATAGATCAAGAGACAAGACTTTTTGACACTAAAAGAAATGAGACAAGATCTATGAGATCAAAAGAAGACGCGCATGATTACAGATATTTTCCTGATCCAGATCTATTACCGCTTGAAATAAGCCAAGAGTTAATTGAAAAAATAAAATCAGATATACCTGAATTACCAGATGAAAAGAAAAAAAGATTTATAGATAAATTTAATCTTTCACCATATGAAGCAACAATTTTGGTATCTGATATTGAAACATCAAATTTCTTTGAGGAAGTTATAAAAAATTCAGATGTTAAATTAGCAACAAACTGGATTACAGGTGAATTATTTGCAGTTTTAAATGAAAAAAATTTAGAAATATCTCAAAGCCCAGTTAGTGCTAAAAATCTATCAAAACTTATAAACCTTATAAAAGATGGAACTATATCAGGAAAAATAGCTAAAACGGTTTTTGAACAAATGATAGATGGAGATCAAGATCCATTAATAATAGTAAAAGAAAAAGGTTTAAAACAAGAAAGCGATCCAAAAGCGATAGAGGAATTGATAAATAAAGTTATTGAAAATAATTCAGATAAGGTTGCTGAATATAAATCTGGTAAAGATAAATTATTTGGTTTTTTTGTTGGTCAAGCCATGAAAGAAAGTAAAGGAAAAGGCAATCCTCAATTAATAAACAAAATATTAAAAGAAAAGTTGAATGGATAAAAATTTCATAATTGATCAAAATATGATCAATTATATTTTTTCACATACAAATAATCTTCACAAAGTACAAAAAAAATTATTAAAATATAACGAAAAACTTGGTCATATTAAAAAATTACAAATTTCAATTCTACAAGCTAACTTCATACAATTTATCATAAAAATTAATAACTATAAATCATATTTAGAAATTGGCACTTTTACAGGTTACAGCATTTTATCTGCTGCACTTGCCTTACCTAAGAATTGCAAATTAATTGGTATAGATAAAAATTTAAAAACTAACAATGAGGCAATTAAGTTTTTTAAAGAAGCAAAGCAAGATAAAAAAATAAATCTTCTTTGTGAAAATGGAAAAATTGCTCTTGAAAATCTAATTAAGAAAAAGGAAAAATATGACGTGATATTAATTGATGCAGATAAAGAAAATTATATAAATTATTTTAATCAGTCTCTTAAATTAAAAAGCAAAAAGGGTATAATTTTAATTGATAATACACTTTGGAAAGGAGATGTTGCAAATCCAAAGATAAAAGACAAATTAACTATAAAATTAAGAGAATTTAATAAATACATAAAAAAATCACCTATTAATAAGTATATTTTACCAATTGGTGATGGTTTTACAGTTTGTTGGTAATTATGTTTGAAATCCTATCTTTTTATAAAATATCAAAACTTAATAAATTAAAAATTATTAAAAAAAATATCTTAAAAGAAACTAATAAGCTTGATATTAAAGGTCTTATAATATTATCTCCTGAAGGAATTAATGGTACAATATCAGGTAGTCATAAAAAAATTAAACTTATAATTACAAAAATAAAGAATATCTTATCAATTGATAGATTTGATATTCAAAATAAATTTAACTCAAAAATATTACCATACACAAAAAATAAAGTTAAAATAAAAGATGAGGTAGTTCCAATTAATGAAAAAATTAATTTTAAAAATTTTTTTAATAAGAAATATTTATCACCTAAAAAATGGGACGAATTTATAACTAAAAAAAATATTAAACTGATTGATGCCAGAAAACCTTTTGAATATAAGATTGGTACATTTAAAAATGCTCTTAATCCAGAAACTAAAAATTTTAGAGATTTTAAAAATTATTTATCCAAATTTAGTAAAGATGAATCAATAGGGATGTTTTGCACCGGAGGTATCAGGTGTGAAAAAGCGTCTAGTTATCTTAATAATAAAGGTTTTAAAAATGTTTATATGCTTAAGGGTGGTATCTTAAATTATCTTAACAAAACTGATCCAAAAAAAAGTAAGTGGAATGGTGAATGTTTTGTTTTTGATAAAAGAGTTACTATTAAAAAAAACCTAGAAATTGGAAATTATACTGTTTGTGGTGGTTGTAGAATGCCATTGCATAAAAAACTAACCA
The DNA here is from genome assembly GCA_902616245.1 of uncultured Pelagibacteraceae bacterium. Taxonomy (GTDB): domain Bacteria; phylum Pseudomonadota; class Alphaproteobacteria; order Pelagibacterales; family Pelagibacteraceae; genus Pelagibacter. The sequence goes on from CACMSB010000004.1 coordinate 35,003, forward strand.
AATCAAAAAAGTATAAAGTAGGCCTATCATGTCCAAATTGTTTTGATAAATTGACAAATGATCAAATAAAACGTTTCACAATGAGGCACAATCAAATAATAAATTCAAAAAAATAATATCATGAATATATTAAGTGATGACATCAAAGAATTAATTAAAAAATTAGCGATACCTGCATCTGTAGGTACACTCTTTCAAACGTTATATAATATTGCTGATACATATTTTGCAGGAAAAATATCACCTGAAGCTTTGTCAGCTTTAACAAAATCTTTTCCAATTTATTTTATTATTATTGCTTCATCTATTGGTATCACAGTTGCAGGTACATCACTGATAGGTAATAGCATTGGAGAAAAAAATAATAAAAATGCTTCAATTTATTTCTGCCAATTAATTTTCTTTTCTTTTTTGATAATTCTGTTGATTACTTTTATTGGTTTAAATTATGCATCAGACCTTTTTTCAATTATGGGTTCAACTAACGAGGTAATAAATCTTGGCTTACAATATACAGATATCATTTTCCTTGGTTCATTTATTTTTATTTTAGTTGTTGCATTAAATTCATTACTTCATGCAGAAGGCGATACGAAAACTTATAGAAATGCTTTAATATTATCTTTTTTTTTAAACATATTGTTAAATCCAATTTTAATATTTGGATTTTATTTCATACCAGCTTTGGGTATGAAGGGTATTGCAATAGCAACTCTAATTGCTCAAACGGTCGCTTTTTTAATTATATTTAAAAAAGTTTTAAAAAGTAAATTAATTAAAAACATACTTATTTCTTATTTTATTCCTAAATTTTTTTTTTTAAAAAATATTTTTTTTCAATCTATGCCAATAATAATTTCAATTTGCGGTTATTCTATTGCTTCTGCTATTGTATTCAAATATGCAGGTTTATCAGGAGAATATGCAGCAGCTGGTTATGGAGCTGGCACCAAAATAGAACAAGTGGTTTTATTGCCAATCTTGGGAATAAATACAGCAATTATCACAATTATTGCTCAAAACTTTGGTGCACGAAATATTTTAAGAATTAAAGAAACGTACTTCCAAGCTATAAAATATGCTTTCATTATAATGATTATTTCTTCTTTTATTATTTATTTTGGTGCTGAAATGATAACAAAATTATTTTCAAAAGATTTAGAGGTCGTTGAATTTGGAAAATTATATTTAGAGATTTCAGCCTTTGTGCTACCAGCTTATCCAATATTTTTTTTATCAAATGGTTTTTTTATGGCTTTAAAAAAAGCTGAAAACGCATTAATTGCTAATATTTGCCGAAATGGAATTTTTCCATTTGTCGTATTTTATACTGCAATTTATTTTAATTCTGACTTTTCTGAATTTTTTTGGTTATGGGTAATATTCAATTGGATTTTCTCTCTGATGTATATTGGTTATACTTATTTTTATTTGAATTATAAATTAGACAAAATTAGAGCTATCAACTAACCATTCATAAAGGTGTTCTGAAAACGATCTTCTTACAAATAAATTAACATTATTCTTTGACTTGTGATGAAGAATTACATCAATATGATTTACTATCGTTTGTGTTGATGAACCAACATTATTTTTAAATTTTTCGAAATTAAAAGGTGATCCAGATGATAATAATTCAAATATATTTTCTCCTTTTATATTTATACAAATTAATTGTGAAGAGATATCAGTAATTGATCCAAAATTTAAAGACGAAATATCTTTATAAAGTTGATCAAAAATATTTGAATTTTTATTTTCATCAAAATATATCATCCATTCATCCGGACTTAGCCACAAAACATCATAGTTTTCATTTGATGAACTGGTATTTGACTCAGAAGGTAAAATAATAGATAGAATTTTACCCACTTTGGTAAAAAATTCTTTATTTTTTCCCCTGATATTAATTTTAATTTTTTCTTCAGATAAATTAATATCGATATTGTTTTTATTATTATTTGAAATATTTGGATGTAAAATGTCAAGCATTTAGTCTTTTATTCTCCTTGTCTAAAAAAATTGTGTCGGAAACGGTCACATTAATGTTTTTGTTTTCCATTGGAATAATTAACTTTTGACCCTTCATTGTTTTACCACTTCTAACTACAGCCAAGGCAATTGATTTATTTAGGTTTGGACTAAAATAGCTTGAAGTTACATGTCCTAGCATATCTATAGGCTTTGATTTAATGTCTGAAACAATTTGAGCACCTTCTTCCAAAATTTCTTTTGGATCATCTGTAAGTAGTCCTACCAATTGCTTTCTATCTTCTCTAATAGTATCACTTCTATATAAAGATCTTTTACCAATGAAGTCATATTTCTTTTTACTTACAATCCAATCCATCTGTAAGTCTGAAGGAGTCATTGTGCCGTCTGTATCTTGTCCAACAATAATGAAACCTTTTTCAGCTCTGAGTAGGTGCATTGTTTCAGTACCATAAGGTGTCAAATTAAACTCTTTCCCAGCTTCTATACACATTTTCCATAATGAATTTCCATATTTCGACTCTATGTTAATTTCATAGCTTAGTTCACCCGTAAAACTTATTCTCATTATTCTACAATTTATATTTTCAAGTTTATCTTCTTTAAATGACATATGAGGAAAGTTTTCATCACTTAAATCTAAATTTGGAAAAAGTTTCTTAAGAATTTTTTTTGAATTTGGACCACAAATACTTGCTGTAGAATAATGATCTGTCACTGATGTTAAATAAACATCTAACTCTGGCCACTCCGTTTGTAAATAATCCTCAAGTTTGCTTAATACATTTGCAGCTCCCCCAGTAGTAGTTGTCATAAGATAATGATTTTCAGATATTCTTGTGGTAACACCGTCGTCATAAACCATACCATCCTCGTTTAACATAAGTCCGTATCTACATTTTCCGATTGCAAGTTTTGACCAAGCATTTGTGTAAACTCGATTTAAAAATTCTGATGCATCTGTTCCTTGGATATCAATTTTTCCTAGAGTTGATGCATCTAAGATACCCGCACTGTCACGTGCCGCTTTACTTTCTCTTTGAACAGCATCATGCATATTTTCTCCATTTTTTGCATAGTACCAGGGTCTTTTCCACTGACCAACATTTTCAAATTCTGCATTATTTTCTACATGCCATTCATGCATGGATGTTTTTCTTACTACTTCAAAAAATTTTCCAACATTTCTCCCAACTAGTGTTCCGAAAGTTAATGGTGTGAATGGAGGCCTAAATGTAGTTGTTCCCAATGTACCCATTTTTACACCAGCTGTATCAGCTATAACCCCAAGTGCGTGCATATTAGATAACTTTCCCTGATCTGTTGCCATACCAGTCGTTGTATATCTTTTTACATGTTCAATTGATCTAAAGCCTTCTTTTAAGGCTAATTTGATATCTTTTGCAGTTGAGTCATTTTGAAAATCTATAAAGCATTTTGTTTTACCTAAAGGTATTTTATTTGGTAAAAGCCATATATTTCTTTTATCATTTTCTTTAGAGCAAATAATATTTGTATCCTGGTAATCTTGATTATCTATATCTAAGAATTTATTAATTTTATTGACTGTTTTATCTATAATATTTTCTAAATCAAAATCTCCATTGCATGAACCAACTGAAATTTGATCTTCACTATTTTCTTTTGGTAAGAATACTTGGTCTTCATCTCTAAAATCTAATTTACCTCCAGATTGACTATGCATATGCACCATAGGTGTCCATCCACCACTCATGCCTAAACAGTCACAACTTAATTTAATCTTATCACCTATAGTTGTATTTCCATCTTCCGATAGTTTCATGATTTCTAATGAATTTATTTTTTTGTATCCAAAAGTATTTGTTACAACATGATTGAAGTAGATTTTTATTCCTAGACTTTCAGCTTGTTTGATTAATTCAGAACTAGCAGATTTTCTTAAATCAACAATTATATTCTTTATACCTTTTTTATGAAGTGAAATTGAAGTTTCGTATGCACTATCATTATTTGTAAATAATATTATATTTTCTCCACAGGTAACGCCGTAATAATCCAAATATTTGTTTATAGAATTAGATAATAATATTCCTGGTCTATCATTATTATTGAATACAAGTGGTCTTTCAATTGATCCAGTTGCAATTACAACTTTTTTTGCTCTTATTTTCCATAATCGTTGTCTAATCTTATTTTTCTTTTTTTCCTCCGGCAAATGATCTGTTAAATTTTCTTTAGCTAAAAGAAAATTGTATCCATGATAAGCTGCAATACTTGTTCTTGTCTTAATTGTTAAATTACTTAATTTTTTAATTTCTTGAATTTCATTTTTTAACCATTCACTTGATAATTTATCATCAATCTTAACAGACTCATTATTTTGATAAATTGTAGAACCACCTAGTATTTTTTTGTCATCTACCAATAAAGTTTTAAAATTATTTTTTGCAGCCATTTTTGCAGCAATAATACCTGAAACTCCACCACCAATTACCAATACATCGTAGTGAACATATTTGTGATCATAGATATCAGGATCTGGTTCTGTAGGAGATTTTCCTAAACCTGCAGATAATCGTATTAATGGTTCATATACTTTTTTCCAAAAACTCTTTGGCCACATAAATGTTTTATAATAAAAGCCTGCAGGAATTAACGGTGATATAAAATTATTAATACCCCCAATGTCAAATTTTACGTTAGGCCAGCAATTTTGAGAACTTGCTTCTAATCCTTCATACAATTCTAACTCGGTTGCTCTCACATTTGGTTCTGTTAGGTCTTTTTTACTACCAATTTGACAAATTGCATTAGGCTCTTCTGCTCCACAAGAAACTATACCCCTTGGTCTGTGATATTTAAAACTTCTACCGACTAAATGAATACCATTTGCCAAAAGTGCAGATGCCAAGGTATCACCCTCATATCCAAAGTAAGTCTTGCCATCATATTTAAATGAAACTCTCTTAGTTTCATCAATATATTCGGTTTTATGAATTCTATAATTGGGCATTACTTATAATTAACAGGAGGTTTTTCACCCATTTTATAAACAGATAATATTTTATCATTCGATGTGTCTCTAACGACGTTGAACCATTTTCTGCATCCGTGAACATGATTCCATCTTTCAAATTGAATACCTTTAATATTTTTTCTCATAAATAGATATTCCGCCCATTCATCATCGCTAAGTTCAGTCGGTTGTTTTGGTCTAACTATATGAGCTTCACCACCTGAAGAAAATTCACTTTGATCTCTCTCTCCACAAAATGGACAATTAATTAAAAACATTACTAATGTGCAACTGCTGCAGCACCATGTTCATCAACAAGATCACCGCTTACAAATCTATTTAAATTAAATGCTGCATTTAATTTATGTGGCTCATCATTTGCGATTGTGTGCGCAAACAAATCTCCCGATCCAGGAGTAGCTTTAAAACCACCGGTACCCCAACCACAATTAAAATATAAACCTTTTATATTAGTTTTACTTATAATAGGGCTTGCATCTGGACATATATCAACAATTCCTCCCCATTGTCTTAACATTTTCATTCTACTAAAAATAGGGTAGAGCTCTAAAATAGCCTTTAAAGTTTCTTCTACAATATTATGACTACCTCTTTGTGTATATGAAACATATGAATCTGTTCCTGCACCTATAACTAATTCGCCTTTATCCGATTGACTTACATAAGCATGAACTGCATTTGACATTACAACAGTATCAATAATTGGTTTTACTGGCTCTGAAACTAACGCTTGTAATGGTTTACTCTCAAGAGGAAGTTTTAATCCAGCCATATTTGCAATTACACTTGAGTGGCCTGCTGCAACAACTCCAATTTTATTAGTTTTTATAAATCCTTTAGTGGTTTCTAATCCTTCAACTCTATCTCCATTTCTCTTTATTCCTTTAACTTCACAGTTTTGAATTATATCAACACCCATTTCGCTTGCGCCTCTTGCATAACCCCAGGCAACAGCATCATGTCTTGCAGTTCCTGCTCTTCTTTGTAACGTTCCACCCAAAACAGGGTATCTGATATCAGGTGATGTATTTATAATTGGGCAAAATTTTTTAACTTCTTCAGTATTTAACCAAACAGCATCAATTCCGTTTAGTCTATTGGCATGTGTTCTTCTTTTTAAATCTCTTACATCTTGAAGATTGTGAGCTAAATTCATTACACCTCTTTGACTGAACATCACATTGTAGTTTAACTCTTGAGATAAATTTTCCCACAGTTTAAGCGCATGATCGTATAAACCAGCACTAGCATCCCATAAATAATTTGATCTAATGATTGTAGTGTTACGCCCTGTATTTCCACCACCAATCCAACCTTTTTCTAAGACTGCGATATTTTTTAAATTATGTTTCTTCGCTAAATAATAAGCAGTAGCTAAACCGTGTCCACCACCACCAACAATAATAGCTTCGTATTCTTTTTTTGGCTCTGGATTTCCCCAAGCTTGTTGCCAATTCTCATGCTGTGATAAAGCATTTTTTATTAAAGAGAATACTGAATATTTGTTTTTCATATTTTGGAGAAATTACTTGAATATGATTGAATATTCAATGATTTCAAGTTACACATATTATCGTGGAAGGATGGGTGAGCTGGTTTAAACCAGCGGTTTGCTAAACCGCCGTACGCTTGAAAAGGTGTACCGAGGGTTCGAATCCCTCTCCTTCCGCCACTAATAGAGCGGATTATTTCTAAAAAAATCTTTTAAAAATATTGGTTTTTGAGACAAAATGTATCTATAAACATTGTAATTCTCCATAACCCTCTGAACATAGTTTCTGGTCTCTTTAAACTTAATAAGTTCTACCCAATCAACATAATCGATTTGTTTCTTTTGAGGATCTTTATTTATTTTTTTCCAATATTTCACTCTTTTTGGTCCTGCATTATAAGCTGCTACAGCGAAAGGATAGGATCCATCATAATCAAGAATTAAACCTGCAATATAAAAAGATCCTAAATTTATATTATACTCAGGACTCGTTGTTAAACGAGATTTTGAATAAGAAACTTTTGCTTGCTTAGCAACTGTCTTTGCAGTGTAAGGCATCAACTGCATTAAGCCTTGTGCTCCAACTCTACTTCTTGCAGATATATCAAACTCACTTTCTTGTCTTATAATAGATAATATTAAAGCTTGTTCTGGGATTTTTCTTGATCCAACTTTATTCGGAGTGCTTATTACTGGATAATTATATTTGTTATGAAACCTTTTTTGATAAGATGCTATTTTAGAAACCTGAATAGCAAAATCAAATCTAGAGATGTCAGTTGCTAGTTTTGCTGCTAATACCTCACTCCCTGCTGATACATTGTCATTTGCTAGAAATCTTAAAATATGTTTCGTATATTTATCTTTTTTTACTTCATCTAATAAATGTACTATTGCTACTAATTTATTTTTGTAAAAACTTTCAGCATAATTTTTATCAACTTGAGTACTTTCTCTAAGTTCAAAAGTTTTATTTGGATATATTTTCATATGAGATAATTGACCGTAATAGGTTGTTAGATATTTTGAACCTTCTTTAAACCATTTATCTGCTTCTTCCTTATTATTTAGTGCCAAATTCGCTTTTCCAAGCCAATAAGCACCTCTTGATAAACTAATTGGATATCCAACATTATTATAAAATTTAGTAAAATGACTTTTTGCTAAAATTGGGTCTTTTAAGAAACTTAAAGCAATCCATCCACTCATCCATTCAGCTTCAGCTAATTCTGCACCCTCTGATAGACCATGTTTACTTGTAATTTTATAAGCTTGCTCATATCTTTTCTTATAAATAAGTGATCTAGCAATTATTGATCTTTCAACCCACCATTTATCTGGGCGAACCATATAGTCTTTATTATTTTTGATACTTAGTAAAATTTCTAAAGAGCTATCAACTCTTCCTCTTTTCCTTCTCCATTTGAGTCTATCATAATTTAAACCTGCATCCTTTTTTAAACTTGCAGGCACATTCGATATAGCGCTATCAACACCATAAGATCTGCTCATTAACAGTTGCCTTGCTGTATATAAAAGTTGATAATCTTTAGGTAGATATCTTAACATTCTTTTAAGGTCCCAATATTTATTCTCCCAAGCTAAATAATCAGCTCTTTTAATATAATCACCACTGTTCAAATATTTTTTAAATTTCTTTCTAAAAAAAATAAGATCATTTTTACTTAAATCAGCTGTAATAAATCCTTTTTTTATTAAATTTATAGCTGTCTCTTTATTTTTTGATAACAAAGCATCGCCTAGCATCATTTTTCCAAATCCACTTAAAGGAGGGTGTTTATCGAACCACTGAATAATTTCATTTTTAGTATGATTTTTAGAATTTATTTTATGTTCTCCTAAGTAACGGACTCTATCTATCCTTGGATAATCTTTTACTCTTTCGATAAACTGTTTATATTCTGTAAATGTAGCCCTGTTACCAGTTGTAAGTAGATGTCTCCATTGAATAAAATCATAAATAGATTTTGCTCTTGCTTTACTTGCGGCTTTTTTTGCATCTTTCCAATTACTTTTCTCCATAAATGAAATAGCTTGTTTTGCATATCTCAAATCTCTATCGCTATAAAATTTTTGTTTTTTTATCTTTCTTAATTTTTCTTTAACTATTAGAGGCTTATTTTTTGGAATTATTACACCATCAATTCTCTTAAATATTTCCGTGGTAGTAATTTTTATTTCCTTTTGAATTTCATCTTCTTTTTCAGATGGTTTTGGTAGAGGAATGATTTCAGCTATTTTTTTTGTTGTATTTTTTTCATTTAAATCTGGTTTTTTAATAGGAAGTATAGTTTCATTTGAAAAAGCAGATTGAAACGATAAGAAAAAAAGGATAATTGTTGTTAATAATTTTAAATACATTTTATTAAATCAAACAACTTATGTTATAAATAATTATGTTTAAAGGATCAAATGTAGCATTAATTACACCGTTTAAAGACAACAAGCTTGACGAAGAAAGTTACATAAAAATAATAAATCATCATCTGGAAAATGGAACAAATGGGTTAGTTCCAGTTGGAACAACAGGTGAGTCACCAACATTATCACATGATGAACATGAGAGAACAATTGAATTGTGTATAAAAGAAGCTACCGGTAAACTTCCCATAATAGCTGGTACAGGATCTAATTCTACAGAAGAAGCCGTATCATTAACTAAACACGCTGAAAAAGCTGGTGCTGATGGTGCTTTAGTTGTTACACCATATTATAATAAACCCACTCAAGAAGGATTATATCAACATTATAAATCAATCAATGATAACTGTGGAATTCCAATTATAATTTATAATATTCCAAGCCGTTCAGTAATCGATATGAGCGTTGAAACAATGGCTAGATTGTATGAACTAAAAAATATAGTTGGAGTTAAAGATGCAACTGGTGATCTTAATCGTGTTGATCAACAAAAAGAAAAAATGGGTAATGATTTCATTCAACTTACTGGAAATGATGATAATGCTTTTGAATTTAATAAACGAGGAGGAGTTGGAACAATTAGTGTTACAGCAAACGTAGCTCCTAAATTATGTTCTGAATTTCAAAAATTATCAAAATCTTTAAATGAGGATGATTTAAAAAAGGCTCAACAAATTGATGATATGTTGCAACCGTTGCATAAAAATTTATTTATAGAAAGCAATCCTTCACCAGTTAAGTATGCTGCTAAATTACTTGGTCTATGCGATGATACTGTAAGATTACCTTTGGTAAAAATAACTGAAAATACAAAAAAGGAAGTCGAGAAAGCATTAAAAGTAGCAAAACTTATTGATGAGTGATAAATCTACATCTGGCATCAAGATCATTACAATAAATCGAAAAGCATCTTTTAATTTTTTCTTTAAGGAAATCTTAGAAGCAGGAATTGTATTAAAAGGTTCTGAAATAAAATCTGTAAGAGATGGAAAAGTAAATATTGCAGAGTCATACGCAGTAGAAAAAGAAGGAGAAATTTTTTTAATTAATTCACATATACCGATATATAAACAAGCCAGTTATTCAAATCACAATCCTTACTCAGAAAGAAAATTGTTATTCAACAAAAGGGAAATTAACAAACTAATTGGTAAAATGAACGAGGATGGTCTAACTTTAGTTCCAACTAAAATGTATTTTAAAAAAGGTAAAGCTAAAGTTGAAATAGCAGTTGCAAAGGGCAAAAAACAATACGATAAGCGACAAACAAAAAAAACAAAAGATTGGAACCGTGAAAAAGCGAGATATTTCAGACGCTCAAGTTAAAAATGTATATCTATCAATAGGTTCTAATTTGGGAAATAGAATACATTTTTTAGAAAAATCTAAATATCTATTGGAAATCCATGATATTAAAATTATCAAAACATCTAGTTATTATGAGACTGAGTCATGGCCAGATCCTAATTATCCAAAATTTATTAATGCTGTATTACTAATAAAAACAAAATTAAATCAATTTGAGCTGTTTAAAGTAATTAAATCAATAGAAAAAAAATTAGGCAGAAAAATAGCTCCTAAAAATCATCCAAGAAATTGTGATATTGATATATTAGATTTTAATGGAAAGATTACTAAATCAAAAAAAAAATTGATAAATTTAGAGATCCCGCATCCAAGAATGCACAATAGAAACTTTGTACTTATGCCACTGTTTGAAATATGCAAAAATTGGTCTCACCCAAAATTAAAAAAAAATATAGTAAAACTCATATCTTCTTTAAAAAAAAATAATTTAAGAAGTATTAAAGTTATCTAAATAAGTGATATAGTAAATTGATGCTAAATTCTGACGAATTAATAAATAAGGTTAAATCATACAATAAGTTTCTTAACCCAGAGACTCTAAGCAAAGCTTATGATTTTGCAGTGAAAGTTCATAAAGATCAAAAACGACAATCAGGAGATCCCTACGTCATTCATCCTGTTGCTGTTGCAAATATTTTAACCGAACTTAAGTTGGATAGTGCAACTATCGCAACTGGTTTACTTCATGATACCATAGAAGATACTTATGCAACTTACAAAACTATAGAAGAACAATTTGGAAAAGAAGTTGCTGATTTGGTTGATGGGGTTACAAAAATTTCAGTTTTTGAAAACCAAGCTATTTCTAATTCTAAAGCTGAAAATTTTAGAAAACTCATCCTGGCAACTTCCAAGGATATTAGAGTCCTTCTTGTGAAACTTGCAGATCGTTTGCATAATATGCGAACTTTGAAGGCTATTGATAAAGAGGAAAAAAGAAAAAGAATTGCTAAAGAAACTATGGAAATTTATGCTCCTCTAGCAGATAGAATGGGAATGAATAGAATAAGAGATGAACTTGAAGATCTTTCTTTTGATATTTTAAATCCTGAGGCAAGAAAAATGATCAAAGATAGATTAGACACAATAAAAGATAATAATTTGATTAATTATAATTCAGTTCTTAGCGAATTTGAAAATCTGTTAAATGAAAATGATATAGATTTTAAAATTTATTCTAGAGAAAAAACTCCTTTTTCAATTTGGAGAAAAATTCAGAAAAAAAGGACTTCACTTGAGCAAATTACAGATATTATTGGTTTTAGAATAATTTTAGATAATGTTGAAAATTGTTACAAAACCTTAGGTGTGATACATAATAAATGGAATTGTATACCCGGTAGATTTAAAGATTACATTTCATCACCGAAAATAAATAATTATAAATCTCTTCACACAGCAGTGATCGGTCCAAATAAAAGACCGATTGAAATACAACTAAGAACCCAACAAATGCATGAATTTGCGCAAAGAGGTATAGCTTCTCATTGGAAATATAAATCTTCAGAAAAGTTTAACTCTTTAACTTGGAAGGAATATGATTGGCTAGCAGATCTGGTAGAAATTATAGATAAAAATGAAAATCCAGAACATTATTTTGAGTATACAAAACTCCAAATGTTTCAAGAAAATGTTTTTTGTTTTACACCAAAAGGGTCAGTCATAAAATTACCCAAAGAAGCAAGTCCGATTGATTTTGCTTATGCTGTACACACCAAAGTAGGTGATACTGCGATTGGATGTGAAATAAATGGAAAGGAAAGTCCTTTACAATCAATATTGAGAAATGGAGATGTAGTTAAAATATTAACATCAAAAAAAGACTCTCCTTCTTTGCATTGGATAACAAGCGCTAAAACTGGCAAAGCTAGAGCTGCAATAAGAAGATACTGGCAATACAAAGAAGACAGTAAGCCTACAGAAAAAAAATATAACACTACCCTTTGGATGTCTTTACCTGATAGACCTGGAATACTAGGTGATGTCACAACAATGATTGGAACCAATAATGTAAATATTTCAAGTGTTGAAATGGTAGAAAAGACTAAGAGAACCATTAATTTCAGGTTCAACCTAATTATTCAAGATTTGAAAAACTTTACAAAACTTATTAGTGAGCTAAAACAGAAAGAATATAACTTCAAAATAATTAGACATAAAAATAAAAAATATGCTTTCTTTAAAAGATTCTTTAGCGGTTTTAAAAAAAACTAAGGCACTTTTAGAAGGACATTTTGTTTTATCTTCAGGTTTACATTCACCTCAATATGTTCAATGTGCTAAATTATTAAGTTATCCAAAAAAATCAGAAAAATTTTGTAAATCCTTAAGCACTAAAATAAAAAAAAAATTCAAAAAAATTGATATAATTTTGTCACCAGCTATGGGCGGTATTGTAATAGGTTACATCGTTGGAAATTTATTGAATAAGGAGACAATATTTTGTGAAAGAGTTAATGGGAAATTTACTTTAAGAAGAGGTTTTTCAATTAAAAAAAATTCTAAAGTTTTGATAGTAGAAGACGTAATTACTACAGGTAAGTCAAGTTTAGAATGTGCTCAACTTGTAAAAAAATATAAATCAAAAGTGGTTGGATATGCGTGTTTGATCAATAGATCAAATAAACCAAGTTTAAAAATTAAAGATAAAAAAATTGTTTCCCAAATTAAATTAGAAATACCAACTTATAAAAAAAATGATTTACCAATTGAGTTGAAAAAAATTCCAATTACAAAACCAGGAAGTAGATATTTAAAATGAAATCTAGACTAGGTGTTAATGTAGATCATATTGCAACATTAAGAAACGCAAGAGGAGAGGGACATCCTGATCCTATTTCATATGCAAAACAAGTTATGAATTTTGGTGCTAATTCTATTACTATTCATTTAAGAGAAGATCGTAGACATATTCGAGATGAAGACGTAGCTATATTTTCAAAAATTAAAAGAGTACCAATAAATTTAGAGATGGCTGCTAACATTGAAATGCTTAAAATTGCGTTAAAATATAAACCTAATTTTGTTTGCATAGTTCCTGAAAAAAGAAATGAAATAACTACTGAAGGAGGTTTAAATATTACCAAAAACAAAAAAATAATAAAAAAAGTAATTAGTAAATTAAATTCGAAAAAAATTAGAACAAGTCTTTTCATCAATCCAAATATTAAAGATGTTTTTGCATCAAAAGAATTAAATGCAAAATGTGTGGAACTTCATACAGGAAAATTTGCTTTAAAAGTTAAAAATAACAAAAATTATTTAGTAGAGTTCAAAAAAATAAAAAATTGTGCCTCGTTAGCAAAAAAACTAGGAATGGAAGTTCATGCAGGTCATGGCCTAGATTATAAATCAACTAAAATTTTAAGAAAGATTAAATCTATAGAGGAATTTAATATTGGACATTTTATAATTGGAGAGGCCATCATGTTTGGTATGAAAAAAGTAATCACTAATTTTAGAAAAATATTAAACTAATGATAATTGGTAATGGTGTTGATATTATTGATAATAAAAGAATAGAAAAATCCCTAAAAATTAAAGGTCTTAAAAAAAGACTCTTTACATTGAATGAAATTAAACAATCAAAAAAATACAGAAACAAAACGAATTACTTTGCAAAAAGATTTGCCGCTAAAGAAGCTTTCGTTAAATCAATAGGCACAGGGTTTAGAGATAATATTAATTTTAATGATATTGAAATATACAATAATAAGAAAGGATCACCTAAAATTAAAATTTCACAGAAAGTAAAAGATATATTAAAAAAAAAATTTAAATTAAAGAATTACAATATACATCTTTCACTTTCAGATGAAAAAAACCACTCAATTGCATTTGTTATTTTGAATAGAAAAAAATGAAAAATTTCATAATTGATAATACTAAAACATTATTTTATGCATTAATAATTGCAGTATTTATAAGATCAATATTAATCCAGCCATTTTATATACCATCATCATCAATGGAAACTAACTTGCTTGTGGGTGACAGATTATTTGTTACAAAATTCTCTTACGGATATAGTAAACATTCATTTCCTTTTAGTCCTCCCATTTTTAAAGGACGAATATTAAATAAAAACCCTAAAAGAGGAGATGTTATAGTATTTAAAACACCTGCTGATGATCGTACAGATTATATTAAAAGATTGATTGGTTTACCAGGTGATACAATACAATTTATTGATGGTGATTTATATATAAATTCTAATCAAGTATTAAAAACAATTAAAAGCAGAAATGATAAGTTATATTGTGGATCATCTCAAATTGATGTCAATATATTTGAAGAAAAACTTCCAAATGGAAAAAGTTATTTAGCGGCATATAGAACCGATATAACTTTTTCTAATTCAGATAAATACATTGTTCCTGAAAATCATTTTTTTTTCTTAGGTGACAATAGGGATTGTTCTAAAGACAGCAGATTTCTATCTGAAGTTGGTTATGTTAATCAAAATAATTTAGTTGGAAAAGCACAAATTTTATTTTTTTCATCTAATCCAAGGAAAGGAAGTATCTTTAATATTTTCAAATGGAATGAAATAGTTCGATTTGAAAGATTTTTTAATAAAATAATTTAAATAAATGAAGTTAAACAAACTACAAAAGAAAATAGGCATTAGCTTTAAAGATGATAAACTATTGATACAAGCTTTAACACACAAAAGTTTTGATACAAAAAATAATTATGAAAAACTAGAATTTTTAGGTGATAGAGTTTTAGGATTTGTTATATCAAAAAAACTTCTAGAGTTATATCCAAATGAAAAGGTCGGTATAATTGATAAGAAACTTGCAAATTTGGTTAATAAAAATAAGTGTTTTGAAATTGGCAATGAATTAGAATTGGATAACTATATTTTAACAGGAAACACAGAAAAGAAAAAAAAAATCAATATAGAAAAAAAAATTATATCTGATTGTTGTGAGTCTTTGATAGGAGCTATTTATATAGATAAAGGTTTTGAGGCTTCATCTAAATTTATACTAAATTATTGGAAAAATTATTTAAACTTATCAGATGTTACAGTAATCGACTCTAAGACGAGATTACAAGAATATTCATTGAAGAAATTTAAAACATTACCAATATATAAACTTATTTCTAATACAGGACCAAGACATAAACCTAATTTTAAAATTAGTGTAAAAATTAAGGATAGCAAAACAGTTATCGCTGATGGTAGTTCAAAAAAAAATGCAGAACAAGCCGCAGCTATGAAACTTTTAGAAACTATTAAAGTATAATGAATTGGCAAGATAAAGGATACTTACTTTCAAAAAATAAATATAATGAAAATTCTCTAATATCTGAATTTTACACTGAAAATCATGGAAAAATTTCTGGAATTATTTTTGGAGGAACCTCAAAAAAAATAAAAAACTATCTATTTGAGGGTAATAAATTGCACATTAATTACAATTCAAAATCTCAATCAAAAATTGGTTCTTTAAAAGTTGAAATTGATGAATTTAAAACTCCTTATTTTTTGGAAGACAAGCAAAAACTTCTTTGTATAATTTATACAATGAATTTGATTAAAATTTTAACAGTAGAGAACGAAAAAAATAGAGAGATTTATTACTTAATTGATAATTATTTTAAGATGTTAAAAGATGAAGAGTGGCTCTCAAAGTTTGTAAATTGGGAGTTAAACTTTTATAAATTAATTGGATATGACATAGACTTTAATGATTATGTAGAAGAGGTTTCTGAAGGTAATAAAATTAATTATAAATTAAAAAATTCAAACAAAATCATTCCAAATTTTTTAGTAAATAAAAATGAGGAAAATATTAGCTTTGAAGATACTTTTGATGCTTTAAAAATTGTAGGAGATTTTTTAGATAAAACAATAGTTAAACCGAATAATCTTAATTTTCCTAAAACAAGATTTAATTTTCAAAATTCTTTAAAATTAATCTAGTTTTATTTGATCAGCAAAATAGGTTATAATTGCACTTGCTCCAGCTCTTTTAAAGGAAACTAGACTTTCATATATCGATTTTTTATCTAATATATTCTTTGAAATGGCATTTTGTATGAGACTATATTCCCCTGATACTTGGTATGCAATAACTGGAATTTTAAAATTATTCTTAACTTCCCTAATTATATCAAGATAAGGCATCCCTGGTTTTACTATAATCATGTCTGCTCCTTCTTTTATATCTAATGCAACTTCTCTTAATGATTCATAATTGTTTTTAAAATCCATTTGATAAGTTTTTTTGTCTCCTTTTAAGAGACTTCTTGATCCAACTGCATTTCTGAATGGGCCATAAAAACTTGATGCATACTTAACAGCATATGATAAAATTTGAACATCTTTAAGATTATTTTTATCTAAAGCTTTACGAATTTTTAAAACTCTACCATCCATCATATCTGATGGGGCAATCACATCGCAACCCATTTTTGCCTGCAATATTGATTGTTTAATCAATATTTCTAATGTTTCATCATTTAAAATTTCATTTTTTTTAATTATTCCATCATGACCATGTGATGTATATGGATCTAATGCAACATCACACATTATTCCAATTTCGTTCTTATAATTTTTTTTGATGAATTTTATTGCTTGGCAAACTAAATTATTTTCATTTAATGCTTCATTTCCAAATTCATCTCTTTTTCTTGGATTTGTATAAGGGAATAAAGCTACCATGGGTATTCCCAATTTTAGTGCTTTATCAACTACTCTTTTTAATTTATCAATAGAGTACCTAAAAACATTTGGCATTGAATTAATTGGAACTTTTTTTGCTTTTCCTTCAGTAAGAAAGATAGGTAAAATAAAATCATTGTAAGATAGATCATTATCTTGAACTAATCTTCTAGACCAACTGAATTTTCTTGATCTTCTCAATCTTAAATTAGGATAGTTACCTGTGATAATCATTATCAATTAATTTTTTTGATGCGACAATAGTAATATTTAATATAATAGTCTATAAGATAGTAGAGCACCGATGTCACAATTATTCAATGATTTCCAAAAACAAGATGTAAAATTTGATATCATAAAATTAAAACAAGCTTGTGATGAAGTATTAAAAATAAAAGGTTTTGATACAAGTCTGGGAATACCTCACTTCGCCGGTATACCCCTAAATCAAATTCCAGGTGATCCAGACTCTGTTAAAGGAAATAATGTAAGAGGCATTTATTGGACTAAACCAGATAGTACAGGTGTTGAGGTACAGAGGGAAAGTAAAATTGATGAACATAAATATACAGAATTTGTTGATGACTTTAAAAATACTTATTTCAAAGAAGTTTATGACCAATTAACAAAAAAGTATAAATTAGGTAGGATGAGACTTCTTCTTAAAGAGCCAAGATCAACATTGAGTTGGCATAGAGATCCTGAGCCAAGGCTTCATATACCTATATACACAAATCCTGGAGCAATAATGGTTGTTGATAATGTTGCAAAACATATGCCAGCAGATGGCTCTGTTTGGATTACTAATAATACTAAATATCACAATGCATTTAATGGGGGTGAAGAAAATAGAGTTCACCTTGTTGCTTGTGTTTTAAATTACAAATTTAATTAAATTGAAAAAAATTTTTATTGCTTCAGATCATGGTGGTTTTAATTTAAAAAAGAATATTTTAAAATATTTTAATAAAAATTATCCAATAAAAGATCTGGGACCAAAACAAAATAAGAAGTCAGTTGATTACCCTGATTTTGCTCATAAACTTTGTAAACAAGTGGCAAAAAATAAGAATCATGTAGGAATACTTGTTTGTGGTTCAGGAGTAGGAATGTCTATTGCTGCAAACAAAAATAAGGGAATACGCGCAGCTTTATGCTATTCAGTAAAAAATGCCAAATTATCGCGATTGCATAATGATGCAAATGTTATAACATTAGGAGAAAGGCTTATTAAAAAAACAGTTGCCTTAAAATGTGTTGAAAGCTTTATAAAAACTGAGTTTGAAGGCGGTAGACATATAAAAAGAATTAAAAAAATATAGGTAAATAAATGTCTAGTGAAAAAAAATATTTAAATACGCAATATGAAAACTTTTTTGAAAAAAAATTGTCTGAAGCTGATCCAGAAATATTTGATGCAGTAAATAAAGAATTAATCAGACAACAAAACCATATTGAATTAATCGCATCTGAAAACATCGTTTCACAAGCTGTTTTAGAAGCACAAGGTTCTGTACTAACAAATAAGTATGCAGAAGGTTACCCAGGTAAAAGATATTATAACGGTTGTGAACATGTTGATGTTGCCGAGTCACTTGCTAACGATAGGTTAAAAAAACTCTTTAATTGTAAATTTGCTAATTCTCAACCTCATTCTGGTGCTCAGGCTAATGGAGCGGTTTTTTTAGCCTTATTAAAGCCAGGTGACACATTTATGGGAATGAGTTTAAATTCTGGAGGCCATATTACTCATGGTCTTAAAATTGCAATGTCAGGCAAATGGTTTAATGCAATAAGTTACGATGTGGACAAAACATCTGAATTAATCGATTATGACGAAGTTGAAAGATTAGCAATTGAAAATAAACCTAAACTTATAATTGCTGGAGGTAGTGCATATTCTAGGGTGATTGATTTTAAAAGATTTAGAGAAATTGCTGATAAGGTTGGAGCATTCTTTATGGTAGATATGGCTCACTTTTCAGGTCTTGTTGCTGGTAAAGGCTATCCAAATCCTCTTGATCATGCTCATGTCGTTACATCTACAACTCATAAAGTTTTTAGAAGCGCCAGAGGTGGAATTATTTTAACAAATCACGAAGATATTTATAAAAAAATTAATACAGCTGTATTTCCTGGTTATCAGGGTGGCCCTCTGATGCATATAATAGCAGCAAAAGCAGTTGGATTTAAAGAGGCATTAGAACCTTCTTTCAAAGAATATATATCTAATGTTTTAGCTAATGCAAAAATACTTGCAGAAACATTAAAAACAAATGGATTTAAGATTTATTCTGGAGGAACTGATACTCATTTAATGTTGGTAGATTTAAGACCTTTTGGTGTTAAAGGTAATGCTGCAGCTGAAAGTTTATCACGTGCTAATATAACGTGTAATAAAAATGGAATTCCATTTGATACAGAAAGTCCAATAGTAACGTCAGGTATAAGACTAGGTTCTCAGGCAGCAACTACTCGAGGATTTGGTTTAAATGAATTTAAAATAGTTGGTGAGTTAATTACTAAAGTAATTAAAGGTTTGTCATCCAACCCTGATGATAATACTAAAATAGAAGACGAAGTAAGAAAAGAAGTTGTTGATTTATGTTCAAATTTCCCAATTTATAAAAATTTGGGATAATGAATTATGATTTGTCCCTGTGATAAAAAAGGTGAAACTTCAGTTGTAGATTCTAGACCTACTGAAGATGGAACAGCTATAAGAAGAAGGAGGCTTTGTAGCTGTGGTCAAAGATTTACTACATTTGAAAGAGTGCAATTTCGTGAGCTAACAATTGTAAAAAAAAATGGAAGAAAATCTCCATTTGATAGAGATAAATTGTCTAAATCCATTTATGTAGCTCTAAAAAAAAGACCTCTTGATACTGAAACAGTAGAAAAATTTATTTCTAAAATTTCTCGATCATTAGAAGAATTTGGTCAAAGTGAAATTTCTTCGAACACAATAGGCACAATGGTAATGGACGGATTAAAAGAATTGGACCCAGTTGCTTATGTAAGATTTGCATCAGTATATAGAAATTTTAGAGAAGAAAAAGACTTCGTTCAATTTGTTGATAAAATCGATGTCTTTAAGAAAAGATAAATCATCAGAAAAAAATAAAGCATTCATGAGATTGGCACTAGAACTTGCCAATCAAAATAAAGGGTTAACAGGATTAAATCCATCGGTTGGATGTGTAGTAACCCATAAAGATGAAATCATTTCTTACGGAAAGACAGATATTAATGGCAGACCTCATGCTGAAGTAGCTGCCTTAAAAAATAATAAAATAAAT
The DNA here is from genome assembly GCA_902616245.1 of uncultured Pelagibacteraceae bacterium. Lineage (GTDB taxonomy): Bacteria > Pseudomonadota > Alphaproteobacteria > Pelagibacterales > Pelagibacteraceae > Pelagibacter. The sequence continues at coordinate 55,294 of CACMSB010000004.1, forward strand.
TTCAAAAATTCAAATATGTATGTAACATTAGAACCCTGTATTCATTATGGAAAAACACCACCTTGTACAAACATTATTATAAAAAAAAAGATTAAATTAGTTAATTATTCCATTGAAGATTTTGATAAACGAACAGCAAAAAAAACAAAAGGTGTTTTAAAAAAAAATAATATTATGGCTAAAATTGGTTTAATTAAAAATGAGGCAAATCAATTTTATAAAGATTATAAATTTTCAAAATTTAATAATATTCCATACGTTACTGGAAAATTAGCTGTTTCCAAGAATAATAAAATTTATTTATTTAAAAAAAAAATTACAAATGAACATTCTCATAAAGTGTCTCATTTATTAAGATATAGAAATCAAGCAATTTTAACATCTTATAAAACTATTAACTCTGACAATCCTAATTTAAATTGTAGAATTCAAGGTTTAGAAAAGTTTTCACCAGTAAAATTTATCATCGATAAAGATTTAAAGACTAAAATAAATTCTAAAGTATTAAAACCTAGCTCAAATAAAACTTATATTTTTCATAATAAAAAAGATAAAAATATTATTAATAAATTTAAGAATAAAAATGCAAAACTTATTTTTATGAAAATAGAAAATAATTGTTTTGATTTAAATACAATTTTAAAAAAAATATACGCATTAGGTTATGCAAATTTATTACTTGAGACGGGTCCAAATCTTTTAAAATCTTTTTTAAACAATAATTTAATAAATGATTTTTATTTATTCAAAGCTGATTATAAAATTAATTTAAAAAATTCAGTTGCTTTAAATTCTTTTATTGATTTATTATCTAAAAAATTTAAAAAAAGATCGCAAATTAATACTTTTTTAGATAAAGAAAAACTTTTTAGGTATCAGTGAATGTTTAATGGAATAATTTTTAATAAAGGTAAAATTACAAATATTACCAAAAGAGCTAAAGGAATAAATGTCTTTATCAAGTCAAAATTAAAATTAACTAATAAACAATTAGGTATATCTATTTCCTGTGATGGTGTCTGCCTAACCTTAATATCATATAAAAAAGGTATATCTGAATTTTATTTATCAAATGAAACTATTAGAAAATCAAAATTTAAAAAATCTAATGTTGGAGATTATGTTAATTTAGAACTACCTTTAAAGTATGGACAAAATATTTCAGGTCATATTTGTCAAGGTCACGTTGATACAGTAAGCAAAGTTACAAATTTAACAAATGTAGATAAATCTACAATTTACGAATTTAGTATTAATAAAAAATTCTATAAATATTTAGTTGAGAAAGCATCAATCTTGATAAATGGTGTATCTTTAACTATAGCCAAGATTAAGAAGAATAAATTTGAAATTTGGGTTATTCCACATACATTAAAACTCACAAATTTAGCAAACATTAAAAAAAATGATTTAGTTAATATAGAAATAGATATTTTATCTAAATATGTAAAAAAATTTATTAATGATAAAAAATAAATTTAGCCCTATAGAAAAGATTATTTCTATCTCAAAAAGAGGGGGAATGTATATTCTTGTTGACGATGAAAATCGAGAAAATGAAGGGGATTTAGTATTTAATGCCAGTGATGTTAATTCTAAAAAAATTAATTTTATGGCAAAAAACGGTAGAGGTTTAATTTGCTTAACACTAAATAAAAACCAAGCAAATAAACTAGGCTTAACATTTATGGCTCCTGTTAATCAATCGAGAAATCAAACAGCATTTACAATTTCAATAGAGGCCAAGAAGGGTATAACTACTGGTATTTCAGCTAAAGACCGATCACGAACAATAAAAGTTGCTACAAAAAAAAATGTATTAAAAAATGAAATAGTTTCTCCTGGTCATGTATTTCCAATTATTTCTCGAGAAGGAGGCGTGCTAGTTAGGGCCGGTCATACAGAAGCATCTGTCGACATAGCTAGACTTGGCAACAAAATTCCAGCTGCTGTAATATGTGAGATTATGAATGAAGATGGTTCGATGGCAAAAGGTGATGACTTATTAAAATTTGCAAGTAAGCATAAACTACATATTGCTAAAATTGAAGATTTAATTTCATACAGACTAAGAAAAGAAAATCTTATTAAATTAAAAAAAACATCTACAATTAATTTAAATAATCAAAAATTTAAAATTTATGTTTTTGAGAACTCAATTGATGGTTCTGAGCATTTTGCATTAGTTAAGGGTAAAGTTAATAAAAGTAAATCACCAAGAGTAAGAGTAATTTCATCTAATGTAGTTCAAAATTATCTAATTAATCAAAAACTTCCCAACTCATTTGAAAAAACTTTAAAATACTTTAAAAAATATAGCAATTGCGTTATGATTTTTATAAGAGATCCAAATTTAAAATCCGTTACTCAAACACTTAAAGAATTTAAAGATAAAAAGTCTAAAACCAAGGAAAAGGATCAATTAATAAAAAGTTATGGTATTGGAGCTCAAATAATTAAATCTTTAAAAATAAGGAAAATGATATTAGTTACAAGTACTTTAAAAAAGGTTGTTGGGTTGGATGGTTATGGTATCAAGATTATTAAACAAGAAATAATAAAATGAAAAATAGAGTATTAATCATACAAGCAAACTACTATAAAGATATTTCAACTGCTCTTCTTAAAAGCGCTAAGAATGAATTAAAGAACTTTGCAAAGATCAATATAATCTCTGTTCCGGGTGTATTTGAGATACCTGTAGTTATTTCCAAAAATTTAAAAAAATATGATGGTTTTGTAGCACTTGGATGTGTTATTAAAGGTCAAACACCTCATTTTGATTTTATATCTAAATCAACGACTGATGCAATTATGAATATATCTGTAGAGTCAAAAAAACCTGTTGGTAATGGAATTATTACTTGTTTAAATAAAAACCAAGCTATAGCACGTGGCAAAAAGGGCAGAGAAGCAGCCCACGCAGTAAAAATAATATTATCGTTATAGAATGCCACTTCATTTTAGTAAAAAAAATAACCCAAGAGTTATTATAATACAAAAGCTTTACAGCAAGTATTATAACAATGAAGTAGAATTAAATTTTCCAAAACATCGTTTCAAAAAATTTATAAAAGATGTAGTAAACGGTACAATTGAAAGAGATGACGTAATTCATGAGGAAATTATAAATCATTTAAATGATGATTTAAAAATATCAAACCTAGATAAAGTTTTTCAAGTCATAATAAAAAGTGCGATTTTTGAATTAATGTATAAACCAAAAATATCCTCAAAGATAATTATTAAAGAATACCTTAATGCTTCTAATTTCTTTATCGATTTATCTCAAACAAAATACCTAAATGCTTTGCTTGATAAAATTTCAAAGAAATTAAGAAACTGATGAATGAAGAATTCTTAATAAATAGTTATTTAAAAAAATTATCTAAAAATAATCCATCTTCGCTTAATTTAAATGATGATGTTTTTTTCGATAAAAATAAAAAACTAGTTATCTCTGTTGATAGTTATAATGAGGGTATACACTTTTTAAATTTTAATAAACCTGATCTTGTTATAAGAAAAATAATAAGATCATCTATATCAGACATTTATGCTAAAGGGGTAAAGCCAAATTATTTCTTTTTAGCTGGCTCAGGTAACAAAAAACATTTTACAAAAAAAAATATGTCATTAATTAATAAATCCTTATCAATTGAACAAAATAGATTTAATATAAAATTATCAGGTGGTGATACTACATCCTCAAAAAATCTAAGTTTTACAATTATGTCTTTAGGATATTCAAATAAAATTGTTTATAGAAACAAAGCTAAAAATGGAGATGATATTTATGTAACAGGCAATATAGGTGATAGTTATATTGGATTAAAAGCTTTACAAAACAAAATCAAATTAAATTCAAATCAAAAAAAATATTTTATTGACAAATATTATTCACCAAATCTACCTATAAAGTTTAGTTTACATCTTTTTAAAATTGCAAACTGCTCTATGGATGTATCTGATGGATTGGTAATTGATCTGAATAAATTAATAAATAAACAAAAACTTGGCTATTTAATCGATATAGATAAGATCCCTATATCAAATCATTTAAAACAATTAATTAAACACAAAAAATTGAAAACATTAGACTATGTATTCAATGGTGATGATTATCAAATTTTATTTACAGCTTCCAAGTCAAAGAGAAAATATATAAAAACTTTATCCTCTAAAATGAATCAAAAAATTTCTATTATTGGGCAAATTAATACTAAATCAAAAAGTTACCTATTAGATAATAGGAGAATTCCAATAAAATACCTCAAATACCAAGGTTATTCTCACATATTCTAAGAAGTTAAATATTGCCTTTTATAATCTTTTTTGTAATGTCCGCATTTTAAAAAATAACTAAAACACTTATTTAAGGAATTATATGTCTGTTGATACAATCTTATTATACACAATTTTTGCTGGGATCTTATCCATTGTTTATGGATTTGTAACAGGATCTTCAATTTTGAATGCCAGTGCAGGGAATGCAAGGATGCAGGAAATTGCTTCTGCTATTCAAATAGGTGCAAAAGCTTATTTGAACAGACAGTACAAAACAATAGCTATAGTTGGTGTTGTTGTTTTAGTTATTATTAGTTTTGCATTTTCATTATTAGTTGGAATTGGATATCTAATTGGTGCGGCATTATCTGGTATAGCTGGTTACGTTGGAATGTTAGTTTCTGTTCAAGCCAATGTACGTACTGCCGAGGCATCGAGAAAAGGTTTATCTCAAGGTCTTTCAATAGCGTTTAAATCTGGAGCAATTACAGGAATGCTAGTTGCTGGTTTAGCGTTATTAGCAATTGCAGTTTATTACTATATATTATTATCAGCCGGTGTTGATGAAAGAGAAATTGTAAATGCTCTAGTAGCTTTAGGTTTTGGTGCTTCTTTAATATCTATTTTTGCAAGATTAGGTGGTGGAATTTTTACAAAAGGTGCTGACGTAGGTGCGGATTTAGTTGGAAAAGTAGAAGCTGGTATTCCAGAGGACGATCCTAGAAATCCTGCTGTTATAGCAGATAATGTTGGAGATAATGTAGGAGACTGCGCAGGTATGGCCGCAGATTTATTTGAAACATATGCTGTTACAATTGTTGCAACTATGGTTCTTTCATCAATATTCTTTGTGTCAGATTTAAATATGATGGTTTACCCATTAAGTATTGGTGCAGCTTGTATATTAACATCTATAGTGGGTACTTTTTTTGTAAAACTTGGACAATCAAAAAATATAATGAATGCATTATATAAAGGTTTTGTTTCTACAGCTATTTTATCTTTAATTATTTTATATCCCATAACTGACTACGTTATTGGTCTAGATACTAACTATTCTGTAAATGGAGTTTCTTTTAATGGTATGAGTTTATATTATTGTGGTGTTATAGGTTTAATTATCACTGGATTGTTAATTTGGATTACTGAATATTACACAGGCACAGATTATAGACCTGTTAAGAGTGTTGCTGAGTCTTCAACAACTGGACATGGAACAAATGTAATTCAAGGATTAGCAATATCTATGGAAGCAACTGCAATTCCTGCAATAATAATAGTAGCTGGTATACTATTAACTAATTCAATTGCTGGATTATTTGGTATAGCAATAGCTGTAACTACTATGCTAGCTTTAGCAGGTATGGTCGTAGCTTTAGATGCTTATGGTCCAGTAACTGATAATGCGGGTGGAATTGCAGAAATGTCAAATTTGCCTAAAAATGTCAGAAAAACTACTGATGCACTTGATGCTGTTGGAAATACGACAAAAGCAGTTACTAAAGGTTATGCAATTGGTTCTGCGGGATTAGGAGCTTTAGTTCTATTTGCTGCTTACACAGAAGATATTAAGCATTTTTCAAAGGAAGCTGGATCTAAATTAGAAGGAATTGTTGTAACATTTGATTTATCTAATCCATTTGTTGTAGTTGGTCTATTAATTGGAGGAATGTTACCTTATCTTTTCGGCTCGATGGGAATGCAAGCTGTAGGTAGAGCAGGAGGCGCAGTTGTTATAGAAGTCAGACGTCAATTCAAAAAAATTCCAGGAATAATGAAAAGAAAAGCAAAACCTGATTATGGTAAACTTGTAGATTTACTTACGAAAGCTGCAATTAAAGAAATGGTAATACCATCATTGTTGCCAGTTTTATCTCCAATTGTTTTATACTTAATAATATTACCAATTGGTGGACAAGTTGCAGCCTTATCATCAGTTGGAGCTATGTTACTTGGTGTTATTATAACTGGATTGTTTGTAGCTGTTTCAATGACCGCTGGTGGCGGTGCTTGGGATAATGCAAAAAAATATATTGAAGATGGTAAATTTGGTGGAAAAGGATCAGAAGCACATAAAGCTGCAGTTACAGGTGATACCGTTGGAGATCCTTACAAAGATACAGCTGGTCCAGCTGTGAACCCAATGATAAAAATAACAAATATTGTTGCATTATTGTTACTAGCGGTAATTGCAGGATAATCTAATTTGTTTTCTTTCTAACTGGAGCATTAATTTTTTCTCTTAAGCTAGAAAACACATCGTAGAGTAAATTTTTGTCCTCAAAATCTTTTGTAGTTGTGGTTTTGACAAATTTTAGGTTATTCATTTCATCAATATTTATTATGCTTTTATTTTCTAGAATTCCATATTGATTTATTTCTAAAATTAAAATGTTATTTGTTTTTATTTTTTGTTTTCCAAGTTTAAATATGGAAAGATTAGTTTTAACTCTTTCAATATAAAACCATTTATTTTTATCAAAAGTGCTTATTGATGAGGGAGGACCAATAATTTTGATTAAATCATTTTTGTTGGTAACATTAATTTGTATTTTATCATATTTTGAATATAAAAGCTTAGATCCATGATGATTAGATACTTTATTACCTGAACAGTTAATTACAAAAAATAAAATAATAATATATAAGTATTTCATGAAAAATTTATATCTAGATATTTACAATAATTTAATAAGACTGACCAGAAATAAAAATTTATATAATAATAAAGAACTTGATACTTTTTATGACAGAATGATTATTTTTTTCTTTCATTTAAGTTTCTTATTAAAAGAAAATAAAGATAAAGAAAATTCAGTTGACCTACAAGAATTTTTTGATTTTTGTATAAGACAAATCGAATTATCTATTAGAGAAATTGGTTATGGCGATGCAACTATTAACAAGAAGATGAAGGATTATATTAATCTTCTTTATTCTATAATTGATAAAGTTCATAATTGGGAAACTATTGATGATAAAGAAAAATCTGAAATTTTAAAAAAATATATTGATATAAGTGATAATTCTCAATCTTATATAGATTATTTTGAAAATTTCAGAGATTTTCTTATAAAAAACTCTTTCAAAAATCTTTCAAAACATATAATAAGCTTTTAAAAATATTATGGCTGTACCAAAAAGAAAAACCACAAAATCAAGATCTGGAAAAAGAAGATCTCATATTAGTGTCAAATCAAAAAATATTATCGAAGATAAAAAATCAGGAGAATATAGATTATCACATCATATGGATTTAAAAACTGGGTTTTATAAAGGCAGACAAATTTTAGATCCTAAAGAATAGATTTATTATGAACAACCCAATTAAAATTGCAGTTGATGCAATGGGTGGAGAAGACTCTCCTAACAAAATAATAAATGGTATTAAATTGCATAATTCGAAAAGTAATCAAATCTTTTATAATATTTTCGGAGATAGAGATTTAATTCAACCAATAATAAATAAAGTAGAATTATCCAGAGATAATTATCAAATTATACATACAAAAAATTACATAAAGGATGAGGACAGCCCTTTATCAGCGGCAAAAAAAGGAAAAGATACAAGCATGTGGTTATCAATTGAAAGTTTAAAAAATAATGAGTCTGATGCAATTATATCAGCTGGAAATACTGGAGCACTTTTTGTAATTGCAAAGTTAAATTTAAAAATGATAGAAAAAATTGATAAGCCCGCGCTGTCTGCATTATGGCCTAATAAAAATGGAATGAACATCGTATTAGATTTAGGAGCAAATGTTGAATGTAATGAAAAAAACTTATTTGATTTTAGTGTAATGGGTGCTGCATTACATAAATCTTTGTTTGAAAAAGAAGAATCAAAAGTTGCATTACTAAATATTGGTTCTGAGGAAATTAAAGGTAATAATATAATTAAAAATGCATATCAAATGCTAACTGATCATAAAAATTCAATATTTAAATTTGAAGGATATATAGAAGGTAATCAAATTATGGATGGCAATGTTAATGTAATAGTTACTGATGGTTTCACAGGAAATGTTGCTTTAAAAACAGCCGAAGGTACAGCTAATTTCATTACATCTGAGTTGAAATACGCATTAAATTCTTCACTAATTGGAAAAATTTCAGCATTTTTAAATATTAAAAACCTAAAGAAATTAAAAAAAAAACTTGATCCTAGACTCTATAATGGAGCGATTTTACTAGGTTTAGACAAACCAGTAATTAAAAGTCATGGATCAACAGATGAAGTTGGATTTGCAAATTCTCTAAAAGTATGTGAAAAAATAATTAAAGGAAATTTAATTGATAAAATAAAAAGAAATATAAGTTAAATGAGAATAAATTTAACAAAAAAAGAAATAATTAATTCTATATACATGCAATTAGGTTTTTCAAAAAATATTTCTGAAAATTTATTAGAAGATCTCCTTACTATTCTTTTAGAAGAAATTATAATTAATAAAAAAGTTAAAATTCCTAAATTTGGAACATTTATACTTAGATATAAAAAAAAAAGAATTGGACGAAATCCAAAAACTTTAGAAAGTAAAGTAATTTCTGAGAGAAATGTTGTTCTTTTTAAGGTCTCAAAAGACTTAAAAAATCATATAAATAAAAGTGACTGAATTAGAAAAAAAATATAAAACTATTGGTGAGGTAGCCCAAATTTTAAAATTGGTCAATAAAAAAAATGGAAAACTATCAACACATACAATAAGATTTTGGGAAAAGGAATTTAAACAAATTAGGCCACATATTTTTTCTGGAAATAGAAGATATTACGATGACAATTCTATAGAAATTTTAAAAAAAATTCATTTTTTATTAAAAAATAAAGGTATGACTATTAAAGGTGTAAAAAACGAATTATTAGGATACAAATCAGATGTTGACGAACAAAATAATAAAACTATAAACGCTATTAATATTAAAACAAAATTAAGTAAAATTTCAAAATTAATAAAAAATATAAAAAAGAATGGCTAAAAAAACACATATAAAAGTAAGATTGGTTCCAGAAGCAAAACCAGATAGTCCATTTTTTTATTATGTTAAAAAACCAGCTGGTGGAGAAAAGGCTAAGGTTAAATTAAAAGCTAAGAAATATAATCCTGCAACAAGAAAACATGAAGTTTTTGTTGAAAAAAAATTACCGCCACATAGTAAATAAATTATTTTTTCTTAAAATTTCTTCTTTCAAAATCAATATAGGACATAATCATATTTTTCCATATACGATTTGTTATCTTTGGATCAATTTTATTTTTAATTGATTTTTCTTTAATATTTTTAAGAATTGTGGAAATTCTTTTTTTATCAACAATTTCATTTTTGTGAGTTTTTAGTTTAAGAACATCTTTAACTATATTAGTTCTAATTCTAATTAATTTAATAAGTTTATTATCAAGTAGATCTAACTTTTTTCTGAGAATATTTAGTTTTTTTTTCTTATCAGGCGACATTTGATCAATTGGATTTATGAATAAATATTATATTTAAACAAATATGTATACCGAAATAAATACAAAATACAGAATATACATATCTAATTGGTTATTATTTATGTTTTTCTTAGTAGCCATAATGATTGTTGTTGGGGGCTTAACAAGACTTACAGATTCTGGATTATCAATTACTGAGTGGGAATTTTTTAAAGGTTTCTTTCCACCAATCAATAATGACTCTTGGAATGCATATTTCGAAGCTTATAAAAAAATACCTGAATTTAAAATTCAAAATTATTCAATGAATTTAAGTGAATTTAAAGTAATTTTTTGGTGGGAGTGGGCACATAGATTTTTTGGACGTGTTATTGGTTTGGCTTTCCTGATACCTTTAATTTTTTTTTCTATCAAATTAGGTATTAAAAAACTTTATAATTTTTATTTTATATTTTTTTTGATTTGTTTTCAGGGACTTCTAGGTTGGTACATGGTCCAGAGTGGTCTAGTAAATAATATAGATGTAAGTCATTTTAGGTTATCAGTTCACCTTTTATTTGCATTTATTATTTTATCGCTAATCTACTGGAATTATTTAAGTTTAGTAAATTTAAATAAAATGGATAAAAAAATTAATAATTATATACCTGAATTTTTTTTATTATTAATTTACTTCCAAATTATTATTGGTGCTTTCGTTTCAGGCATGGATGCCGGTAAAATATATAACACTTGGCCACTGATGGGTAATTCATATTTTCCAGATGATAATAAGTTTATAAGTTTATTTAAATTATCTGTTTTTAGTGATCCATCACTAGTTCAATATTTACATAGAAATTTAGCTTATTTAATATTTATAATCTTCGCAGTGATTTCATATATAACCTATCGTAATAAAATTTTTTATTTATTTAAGGCTGTATCTATTTTAGGTTTAATTATTTTACTACAAATTATATTGGGAATTCTTACTGTTTTGTCTGGTGCCAGTATTTTAACAGCTTCTTTGCATCAGTTTAGTTCAATATTATTAATAACATCATCATTATATTTTTTATACAAAAATAGGTTTAGTTGATTATTTTTTTTCAATTACAAATAACTCATTGTTAAAATATAATCCTTTATTTTTATTGACTATATCTTTTACAACTTTCTGATAATATTTTTTCCTTTCAGCACTCATTATTTGCTCATCTGATATTTGATTAACATATACCGCAGCATTCCATGCTGAAAATATTAATGATGTAGCAATACCACCACTAATCTCATTTGGTAATGCTCTTAAAACATATTTAATAGTTTGTTTTTTGCTAAATTTTAATTTTTTCAAAATTTCATTGTCAGTATTTTTTTTTATATATTTTATTATTGAGGTATGCAGTGAAGGAAATGGATTTTCTTTTGGCCATATTTTCTTTATAATCTTGTTTCCAGGATCATTTCCACATGCATGAACTACCACCAATTTACCTTTCTTATCTAATGATTTTATCATAGGACCAATGACATACTTTACCTTTTTCTCTGCAGATATTCTTGATCTATAAGGTTGTGAAGCAATGATTAAGTCATAACTATTTTTTCCATTATTTTTTTTTGGAATAACATTTTTCAACGAAAATTCTTGATCTTTTCTATAAATTACAATTACAGATGGCTCTTTGTATGTGGGATTTCCATTTCTAGGATTTCTTTCTATTTGCCATTTTTTATTTAAAAATTCTTGATTTAATCTTCTTAATTGATTTGAAAAATCAAGTGATGAATTACCTTTAAGTTTAACTATTTTCCAATTCATTTTTTTTTGTTTACTTTTGTCATTCGATTTAAGTGCTGTTGATTCTACATAATTTAAATTTGAAATAACAAATACTGTATTTTTATGTTCGACAAACCGATCTGGAAGCTTTTCAAGTCCCAATCTAACATCTTCCATACTAATTTCTTTTGTGCTTACCAATAGGGGAATATGAGGCATTTTCTGATGACATTGTCTCATCACACTCATCAATAACGATCCATCACCCATACCTGCATCAAATATTTTTAATGCTGGAAACTTAGGTTTTAATTTTTGCACAATAGGTTTTAAAGCATCAGCAATCTTATTCTTTTCATTAGTCGTTGTAACAAAAAGCAAATATTTTTGCCTGTTATCGAAAAATCTAAAATTCTTTTTCATAAATGCTAGTAGTATTATTTATTTGCTGGATAATTGGTTGTTATGAATTTTTTTAACACATTTAATACTCGATCTGCTTCCTCTAATAGCATCATATGTCCACAATTATCAATTATATCTATTTGACTTCCTTCAATTAAATTAGCTAGTTTTTTCCCTTCTTTAACTGGACACATCTTATCGTCAGTAGCAAGTATAGAAAGAGTAGGAATTTTAATTTGTTTAGCAGCTTCAAAACCATTTTTGTAATTATCACATGCTCTAAAATCTACACCGAGGGTATTTTTTATTGTCCTAGTTTTAGCTAACATTGAACCAGTATTAATATGATATAGACCTGGCACAGGGTGACCCCCAAAGTGACCAGCTGGTCCATGAGCCCAGTCCATCATTAATTCAACAGCTTTAGGATTGTTATTTTCTGCTAAAGACAATAATTCAGGGTTCATTGGAATTGCACCAGCGCCACCCATTAAACTTAAAGTTTTTATTTTATCTGGATTTCTTGCTGTACATTCAACAGTAACTAAACATCCTTGTGAATGACCAACTAATGAAGCTTCTTTATATCCAACTGCATCAATAACATCGCTTACCCAATCAGCCATATCTTCAATTGATTTTAAACTTTTCCCCCCTGACAATCCATGACCTGGCATATCTAATGCTAAAACACTGTATCCGTGAAAAGCAAAATATCTTGTTTGCAAAACCCATGTCATATGAGTCAGTCCACTACCATGCACAAATATTATTAATGGTTTATTCTTATCGAAAGGTCTACCTCCCGTAGAAGCATAAACCTCGTTATTATTGACCTGAAACTTCATTGATTGGATACGAGTCTAGGTTTCCTAGCAGCTCTAAATCCATTTTCAAAGTCATTTTTAATATCATCAATATCCTCAATACCGACTGATAATCTGATCATATCATGAGATAAACCCGCAAATTTTAATGTAGCTTCATCCATTTGAGAATGTGTTGCTGATGCTGGATGAATTACCAATGTTCGTGTATCTCCAACATTTGCTAAATGAGAAGCAAGTTTAACGTTATTAATAAATGCTTCACCTGCAGCTTTCCCTCCTTTAATACCAAATGCTATCATTGATCCTTTGCCATTTGGTAATAATTTGCTTGCTAAATCATGATCAGGATGATCTGGTACACTCGGATGTGAAACCCAAGCAACACTTTCGTGACCTAATAAATACTCGACCATTTTTTCAGCATTCTCGCAATGTTTTTTCATTCTTACAGAAAGTGTCTCTATACCTTGTAACACATTCCATGCATTTTGAGGGCTTAGACAAGGACCAAAATCTCTCATACCTTCTGCTCTTGCTTTCATTGTAAAAGCTGTTGGTCCAAATTCTTCAGCAAAAGATAATCCATGATAACCCTCATAAGGTTGAGTCATTGTTGGGAATTTATCATTTTGCATCCAGTCAAACTTACCACCTTCAACAATTATACCAGCCATTGAAGATCCATGACCTGCCATCCATTTAGTAAGCGAATGAACTACAATATCAGCACCGTGCTCTATAGGTTTACATAAATAAGGTGTTTGATAGGTTGCATCTACCATTAAAGGAATACCAGCGTCGTGAGCTATTTTAGCAACCTCAGGCATATTCATTATTTCATTTCCTGGATTACCTACAAGTTCCCCAAAAATACCTTTTGTATTTTTTTGAATTGCCTTTTTAAATCCCTCTGTATCTCTTGGTTTTACAAAAGTTGTTTTAATACCAAATTTTGGAAGTGTTAGTCTAAATAGATTTACAGTTCCACCATAAAGTTGGGATGATACTACCAAATGATCTCCCGCTTCACAAAGTGTCATTACTGCAAGAAATATTGCACTCATGCCAGACGAAGTAGCAAGTGCTGCCGTTCCACCTTCTAAAGAAGCAACTCTCTCTTCTAAAACGGCAACTGTTGGATTTGATATCCTACTATAAATATGTCCACCTCTTTCTAAATTAAATAATGCTGCCGCATGATCTACATCATCAAATAGATATGAAGTTGTTTGGTATATTGGTACCTGTCTTGAACCAGCATTTTTGTGAGGTTGATAACCTGCATGTAAACTAAGGGTATCGAATTTATATGTTTTAGGATCCATTCCTTTTTTGTCTGACATTTAATTGCTCCTATTTTAATTTTAAGAATTTATTATAAACTAATATTATCGCTTATTAATAGCTTATTTGTTACTTAAAACTATCAAAAATGACTTATGTTCTAACAGTATATCGTTTGACAATATATCGATTTATAAGTATTAATCCCGCAATTATGACTAAATTTCTTAAAAAAGACGACCTAAATAGCAAATGGTTTGAAATTGACGCAACTGGAGCTGTAGTAGGAAGACTAGCAACCGTTGTATCAAAAATCCTTAGAGGAAAAAATAAAGCAACATTTACTCCTCATATGGATAGTGGAGATTTTGTTGTTGTTAAAAACGTAGATCAATTAAAATTTACAGGAAATAAATTTTCAAATAAAAAATATTATAGACACACAGGTCATCCTGGTGGAATTAAAGAGACAACACCTGAAATATTACAATCTTCAAAACCAGGTGAAGTTTTAAAGATGGCTGTAAAAAGAATGTTGCCTGGTGGTCCTTTAGCTAAAAAACAACTAACTAAACTAAAGGTTTATTCAGGATCAGATCATCCTCATTCAGCACAAAACCCTGAAGTAATAGAGATTGGAAAACTTAATTCAAAAAATATAGTAAGAAATTAAAATGGAAACAAATCAATCAACATCTTCAAAACTAAAATTAGATTTTAAAGATGCAAAATATGCAACAGGTAGAAGAAAGACTTCAATTGCAAAAGTTTGGTTAAAAAAGGGAACAGGTAAAATTTACGTTAATGGTAAAAATCTAGATGATTATTTCACAAGAGCTACTCATAAAATGCAAATTCTAAGACCTTTTGAAATTATCAATCAATCTACAGAATACGATGTTAGGTCTCAAGTTGTCGGTGGTGGTCATACAGGTCAAGCGGGAGCATTAGTTCATGGTATATCAAGAGCACTATTACAATTTGATGAAAATCTAAAACCGACACTTAGAAAAGAAAAACTTACCACGAGAGATTCTAGATCAGTTGAGAGAAAAAAACCTGGTCGAGCAAAAGCAAGAAGAAGTTATCAGTTTTCTAAAAGATAATATCATTTTAATAAACAACTGTTATATTACAATATGTCTAAGATAAATGCATTAGTTGCTGGAGCCACAGGATACATAGGTATTCAATTGGTTAAATTATTAACTAAACATAAGAGAGTTAAAATTAAATATCTTTGTGGTGATACCTCTGTAGGTAAGAAAATTAGCTCTTATGATAAATACTTTAATAAATATAAACTACCAAATATTGTTAAATTTAATAGAAAGTTATTAAAAAGTGTTGATGTTGTATTTACTGCATTACCCAATGGAGAGGCTCAAAAAATTTCAAAAAATTTAAATAATAAAAATATTTTAATTGATTTAGCAGCAGATTTTAGACTTAAATCAACTAGTGATTACTTTAAATGGTATAAAATCAAACACAATGCTCCTAAATTAATCAAAAAAAGTATTTATTCTTTACCTGAGTTAAATAATAAAAGTATTAAGAAATATAAAATAATTTCTTGTCCAGGCTGCTATCCAACATCAATTTTGTTACCCCTAGTACCGTTAATTAATAAAAATATTGTTAAATCAAATAATATCATAATTGACTCTAAATCTGGTTATTCAGGTGCAGGCAGAAATATTCATAAAAAATATAACAACAAATTTTTAAATGAGACACTGAGTGCTTATGGTTTAGCGTTTCACAGACACAATTCAGAAATTGATCAGGAACTAAAAATAAAAACTGGCAAAAAGGTAAAATTTCAATTTACACCTCATCTTTCACCAATGTTTAGAGGAATATTAACCACTATGTATTTAGATCTAAAAAGAAATGATTCTCTCAAAAAAATTTATTCTTTTCTAAAAAAATATTATAAAAATCATAAATTCATTAAAATTTTGAAACCAAATACTTTTTTAGGAACTAATGAAGTAATAAACACAAATAATTGTTATATTTCCGTGTGCGAGAGTAAATATAAGAATAAAATTATTATATTGTCAGCAATAGATAATTTGATTAAGGGTGGTAGTGGACAGGCTGTTCAAAATATGAATATTTTATTTGGATATAAGTCTGACGAAGGATTAAATTGATGAAAATACTGATAATTTTATTAATTTTTTTATTTATAAATAATTGTTCTAACCAAAACTTTGGTTCTTTTTTAAAGAAAAAAAATGATGATATGGTTGAAAAACCAAATTTAGATATTGATAAAAAAATTTCTTTTGAGGATTTTAAAAATAAAATTATTAATTATGGAAAAAATAGTAGTTTTCCAAGTTTAGATGATTGATATGACTAAAAAGCTTAATATAGCAATTGTTGGATTAGGGCAGATTGGTAATTATCTCTATAATGAATTAAATACAAAAAAAAAAGATATTCTAAAAAAAACTGGAAAAATTATATCTGTTTCTGCAATTTCAGCTAAAAATATTAATAAAAAAAGAAAATTTAGAATTAATAAGAAAATATTTTATAAAGATCCCTTTAAAATTTTTAAAAATAATAAAATTGATATTTTAATTGAAGCCATTGGTCAATCTGATGGTATATCTAAAAAAATTGTAGAATTTGCACTTAAAAATAAAATTCATGTTGTAACTCCTAATAAGGCATTAATTTCTAAACACGGTAATAACCTTTCTAAACTTGCTGAAAAAAATAAAGTTAATTTAGAATTTGAAGCTTCAGTAGGAGGTGGAATCCCAGTATTAAGAACCATTAAAGAAGGGCTAGCAACTAATAAAATAAGTAAAGTATATGGAATATTAAATGGCACTTGTAATTATATATTATCTGAAATGGAAGAGACTAAGTCTAGCTTTTCAAATGTATTAAAAAAAGCTCAACTATTAGGTTATGCTGAACCAGGTAATCCAAAATTAGATTTAAATGGTTACGATGCTTTAGCTAAAGTTAAAATTCTTTCTGCTTTAGCATTTAATAATAAAGTATCAAGTTCAAAATGTTTAATGGAGGGTATTGAAAATATAGAATACAAGGATTTAGAAATTGCAAATCAATTAAATTATAAAATTAAATTATTGGGAATAACAGAAATTGTTAATAATAAATTGTTTGAAAGAGTTCATCCGTGTTTAATTAAAAAAAATACTTACATCGCAAATGTTAATGGTGTTATGAATGCTGTTATAATTGAAGGTAATCCAGTAGGGGAGAGTGTTTTGCAAGGAGAAGGTGCTGGGCCTGGTCCAACATCATCTGCTTTAATGTCTGATCTTTTGTCAATTTTACGTGGAAATATCAAATACCCTTTTGGGATTTCTGATGATAAAAGAAAATCTCCTTCAATATACAATACTGATAATTACTCAAATGCTTTATATATTAGACTTGAAGTTAAAGATAAACCGGGTGTTCTATCTGAAATCACAAAAAAATTTGCTAAATACAAAATATCCGTACAAAGATTAATACAAATACCAAATAATAAAAATAAAACTGCTTCTATTGTGATTATAACTCACAAATCTTTGGAAAAGGATTATCAGAAATGTATTAAATCTTTTAAATCAAATTTAAATATTATTAAAAACCCTGTATTATTAAGACTTTTTTAATGGAACTTTATTTAAAGCTCTTTGAAGTTCTATTCCCTGTATTTTTTATTGTTGGAATTGGTTTTTTATTAGGGAAAAAAAATCCAAATTTCGATACTTCGTTTATAACATCTTATGCTGGAAATTTTGGAACTCCAGCTTTAGTGATTTTCTCTCTTACATCTACAGGTGTTACTTTTGATATATTTGCTGAATATTTTATTTATGCATTAATATTACTCTCATCATTTGCTTTAATTGGTCTTGTTTTTTTAATTCTTATGAAAAAAGATTATATTAGAGAATTACCTACTTTTTTTTTACCTAATACAGGTAATATGGGTATACCAATATGTCTTTTTGCTTATGGTAAATTGGGAATGGGTGTAGCTGCAGCTATATCATCTTTGGTAATACTCTTACATTTTACTGCTAATATATTTCTTGCAAAAAGAAAATTTGATTTTTCAATAATCGCAAAAAGTCCCTCTTTCTATACAATTATTTTGACTGTTATCTTTTTATACTATGGCAAAGAAATGCCAGTTTTTGTGATTAATACAACAATGCTTTTATCTTATGCAATGATTGTAATGATTTTAATGTCTTTAGGCATTGCTTTAACCCAAATGAAAGTATTTTCTTTGAGAGACTCAATTATAACATCAATTGGTAGAGTAATTCTTGGTCCAATTGTAGGTTTTTTTATTATAAAATTTTTTAATTTATCTGGTTTTGCAGCTGGAGTTTTGCTAATTCAATCCTCTATGCCTAGTGCAATATTATGTTATTTGGTTGCTTCAATGTATTCGCCAAAAAAAAATGTAGATAATATTTCCAGCACAATTGTTGTTTCTACTTTAATGTCATTGGTTACAGTGCCAATTACAGTATTCATCGCCCTTAAATATTTCGCTTAAATGAAAGCGATATTTTTAAATTTATCTGCATGGATGGTTTTGCCCTTTATGGATGCCATTGCAAAATACTTATCTTCGGATTTATCTTTTTTTCAAATAACATGGGCTAGATATTTTTTTACAGTTGTATTCACAACTTTTTTTATGTTTTTATTTTTTAGAGAACAATTGAAGTTTTCTCAAAATATCAAATTACAAATAATTAGAGGTTTGTCTTTATTTTTTGCAAATATATGTTTTTTTTACTCCATTTCTGTAATCTCAATGGCAAAAGCGTTAACTTTGGCATTCGTTGCTCCATTGGTTACAACTGCTCTTTCTCCATTTTTACTTAAAGAAAAAGTCGGATATAGACGGTGGACTGCTGTATTAGTCGGTTTTTTTGGTATTTTAGTTGTTATAAGACCTGGAATTATAGAGATTAATCTTGCTAGTTTAGCAGCAGTTGGAACAGGCTGTTTTTACGGCTTCTATCTAATAATAACTCGAAAATTGCATTCAACAGATAGTCCTTTACTCACATTGCTGATTACGGGCGTAGTAGGGGCCATTATCGCATCTTTTTTTGTTCCTATTGTTTGGATTAATCCTTCTCCAATTCAATGGTCTTGGATGGCTCTGATGGGTATATTTGCCTGTTTAGGCCATATATTAATCATTTTATCTCTTCGTTACGCTGATGCTTCAAAATTAGCACCATTTGGTTATTTCGAGATAATTACTAACCTTATTTTAGGGTATTATGTGTTTTCGGATTTTCCTGATAAATATACTTTTATTGGACTTTTTATAATTGTTTCGTCAGGATTATATGTTTTTAAAAGGGAATATTATCAAAGATATAAGTAAATATATATGTACTATATATTAATATTATACTTTAATTTATATGTGTAAACTACTGTAATCACTATATTTTAATAAATATCTTAACCAAAGTTATGCTTATATAAAATACAAAAAAAATGATGTAAAATCATAAAATTTTCAATTAAATAAAAGCTGTTAATTAAAAATAATCAATAAATATACAGTTATTTAAATTAAAAAAATAGACAATAAAAATGGATTATGAGATAGGGGACAATAATTCAATAAAATCAACTATTTTGAAGAAATTTTAAAATAAAACTATTGATAATAAAAATTAGTTTTAATTTGATATGTAAAATTCTTAATATTAAGTTCTATAAATAAACAAAAAAATAATATTTTTCTTAATAATTACCTAAGTAATGCAATTTATGAATATAGCGTTTAATGCCCCAAATATAGGGCTAATTTAGAGATTTCAATTTATAAGCTGCAACCAATAGGGGAATTTAAAATTGTATTACTAAATGTTGTTAAATTTAAAAAAAACGTTGGTATTGCTAGCTTTTAGAGCAAAATTCCTTCGGATTTAAGAAGTTTTTTCTTGGTTTTTATACCACCTTTTCCAGAATATCCTCCTAGAGATCCATCAGACCTGATTACTCTATGGCAAGGTATTTTAGGAGCATATGGGTTTTTTCCAATAGCATTAGCTACAGCTCTAACAGCTCTAGGCTTTTTAATACCCTTTGCAACGTCAGAATAGGTTAAAACACTACCTTTTTTAATTTTTTTTAAGTATTTCCAGACTTTAATTTGAAATTTTGTGCCTTTAAGGATCATATAAAGAAAAAACCCTGTATCTCTGCACCTTTTCAGGTACAAAGATCAGTAGTTTTTTGGCACGTCGTTGTATGCGCTACCGCCATGCCTTCCACCCCGCAATTTTAGCGCTACTCTGCGTGGTTTTCTGCCCTCTGGGCTTGAATCTCTCGATTTTTCCCCAGATGGTCAGTTAAGAGTTGCCTCTTAATTCATTTATTAGATTATCACAGTGCAAATTATATTAGTATCACTTTATAGTTGATAATTATGGGTTTTTAACAGCTGTGAATAGCGTTAATAAACTATCTAGGTCCAACAAATATGAGAATAAAATAGGATAAATAGAAAATTATTGTTAAAACAGATAAGAAATATACTTCTAAAGATTTCCCATTTTTTTTGTAAACCAAATAACTCAGTATAGTTAAAGCTATAGATATTATTAAAAAATAGCTCGTAGGAATTTCTCCATCTAAAGTCATTAAGTATTTGTTTATTTCATTTGACATTTAAAATCACTTGATATATTACTAGCGATAATTAATTGTTATCATTAGTAATTATATGAATGAACTAACAACAGACCTAAAATCGCTTCATGAGGCAACTTTAAATAACCTTAAAAATTCAAAAGCAAATAATACTTTAAGAGCTTATAAATCTGACTTTAAAGATTTTGGAGCTTTTTGTGCAAAGCATGGATTAAATCCATTACCAACAGAACCAAAAATAGTTTCCTTATACCTAACCCATCTCTCTAAGAACTCAAAAATAAGCACTTTAAGACGAAGATTAGTATCAATAAGCATGGTTCATAGACTTAAAGGGCATTATCTAGATACAAAACATCCAATCATTGTTGAAAATTTAATTGGAATAAGAAGGGTAAAAGGAAGTATTCAGAAAGGTAAAAAACCTATATTAATCAGTCATTTAAAAATAATTATTGATGTAATAAATGAACAAAAAACTGAGGAAATAAAAAAACTTAGAGATAAATCAATCATCTTAATTGGTTTTGGAGGCGGTTTTAGAAGAACCGAGCTCATCTCAATTGATCACGAAGATTTAGAATTTGTTCCTGAGGGTTTAAAAATCAATATTAAAAGATCAAAAACTGACCAATTCGGAGAAGGAATGACTAAAGGACTACCCTACTTCGATAATGAAATTTACTGTCCAGTTACAAATCTAAAAAAATGGCTAGAAATTTCCAAAATTAAATCTGGACCTATTTTCACAAGATTTTCTAAAGGTTTATCATTAACGGGCAAAAGATTAACTGACCAATCTGTGGTTTTATTAATGAAAGAGTATCTAAAGTTAGCAGGTATCGAAAACAAAAATTTCGCAGGTCATAGTTTAAGGTCGGGTTTTGCAACGGTTGCTGCTGAATCAGGTGCTGACGAGAGAAGCATAATGGCTATGACGGGTCATAAAACAACACAAATGGTTAGAAGATATATTAGAGAGGCAAATATATTTAAAAATAATGCATTAAATAAAATTAAAATATAATAATCTTAAATTAGCTTATCTCTGTATCTGTCAATTTTTTTTGAAATATAATTATTCGTTAAGTAAAAATGTTTATAAATCTTTTTTTGTAATGATTTCTTTAAAGACACATTTTTAATAAGTTTTTCGATTGAATTTTCAATATTTTTAACAGTTAAAGACTTTATTTTCATTGCTTTTGGAGATGCTTCACTAAGACCACCTTTATCTGTAATAATTACAGCACATCCTGCACTTGAAGCTTCTAAAGCGGTTCTACCAAAGGGTTCATCCCATCGAGAGCAAACAACTGAAATATCCGACTTCAAAAACCATTTTGTAACAACATTATATTTTTGAAAACCCAAAATTTTTAAATTTTTATGTTCAAAAATATGGTTTTCTCTAGGTTCATCACCAATAACTATAGCTTTCCAATCTGGATTATTATTTAATACACTTATAATAGCCTTTCCAAATAAATCATAACCTTTAGAGGCATTTAATCTACCAACAAATAAAATTATTTTTTTTTTATTTTTAAAATTAATTTTTTTTTTACTAGTTGATTGATTAATAACTTCAAGTTTGTCTATATTGTATTTTTTATTTAAACCTTTCATAAATTTATTTAGAGTCCAATTACTATTAAATATTATTTTTTTTGTTTTGTTAAATATATCAATTCTTTCCCTCACGGTTTTCGATGATTTCATTTCTAGTGGATTATTATGAAAATATAGAACAATATTATTATTTACCTCATAAATAGAACTTATATAATCTGGTCTATTATGTATTTCTATTAAATTCGATTTTTTTATTTTTTCAATATTTAGAAATTTTTTTACATATGATTTACTGCTGCTTCTAAAGAGTATTTTCGTAAAATTTAAATTAGTATAATTAGGTAATAATTTTTTTTTAAAAAAGGTATTTCCATACACTTGAATATTTTTTTTGTATTTACTTAGTTTGATTGTATCATTTAGAAATAGGGAGACTGCACCTGCATAATTTGGGGTAAAATTTTCTTTGTAAGGAAGTAGAATTGAAATTTTCATTTATAAAAAATTAGACTTTAATTTATTTCTAAGTTTGTAGTTTTTTTTAAGTTTGTATTCCTCACTCATGGCCTTAGATTTTGAATCATAACTCATACTATAGGCTAATATCCATTTTCTACCTCTAGTAAATTTCGCTCCTTTAGAAGCATTATGTTTGGCCAATCTTTTACTCAAATTATTAGTATATCCAACGTAGCTTAGGTGTTTTTGCTTATTTTTAGATATGATTAAATAAACAAAATATTTCATTATGGCGGTCCCTAGGGGAATCGAACCCCTCTTTCATGGATGAAAACCATGTGTCCTAACCGATAGACGAAGGGACCAGAGATGGAGTTTCTATTGCAATTATTAAAAATAATCAAGCTATAGGTTCCTCACTTTTTATTATTTCTATTGTAGATTCTTTGTGTGTGACAAGGGTTTCCGTAATAAATTTTGTATTTTCTTTTTTTACAGCGGCAACCATTTCTGTACTGGTAATACCTGTCGCACAAAAAATACTATCTCCTTTAACTATTTCATTTAATTCATATTTTTTATTCAGATCAGATATTCCCATTTTTTTAGCTCTAAATTTATCATGATCAGTTGTGAATAAAAATCTTCCTTGAAATTTACATCCATAAGCATCTAAAGCTGCCGCAGAGATTACCCCTTCAGGACCCCCTCCAATGCCTAAAAATAAGTCAATATTATACTTATTATCAGTAACTAATAGAGCACCACAGATATCTCCATCTGAAATTAATTTTAAATTTACTTTTAGTGATTTTAATTCTTCAATAATCTCTTTATGTCTTGGTCTATCTAGAATACATACTGTAAGATTATTAATATTTTTATTTTTTGCTTCCGCAATATTGGAAATATTCTTTTTTAAAGGATAATCTAAATCGGTCGCATCGAATGGAACATCTTTTCCAACTGCAATTTTATTCATATAAGTTTCTGGAGCATTAAATAAATTTCCTTTTTCTGAAATTGCTAATACCGATATAGCTCCTGGAATATTTCTTGCAGCAAAATTTGTTCCTTCAAGAGGGTCAACGGCTATATCTAGATTCGGACCATTACCGTTTCCCAATTTTTCTCCAATAAATAACATTGGTGCTTCATCCAGCTCACCCTCACCTATCACTACTTCTCCATTAATTTCTAGATTATTTAAATCATTCCTCATTGAGTCCGTTGCCGCTTTATCAGCTATTTTTTTATTTCCTTTACCAAGAAATTGATAACAATTAATTGCAGCTCTGGATGTAACTTTTACAAGTTTACTAATTAGATCTCTATCTAAAGACATTAAATATTTTCAACAGTAGATTCCTCTGAATTATATTTCAATCGAGCCTCAAATTCACTTAATCTTTTCCAAACTGAAATCAATTCCACTATAGTGGACCAGCTTCTAACTAAGTATTGTAATGAATTTTCAACTCTACCAAATGCTCTAGTTATTTGTTGAACAAAACCTAATGTAATTGCACCTGATACAATAGTAGGTGCTAATGCCAAATACGGTACAATTACCATGCCTTGAAAATAACTCCACTTTACTGCATTAAAATATAGGTAGTGAAAATAAGATTTATAGTGAATACCTCTTACTCTATCATATAATTGACCTATAGTTGGTGGAGCTGCCCTTATAGGATCGTCCTCTCCGTGAACCAATTCTTTTCTATAACCAGCTTCTTCTTTTTGAATATCATATTCAATACCAGGCAATTTTATACCAACAGCCGCTAACAAAATTGTCCCACCAAGTGCAGATATTATTGCAACCCAAACTAAAGCATGATCAACCTCACCAATCCATGGAAGAACATCAACTTGTTTGGATAATCCCCATAATATAGGTAAGAAAGCAACCAAAGTCATTATACTATCTAGAAGTCCAACTCCAAGGCCTTCCATTATTCTTGCAAATTTTAAAGTGTCTTCCTGAACTCTCTGTGATGCCCCTTCTGTTAAACGAGCTTTTAGCCATTGAGAATGATAATATTCAGCCATTGAAGTTCTCCACCTAAATACCCAATGAGATACAAAAAATCCTGTTATAATTGCAATTATAATCCAAAGACCTGCAACTTTAGCAAATGTAAATAAATATCCAATAAATTCAGTTTCGGTTACAGAACCTGGTTCTGTCAGAGCTTTTTGAAGTGTATCGTAAAATTCACCAAACCATTCATTAATTTTTACATCTAATTGCACTTGGTACCAAGTTGAAACTAATATGAAAATTGATCCAAATATACTCCATCCATACCATCTTCTTTCTGTAAAAAATTTAAACATTATTTAGTAAAATTATCAGCGTAAGATTTCAAAATAATTTTTCTTTTATTTGGTTCAATCACTTCAAAATCAATTTTATTTTTTTTTGCGTATTCAATTGCCAATTCTTTTGTGGAAAATTCTAATTTTAATTCACCATAAGTATCAGTAGAACTCTCCCACCCCATCAAAGGATTCGTGCCTGGATCATCAGTTATGTATTCAACAATCCATTTATCAAATTTCTTTAATCCTGACTGCATTGCAGTTTTTGATGGTTTATAAATTTTTGCTTTTTTCATAAAATGGTCGGGGTGGTAGGATTCGAACCTACGGCCCCTTGGTCCCAAACCAAGTGCGCTACCAGGCTGCGCTACACCCCGAATGCAGTACTAATACAGTAGATAAAAAAAATTTCAAAGTATATTAATCACTATTTAAAAGGAAATTTTATCAAATTTGCTATATATAAGTATCTATGATCATTGAATGTCCAGCTTGTTCTAAGAAGTTCAACATTGATGAAAAGTTAATTCCAGACGAAGGTAGACTTTTAAAGTGCGGCAATTGCGAACATACATGGTTTTATAAAAAAGAAGAAAAAATAAAATTAGAGGCTGAAACCACAAAAATAAGTCAAATTGAAGAAATTAAGTCAGAGACCAATTTAGAACCAGTTGATGATCCTATAAAACAAACAAAAAAAATAAGAAAAAAAATTTCAAAAAAATCTTCAACAAAAGAGAGTACATCAAAAGAATTAGTGTCTATTGATAAAAGTTCAGTTTCAAGAGAAAATAATATTATTAAAAAAATATTTCTAATAATTATTTCAATTATTGCATTTATTTTGCTTATAGACACATTTAAAAATCATATATCTGTTATATTTCCTGGTATAGTGCAAATGTCAGAGAGTTTGTATCTAGTAATAAATGACTTGAAATTATTTATTAAAGATTTAGTCAGGTAAAAATGATTCAGATAATTACAAAACCATTTAGATGGTTTTTCAAATTAGAAGCTGCCAGTGGTCTCGTTTTACTTTTTGCAGCCATAATAGCATTGATTGTAAGTAATTCTAATTTATCTGAATTATATTTTTCTACATTGAATAAATATTTATTTTTAGGAATAAATAATTTTGGTTTAAAGTTATCAGTGTTACATTGGATAAATGATGCCTTAATGGCAATTTTCTTTTTCTTTGTAACTTTGGAAATTAAAAGAGAATTCTTACAAGGGGAACTTTCAAATATAAAACAAGCACTTCTTCCAATTATAGCTGCAGTAGGAGGAATGTTGGTACCTGCATTATTTTATGTTTTTATAAATTTTGGGGATAGTGAAACAATGAATGGTTGGGCTATTCCATCCGCAACTGATATCGCTTTTTCTTTAGGAGTGCTTTCATTATTGGGTAAAAGAGTTCCATTATCATTAAAAGTTTTTTTAACTGCTTTAGCTATTATAGATGACCTAGGAGCCATAGTAATTATTGCATTATTTTATTCAGGTGATCTGAGTATTAAATATTTAAGCTTAATGCTTTTAGCGTTTATTATTCTTCTAATAATAAATAAATTCAATATAAAGAAATTTTTACCTTATTTAATTGTTGGAATATTTCTTTGGGACTTCACTCACAATTCTGGAATTCATGCAACAATTGCTGGTGTTTTACTAGCAATGACTATACCTCATAGAAAAAAAGATAAAGACTTTTCACTGCTAATAAAAATTGAACACGCGATCAGCCCATATGTTGCATTTGGTATTATGCCATTATTTGCTTTTGCAAATGCTGGTGTTTCATTAGAAGGTTTATCTTTTGCATCATTACTTGATAAAGTTCCATTGGGAATATTGTTAGGATTGTTTGTTGGAAAACAATTAGGTGTATTTATGTTTTCTTATGTTTCAATAAAAATGAAAATAGCCCAAATGCCTAATAATTCTAACTGGTATAATTTTTACGGTGTTGGTGTTTTAACAGGTATTGGATTTACAATGAGCTTATTTGTGGGGAATTTAGCTTTTGTTGAAAATATGCAATACATGGATGGAGTTAAAATAGGAGTTTTAACTGGGTCATTATTATCCACTTTATTTGGGTACTTCTTAATACTACTTACACCAAATAAGTAAGTAGTTTATGAAAAAATTAATAATAAGTTTAACAATAATAATGTTTTTTTTTAAAAATTCAGCAATGAGCAATAATCAGGAAAGTATTTATGATCTAGAAATAGAGAGTATTAATGGAGAAATCATCAAATTAAAAGATTATCGAGATAAAGTTATACTTTTAGTTAACACCGCCAGCTATTGTGGTTTCACAAAACAATATGAGGATCTCCAAGAATTATGGGATAAATATAAATCTAAGGGTCTTATTGTACTTGGAGTGCCCTCAGACTCTTTTAATCAAGAAAAAAAAACCAATAGTGAAGTAAAAGAATTTTGTGAAGTTAATTTTGAAATAAATTTTCCATTAACAACTATTACAGAGGTAAAAGGAACGAATGCTCATGAGATTTTTAAGTGGGCAGAAAATAATTTTGGTAAATCTGCAATTCCAAAGTGGAATTTTCATAAAATATTAATCAATAAACTGGGAAATGTAGAAGAAACTTATGCCTCTTTTACAAAACCCACATCAAATAAAATTATAAATAAAATTGAAGAAATACTATAGTTCAACAGTTAAACCATCATGTGCTGGTATGACATTTTTTGGTACAACTTTCTTTAACTGGTTATAATCTAAGACTGGTGATAGATTTGAAAGAATAGCATTTTTTGGTTTAAATTTTTTGATGAAGTATAAAGATTTTTCTAAATTGAAGTGTGATGGATGAAAATTGTACCAAAGACAATCAATTATCAAATACTTAAGATTTTTAAAATAAAAATAATCTTTTTTGTAAATATCACTTACATCAGTAATGTATGCAAGTTTTTTGTCAATTATAAAACAATTAGATTTGACTGAACCATGCTGAACAACAATCGATTTAAATTTTAAATTTTTATTTTTATGTTTAATAAACGAATTTTTTTTTAATTTATTTAATTTTAAAGTTGCAGGGTATTCTCTAGAGAAACTTTTAAAACAATATGAAAAACTTTGTTTTAAAAGATTAGATGTTTCATTATCAGCATAAACATTAACTTGTTTTCTACTATTAATAAAAAAAGATCTCAAATCATTTATTCCGTGGGTTTGATCAGCATGCATATGTGAGTAGAATACTTTATCAATTTTCTTAATTTTATGACGCAGTAACTGTTGTCTTAAGTCAGGAGATGTATCAATTAAAATATTTTCATCAGTTGTTTTAATAAGTGCAGAACATCTTGTTCTATAGTTTTTCTTATTTTTGGGATCACAATTTCCAAAAAATCCATCAGGTCTTGGTACACCCATTGAACTTCCGCAACCTAATATTATAAATTTAATACCCATTATTGAAAAAATAATCTTTCAAAATTGTCATTTGTAATAGTTTCTAATTCATCAAAGTTTTTTGATTTTAATTCTGAAAGTTTTTCCAATGTATATTTAATAAAAGAAGGTTCATTTTTTTTACCTCTCATTGGTATAGGTGCTAAGAAAGGACTGTCTGTTTCAATTAAAATTTTATCATTTTCAATCATTTTAAAAGTTTCTTGAAGATCATTACTATTTTTAAAAGTTATTATACCACTAGCAGAAAAATACGCATTTAAAGTCATCATTTTTTTAGCAAACTCTTTTGAACCTGTAAAACAGTGCATGAGTATTTTAATATCGCTATTTTTATATTTATTTAAAACATCAAATGTTTCTCTTTCGGCACTTCTAGAATGAACTATCAGAGGATATTTAAGTTCAATAGAGGCTTCTATATGTGTCTCAAAACTTTTAATTTGATCATCTTTATGACTATTTTCATAATAGAAATCTAATCCTGTCTCTCCTACCCCGATTATTTTTTCAAATTTATTAGCATTTTCAACAATGAATTTTTTATCCATATTATCATTGCTAGACTCATGAGGATGAATCCCAATACTCCCATAGATCATCTCATCAAGATTTATAATCTCTTTAATATTTTCAAAGCTTTTTGAATTGGTTGAAATAGTTAAAATTTTCTTTAATCCATTTTCTTTGGAACGTTTGATAACATCACTAATGTTTGAATAAAGAGGTTCGTGATCAAGATGACAATGAGAGTCTATCATTTTTCAATTTTTTTAAACAAAATATCTAATTTATTAATTTTTAAATCTTTCTTTAAAATTTCATTATTATCAATTGATGTAAAATCAATAGAATTTTCTGTTTCGTTAAAAACATTTAGCACTTTTACTGATGTTTCTGGCATTACTGGATAAAGCAAAATAGTAATTTTTCTAATTAATTCTAATGCAGTATAAACAATCGTATTCAACCTTAATCTATCATCTTTCTTCTTCCAAGGTTCCTGATCATTAAAATATTTATTTGCGGCAAACAATCTATCTACAATAAAATTCATATACTGGTTTATGTCTTGATTATTTATAAATGATCTTATTTTATCTAGATTATTTATTGGTTTTAAAATTTCTAAATCTTCATCATTAAATTTATGATCAGGTATTAAAGAAGAACAATTTTTTTCTGCAAAAGAAAGTACTCTTTGACAGAGATTTCCAAAATTATTTGCCAAATCGCTATTAATACAATTTTCTAATTTTTCCTCAGAAATATTTCCATCATTACCAAAAGAGACTTCTTTTAGTAGATAATATCTTAATGGATCTAGACCATAAGCATTTATGATTTCTAATGGATCTAAAATATTTCCTTTTGATTTTGACATTTTTTCATCACCAGAAAGTATCCATCCATGTCCATAAACCTTTTTGGGAGGTTCTATTTTTGCAGCTAACAAGAATGCTGGCCAATAAATAGCATGAAACCTTAATATGTCTTTACCAATAATATGTAAATCTGCAGGCCAAAAATTTTTATATAATTCATTATTTTCATCTGGATATTTTAAAGAACTTAAATAATTTGTTAATGCATCTAACCATACATAAACTACATGATTTTCATCACTCGGTACTTTTACACCCCAAGAAAATGTTTTTCTACTGACAGATAAATCTTTTAAGCCACTTTTGACAAAGCTTATTACCTCATTTCTTCTACTTTCAGGTAAAATAAAATTTTTATTTTTTTCATAAAATTCTAATAACGGTTTTTCCCATTCTGAAAGTTTAAAAAAAAAAGATTCTTCTTCAACCCACTCAACAGTAGATCCTGAAGATTTAGAAATTTTTAAACCGTCTTTTTCCTCAACTTCATCTTCATTATAAAAAGCCTCATCTGATACAGAATACCAACCTGAATATTTAGACAAAAAAATTTGGTTATTTTTTTCAAGTATATTCCATAAATTTTGTACAGATATTTTATGTCTTTCCTCTGTAGTTCTTATAAAATCAGTATTTGATAAGTTTAATGTTTTAGTTAAATCCTCGAATGTTTTACTTATTTCATCACAAAAAGATTTTGGATCCTTATTTAACTTTTCAGCGGATCTTTGTATTTTTAAACCATGCTCGTCTGTTCCTGTTAAAAAATAGACATTAAAACCATCAATTTTTTTGAAACGTGCAAAAAAATCAGCAATTATACTTGAATATGCATGTCCCATATGAGGTTTAGCAGAAGGATAGTAAATTGGTGTTGTTATATAATAATTTTTATTCACTTAATAATTTATCCTTAAATTCTAAAAAAAAAGTTTCATAATCAAGATTAAATTTTTTTACATTAGATAATTTTGAATAATAATATTCCTTAACTTTAAATGAAAATTTTTTTGTTATGTTTATATGTTTATAAAAAAATAATTCAATAATCATATTTAAATTATCTTTTATAAAATCTTGTTTAATATAGTGCTTATTATTAATTAAATTAACTAATAAATCATCAACAGTGGTTTCGGATACTGATAATTCAAATTCATTCATATAGTTTATTAAGGATATTAAAAAAAAAGGTGTTGAGTAATAATTTATCAAATTTGAATTTATTTGTTCATAAATATTTTCATTAAAGTAATTATTGACAATCAATCTGGTATTTTCATTAGATAGACTCAATTTAAATTCTATACATCGGGATTTTATTGTATCTATTAAAAACCTCTCTGAATTAAAAATTAAAATAAAAAAAACATTTTCATTTGGTTCTTCTAAATTTTTTAATAAAGCATTTGATGAATTGATATTTAAAAATTCAACATCGTCGAGGATTATAAATCTTGATTTATTATTAAAGGAAGATTGATTTGTAAACTTTATGATTTCTCTAATTTGATCAATTTCTATATTTTTTTTATCATTATTTTTTTTTATATTTAAAACATTAGGATGGGATTTGTTTTTTATTAGCTCATTATCGTTATTAGAATTAAAAATTTTATATAAAAATTTTTCTGTAAGTAATGATTTTCCGATACCTTTTTTACCGGATAATAAAATTTTATTTGGAAGTTCATTATTTTCGTAAAGTGTTACAAATTTTTCTAAATATGTTTCGTGTCCTATTAATTTAAATTCAGACATTTATATCAATTTCTCAAGTTTATTTATTATGATTTTTTTTACTTCGTTAATTGTATTAGTGTTTGAATTAATTTTAATATATTTGCTCTTATTGCTTGATATTTTTTCATACCCGTTCTGAACTTTGTTATAAAATTTTAGTTTAAATTTATCATATCTATTTAAGTTAGATCTATTTCTAAGCCTTTTTTGTAAATTTGTTGAATTTACAGTACTTAAAAAAACTATATCAGGATTAAAATTTCCAATTATAAACTTATTCAACATTTTGATTACTTTTAAGTCAATTTTCATTCCATAATGTTGATACGCAATAGTAGAATCTGTAAAACGATCAATTAATATTATTTTTTTTTTATAATTTTTTTTAATAATTTTCTCAAAATTTT
This sequence comes from uncultured Pelagibacteraceae bacterium, assembly GCA_902616245.1. Lineage (GTDB taxonomy): Bacteria > Pseudomonadota > Alphaproteobacteria > Pelagibacterales > Pelagibacteraceae > Pelagibacter. The sequence continues at coordinate 87,344 of CACMSB010000004.1, forward strand.
CTGATCTTCCAGCATAAAATAGTAATAGATCGGTTTTATTATTTAAATTTAGTTTCTTATTTAAAATCAATTTTCTTATTTTTTCTGAAAAAATTGAACCACCAGGCTCTCTTAATTTTATAAAATTTTTTCTTCGCTTTTTTAAATAATTTGCAGCAATTTTAAAATTTGTAGTTTTTCCTGAGGCCTCAATGCCTTCAAATATAATAATTGGATATTTAGACATCGCCCCATATCAAAAAATTGATAGAAGTTATCAATCTTGATATTGCATTTTGTTGTTTGATATTTTCTGTAGAAAATAAGTCATGGTTAGATATAACTTCATCTTTATATAATACTTTTATTTCTGCTAATTTTTCTCCCTTTTTAATAGGTGCTTGTATAGGACCGTCATAAACAATCTTCACTTTCATATATTTTTTTTTAGCTTTTGGAATGGTCTTATATATTATGTCTTTAGTATTAACTTTTACTTTTTTCTTATTTCCCTGCCAAACATCTAGTTCATAAAGATATTCGTTATCATTACTTATTTTTATCGTATCGAAATTTGTAATTCCCCATGTTAACAATTTTTGTGATTGCTTTGATCTAGAATTTTTAGTTTCAAAACCACTTGCAACAGCAATTAATCTTCTCTCTTTTCTTAATATGGAAGATGCAAGTGAATATTTTTCTGAACCAAGGTAGCCTGTTTTAATTCCATCTACACCCATATTTTTATATAATAATGGATTTCTATTTCCTTGTGTAATTGGATCCCCTCCAGTCCTACTCCAAGTAAATTCTTTAATTTTAAAATACTCATAATATTTAGGATGTTCTTTGATTAAATAATTCGACATAATTAAAATATCTCTAACGGTTGAATAATTGTTATCATCATTAATCCCTGACGAATTTGAAAAATTAGTATTTTCCATCCCAATTTCTTGAGCTTTCTCAGTCATTAGCAAAGCAAACTCGTCTTCCGTTCCTGCAATACCTTCAGCCAAAGCTACACAAGCATCATTACCTGAAGCAACAATTATACCTAATAATAAATCTTCTACCGAAACTTCATCTCCAACCATTATAAACATTGATGAATAACCAGATGAGGATAATCTCCAAGCATTTTCAGAAACAATAAATTTTTCATCTAGTGTGATTTCACCACTTTTCAATAAATCAAAAGCAACGATTGAAGTCATTATTTTTGTCATAGAAGCAGGAAATATTCTTTCATCAGGATTTTTTTCATATAAAATTTCACCAGATAAATAATCTTGTAAAATTGCAGTTCGTGCATTTATGTTAAATTTTGCATAAGAAATATTAGTTATAACTAAAAATGAAAGGACAAAACTTAATAGTACTTTTATTTTCATAATTTTATTAATTCAATATTTTCAAAATTTATATCAGCAATCTCATTATATACATTTTTAATTGATCCTAAATTATAAAAAGGACCCTTGTAAACCCTATATAAATTTTTAGACATTTTTTTGATATTTATGTCTTTTAAATTGTATTCATCCTCAAGTCTTTTTTTCAATGTAATTGCAGATTCTTCAAAAAATAAATCGGCAAATTTAATTATAAATTCAAATTTTGTATTTTTCACCTTCTCAACTTTTGAATTATTATCTTTTTCAATTGATATATTTTGGATCGAAATGCTGTCTACTGGAGCTTTATTTGCTACTTTTTTTTCCTCATCAAACGTTTTAGCTTTATTTGCAACAAAAGTATTACTAGAATTTATTGTTTCTACACGTACATAGGGTTGATCAGGATCTATATCAAGTTCAGTTGCAATTCTTTCAGAAATTACTGAATTATAAAATATTGGATATTTTGAACTTTTTCCTACTTTAGCAATCAAGTATTTTTCATTTAACAAATTTGTTATTTTTATATCTGTATCTTTTTTTAGTTTATTATTGAAAATAACTAATGATCTTTGATCAATTTTTTTTGAAACTATTCGTTTTTTGAAAATATCATTATTAAATATTAGAGCAAAACCATCATTTGAATAATTTTTGAAATCTTTATTGGTGATTACTTTTTTATTAGTAGTTTCACATGATGTTAAAATTATTGCTAAAAAAATTATTATCTTAAGTTTCATTTTCAAAACTATTTTTTAATGTGCATACAGCCAAACTAAATCTTAATGACCTGTTCCACTTTAAGATTAGCTTATAATTATTAAAAATAATATATGCTGGTTTAAGTTTATTTGCATTTTCTACTATTTCAGCATCAGGAGTAACAATTGCTGCTGTCAAATTGTCATATTTGTCCAAAAAAGACGAATTTTTTATATAATTTTTTAAATATTTTACTTTTCTTTCATGTTTAATTTTTTTTGCTGATGTATTTAAATATTTATCAGGAATATTTTCATTTAGATTAATTCTATAAAAACACGGAGTATTATCATTCCATCCAAGATTACTTAAATAGTTTGCTGCCGATGCAAAAGAGTCCTCAATATTTTTTAGATCAATTGATCCATCTTTATTATAGTCAATTGCATGATTTTTAATTGTGGATGGCATAAATTGAAAATTTCCAAATGCACCTGCCCAAGATCCAAATAATGTACTCGGATCTATAATTTTTGCATCTACTAATTTTAAAAGGGTGATTAATTCTTTAGTAAAAAATTCACTTCTTCTTTGATCGTAGCTTAATGTTGCAAGTGAAGAAACGATATCCATTTTACCTAAGTAGTTTCCAAAATTAGTTTCAATACCCATAAGTGCCAATAGCAAATTTTTATCTACTTTGTATTCTGAAGATACTTTATTAATAATATTGTTTTCTTTATTTAATATAATTTTTCCTAGTTTTACTTTTTTTGAAGAGGTTCTTTTTGAAATATATGTCTTTGTGTCTTCATAGAATTCAGGTTGGTATCTGTCATACTTTATTACATCGGGTAAGAACTTGGAGTTATCTATTAAATTATTAACTGTAGATTTACTAATACCTTCATTAATTGCTCTTTTTTTAAATTTAATTTTCCAATCATTGAAGTCATCAGCAATTAGAGTTGAAGAGCTAAAGATAATAAATAGCGATATAATTAATAATTTAATTTTTTTCATACAAATCTTTTAGGTATATCGATACAGCAATCCATATCAAAATAAAGCTGATTAATTTATGTATATCTAATTCCTCATTATATAAGAAATAACCCAACAAGAATTGCAAAGTTGGAGTTATATAAAAAACCATACCCGTTGGACCTAAACCACATAATTCAACACCTCTAACATATAAATATAAAGGAATCACGGTCATAGGGCCTGCCAGCATGAATATGAACATTAATTTAACATTTGATATATCAAAATCATTTAAATCATTTTGTACAATTAAATAAAAAGCAAATATTACCGCTGGAAAAATAAATAAACTTTCAACTAATAAACCAATATCTGTGTCTACATCAATTTTTTTTCTTACTAAATTATAAAAACTCCAACTCAAAGCTACTATTAATCCAACCCATGGTATTGATTGGAAACTAGAAATTACTAAATACAAAATTGATATGGTTACGATTAAAAGTGAAATTTTAGTTTTGAAACTTAATTCCTCTTTTAAAAAAAAATAACCTAAAAAAACACTTATTATAGGCATTATAAAATATCCAAAACTAGCATCTATAACTTGATCATTCCCTATTGCATAAATCCAAACAGCCCAATTTGTAAAAATTAATAATCCAGATAAAAAAAGCATCATAATTTTTTTTTTATCTTTAAAAACCAAGCTAAATTTTTTCCACTTTGATAAAATGATTGTTGTTAAAATTAGCATAACAGTTGTCCACGCACTTCGATGTAGGACAACTTCAATGTGGCCAGCAAAAGCAATATATTTAAAATATATAACTCCAATAAAACCCCACCAGAAAGAACCAAATGCCGTTAAAATTATACCTTTATTAAATTGATTTTTGCTTAACATTATATTGATCAATTAAACTATTTTGTTTATGAAATATAGAATTTTAATTATTACAAATTAGGAGAGATGGCTGAGCGGTTGAAAGCACCGGTCTTGAAAACCGGCAAAGGGGCAACTCTTTCCTGGGTTCGAATCCCAGTCTCTCCGCCACTAATATTTATTTTTAAATTCTATAAGTTTTTCTAAGATGATTTTATCTTCAAAATCTTTTGAATTTTTACCTAAACTTAAGTTGACTAAAGTTTCGTCATCAAAATTAATTAACCTATCTAAGGAAACTAATTCTTTATGATCGAGTTTATCAATAATCGAATTAACAAATTTAGAAACAAAGATATCCATTTCTTTAGTTCCACGATATTGAGCTCTGTATAAAATTTTATTAATTAAATTTTGTTTATTTGAATCCATTAATTAAATCTTTATATATATAAATCATGAATGATCACGAATATTTATTGTCAAATATTCAGAATATTAAAGGTATAGGGAAAAAAACAAGCCAATTATTTAAAAGAAAAAATATAAATACAATTTTTGATTTATTGTGGCATTTACCCACAAGTAAAATTGAAAATTCAAAAGTAACAAATGTTAGTGATATACAAATAGGTAAGTTACAAACGATTAAATTAATTCCTCTAAAATATAATTTTCCTAGAATAAGAAAATTGCCCAATAGAGTTGTGTGTCAAAGTAAAGATATAAAAATAGATTGTGTTTTTTTTAATTCATATGAAGGATATATAAAAAAAATCTTACCATTAAATACTGAAATAATAATAAGTGGAAAAATTAATTTTTTTAGAAATAAATATCAAATCACTAATCCTACTCAGGTTAAAGAAAGTAATGAAAATATCTTAGAGACTCAAAATAAATATAGTCTTACAGATGGTCTTACAATCAATAAATACAATATTATAATTAATGAAGTTTTAAAGGAATTACCAGATTTAGATGAGTGGCTAAATGACGATATAAAGAAAAAATTTAATAATATTAAGTGGAAAGACGCCATCTTAAAAATCCACAGTCTTGATACTAAAGAAATTTTAAAATCTAAGTATTATAAACGTTTAGTTTTTGACGAATTGTTTGCTCATTTTTTATTATCTTCAAAGATAAGAACTAAAATAAAAAAAATAAAGAAATCACAAAAAATTTTTAAAGATTGTAAAGAAAAATTGATAAAAGATTTAAATTTTAAATTAACAAATGATCAAGAAGCAGCAATAAAAATTATAAACGAAGATCTTAAATCAAAAAGTAGAATGTTTAGACTTTTACAAGGAGATGTTGGATCTGGTAAAACAATTGTATCAATGATAGCAGCGGTAAATTGTATCAATGCTGGATATCAAACAAGCTTTATGGTGCCTACTGAAATTCTAGCAAAGCAACATTTTTCTTTTGCTAAAAAATATCTACCGAAAAATTTAAAAATTGAAATGTTAACAGGTAAATCAAAATATGCTGATAGAAAGAAAATTTTAGAAAATCTTAAACTTGGCAAAATAGACTTTCTGATAGGAACACATGCGTTATTCCAAAAAAAAGTTGAATATAATAAACTTGGTTTAATAATTATTGATGAACAACATAAGTTTGGTGTTCGTCAACGTAAAGAGTTATCTGAAAAAGGTGGAAATAACTGTGATGTTCTAGTCATGTCTGCAACTCCAATACCAAGAACAATGATGATGACGGTTTATGGTGATATGGATTTAACCTTAATTAAAGAAAAACCAAAAAATAGAAAAAAAATAGTCACTTACAGTAAGTTAGAAGATAAAATATCTGAAATAATTAGATTTGTTAAAAAAGAAATTTCTAATAAAAATCAAATTTTCTGGGTTTGTCCTTTGATAGAAGAGTCGAAAAAAGTTGAACAACAATCTGTTGTAAATAAATTTAAGTATTTAGAAAAATATTTTAAGAATAGAATTGGATTAATTCATGGTTCACTTGATAAGGATGAAAGGAACAAAATATTAAATAATTTCTTAGATAGAAAGTTGGATATATTGGTTTCAACCACTGTTATTGAGGTTGGAATTGATTTTCCTAATGCTAACGTAATTGTTATTGAAAATGCTGATAAGTATGGTTTATCCCAATTACATCAGTTACGAGGTCGTGTCGGACGTGGTAGTAAACAATCTTACTGTATATTGATGTTTAAATCCTCACTAAGTGAAAATGCAAAAAAAAGAATTAACATTCTAAAAAGTTCAGATGACGGTTTTGTAATTTCTGAGGAAGATATGAAATTACGTGGATATGGAGATTTGTTAGGATTTAAGCAAAGTGGAATTAAAAATTTTAGATTAGCTGATCCCATATTAAATGAAGATTTATTCTTACTTGCTGAGGCAGAAGTAAAAAAATTAGAGATGAAAGGTGATAATTTCAGTAAATATAATAAATTATTAAAATTATACGATCGAGCCTCAATAATTAACGAAATTTCTTAAATTTTTTTTGGATCTGAAGTACCGGCTGAAACAATAAATTTAGACGCTTCTTCAAAAGTCATATCTAAATAAATAACTTCATCTTTGGGAAACATTAATAAAAATCCACTTGTAGGATTTGGGGTTGTTGGAACAAATACATTAATAAGATTAGTATTTGTTTTTTTTGATATTTCACCATCGTTTTCTCTGGTCGCAAACCCTACTGCCCAACTACCTTTTCTCGGATACTCAACTAAGACTACACTTTTCTTTGATCCTTTTTTTGGTGCTAATGTTTCAGTCATTTGGCCAATTGCTGAATAAATTGTTCTAAGAATTGGTATTCTTTTTAATATATCATTAAATATTTTAAGTATTTTTTTTCCAATAAATGAAAGAGATAAACTTCCAATTATTGTAATAAAAATTATAGCTAATAATATTTCCAAACCTGGTATTGCAAAAGGCAAATAACTATTTGGATTTAATTCGTTTGGTATTAATTTTGATGATATAGATATAAAAAATCTAGTTAAATATAATGTGATACCTATTGGAACAAGAACAACTATTCCTGCTATAAAATAGTTTCTAAGTCTTCCAAGTATTGAAATGCCTCTTCTCTTTAATTTTGCCATAAATTAACTGTAACTTGCATATAAAACAAATACGACTGCCAGTACAAATAGTACTATTAAAATTTTGTTATTAAGTATCATATAAATTATTATAAAAAAGGTGTAATATATTAAGTAAAAAAAGTGAATAGAAGAAATTTCATACATTTATTTGGTTGTAGTTGCTTATCTTTTGGCCTATCTGCATGTAGTAGTGCACCGATAACAGATCGAAAACAACTAAAATTAATTCCCGAATCTAACCTCAATGCGAAAGCTGCTCAATTATATGAAAAGGTAAAAGAGAAAGAAACTTTAAGTGATGATACTAAAACATTAAATCAAATAAAAGAAATTGGATCCAAAATTGAATATTCAATATCAGAATACTTTGATCGCAATAATATACCTGACCCAACTATAAATTTTGATTGGGAATATATACTTATTGATAAAAAAAAAGTTAAAAATGCTTGGTGTATGCCTGGAGGTAAAATAGCTGTTTATACTGGTCTATTAGATATAACTAAAAATGAAGATGGATTGGCGGCTGTAATGGGTCATGAAATAGCGCATGCTGTTGCAAAACATTCAGTAGAAAGAGCAAGTAGAGGTGTTTTGTTAAATACTGGTACAGCAATTTTAGATATAGCCACTAAAGGTAAAGTATCTCAGATAAATAGAACCACAGGGATGAATGCTGTCGGTTTATTATCACAGATAGGAATTATGAATCCTTTCAATAGAAAACAAGAGAGTGAAGCTGATTATCTTGGTTTGATATTTGCATCACTATCTGGTTATGACATTAGGGAAACAATCAAAGTTTGGGAAAGAATGAAAGAAGCTAAAAAAGGGAAAGAACCACCAGAATTTATGTCTACTCACCCATCTTCAACAAATAGAATTAATAATATTACGAACTGGATAAACGAAATTATTATTAAATATCCGCCTATTGCTTAAGTGGTGAGCCCTGATGGACTCGAACCATCGACCCATTCCTTAAAAGGGAATTGCTCTACCAACTGAGCTAAGGGCCCCCAAGAAGCGTTTTTATATTGATTTTTTTTTATTAATCAATGTTAAAAATTTACAATTTATTGATGTACTTATCGTGAAATTCATCAAAAGTACCATTTTTTATATTGTCTCTGATGTTTCTCATTAAATCTTGATAAAAGTTGATGTTATTTAAGGTCAGAATCATTGAGGCCAACATTTCATTAGTGTTAAATAAATGATTTAAATAATTCTTAGAATATTTATTTAAATTGAACTTTGTGACACTTTTGTCCAGAGGAGTATTATCATTTTTATATTTAGAATTTCTAATTTGAATTTGTCCATCCCATGTAAAAGCTAAACCAGTTCTCCCTGATCTCGTTGGCATTACACAATCAAACATATCAACACCTCTCTTAACTGCACCGAGTATATCAGATGGAGTACCAACACCCATTAAATATCTTGGTTTTTCTTTAGGCATATGATCTTTTATTCCATCAAGAACATCAAACATTTCATCTTGCGTTTCCCCTACTGCCAATCCTCCTAGAGCATATCCATTAAATCCAATATCGATAAGATTGTTTAAAGATTTGATTCTTAGATCATTAAATAATCCACCTTGTACAATTCCAAATAAACCTTTGTGGTCATTTATTCCAAATGCATCTTTTGATCTTTTTGCCCACTCTGATGATAATTCCATTGATTTTTTAATTTTATCATAATCTTTAGTATTTTTAGGGCATTCATCCATAACCATTACTATGTCTGAGTTCAAACCTTTTTGAATTCTTATACTTTCTTCAGGGCTTAAAATAAAAGTTTTACCATCTATATGTGATTGAAAAATTGCACCTTTATCTCTATCGATTTTATTTAATTTTGACAGAGACATAACTTGAAAACCACCTGAGTCCGTTAAAATTGGTAAATCACAATTCATGAATTCATGAAGTCCTCCAACACTTTCAATTCTTTCAACACCAGGTCTTATCATTAAATGATATGTATTTGATAAAATTATCTCACTACCTGTTTTTTTTATATCTTCTAAAAAAACACCTTTAACGGTTGCTTGAGTACCAACTGGCATAAATGCAGGAGTATTAATATTGCCTCTATGAGTTTCTATAACTCCTACTCTTGCATAATTTTGAGTATGATGAACATTAAAATTGAAATCTTTTAATGACATTCATTATTTAATTATTGAGATTTAAAACTAATAATTTTATCTGGATTTGAAACTGCTCCGTTATCACCGTCACCTTTTGTAATCATATCAACAAATTCCATTCCTTCTATTACTTTTCCAAACACAGTATATTGTCTATCTAGGAAAGGTGCTGGTTTAAAACATATGAAAAATTGACTATTAGCACTATTAGGATCTGACGATCTTGCCATAGAAACGGTTCCTCTATCATGAGGAAGGTCATTAAATTCTTGATTTAAATCTGGTAAATCAGATCCACCTATACCCGCTCTTCTTAAATCGAAATCTTTTGAAGATGAATTTCCAAATTTCACATCACCTGTTTGTGCCATAAACCCATCAATTACTCTATGAAAAACAACATTATCATATTGTCCTGAATCAGCTAATTCTTGAATTCTTTTAACATGATTTGGTGCAACATCAGGATACATTTCAATTTTTACATCACCATCTTTTAATTTTAAAATCATTATATTCTCCTTTGCTATTAAATTTGTTGATAAAAAAATAAAAAAAATAATTAAAATATTTAAAAATTTATTCATAAACCTCTTTCAATGATTTAATTGTACTTTTGGTCGTAAATTTTTTCAAATCACCATTATGTTGAGCGATTTCTTTAACAAACCTAGATGATATTATTTGATTTTCAACATCTGACATTAAAAAAATTGTCTCAACTTGATTATTAAGTTTTCTATTCATTCCAGCAAGTTGGAATTCGTACTCAAAATCAGAAACTGCTCTTAAGCCTCTTAAGATTATATTTGATTTATATTTTTTACAAAGGTCTGTTGTCAAAGTATTAAATTTTATAACATCAACCTTATTCTTTTTAAATTTGAGATCTTTATAAAGAGCTCTTTTAACAATTTCTATTCTTTCATCTAATGAAAATAGGAAATTTTTCTGATTTCCATCTGAAATACCTACAATTACCTTATCTACTATCTTAAGTGATTTTTTAATGACATCTATATGGCCAAAAGTAATTGGATCAAAAGTTCCTGGATAGATAGCTATATTTTTCATTAAATAAGATTATCATCTAATTTAATAGCAGAAACTACTTTTTCATCACCAGTCAGTTTAATTATTCTAACACCTTGTGTATTACGACCAGCTATTCTTATTTCTTTAACAGCTGTTCTTATTACTCTACCTTTATTTGTTGAAATTAATATTTGATCTCCTTCAAAAACAGGAAAGGATGAAGAAACATTCCCGTTTCTTCGTGAATTGACAATACCAATAATTCCCTTTCCTCCTCTATTTGTAACTCTATAATCATAATGAGATGTTCTCTTACCGTAACCATTTTCTGTGATTGATAATATGAATTTTTCTTTAGCTTTAATTTCTGATTTTTGGTCTTTATTTTTTGCTTTCTTATTTGTGTCATGATCAATAATAGACAGAGATACAATAGTATCATTTTCTGCTAAATTGATACCTCTTATACCTTTTGATGATCTGCCTTTGAAAACTCTGAGTTTTTTAGACTCAAACCTTATACATTTTCCTAATTTAGTACTTAAAATTATATCCTGATCATCTCTACAAATTTTAACACCAATAATTTTATCATTACCGTCAAGTTTCATTGCAATTTTACCTGAAGCATTGATTGAGGTAAAATCTTCAAGATTATTCTTTCTAATTTTTCCTTCACTTGTTGCAAAAATGATATGCATGTCTTTTGTATCAACATCACTATCTGGAAATGGCATAATTGAACTAATTGATTGATGATTTTTTAGAGGAAGAATATTAAATAAAGACTTACCTTTTGATGCAGCCGATCCTTCCGGAATTTTCCAAGCTTTAACTTTGTATGCTAATCCTTCTGTGGAGAAAAATAGAACAGATGTGTGAGTATTTACTGATAATGTTTGTACTACAGAATCTTCATCTCTTGTCTTAATCCCTGTTTTACCCTTACCACCTCTTTTTTGTTGTTTAACATTACTTAAGGCACCTCTTTTAATGTATCCTTGTAAAGTAATTGTAATTATTACAGATTCTTTTTGAATAGTTTCTTCAATATTATAGTTTAAAACAGCATCTATAATCTGTGTTCTTCTCGGAGATGAAAATTTCTCTTTAATTTGAGATAACTCATTACTAATTACTTTTAATAGTTCACTTTTAGAATTTATTATTTTTTTATACTTTGTAATCAATTCAGATAATTTTTTTATTTCTTCTTCAATTTCGTTAATTCCAAGAGCTGTTAATTTTTGTAATCTAAGTTCTAATATTGATGTAACCTGAGTTTCAGATAAGTTATATGATCCTTTATAATTTTTACTATCAACTAATTTAATTAATTTTGCAGATTTTATTATTTTCCATTTAGTTTTTATTAGAGTATTTTTTGCCTCTTCTGGATTCTTTGAAGATCTAATAATTTTTATTACTTTATCAATGTTTTCTACACTAACGGATAAACCAAGTAAAATATGAACACGATCTTCAGCTTTTTTTAAATCATATTTTGTTTTTTTAATGACTACATCTTCTCTAAATTTTAAAAAGTTCTCTAAAAAATCTTTTAATGAACATGTTTTAGGTTTGTTATCAACAATGGCTAATGAATTAAAACCAAATGAAGTTTCAATAGATGTATATTTGTAAAGTTGTCTTTTGATTGTCTCCGGTTCAACACTTCTTCTTAAATCTATAGCAACTCTTATACCTTCTCTGTTAGATTCATCTCTTATGTCACTTATACCCTCAATCTTTTTATCTCTAACTAATTCTGCAATTTTTTCATTTAAGTTGGATTTGTTTACTTGATAGGGTATTGAAGTAATTACTAATCTATCTTTACCATTTTTAAGATTTTCTACATTTATTTCACCCCTAATTTTAAAAGAGCCTCTGCCTGTTTTGTATCCTTCTCGAATAATATCTTTACCGATAATAACACCACCAGTTGGAAAATCAGGGCCAGGTATATGCTTCATTAACTCTTTAACTTTAATATCTTTATTTTTAATAAGAGCTAAAGTTCCATCAATTATTTCACCAAGATTATGTGGTGGTATACTAGTTGCCATACCAACAGCGATACCTCCAGCTCCATTTACCAAAAGATTAGGATATTGAGCTGGCAGCACTGTAGGTTCTTGCTCGGTTTCGTCGTAGTTACTTTTAAATGAGACAGTATTTTTTTCTATATCATCAATCAAAAATTGAGATATTTTTGCAAGTTTTGTTTCTGTATACCTCATTGCTGCAGGTGGATCACCATCGATTGAACCAAAATTGCCCTGACCATCAATTAAAGGAACACTCATTGAAAAATCTTGGACCATTCTAACCAATGCATCATATACAGCTTGATCACCATGCGGATGATATTTACCAATTACGTCTCCAACAATTCTTGCAGATTTTCTAAATTGTTTTGACCAATCAAAACCACCTTTGTGCATTGCATATAAAATTCTTCTGTGAACAGGTTTGAGTCCATCTCTTATGTCGGGTAGTGCCCTACTAATTATTACGCTCATTGCGTAAGATAAATATGATGAGCTCATTTCATCATACATTGAGATTGGTTTGATATTTAAATCTTTAGTTACTTCGTTTTTTTGCATTTATTTAGAAAGGAATATCATCATCTAGCTCGTTTTGAGCCATAGAACTATCATCAAAACTTTGTTTGTTATCTTGTGATGGAATTGAATTTTGATTTCCTCCACCTAACATTGTTAATGATGAATTGTATCCTTGAATTAAAATTTCAGTAGAATATTTATCCTGACCTGATTGTTCATCTTTCCATTTTCTAGTAGTCAGTTGTCCTTCAACGTATACTTGTGCTCCTTTTTTTAAATATTGTTGAACTACATTTACTAGTCCTTCATTGAAAACAACTACTCTATGCCATTCAGTTTTTTCCTTTTTTTCACCGGTATTTTTATCTTTCCAGGATTGACTAGTAGCTAGGCTCAATCTTGCTACACTTTTACCGTTAACCATTTGTTTAACTTCTGGATCTGCGCCTAATCGACCGATTAAAAGTACTTTATTTAAGCTTCCTGCCATAATATTTATATATTTGAAATGTTATTTATAACATTAATAGGCTTGAATATTAATTTTATTAATCTAAAGCAACTAAAATTATGCTTAAAAAGATACTTATTAAGGGCGCAAAAGAGCACAATTTAAAGAATATTTCACTAGAGATTCCTAAAGACAAATTTGTTGTAATAACAGGTCTATCTGGATCGGGAAAATCATCATTAGCATTTGATACTGTCTATGCAGAAGGTCAAAGACGATATGTTGAAAGTTTATCTGCATATGCAAGACAGTTTTTAGACAAAATGAAAAAACCAAATGTGGATTTAATCGAAGGTTTGAGTCCAGCAATTTCAATAGAACAAAAAAATACTTCTAAAAATCCAAGATCAACAGTTGCAACCGTTACTGAGATATATGACTACATGAGGGTACTATATGCAAGAGCTGGAATACCCTATTCCCCATTTACAGGTAAACCAATTACTTCTCAAACTATTAGTCAAATTGTTGATAAGATTAAAGAATTACCAAAAAAATCAACCATATATTTATACGCTCCAGTCGTAAGAGGACGTAAGGGTGAATATAAAAAAGATATATTAGGATATAAAAAAAGAGGATTTAGAAAAATTAAAGTTGATGACCAATTGTATGATATTGAAAGTGTTCCAGAGTTAAATAAAAAACTTAAACACGATATTTCAATTTTAGTTGATAGAATTGTAATAAATTCCTCATTAGGAAACAGATTAGCTGAAAGTGTTGAAACAGCTGTTAATTTAGCAAATGGATTACTTTTCGTTGAATATGAAAATGAAACACTTCCAAAAAAATACAGAAAAATTGAAAAATTAATTTTCTCAACCAAATTTGCTTGTCCTGAAAGTGGTTTTACTATTGAAGAAATTGAACCAAGACTCTTTTCATTTAACAGTCCTTATGGAGCCTGTGAAGAATGTGAGGGTATTGGAATGAAATTAAATGTTGATCCAAATTTAGTTGTTCCAAATGAAAAAAAATCTATAGCAGATGGTGCTATTGAACCTTGGGCAAAATCTACATCAATGTATTACGCCCAAACATTAGCATCTTTATCTAAACATTATGGTTTTTCATTAGATGATAAATGGTCAAAACTACCAAAAAAAATTAAGGATGTAATTTTGTATGGATCTGATGATGAAGAAATTAAATTTACTTATGACGATGGTTATGAAAAATATTCGCACAAAAAAACCTTTGAAGGTGTAGTCAATAATCTAGAGAGAAGATATTTAGAAACAGATAGCGATTGGAAAAGAGAAGAGATTGCTCAATATCAATCTGATACAAAATGTGAAAGATGCAATGGTTATCGATTAAAAGATGAAGCTCTGTGTGTTAAAATAAATGAATTAAACATTAGCCAAGTTACAGAAAAATCAATTTTTGATGCTAAGGAATGGTTTAGATCTTTAGAAGTTAAATTAGATAAAAGACAAATTAAAATTGCACAACATATATTAAAAGAAATTAATGAACGTTTAGATTTTCTTTTAAATGTTGGTCTTGATTATTTAACTTTATCTAGAGAGTCTGGAACATTATCTGGTGGTGAAGCACAAAGGATTAGACTAGCTTCACAAATAGGATCAGGTTTAACTGGAGTTCTATACGTTTTAGATGAACCATCAATTGGTTTACATCAAAAAGATAATGTTAAGCTTATAGATGCATTAAAAAGATTAAGAGACTTAGGTAATACTGTTATTGTTGTTGAACACGATACAGAAACAATGGAGAATGCAGATCATATAATAGATTTAGGACCTGAAGCTGGAAATAAAGGTGGAGAAATTGTTGCCGAAGGTACCTATGAGCAAATTTTAAAAAATGATAAAAGTATTACTGGAAGATATTTATCAAATAAGAGTTTCATACCTATTCCAAAAAATAGAAGACTTGCAAAAAATGGTAGATTTTTAGAAATCAATGGTGCATCGGGAAATAATTTAAATAACGTAAATTTAAAAATACCTTTAGGTAGTTTCACTTGTGTTACTGGTGTATCTGGAAGTGGTAAATCTACTTTGATACTTCAAACTTTATACAATGCATTAAATCTTACTTTGAATAATAATAAGTCTAGAAAAATTCCTCAGCCATTTAGAGGATTTAAAGGAATAGAATTAATTGATAAAGTTATAGATATTGATCAATCACCTATTGGTAGAACTCCTAGATCAAATCCTGCTACATATACTGGAGCTTTTGGTCCCATAAGAGACTGGTTTACCAATTTACCTGAAGCAAAAAGTAGAGGCTATAAACCTGGAAGATTTTCTTTCAATGTAAAGGGTGGAAGATGTGAAGCATGTGAAGGAGATGGTGTAATTACTTACGAAATGCACTTTCTTCCTGATGTTTACATAACATGCGATGAATGCAAAGGTACCAGATATAACAGAGAAACATTAGAGATTAAATTCAAAGATAAGAGTATTGCAGATGTTTTAAATATGACTGTTGATGAAGGGTGTGAGTATTTTGAAAATATTTCAAACATCAAAACTAAACTTCTAACGTTAAAGAAAGTTGGTCTTGGCTACATAAAAATTGGTCAGCAAGCTACAACTCTTTCTGGTGGAGAGGCTCAGCGCATTAAGCTTGCTAAAGAATTATCTAAAAGGTCTACAGGAAGAACAATGTATATATTAGATGAACCAACTACTGGATTACATCAACATGATATAAAAAAACTTTTGGAAATATTGCACACCTTTGTTGCAACGGGTAATTCAGTTGTAGTTATTGAGCATAATTTAGATGTTATTAAAACTGCCGATTATATTGTAGATATGGGACCCGAGGGTGGTGTTAAAGGCGGAAATATTATTGCCGAAGGCAAACCCGAGGAAGTTGCAAAAGTGAAAGATAGCTATACAGGTAAATTTTTAAAGCCTTTATTAGATACAAAATTTAAAAAAACCGCTTAATCTTTATAGAAAAATAATATAAAATCATCTCACAGATGACTTCCATATTACAATCATTATCAAAAACTGTTCATTTATCATTAGCTATTGCAATATTACTATTCATTGGTCTCTACATCGGTAATGGTGGATTTGATTTTGATGTTTTATTTTGGAGCTGGTTATTAAGATATGTACATGTAACTGTAAGTATTATGTGGATTGGTTTACTTTGGTATTTCAATTTTGTTCAAATTCCTAACATGGCTAAAATTCCAGACGAACAAAAACCAGCAATAGGCAAAGTTATAGCTCCAGCAGCATTATTTTGGTTTAGATGGGCAGCGCTATTTACAATCATATCAGGATTATTATTAGCCTATTTTAATGGATACGTTCATCAAGCGATGACATTAGGAATTGGATCAGGTGGCGGAAAAAATACTGCAATAGGAATTGGAATGTGGTTAGGATTAATAATGGCATTCAATGTTTGGTTTGTTATATGGCCAAATCAAAAAAGAGCTTTAGGTATGGTTGAGTGTGAACCAGAAGTTAAAGCTAAATCAGCAAAGACTGCAATGCTATTTTCTAGAACAAATACACTTTTATCCTTACCAATGTTGTTAACAATGGTAGCAGCACAAAACCTTTATTAATTATTCTTTTTCTTCCTTAACAATTGTTCTTTGGCTAACTTTTAAAGAGACTAGTACTGGGTTTGCAATATAAATTGATGAGTAAGTTCCAAAAATTACTCCCAATATCATTGCTAAAGAAAATCCTTTTAATATTTCTCCACCAAAAATAAATATAGATAAAAGTGCCAACAATGTAGTAACTGAAGTTATTATTGTTCGTGATAAAGTTTCATTTATTGAGATATTTGTAAGTTCAAATATTTTAACATCTGCATATTTACGCAAATTTTCTCTAACTCTATCAAATATTACAACTGTATCATTCATTGAATATCCAACTATTGTTAAAACAGCTGCAACGATAGAAAGATTGATTTCTAATGAAAATACCGAAAATACTCCTAATGTAATTATAACGTCATGAAATAAAGCTAAAATAGCTCCAAGACTAAATTGCCACTCAAATCTGATCCATATATATAAAAGCATAGCTGCCAAAGATAAAGCTATCGCAATTACACCTGATCTCAAAAGTTCTGCACTAACTTTTGGCCCAACATTTTCTACTCTTCTAAAATCAACCGTACCTATCGAATTTGATAGCTTAGTTTTTATCTCTTCTATAAATTGTGGGTCATTTGAATTTTGTTTTTCAAATTTAACTACAAAATCTGTTTCATTACCAAAATTTTTAACTGAAACATCACCAAGATTCATTTGATTAAAACTATCTCTTATTTTTGTGATATTAGCAGAAGATGTGTCAGTCCTTAGCTCTATTAAAGTACCCCCTTTAAAATCAACACCAAAATTCAATCCTTTAAAAACTAAGAAAATTAAGGAGGTAATAATTAATATACCTGAAAGTATATTAAAACTTTTATAAAACTTATTAAAATAGATTGTTTTCATTATATAAGTTTTTCCTTATGTTTATTTTTGATGACATAGTAAGCAGTAATCAAACGAGCAATGAAATATACTGAAAATAGTGTTGTAAGTATTCCAACTCCAAGTGTTATAGAAAATCCTTTAATTGGACCTGAGCCCATGAAAAATAGGATTACCGCAGCGATTAAAGTTGTAATATTGGCATCTAAAATTGTTGTTCGTGATTTTGTATAACCTGAATCAAAAGCTACAATTGAATTATTTTCATTTTTTAATTCTTCTTTAATTCTCTCAAAAATTAAAACATTTGCATCAACGGCCATACCTACTGTTAAAATAATACCTGCAATTCCAGGGAGTGTAAGAGTTGCTTCAAATAATGTTAAAATTCCGACTAATAAAAATAAATTAGAAATTAAGGCTAAGTTAGCAATTAAGCCGAAAAATCTATATTTATAAAACATAAAGGCAACGACTAAGATAAATCCTATTATCAATGACATAATTCCTGCATTAATTGAATCTTTTCCAAGGTCGGGACCTACAGTTCTTTCTTCGATAATATTAAGTGGAGCCGGCAAAGCACCT
The DNA here is from genome assembly GCA_902616245.1 of uncultured Pelagibacteraceae bacterium. Taxonomy (GTDB): domain Bacteria; phylum Pseudomonadota; class Alphaproteobacteria; order Pelagibacterales; family Pelagibacteraceae; genus Pelagibacter. The sequence continues at coordinate 105,740 of CACMSB010000004.1, forward strand.
GATCTTAAAAGTAAAGCTAAATCAGTTGCTGATTGAAAGGTGAAATTACCAGATATCTGTCCATTTCCTCCAATAATTGGTTCTCTGACTTCAGGAGCGCTAATAATTTTTCCATCCAAAACAATTGCCAACCTTTTTCCAACACCATTTGAAGTCGCCTTACCAAACTTTTTTGCTCCTACTCTATCCAAACTAAATGAAACAACTGTCTCATTAGTTTGATTATTCATAGTTGGCTTGGCATCCATAAGATTATCACCACTTAAAACAATTCGTTTACTAACAATGGCTTCACTAGAGCCATCCTCAAAAGAAAGTTTTTCTGTTCCAAATGATTCTTCAGAACTACTTGATATAAATTGGAATGTTAGGTTTGCTGTTTTACCTAATAAAGATTTAATTCTACCAGGATCGTCTAATCCTGGCAGCTCAACAAGAATTCTATCATTACCTCTTTTTAAAATATTTGGCTCATTAGTTCCTACTTCATCAACCCTTCTTCTTACAATTTCAATTGCTTGATCTAATGAAGAATTTTTTAACAATACCAATCCATAGTCAGAAAATTCTAATTTGAATGATGTATCCATGTTTTCAATATTAAATTGATGCGATTTGTATTGTTGAAAATATGGATTTATCTCACTTTTATCATCATCTAACAGAGATTTAACTTCCTCAATTTTAGAATTTTCAACATCAAATATAATTGACTTATTCTCAATTACAAAATTTCTAACCTTAATATCTTTATCTTTGAAAAATTTTTTAAACTCTAAGACTTTACTTTGCAATCTTTGAGTAATGACTGGTTCGTTATCTATTTCTAATAATAAATAAGAACCACCTTGTAGATCTAATCCTAATTTTATATTTTTTGTGAAAAATTCATCATCAACTTTTGTAAAGTTAGAAATAGTAAAATATGAAATAATAAGTGTAAAAATTAAAACACTAAAAACTCTTAATTTAGAAAAATATAACACTTTAGGAAGTTATTATTTTTTTGGTTCAGCTTTAGTAACTAGTCCTTGTATTCCTGTAGCTCGAACAATTTCAACTTTAACATTATCAGCTATCATAACTTCTACTTTTTCGTTATCGATAACTCGTTCTACAGTGCCAACGATACCTCCAGAAGTAATAACTTTATCTCCACGCTTTAAAGCTTCAACCATAGCCTTATGTTCTTTAACCTTCTTTTGCTGGGGTCTAATTAAGAAAAAGTAAAATATTACGAATATTAAAATTAGGGGTATAAATTGTCCAATTCCTGCGTCCATGTTAAGTCCTTAAAAAGTTAACGATTATTTATACTATATACTTTTAGAAGACAACTCTTAATTGATACCTATTTTCTCCATATTGTTCATATATGGTCTTAGTTTTTCAGGAATAATTATTGAACCATCCTCAGTTTGATAATTTTCTAATATCGCAATTAAAGTTCTACCAACGGCAAGTCCACTCCCATTTAAAGTACCAACAAATTCATTTTCGTTATTATTATTTTTATATCTAGCTTTCATTCTTTTAGCCTGAAATGTTCCACATGAAGAACAGCTTGATATTTCTCTATATTTATTTTCAGATGGAAGCCAAACCTCTATGTCATAAGTTTTTTCTGCACTAAAACCCATATCACCAGTGCTTAAAATAATTTTTCTGTAAGGTAATTGTAAATCATCTAAAATTTTAGTTGCACAATTAGTCATTCTCTCTAGTTCTTCAATGCATTTATTATTTTCTACAATACTCACTAATTCAACTTTATAAAATTGATGTTGTCTAATCATGCCCTTGGTATCTTTACCATAACTTCCTGCTTCTTTTCTAAAACAAGGTGTTGATGCAACTAATCTCATTGGCAAAGATTTTAGGTTTAATATCTGATTTTTAACCATATTAGTTAAGATTACTTCAGCAGTAGGGATTAAAAACTTTCTATCATTTTTATCATCAAACTTAATTTCGAATTGATCATTTTCAAATTTAGGTAATTGGCCAGTTCCAAACATAGTGTTGTCTGTTGCCATTAAAGGTGGAGAAATTTCAGTGTAACCATTATTATTGACATGTGTATCAATCATAAAATTAGAAATTGCTCTTTCTAATGATGCTAATTTGTCTTTAACAAAAACAAATCTTGATCCAGTTGTTTTTGTTGCTAAATCAAAATCTAACATATTCAGTTTTTCACCGATTTCATAATGAGATTTTGGTTTAAAACTCATCTCTTTAATTTCACCAGATTTTACAACCTCTTTGTTGCTATTTTCATCCTTACCGACAGGGACATCGTTCAATGGTAAATTAGGAATATTGCTTAATATCTGATCAAGTTGGTCTTTAACATTTTTTTGATTTTTACTTAAATCATCTATTTTATTTGAAATTTCTTTAGACTTTTCAAAAAGGGTTTCATCTTTAGATTTAGAAATAGATTTTTTTTCCATTTCTAATTTTTCTTTTTCTTGAATTAATTTTCTATTTTCCTCATCAAGATTTAATATTTGATCAATGTCTACATCAACGTTTCGATTTTTAATTGTATTTTTAAAATTATCGATATCTTTTCTAATATCCTTAATATTGTGCATTTCTCTCTTGAGCTTTCTTTTCGATAATATTTACAGAAAAAATTGATAATTCATATAAAATTAACAAAGGTATTGCTAAACCTATTTGTGTAATTGGATCTGGTGGAGTTAATATTGCAGCAGCAGCAAATATTATTACAACAAAATATTTTCTTCTTTCTCTTAAATAAGTAGAATTTACAACTCCTATTCTTGCAAGCAAACTTAATACAACTGGTAGCTGAAAACTTAATCCAAATGCAAAAATTAACTTCATCACAAGAGATAAGTATTCATTAACTTTAGCTTCTAATTGAATCGGTAAGCTAGTCCCAAGTCCCGCACTTTCAAATGATAAAAAGAATTTAAATGCTAGTGGCATAATTAGATAATAAACAAGCATACCTCCTAGTAAAAAAAGTATTGGTGTAATTACTAAGTAAGGCATAATTGCTTTCTTTTCATGGGTGTATAATCCTGGTGCAATAAATTTCCAAATTTGAATAAGGATATATGGACTGGTCACAAAGAAAGCAGCAAAAAAAGAAACTTTAAGATATGTTAAAAATGTTTCTTGAAGAGCAGTAAAGATTAATCTTCTATCAATATTATCATCCTTTACAGCATTAGCGTAAGGTTCAACTAAAAATCCATATATGTATTCAGAAAAATAGTAACAAACCACAAATAATACTGCTAAGAAGATAAATGAATTTATTAGTCTTTGTCTTAATTCAGTAAGATGACTTATAAAACCTGTTTCTTTTTTTTTAGCTGTCATCTTTAGGTTTATCCTCTTTCATAATTTCAGTACTTTTTTTTAATTCTTCTTTAATTGAAACATCCGTTATTTCTGTAACTTGATTTTGAACATCCGAAAAATATCTTTTGGCTGAACCTATCCATGATCCAACTTTTTTTAACATCACAGGAAAATCTTTTGGTCCTACAACTATTATTGCAATAGATACTATTATTAATATTTCAAACCAGCCGATCTGTGGCATTGATTACTCTTTTTTGTCTGAGTCTTGATTTTCAGATATATTTTTTGGTTGGCTATCTTCTGTAGCATCTGTAGCCATACCCTTTTTAAAACTTTTAATTCCTTTAGCAACATCACCCATTAAACTAGAGATTTTACCTCTACCAAAAAGTAATACTACTAAAATTACTACAATTGCAATTTGCCAAAATCCTATACTCATAATTACTTATAACCTTATAATTTTAGTTTTAAAACTATTTTTTTATTTATCGTTATCGGTATTAAGAGTGCTATTAAGCATCTCATCTATATCAGAGTATATATTTTCCTTTTTATCCTCTTGTTTTTCTTTATAGAATTTGCCTGTTCCAAATATAGACGCATCTACACTAGATGTATCAATAAGACCTGCGGTTCCTAATTCATCAACGGTTGGAAGATCTGACAATTTTTGGAGATTGAAATGACTTAAAAAGTCATCTGTTGTTCCATATTGAATAGGTTTGCCAGGAGCATCTTTTCGACCTTGAGGTCTAACCCAGTTCAATTCCATCAATATCTCAAGTGTATTATTTCCAAACGCAACTCCACGAATTTCTTCTATTTCAGCTCTAGTGACTGGTTGATGATAAACAATAATTGCAAGTGTTTCTATAGCAGCCTTTGATAATTTTTTTTCAACAGTTTTTTGTTGAGACATTAATGAGGATAAATTTGGTGAAGTTCTAAAAGACCACTTATTGGATATACAGACTAAATTTATTCCACGATCAGAATAAAAATTCTGAAGTTTTAGTAAAGATTTTTCAACATCTGTCTTTTTTGAAATTTTATTTTCAATAGTTTCAATATTTAAAGGCTCTGCTGCTGCAAAAACAATAGCTTCTATTTCTTTATCAACATCACTTAATTTAGATGGAAATGATACAACATTATTTTTTTTTAATTTATTCATTAGATTTTTTTAATATATATGTCCTCAAATAAATTATCTTGTTTAATAGATATATTGCCTTCTTTTGCAAGCTCTAAAGATCCAGCAAAAATTCCTGCATTACCTGTCTTACTTAAAGTTTTAGAATTTCTAAAATTTTTTGGTATTAGATCAGTCATATTTTTCCAATCATTTAAATTATTGTAAAACTCTTTTATGACTTTAATACCCTCTTCAGTAGTAAATACTGGTAGTTTTGGAATATTCATTCTCTGAAAATCTTTTGTCATTACGATATTTGAATACGTTTTTAATAATTCAAACAATGTTAATGAATATCGAGAATTATAAATTGATCTCATTCCACTTTTTGAACCTCTCATAAAAATATCTTTGCCTAATCTTTTTCTACTCAACATCTGAGAAGACAATAATCTTATTAATTCTAGTTTTTTAAGTTGGAGCTTTAATTTCTCTGCTACTTCAAGAGCTTTAAATTCTTCTTCTTCTGTTTCTGGTAATAGTAGTTTAGATTTAAGATAAGTTAACCAAGTAGCCATTAGCAAATATTCTGAGGCTAATTCTAAATTTAAATTTTCAGTTTTTGTTATAAAATCATGAAATTGATCTGCTAATTTGGTGATTGATATATTTTCCAAATCAACTTTTTGTGATTTTGCCAAATCTAAAAGTATTTCTAATGATCCAGAGTAATTACTAAGATCAACATTAAATTCTAAAGAATCACTCATGGATTTAAATTTAACTTATTATTTGAATTAATTTAGAAGTTTTTTTCACAATAAAATCATCGATATAAGGTGAATTTTGACCTACAACATTCATTTCTCTCATTTTTCCATTACAATGAAGCACCAAATTACAACCTGCACGAAAAGATTTAATAACGTTATTTTTTAAATTACCTTTAAGAGCACCCATTGAAATATCATCTGACATTAATATTCCCTTGAATGATATTTCTCTTCTAATCATTTTTATGATTTTTTTAGAATGTGAAACGTTATTTATCCGATCAAGTTTCTTAAACAACAAGTGACCGGTCATACCTAAAACAGATTTTTTTGTGGTAAATGGAAAAAAATCATATTTTTTAAGATACTTTAGATCTTTGTCTATAACTGGTAATTTATGATGACTATCAACTTTAGCTAAACCATGACCTGGAAGATGTTTAATTACTGTACCAACTCTATTTTCGTGAAATTTTTCGATAGATATATCGCCAATTTTAGACAGAGTTTTTTTATCATTTGAATAGGATCGATCACCTATAATTTTATGAGACTTATTTCGTCTTAAATCCAATACGGGAACTGTATTAATATTAATACCAATAAGTCTTAACAAATAGGATATTTGCTTAACATAAACATTGAAATAAATATCAAATTTTTTTCTATCTTTTAAATATAAATCACCAAAATATTTTGCACTAAAAATGGAATTATCTATGAATTTTCTTAATCTACTTACTCTTCCACCTTCTTCATCAATTAGAATTGGATAATTAGAGTTTTTAAATATTTTTTTAATCGAACCAGTTAATTTTTGAACTTGATTGATTGATTTTATATTTCTTGAAAAAAGGATTATTCCCCATGGCTTATATTTTTTTAAAAAACTTACTTCACTTTTTTTTAAATTATGTCCACTAATGCCACATATAAAAGCTCTAGTTTTTTTAATCATTATATAACAATTCCCAAAAAGAATATTTTTTTGTGTTTTTATTTTTGTATTCTACATATTCAATAATGTTGTCCGTGTCATTTTTAAGAATAAATAGATTATTTTCGTTAGATGATATTTTTTCATCAATACTTGAAACTGCTCTATATGATTTCTTGTAATTATCGTCCGAAAAATAATATCTTAGAGTAAAAAATAGAAAGAAAAATATAATTATTAAATAAAATAAATATTTGAGCTCTTTTAGCATTACATTTTTTCAGGTGTATCAACACCTATAATATCCATTCCAGTTTTAATTGTTTTGGCAATAGATTTTAAAAATATTAGTTTTTCTATATTTATTGTTTTATCATCATTGATAAATCTTTTTTCAACATCATCTTTTCCCATATTCCAATAGGAATGAAACTGAGATGATAACTCATATAAATATACAGGGATCCTATGAGGTTCTAGTTTTTTAGTGGAAATTTCTACACATTTAGGCCATTCAGATATTTTTTTAAAAATTTCAATTTCTTCATTATTAAATTGCATATTATTATTTTCATTATCAATCTTGTCATCAATATTTTTATTTATATTTCTAAAAACCGATGAAATTCTAGCATAACAATATTGAACATAATAAAGCGGATTGTCTTTAGATTTTTCTTTTACTTTAGTAAAATCAAAATCTAATTCAGCATCATTGCTTCTACTTAGCATAATAAATCTCGTTGCATCTTTTCCAACTTCAGAAATTAAATCTTCAACGGTAATGTAATCACCTTTTCTTTTAGACATTTTAAAAGGTTTGCCATCTTTTATTAACTTAACAAGTTGGCTTACTTTACAAATTAATTTATTTTTTTCTCCAGATAATGCTTCAACAACAGATGTAATTCTTTTTATATAACCCGCATGATCCGCTCCTAAAATATTTATTAATTTATCAAATTTTCTGTTTAGTTTTGTATTATGATACGCAACATCTCCAGCAAAATAAGTCCATGTGTTGTCGGATTTTTGTAATGCCCTATCTTTATCATCCCCAAAATCTGTTGATCTAAAAAGTAATTGATCTCTTTCTACCCAATTAGTTGTGTCTTCTCCTTCGGGAGCTTTGATTTTTCCTATATATACAAATTTATCTTTTTTAAGTTTCTCAATAACCTTATCAACCTCTTTATTTTCAACTATTTCAGTCTCACTCGCAAAATTATCATGAATAATTCCCAAATTATTTAAATTAGTCTTAATGAGTTTAAGTGACTCTGTAATTGCTAGTTTAGTAAGTGTTAACTTAATTTTTTCATAATCATCAAATTGTAAATCTTTATTATTATCTATAATATGTTGGGCTATATCCTTGATGTATTCTCCTGGATATAAATCATCCTCATTTAGTGGAAAGGTTTGATTATCTAATTTTTCTTTTATTCTCAAATATACAGATCTAGTAAAATGTAAAATTTGATTACCATGATCATTTACGTAATATTCTTTTACAACTTCTTGATTGTTAAATTTTAACAAATTAGAGATAACATCACCTAGAATAGCACCTCTACAATGACCAACATGTAATGGTCCAGTGGGATTTGCTGACACGAATTCAATTAAATGTTTCTTTTTAGAGCCATTAAGTGATGCACCAAAATTATTAAGATTATTTATATTTAAAAGAAATGAAGTCCAAAACTCTTTTTTTAAAATAATATTTATAAATCCAGGATTTGCTATTTCTATCTTCTCAATATTATTATCGTCTTTAAAAATAATATCTTTTAATTTTTCAGCAATTTTAATTGGTGGTTCATTATTTGTTTTAGATAAAACCATTGCAACATTAGTTGATAGATCGCACTTAAATTTTTTAGGAGGTATATCTACATTTATACCAGATAAACTTTCAGGTAATAAAATTAGCTTTTCTTCACTTGCTAATTTAATTTTATTTAAAATTTTATTTAAGTATTCCTCAAATATATTCATTTTGATGCTCTATATAATTGTATGGCGTACCTATCTGTCATGCCAGAAATATAATCAGATATAGCTCTTTCTTTGTTAGTTTTTAAATATTTAGTTTTAATATACTTTTTTGGATTTTTGTTAATTACACTAAAAAGCTTTTTAATTATCTTTTTTCCTTCGTTATTTTTTTTTAATACATCTTTATTATTATACATAGTTATTCTAAGGAAATCTCTAATCTCATTTATAGTTATTTTTAATTTGTTGGAAAAATCAACAATTTGATTTTTTTTATTTGATACATCTTTTTTTGTAGATATTTTATTTATTAAAATATTTCTTGTCGTTGTTTTTATTAAGTCTTGAACCATTAAATTTATAGAGTCTCTTATAGTTTGATATACGAGAATATCATTATTTTCACATTTTAATTTGTTTTTATATGATTTTAAAATTTCATCAAAAAAAGAGATTTGTTTAAGATCGTTTAAAGTAAATAATTTAGCTTTTATTCCATCTTGAATATCATGGTTATTGTATGCAACATCATCAGATATAGATGCAATTTGAGCCTCCAGTGAGGAGTTTTTTGAAAAATTAATTTTATTTTTTAAATTTTTCAAACCAATTAAATTATTTATTTTGACTAGCTTTGTTACCGGACCATTATGTTTAATAAGACCATCTAATGTTTCTAATGTTAAATTAAGACCTTCAAATTTAAAATATTTATTTTCAATGAACATTACTATCCTAATTGTTTGAAGGTTGTGGTCAAATCCCCCATATTCATACATACATTCATTTAGGGACTCTTCTCCCGCATGACCAAAAGGGGTATGACCTAAATCATGAGCTAAGCTTAATGTTTCAGCTAAATCATCATTTAAACCTAAGTATTTAGCAATTGTTCTAGCAATTTGTGAAACTTCAATGGAATGTGTGATTCTGGTTCTATAATGATCTCCTTCAGTATTCACAAATACCTGGGTTTTGTGCTTCAATCTTCTAAAAGAGGTAGAATGAATTATTCTATCTCTATCTCTTTGAAAAGGTGATCTAAAAGGATTGCTCGCTTCTTTGAACAGTCTACCTTTTGAAGCAAATGTTCCTAATTTTGAGTAATTTTTCATTCTTTAAAAATGGTAAAATATTATTATATTGTTTTTATCAATGTTTAATTATGATTAAAGAAATTAAATTTACAGATAATGCTATAAAGCAGATAAACCATCTTCTATCATCAAAAGATAAAGGATCATTTTTTAGAATCGCTATTAAAGGCGGTGGATGCTCTGGATTTCAATATGATTTCTCATTTGATAACTCTGCTAAGGATGATGATCTACAACAAGATAATATCCTTATCGACAAAACATCGGCAGATTTACTAAAAGGATCTGAAGTTGATTTTGTAAAAGAATTGATCGGAGATTCTTTTAAAATAAACAACCCGCAAAGCAAATCTTCTTGTGGTTGTGGCGTATCTTTCTCGCTTTAATGATAATTAGTTCCTGGAATGTCAACTCTGTAAGAGCAAGAATTGAAAATATTAAAGAGTATTTAAAAAAATATTCACCAGATATTTTAATGATGCAAGAGATCAAAGCTCAAGATGAAAACTATCCTTACGAAGACTTTGAAAAATCAAATTACCAGAATTATGTATTTGGTCAAAAATCATATAATGGAGTTGCGATAATTTCTAAAAAAAAATTAGACAAAATTGAAAAAGATATTTTTAAAGACAAAAATAAACAATCTAGAATTATTACTGCAGATCTAAAACATAAATCAAAAACTATTAAATTAATAAATATATACACACCCAATGGAAATCCTGTTGATACAGAAAAATATACTTACAAATTATATTGGCTAGAAAGTTTAATTAAGAAGTTAAAAGGTTATTTAAAAAAAAAAGAAAATATAATTATTGGTGGTGATTTTAATATAATTCCATCTGCAGAAGATGTTCATAATCCTAAAGGATATGAAAATGATGCATTATTTAGACTTGAGATAAGAAAAAAATTAAGAGAATTATTAAGTTTAGGTTTTCATGATGCATATAGATATATCCACCCTGATAAAGAAGGATATACTTTTTGGGATTACACAAGCGGTGCATGGCAAAAAAATAATGGCATGAGAATTGATCATTTCTTAGTTTCAAACTCAATTATAAATCTTGTGAAAGATGTTAAAATTAACAAATTTCCTCGTGGAAGACAAAAACCTTCAGATCACACACCAATTGAAATTGAATTAACTTAAAGATTTTATTTTATTAACAAGTTCCTCATTAATATTTCTAGGTCCAGTATCTAATCTGTTTTTGTGACGTCTTTCACCTGGTAATCTAACCTCTCCCATTGATTTCATTTTCTCAAAGAATTTATTTGAATGACTATCCCAATCAGTATTTGTTAATTTGTCAGGAGATATTGCTAAAATAAACTCTCCACCACTTGGTGGTCCACCATCATCTGTATCCTTCTCAGCCGTCTCATAACTAAAATTATCTCCTACTAAGGCTCCAGCAAGTAATTCTACCATCATTGCTATCCCTGAGCCTTTATAGCCGCCAAATGGCAACAAAACTCCACCATCTGCTATTTCACCAGGATCTGTTGTTTCTTTTCCATCTTTATTTAAGCCTGTTCCTATTGGGACCTTGTGCCCTTCTCTTTTTGCAACTTGAACCTCTCCCATAGCCATCGATGCAGTAGCCATATCATAAACTACAGGTGGTTTATTTTTTCTTGGCCAAGCAAATGAAATTGGGTTTGTTCCAAATAAAGGTTTAATTGCTCCTGCTGGTGCAACTGCTGGCTTGTATGATGTACAAGCAAAAGCAACAAGTCCTTGCTCTGCTATTGCTTCTGTCTCAGGCCACATAGCAGCCATATGATGAGAATTAGTAATTGCTAAAACCGCAACTCCATTTTCTTTTGCAGCTTTTACAAGTTCTGGTATTCCATATTTTAAAACCATTGGGGCAAGACTATTTTTCCCATCTGCTTTAACAACACTAGGGGTTAATTTTGAAATCACTGGTCTAGCCTTACCATTAATTTTTCCACTTTTTAAACCAGATACATATGCGGGTAATCTAAATAGACCATGAGATAATGATCCGTCTCTTTCAGCATTTTTGATTAAAGTAGATAAAGTATCAGCTGTTTCTTCATCGCATCCATTTGCAAGTAAAGTTTTGTTAGTTAATTCAAAAACTTCATCTAAAGTCAGAGAAACAGTTATCATCAATATTATTAGAACTTATTTAATGAAAAAAAGCAATTACTTAAACTATTAGAAATGTTTATTACTTATTATTTTTATATATGATTAAGATAAAGTTTTACTATAATAAAAAAATTAAATTATATGAAAATTGAATATTATTTCAGTGTATTGTCTCCATTTACTTACTTAGGTAAAGATAGATTTGCTAAAATAATAAACGATTACAATATTGAAGTTATAGAAAAACCATTTGATTTAGTTGGGGATATATTTCCAAACACAGGAGGATTGCCAGTTCCAAAAAGACATCCTGCACGACAAAAATATAGACTTTTAGAGCTTACAAGAATTGCAAAAAAACTAAATTTGCCAATTAATAAACAGCCAAAATTTTTTCCGCCTAAAGACCCTCATTTACCAGCAAAATTTGTAATTGCTTCGAATAAAATGGGAAGTAAACTTAGTTTTGGAAATGAATGTTTAAAATATTTATGGTCATTAGAAAAAGATATTTCAGATTTTAATATTCTTGAGGAAATTTGTGAAAAATTGAGTTTAAATTTTGAAGAGATAAAGAAAATGGCACTAAATGATGAGATCAAAAAAGAATATCAACAAAATTCAGAGGATGCGATTAAAAATGACGTATTTGGTGCACCTTCATATGTCCTCAATAATGAAATTTTTTGGGGGCAAGATAGATTAGACTATCTTGAGGAAGCATTAAAAAAATAAGTATTTTAATGAGAGTGGTTATGAGAGTTACTCAATCGAACAATATCTATTTCTAAAATATCATTAATTGGTTTTCCAATACGCCAATTTCTTATTTTTCCATCGATTTTTCTTTCAGTTATGATCGTCTCAATAGGAGGACAATTAGGTTCATGACAGCTTAATTCTGCAATGCTTAAAATTGATGTTTCGGGAATATCTTTTTCTTTTAAAAATATTTTTTTTAAATTTCTTATTTTTTCTACATTTGGTTTTTTTTTATTGAACATATTTATTTTTCCTCTTCATCCCATATTGATGTCCATAAAATATTTCCTCCGATATCACCAATTAATATACTTGAACAATCTTCGGTCACTGCAATTGTTGTTACCTCAGACTCAGTGAAGCTACGGATGATGATCGTATTGGTTGATTTTTCAATTTCTGATAAAAAAACTGAACCATCACTTAAACCAGTGAAAATCGCATTTTCGTTTGGGAATGGCTCAACAAAAGTTACTAGTTTATTTCCAACGTAAGGAAGACAAATTGGTTTACGACCTTCTGGTCCATTTCCATCAAACGGCCAACAGATTGCTTCATTTGAACCGGATGTTACTAAAAATTTTGAATCATAAACAAAAGCAAAACTTTTGACTTTTGCTCCATAGCCAGACATGAAGGAATCTGTTTTATCTTTTAAGCGCCAAAAATGAAGTTGGTTTTCTTGCATAGATGTAACCAAAAATCGATCATCAGTGCTAAAAATGACTTTATTGTGCGAGCCTTTCCAAATTAAATTGGATGAACTCCACTTATTACTATAATCTTTTTTCCAAAGAGTAACTCCACCATAACGAGACACTGCTAGTCTTCTTCCTTTTGAATCAAATGCTACACCACCGATGGTACTCTCGTGTTCTAATAATTTTGGTTCTTTTTTATTTGGCATCCAGAGATAAACAATATTTCCTGATGTACATACCAAACTACCATTATATGCAGTAACATGATCTACCCATCGAGAACCAAAGTTTGCAATTTCGTTTATTTCTCCATCAAGTGAAATTTTTAAAAATCTACCATCATCGCCACCAGTTAAAATATCTTCACCATCTTTTGAAATACTAAGAACAACACCGCTATGTGCTTTTATTACCTCTGAAATTTGTCCTGAGCGAAATATTCTTACAGTTCCATCTCCAAATCCAACAGCTACAGAATTCCCAATCGTAATAGCATTAGTAACAGGAATTCCAAGCTTAAACTCCTTTCCTCTATTTTCAAATTTGGTTTTATTTAACTCTGGAAACTTATTTGAATCAGCTTTCATGCCGATTTGCAATTTTCAAATCCTTCTTTCAAATTCATACTCTCAAGATTTCGACCAATAAAAACTAGTCGAGAGTTTCGTTCTTTGCCTTCTGGCCATTTACCCATTGGCGAGGCATCCATAAGCATATGCACACCTTGAAAAACATATCTATCATTTTCTCCTTTAAAATCGAGGATTCCTTTGGTTCTTAATATATCTTGTCCCTTTGTTTGTAAAAGCTTGCTAAACCAATCCTGAAACTTTTCCATGTCTAAAGGAGTATCTGAAACAAATGATAAGCTAGTTACATCATCATCATGTTCATGATCATGATCTGATGTTAAAAAATCAGGCTCAGTATCTAAAATACGTTTTAAATTAAAAGCATCAAGATTTAAAATCTCACTTAAAGATACTCCACATTTAGTGGTATGAATAATTTTTGCAAATGGATTAATTTTTTTTATTCTATCTTTAACAGCATCTAATCTACTTTCATCAACAAGATCTATTTTGTTTAATAATACAACATCAGCAAATGCAACTTGTTCTTCTGCTTCATGATGATCTGATAATTGTGTACTCAAGTGAACAGCATCAGCAACAGTAACAATTGCATCTAATTTTGTACGATCCGCAACATCTTGATCGACAAAAAATGTTTGTGCAACAGGAGCTGGATCAGCTAATCCAGTAGTTTCTACTATGATTGCATCAAGTTTATCTGCTCGCTTCATGAGGCCACTTAGAATACGGATTAGATCACCTCTTACAGTGCAACAAATGCAACCGTTGTTCATCTCAAAAACTTCTTCATCAGCATCAACAACTAAATCGTTATCAATGCCCTGCTCACCAAACTCATTAACTATCACAGCATATTTTTTTCCATGTTGCTCAGTTAATATTCTATTTAAAAGAGTAGTTTTTCCAGCGCCTAAAAAGCCAGTTAAAACAGTAACTGGAACTTGTTTGTTAGTTTCTCCCATTAATTAAATTAACACCCTTTAAAGGATTTTGACATATTTTTTATTAAATCAAAATATAAACCTTTTCCGGGAGTTAATGTTGCACCTAATGGATCAACAACACCAGTTTTAATATCCATATCTTTTGCAACAGCTTTAATAATATTAGGATTAAATTGAGGTTCTGAAAATACACAAGCAACTTTATCATGTTCAATTACCTCTCTTATTTCAGCTAATTGTTCTGCTCCAGGTAATACATCTGTATTTACAGTAAAAGCGCCTAATATATTAACTTTAAATCTTTCTTCAAAATATTGGTAAGCATCATGAAAAACAATAGAGGCTGTACTTTCGTTAAGCTCAGCTGTTACATCACTTGTTAATTTATCAATATCTTTGTAAGCCTTACTTAAATTAGCTCTGTAAGCTGACTCATTCGTTGGATCATTTTCAATTAAGTGCTTAGACATTTCAAATAAAATAACTTTTGCATTAATTGGATCTAACCAAATGTGCGGGTCAAATTCACCATGGTGATGACCTTCATGTCCATCATGATCGTCGTGATCATCATGTCCATCCTTTTTCTTTGCATGATCGTCATGGTCGTGTTCATCATGATCATCTTTTTTCTTGTGTCCATGATCGTCATGATCATCCTCTTTATGCCCATCTTCTTTTTTTGCATGATCGTCATGGTCGTGGTCATCATGATCATCTTTTTTTTTATGACCATGATCATCGTGTCCATGATCGTCATGATCATCAAAAATATTTCTTTCTCTAAATTTTAATTTAACTAAACCTTTTATTTCCATAAGCTCAATTTTTTCTGCTTTTGCAGCAATTGAATCTAAAGGTTTTTCTAAAAAATTTTCTAAGTCTTCACCTACCCAAAATACAATATCTGCATTTTGCAGCATTTTTGCATGTGAAGGTTTCATTGCAAAGCCATGTGGAGAAGCATATCCATCAACTATTAAATCAGGTTTAGCAACACCATCCATTAAATAGCTAGCTAAAGAGTGTATTGGTTT
>CACMSB010000005.1 GCA_902616245.1 uncultured Pelagibacteraceae bacterium
ATCTTATACTTTCGTAGAAGGTGGTCACATTAGAATTACTTTATTTTTAGAAAAAGCTACTGGGCTTAAAAAGAGATTTTTGGAATTATGGAGTTTGATAGTTGCAACTATATTTTCTGGTTATCTAGCTTTTTATTTTTCGAAAATGCTAAAAATATCTTATGAATTTCAAGAGAGAAGTGAAGGAGCTGACGAAATTTTAATTTGGATACCACAAACCAGTGTTGCTTTAGGATCGCTAATATTTTTCATATGTGTATCTCATCAATTAGTTTTGAAAATACAAACAAAAAAAAATGACTGAAATTTTACTTACTATATTTTTCATAAGTGTTCTCTTGATATTTTTAGGCTCGGGAATTTGGGTTGCTATAAGCATGGTTGGAGTTTCATCAATAGGAATGATGCTGTTCACCACAAGGCCAGTTGGTGATGCGATGGCAACAACAATTTGGGGAGCCTCATCTTCATGGACTTTAACTGCACTTCCTTTATTTGTTTGGATGGGTGAAATTTTATTTCGGACGAAGTTATCTGAAAATTTATTTGAAGGATTATCTCCATGGATGCAGAAACTACCTGGTGGCTTAGTGCATGTTAATGTAGTTGGATGTGCTTTATTTGCAGCTATTTCAGGATCTTCTGCAGCAACTGTAGCCACAGTAGGAAAAATGTCTATTCCAGAACTAAGAAAAAGAAAATACCCAGAAAGTATTCTGCTTGGAAGTTTAGCTGGTTCAGGAACGCTGGGTCTTCTAATTCCACCTTCAATTATTTTAATTATTTATGGTGTGACTGTCCAAGAGTCGATAGCAAAACTATTTATTGCAGGAATTGTCCCAGGAATAATGATTGCGTTGATCTTTATGACATATGTAATGATTTGGTCGTTAATAAATAAAAAATCCATGCCTACTTTTAAACAAGACTTCTCACTTATGGAAAAGGTAAGGAAATCAGGAAAACTGATACCTGTAATATTATTAATAGTTTCAGTTATTGGCTCAATTTATACTGGTATAGCAACCGCAACCGAAGCAGCTTCTTTGGGCGTAGTAGGTGCATTAATTTTATCATACTTTCAAAAGAGTTTGTCTTTAAGAACATTTAAAGAGTCTCTCTTGGGTGCTACTAAAACTTCTTGCATGATAGCTTTTATATTAGCTGGAGCCACTTTTTTATCTTTGGCAATGGGTTTTACAGGATTGCCAAGAAATCTTGCTCTATGGATTGAAGGAATGGAACTTTCTCCTTATGTTTTAATTTTTGTTTTAATGATCTTTTATATAATTCTTGGAATGTTTCTTGATGGTATCTCTGCTGTAGTTTTAACAATGGCTATAATTGAACCAATGATTAGACAAGCAGGTTTTGATATGATTTGGTTTGGTGTTTTTCTAGTTATTGTTGTCGAAATGGCTCAGATCACGCCGCCGGTTGGTTTTAATCTTTTTGTTCTTCAGGGTATGGCTAATAAAGATATGGGTTATATAGCAAGAAGCGCGTTTCCACTCTTCTTGCTAATGATTTTTGCTGTTATCTTGGTTGTGATATTTCCAGAAATTGCTCTTTGGATGCCTGAGCAAATGATAAAAAATATAAACTAGTATTTTGATTTTTTAGATCCGTCTATAACACCTTTTAGCTGATTGTATTCTTCACAATTACATCCCTCTAGAACATTCAATCTTTCTTTTGCTAAATTCATTCTATTGGTTGCAACATATAATTCACCTAAATATTCATTAATTCCTATGTGATTTGGCTCAATCGCTAAACCTTGAAGATAATATTTCTCACCATTTTCAAAATCACCAATTTTTCTTGTTGCAAATCCAAGATAGTTTAAAGTATCTGCTTTATTTGGTTTCATCTTATTTGACTTTACCAAAAATTTAATTGCTCTTTCGTATCTTTTAATCGCTTTCTCAGTTTTACCTTTTTTTTCTAATTTTTTTGCCATTTTTATTTGTTGTACAGCTTTATCATATAACGTTTCCTTTGAGCTCGAGTCACTTGAACCAGCAGCAAAAGATGTTCCTGCTAAAAAAATTAAAAAGAACATTGAAAAAAATATTTTTTTTATCATTATTTAAATTTCCTTAAGTTAGTTAGTGTTTTTAGCTCTAAGCCATTATCTATTAAATTATTTTTTATAGATATGGCTGTAGATAGTGAACTTTCATTATCCCCATGTATGCACACAGAGTCTATTTCACAAGGTATTTGCTTTCCGCTGTGACAATTAATGGCCTGGTTCTGAACCATGCTTAAAACGTGACTTTTTGCTTTATCTGGATCTGTGATAAGTGCATGAGGCTCTTTTCTAGACACTAAATTTCCATTATCTTCATAATTTCTATCGGCAAAAATTTCACATGCTATCCTCATATCAAATTTCTTTGCAGCCTCTTCCATTTTTGAACCTGTCGGTACCAAATAGATTAAATCTTTATTAAAATTGCAGATTGATTTTGCAATGATAGTTGCAAGCTCAATATCCTCGCAAGCCATATTATTTAAAGCACCATGTGGTTTAATATGTGTAACGATTTCACCATGTTTTTCAGCTATATTTTGTAAAATTTCATACTGATCAATTAACAATTTATTTATTTCATCTGACGATAAATTTAGTCTTTTACGTCCAAAGTTTTCTGGATCATTAAATGATGGATGCGCACCTATGCTCACACCGTTTTTCTTACAAATTTTTACAACTTGGTTCATGCTATCTTCATCACCAGCATGATAACCACAAGCAACATTAGCTGAATTGACAATTTCCAGTAATTTTGGATCATTTTCATCTGAATGATGCTTTGATTTTTCACCCAAATCACAATTGATATTAATTTCCATACTAATAAATCATAAGTATAACATGGTATGATAAAAAATATATTAAATCTTGGTGACGCAGCTTTGTATTGCGATTTTGGAAGTGATGTAAATCAAGAAATTAATTCAAATGTTATCAAATATTTTTACCATATAAAAAAATTAAATTTAAAAGGTATTACAAACTTAACTCCATCTTATAATAAATTAATAATTTCATATGATTTAAATATACATTCTTTTTTATCTTTAAAAAAAAAAATTGAAAATATAGAGATTAAAGAAAACAATAAATTAGAAAAAAACTTAATCGAAATTCCTGTGTGTTGTGATAATAATTTTGCATTAGATATTAAAAGAGTTGAAAATAAATTAAAATTAAAATCAGAAATAATCCTAGAAAAATTTTTTAGCAAAAATTACTTTTGTTATATGACAGGTTTTGTGGCTGGCATGCCTTTTCTTGGTGATCTTGAAAAGGATATGAGATTAAAAAGATTAGAAACACCAAGAGTTAAAGTTCCAAAAGGTTCAGTTGGAATAACGGAACAATTTTGTAACATATATACTTTTGAAACACCTGGAGGATGGAATATTTTGGGAAATACACCACAAAATATTTTCGACACATTTAATCAATCAAACCCTAATCTTGTTAATCCAGGAGATACAATAAAATTTTATAGAATAACTTTAGATCAATATAATGAAATCAAAAGATAGAAACTACTTTAAAATTTTAAGAGCTGGTATCAACACCACATATCAAGACTTAGGAAGAAATAATTTATACCATATTGGTATTCCTTTTAGTGGAGCGATGGATAAAAGAAATTTTCAATTGTTAAACTCACTTCTACAAAATGATTACAATTCACCGGTAATAGAATTTGCTTATCAAGGCCCGCATTTGAAGTATTTCGGAAAAGATATTTTTTTTTGTATTTCTGGAAATGTATCATTTAAAATTATAACAAAAGAAGGTGTTATTGATGGTAATTCCTACCAATGTTATTTGTTAAAAAATGGTGATGAAGTCGATATTCATTCAACCAACAAGTCTGTTTATGGATATTTTTCGATTAATGGAACTTTTGGTGTTGATTATTATTGGGGAAGCTGTTCAATAAATACACAAGCTCAAATTGGACCAAATAACGGGAATAAATTTTCTAAAGATTTAGAAATTGAAATAATTGATATTAATAATTCTTTTAACAAAAGAAAACTTGATTACTTAGGTAGCACTATTGAAAATATAAGGGTCATTAAAGGCACAAACTATGATTATTTTTCTGAGTCTTCACAAAATAAATTCTTTAAAGAAAGTTTTAAAATTACAAAACTTTCAGACAGGATGGGTATGAGATTAGAAGGTCCAAAAATTGAAAATATCGTTGATCCTAATATAAAATCTGAAGGTCTAGTAAAAGGTGTAATTCAAATAACATCTGCTGGAGATCCAATAATTATGTTATCAGATCATGGGACTATTGGTGGATATCCGAAGATTGCAACCGTCATATCTGCTGACTATGATCGACTGGTACAATTAACACCAGGATCTAATATTAAATTTAAAGATGTAAGTTTAGAGGATGCTGAAACATTATATAAACTTTATCAGATGGAAACTAATAATATTATTTCTCAAATTAAATGAATTTAATTACAAAATTACCAGGACCGCTTTTGATTTTTTTTGGTGCTTTCAGTTTAAGTTTTGGAGGACTCATAGTCAAATCTTTCGAAGGCTCCACTCTATGGCAGATTCTATTTTGGAGATCAGTTTTTTTTATAATTGTAGTTCTGATCTTTCTAATTATTAGTTATAAGCAAAATTTTATTTCGGCATTTTATAAATCTGGAATCCCTGGTCTTATTGGAGGCATTATACTTGCCTGTGGCTTTAGTGGTTATGTTTTTGCGATGTATAATACTACTGTAGCAAATACTAATTTTATAATTCAAACCCAAACATTATTTTTAGCAATCTTTGGATATATCTTTTTAAAAGAAAAAATAAACTTAATAACATTAACTTCTATAGTTTTAGCAATTTCAGGAATAATTTTGATGGTTGGAAGCTCATTAACAGTTGGACAGATGAGTGGAAATATTGCTGCATTTATTATGCCAATATCATTCGCAACATTAATTTTAATAGTTAGAAAATTTCCAAGTGTAGATATGGTTCCATTACAATTTATTGCAGGCGTTATTGCTTTGATCATTGGATATTTTATGTCTAAAACAATCTTTATATCTTTAAATGATATTTTTTTGGGATTTTTAGCTGGTTTTTTCCAACTTGGTTTTGGTTTTATTTTTATTACAATTGGTGCAAGATCTACACCTTCAGCCTTAGTTGGAATCATAATGTTATCAGAGGCAGTTTTAGGACCTTTTTGGGCGTGGATGTTTATAAATGAAAATCCTCCAACCAGCGTTTTAATTGGTGGTTTAATAGTGATATTTGCAGTTTTAATACAATTTCTTTCACTTATGAAAAAAAAAAGTGCAACAAATTAGAGCTATAAATTTATATTAGTTATGTTATAAGATTTTATACGGGAGAGACTACTTTTGTAGCGCCGAAGGAGCAACCACCCCGGAAACTCTCAGGCAAATGGACCGTACATATTAACTCTGGAAAGAGAATTATTCTCGCCGAAGGAGCAAATCTCTCAGGCAAAAAGACAGAGGGGGCACAAAGAGTTAATATGAGTATAAAAAAAACATCGTTAAATAATCTCCATATCAAGTATGGCGCAAAGCTTGTAGAGTTTGCTGGATATCAAATGCCCATCCAATATAAAGATGGAATTATACAAGAGCATAAATACACACGTTCACACTCTGGTATTTTTGATGTTTCTCATATGGGTCAATTATTTATATCGGGTGGTGATGATCTTACAAATGAGCTCGAGAAGATTTTTCCTGCGGATTTGAAAAAATTGAAAACTAATCAAAGTAAGTATTCATTTTTAATGAATAACAAAGGAGGAATTCAGGACGATCTGATAATTACCAAAACATCTGATGGATTTTTAATTATCTTGAATGCTGCATGCAAGTATAATGATTATAAAGTAATAAAATCTAAACTTGATAATCAATATAAATTAAATCTTGACGAGTCATTGTCATTAATTGCATTACAGGGCCCCGAAGCAAAAAATGTTTTAAATAAAGTTATACCTGGTTGTGACAGTCTAAAATTTATGAACGGAAACAACTATGTCTATAAAAACGAAAAAGTATACATAACTAGATCAGGATATACTGGTGAGGATGGATTTGAAATTTCTATAAAAAATAGTGATGCTGAAACTTTTGTAGAAAGTTTGATAGAAAATGGATCTAAATTGATTGGCTTAGGAGCAAGAGATACATTAAGAATGGAAGCTGGACTCTGCTTGTATGGAAATGATTTAGACAACGATACAAGTCCTATCGAAGCTAATCTAAAATGGGCAATACCTAAGAGCAGAATTGAGACTGAATTTGTTGGATCAGAAGTTTTAAAAAACCAATTTCAAAGCGGAGTAAAAAAATTGAGAGTTGGCATAAAACCAGACAGCAAAGTAATTGCTAGAGGAAATACCAAAATTTACAATGATAAAAATCAAGAAATTGGGAAAGTAACAAGTGGTACATTTGGACCGAGCGTTGAACATTCAATAGCAATGGGATATGTCGATAATAGTTATTCAACTGTAAATACAAAAATATTTCTTGAAGTTAGAGGAAAAAAAATTCCTGCAAATATTTGTAACTTACCGTTTTATAAAAAAAATTACGTAAAAGGGAAAATTAATGTCTGAAGTTAAATATTCAAAAGAACATGAGTGGATTAAACTAGATGGAGAAGAAGCTACAATTGGAATAACTAAGCATGCAACAGAAATGCTTGGGGATATAGTATTTGCAGAACTTCCAGAGAAAGGCTCACATGTTGATAAAGATGGAACTGCTGGAGTAGTTGAGTCAACGAAAGCTGCTAGCGATGTTTACACTCCTGTTAGTGGAGAAGTTATAGACACAAATCAAATGATAGTTGATGATCCATCAAAAATAAATGAAGACCCAGAAGAGTCTGCATGGTTTTTTAAACTTAAAATAAAAGACAAATCTGAAATGGATAGTCTTATGAATAAAGAAGAATATGAAAAATTTGCAAAGGAGACGTCAGCATAATGTTACCAAATTCAGAAAAAGATTTTATAAAAAGACACATTGGACCTTCTAAAGAAGACCAATCAAAAATGTTAAAAGAATTAAATTATCAATCAATAGATGATTTAATGAATAACACTGTTCCAGAAAAAATAATGTTTAAAGGTGAGCTTAATATCGGAGAACCTAATTCAGAATATGAGGCGTTAAGAAAATTAAGAGCAATTTCAAAAAAAAATCATGTTTACTCAAATTTTATTGGAATGGGTTATTATGGAACTTATACACCATATGTAATTTTAAGAAATATTTTAGAAAATCCAGGCTGGTATACATCATATACTCCTTATCAGCCTGAAGTAGCTCAAGGAAGACTTGAGATGTTATTAAACTTTCAGCAAATGATTGTTGATTTTACTGGAATGGATATCGCTAATGCTTCTTTATTGGATGAAGGTACAGCAGCAGCAGAAGCCGTGGGCCTTAGTCATAGATTAAATAAAAAAGATAGCAATTTAGTTTTTGTATCTGAGGATTGTCATCCTCAAACTATAAATGTAATTCAAACTAGAGCTGAACCAATGGGGTTAAAAGTTTTAGTTGGAAAAGAAGATGAAGTTTTAGACCAATTAAAAGAAGATCTTGTTTGTGGAATTTTACAATATCCTGGAACTTTAGGAGATATTAAAGACCCAAGTGAAGCAATTAGCAAAATTCATAAAAAAAACGGTAAGGCTGTATTAGCTTGTGATTTATTAGCTTTAGCAAAATTAAAAACTCCAAGAGAACTTGGTGCTGATATAGCGGTAGGAAGCTCTCAACGATTTGGAATCCCAATGGGGTATGGAGGTCCACATGCAGCATTTTTTGCAACTAAAGACGAGTATAAGAGATCGATGCCTGGTAGAATTGTTGGAGTGTCAGTTGATAGACATGGTAACAAGGCATACAGATTATCTTTACAAACTAGAGAGCAACACATCAGAAGAGATAAGGCGACAAGCAATATTTGTACTGCACAAGCTTTATTAGCAATTGTTTCAGCAGCATATGCTATTTATCATGGTCCAGATGGAATTAAAAATATTTCTGAAAGAGTTTCTCAATTAGCAAAAAGTTTTGCTGATAAAATAAAACAGTCAGGTTATGAAATTTATTCTGATTATTTTTTTGATACTGTTACAATTATTACCAAAGAAAAGACTGATCAAATTTATAAAAATGCTCTAAATCAGAAAGTTAATATACGAAAAGTAAATTCTGAAATGCTTGCTGTCTCTTTCGATGAAAGAAAAAACGTTTATAGAGTAAATCAATTATTAAAAATTTTTAACGCTGCAGAATCAATAAAAAAAGAGGATCCTTCAGTTAAATTACCTAATTTACCAAAAAATTTAATAAGAACTTCAAAATATTTAGAGCATCCAATTTTTAACTTATATCATTCAGAAACTGAAATGCTTAGATATCTTAAAAAGCTAGAGGATAAGGATATAGCATTGAATAGAACTATGATAGCACTTGGGTCGTGCACAATGAAGTTAAATGCTGCTGCTGAAATGATCCCGATTTCTTGGAAAGAATTTGCAGAACCTCATCCTTTTGTTCCAGTTGAACAAATGGAAGGTTTTAGAGATTTGTTTACTGATTTAAAAAATTGGTTGAGATCTATAACAGGTTTTTCCGGTGTTTCTCTACAACCTAATGCAGGCGCCCAAGGAGAATATGCAGGTCTAATGGTTATAAGAAAGTACCACTTAGATAGAGATGAAGCTCATCGTAATATATGTTTAATCCCAAGTTCGGCACATGGTACAAATCCAGCAAGCGCACAAATGGTTGGAATGAAAGTGGTTGTCGTTAATTGTGATAAAGAGGGAAATGTAGATTTCGATGATTTAAAGAAAAAAGTAGAGCAACATTCGGAAAATCTCGCAGCTTTAATGGTAACTTACCCATCCACCCATGGAGTATTTGAGGAAAAAATAAAAGATATTTGTGAGTTAGTTCATAAACATGGTGGACAGGTCTATATGGATGGAGCAAATTTAAATGCCCTTGTTGGAGTTGCAAAGCCTGGAAATTTTGGTCCAGATGTTTGTCATATTAATCTGCATAAAACATTTTGTATTCCTCACGGTGGTGGTGGACCTGGAATGGGACCTATAGCTTGTAAAAAACATTTACAAGTTTATCTGCCTAATCATCCAGTAATAAAAGATTGTGGACCAACAAGTGGAATTGGAGCAGTATCAGCAGCTCCTTGGGGTAGCTCAAGTATTCTATCAATCTCTTGGATGTATATTAAAATGATGGGATCAGCAGGATTAAAGCTTGCTACTCAAGTTGCAATTTTAAACGCAAATTATATTGCTCACAGACTAAAAGATCACTTTCCGATTTTGTACAAAGGTGCAAATGGCAATGTTGCACATGAGTGCATAATTGATATTAGAAATATTAAATCTGAAACAGGAGTAACAGAAGAAGATATCGCTAAAAGAATGATAGATTTTGGATTTCACGCACCAACTATGTCATGGCCTGTTGCCGGCACTATGATGATAGAGCCAACCGAAAGTGAAGGGTTATCAGAAATAGACAGATTTTGTGACACTTTAATTAAGATTAAACAAGAAATTGAAAAAATTAAATCAGGTGAATTTGATAAAATTGATAATCCAATTAAAAATGCTCCTCACACTGATACTGAATTATCGTCAGATGTATGGGAACATAAATATTCAAGACAAGAAGCAGCATATCCTGCAAGTTTTCTAAAACAAAATAAATTTTGGCCTCCAGTTGCCCGGGTAGACAATGTTTATGGAGATAAAAATATATTCTGCACATGTCCAAGCATGGATGAATTTAAAGAAGACGCAGCTTAACCTTAATGCGAATTGCAGTAATTGGATCAGGAATCTCTGGTTTATCAGCAGCACAAAAGCTTTCCAAAAAACACCATGTTGATTTATTTGAAAGTGAAGATCATTTTGGTGGTCATTCATATACCTTAGATACTTTAATTAATGGTAAAAAAGTTCCTGTAGATATTGGCTTTATTGTTTTTAATCATGAAACTTATCCAAATCTCATAAATTTTTTTGACGAATTAAAAATTGAAATTGAAAAAAGCGATATGTCATTTTCTGTTTCTGTAAAAGATACTAATTATGAATATTGTGGCAGAGGTTTAAACGGAATTTTTGCAAACAAATCTAATCTTTTTAATTTAAAATTTTTAAAAATGTTTTTTGATATTATAAATTTCTACAAAAAGTGCGATCAAATTAAAAGTTTAAATGAAGAGATTACTCTTGGTGAATTTCTTGAAAAAAATAAATGGTCAAAAAATTTTATTAATTTTCATCTAATCCCAATGGTTTCTGCTATCTGGTCTATGCCACCAGTAGAAGCAAATCAAATGCCAATTAAATTTTTCTTAAAATTTTTTCAAAATCATGGACTTTTTAAATTAAAAAATAGACCACAATGGTACACAGTCACAAAAAGAAGCAGAACTTATGTAGAGAAAGTATTAACTCAAATAAGTGGAGAATATTTTAAAAATTATAAAATTAGTTCGATAAAAAGAAATAAAATTGGTGTTCAAGTATATTACGGTGCTAGCAACGAATTTTTTGACTATGATAAAGTTGTTATTGCTACTCATGCAGATGATGCATTGAAAATTTTGAGTGAGCCGACTGAGGATGAAAAAAAAATACTATCAAATTTTAAATACAAATCAAATCTAGCAGTAATACATACTGATGATGTATGTATGCCAAATAATAAAAAAGTTTGGTCTTCATGGAATTCCTTAGTTGATAAATCAGATATTAGTAAGACATCATTAACTTATTGGTTGAACTTATTACAAAATCTGAACACAGAAAAAAATATTTTCTTAACCTTAAATCCTTTTTTTGAAATAGACCAAAAAAAAATCCTACAAAAAGTTACTTTTACCCACCCTTATTTTGATCAAGATGCTTTGAATAATCAAAAATTATTAAAAGAAATACAAAATAAAAGAAATGTATTGTTTTGTGGAAGTTATTTTGGTTACGGTTTTCATGAAGATGGAATAAAATCATCCATTAATATGATTGAAAACCTAAATGATTAAAAATTCCAATATTTACGAAGGTAAAGTAATTCATAAAAGATTTAAGCCAAAATATCACTTTTTTAAATACAACGTTTTCTCACTCTTTTTAGATCTTGATGAAATTAATTTGATACAAAAAAAAATTAAAATTTTTTCTAACAATAGTTTTAATATTTTAAGTTTTTATGACAAAGATCATGGACCTAGAGATGGTAGTGATTTAAAAGCCTGGGTTATAGATAATTTAAAATCAAACAACATTCAATTTGAAAACATAAAAGTAAAATTACTTTGTTATCCTAGAATATTTGGTTACGTATTTAATCCATTAAGTATTTTTTTCGTTTATGATAATCATTCAAAAATTATAGCTATATTGTATGAAGTTAAAAATACTTTTGGTGAGCAACATACTTATATATTTAAAGTCAACGACGAAAAAATAATTACAAATAGCTGTGAGAAGAAGTTTTTCGTTTCACCATTTATTGAAATGAAAAGTAAATACAATTTTAGAATCCTCAAACCTGAAAAAATGTTATCCGTAATAATTGATCAAAGTGATAATGAGGGAAAATTGTTATATGCTTCACAAGATGGGGTTGCAAAAGAAATTAACAATAAAAATATGCTTATATCTTATATTTCTCACCCTTTAATGACTTTTAAAGTTATTGCCGCAATTCATTTTGAAGCATTAAAATTATGGTTAAAGGGAGTTAAGCTAGTTAAAAAAAATATAAAAATAAAAAATAATATTACGTTTGAAAAAAAATGAATTTTAATCTTTTGTCAGATAAAATCGTATTTAATTCTCTTAAACTAATAAAGCATGGATTTCTTGAAATTCAAAATCATGATAACAAAATATATAAGTTTGGTAATGAGAGTGAATTATTAAGAGCAAAGATTAAAATTAACAAACCTGGTTTAACACTTCAAATAATAAAATCAGGAAGTGTAGGACTTGCAGAAGCATACATGCGAAATGAATTTGAAACAGATAATCTAACTAATCTAATAGAAATAACAGCTAAAAATATAAAACTTATTTATAAATTTTCAGGTATCTTTGATTTATCAATGATTAATAAACTAAAGAGTATTTTCATAAAAAATAACAAAAGCAGAAGTAAGAAAAATATTTCAAAACATTATGATTTAGGAAATGATTTCTTTTCATTATGGTTAGATCCATCACTTACTTATTCAAGTGCAATTTTTGAAAAGCAAAAAGATGATTTATTCTCTGCTCAACTAAATAAATATAAAAAGCTTACAGAATTAATAAAGCCAAACGTAGGAAATAAAATTTTAGAAATTGGCTGTGGCTGGGGTGGCTTTGCAGAATATGTGGGAAAAAATTATGATGTAAAATTAGATTGTATAACAATTTCTAAAGAGCAATTTGAATTTTCAAAAAAAAGAATATTTGAAAATGGATTGAATGAAAAAGTGAATATATTTTTGAAAGATTATAGAGATGTAAAAGACAAATATAATTCCATCGCATCAATAGAAATGATAGAAGCTGTCGGTCAAAATTATTTAGTCAATTATTTTAAAAGTATTAAAAAAAATTTAACTGAGAATGGAAAGGCTGCTATACAAGCCATAACAATCGATGATAGTTTGTTTGACAGATATAAAACTAAAGAAGACTTTATACAAAAATACATATTTCCTGGAGGTTTTTTGCCATCAAAGAAAAAATTATATGATTTATCTTATAGCAACGGCTTAGAAATTGAAAAATATGAGTCATATGGATCTCACTATTCCAGTACTTTAAAAATATGGAGAGATGAATTCCTAAAAAAATGGGAAGAGATTTCAAAACATGGATTTGATATTAAATTTAAACGTATGTGGCATTTTTATTTGTCATATTGCGAAGCAGGATTTAAATCAAAGAATATAGATTTAATTCAATTTTCCATGCAAAATAAAATTTAATATGATTAACAGAAAATTTTTGAAAGTATTTTTATTGATAATTTTTACAGGATTAATTACAAGCTGTATAAATAATCAATCTATGAAACCAGAAGATTTTAAAGATCAAAAACCAAGGCTAATAATTGAAGAATATTTAAGTGGAAATGTCAAAGCTTGGGGCATACTACAAAACAGATCAGGTAAAGTTACAAGACAATTTTCAGCTGACCTAGATGGCAAGTGGGACGGTAAACAACTTATATTAGATGAAAAATTTATTTGGAATGATGGTGAAATACAAAATAGGCAATGGGTGATAGATAAAATTGATGAACATAATTATGAGGGAACTGCAGGCGATGTAGTTGGTAAGGCTAGGGGATATTCATATGGCCCAGCATTTAAATTTGAGTATGTTTTGTTAGTTCCGGTGAAGGGAAAAAACATCAAAATTACTTTTGATGATTGGATATTCATGCAAGACGAAAGAGTAGCTATCAACAGAGCTAAAATGACAAAATTTGGAATTAAAGTTGCAGAGCTGACTGTGATGTTTGTTAAAGATTAATTTTATTTTTTTTGTAATTTAGTCAATTTCCGTATTAAATAAAAATATAATCGATCAGGAATTATTTTTAAAAATTTAAGGATCAAAGTTAATTCTTTTGGGTAATGTATTTCAAAATTAGAACCATTAATAAGCCCTTCATAAATTTTGTCTGCAGAGAATTCTGGAGTTTTTAGAAAAGGCATCTTAAAATCATTCTTATCAGTCATTGGTGTTTTGATAAAACCTGGAGAAACTAAACAAACCCTCACGCCATATCTTCCAAAATCAAAATGTAAACTTTCAGCAAGATTACTTAAAGCAGCTTTGGATGGTCCATAGCCACTTGAGTTAGGTAAGCCTTTGTATCCTGCAATCGAAGATACAATGGTAATAATACCTTTACCTCTTTCCCGAAAATGAGTTTCAACTGCTTTTATACAATTTAATGTTCCAAAAAAATTTACTTTAAATACATTTTCAATTTGCTCTACATCAATTTCTTTTTCTTTTTTTGGATCCCAAGTACCCGTAGAAAAAAAACAAATTTCAATGTCACCAAGTTCCTTTTTTATATTTTCAGAAACAGACTTACACTTTTCCTTATCATTTACATCAAGTGGAAAAGATTTAATATTTTGATGCTTATCTTCAATTTCTTTTAATAAATTTTCTCTTCTTGCAGAAATAGCAACTGTCCATCCATTATTAGCAAATTTTAATGCAAGTGCTTTGCCAATTCCTGTACTTCCGCCGGTGATCCAAATTACTTTTTTATTCATATTTAACTGCTGTATAGTACTTAAATGCTAAAAAATAAAATTTTATCTTTTATTCTCTTTGCAATTACTACGTTTTCAGCTTCATTTATTGGAGGTTTGGTTACTATAAATTTTAAAGAACCTTGGTATTCAAATTTATCTAAACCTCAATACAATCCACCAGATTGGATATTTGGGCCAGTATGGACATTACTTTATTTATTTATGACAATAGCCATATGGAATGCGTGGCATAAAAACACAAAAAATTTAAATATTGTATTTTTATATTTCATTCATCTTTTTTTTAATACAACTTGGAGTGTTGTTTTCTTTGGTTTTCATAATATTTTTTTAGCAATTTTAAATCTTGTTGTGTTAATTATATTTATTGTTTTATTGGTATTTAAATATAAGAATATAAGTCTATTAAGCATGTACTTGATGATTCCATATTTGTTATGGTGTTGTTTTGCATTGCTTTTAAATATAAACATTTTTTTGATAAACTAATATGGATGATGTTGTAATAGTAGGTGGTGGTATAATTGGAGCTGCAACTGCATACTTTATGTCCAAAGAAGGCAGAAAAGTAAAAGTCATTGAAAGGGATCCAACTTATAAAACTGCATCATTCCCATTATCACTTGGTGGATTTAGACGACAGTTTTTTCAAAAAGAAAATATTCTTTTAGGAAAATTTGCAAGGGAATTTATATTTCAAATACCAGAATTACTTAAAACTGAAAAAAATCCAAATCCAACAGCTAGCATGGTGCCCAATGGATACCTTCTAATGTTTGGACCAGATCATGCAGAAGAGCAATACAGAGCTTTAGAAAATCATAAAGAATGTGAAGCTGGTACAAAAAATATTAAAGGTTCTGAATTGAAAAACTATTTTCCTTACATTAATGAGGAAGGAATTGAAACTGCAACATTTACTGATAACAAGAGCGAAGGATGGATTGATCCATTTTTATTTCATAGCGCTTTAAAGCATAAAGCAATTGATCTTGGGGCAGAATTTATTAAGGGAGAGGTTAAGAGCCTTTCCGAAATTAATGCAAAAACAATTATTTCTGCAGCTGGGTGTTGGACTAAGGAACTACTTGAAGATATTCCTGTAGTACCTCAAAAACATACAGTCTTTAGAGTTAAATGTCCTAAACATATTCCAGAGATGCCATTATCCGGAGATCTAACAACAGGAGTATATTGGAGACCAGAAGGAAAAGAATATTTAGCAGGTTCTCCAATTTCAGTTTTTGATGCAGAAGATCTTGAACCTGCATGGAATGATTTTGAAGAATTAGTTTGGCCTGCTCTTGCAAAAAGAATACCAGCATTTGAAGAACTAAAGTTAACAGGTGGATGGGCTGGATATTATGATTGTAACAAATTAGATAATAATGCTGTAGTTGGAAAACATCCAAAATATGAAAATGTTTACATGGCCTCAGGATTTACCGGCAGAGGTTTAATGCAAGCACCAGGAATAGGTAGAGCTCTAACTGAATTAATTACTACAGGCAGTTATCAAACTATAGATATTAGTGTTTTCGCAGTCGAAAGAGTATTAAATAGTTCTGCAAGACCCGAGCCCTACGTCTTATAATTTTTTTACGTAAACTCCCATCATCCCATTAAAAAAAGATACGGCAATTATAAGAATTTGACCTTTTAGTGAGTAAAAATCAAATGATGGATAAAAACTGATAGCTATACTCAAAAAAATATAGGTTAATAAAAAGGGTCTATAAAATTTCTTTAAAAACTTCATAAAAATTCTAATTAAATTTTTACAAGCATTTTTCCTATGTTTTTACCTTCTAATAAATCAATGAATGATTTTGGCGTATTTTCTATACCCTCGTAAACAGTTTCTTTAAATTTAATTTTATCTTCTAATAGCCATTTAGCCATATCGGTTTCAAACTGTTCTCGATCATCTTCATGATCAAAAATTATAAAACCTTTAATAGTTAGTCTTTTTACAAGAACATGAGCCATATTTTTTAAACCAGAGCCAGGATTAGTTGCATTCATTTGGGATATCCTTCCACAAATTACAATTCTTCCAAAGTTCTTCATTTGAAAAATAGCTGACTCTAAGAAATCACCACCTACATTATCAAAATATAAATCAAATCCTTCGGGACAAACTTCTTTAAGATGCAAAACAAGATTTTCAATTTTTTTATAGTTAAACGCATGATCAATTTTTAAATCATTTTTCAGCCATTTAACTTTTTCATCAGATCCTGTACTTGCAATTACTTTACAACCCATATTTTTTGCAATTTGACAAACAGTAGATCCAACACTACCTCCAGCTGAAGAAACAAGGATTGTTTGACCTGGTTTTAATTCACCATGTTTAAAAAGTCCTATATAAGCTGTATGACCTGTCATTCCAAGTGGACCCAGATATGTTTGTATAGGAATATTCATTGGCTCAATTTTTTTTAGATCATTGGAATTACAAACAAAGTAATCTCTCATTCCGAAATTACTAAAAACAATATCTCCTTCTTTAAAATTTTTGTCTTTAGACTCTTTAACTATACCTAAAGCATAACCTTCCATCTCTTCACCAATATTAAAAGGTGGTTTATAGTTTTTTCTTTCAGTCATCCTTGCCCTCATATAAGGATCAACTGAAATCCATAAATTTAAAACCAATATATTGTTCTTAGTATCTAAAGATATCTCCTTAGTTTTTATTTCAAAGTCAGTTTCTTTTGGTAAACCTGTAGGGATATAGTTTTTTAAAGCTACAAATTTGCTTGTTACAGGCATTAATTATGATCCCCAAATAATATCAAGTATTCTCTCTCTTTTGCATGCTTTCTTATATTTTAAATAATTTTCTAAATATACTTGATAGTAATCTTGATGTTTATCCTCTGCTTTGTAAAAAATCTCAAATTCTTTAACATATGTGACTACCTTTTTTTTAAATTTCTTTTCTAATCTTTTTATATCTTTATCAATTAAATCTTTCTGATAATCGTTTTCATAAAATGCTACAGATCTGTAGCTGTATCCTTTATCGCAAAACTGGCCATAAGCATCAAATGGATCAATATTAAGCCAGAAATTTTTTAAGAGTTCTTTATAGGATATTTTCTCTTTGTCATAAATTATTTCAACAACCTCAAAATGACCAGTATCTCCATAAGTGACTTCCCTATATGTTGGATTTGCAGTGATCCCTCCTGAGTAACCAGATATAACTTCTTCTACACCTTCCAACATTTCAAAAGACTCTTCCATGCACCAGAAGCAACCTCCTGCAAAATACGCTTTATCTTTTGAATGAGAGAATGATGTCGAGATAAGAAATAATAAAAAAAAGTAATAAAATAACCTCATATACAAAATATATAATAATGAGGGTTTAAATCTATGGTATTAAAGGTAGCTACTTATTTAAGTAGCATACCTTTAATAAATCTATTTTATTTTTTTTGATATTTAGCAGCCTCTTCTGATCCACTAGTTGCAGACCCTTTACTGTAAGAGTGAGCACCCATTCCTGCTAATTGGCCATCTTTTACGATCAAATATTGATTTCTAATTTCATTTCCTTCAAAGAAACATTCTAATATTTCTCTAACACCATCTGCATATCTTGCTTGAGCAGATAAAGATGTACCAGAAGTGTGTGGTGTCATTCCATGATTTGGCATTGTTCTCCATACATGATCATTTGGAGCGGGCTGAGGAAACCATACATCACCTGCGTAACCACTTAGTTGTCCGCTTTTTAGTGCTTTTGCTATTGCGTCTCGATTACAAATTTTACCTCTTGCAGTGTTAACTATGTATGCTCCTTTTTTCATTTTGCTTATCATTTCATCATCAAACAAATTTTCAGTTTCAGGATGAAGTGGGCAATTAATTGTAACAACATCGCAAACTTTTACCATAGATTCTACTGACTCATGAAAAGTTAAGTTTAGCTCTTTTTCAACACTTTCAGGTAATTTGTGTCTGTCAAAATAGTGCAAATGAACATCAAATGGTTTCATTTTTCTAAGTGCATCTAATCCGATTCTTCCAGCAGCAACGGTTCCTATATGCATTCCTTCAACGTCATAACTTCTCTGAACAGCATCTGCAATATTCCATCCACCTTCATTAACTATTCTATGTTGATTGTGATAATCCCTAACCATTGATACAATCATCATTACTATGTGTTCAGCAACTGATCTAGAATTACAGAAAGTTACTTCAACAACATCAATTTTATTATCCATTGCTGCTTGTAAATCAACGTGATCAGATCCTATTCCTGCTGTAATTGCCATCTTAAGGTTTTTAGCTTTAGCGATTCTTTCTTTAGTTAAATAATAAGGGAAAAATGGTTGTGAGATAACAATGTCAGCATCAACAATATGTTTATCCGCTTCACATCCATCTCCATCTTTACTGTTAGTAACGACCAACTCGTGTCCATTACTCTCTAAAAACTTTCTCAAACCGAGTTCACCTGAAACACAACCAAGTAATTGACCTGGTGTAAAATCTCTTCCTTTAGGCGATGGCAATGTCATTCCATCTGGATATTTCTCTAATTTTGGTAAATCTGATAGAGGATAAGATTTAGGCATTCCTCCTTTTGGATCGTCATACAATAC
The DNA here is from genome assembly GCA_902616245.1 of uncultured Pelagibacteraceae bacterium. GTDB lineage: Bacteria > Pseudomonadota > Alphaproteobacteria > Pelagibacterales > Pelagibacteraceae > Pelagibacter. Next base: position 19,036 of record CACMSB010000005.1, read on the forward strand.
ACAAAGTACTTTCATTTCTACTCCTATTACTAGCTTCTTAAAGCTGAATTATTAATTATTATTTGAAAAGACTAGCACAAGTTAAATAGGACTAGCAAACAAATTGTGTTTATTTTGGGTAATTCCTTTTAGCAATAAATTTGTTCAAGATTATGCCGAAAACTATCACAATAATTGATCCACTTATAACTGGGGATATTAAATATTCAAAAGAAACTGATCCCATGATCACAATTATAGGATTCCCTCCTGCAGGAGGGTGGGTTACATTAAGAATGATCATTAATCCGACACCTATTCCAACAGCGACAGGTATAATAATATATATCGGGAGCGGAACGAAATTCACGAATATCACACCAACAAGCGAGGTTAAAAAATGACCAAAAAATATATTTTTAGGTTTTGCAAAAGGACTTTCTGGATAACCATAAAGTAAAACCATTGTAGAACCAAAGGAAGCAATCAAAAATAATCCATAAGGCGTTTTATAAGTAAGCAATGACAAAACCCCAATTGTCAAAGTAGAAAATATTGCAGCGATAACAGGTTTTTTAATATCTAAATTATTCATCAATGCTGAGTTTCTTAAGTGCAATTAATGGCATTAATACACAGTTTTTTCTAGATATATTTTTTTTATTAAACAATTTATTAAATTTATTTAGATTTTTTGGCAAAGGTTTAATTTCATTTTCAAAATAATCGATAAGATTTTTTAATAAATAATTAACTTTATTTTTACTTTTTTTGATAAGTTTATGAGATATTAAGCTTGCAGAAGCTTGACAGTAAACACAGGACTTTGTCTGATACCCAATATCTTGTATTATGTTTTTCTTAATATTAACTCTCATTTCAATTATATCACCACAAGTTTTATTTTTATATTTCGATCTATGAGTGTAATCTTTCAATATTTTATTATTAGTCGTGTCGGATGCAATTTTTATTATATCTAAATCCATATTTATTTAATAATATCACTAAAAATTTATAAAAAATAAATTATTTTATGCCTGATTTAAAAAATCCTAAAGTTGCTATTCCAATTGTTTTATTTGCTGGCATACTTTGGTCATTTGGCCCATATGTTGTAAGACATATAGATCAACCCGAAACTGTTCCTTGGCAATACTTGTTTGCTAGAGGTATTGTTATTTTCTTATTGCTAAATATCTACTTATTCTTGGAAGAGGGATTTTCTTTTTATAAAAATTATTTAAAAATTGGAATATCTGGAATTATAGGTGGTGTTGGTTTAGGAACAGCAATGATAACTTTTATTTGGTCAATTACTAACACGACAGCAGCAGTAACTCTATTATGTTTAGCTGCAATGCCTTTTATAACTGCACTACTTGGCTTCCTTTTCTTGAAAGAAAAAATATCAATCACAGTTTGGATATCAATTTTAGTTGCAGCATTTGGTATAATTGTAATGGCCTACGATAATACTGGAGAAAATTCTTTAATGGGTCTAATATTTGGATTAGTATCAGCGCTAGGTTTTTCAATTTTTTCAGTAAGTCTGAGATGGAGAAAACAAACTCCCAAGTTTACAACGGTTGCTATAGCAGGATTATTTTGTTTTTTATTTTCAACAGTTATGCTTTTAAATAACGATGCAAATTTCTTATCTTCAAATAAAAATGAAGCATTATTTGCCACTCATGGAACACTTGTGTGCATGGGCTTAATTCTTTATTCAATTGGATCTAAACATATTCCTGCAGCTGATTTGACTTTATTATCTTTGACCGAAGTTATAGGAGGAATATTTTGGGTTTGGCTTCCTTGGCTCGGAATAAATGAAATTCCTTCAACTAACACAATTATTGGTGGCTTCTTTATTTTTTTAGCTATATTTTATTATAGTATGATAATGCAATCTAATAGAAGATTTATTGGATTAAATTAATTTTACATGGTTCAAAATAATAAGATTGTTAATAGTTGGAATGAATGGGATCCATTAAAACATGTAATTGTTGGAAGAGCAGATGGCACTTGTATTCCAGCACCTGAACCTGCTTTAGATGCTAAAGTTCCAGAAGACTCTGATATGCGAGGAACTTATGGTCCAAGAACTAAAGACACTGTCGATAAAGCTAATGAACTATTAGATAACTTCTCAAATTTGCTTGAAAAAAGGGGTATAAAAGTTGATAGACCAACACCTTTAGATTTTAATCAACCAACATCAACTCCTGACTGGAAAGCCGAAACTATGTTTGGATGCATGCCACCTAGAGATGTTTTATTAACTGTGGGAAATGAAATATTAGAAGCTACAATGAGCTACAGGTGCAGATGGTTTGAGTACCTATGTTACAGACCTTTATTAAAAGACTATTATAATAAAGATCCAAATATGAGACATGAGTCAGCACCAAAGCCTAGATTAACAGATGCAGATTATAGAAAAGACTATTTATCAGATAAAATTGGTGTAACTAAAAGACTTGAATGGACAGAAAATAAATACTTTGTCACAACTGAGGAAGAGCCATTATTTGATGCCGCAGATATTCTAAGATTTGGAAAGGATTTGGTTGTACAACACGGATTTACAACTAACTTAAAAGGAATTGATTGGATAAAAAGACATTTTAAGGATCATAGAGTTCATGCTGTAAATTTCCCAGGCGATCCTTATCCAATTCATATTGATGCAACCTTTACCCCAATTAAAGAAGGGTTAATTATAAATAATCCACAACGAAGACTCCCAAAAGAACAAAGAAAATTATTTGAAGACAATGGATGGGAAATTATTGATGCTGCACAACCTGCTCATAATACCCCACCACCACTTTGTTACTCTTCAGTATGGCTATCAATGAATGTTTTAGTTCTTGACCCTAAAACTGTATGTGTTGAAAAAAGTGAAAAATATCAAGCTGAACAGTTAGATAAATTAGGTATGGAAGTTATCCCTGTAGAGTTGAGAGATGCATATGCTTTTGGTGGGGGCCTTCATTGTTGTACAGCCGATGTTTATAGAGAAGGTACTTTAAAAGATTATTTTCCAAAACAATAAAATGAACGCAAAAATTAATACAAAACGCAAAAGAGTAAAATTTGCTTCAGATAATGTGACAGGAGCCTGTCCAGAAGTTTTGGATGCAATTATTAAAGCAAATGATGGTATTGCCCCACCGTATGGTAACGATGAAATTTCAGGTGTGTTACAAGAAAAATTTTCTAAAATTTTTGAAAAAGATGTGATTGTCTACCCCACAGCATCAGGAACCGCATCAAATGCTTTAGCACTCTCTGCTATATCTCCATCATTTGGAAATATTTATTGCCATAAATTTTCTCATATCAATGTAGATGAGTGTGGAGCTCCTGAATTTTACACAGGTGGAGCAAAACTTGTTCCATTGAACGGTAAAGATGGCAAAATAACAGTTGATGAGCTAAATGATAATATTGGAGGGTTTGGAATTGTGCATCACACTCAACCATCTATTGTTAGTATAACTCAAGCAACAGAAACTGGTGAGGTTTATACTTTAGATCAAATTAGAAATATCTCTGAAATCGCACATAAAAAAAAATTAAAAGTACATATGGATGGCGCTAGATTTGCTAACGCTTTAGTTTCACTTGATGTTACTCCTGCAGAAATGACGTGGAAATCAGGAATTGACATATTATCTTTTGGAGCAACAAAGAACGGATGTATAGCAGCTGAAGCAATTATAATTTTTAATAAGGAATTAGTTGGCAATTTACCGTTTTTATTAAAAAGATCCGGTCATCTATTATCTAAAATGCGTTTTGTTTCTGCACAATTAGATGGATATATCTCAAATGATGTTTGGTTAAAAAATGCAAGACATGCAAATCTAATGGCAAAAAAATTAAGTGATGGTTTAGTTTCTAGTAATCAAGTTAAACTTGAATATCCAACTGAGGCAAATGAAGTTTTTGTTAAACTCCCAAAACAGATGGTTGAGCATTTAAATACAGAAGAATATATGATGAGCAATGAGGAATTAGGCGGTAAGACAGTTAGACTTGTTACAGCTTGGAATACTAAAAGTAGTGAAGTAGACGAGTTTCTAAAAACTATATCTAATTAACTAGGATTTTCTTTTAAAAATTTAATATAGTTGATTACTTCATCAAATTTGTCATCAGGAATATCTTTATAAGTAGAATTAAATTTGTTTTTTACACATATTGCTACATGAGCATATGGATTTCTTCCTTTTGGGTGATTTGGATGATCGGGAAGTTGACCATCCAAATAATGGCCAGCTTCCTGAATAATTTTCCAGAGTTTACTTGCATTTTCTTTGTTCATACCACTTCAAAACTTGATTTATCTAAATCTGCTATAGTCTATGATATAGTTATCCTATAAAATCCTATAACCATTATCCCTAAAAGTTTTTTCATTTTAATTTTGATTTTCTATATCTTCACAAGAATATCCAAGATCATTGATTTTAAGTTTTTTACAAGACTTTGCATGTCTTATCTCGTCATAATAAGCAATTTGGGTTTTATCTGGCCCAGGTGTTCTAGACATATATGATCTATATATACCAAAATGAAATTCTATTCTTTCACCCTTTTCTTGCGTTCTGCCTTTGTGGTGAAAAGTAAGTTTACCATTAATCCAAATTTTAAAAAAACCGTCTTTTTTGTGCGTCCATTTTGCATTAACTAAAATATCATGCCATTTTCCATACATTTCTGACTCGTCTATTAATTTTAATTGTTCGTTGTATCCAAGAATATAACTATCACGATCAATCCAATAACCTCCTCCATTAAAGTGAGATTGATTTTCGAAAGCAAAAGCGGGGGGATTATCAGCATCATTATGAAATTGAGCTAACATTGTTTTAGCAGGATAAATTACTTTATAATCTTCTGGTAGATATAATGACCAAGCTGTCCATGTAGTTTTTTTATTAACGCAACATATTTTCAGCTCAACTCTTTCTCTGTCATTTCTGGAATCCCAACCCCATCCATTGCCATCTCTAACTTCAAATCTTAATGACTGATTTCCAAATCTAACAGGATGATTATCATATTTACTAACAATTTTGACTACATGCTCTCTATTTGATTTATCTGATTTTAGTATTGCTTTATTGTCAATACGCCATTCGTTCCATGTATCAAATTCTTTAACTTTTTTAAAACCTTGGACTACATCTTTATTTTTTTTGATTTCTTTCAAAACTTCTTCTACGCCAGCAAAAACGTTTTCACATATTAATAAACTCAGAACCACGATCCCTAAAAGTTTTTTCATAAACATATTTCTAATTATTTAGTTTAATTTCAGGAAGTGGTTTTTTCCATTTAATTGATTTAGTAATTTTTTTTCCATAAGTAGGCATTCTATAGCTACTTTTTCTGTATCTTACATAAGAAATGGACTCTTTGCTTTCAGATGTATAAGAACATTTTTCTTGATTTAAGATTTCCTCACACTTATCACTGAAACCAAATTCTTTTACTGTTAAAGATTGTGTGGGAGTTTCCTTTAAAAACGCATCTTTTAGCCATCTATAAAATCCCCATTTAAATGTATATCCATTACCTATGGTAAAGTTTGGACCATATACCTCAAAAACTTTCTTGTCATCAACCCATGCTATTATTTCTCCATTATCATCTTTTGATGCTAAAATTTTGAAACTGATTGTTCTGTAATTTTTAAATTGATCTACAGATCCTAGGGGAAATTTATACGACACCTTATCAAAATTAGAATTTTCTGGATCTCCTTTTAAATAGAAAACCTCCTTGGTAAAATTTACTTGATGAACAATTCTGTCTCCAGAAAATTGTAATTTCATCCATGGTAAAAGTCTTGAAGTACCTTTATTAGCAATAACTTGAAACAAGCTTCCACCTACAGCAGGGTGTGTAGGGAAATCGTTCAATTTAAAAGTATATTTTATATATACAGGTTTCTTAAATTTTCTTGGTTTTTTTTTATTTGCTGTTTCCCATCTCTGATTTCTTTCACCAGTTCTTTCCCAGTCATTTTTGTGTCCTTTAAATTTTGTATCAAGCGTGATTTTAATTGCTTTACCATCTGAATCTTCAAAAATAGATAGTGCTTTTTTTTTAGATATCGACCTTGTATCATTTTTCATCTCTGACTTTGCCTTACCAATTAAAACTTCTTTTTTTAAAAATTTGTAAGGGTTTTCAGATGCATGTGTATTTGTGGAAAATATAAATAAAACAAAAAAAATTAATAAAAGTTTTTTCATAATCCAAGACTAACAAATCCTGAACCACGAGTCTATTTGGTTTAAAAATGGCTATTTGATTTATCTCAAAAAGTTCTAGGATTATTTAGATTAATAGAGAATCAACAAATTCCCAATCTATAAGATTATCAACAAATTTATCTAAATATTCAGGTCTTCTATTTCTATAATCAATGTAATATGAATGCTCCCAGACATCACAACCAAGTATTGGTTTTAAGTTATCAATTAAAGGATTAGCAGCATTAGCTGTTTTTGTAACAACCAATTTATCATTATTTAAAGATAACCAGCACCAACCTGATCCGAACTGGGTAATACCAGCTTGTTTAAATTCATCTTTGAATTTTTCAACACTTCCAAAATCTTCAATAATTTTTTTTTCAAGTTTTGATGGAATACTTCCACCACCTTTTGGCTTCATGCACTTCCAAAAAAGATTATGGTTCCAATGCTGGCTTGCATTATTAAATATTCCAGTTTTTGAATTATCTTTTGAGCTTTTTACAATTATATCTTCTAATGACATTTCAGCCATTTCTGAATCTTTTATAAAATTATTAAGATTTGTTATGTAGGTTTGATGATGTTTTCCATGATGTAATTCCAATGTTTCTTGTGACATTATTGGAGACAAAGCCTCATTAGAATAATCAAGTTTTGGTAATTCAAATGTCATAGTTATTTTTATAATATTTTTTTGTAAATAAACTTAATTAAGTTGACGCAATAAGATACAAATTAGTTTTCTAAAGCGTTTTCTTCTCTCATAAGAATAGGTCGACCATCTTGAGCGGTGTTTAAAGGTATAATTTTACCATTGTATCTTGCGCATAACGTAGGTGCACTTCTCACCTGTTCTCCCAAATTTACTTCTAAATCTGCTATAACTAATTCAACCCCTTTTAATATACTCAATATCTTCATTATTCCTCCGTTTTATGATGATGGCTTAAATATTAAACACAAGCCGTTATTACAATATCTCTTTCCTGTCGATCCAGGACCGTCTTCAAAGACATGTCCGTGATGAGCACCACATTTTGCACAATGGTATTCAATTCTTTTCATACCAAAGCTGTAATCAACCTTGGTTTTAAAAGCTCCAGGAAGCGCCTCTGTAAATGATGGCCAACCAGTTCCACTATCAAATTTTGAGCTGGACTTAAATAGTTTAGCTCCGCAATTTGCACAGTGATAAAATCCTTCTCTTTTCTCGTAATTAAGAGGGCTTGAGAATGGTCGTTCGGTTGCTTCCTCAAACATTATTTTTTTTTGGGCTTCTGTTAAATTTTGATTAATTATTTTTTTGGTTTCAGCTAATGAAATTTTGTATGGAAAAATACTGTATAATAACGATCCAAATATAGATAATTTTATAAATTTTCTTTTGTTCATAACTTTCTTAATAGATCAATATTATTTTATTTGAATGAGATATTTTGACAGCTTCAATTTTAAATTGGTAGCTCCATAATTAATGAAGCTACCAGATAGATTATTGTCCAGGCACTTTATACCCACTTGATACTTTTGTTGCATGATTTGCAATTTCATTCATTGGTGTTTCCTCACAAATAGCGATATTTTTAAGTGCACCACTTCCTTCAGTAGCCATTTTTATAGCTGCCATTTGCTCAAATGTGCCATGGGTTTCAACTATAAAATCATAGGGTCCTCTTAAATATGTGTAAGATTTCATTTCAGCGCCAACACTTTCAGAACACTTTCTAGCAACCTCAGATCTATCTGATCCAGGATCTTTTAAAAAGCCTGCGAATGCTTTCTCAGTAAAATTTCCCATTAAAAAAAATTTAGCCATAGATACCTCCTTTAAATATATTATAGCACTTAAAATAATTTTTTTTAATATTTTATTGATTTATAAAAAATTATTCTCTTCCAATTTCCAATAATTGTGGTGGTTCAAATACTCCACTTTGTATTGCACTGTTTGATATATTTATCATGGATTTGGCAACTATTTCTGCATTTATCGATTTATATTTTTTTAAATCTCCAACTAAAATTGGCGATATACATTTCATGGCGAAAATACCTATTTTTTCTCCCAATCTTTCTTCTATTCTTTTTCCAATTAAAAATGAAGGTCTAATTACAATAAATTTTTTAAAGTTTAGTTTTCTTAATTCTTCTTCAGCCATACCTTTATTTTTTAGATACAAATTTGTTTTTTTTGAACTGGCACCCAATGAAGAAATATAAGTAAAATTTTGTACATTATTATCGCTACAAATTTTTCCAATTGTTACAGGTAAATTGTACTCGGTGTTTATATATTCTTGTTTGTTAGGTGTTTTTTTTCTTGTAGTTCCAATACAAAAAAAACAATCATCGCCTTTTATTTCTGGCTTAATATTTTCTAATTTTGTAAAATCTGTTTGAATAACTTCTATTTTAGGATCAATTTTTGAAGTAGAAGATCTTACAAAAACCTTGATTTTTTTATATTTTTGATCACTGGCTAACAATTTAAGTAATATTCCACCAATTAATCCAGTTGAACCGAATATTAATGCTGTTTTCATAATTTTGAACTTACACTAAATTTTCTTAAATTCGTTTAAATTATTTGGTTCATCTATTGGTTCAGTTGAAGGATTAAGTTCTATACCGGCTGGAGTTATAGTTTGTGGCATAGGTGCAAATTGTGAATCTGGGTTATCTCCAGACTCTCTAATTTGCATTCTATATATTCCAAATAAACCAATAAATGAATGAAATATAATTAAAAAAATAAAAAATCCATTTTCTCCTAAAAATTCCATAAATAATGAGCACATAAAAGGACCGCAAATTGCACCAAGACCAAAAACAAATTGTAATCCTGCTCCTGCTGCTACAAATTTTTCTTTTGGTATAAAATCATTTGTGTGTGCAAAAATTAATGCAAACATTGGTAGACTACAAAAAGAAAAACACATTATACAGATATAAAAAAATATTTTTGATGTAGCTAAACCTGCAGGCATATACATTTGACCCGAGGAAATAATCGCCAAAAAACAAAATAAAGCTGCTCCAAATGTTGTATAAATAATTACAATTCTTCTATCTAAAACATCTGATAATTTTCCTATTGGCCATTGAGATATAGCTCCAGATATAGCAAATAAAAAGGTTACTATTGAAACTTCTAAAATACTAAAATTCATCGATGTAGCATAAACTGCAATCAACGAGAAAACAGCTGAATGTGATATTCCAATTAAAAACGAACTGACAACACCAAATGGTGATGATTTATAAACTTCCTTTAGCTTCATACCAGATATTTTTTTAAAGTTTGGAGCCTTTCTTTTTGTTAATAATATTGGAACAAGAGACAATGACATAAATAAAGATATCAGTATAAAAGGTTGAAAGTTTTCTGGTTTGCTAAAGTTTATGAAAAACATTCCAATTGCCATAGAAGCATACATAACGATCATGTAGATTGATAAAACACTACCTCTGTTCTTATTTGTAGATCTATCATTTAACCAGCTTTCAGCAATCGTATAAAGACAAACCATACTAAATCCAGAAATCATTCTAAGCACAAACCATGAAATAGGATTTACAAAAATAGAGTGTAATAAGACCACAATTGAAGTGACAGAAGCAAAAGCTGCAAATACTCTAATATGCCCAACTCTATGAATTAATGATTGTATAATTTTTGCTCCAATAAAATATCCAACAAAATATCCAGAAAATAAAAAACCTGTCGATGATAGACCAAAATTTTCTTTAACTGCTCTAACACCTAGCAGAGTACCTTGAAAACCATGAGCGAGCATTATAAATGCCATACCCATAAAAAGAGCCCAAGAGTTTTTAATAATTTTGTTCATAAAATTAGCGGTGTTTATGGGCGATCTAATTTTAAATCAAGACAAATTTGTGACAAAAAGAAAAATAATTTACTTAGAAGAAGATTTTAATTTTAGATATGAGTGAACAGCTATAGTGAATATAATTACAAGTCCACCAACTATTGTTTCTAGACTAGGCTGCTCTTTGATAACTAACCAAACCCAAATGGGTCCTAAAATGGTCTCAAGAAGAAAAAACAGATTAACTTCTTCGGCAGGTATAAATCTTGGAGCAATCGTCACCAGAACGAATGGTATTGCTACACATAAAATACACATTAAAGGTATATAAATCAGGTCTTTTTCAACTAACTCATAACTTTCAACAAAAAAGAGAGCAAATAGAGCTACTGTAAGCTTGCCTACAACTGCCGATGGTAGCAAATCTCTATCTTTTGCCGACCTGATTATTACCGCGTTGGTGGCGAGTCCAAAAGCTGTTGTTATACCCATAAGATCACCAAATAAGTTACCCATCTCTAGAGAGTCATAGAATATATATATTACAGCTACTAAAGTAATAGCTATAGCTATCCAAGTCTTCTTATCGGGAACCTCTTTTAAAAATATTGCACCAAGGATTGCCGAAAGCATGGGTGCCATTGCAATCATTATTAATGTATTTGCTACATTTGTATTTTGGATTGAAATTATAAATGTGATGTTACAAATCGAAAAACTTATAATATAAAAAATACCAGCATAACCAACATTCAAAAATGCTTTAATAAAGTTTTTTTTATAAAATATAAGAAGTCCAATTAATACAGCTACAAATGGTATCGCACCTCTATAAAACAATAATCCCCAAGTATCTATAGAAGATAATCTAATAAATAGTGAATCTGGTGTGATAAACATCACAGCTATAAATGCAAGGGAAGAACCTTTTTGCTGATTTGATAAGTTTTTCAACTATAAACCTTTCCAAAAAGTCTTAGCCAAGTTTATCTGTGATAAATCAAAGTATGTTTTTATACCCGTTGGTGATGTTACATTTATATCTCCATTTAACTTTCCATCAATAAAGTCTATTCCCGCAAAGTAAATTCCATCTTTTTTAATTTTTTTTGCAATTATATTTGAAACTTTTAGCTCTTTATTACTTAAAAATGCGATTTTAGGTTTTGCACCTTTGCTCATATTGCTTAATATTGATCCTGATTTTGGAACTCTAGATATAGCTCCGCAAACTTTACCATTTATAATAAAAACTCTTTTATCTCCAAACTTAATTTTATTTAAAAATTTTTGACACATAATGTGACCGTGTTTTTTCAATATTTGTTTTATTTTAAGTAAATTAAGCTTCCCTGAAATAAGATTTATATCATTGCCACCATAGCTATGAATAGGTTTAATTATTATCTTTTTATGTTTTTTGAAAAATTTTTTAATTTCAATCAAATCTTTAGTAAATATTGTATCCGCCATATAATTTTTAAAATTTAAAGAATAAAATTTTTCTGAAATATTTCTTACTGAAGTAGGATCATTAATAATTTTTGTTTTATCTTTGATTCTATCTAGCATTAATGTTGTAGAAATATATTCCAAGTTAAAAGGTGGATCCTGTCTGATTAAAATATATTTTGCAAAGGATAAGTCTAATTTTGATTTTTTTAGAATTTTGTAAAATTTCTTTTTTGAATAATCAATTTTAATAAAATATCCTTCACTTACAGTTTTTCCTCTTATATTCGATAAATTTTCTGGATAATAATAAAATAATTTATAACCTTTGCTTTGAGCTTCATTAGCTAAAAAAATAGTAGTATCTGTTTTGATATTTATTTTTTTTAAATTATCACCTTGTATAGCAACAATTTTATTGGTCATATAAATCATTCAAATTTTCGGAATTTGAATACTTACTTATTATATTATCAGCATTTGTTTTTTTACTTTTTACAATTTTTTCTAAGTGATCTAAAAACTTTACTTCACTTAAATTTTTTCTATTTAAAAAGTCTCTCTTTTTTAATCCTGATTTTGATATGTCTAATAGTCTCTCTGCCCAATACGAAATATCCTTGCCCATTAAATTAGTTTTCAAGCCGTTTTTAGGGGCATTTTTATAAGCTGAAAGCACTTCATTAGCTTCCCAATTTTTAATTAAATCTAAAGCTTCTTCAAGATTTCCATAAAGTAATCCAGTGAATAGGGCAGGACCAGCACATAAACACTCCCATCCGCACGCATCCATTGATCTTAATTCGATATATTGTTTTAATCTGTTCTCTGTAAATATTGTACCTAAATGTGTATCAAGATCGTTAGTACTAGGAATTTTATTTCCAATTTCTTTAATTTCTCCATTCATAAAGTTTTTAAATAAATATTTTTTTCCAGATATATAATTACCTTCACTTTGTAAAAATAAGATTGGATAATTCATAATATAATCTGCATATTTTTCAAAATTTACATCTTTTAAAAAAAACTCAGGCAATCCACCTCTAGATGTTTCTTGCCAAACTTTAGATCTGTAAGATAAGTATCCACTATTACTTTTTTCAACAATAGAGGAATTTGCAAAAAGTCCGATAGATATTGGAACTAAATTATTTGCCAACTTAAATTTTTTTATAAAATCTTCTTCTGAGGTATAATCTAAATTTAATTGCGTACCTGCAGTTTTATACATCATATCCAAACTTAGTTTTCCTTCAACAGGCATATCTTTGGTCATAACCTCATACCTTTTTTTTGGATTATTAGGTATATCCTCAAGTTTAGATATAGGATCATATCCAGCGCTTACTATTTTAAAATCTAATTTTTCAATTACCTGATTTAACTCAAATAAATATTCATGAGACTCAGCACAAGCTTCGTGTATATTATTTAATTTTGCTCCAGATAACTCTATTTGATTACCAGGCTCTAAAGTAATACTTTTACCATTCTTAGTTAACCCTATTGGATTTTTTTCCTCAAAAATAGGTTTCCAGCCAAACTCATATAAATTTTCAAACATTTTCTTGATTTTGGAATAATCAATTCTCGTATTTGTTTTTTTATCAAAAATAAATTTTTCATGCTCAACTCCAATCTTTAAATTAGATTTATCCTTTGAGCCTGACTTAAAATGTTCTATTATTTGTTCCTTTGTTTCTATCATTAGCTTATATTGTTTCTTTTTAGATAATCTTCAATTTCCTTTATATTACTTAATTTGTTAGAGCAAGTTTGATTTTTACATATAACAATTTTTGCCTCTTTTACTTCATTATCTAGATATTTAAATGTAGCTCTAGTAAAAAATTTTTTTTGCAAATACTTTTTTATATTAGGATCTAAATTTTGCTTTCCATGAATTGTAAAAGATATACTTTCATTACAAATATCCAATGATTTTACAAAACTAAACATTTGTGCAAAGTTTGAGTTTAAAACTTGGTGGAAACTCTTTTTTAAAATATCAATTTTTTCAAACCATATTTTATCGCTAGTTATAATATATATTTTATTACATAAGTTTAAATATACGCTATTTCCATTTGGTATATTATTATCATTTAGATCTACTGGTTGTACAAATAGATCATTGTCTAATATTTTATTTTTCTGCATTAAGCCTGATTTTCTATCAAAGAAGTATTCCCAGGTTTTTATTAAAACATCTTTTGCTTTTTCGATGTATTTAACATCACCATCTAACTCATAAATAGTTATCAAAAGACTAGCATAGTATACGTAATCTTCCAAAAAAGCGTTAATCTCTGTGTCTTGATAGCAATGGAAAATTTTGTCTGACAAATATTTTTCCAATATCTTTATACTAACAAAAGTATTTTGTTTTAATTCTTCATTATCAGTTACTAGCGATGAAAGAAGAAGTGTTTCTAATAAAAAACAATTTTGATCAGTTTGAGATTTATCATCAAATAATGGTTTAGTACGTTTATTTCTTTGATCTAATAACGTTTTTTCTGTGTTTGAGATTTCTTTAATCTCATCATCGGAAAGTTTATTATGAGTTTCTATTAAAATATTATTACCTTCAAAATTTCCCTCTTCAGTTAAATTATATTTTTTTGCAAATAAATTAAATTTAGAACCCAGAGTATTTTTTAGTTCTGCATAATTCCATACATAATATTTTCCTTCAACACCATCGCTATCGGCATCATATGCAGACCCATAAAGATCAAAATCATTTTTAAATTCTGAATTAATAAAATCTATAGTCTGCTCTAACTTTTTCTTATAATAAAGATCATTAGTTTTTTGAAAGAACTTATTTAACAATCCTATATATTGAATATTGTCATAAAGCATTTTTTCGAAGTGAGGGATGATCCAATTTTCATCAACAGTGTATCTTGCTATACCTCCAGCTAGATGATCATACATTCCTTTTGACGAAATATTGTATAGTAAAGTTTCAACAGGTTTAAAGTATTCTCCTTTTCCTGTTTTTAAATAAAAATAAAACATTGCATCAAATAAATAAAATTGGGGAAACTTAGGAGCTCCCTTGAAACTCCCATTATCTTTATCAAGGTGCTGTATAATTTTTTCTAAAAATGGCTCTAATGGTTGATTTAATACTGCTGATCTTTGATTAATTTTACCAAATATTTCTTGCATTTGGGGCGCTTGATCGAGAATTTTTTCTCTATTCTTATTATATACGTCAGAAACATTATTTAGAACATTTTGAAAATCTGGTCTTCCATGCATTTCTTTTGGTGGGAAATAAGTTCCACCAGTAAAAGGAACTCCATTTTCATCAAGAAACATCGATAAAGGCCAACCTCCTTGTGTTCCTGTTAAAATAGATAAACTTCTTTGAAAAACATAATCTAAATCAGGTCTTTCTTCTCTATCAACTTTAATGTTTATAAATTTTTCATTCATTATTTTAGCAGTTTGATCATCTTCAAAACTTTCATGAGCCATCACATGACACCAATGACAGCTTGCATATCCAACACTAAGAAATATTGGTTTTTTTTCTTTTTTTGCTTGTTCTAAACTTTCTTTATTCCAAGCAAACCAATTTACTGGATTATCTTTGTGCTGCTTTAAATACGGACTTTTCTCTTCCTTAAGTTTATTAGTCATGTTTTCTTAAAAAAATTAGTGATGATAAAAAGGTTTTCTATCAAATATCTTTTTAACCATTGGTTCAAACTCTTCTAGAGACATAGATTTGTAATTAGGATCAAAAGAAGACTGGTCGTATTTTTCACAAAAATCAACTGTATCTTGATAGTATTTGTGATCCTTGAATTTATCTCTAGCGTTTCTATCACCTCCTAAGTGATGAGCACTATAATATGTTTGAAAAAGTCCATGATGAAGTATTATCCAATATGTTTTTTCTGAAACATATGGTCTTATTATTGAAGCCGCATATTGAGAATGATTCATAGGCGCCAAGTCATCTCCTATGTCATGAAGTAAAGTTGCTACAACCATCTCTTCACTTTCTCCATTTTTGTAAGCTCTTGTTGCTGCTTGCAAGGAATGTTCTAATCTAGTTATTTGATAACCCTCAAGAGTTGTCGTTTGACTTGCAAGATATTTAAGTAATCTATCAGCAGTTTTGCGTTCAAAATTTTTTTCATACCTTTCTAATAATTCATAATCTTCTTTTGAACCATTTTTCATTTCAGTAAAATTTACTTTTTTCATTAATTACTCGACCCAGTACTTAATAATGATAATTGTGTAACTTTATCTTCTCCAAGTTCATCAATTATTTTTACTGGATAATCACCAGTAAAATGATGATCAGTTAACTGAGGATAAGCATCGTTTCTCTTCTCAAAACCCATTCCTCGATACAAACCATCTAAAGTTAAAAATTTAAGTGATTTTGCTTTTATAAATTCTTTTATTTCATCTACTGATTTATTTGCTGCTAATAGTTCTTTTTTTGTAGGTGTATCAACTCCATAAAAATCTGGATATTTTATTTCTGGACTAGCTATCCTCACATGTATCTCTTTAGCACCATTATCATATAACATCTTTACAATCTTTGATGAAGTAGTTCCTCTAACTAGAGAGTCATCAACCAAAATAATTTTTTTATTTTTTATAACTGAAACATTTGCATTTAATTTTAATTTAACTCCTAAACTTCTAATCTGCTGCGATGGCTCTATAAAAGTTCGACCAACATAATGATTTCTAATTAAACCCAAATCAAAATTTATTTTTTTTTCTTCCGCGTAACCTAATGCAGCAGCATTACCAGAATCTGGTACAGGCACAACCAAGTCAGCATCTAAATCGTCCTCTTTTGCTAATTCAGCTCCAAATCTTTTTCGATATTCATAAGCAGTTTTACCATTTAAAATACTATCTGGTCTTGAAAAATAAATATATTCAAAAACACATGGTCTCACTTTTTTTTGAGGAAATGGCTTAATACTTTTTAATTCATCATTTTCTACATAAACAATTTCACCATTTTCAACTTCTCTAACAAATTTTGCACCGATAATATCAAAAGCACATGTCTCAGATGCAAAAACATAAGAGTTTTTTAATTTTCCTATGACCAGAGGTCTAATTCCATAAGGATCTCTTACCCCAATAAGAGTATTTTGTGTCATCATAACTAATGCATATCCCCCTTGAATTTGAAACAGTGCATCAATAACTTTATCAATTGTCTTTGGTCTTTTTGATTTTGCTATAAGTTTTACTATGGTTTCTGTATCTGATGTTGTGTAAAAGATTGAGCCTTCTTCAACCATTTTATTTCTTAGTGTTATGGCATTCGTTAGATTTCCATTATGTGCAACACCAATTCCACCCGAATTAGTGTCAGCAAAGAATGGTTGCACATTTCTCAAAGCAGTTCCTCCAGTTGTAGAATATCTATTGTGACCTATAGCGTAATTTCCTGGCAAGTTTTTTAAAACTTTCTCATCATTAAAATTGTCACCAACTAGACCAAATCTTTTTTCAGAGTGATATTTTTTACCATCAAATGATACAATTCCACAGCCTTCCTGGCCCCTGTGTTGTAACGCATGAAGTCCTAAAGCAGTTAAGGTTGATGCTTCTGGTGTATTACTTATACCAAAGACAGCACACTC
This sequence comes from uncultured Pelagibacteraceae bacterium, assembly GCA_902616245.1. Classification (GTDB taxonomy): domain Bacteria; phylum Pseudomonadota; class Alphaproteobacteria; order Pelagibacterales; family Pelagibacteraceae; genus Pelagibacter. The sequence goes on from CACMSB010000005.1 coordinate 36,235, forward strand.
CTCTTTTAATTTAGGGTTATACATCTTGAACTTTTTCTTTAGCGTCTTCATATTGTTTTTGATTTGGAAATACCTTTATAAGATAGATACTACCTTTTTCAACCCAAGGAAATGTTAACGAATCTTTTAAATTTAACGGCCATTTTTTACTATCGTAGACGACGTCAATAGCAGTGAACAAACAAACAATTAGTATATAGCTCTTAGCGATTCCAAAGAAAAAACCAAAAACTTTATCGATTGAACCTAATCCAGAGTAAGAAACAACTTTACTTATTGCTTTATTTCCTAAAAGAACAAAAAATATTATTAAGATAAATAATATTACACCAACAGATATATCAAGAACATATTCACTGTCTAAAATACCATCAAAGTAAGGCTTTACTTTCGGAAATAAATAAATTGTTAAAATATATGCCAAAACCCATTTGGCAGCTGACAATAAACTTAAAACAAAACCTTTTCTAGATCCTTGAATTAAAAAATAAATGGTTAATACAAAAAAAATATAATCAAATAATGTTACTTGAATTAAAAAATCCTGAATAGCTTCAATCATTAATTGAATGGTTTAATTTTAAGCAATAAAGAAGGCAAAAGTGTTAGAACTGAAACCATTGCAAGCAACATAGCAATCCCCGTGAATACACCAAAGTAAATTGTTGGTATAAAATTTGACATTACTAAAATTGAAAATCCAAAAACTATTGTAATTGAAGTATTTAAAATAGCTTTACCAACTGTTGAATGACATAATTTTAATGTCTTATTATAATTTCTTAATTTTTCATACTCCTCTTTAAATCTATAAATATAATGAATGCTGTTATCTACAGCTATGCCTATTGTTATTGCGGCAATTGTTATTGTCATCATATCAAGAGGAATTCCCAACAATCCAATTAAACCTAATATAAAAAAAGCTGCTATAAAATTTGGCACTACACCTATTAAAGCTAATTTTAAATTTTTGAAAAGAATTATAAACATTATAAAAATTCCAAGCATAACAAATCCAAGTGTTAAAATTTGAGATTTGAATAAACTTTGTAAAAGATTGTTAAACAGAATTAATACTCCACCTAATCTATATTCATCCTTTTTTAAATCTAATTTATTTTTAAAGTCAGAATTAATTTTAATGAGCAAATCATTTCTCCTTAAATTATCTAAAGAGTCTTTTATTCGTAAACTTATCCTAGCTTCTGAGTCTTTTATTGAGATATATGGATCTACAATTTCTTTTTTTATATTATCTGGTATTTTTGTGTATAAGACACCCATTTCTAAGGAACCGAGTTCTTTGTTGTTATTTAATTGAGTGGCAACATCAATAATTGACGAAAAAGAAAGGACTTTTCCGATTGGTTCTAAAGAGTCTAAATAGTTATGGACCTTTTTTATCTTATCAATTTTGTCTTTTGTAAACCAATATTTTTCGTCATTCTCATCTTCATCACCCCAATCGTCTTCTTCATCTTCAGATTTTTGTTCAACATCATCTTGTTTTGGAAATTTTAAAATAACTTCAAATGGTGTTGTACCACCTAACTTTTCATCTATAAGTTTCATTCCTTTATAAATTTCTGTATTTTTATCAAAATAATTTATAAAACTATTTTCTACTTCTAACTTTGAAATTCCTAATATACTTAAAAATATAATTATTAAGGTTGTTCCAAATATTGTATTTTGATTAGAAACCGAAATTATACTGAAAAAATTAGTAATATTGGAACCTTTTTCCTCTTTTAAAGCGACTTTATTAAAATTAAATAAATTAATTAATGTCGGCAATAAACTAAAAGTAATAAGAAATGAAATTATTAAACCAAAAGTCATCATAAATCCAAAATCTATTATTGGTTTTATTTCACTAAACACCAGAGACAAAAAAGCAAATATAGTTGTCAAAGCTGTATACAAAATAGGCCAAAACATTTTACTTGTTGTTAAAGAAATTATTTTAAATTTATCTAACTTTGGAAACTGTTTTGAAAGCTGTAGATACCTAGTGCTAATATGAATGTTCATAGCCATTGTTAATATCAACATTAAAGCTATAAAATTAGATGATATAACGGTAACTTTCCACCCTAAGAGACCCAGAAGTCCTGTCATTATTATAACTGAAAAAAAACAACTGCTTATAGGCACAATTATCCAAATCAATCTTCTAAATACATACCAAAGAGTTGCAACGATAAATAAAAAAACTCCAAGTCCAAAAACAATTATGTCATTTTTAATAAAAGTCATCATATCATCAGCAATCATAGGAATACCACCTAAATGAATTTTGCTTGTAGAACTAAAATTTTTTATTACTTGTCTTATTTCTAAAATATTTTGATGATTTTGTTTTTTTAATTTATCTTTATATATTTCTTCGTCTTTTTTACTTTTAAATTCAGTTATTTTATCTTTGGACTTTAAATACACTATAATGCCAGATGTTTTACCATCTTCACTAATTACAAAATTCCTGAAAACAGGACTGTTCAATATTTCATTAAATCCTCTTTCTTTATCGATACCAAGTGAGCCAAGTGTAGAGTAGTTTTGCAGTCTATCTATTAGCGGTTCATCGGAGCTGTTAAGTAAAGGAATATCTAATAGTGTGATTACACTATGCACCCAATTAAGTTTTTGAATTTCTTTTTTTAATTTAATAAGATTTTCTATAGAATCTTCTTCTATCATACTCCCTTTTGGAGTGTAGGTAAGAACTAAAAATTCTTTAGCACCGTATCTTTTATTTATTTCATTTAAATATTTTAAATCAGGATCACCCTCTATTAATAAAGTTTCAGATGACGCATCAAGTCTAAAGTTTTTTGAAAAATATCCAAAAAAACACAAACAAATTAATAATAAAATTAAAATTGAATTTGGTTTTTTTAAAACATTATTTTGATAAAATTTGGCTAACATTGACTATTAGCTTTTATAATTTAAATTAATTATTTTGAATATCTTTAAATTTGGTAAACATTGCCTCAAACTCTAACATTACATTGCCTGTCGGACCATGCCTTTGTTTTTGAATAATTAATTCAGCTAAATGAGATACTTCATTCATTTTTGCTTGCCATTCAGCATGCTCGACCGTTGCGGGTCTAGGCTCTTTTCCTTGTAAATAGTAAGCTTCTCTATAAACAAACATCACTACATCTGCATCTTGTTCGATTGACCCCGACTCTCTTAAGTCCGATAATTGAGGTTTTTTATCATCTCTTTGCTCAACAGCTCTTGATAGTTGAGAAAGAGCTACAACTGGCACTGCTAATTCTTTGGCCAAGGCTTTTAATCCTTGTGTAATTTCAGATATTTCCTGAACTCTTCCGTTGTTTACGTTAGTAGCTCTCATCAACTGAATATAATCTATCACAATCATATCTAGACCATACAATCTTTTTATTCTTCTTGCTCTATTACTTAAAGCTGCAATTGTTATTGCAGGTGTTTCATCAATATACAACGGTAACTCAGAAATATCTTTAGATGTTTCAATAAATTTATCAAATTGACTTTCAGAAATTTTACCTCTTCTTATATCATTAGAAGTAATTCGAGATTGTTCTGCTAGTATTCTTGTGGAAAGTTGTTCAGACGACATTTCCAGTGAAAAAAAAGCAACCGAACTTTTTTCTCCACTTTCTTGAATTTTTTTAGCTGAGTTAAATGCTATATTAGTTGCCAATGCAGTTTTACCCATAGAAGGTCTTCCTGCAATTATTATAAGATCTGATTTATGTAAACCGCCCAGTTTATCATCTAAATCTCTTAAACCAGTAGGAACTCCTACTATTCCTTCTTCATTTTTATATGCATTAGAAGCCATCTCAATGGTTTGTCTCATAGCTTCATCAAATTTAATCAATGATGAACTAAATGAACCTTTTTCTGCTAAATCAAATAATGATTTCTCATAATTTTCTATAATTTTTTGTCCATCGATACCTATATCATTTAATTTTGCTTGATCTATAACTTCGCCAGAAATTTTAATTAATTCACGTTTGACATAAAGATCGAAAATAAGTTTAGAATACTCCAAGGCTTGTCTAGACGATGTTGAAAATTTTGTTATTTTCACTAAATATTCTGGAATATTTAATTCATCTTTTTCTTTTTCAAAATAATTTTTTAAAGTTATTGGATTAGCTAACAGTCCTCCATAAATTAATTTTTCTAATGCTTCAAAAATTTTCTTATGTACAGGATCATAAAAATTTTTATTTGATACTACTAAGCTTACTTCATCGAAAATTTCGTTAGATAAAAGTATGGAACCAATAACAGACTGTTCCGCTTCTATATTGTTAGGTAATTCATCTACTTTATTTTTTATTAAATTTAATGATTGTGACATACAAGATAATAATAATAATTGTCTTACTTACAAAGTTAAATTACTCCTGGGGAAAAGATTGTATAATTATTTAGACTCTTCTTCTTGTATCACTTTTATTTTTATTTGAGATTGTATTTCTGGGTGAAGATTTAATATAACATCATACAACCCCAAGGATTTGATTTCTTTAACTGGTTGTATCATTGATGGATTAATATCAATATTATCTGTATCTTTTAAAACTTTTGATATTTCTGTTGGTTTTACTGAACCATATAACTCTCTATTCTCAGTACTTAATTTTCTAATTACATATTCTTTATTTTTTAGCTTTTCATTTATATCTCTTGCTAAATTTTTTTTATCTTGATCTTTTTTATTCAAATCATTTTTAATTTTTTCAACTTCTTTTATATTTTCTTTTGATGCAAAAAGTGCCTTTTTATGTGCGATTAAATAATTTCTTGCAAATCCTCTCTTTACATCAATTATTTCTCCTATCGAACCTACCTTTCTGACGTTTTCTAATAAAATAACTTTCATTGATAATTATATTAATGCTAAATTTCTTGCTCTCTTTATAGATATAGATAAGTCTCTTTGTTTTTTTTGACTGACTGACGTTATCCTTGATGGTAATATTTTTCCATTTTCAGATATATATCTCTTTAATAATTTAATATTTTTGTAATCAATTACTGGAGCACCTTTTCCTGACAAGGGACATTTTTTTTTAAATTTATATTTTTGGTTTTGAAATACGCTTAGTTTTGAGAAGTTATTTTGAGAATTTTTTTTCTTTATATTTTTTTTTTTCATAATTTTTAATATTTGTTTTTATTTTCCTCTTCATTTTTTTTAAAATAATCTGTTTCAAGATCCAATTTTTTTACCTTAACAGTCAAGTATCTAAGCAAATTTTTATCAATTTTTTCTGTTTTCTCTAATTCTTTTATGGTTTTTCCACTTCCTTCAATTTTGAAATGTAAGTAGTTACCTTTTTTATTTTTTTTAATTAAGTAAGACATGTGCATTAAGCCCCAACTCTCAAATTTTAAAATATTGCCATCATTATTTTCTATAATTTTCGAATACTTTTCTTGAATTTGTTTTATTTGACTAGGAGAAATGTCCTGTCTAGCTATAAGCGTATGTTCGTAATAGTTCATATAATTTTATAGAAAAAATGAGGATATACTATTATAAATTTTTAATTACAATATAAAAAAACACTTAATTTATTAACGTTTTTATGTTTTCAATTTTATTCCCCGGTCAAGGATCACAAAAAATTGGTATGGCCAGTGAATTTTATAATAACCTGGATTATGTTAAAGAATATTTTTCTCAAGCAGATGACATATTAAAAAAAAACTTAACTGATTTAATTTTAAATGGACCTAAAGAAGATTTAGATCAAACTGAAAATACTCAGCCTGCAATATTTTTAGTTAGTTATTCTATTTTTAAAACTTTAGAAAAAGAAACTGAATTTAATATTCAAGATGCAAAATATTTTGCAGGGCATTCATTAGGAGAATATTCAGCTTTATGTTGTGCAAATTCAATTACTTTTGAGCAAACAATAAATTTACTTAAACATAGAGGTGTTGCTATGCAAAATGCGGTGCCAAAAGGAGAAGGGGGAATGGTAGCCATTCTCGGGGTAGAAATCGATCAAATCAACGAAATTTTAAAAAATAACGAAAATAAATTTAATTGCTATGTAGCAAATGATAATTCAATTGGTCAAATTGTTGTAAGTGGAAAATTAGATTCGCTGGAATTATTGTGTAAAATATTAAAAAGTAAAGAATTTAAATTTATAAGATTGCCTGTTAGCTCTCCTTTCCATTGCCCATTAATGAAAAACGCAACTGAGGAAATGAAGCAGAGAATCTATAATACTGAATTTAAAGATCCAGAAATAGATATAATATCCAATGTGACAGCAAACCCTATTAAAAAATCGGATGAAATTAAAAGATTATTAGTTGATCAAATAGAAAAACCAGTTAGATGGAGAGAAAGTGTTAATAACATGGTAAAATTAGGAGTTGATCATTTTATTGAGTTAGGACCGGGCAAAGTACTAAGCGGCCTTGTTAAAAGAATTAATAGAAATGTAAAATTAAATCAGGTAAGTACTTTTGATGATGTTAAAATAATAAAAAATGATCGACTTAAATAATCAAAATATAATTTTGACTGGAGCCACTGGAATAATAGGAGGATCTATTTTAGAAAAGCTTCATAAAGCTAATGCTAAGATTATTGCAACAGGAACTAATCAAAACAAATTAGATTCTTTAAAAGAGAAATATCCAAACATAATAACAAAGCAGTTTGATATTTCTAATCATTCTTCAATTGAAAAATTTATTGAAAATTGTAATGAAGATTTTCAAAATAAAATTGATGTTTTAATAAACAATGCCGGCATCACTATTGATAATTTAACAATAAGAATGAAAGATGACGAGTGGCATAAAGTATTAAATTTAAATCTTACTTCATCATTTTTACTGAGCAAATATTCAATTAAAAAAATGATCAAAAATAAAACTGGGAAAATAATTAATATAACATCTATAGTGGGCCACACTGGAAATGTTGGACAGGCTAATTATGCAGCTTCTAAAGCAGGTCTTATTGGTATGTCAAAAAGTCTCGCCCTAGAATATGGAAAAAAAAATATTAAAGTAAACTGTATATCACCAGGTTTTATTAAATCTGAAATGACAGATAAGATAAGTGAAAAATTTCAAGAAAGTTTACAGGATAAAATTTCACTTAACCGTTTTGGATTACCAGAGGATGTTGCAAATGCTGTTGTTTTCTTATCTTCAAACTTAGCAGAATATATAACTGGAGAAACATTACATGTTAACGGAGGTATGTATTTTAGTTGACATTGTAATATAAATATTTATTAACAATTTTAACAAATAGGTAAAATATGTCAGAAGATATTTCAAACAAAGTAAAGAAAATCGTTGCAGATCACCTTGGAATTGATGAATCTAAAGTAACAGATGAATCAAGTTTTATTGATGATTTGGGCGCAGATAGTTTAGATACCGTCGAGTTAGTTATGGCTTTTGAAGAAGAGTTTGGATCTGAAATTTCAGATAGTGATGCAGAAAAAATTCTTACTGTAGGAGATGCAGTAAAATTTATAGAAAACAAAGCAAACTAACTTAAAAAAAATGTCCAGCTTTAAAAAAGGTGGAATGATTATACTTTCTTCACCATCGGGCGCTGGAAAGACTACTCTTGTAAAAAAAATAGTAAAGAATAAAAACTTTTTTGTATCTGTATCACACACCACAAGAAAGCCAAGACCAAACGAAAAAAATGGCAAAGACTATTTTTTTACATCAAAAAATAACTTTAAAAAGCTAATAAAAGCAAAAAAATTTTTAGAGTATGCCAAAGTATTTGAAAATTATTATGGTTCATCAAAAGATTTAATCATTAAAAAACTTAAAAAAGGAAAAAACGTTGTTTTTGATATTGATTGGCAAGGCACAAGGCAAATTAGAAATAAAAATTTAAATTATAATTTATTAACCATATTTATATTACCTCCCTCAAAGAGTGAATTGTTTAAGAGATTAATCAAAAGAGAAAATAAAAATATGAAAACCGTTCAAAAACGTATGAAAGGTTTTAAGAAAGATTTATCAAGATGGAAAGAATATGACCAAGTAGTAATCAATGATGACCTTAAAACTTGCTACAAAAAAATAATGAAAACAATTAAAAATTATAGCAAATTAAATTATGATAAAAAAATAATAAAAGGACATGTTAAGAAATTACTAAGTTAATTTTCATATAATTTGCATATTTCAATAAATTTATTAACAGATAAATTTTGTGGTCTCAAATTTAGATTTATATCTAATTTTTTTGCAGTTTTTTCAAAATCCTGAAATAACTGTTTCATAGGTTTTCTAATCATTTTCCTTTTTTGGTTAAAAAAAATATTAGTTACATGCTCTAAATTTTTTGGCTTCTTTAAATTTACAATATTTTTTTTTGGTACAAATTTAATTAAAGAACTCCATACTTTTGGAACAGGATAAAAACTCCTTGGAGGAATATCAAATATTTTCAATTTTTCCATTTTCCAAGTTGATAAAATAGATAATCTTCCATATTCTTTCGTATTGTATTTAGCAACAATTCTATCAGCAACTTCTTTTTGAAAAACAAAAATAAAATTTGAAAATAATTTATCTAGATTTTCTAATTTAATCATAGAGGTTAATATTTTAGTTGATATATTATATGGCAAATTACCAAATACTTTTATTGGACGATCAAATTTAAATTTATCATAACACTTCAAAATATCTTCATTTATAATTTCTACACTCTCTCCAAATTTTATTTTAAGTTGATCAGATAAAAGTTTATCTTTTTCAACAACTATAAATTTTTGTGGTTTTCTTTTTACTATTTTTTCTGTAAGTTTACCTGTACCAGGACCAATTTCTAAAACTATATCATTTTTTTTTATGTTTCCACTTTCCACTATTTGATTTAAGATTTTTTCATCAATTAAAAAATTTTGACCTAAGCTTTTTTTTGGTTTCATAATTATTTAATGCCATCTATGAAGTTCATCGCATAAATAAATGAAGAAGGATCTGATTTATTTTTACCTTGCATCTCTGAATTTGGCCCATGATCAGGAGAAATTCTGATGAATGGGAGCCCGATGGTAATGTTAATTGCATCAAAGTTAAATATAGTTTTTATGGGTGTCAAGACTTGGTCATGATACATACCTATTACAACATCATATTTATTTATATTTTTAATTAAAAAAAAAGTATCTGAGGAAAATGGACCATTAACATTTATTTTGTGATTTTTTAGTTGTTTTATCGCAGGTTTAATAATTTTATCTTCTTCACTATATTCATCTGTAGTTTCGCAATGAGGATTTAATCCAAGGACTGCAAATTTACAATCTCTTTTTAAAACTTTTTTATAAAAATTATTTATCAAAATTATATTTTCTCTTATTTTTTTTATACTTAAATTTTTTGAAACATATTTTAAAGGCATATGAGTTGTGATAGGTGAAACTGATAATTTTTTATTATAAATTAGCATAACTTCTTTTTTAGATTTTGTTTTTTTTGATAAGTACTCAGTAATTCCTGGGTACTTTTTTTTTAGAAAGTTTACTTTTGAAATAGGACCATTAATTAAAGCAGTTTTTTTATTATATTTTAATAATTTTAGACTCTTCTCAAAACTATTCTCTATGAATTTATTTGACTTTGTAGAAATAGTATCAAATATTTTATCATATCCAAAATTAACATCTATCATATTTAAAATATTAATTTTTGCATCTCTTAGCTTGTTAATATGATTTAATTTAATTTTATATTTAAGTTTTGATAATTGATTTTTTAGTAATTTAATGTTGCCAATGATTATTATTTTTTTTTTAAATCTTTTTTTATTTTTAAAATATTTAGCAATTATTTCTGAAAAAGTACTATAAGGCTCTCCAAGAACAATTATTATATTTTTAATTTGCATTTATAATAGTATTTTGTTTTAGTCTCTTATAATACAATTGAGAAAATTGATTTAATTGCTTATTTTTTTCAAACTTAATAAATTCATTTAATTCTTCATCAAAGTTAATCTCTTTTTTTATCTCTTTTTTATCGTTAATCATCAAAATTAAAAACCCATTTGGATATTTTATTGGTTTTGTAATTCCATCTATATTTAGTTTGTCTAATTTATTAACAATCTTATTTGATAATACTGTTTCTTTTACCCATCCTATATTTCCCCCTACAGATGCGCTATTAGAAATACTATATTTTGATGCACTAGCTTTAAAACCATATTTTTTAATACTCTTTAAAATTTCTTCATTTTTTTTAATTACATTTTCGTTATTATCTACTTCAAATAAAATTTCAGATAAATTATATTCGAACTTACGGTTTTTATAAATTTTAACTTTTAATTGTTTGCTTAAATAATCTTTATCAATCTTTACAGATTTATTAAATTTTTGAAAAATTAATTCATTCCATAAAGTTTCATATTTTACCTTTTCGACAACTTCTTTATAATTAATATTATCTTTTTTTAAGATTTGGATTAATTCGTCCTCATTTTTAACTTTTTTATATGCAAATAAACGTTGTTTAACTTTTTTTTCTAAATCTATGCTATTTATATTGGTAAATGCCTTTCTAATTTCAGTATTTTTTATTATTTCACGAATTAAATTATTTTTAGCTATTTTATTCAATTCATCTTTTGATAATCTTTCTAAACTTGGTCTAAAAAAAATAAGATTATTTATTTCATTTTCTATATCAAAATTTGTTATGATTTGATCTCCAATTTTATATTTAATGTAAATCTTCGCATCTAATTTATAAGAAGCAAATGTTAGTAAAAATAAAACAAATAAAATTTTAATTTTTGGCATTTATTTAACTTCCGATGATGTTTTCTAAATTAGTAACACCTAATTCAGTAAAAGGTATAATTTTTAATAGAAAAGATATACTTTTGCTTGGTTCTAGGCTCCCATCTCTATAAAAAGATTTGTTATAATTTAGGCTAATTGAAATACAGTCAGTTTTATATTCATAAATAAAATCATAGTATTGAGTAAAGTCATTTTTTAAATCTTTAGAAGTTACAAAACTTAATTTGTTTTCTTTATCAAAATTAATAGTTGTATTATTTTTAATATTTTCACTGTTTCCAAAATCGTTATCTTCAACATAGTAATAAAAATTTGTTAAAAACTGATTTAAAGATAATTCTAAGTCTAATCCTTCTAAATTTGAGTATTTTAAGTCCTTATCATAAGAATAAAAATATCCAATCTTTGTATTATTATTTAATTTTAAATCTAAATCACCAAATATATCAGATCGTGTTTCATTTAATTTAGATTTTGAAGGTAAATTTTTATTTTGTTTACTTTTAATAACATTTGCAGCCCTAAATTGTATAATTTTTTTGTTTTCTAAATTTTCTCTTTGAAATTCTAACCCGACACTTAAAGCTCCATCTCCTTCAACTTGAGAATTTGTACTAATTCTATTTAAATTGAAAACATTATCGTAATTTAAAGTTATATCTTTTGATGATATATCGTTATTTCCATTTGGACTGTATCTGAAGGATGCTCTAGGAACAAGGTAGTGACTATATCCATCTATTTTTTTTTGCATTGGTAAACTAGTATCAACTTTTATTACTCCATATAAATCATAATTAGCATTTTTCTCAAAATTAGATGAATTATCAGAGTAATTATTAGAATTTTTTAATAGCAAATTATAATTTGTTGAAAGACCTTTTGAATTTATAAAATCATCTGATTTAAAAATAAAATCATTTATAATCACGGCTTCAGTTATGTTTGTATTGTAATTTTTATGATATCCATAAGAATTAAAATCAAATAAACCGTTATAATTTTCTGGTATATTTACACTTTTAGAAAAATTGAAATCAGGAAAAATGTATTGATATCTATCATGGTAATCTCTTGATAAATCTTCATAAATTTTAAAAGAAGTATCTAAAAATGAATCTTTAAAGTCCCAACTCAGATCAAAATTTGATAAAAGTAGGCTCTCACTTTTTATTAATGGTGAGGTAAAAAGCAATTTATGTTTTTGAAGATAATTATCACCTTTTACATCTTGTAAATTAATTTCGTAATCTAAATTGTCACTAAATTCACCGATTTGATTATAAAAAAAGTGTGATTTAGTCCCATCTTCACCAACTAAAAAACTAAAATCACTCACAATGTTTGATTTTAACTTGGCCTGCCTATACTCATTTTGTAATAAAAAGCTTCCATCAGCATAAAATCTTGGATTAAATGTTATGTCTCTATCTTTAGATATTACTTTGTAATAGGGTGTGTTAAGTGAAATACCCAAAGCGTCTGAACTTGTGTAAGAAGGTGTGAGAAATCCAGATTTCCTTTTTACACTAGGATCAGGATGATTAAAATATGGAAGAAAAAAAATATTTTGGTTAAATATTTTTAACCACGACTTTTTATACTCAAATATTTTTTTTTCTTTGTCATGATTAAACTCTTCTGATTTTAATTCCCAGCCTCTACATTTTTTATTTTCCGTGTTACATGTGCTAAATATTGCTTTATAAATCTTCATATTTGATTTATCTGAAGTAGCACTTTTACCTTTCAAAATAGGATTATTTTCTTTGTTACCAAAATAATCTTTTACAAATTCTACTTTTATTTCTTTCCCTGCTATCTCTTTGCTATTTAAATCAATCATTAAATTTTCAAAAAAATATTTATTATTATTTTGATCAATAACGGTCGATTGTTTAGCCTTAAGTGTTTCTTTTAAGATATCAAATTCATATGCTTCCTTTAATAAATAATTATTACTTTCACTATCCTTTATTGTTGTTACTTCTTTTCCATATATTTTTTTTAATTCTCTATTAAAAAAAATATTATCCGTTTTAATGAAATAATCTTTATTTATGTCAATAAAAGTTTCTCCAACACTATTTATCAAATCTCTATCTTTGTAATAAATTAATTCTTTACTTTGTATTTCTAATTCATTTACATTATCAAATAAATTTACATTATCTTTAAAGATTAGTATATTTTTCTTTTTATCGTATTCTACTTTATCTGAATAAATATTAATCTTTTTACTTTTGATAATTGTATTAGAGTCATATCCAAGAATTAAATTGCCGTTATTTTTTACATCTATTTTCGATGCATCAAATTCTACTTCACTAGCAAATGTTTTTTTGTTTAAAAAAAACGATATAAGAATTATTAATATAATAAATTTAATTTTCATTAATTTTTATTAAACCAATATTACAAATTAAAAATAGTACTAATAGAGGTGCCCATACAGATAAATAAATTGGTAATGCACCTTTATTACCAAGTAAACCAGAAAAATAATTTAAATAATACACAAGCACTGAAATAAATATTCCAAGAATAATAATAAAAAACCTTGAATTTAATTTTTTTATTTTATTAATTATTACAAATCCGAGTATAGTCATGAGAATATAAAAAAGAGGCATACTATATATTTTGTTTAAATGGACCTTTACATCTGTATTCGAATAACCAATTTTTGAGTAACTTTTTGATAAGTTATGCAATTCATATATGTTAAGAGAATTTAAGTTTGAAAATAAATTTGATATTATTTTTCCATCAAAATTTGAATTGTAAACATAACTTTTAAAGTTTTCTTTATTTCCCTCTTCATCAAGTATTAAAACTTCACTAAGCTGCCAATTTTTTGAAGATATGTTTGCAGTATTGGCAACGATAGTGCTTTTGTTATTATAATACTTACTTGCCTCAGTAATTGTAAGATATTTTAGTGTGCTCTCATCATATTTTTTAGCGTGTATTATGTATAAATTTTCGTCTATCTCCTCTTTAATCCATAATCCATCGTCATTAACTACCGCCAAGTATTCATTTGTGTTAGAAAAACTATTTTTTATATCCAAATATTTACTTTTTAATTTAGATGATGCTGAATAAAAAAATAGAAGTAAAAATAAACCAATTAATGCAGATAATACTGTTAAAAGACCAATAATTTTAAACTTACTAATTCCATTTGAGTTCAAAATTTCCATTTCATTTTTTTCAATTAAATCTAGGTAAAACTGCTTTACAGTAATTAAAAAAATAAATGGGAAAATTTCAAACATTAAAGAGGGACCATTTAGAAAAGATAAGTAAATAGTATAAAACATTTCAGCATCATATTTTTCAAAAAACCTTATTTCTTCAAAAATATTAATAATGATGACCAAACAAAAGAATACACAACTTATTAAAAGAAAACTTCTTAAAAAGTTCCAATAAATATATGTTTGATATTTTTTTAAAGTCATAAATATGAAATTTTAAATTTTGATTTTAAAGAAATAAAAAAGTAAAACATAAAAATTAAAAGCATAGGAAGTATTAAAAACAATATTTCAGTATAAAACGAGTTAAAAATAAATTTATAACTCAACTGGGAAAATATTATTATAGAAAACCCAATTAAGAATAAAATAAATTTAAAACTATTTTGAGAAATAGATAATTTAGTTTTTAAAATTATTAATGAGCTTATTAAAGATAATATAATAATGTAGAAAGGATTTATAATTCTTTTAAAAAATTCTTGATATATTTCATTTAAAAAATATTTTTTCTCATTATCACATGAGATATTACTTTTTTTTCTATCTGATAAAAAGCTTTCTAAACAATTCAATAAAAATAAACTATTTATCTCATCAAGTTTCTGGTAACTTCTAGCTTTACTATCAAATTTTGATAAATTATAAGTTGTTTCCTTAAATCCTAAACTATAGTTATCTTTTTTATTTATAGTAATTATTTTTCCGTCCAAAAGTTTAAATCCAAATTCATTTTCTTGATTAATAATTTCTCCTTTATTCGCAATAATAATTTTACTCTCATTATCATTTATTTTTTCTTTAATATAAATACCCTCTAAAATTTCATTGTTGCTGTATTTTTCTATAAATATTGTAAGATTTCTCACAATATTAGAAAATTTTTTTTCCTGTATTAATTTTGGAAAAAATTCTAGCGATGAACTTTTTAAATAAATTTGACTTAAATTTTGAGTATATGGTACAATTAATAATGTTAATGTTAGTTGAAAAATAACAAATAAAACTGAAATTTTCCCTATAAAATTTATGAATGTTATTTTTTTTATTCCATTTGTCCAAAATAATAAAATTTCGTTACTTGTTTCGTATCTATTCAAAACTACAAAAAGGGTTAAAAAAAAAGTAAAAACAATCAATTTACTAAAAATATTCGGAATGTTGAGGATAGAATACAAGAAATATACTTTAATGCCGTGTCCATCCTCAGAAATAATATCTAAAAGATTAACTGCTTGAATCACCCATATTATTAGTGTTAAAGCAGTAGTTGATAAAAGAAAAAACAACAGAATATCATACGATAATTTGCGAAATATTAATTTATTCATTGAAATTATAAATTTAATAAATATACAACATTATCTATTAAATATTTCAAAAAAATGAAGCTAAAATTAGATTTTGTAACTAAAGTACCTAAAGTAGCCAAAGATAATCAGGTTATTTTATTAAAGGATAAAGCCACTCAAAACAAAATCCTCAAATATCTAAATAATTCTATATTTGCTAATAAATTATTTTTGGAGAAAAAATTTCTTGTTCAAAATATAAATGACAAAACTTATATTTTTGTAAATTGTATGAAATCTAAAACTTCTTTAGATTATGAGAAAATTGGATCTAATTTATTCTTATTTTTAAAGAATAATAAAATTGAAAAATCTTTTTTTGAAACAAGTTCATCTAATATTACTAATGTACAAATTGAGAAGTTTTTACATGGCATGCAACTTAAATCATATGAATTTAATGTTTATAAAACTGATAAATCAAAGAACTTAACAACAAATTTATATGTGATTGAGAAAAATTCAAAAAAAACAAATGTTTTGAGGAATAAATTAAATTCACTTTTAGAGGGTGTCTTTCTTACAAGAGATCTAGTTTCTGAGCCAGGAAACGTTCTCCATCCAGATGAATACGCAAGACGTATCGTTAAATTAAGAAAATTTGGATTAAAAGTTACCATATATGATCAAAAAAAATTAAAAAGAATGGGTATGAATGCTTTATTGGGCGTAGGCCAAGGCAGTGTCAGAGGTTCATATTTAGTAACTATAGAATGGAATGGTGCAAAAAATAAATCTAAACCCTTGGGCTTTGTTGGAAAAGGTGTATGTTTTGATACTGGGGGATACTCACTTAAACCTGCAAAATTTATGGAAGATATGACTTATGATATGGCAGGATCAGCTACTGTCGTTGGTTTAATGAAAACCCTTGCATTAAGAAAATCAAAAATTAATGCAGTTGGAGTGGTTGGACTTGTTGAAAATATGGTAAGTGGAAATGCTCAAAGGCCTGGTGATATTGTTAAATCATATAGTGGAAAAACTATTGAAGTTTTAAATACCGATGCTGAAGGAAGATTAGTTTTAGCGGATGCTTTAACTTTTACAGAAGAAAAATTTAAACCACAATTTATTGTTGATTTAGCAACATTAACTGGAGCTATAATTGTTTCTCTTGGCTCAGAATATGCAGGTCTATTTTCAAATAACGATAAATTATCTAAACAACTAATTGATGCAGGTGAAAGTGTTGAAGAAAAACTCTGGAGAATGCCTTTAAACGAAAACTTTGACAAATTAATAAACTCTAAAAACGCAGATATGCAAAATATTAATTATGTTGGTGGAGCAGGGTCGACCACGGCAGCACAATTTTTACAAAGGTTCATAATAAATAAAACTCCTTGGGCCCACTTAGATATTGCTGGCATGGCATTTTCAAAATATGGAGGAGCACTCAATTCAGGTGGAGCAACTGGTTATGGAGTTAGATTGTTAAATAAATTAATTGAAGATAACTATGAATAATATTGAGCAAACCCTATCGATAATTAAACCAGATGCTGTTGAAAGAAATCTTCAAGATCAGATTAAGCAGGAATTTATAAATAAAGGATTTGAAATAATAAAAGAAAAAAAAATTCATATATCTAAAGAAGAAGCTGAAAGTTTTTATAAAGTACATGAAGCCAAACCATTTTATAACGATTTATGCGCTTATTTATCTTCAGGTCCTATTGTTGTTATGACTTTACAACGAGAAAATGCTGTTACGGAAAATAGAAAGTTAATGGGAGCAACAAATCCAGTTGATGCAGAGGAGGGCACTTTGAGAAAAAAATATGGAATTTCAATTGATAAAAACTCTGTTCATGGATCAGATAGCCTTGAAAATGCTAAGATTGAACTAGATTTTTTTTTTAATAACTAGTTAAAAATCTAATAATTGCCTTAGGGTATATTTTATGTTCAATTTTTAATACTTTTTTTTCTAAATTTCTAACACTATCAGATTTTAGTATTTTTACTTTTTCTTGTAATATAATTTTACCAGAATCTAACTTTTCATTAACAATATGAACTGTAGCTCCAGAGTATTTGTCTTTATTTTGAATTGCTCTATTGTGTGTATTTAGTCCTTTATACTTAGGTAGAAGAGACGGATGAATATTAAGTATAGGCCTATAGAACTTTTTTATAAAACTACCTGAAAGTATTTTCATAAATCCAGCTAAACAAATTAAATCAACATTATTTTTTTTCAATAATTTCAATAAACGATTCTCAAAAATTTTTCTGTTAGAATATTTTATAAAGATATTATTAATTTTATATTTATTTGCATAATTTAACCCTTTTGCATTAAAATTATTAGAGACAACTAAAACAATTTTTATTAAAGATTTTTTCTTTTTTGAATATTTTATTAATGATTTTAGATTACTGCCCCTACCACTTATCAATATCGCTGTATTTCTTTTACCAGACGACTTTTCCACTCAACTTTACTTTCTTTGAATTTTTTGTAATTTTTCCAATGATATATGGTTTGTATTTTTTTGGAAAAAATTTAATTATTTTTTTGTAATTTGTATGTTTTACTATTAAGCAGAAACCAACACCGCAATTAAAAGTTTTTAACATTTCTTGATCGCTAATATTTTGACTTTTAAGCCATCTAAATATTTTCAAAGTTTTTATTTTTTGTAAATCTATTTCAGCACAATAATTATCTGGGATAATTCTTTTAATATTATCTTTTAAGCCACCTCCAGTAATATTTGCACAAGCATTTAAATATTTTTTTTTTATTAATTCTAATACATGCATGACATATATTTTTGTTGGTACCAATAATTCTTTTTTTAAAAAGGGATTTTTTTTTAAATTAATATTCTTTTTTTTTATAATATGCCTTACTAAGGAAAATCCATTAGAGTGGAGACCGCTAGAAGGTATAGCTATTACCAAATCATTTTCTTTTACTTTATTAAATAATATTTTATCTTTTTCTACTAGACCTAAAGAAAATCCTGCAATATCAAACTTACCTTTAGAATATGTTCCGGGCATTTCAGCAGTTTCTCCACCAACTAACTCACAGTCAGCTAATTTGCAGCCTTTAATAATTCCTCTAATTATATTTTTTAATTTTTTTGTATCGATTTTTTCGACTGATATATAATCTAAAAAAAGTAAAGGTTTTGCTCCTTGAACTATAATGTCATTTACACACATCGCAACAAGATCCACACCAATTGTATCAAATTTATTCAACAGATTCGCAACTTCAATTTTTGTACCAACTCCATCTGTACTAGTTACAAGATAAGGCTGCTTTAAATTACTTGGCAGTTTTGTTAGTGCTCCAAATCCTCCAATATTCTTAAAATTACCACTTTTTTTTGATTTTTTTGTACTTGAGGATATAAATTTAATAAATTTATCTGCTTTTTTTATGCTTACGCCACTTTTCTCATATGTGAAATTTTTTGATCTCATGTTTAAATTATGTTTTTAATCAAAAATAAAATTAATATTTACTTATACTTTTTTTTTTTACTTTTCATTTTAGTTTTTATTAAGTTTTCCACAACTATAGTGTTTGCGGAGAATTACACAGTTAAAAATATTAATATTAAAGAGCAATACGACATAAATTTTAATAAAGATGAAGTAATAAATAAGGGTTTTATAAAAGCATTTAATACATTAATTTTTAGAATTGTAGAGAATAAAGATAAAAACTTATTTAAAGATACATCAATCAATAAAATTAGTTCTTTGATTGATAATTTTTCTATAACAAATGAAAGATTTGTAAACAATAACTATGAGGTTGATTTTGAGGTAAAGTTTGAAAAAAAAAAATTACTATCATTTATCAGAGGAAAAAATATTATTTCATCTGTTCCTAAAAATACAGATGTTCTTTTCATACCAATTTTAATTGATACACAAAGCAATGAACTTAAGTATTTTGACCAAAATTATTTTTACAACAACTGGAACAATGTTAACAAAAATTATTTTTTATTAAATTATAATTTACCAGATGAAAACATTGAAAATTTTCGTCTTTTTCAAAGTATAAAAAATAATATTGAGAGCAATGATTTATCTCAGATTATAAATAAGTATAACTTCGAAAATATTTTTGTAGTAATATTTTACAAAAACAAAAAAAATTTACGAATTTTTTCCAAAATAAGTTTTTCAAATTCAAAATTTAATTTTAATTTAAATAAAAATAATATTAATTATGAAGATAATAAAACATTAGATAGGATTATCTCAAATTTAAAAAATTTATATGAAGACAAGTGGAAGTTAGTTAATAAAATTAATACTTCAATTACAATACCCATAAAAATCTCAATAAAAAACAGCAATTTCATAATTTCTGACAAATTAGAAAATATATTAAATCAATCAGATTTTGTATATGAATATGAAATAGAAAAAATGAATAGTAAGGAAATAATATATAAAATAATTTATAATAATAATCCTGAAAAATTTCTAAATACCTTAAAAGTAAATAATATTAATATTAATTCATCTAGTGACATTTGGAATATAGAATGAGAGAATTAGATCAAAAACTGTTAGATTTTGGAATTGCCGAAAGTTTTGATGAGAATGATTATTATGTGTCTAAAAGTAACTATTTTGCAAAAAATATTATAGAAGCTTGGCCCAAATGGGAAAAAAAAATTGTTAATTTAACGGGAGAAGAATATTCTGGCAAATCTCACTTATCCAATATTTTTAAAAAAAAAAGTAACGCTTTATATTTATTTAGCAGTCATATCGATGATAAGATTTTAAAAAAAATTAAACTTTCAAATAACATAATAATTGAAGATTTAGATGAAAGTTTTAATGAGAAACTTCTTTATTCGATATTTAATCTAGTAGAACAAGATAATAAATATTTGTTAATCTCTTCAAAAAAACCAATAGACACAATGAAATTTACACTTCCAGATTTATTATCAAGATTAAAGAATTGCATAATAGCTAAAATTGAACAGCCAGACGATGATTTGATTTATGCTATAATTTTGAAAAGTTTCTCTGATAGACAAATTAAGTTGGATAACAAAATTATAGATTATATTATAAAAAGAATTGCTAGATCGTATAGCAAAATGCATGAATTTATATATAAGATTGATGAATTGAGTTTAAAGAAAAAGAAATCTATTAACTTTAAAATAATAAAAGAGATAATAAATTGAACAAATATAGAACACATACCTGTGGAGAGCTAACTTTAAATAACAAAGATCAAATAATAAAGTTATCAGGCTGGATAAATAAAAAAAGAGATCATGGAAATCTTTTATTTTTAGATTTAAGGGACCACTATGGACTAACTCAATGTGTAATTGACGAAGGTAAAAAAATTTTTAAAAAAATAGAAAAACTTCCATTAGAAACTGTTCTACAAGTCGAAGGTAAAGTTTTAGCGAGAGAAAAAGATACAATAAATAAAAATTTAAAGACAGGAGAAATTGAGGTTGGAATTGAAAAATTTAGAATACTTGCAAAAACCAAAGAATTACCATTACCTATATTTTCAGATCAAGAATACTCTGAAGAAATTAGGCTAAAATATAGATTTTTAGATTTAAGGAGAAATAAAATTCATAGTAATATTATTTTAAGATCTAAAATTATTTCATTTATTAGATCTGAAATGCAAAAATATGGTTTTCTAGAATATCAAACACCTATATTAACTTCATCTAGCCCAGAAGGTGCTAGAGATTTTTTAGTACCAAGTAGACTAAATCCAGGTAAATTTTATGCTTTACCTCAAGCGCCACAACAATTTAAACAATTAATCATGGTATCCGGATTTGACAAATATTTTCAAATAGCGCCGTGTTTTAGAGATGAGGACGCAAGAGCCGATAGAAGTCCAGGAGAATTTTATCAACTTGACTTGGAAATGTCTTTTGTGGAACAAGAAGATGTATTTAAAATAATTGAAGAGTTATTTGTTAATTTATTCAAAAAATTTTCCTCTAAGAAGTTACTTCATGAAAAATTTCCCAAAATTTCTTTTAATGAAGCTATGTTGAAATATGGTTCTGACAAACCAGATTTGAGAAATCCTTTGGAGATAGCAGATATTACTGAAATTTTTAAAAGAGATGATG
This sequence comes from uncultured Pelagibacteraceae bacterium, assembly GCA_902616245.1. Classification (GTDB taxonomy): domain Bacteria; phylum Pseudomonadota; class Alphaproteobacteria; order Pelagibacterales; family Pelagibacteraceae; genus Pelagibacter. The sequence goes on from CACMSB010000005.1 coordinate 57,810, forward strand.
TTAATTTTGAAATATTTAAGAAATTAGTAAACAACGGATCGATAGTGAGAGGAATTGTTACAAAAAATACATCTGAAAAACCAAGAAGTTTTTTCGATGGAATTGACAAATGGGCAAAAGATCAGGGATCGTCAGGTCTTGCATATTTTTCTATTGAAAACTCCGACAAAATGAGAGCAAAAGGACCTGTGGGAAAATTTTTCTCAGAGCAGTCCCTTAAAGAGATAATGACAAAAATGAATGCTGAAGTAGGTGATACGATATTTATGTCTTGTGGAAATAAACCTGAAGTTGAGAAATTATTAAGTAACGCAAGAAATAAAATAGCAAATGAATTAAATTTAATTGACGAAAATGTTTTTTCATTTTGTTGGGTAGTTGACTATCCAATGTTTGAAATAGATGAAAATACTAAAAAGATCAAATTTAGTCACAACCCTTTTTCTATGCCGCAAGGTGATACTGATAATTTAGATCTCTCAGAACCTTTGAAACTAAAAGCTTTTCAATATGATATTGTCTGCAACGGCATTGAATTGTCTTCTGGAGCAATTAGAAACCATAAACCTGATTTAATGTATAAATTATTTGAAATTGCAGGATACTCAAAAGAAATAGTGAATGAGAAATTTAGTGGTATGATTAATGCTTTAAGTTATGGAGCACCACCCCACGGTGGTATTGCGCCTGGAATAGATAGAATCGTAATGTTATTAGCAGAAGAAAAAAATATTAGAGAGGTAACGATGTTTCCAATGAATCAAAATGCCCAAGATTTAATGATGAATGCTCCATCTGAAGTAGATGATGATCAACTTAAAGAACTTAATCTTTCAAAAAGAAAAAAATAATTATTTTTTCCCTTTAAGGTTAATTCTTATGTCTGATAAATCTACTAGTTTTTTTTTATAATCGTTTCTAACAAATCCTTTGCTCGTAATATCTTTTACAAGTTTAATTAATTGATTTTGATCTTCGGTATCTTGATTATCATTTATGTCAGAATTACCAGTTATAGATGGGGTATGAGCCAAATCTTCTCTATTTAAATAGGAAATCGCTAGCTCTCTAAAAATATAATCTAATATTGAACTTGCACTCATTATTCGATCATTTCCGTAAACTTTACCAGAAGGTTCAAATTTTGTATCTAAATATGCATTTACAAATTCATCAAGTGGAACTCCATATTGAAGACCTAATGATATTGCTATTGCAAAATTATTCATAAGAGCTTTTACTAACTCACCTTCTTTGCTGGTATCAATGAAAATTTCTCCTATTTTACCATCTTCATATTCACCAGTATGTAAATATACTTTGTGATCACCTATTGAAGCTTTTTGGATATAACCTTTTCTTCTATCAGGCATACTAAATCTTTTACCTATATTGTCAGTTATATTTTTTTTGAAATTTTCATCGATTGGTTTAGATTTATTACTACTTTTAATATCTTGATCATTAATAGGTTGTGAAACAATTTCTACTTTACTACTTTTGGTATCTTGAAGGTTTTTTGTTTTTCTATTATCTAGTTTGACATCGATAATTTCAAATTTTCCATCGTCATTTTTCTCTAAATTGTTAAGATTTTCCTCAGTTATATCATCTAAATAATGAGATACTTTAAAGCTACATGTGTAATATGTTTCAACTAAATATTTTGCCATTGTAATCCTATTTGTAAATTGAATCTTGGTAAGAATTATATATATACATTTTTTAATTATAGTCTAATTGTAAATTTACAATTATAAATTGAAAATAATTTTAAAAAAATGATTAAAGAAATTTTTACCTGGTGGAACAAGCAAACATTTGGCACAAGGCTAAATACAATTTTATTTGGAAAACTAGTTGGAGAAGATAATTCAGGTAACAAATATTATGAGAGCAAGTCAGGAAAAAGATGGGTTATTTACAACGGTGAAGTTGAGGCATCAAAAATACCAAGCGAATGGTATTCTTGGATACATCGTACGGGAAATAAAATTGAGAACAGTCACGAATTAGACAAATATAGTTGGCAAAAAGAGCATATGCCAAATCAAACAGGAACAGAAAATTCCTATCATCCAAATAAAAACAAAAGTAAAAATGCTTCAAATAAAAAATACACTTCTTGGAAAAGCTAAAGTTTATATACTTGTTTTTTTTACTTATTATTTATTAATTATTGACTCTTTAAGTGAAAATCATCTTAAATCTGAAAATTTTGCAGTTTTAACAATATTAGACAAAGTAAATTCTCAAAGTGATTTAATTGAGATTGAAGTTGGAAGTGAATATAAATTTAAAAACCTATCTATAAGAATATTAAAATGTAAAAATTCACAATTTGACGATGATCCAGAAGTAACAGCATACATGCAAGTAATGGATACAGTAAACAAAGATGAGAATAAAGTATTTATATTTAATGATTGGACATTTGCATCGTCCCCATCAATTAGACCTTTTGACCATCCAGTTTACGATATTTGGTTAAAAAAATGTTACTCTTAAAGTAATTTTTCTTTATCAAGCCAACTTACATTAAAATCTGATTCTAAAAATTTTTTGTGATTTAAAAGAATCTTATGCAGATCTATAGTTGTTTTTATACCATCAATAACAAATTCATCAAGGGATCTGCGCATTCTCTGAATTGCTTCAGTTCTATTCCTTCCATGACATATTACTTTACAAATCATGCTATCATAATACGGAGTTACCTTGTATCCCTGAAATATTGCACCATCAACTCTAGTTCTAAAACCTGAAGGTTGATGACACATGGTAATTTTACCTGGCGATGGTTGAAAATTTTTAGTCACATCTTCTGCGTTTATTCTACATTCTATCGCGTGACCTCTTGGCTTAATATCTTCCTGTTTTAAAGCAGTATTACCATCATATGCTATCCAAATCTGTTCTTTTATTAAATCTATTCCTGTAACAACCTCAGTTACCGGATGCTCTACTTGTATTCTTGTATTCATTTCTAAAAAATAAAATTTTCCATCCTCAAAAATAAATTCTACTGTTCCAGCACCTTCATATCCAATTTGACTTACCATTTTTACTGTTCTTTCAAAGAGATCATTTCTTATTTCATCATTCAATAGAGGACTAGGTGTCTCTTCAATTAATTTTTGATGCCTTCTTTGAATAGAACAATCCCTTTCATGAAGATGTACAGTTCTATTCTTACCCGATAATATTTGAACTTCGATATGTCTTGGGTTTTGAAAAAATTTCTCAATATATACCTCGTCATTACCAAAAAATTTTTTTGCCTCAGTTTTTGCTGTCAAAAATAAGCTTTCAAACTCATCTTCTTTTGTAACAACTTTCATACCTTTTCCACCACCACCACCAGCAGCCTTTATCAAAACTGGATATCCAATTTGTTTACATATTTTTTTTGCTTCATTAAAATCAGATACACCTCCATCAGATCCTTCAATAACAGGAAGACCATATTTTTTTGCAATTTTTTTTGCTTCAATTTTGTCACCCATCATTTTAATCAATGAAGACGATGGGCCAATAAACTTGATTTTGTTTTGTTCAAGAATTTTGGCAAATTCATAATTTTCAGATAAAAAGCCATATCCAGGATGAACAGCTTCAGAATTTGTTAATTCGATAGCAGACATGATAGCCGGAATATTTAAATAGCTATTTGCAGCTTGGTGTGGACCAACACATATACTTTCATCGGCTAATCTTACATGCATACTGTTTCTATCAACATCCGAGTGAATGGCTACTGTTTGTATACCCCATTCTTTGCAAGCCCTAATAACTCTAACAGCTATCTCACCTCTGTTTGCAACAAGAATTTTTTTAAACATTACTAATCAATTATTGCTATGGTATGTCCGTATTCTACTGGCTGACCATCTTCAACACATATTTTTTTTACTATCCCAGCGATTGGAGATGGAACATGATTCATTGTCTTCATGGCTTCAACAATCATTATTGTATCACCTTTATTAATTTTTTTTCCAACCTCAACAAACTTTTTTCCACCTGGTTCAGGCGCCAAATAAGCCGTACCTATAATTGGAGAGGGAACTTCTGTCCCAGCAACTTTTTCTACTTTAATATTTTCAGATTTAATCTCAGATTTTAATTCTCTCACTGCAGCTGTGCTTGCTCCGGATGATTTTGATACTTTGACTTTTAGATCTTTTTCTGTGTATTCTATCTCAGTGAGGTTAAATTCATTCAAATATTCTGTAAGCTCTTTAATTATATTTTTATTTATTTTCATTTAACATCTCATGCATAGAATTTATGGCCAAAATATATCCATTTGTACCTAATCCACAAATAATTCCCGTGACTACTCCACTTATTAGAGATTTATGACGAAATTCCTCTCTTTTGTATATGTTTGATATATGAAGTTCAATTATTTTGCCTTTAAATACATCCAAAGCATCTCGTATAGCAACTGATGTATGAGTATATCCACCTGCATTAATTATAATTCCATCAAAATTTTTTCTTGAACTTTGTATAATATCAACAATTTCTCCTTCAACATTGGATTGCTTGACTTCGAGTGTTAAATTTAATTCTTCGGATTTTTTTTTACAAATATCCACTAAGTATTTATAATCTTTGCTACCATATTGTGATTGTTCTCTCTCACCTATTAGATTAAGATTGGGACCATTTATGATTAATATTTTATGCACGAAATCCTTATAATCTATGAGTGTTAAAAATAAAATAAAAATAATTGTTAATGGTAAACAATTGCAAGTTATTCCTAAATTTTCACTAAAGAGTTTAATTGTAAAATTAAAAATGCCCTTAAACAAAATAGCTATAGAATTAAATAGAAAAATAATAGATAAAAAAAGAATTTCAAAAATTCAATTAAAAAATGGTGATAATATAGAAATAGTCCATTTTATTGGTGGTGGATAATGATTGACAAAAAATTTAAGATATCAGGTAAAACTTTCAAATCTCGTTTAATAGTAGGAACAGGAAAGTATAAAAGTTTTAAGGAATGCGCGAAAGCTATAAAAATTTCAGGTGCAGAAATAGTGACTGTTGCTGTTAGGAGAGTAAATATATCAGATAAAAATAAAGCTCGACTTATGGATTATATTGATCCAAAAAAAATTACATATTTGCCAAATACAGCTGGATGTTTTAATGCAGAGGATGCAATTAGAACTTTAAGGCTAGCAAGAGAAATAGGTGGATGGAAACTAGTTAAGTTAGAAGTTTTAGGAGATAAAAAAAATCTTTTCCCAGAAATGATAGAAACTCTGAGATCAACAGAGTTATTAACGAAGGAAGGATTTAAGGTAATGGTTTACTGCAATGATGATCCATTAATGGCAAAGAGGTTAGAAAATGCTGGAGCAGTTGCTATTATGCCTCTTGCTGCCCCAATTGGATCTGGTCTGGGTATACAAAATAAAGTAAATATTAAAATTATTAGACAACAAACAAAATTACCTTTAATAATTGATGCTGGCATAGGACAAGCATCTGATGCAACAATTGCAATGGAATTAGGTTGTGATGGGGTTTTAATCAATACAGCTATAGCTAAAGCCAAAAATCCTATTCAAATGGCGGAAGCCATGAAGCTGGCAGTTATTTCAGGAAGAAAATCTTATTTGTCAGGAAGAATCAATCCAAATTTATTTGGCTCTGCGTCGACTACTAATAAAGGCATTATTTAGTTTTCTTTTTATAGAATTTCTTCCTAAATTTTCTTTTTTTAAAACTTTGTCTACTCTTATTTTTAATAATTATATCATCTTTTTTATTTTCAATTTGAATAACTTTTAGTTTCTCTACTTTTTCAATTTTATCTAAAACTTTTTTTGTCTTCGATTTAAATTCAATTATATAATCTTCTAAATTTAGATCATTATTTATTTTTAAATCAATTTTAGCTTTATGCTTTTTTTCAAAATATTTTACTACATCTTCGTAGTGATCATTTATATGTTTCTCTATTTTATCATTTACAGTCAATTCAATTTTTTTTGCACTATGCTCTAAAGATTTAATCTCTATTAATTTAAGTATTTTTAAAACAAAGGTTTCATCTGTTAGTTTCATATGCCATTTAACATTACTCTCTCGTAATCTTTGTCTGGACATTTCTAGTAATCCAAAATTGCTTATTCTACCAATTTGAATTCTTGCTCTATCATTTCTGCACTTTTCTTTAAGTTTTCGTTCAACCTGTCTTCTGTTGTTAAAGTTTAGCATATCTATAAAGTCGATTATTATAAGCCCAGACAAATCTCTTATCTTTATTTGTCTAGCAATTTCTTCAGCTGCTTCAATGTTTGTATCAAAAGCAGTACTTTCAACATTTTTTTGTTTAATAGATTTACCAGAATTAACATCTATTGATACCAATGCCTCTGTCGGATTAATAACTAAGTAACCACCAGAAGTAAGTTTTACTTCAGTCTCAAATATTTCAAATAATTTTTTTTCAATATTTTCTTTATAGAATAGAGGAACTTTATCTCTATATTTTTTTACTTTTTTTAATTGATTTGGCATCATTAATTTTAAATAATTTTTTGTTTTTTGATATCCTTCATTACCCTCAACATATATATTCTGAGTATCATCATCATACATATCTCTTATACATCTTTTTATTATGTCGCTTTCTTGATGAATGAGTGATGGAGCTATAGAATTTAAAGCGTTTTCTTTAATTTGATCCCAAACTTTTATTAAATTTTTTAAATCATTTTCTATTTCATTTTTCGTTTTGTTAGATCCTGCAGTTCTAACAATAATTCCCATCTCTTTTGGAATAGTTATCTCGTTTAAAATATTTCTTATTTTTTTTCTATCTCCAGGATTAAAAATTTTTCTAGAAATTCCTCCCCCTTTAGCAGTATTTGGCATTAAAACTATATATTTCCCAGCAATTGAAATAAAAGTACTTAATGCTGCTCCCTTTAACCCCCTTTCATCTTTTAATACTTGAACCAAAATAACTTGATTTGGTTTTATGACTTCTTGTATTTTATATCTTTTAGATGGAAATTTTTTTTGAGAATTTAATTTATCTTTTTCTTCGTCTTCCTTTTTTTCAACTGGATCATTAATGTTAATCTCTTCTTTTCCCTCAAGAATTTTATCTTCTATATTTTCGCTTTCTTTAGATAGTTCTTCTCTAACCCTCTCTTCTTCTGCTTTAATCTTTTCTAGGTCACTTAATGGAAGTTGATAATAATCAGATTGAATATCATTGAAAGATAGAAAACCATGTCTTTCTCTTCCAAAATCTACAAAGGCTGCTTGTAAAGAGGGTTCTATTCTACTTACTTTTCCGAGATATATATTGTTCTTAATTAAATTATTATTTATACTTTCATATTCATAGTCTTCGATATGATTATTGTATTTAAGAACGACTCTTGTTTCATTCGGATGCGATGCATCAATGTACAAATTTTTTGACATAAATTTTGTGATTTTTTCATAATTAATTTAATAAATTCTGTGCCATAACAATAACAAATTCATAGAATAATTAAACCAAAATGCATAAGATTTTTAAAAGATTGTTAATATTTGGATTTATGAGTTCAATTCTAATATTAGCTGCAATTATATCTGTTCTGTGGACATATTCTAACAAATTGCCGGATTATAAATATCTTAAAAGTTATAAGCCACCTGTTTCAAGCAAGCTATATTCAGGAAATGGTATATTGGTTAGCGATTTTTCCTCTGAAAAAAGAATCTTTGTTCCTTATAGCGCTATATCTCAAACTGTTATAAATGCATTTTTGTCTGCTGAGGACAAAAACTTTTTTGATCATCCAGGTGTTGATGCAAAAGGGGTAGTCAGAGCAATAAAAAATAATCTATTTAACATTATATATTCAAAACGATTAGAGGGAGCATCAACTATAACGCAACAGGTAGCAAAAAATTTTCTTTTAAGTAATGAAGTCAGTATCGACAGAAAAATAAAAGAAGCTATTCTTGCATTTAGGATAGAACGTGTATTATCCAAAAAAAGAATTTTGGAGTTATACCTAAACCAAATTTATCTTGGAGAAGGTAGTTATGGAATAGCCTCTGCAAGCCTGAGATACTTTAATAAACCAATAAGTGAATTAAATTATGGAGAGGCTGCACTTTTAGCAGCTTTACCCAAAGCTCCAAGCAAATATAATCCATACAAAAATATTGAATTAGCTAAATTTAGAAGAAATTTAGTTTTAAACAATTTACTTGAAAATGGATTTATAAATAAAGAGCAACACGCAAAATTAATAGTTTCTGAAATTAAATTAAAAAAAAGGAAAAGAATTTATTTAGAAGATTCAAGATATTATGTTGAAGATGTAAGAAAGAGTGTAATTGATAGATATGGATTTGATAAAGTTTATAAACAAGGCTTTAATATTAAAACACCTTTAGATCTAAAATTACAAAAATTAGCAACGCAATCTCTTAGAAAAGGTCTTCAAGAATTTGATAAAAGAAAAGGCTGGAGAGGTCCACTTACAAATAAAAGAGATCATAAAAATTGGAAAAAAGATCTTAACAAATTTTATTTAGAGAAATCACTTGGGTGGGATCTGGCAGTTGTTAATAGGATTGACAAATTCGAGACAGTTATTGAAACTCGTGATGGCAATAAAGGTGTAATTAATTTTAATGATATTGATTGGACACGTAAAGAATTTAAAAATTTATTTAAAAGTGGAGATATTATTTATGTTAAAAAAATATCTGAAGGTAACTACAGTTTAAAACAAATTCCAAAAGCAAATGGAGGTATTGTTGTAATGGATCCATATACTGGAAGAGTTTTAGCTTTATCAGGAGGCTTTAGTTTTAGAAAAAGTGAATTTAATAGAGCTTCACAGGCAAAACGTCAACCTGGATCTGCTTTTAAGCCTTTTATATACGCCCTTGCTTTAGAAAATAACTTTTTACCCACCACATTAGTGTTGGATGCTCCAATTGTTTTAGATCAAGGCACTGACCTAAAAATGTGGAAACCCGAAAATTATGGAAAAAAATTTTATGGACCATCAACTCTTAGAACTGGTATTGAAAAATCTAGAAACTTAATGACAGTTAGAATAGCCCAAGAGTTAGGTATTGATAAAATTATAAATTTTTCGAAAAAATTAAATATTTATGAAAATCCAGATGAGCTTATGTCTGTATCATTGGGTTCAGCAGAGACAACTTTATTAAAAATTACTAGTGCATATTGTTCCTTTATTAACGGAGGAAAATTAGTTAACCCTATTTTGATTGATAGAATTCAAGACAGCGAAGGAAAAACTATATTTAATAATGAAAAAAGATACTGTGAAAATTGTGATTTAATTTCTCATGAGGGAAAAAACAATCCAATTATAAAAAGTAAATATCAACAAATTTTTTCCCCACAAACCGCTTACCAAATAACATCAATGTTAAGAGGTGTAATTGAAAGGGGAACTGGAAAAGGTTTAAAAAATTTAAAACTTGAATTAGCAGGAAAGACAGGAACAACAAATAAAAATACAGATACTTGGTTTATAGGATTTACTTCTAATTTAGTAGTTGGGGTATTCATTGGTTATGATAATCCAGGAAGTCTTGGTAAATTTGAAACGGGATCAAAAACTGCAATGCCAGTTTTTAAAGAATTTATTAAAAAAACTGCAAATAGTGATAATGCAAGACCATTTAAAGTTCCTGACAGCATAAAGATGATGGTAGTTGATGCTAAAACTGGAAAAAAAGCGAATCCTAAAACTAAATTAGCTATAATTGAGTCATTTAAAGTAAATGATAATAAACCAAACAATATATTTAACACTTTTGAAGGTAGATTAAATACAACAAATATATTAAAATTTTATTAATGGATCAAAATATTTTAAATATTAAATCGGAAATAGAAAAAATAAATCAAAGAATAAAGGAGTTTCTTTGAGAAGACGCAGATTTCAGAAAAAATAATTAACTTATCAAATTTGATTGAAAAACCAGATTTTTGGCAAGATAAAAAAAATGCCGAAAAAGTTCTCCGTGAAAAAACTTATTTAGAAAAATTAAAAAACGATTTCGAATTAATATCTAGTGAAAGTAAAGATTTATTTGATATTTACGATCTAGCTTTAGAGGAAAATAATAACGAAATAATAGGTGAAACAACCTCAAACATTAAAATTCTTTTTAATAAAATCAAACAAATTGAAATAAGATGTTTTTTATCAAATGATAACGATACATTTGATAGTTATTTAGAATTTCATGCTGGTGCTGGAGGAACAGAAAGTCAAGACTGGGCCGATATGCTGAGAAGAATGTATATGAAGTGGGCAGTAAAAAAAGATTTCAAAATTGAAATTATTAGTGAACATAAAGGTGATGAAGCAGGTATTAAATCTTCAATAATTAAAATAAAAGGAGATTACGCAAATGGGTTATTAAAGAATGAGTCCGGGATACATAGACTTGTTAGAATTTCTCCATTTGATTCTGGTGCCAGAAGACATACAAGTTTTGCCAGTGTTTGGGTATATCCGGTTATATCTGAAAATATAGATATAGAAATTTTAGAAAAAGATTTAAGAATAGATACATATAGATCAAGTGGTGCAGGAGGCCAACATGTTAATACAACAGATAGCGCAGTAAGAATAACACATTTACCAACAAAAATTGTGGTACAATGTCAAAATGAAAGATCACAACATAAAAATAAGGAAACTTGTATGAATATGTTAAGAGCAAGACTTTATGATTATGAATTAAAAAAAAAAGAGAAAGAAAATGAAAATCTTGAAAATTCTAAGTCAGAAATCGGTTGGGGCCATCAAATAAGATCATATGTATTACATCCTTATAAAATGGTAAAGGATAATAGAACTAATTTTGAAAGCTCTAGTCCTGAAAAAGTATTAGGTGGAGATATAGATGATTTTTTAGAAAGTTCTCTATATAAATTAAATGCATAAAATAATTTCTATAACAGTAATTTCAATTATAGCTATCATTTTTACAGTTATAATATTTCTAACAACAATCGGATTTAAAACAAATAATTTTAACGCTTTAATTAATGAAAAAATTAATAAGATTAATCCAAAAATAAATTTAAAACTTAATCAGGTAAATTTTAAATTAAATCCAACTAATTTTAAATTTGAAATTTTTACCTTAGATCCTAAAATATCAGTTAATGAGAAAAAAGTTGATTTAGAAACTATAAATTTTGATTTAAATGTTTTTGATTATTTAAATAATAGAAATCCAATATCTGGAATATCGATAATTTCCAAAGATAATAATATTAGTCAACTTACAGACTTTATTAATGAGTATGACTTTAATTTAGCGAGAAATTTAATTTTTAATCAAATCAAAAGGGGGAAAATAAAAATAATCTCCAATATAACTTTTGATGAAAAAAATCCAAAAAACATAAAATATATTATAAATGGCTCTGTAACAGATGCTGAAATAAAATTACTTAACCAGTCAAAAATTGAAAATATTAACTTTGATTTTTCAGTAAACCAGGATGTTGTAAATCTTAATGAAATAGAACTATCATTTGATAAAATCTTTATTACTTCAGAAGAAATAAATATTAAAAAAACTAATAAAAGTACTGAAATTTCTGGAAATTTTAAAACAAAAAAGACTAAAATTAATCTAAAAAATTATAAAAAAATAATAAATATAAATTTAGATTTAATAGATGATAGGCCTATAGATTTAAGTTCGGACAATAATATATCATTTAAAATAAATAAAAAATTTAAAATTGAAGATCTAAGTATTATTTCCAAATTAAATTTTGACGAGCTATTTACTAAATCAAAATATCAAGATTTAATATATTTAAATAATGGAAACATTTTAATTAATTATACTAAAGAAGAATTTAAAATTATTCTAAACAGCAAGTTTCATTTTCAAAATAAAACCTATAATAACAAAGAGTCAGAAAATTTATTCAAATTAATTTATAAAAAAAAACAAAACAAAAATGCTTTAGTTAATATCAATTTAAGTAATGCAAAAAGTAAAATTAACTCTAGTGAATTTAAGGATTTTTTTCGATTTAAAAACTTCAGTCTTCAAGATCAAGATATTACTTTTGCATCGGAGAATATTATAAATTTTAAATTAAATGAAACTAATAAAGTTCAAAATTTTAATATTAAATCTAATATAAAAACTGATAATATTTTGATCGATTATAAATCACAAAGATTAAAAAAATATTTTAGTAATTTTAAAAATCAAATAAAATTTTCTGACAGTCATTTAGATTTGGATTATAAAAATAAAAAATTTAAATTTAATTTAAATAGTAAATATTCAATTAACAATATAAATGAAAATGTATCTTTGAATGTTGAAAAAAAAGATAATAAATATTTTTTTGATTTAGATTTAGGATTAGACAGTGCTGAAATACAAGTTGAAGAATTAGAATATAAAAAAAAAGTAGACATAAAATCTCACTTGAAAATAAATGGTGTTTATAAAGAAAATAACGAAATAAATTTTGATAATATAAAATTTAATGAAGAAGAAAAAACAATCATTGTTAAAAATCTTAAATTAGGAAAAAACGATAAAATTAAAAATATCGATTTACTTAAAATTGATTTAATTAATAAAAGTGGAATAGAAAATAAATTAGAATTCAAGAAAGTTAATAGTAATTATTATTTAACAGGTACTCAATATGATGGATCACAAAATATAAAAAAATTTATAGACAATTCCTCAAAATCAATATTTTCTAATTTCAAAAATTTTAATGCATATATTTACTTAGATATTGGTAAATATTATATCGATAACAATTCTTATTTATCAAATATCCGAGGCGAGATACAAATAAAGAATAATAAAGTTATCAACTCAAATATTATTGCAAAATTAAATAATAAGAGAAAATTTAATTTAAGTGTTTTAACTAATGATAAAAAACAAAAGATTACCAAACTAGAAATCGAGGATCCAGAACCTTTCATTAAAAATTTTAAGTTTATTAAGGGATTTAAAGAAGGTAAATTGTTATATGAGTCTTCCAATTATGATGGAAGTACAATATCAAATTTAAAAATAAGTGATTTTAAAGTCCAAAAGGTACCTATTCTTGCAAAACTTTTAACATTAGCATCTTTACAAGGAATAGCTGATCTTTTGACTGGTGAAGGAATACGATTTACCGATTTTGAGATGGATTATGAAACTTTAGGGAATAGTACTAAAATAAAAGAGATGTATGCCATAGGCCCAGCAATTTCACTCATGATGGAAGGGTATATTATAAAAAATGAATTAACTAGTTTAAGAGGTACTCTAGTGCCTGCAACTACAGTAAATAAAACAATTTCAAAAATCCCAATGCTAGGAGATATACTAGTGGGAAAAAAAATTGGGGAAGGAGTTTTTGGAGTAAGTTTTAGGATTAAAGGTCCGCCAGATAAACTCAAAACCAAAGTAAATCCTATTAAGACTTTAACTCCAAGATTTATAACACGAACTTTAGAAAAAATATCAAATTAAAATACTATCTTGTAATGTTTTTTTTTCCCAATGGATAATTTAATAAAATTAGTTTGATTAATTAATTCTTTTGATATTATAAATTTTTCATCAGAAATAGTTTTATTATTAATTTTAATTCCGTTAGATTTAATCAACCTTCTTATTTCACTTTTAGATAATTTTTTATCAATATTTGAAATTAAATTAATTATATTATTATTTATATTTGACTTATCTAATTTAATATCCGGAAGATTTTCACCAGAGGAATTTCCTGCAAATGAATTTTGCGCTATACTTTCTGCTTTCATTGCTTCGTCTAAACCATATAGCATTGATGTTGTCTCATTAGCTAAAATAATCTTTTGTTCGTTTATATCTTTGTTACTGACAGTTTCTATTTCACTTAATTTTAAATCTGTGAACATCTTTAGAAATTTGAGCACATCTCTATCGTCAGTATTTCTCCAGAATTGCCAGTAATCAAAAATAGAAAATAACTCTTTATCAAGCCAAATAGCACCATTTTCTGTTTTCCCCATTTTCGCTCCGGACGCTAAAGTAATTAGCTCAGTTGTTAATCCATAAACTTCATTTGATGAATATCTTTTTATTAGTTCTACTCCATTTACAATATTACCCCATTGATCAGACCCACCAATTTGCAATAAACAATTTTGTTTTTTGTTTAGTTCTAAAAAATCATAAGCTTGTAAAATCATATAATTAAATTCCATATAGCTTAATGACTGTTCTCTTTCTAACCTTAATTTAACACTGTCAAAGCTTAACATTTTATTTATTGTAAAATGTTTTCCTATATCCCTTAGAAACGATATATAGTTCAGATTTTTTAACCAAGAATAGTTATTTACAAAAATGGGAGATACCTTTTCATTATCTGTGTCTAAAAATTTTTTTAGTATTTTTTCAATGCTTTTTATATTTTTTTCTATTTCAATTTCATCTAAAATTTTTCTTGTTTTATCTTTTCCAGATGGATCTCCTATTCTAGTAGTACCTCCACCTAGTAAAACAATTGGTCTATGACCATGTTTTTGCATCAATCTTAAACACATTATTTGTAACAAGCTTCCAACATGTAAACTCTTAGCTGTACAATCAAAGCCTATATATCCTTTTATACTTTCTTCATTCAGCTTTTTTGATAAAGATTTTTCATCTGTACATTGATAAAAATATCCCCTGTCTTTAAATTCTTTTAAAAATTCATTCATAAGTGATATTTTAATATACATATTTAAATAAAAATAATAATCAATAATGGATAATTCTTTTATAGCACTAGGTTTAATGAGCGGAACTTCATTAGATGGGGTTGACGCGAGTATTATCAAATCAGATGGGGAAAATAATTTAAAAATTATAGATAACAAATTCCTTAGCTATCCAGAGAAATTTAAAAAAAAACTTTCATTATTTATTCAAAATACAAATAATAAAATTGATATTGAGAAAAATATCAATACTTACAAATCTTTAGAAAGAGATCTAACACTTCATCACTCAGCAATATCACAAAATATAATTGATGAGAATAATAGCAAAATACAATTAGTTGGTTTTCATGGTCAAACAATACTCCATAAACCTTCACATGGATATTCTATACAAATGGGTGATGCAAATCTACTTTCTCAAATTTTAAAAGAAAAAGTTGTATATAATTTTAGAGCCAATGATATTAGTAATAGTGGTCAAGGAGCTCCTTTGACTCCTATTTATCATATGCTTTTAACAAAAAAATTTCAGATAAAAAATCCTGTATTATTTTTAAATATTGGAGGAATTTCAAATTATACTTATTGTTTTAAAAATACAATGACAGCAAAAGATATTGGTCCTGGAAATGTTTTAATTGATGAATACCTAAAAAAAACAAAAGGAATTAATTATGATAAAAACGGAGATATAGCCGCTTCTGGAAATATAAATATAGATATAATAAATCAATTTTATGAACATGAATTTTATAATGTAGAAGAAAAACATTCTTACGATAGAAAAGAATTCGACTTTAATTTTGTAAAAGGTTTAAATTTTGAAGATGCGATAGCTACACTAACATTTTTTACTGCACTAATAATTTCGAAAAATATTAAAAAAATTTTTTTAAATAACATAGAAATTATTTTATGTGGTGGGGGAAGAAAAAATTTAACTTTAGTAAAACACCTAAAAAAATTAACAAATTATGATATAAAATTAATAGATGAATTTAACATAGATGGCGATTTCATAGAATCTCAAGCATTTGCATATTTATCAATTAGATCTTATTTAAATAAACCAATAAGCTATCCGAGCACAACTAAGGTTTTGTCCCCTATTTCAGGTGGTGAAATTAAAATAAATTATTAATACAAAGCTGTTTCCTTTTTTATATATTTACTTAGAGACTTTATTAAATTTGCATCAACTTTTGAAAAGAAATGATTTGCTTCTGATATAATTTCAAATTCAACTTTTATTCCCTTTTGAGCACTTAATCTTTTATTTAATTCATTTATATCCTCGAAAGGAACTAATTCATCTTTCTTACCATGCACAATAAGACCAGAGGTTGGGCAAGGCGATAAAAATGAAAAGTCATAAACGTTAGGCTGTGGTGATATGGCAATAAATCTATTAATTTCTGGTCTTCTCATTAATAATTGCATTGCTATTAGGGAACCAAATGAAAAACCTGAAATCCAGCATTGTGAGTTATCAAAATTTTCTCTTTCCAGCCAATCTAATGCAGCAGCTGCATCTGCAAGTTCGCCTTGGCCATTATCAAATTCACCATCACTTTTTCCGACACCTCTGAAATTTACTCTACAAACTGAAAAATTATTATCTACAAAAGTTTGAAAAGTATCGACAACAACTTTGTTATTCATCGTACCTCCATATTGAGGGTGTGGGTGGAGTACTAATGCAATGGGAGAAGTATTTTTTTTACTTTTAAAATACTTTGCTTCCAGTCTACCAGCAGGACCAGGAATGAAGATTTCTGAAATTTTTGTATCTGTAGATAGCATTGATTATCAGTCTCAAAAAAAAATTATATTTTTCTATCAAAATTGAGCGACAAAATGCAAGTATTTTAAATATTCTCAATCTTGACTAATTTAGTCAGGTATATATAAAGCCCGTGAATTGCGGAAAATATGAAATTATCAACCAAAAGCAGATATGCAGTGATGGCATTAGCTGACATAGCTAGATTTAAAAATAACCATCCTATATCACTAAGAGACATATCTATAAGACAAGGAATATCATTAGTTTACCTTGAACAGTTATTTTTAAAATTAAAAAAAAATGAAATTGTTAAAAGTATTAGAGGTAAGAAAGGTGGATATACTCTAAACAAAACTCCAGATGAAATTAAAATTTCCGATATTCTCTCTGCTGTAGAAGAAAAGGTCAAAACTATCGGATGTCAAAAGCACTCAAAAAAAGGATGTAATGGAAAGTCTGCAAAATGTATAACCCACAATTTATGGGATGAGTTGGAAACACATATAAACGTATTCTTTCAAGAAAAAAAACTTGGAGATCTAATAAATAAAATTGAAAATAGACTGTAATGAGAGATAAACAAATTGAAGATTTAAAAGATTATAAATATGGTTTTTCAACCGATATTGAAAGTTTTAAAGCACCTAAGGGTTTAAACGAAGACGTTATAAGATTTATATCAAATATAAAAAAAGAACCAGACTGGTTACTTCAGTGGAGATTAAAGGCCTTTGAAAGATTAAAAGTATTGAAAGAACCTAATTGGCAAAAACCAAAATATCCAAAAATTAATTATCAAGATTTATATTATTATTCTGCACCTAAAAGTTTTAAAGAAAAACCGAAAAATTTAGAGGATTTAGATCCTAAACTGTTAGAAACTTATAAAAAATTAGGCATACCATTACAAGAACAAAAACGATTAAATGGAATTGCAGTCGACGCTGTATTCGACTCCGTATCTGTTGCTACAACTTTTAAAGATACTTTGACAGAAAAAGGAATTATTTTTTGCTCTATTTCTGAAGCGATACAAAAACATCCAGATTTAGTTAGAAAATATTTAGGCTCAGTCATACCAATTACTGATCACTTCTTTGCAACATTAAACTCAGCAGTTTTCACTGATGGATCATTTGTTTACATCCCACCAAATGTGAAGTGTCCAATGGAATTATCAACTTACTTTAGGATCAACGCATCTGATACTGGTCAGTTTGAAAGAACATTAATAATTGCAGATAAAGGAAGTTATGTAAGCTATCTAGAGGGATGTACAGCACCGATGAGAGACGAAAATCAATTACATGCAGCAAACGTAGAATTAATTGCTTTAGATGATGCAGAGATTAAATATTCCACAGTACAAAACTGGTATCCCGGAGATAAAGATGGAAAAGGCGGTATATATAATTTTGTAACAAAAAGAGGATTGTGCAAAGGTAAAAATTCAAAAATTTCATGGACGCAAGTAGAAACAGGTTCTGCAATTACTTGGAAATATCCAAGCTGTATTTTAAAAGGTGATAATTCAATTGGTGAATTTTACTCAATTGCAATTACAAACAATTATCAGAAGGCTGATACCGGAACTAAGATGATTCATTTAGGAAAAAATACAAAAAGTAAGATTATTTCAAAAGGTATTAGCGCAGGTAAATCTGATATGACTTACAGAGGTTTGGTAGATATTTCAAAAAATGCATCTAATTCAACAAATTATACTCAATGTGATTCATTATTAATGGGTAACAAGTGTGGAGCACACACCGTACCTTATATCAAAAATAAAAATTCAAATTCTAATATTGCTCATGAAGCGACCACATCTAAAATAAGTGAAGATCAACTTCATTATTGTCAGCAAAGGGGGCTAAATCAAGAAGAAGCTGTAGGACTTATTGTTAATGGCTTTTGTAAAGAGGTTTTACAACAATTACCTATGGAGTTTGCTGTTGAGGCTCAAAAACTAGTTGGAATAAGTTTAGAAGGAAGCGTTGGTTAAATGTTAAAAATAAACAATTTAAATGCAAAAATTCATGAAAAATCTATCTTAAGTGGTTTTAATTTAGAAATAAAACCAGGTGAAGTGCATGCAATAATGGGACCCAATGGATCAGGAAAGAGCACTTTGTCAAATATTCTATCAGGTAAAAAGGGATACGAAGTATCAGGAGAAGTATTATATGAAAATAAAAATTTGTTTGATCTTGAAACAGAAGAAAGAGCACATGAAGGTATTTTTTTGGCATTCCAATATCCTCTGGAAATACCTGGGGTAAATACAAATATTTTTTTAAAAACATCCTTAAATTCAATAAGAAAGGCCAGAGGCGAAAAAGAATTAGATGCTTTAGAGTTTTTAAAATTAGTTAAGGATAAAGCAAAAGAGCTAAAATTTGACGAAGAAAAATTAAATCGTCAATTAAACGTAGGTTTTTCTGGAGGTGAAAAAAAGAAAAACGAAATTTTACAAATGTCAATTTTAGATCCAAAATTATCTATACTGGACGAAACAGATTCAGGTTTAGATATTGATGCACTTAAAATTGTTGCAGATGGTGTTAATGCACTAAGAAAAAAAAATAATTCATTTTTAATAATCACTCACTATCAAAGATTACTTGATTATATAAAGCCTGACTTTGTGCACGTTCTTATGGGAGGAAAAATTATTAAATCAGGAGGCGCAGAATTAGCTCTAGAGTTAGAAAAAAAAGGATATGAAAATTTCAATTAAATGGAACAAAAACTAAAAACAGATTTCGATAAATTTATAAGTTCTTCTAATTTCTCTAACCAAGAGATTAAATTAAAAAAAGAAGCTCTTAATAATTTTTTGAAAAATGGATTTCCTAGTAGAAAATTAGAAAATTGGAAATTCTCAGATATAAACCAGATAATCCAAAAAAATATTGGAGAACTAGTATTTTATAATAATTATAATATTGAAAATGAAATTAATGACGATATTTTTATAAAGGAAATTGAGCATAATAAAATTATTATTGTTAACGGTAAAGTTGAGCGATTGAGTTTCGAATATGAAGAAAGTGATAAAATTAATTTAACGACTTTAAATAATTTTAACCAAAACCCAAATGACGATAATTCTCTTTTAAGTCTAAATAATTCTTTTTCTAACAAAATACATAATATTTTAATTAAAAAAAATTATTCATTCAAAAAGCCTTTAGTTATATATCAAATAACAAATGAGAAAGTGAGCAACACTAATATTAATTTTCAACTAAACTTTGAGCTAGAAGAAAACAGCTCAATAAAAATTATTAATCTTTCTGACGATAATTCAGAAAAGAATTTCATTAACAATTTATTTAATTTTAATCTTGATAAAAATGCAATTCTTAAGAATTATAAAATAGATAAAAAAAGTAATACAAATATTAAGTATGATTATTCTAGTATTACTCAAAAAGAAAATAGTATTTCTGAAACATTTATATTTTCATCCGGCTCAGATTATATAAAAAATGAAGTCAGCTGTAATCTTGAAGGTCAATATTCGTCAGCATTTATTAATGGAATACACTTATTGTCTAAAAATAAACACCACGAAATAAGAACTAATACTAACCATTTGTATGAAAACACGAAAAGTTATCAGTTAATAAAAAGTGTAATTGATGACAGTTCAAAGTCTGTCTATCAAGGAAAAATATATGTGGATTCTAAAGCTCAAAAAACTGATGGTTATCAATTAAGTAAAGCAGTGCTTTTAAATGAACAAGCAGAATTTAATGCAAAGCCTGAACTAGAAATTTATGCTGATGATGTTAAATGTTCACATGGTTCAGCGTCAGGTAGTTTAGATGAAGATTCTATTTTTTATTTAATGTCTAGAGGATTAGACCAAAAAACTGCAAAAGAATTATTAATTAACGGTTTTCTTTTAGATGTTATTGAAAAAATTACAGATGAAGAAATTAAAAAATTATTAAAAAATATGATTGGATTAAATTAATGAATATAGATGATATAAAAAAAGAGTTTCCAATATTTGACGATAAAATTCAAAATAATGATTTAGTATATTTAGATAGTGCTAATTCATCTCAAAAACCAAGAGTTGTTGTAGATAGAATTTATGACTTTTATACAAAAGAGTTTTCTAATGTAGGTAGAAGTGTTCACTATTTGGCTGTCGCTGCTACTAATTTATATGAACAAACAAGAGTCTCAGTTCAAAAATATATCAATGCTAAAGATAAAGATGAGATTGTATTTACTAAAGGAGCTACTGAAGCAATAAATTTAGTCGCGAACACATTTGGTCAAAAATATTTATCTGAAGGAGATGAAGTATTGTTGACTGAACTTGAGCATCATTCAAATTATGTACCTTGGCATTTTCTCAGAAAAGCAAAAAATATTAAAATAGAATTTGCTGAAATTAATGATGATGGTGAAGTAACATTAGAAGCTATTGAAAAAAAAATTACAAACAAAACAAAAATAATCAGTGTAAGTCATTTATCAAATGTAACAGGTGCGATATTACCAATCAAAGAAATTGTACAATTGGCTCATTCGAAAAATATACCTGTTTTAATTGATGGTTGCCAAGGAGCACCTCACTTAAAATTAGATATGCAGGATATTGATTGTGATTTTTATGCAATATCTGGACATAAAATGTATGGACCAACTGGAATAGGCGTTTTATATGCAAAAAAAAAATGGCTTGAAGATTTACCCCCATATCAAGGTGGAGGAGGAATGATAAATGAGGTTAAAAAAGAAGGTATTACTTATGGCGAATTACCTAATAAATACGAGGCTGGCACAATGGCTACAGCTCAAGTTATAGCTTTTAATGAATCCATAAAATTTATGGAAAAAATTGGTATTCAAAATATCGAAAAACATGAAAAAGAATTATTAGACTACGGATTAGAAAAGTTAAGAAAAAATAATTCAGTTAATATTATAGGAAATCCAAAAGAGAAGGGTGGAGTTATATCATTTACTATTGAAGGTGTTCATCCTCATGATATTGCAACCATTCTTGACGAGGATGGAGTGGCTATTAGAGCAGGGCATCACTGCTGTCAAATATTACATGATAAATTAAATTTACCCGCAACCGCTAGAGCTTCATTTGGTGTTTATAATACTAAAGACGATATTGATAAGCTTGATGAAGCAATAAATAAATGTAAAAAAATTTTTAACTTATAATGGATTTAAAAGATTTATATCAAGAGATAATACTAGACCATGGAAAAAATCCAAGGAATTTAGGAAAGTTTGACAATTATAATAAAGATGCAAAGGGAAATAATCCTTTATGTGGTGATAACGTTCATGTTTATCTCAGATTAAATGAAAATAAAAAAGTTGAAGACATTGCATTTGAAGGGCATGGCTGCGCTATTTCAATGGCATCAGCATCAATTATGACTGATATGGTTAGAGGTAAAGAAGAGAAAGAGGTAAAAGAAATTGTAAGTGATTTTTTAGGAATGATAAAAGAAAAAGATTCTTTAGAAACCAATATTTTAAAAGATGATGAGAAAACTAAATTAATGAGTTTATCGGGCGTTAAACAATATCCTATGAGAGTAAAGTGTGCAACTTTATCTTGGCATACACTTACATCAGCATTAGACAATTCAGATAAAATTGTAAAAACAGAGGAATGAAAATGGATCTTAAAGAAAAAGTAATTGCTGAAATAAAAAAAATTTATGATCCAGAGATACCTGTTAATATATATGAATTAGGATTGATATACGATATTATTGTTAATAATTCTGAAGTTAAGGTTAAAATGACTTTGACCACACCAAATTGTCCCGTAGCTGAAAGTTTGCCTAAAGAAGTTAAAGACAGTATATTAGAAATTAAAGAAGTTTCAAAAGTAGATCTTGATTTAGTTTGGGAACCAGCATGGGATAAATCAATGATGTCTGAAGCTGCAAAACTTGAATTAAATTTATGACAAAACAAATTATAACATTAAGCGATAACGCAGCTCAAAGAATAAAAGAAATCATGTCTAATGCTGAAAAAGACTCTTTAGGAGTAAGAGTTGGTGTTAAGTCTGGTGGTTGCGCAGGAATGTCCTATGTTATGGAGTATACAAAAGAAGCAAACCCAAATGATGAAGTGGTAGAAGATAAGGGAGTGAAAGTCTTCATAGACTCTGCAGCTGTAATGTATTTACTTGGAACAGAAATGGATTTTAAAAGAGAAAAATTTTCTTCACAATTTGTATTTAATAACCCGAATGAAACGGAGAGATGTGGATGTGGGGAGTCCTTTAAAATATAGTATTTAATATACGCATATCAGCATTGCATTAATTGCATATCTATAGTAGAATCATTGATATGAATACTTTTGAGCATAAAAACCTAATTAACTCTGAAGTTAAAACTCAAAAAAGAAAATCTTTATTCAGAAGTTTAATTAAACCAGTAGAAGCGGGGGCTCATGGCACCCTCAACTACGTGGTTAAAAAAGGTTTAGGAAAAAATAAAATAGCTAAAAAATAAAAAAGCTATTTAACAACTATAGTACATATCAAACTCAATAGGATGAGGTGTATGTTCAAAGTTGTGTATCTCCTCAAATTTAAGAGCAATATAAGCATCAATTTGATCGTCAGTAAATACTCCACCTTGAGTTAAAAACTTTCTATCTTTATCTAAACTTTCCATTGCTTCTCTTAATGATCCACAAACAGTTGGAACTTTTTTAACTTCCTTCTCTGATAAAGCATAAAGATCTTTATCAAAGGATTTGCCTGGATCAATTTTATTTTTGATACCGTCAATTCCCGCCATTAACATCGATGCAAATGTTAAATATGGATTACCAGATGCATCTGGGAATCTAATTTCACATCTTGCTCCTTTTTTGCTTAGCGTTATCGGAATTCGACAAGATGCTGACCTATTTCTTGCAGAATAAGCAAGCAATACTGGAGCTTCAAAACCTGGAATTAATCTTTTATAACTATTTGTTGTAGCATTTGAAAACGCATTAATCGCCTTAGCATGTTTAAGTATTCCACCAATATAATAAAGCGCAGTTTGTGACAAACCTGAATATTTATTTCCAGAAAAAACTGGAGTTTTTCCTTTCCAAACTGATTGGTGAACGTGCATTCCTGATCCATTATCACCTTTTACAGGTTTAGGCATAAACGTAGCAGTTTTACCAAATGAATGTGAAACCATTTGAACTACATATTTGTATAATTGAACATTATCGGCTTGATCAACCAATGTACCAAAAAGCATTCCTAGTTCATGCTGACTTGGAGCAACTTCATGGTGATGTTTTTCAACTGTGATACCTACGTCTCTTAAACCTTTTAGGTATTCACCTCTTATATCCTGAGCACTATCTACTGGAGGGACTGGAAAATATCCACCTTTAACTCCAGGTCTATGACCCATATTTCCATTTTCATAACTTTTTCCAGAATTATATGGTCCTTCTGTACTATCTATCGAAAAACTTGTTTCGTTCATATCGTTTTTTATTTTTACATCATCAAAAACAAAAAATTCTGGCTCTGGACCAAAGTAAGCTTTATCACCTATACCAGTCTTCTTTAAATAAGCTTCGGCTTTCTTCGCTATACCTCTTGGATCTCTTTCATAAGGATTTCTTTTAATTGCATCTAAAATATCGCAAAATAAAACAAGAGTATTATGAGATGTAAATGGATCAACGATTTGTCTGTTTAAATCTGGTTTTAATATCATGTCAGATTCATTTATT
>CACMSB010000006.1 GCA_902616245.1 uncultured Pelagibacteraceae bacterium
AATGGAGGGTGCAAAGATTTTTGAAAAAACTCCTGTAAAAAAAATTTTAATTAAAAATTCTAGAATTAGCGGGGTAGAGACTGATAAAGGTGTCATTGATTGCGAATACGTTGTTATGGCAACAGGAATGTGGTCAAGACAATTAGGTCAAGAAATAAATGTAAGTGTACCTTTATATCCAAACGAGCATTTCTATATCATCACAGAACCAATAAAAGATTTACCTCAAAATCTTCCAGTGCTGAGAGATTATAATGCTTGTTTATATTTAAAAGAAGATGCAGGAAAAATGCTTGTAGGTATTTTTGAACCAAAGGCAAAACCTGCATTTAAAGAAACAGGAAGAGTTCCAGACAATTTTTCATTTGGTGAACTTCCAGATGATTTTGATCATTTTGAACCTTATTTAGAAAAATCATTTCATAGATTACCAATGTTAGAAAGTGCAGGAATAAGAAAATTTTTCTCTGGTCCCGAGTCTTTTACACCAGATACTCAATATTTATTAGGAGAAACTCCTGAAGTTAAAAATCTATATACATGTTGTGGATTTAATAGTATCGGGATTGCTAGCTCAGGAGGAGCGGGTAGAGTTACCGCTGAATGGATGATGAATGGACATATAAATGAGGATTTATTTTCATTAGATATTAAAAGGTTTCAAAAATTCCACTCTTCAAAAAAATTCATTATGGAAAGGGTAACAGAAACACTTGGTGATCTGTATGGAATGCATTGGCCTTATAAACAACCAAATACATCAAGAAATCAAAAGCTTTTACCTTATCACGAGGAATTAAAAAATGCTGGAGCTTGTTTTGGAGTCACAGGAGGATTTGAAAGACCAATGTGGTATTCGTTGAATGGTAAAGAGCCTAAATACGAATATAGTTTTAATTATCAAAATTGGTATCCATCAGCAAAACACGAGACTTTAAATGCTAGGAAGAATGTTGGTCTATTTGATTTTTCAACATTTTCAAAATTTAATTTGAAGGGTGAAAAAACCCATCAAGAATTACAAAAGTTATGTACAGCAAATATTAAAAATGAAATTGGAAAAACAACTTACACTCATATGCTAAATGAAGATGGGGGAATAGAAACAGATTTAACTGTTGTATGTATGGATAAAAACTTTTTCAGAGTTGTAAGCTCAGCAGCAACAAGAGAGCATGATAAACATCATATCTTAAAGTATTTGGATGAAGATGTTTCTTTTACAGATGTAACAGAAGATATTTGTTGTCTAGGATTATTTGGTCCAAAGAGTAGAGAGATGATTTCGAAAATAAGTAATGATGATTTTAGTAATGATAAATTTAAGTTTGGAACTGGAAAGTTTATAATGATAAATGGTGTCAAAATTTGGGCTCAACGACTTTCTTACGTTGGTGAATTAGGATTTGAGCTTTATATTGACGCAAGTTTAGCTAAGGATTTATATAAAATTCTAATTGAAGAGGGTAAAAACTTCGAACTATCTCATTGTGGAATGCATGCAATGGATATTATGAGAATGGAAAGTGGATTTGTTCACTGGGGACATGATATTTCGCCAGAAGAAAATCAGTATCAAGCAGGTTTAAAATTTGCAATTAGTTATAAGAAAAATGTAAACTTTATTGGAAAAGATGCTCTATTAAAAATTAAAGACCAAAAATTAGATAAGAGAATGATGATGTTTACTCTTAAAGACAGCAAACCTGGTGAGCCACTTTTACTACATGAAGAACCTATTTATATGGATGACAAAATAATTGGTAGAACAACTTCAGGAAATTATTCTTTTTGTTATGATAAAAATCTTTCTTTTGGATATGTCAATTCTGGAAATACAGTTGAAACATTAAAAGACAAAAATATATATATTGAAATTGAAAAACAAAAATATCCAGTTGAGGTGTTGGAAAAACCTTTAAACAATAAAGATTTTAAGAACTAATTTTCTTTTTTCTACTTTCGGTTTGAACAAATAAAACTCCAAAAACTATTATTCCAATAACTCCAAAAGTTTTATTAAAATCAAAAGGTACACCAAAAATATAAAAATTAATTAATGTCGACCAAATTAATTGTGAATATTGAAAATTAGTTACAAAAGATAAATTTGATAGTTGAATTGCAAGTATAATTAAAAGATGACTGGTAAAACCTAATACACCTAGAAATATTAACCAAATCCATAACTTTTTATTATCAATAGGTGTCCAGTCTAACATTACATAAATAGAGAAAACAATGGCCCCAACAACAGCAGCATAGAATAACGCCACTAAAGGATCATTATTACCAGAAATAAATTTTGTAAAAAATTGATATAAAGCCCAACATACTGGTGGTACCAAAGGAAAAATTAAGTCTAAACTTAAGACTTTCATACTAGGACTCATTGAATAAATTATACACCCGAAGCTTAATAACATTAAAATTATACCTTTAGATGAAAGAATATCTTTTAAAAACAATGCCGTTAAAATTGATACTATTAATGGAGCTGAGAAGAAAACTACATATATATCGACAAGGTCAAATTTTTGTAAAGAATGAATGAAAAAAAAAGTAGCAAAAACCATTAATATAGATCTAATAATATTAATTTTAAAATTGCTTTTTAAGTTTAACTTAGGTTTTAATATCGCGAATAAAATTAAAATAATCACAAAGTGGAAAAAAAATCTGCCCCAAATTACTTGATTTAATGGCATTAATGTTCCCAGATATTTTGCAGTAGAATCTTGGCAAACTAAAATAAAAAATCCAGATATAGATAAAATTATAACTTTGGTAATAGATTTATTTTTAAGAAAATTCATATTTGTGATTAAATTTTAGACCGAGCTAAGATTATCTAAAATTTTTTTTGAACACTGTTCTGTATTACTAGAGCCTTGTAGATCTTTTGTTCGACTGTCTTTATCTTTAAGAGTTAATTCAATTGATTTTACTATTCTATCAGAAGCTTCTTTTTCACCTAAGTAATCTAACATCATTGCAGCTGACCAAATTTGACCCACTGGATTAGCTATCCCTTGTCCCGCAATATCTGGTGCCGATCCATGAACGGGTTCAAATAATGATGGGTATTTATTTGTTGGATTAATATTTCCAGATGGTGCAATTCCAATAGTTCCAGTACAAGCTGGTCCTAGATCAGATAGAATATCCCCAAAAAGGTTCGATGCGACTATCACATCAAAGCGTTCAGGACTTAACACAAATCTAGCAGCTAATATATCGATATGGTATTGATCAGTTTCAACTTCAGGATAATTTTTTTTATTTACATTAAATCTTTCATCCCAATAAGGCATTGTAATAGATATTCCATTTGATTTTGTGGCACTTGTTAGTTTTTTTCTCTTCCTTATCTTAGCTAATTCAAAAGCAAATTGTTGAACTCTATCTATTCCATATTTTGACATTACTGTTTCTTGAATAACAACCTCTCTATCAGTTCCCTGATACATTCTTCCACCGACTGATGAGTATTCTCCTTCAGTATTTTCTCTAACAATTATCATGTCGATATCACCCGGTTTTTTATTAGCTAATGGTGCATTTACACCTTCAAAAAGTTTTACAGGTCTTAAGTTAATAAATTGATCAAACTCTCTTCTAAATTTTAACAACGATCCCCAAAGAGTTATGTGATCTGGATATTTATCTGGCATACCAACCGCACCAAAGAAAATTGCATCGTGTTTAGTTAATTTATCTTTCCAGTCATCTGGCATCATTTTTCCATGCTTTTCATAATAATCACATGATGCAAAATCATAATCTTCTATATTTAATTTAAATTGATGTTGTTGAGAAATTTCTTTTAATATTTTTTGTGCTTCAGGTACAACTTCTTTTCCAATGCCGTCACCAGCAATAGAAGCTATTGAATATTCTTTCATTTATTTAGTGAATGTATCGTTAAATTGCTTAGTAACTCTGACAAAAGTTGTGCACTTACTTAATTGTTTTAAAGAGGGTGCGCCAACATATGTACAACTACTTCTTACACCACCTAAAATATTTAAAATGGTATCATTAATTTTACCACGGTACTTCACTCTGACTGTTCTTCCTTCGCTACTTCTGTAGTCTGATAGTCCACCGTAATGTTTATTGTTAGCTGTTTCAGAACTCGATCCATAAAATTCGACATATTTAGAACCATTAGATTTTACTAATTTTCCTTTACCTTCATCATGACCTGCAAACATTCCTCCAAGCATAACAAAATCAGCTCCTCCACCAAATGCTTTAGCAACATCACCTGGACATGTACATCCGCCATCTGCAATGATATGTGCACCTAATCCATGAGCAGCATCAGCGCATTCTATCACTGCACTTAACTGTGGATATCCAACTCCAGTTTGTATTCGTGTTGTACAAACACTACCTGGTCCAATTCCAACTTTAACAATATCTGCACCTGATAAAATTAATTCTTGAGTCATATCAGCAGTAACAACGTTACCTGCTATGATTGTTTTCGTTGGATATTTATCTCTAACAGATTTTAGAAATTTACTAAAATGCTCTGAGTAACCATTTGCAACATCAATACAAATAAATTTAATGAAACTAAATTCTTTTAAAACTTTATCTAAATTTTGAAAATCTTCTTTTTTTGTTCCAATACTTAAAGCTACATTTGGATATATTGATTTTATTTTTTTAAATTGTTTAATTTTCTTTACATCATGTTGTTTTGTTAAACATGTAATCATTCCATAATCAGATAATTTTTCAGCAACACCAAGGACGCCCACACCATCCATGTTAGCTGCCATTATTGGAATTCCAGACCATTCGTTTTTACTGTATTTAAAACGATAGGTTCTCTTTAAATTAACATCTTTTCTACTTTTAAGAGTGCTTCTTTTAGGTCTAAAAAGTACGTCGGAATAATCTAGTTTTAGCTCTTCTTCAATTCTCACAAAAATGAAGGTATACATCCAATGAATGATAATTCAATTTAATAATTGACCTTATTAACGTTGTATTTGAACAATTTTAAAATTACTGATTGAATTATAAAAATATATATTAAAGTAAATAAATGTTTGAAGGTTTTAAGAGCAGATATATAAAAGTAAAAAAAGGGAAAGTCTTTTGTAAAGTTAAAGGAGAAGGACCACCTTTATTATTACTCCATGGTTACCCCCAAACGCATTTAATGTGGCACAAAACAGCTCCAGAGTTATCTAAAAGTTTTACAGTGGTTGCAGCAGACCTTAGAGGTTATGGAAATAGTTTGGCACCGTCATCTGATAGTAAGCATTTTAATTATTCAAAAAGAGAAATGGCAAGTGATATGAAGCAAATGATGGTAAAATTGGGGTATTCTAAATTTTTTGTTGCTGGCCATGATAGGGGCGGAAGAGTTGCTCATAGATTGGCAAGAGATCATAGAAAAAATGTGCTTGCTCTCAGCGTTTTAGATATTTGTCCAACTTTAGATATGTATGAATTAACAACAAGAGATTTTGCAAAAGCTTACTTCCATTGGTTTTTCTTAATTCAACCAAAGTGGCTACCAGAAAGAATGATAATGAGTGATCCAAGAAAATGGATGAAGTATTGCTTAGATAAATGGTCTGGGAATCATAAATTTGGAAAAGTTGAAGAGGGTTATCTAAAGTGCTTTAAGCAACCAAAGAGAATACATGGATCATGTGAGGATTATAGAGCATCTGCAACTATTGATCTTGATCATGACAGATACGATCGAAAGAAAAAATTAAATATTCCTGTTCAAGTATTATGGGGAAAAAATGGTGTTATAGGTAAACAATTTAAACCTATTAAAATTTGGCAAAAATATTCAAATAAAAAAGTTTTAGGAGTTGCTGTTAAATCTGGACATTTTATACCAGAGCAAAATCCCAAAGAAACAATTAAACAATTAAAAAGTTTCTTTTTAAAAAATGCTTAAAATTATTCCTAATAAAAAAAATATAGGTGCAGAATTAGTCTGTGATTTAAATAAAATTAATAATTCTACATTAAAAAAAATAAAATCTGCTCTCTCAAAATATGGAATGATTTATTTTAGAAACCAAAAATTAAGCTCTGATCATTATGTAAAATTTGCAAAAAAATTTGGAAAACTTGCAAATTATCCAAGACTTAAAGGATTGAATAAAAAATATCCTCAAATAACTGTTGTTCAAAGAAAATCTACAGATAAAGGCCCTAGTTTTGGTGAGCAATTTCATACTGACTCAATTTATACTAAAAAACCACCTAGATTTACTATGTTACTATCTAAATTAGTTCCAAAAAAAGGTCAGGCAAACACAGATTTTTGTTCCCAATATTTAGCTTATGAGAAATTACCAGCAAACTTTAAAAGAAAGTTGAAAGACGAAAAATGTATATTTTCTTCTGAAGGACCCATTTCTGTAACAAGATTAGAAAGAGAGAAAGAAAAGGGTAAAAAAGCGAAAGAACTTATTTCAAAGCATAAATTAATAAGAAAAATAAATAGTAAATATACTTTATACTGTAGTCCTGGACACTTTATTCGTTTTAATAACAGCAAAATTGATGAAAAATTAAAAACTTATTTATTTAAACACCAATTAAAAAAAAGTTTTCAATATTCTTTAGAATGGGAAAAGAACCAATTAGCCATTTGGGATAACAGATCTATGCTACATCAAGCAACGGCCTTTAAAGGTAATAGAATTATGCATAGAATTACTGTCCAATAATGTTTCAGGTATTTCTAGGATTAACACCATTTATAGGCATTACGCTTATAGGTTATCTTTTAGGATATATTAAAATATTTGATTTACAAAAGGCTAAAATATTTAATTTATTTTCATTTTATATAGCGGTACCAGCTTTAATCATAAAACTAGTTGCACAAAGTGATGTTGGGGAAATAGATGTGTCTCAAATTTCATCATATTTTTTAATGCAATTAACGAGTGGAATATTTGCTTTTTTATTAACTAAAAATACTTTCAAAAGATCAATTCAAGAGTCAATTATTTGGGCTTTAACAGTTGCTTTATCTAATCACGTAATATTAGTTTTACCTATTGCAGAAATTTTCTTTGCAGGGAGTACGATAACTCAAATATCAGGTATTATTTTAATGGATAGTGTAGTTTTAATATCCATAGTTAGTTTCTTTTTAGAACTTACTGTAAAAAAGAGAATCAAATTATTTCAGTTTTTAAGAAATTTAATATTAAATCCGATGATATTAGCAATATTAATTGGATTGATTATAAGAATTTCAAAGATCAATATAGACGACACTCCATTTGAGTATATTCTCCAAAGACTTGCAGCATGTGTGATGCCAGTTGGGTTATTTGCAATTGGTATTATTCTATCTTTTTACTCAAAAAAAGTTTTCAATAAATTAACAATTACTATTTCAATATTAAAACTTATTATATCACCACTGATTTTGCTAATTTTAGGGTACACATTTTTTAGCTTATCAAATCCAATCAATTTTGCCGGAGCTTTGTTGGTTAGTGTTGGTCCTTGTGGAGCTACCTCAATTGTTATGTGTTCTGCGTATAATGTAAGTCCAGAAAATATTATTAAGGCAATATTTATTTCAACATTTGCTTCAATATTTACCTTTTTATTTACAATAAATTTATTAAATTAAATAAATATGATCAAAAATATATTTAGTATCCTTTTTATTTCTTTATTCTTATCATCGATTTCGATAGCTAAAGATAAAATAGATGAAACTATTGATAAAACCACTGACTTTTTAAAATCTATATCTAAGAAAAGTTTGAATAAATCACAAACTGCAGAATTTTTAAATAATTATGCAATAACATTGGAAGATGAGAGAAATCAAGGTGTTGTAACTTATATATTTGATGAAAAAAATTATAAAAGATACCAAGATGGAAACGTCATTTCAGAAGATGGATGGAGATTTACAAACTTTGGTAAATTAAGAGTTTTTTCAGGAGATATCAAATTAACATGGAAATTTAAACTTGATAAGCAAAACGTAATAGTAATTAAAACTAAATTTCAACCACTTGGAAAAGAATATCCTTTTACCTACCAACTAAAAGATAAGTTCTTTGAACAAATTAACTAAATGTCAAAAAGATATAGCGGTAAATCATTTAAAGACTCTAGTGTAATGAAAAAAGCCAAACTTTCTCTTAAGGAAAAAAGAAAAATTAAAAAAGATAAGAAAAAGAGTAAGTGAAATCTTGTTTGCATCAAAAAATAAAAGTAGTATAAACCAACAATTATTTACGGCGGGGTAGCTCAGTTGGTTAGAGCGCGGGACTCATAAGCCCGAGGTCAGTGGTTCGATCCCACTTCCCGCTACCATCAATGACCAGGAAAATCTAAAAGATTTTCAACTTTATATCCTTTTTTTAAAAGATTATCAGTACCACCAAGATCAAACAAATTAATTACAAAAATAAATCCTGCAACCTTGCTTTTTGATATTTCTATTAGTTTAGCTGCAGCTTCAGCAGTACCTCCAGTTGCAATTAAGTCATCAATAATTAATACATTATCGCTTTCATTAAATGAGTCTTTATGAACTTCAATTGTAGCCGTTCCATATTCTAGCTCAAAATCAACAGAATGTACCTCAGCGGGTAGTTTATTTTTTTTTCTTAACATTATAAATGGCTTATCTAAGATGTATGAAATAGCAGAAGCAAATACAAAACCCCTAGATTCTACAGCTGCTATTTTATCAAAATTAAATTTTTTTGATCTCTCTACTATTTGATCAATACATTCTTTAAATGCTTTTTCATTTTTTATGAGAGTTGTGATGTCTCTAAATAGAATTCCCTTTTTAGGATAGTCTTGAATTGATCTAATATGTTCTTTTAAATCCATAAAACTTAATTATAATCTAAAACGTATTATGGCAAATAATAAATTAGCAATTATTGGTGGAAGTGGCCTATATGATGTTGAAGAGTTTAAAGATAGAGAAACTTTAGATTTAAACACTCCTTGGGGAAAACCCTCAGATTTAATATTAAAAGCTGAATATAATAATAAAGAAATTTTTTTTTTACCAAGACATGGAAAAGGTCATTTTATTTCTCCATCAAAAATAAATTTTAGAGCAAATATAGATGCTCTTAAACAACTAGGTATCACAGATATAGTTTCTGTTTCAGCAGTTGGATCTTTAAAGGAAGATTTGCCTCCAGGTAAATTTGTTATCGTTGATCAATTCATTGATAGAACTTTTGCAAGATACAAAACTTTTTTTGATGATGAGATTGTTGCACATGTATCAATGGCACACCCAACTTCAAATGGGCTGATGAATGCTTGCGAAGATGCTATAAAAAAAGAAAGCATACCTTATCAAAGAGGTGGAACTTATGTTGTAATGGAAGGTCCACAATTTTCTACATTAGCAGAGTCAAACCTATATAGATCATGGAAAGCAGATGTTATTGGAATGACAAATATGCCAGAAGCTAAACTAGCAAGAGAAGCAGAAATTAGATATGCTTCAGTTTCAATGGTAACAGATTATGATTGCTGGCATCCAGATCATGAAAATGTTGATGTTCAACAAGTTATAAAAGTACTCTTAGATAATGCAGCGAAAGCAAAAAACATGATTAAAAATTTGATAGAGAACTTTGAAAATCACATTGATCCTAAGGATCCAACTAATAATTGCTTAGATGTAGCAATAATTACTGCTCCAGAAAAAAGAACTCAAAAGACTAAAGATAAATTAAAAACAATTGCAGGAAGAGTTCTTACTTAATGAAAATTAATGGTGTTAAATATAAAACAATTTGGTTTGATGAAGAAAAACAGGTTGTAAAAATAATAGATCAAACAAAGCTTCCACATAAGTTTATAATAAAAGAATTAAATTCAGTTAAAGACGCGATAAATGCTATAAAAACAATGGAGGTGAGAGGTGCTCCATTAATCGGAGGTACAGCTGCATTTGGATTGGTTTTAGCTATAAAAGAAAATAACAGTTTAGATTTTATAAAAAAAAGTTCAGAGGAATTAGTTGCATCTAGACCAACAGCAATAAATCTTCAGTGGGCAGTTCATAGAATGAATAACAAATTGTCATTTGTTGAACCTGGAGATTTATTTAATGTTGCACTCAATGAAGCTAAAGAAATTTGTAAAGAGGATGAGGGATTTTGTGAAAGTATTGGTAAAAATGGATTAAATATTATTGAAGATATATATAATAAAAAGAAAGATACTGTCAATATTCTCACACATTGTAATGCAGGTTGGTTAGCTACAATAGATTGGGGAACAGCAACTTCTCCTATTTATCATGCACATAAAAAAGGAATACCTATACATGTTTGGGTAGATGAAACTAGACCAAGAAATCAAGGAGCAAACCTTACATCATATGAACTTAATGAAGAAGAAATTCCAAATACAATTATAGCAGATAATACAGGTGGAATATTAATGCAAAGAGGACAGGTTGATATGTGTATTGTTGGAACAGATAGAACATTATCTAACGGAGATGTGTGCAATAAAATTGGAACCTATTTAAAAGCTCTTGCAGCTCATGATAATAAGGTACCTTTTTACGTAGCTTTACCAAGTTCAACGATAGATTGGAATTTAAAAAACGCAAAAAATATTCCTATAGAAGAAAGAGATCCAAAAGAACTTTCTCATGTGGATGGAATTAACAAAGATAATAAAGTGGATAAAGTTTTAATATATCCCGAAAAAAGCAAATCATTAAATTTAGCCTTTGATGTAACACCTGCTAAATATGTTACTGCATTAATAACAGAAAAGGGAGTTTGTGATGCTTCTTCTGAGGGTTTAAAAAAGTTATTTAATTAATTATCTTAAAGAAGCTGCAATATTTCCACCGTCAACAGTTAGTACTGCTCCAGTTGATTTTTTTGATATCGCAAGATGATAAAAAGCTTTGGCCACATCATCTGCTTTAACTTCGCTTAACAGTAAATTGCCACTCATATATTGATCAGTGGTTACTTCTCTTGCTTTCGCTCTTTGTTTAATCATTTTATCATTTAATAAACCACTTCTAATTCTATCAGCGTTTACACCGTTTGATCTAATACCAAGGTGTCCATAATCAACTGCATATTGTTTACATAAATTTAAAAGCGCAGACTTAGGCAATCCATATGGTCCAAAATTTTTACCAGGATTAACTGATTGCTTAGATATATTAAATAACAAACATCCATTTATATTTTGTTTTTTCATAATTTTAACAGCCTCTGAAGCACAATTTTGATGTGAGAAAAAATTATCTTCAAAACTTTTTCGAAGTATTTCATCATTAACTTCTGCAATTGATCCACCTATAGCAGTGCCTGCATTAGATATTAAAATATCTACACCTCCATATATCTCCAAAATTTTATTAAATGCTTTTTTTACACTTTGTTTGTCAGTTACATCACAGTGGATACAAAGATCACTTATTTTTGTTTGCAAATCATTTATTTTACTTTTATTAATATCAAGTAAAACAACTTCAGCTCCATATTTTTTAAATAATTTATAGGTTGCTTTACCAATTTCGCCTGTGCTACCAGTGATAACAACAACGTTTCCTTGCAATTCTTTTTTTGCTTTATTTAATTTTGCTTGTTCCAAGGACCAATACTCAACATCAAATAAGTCTTTTTTCGATAAAAATTTATATCTGGATGTTTCCTCAACACTTGAAATTACATTGGCATTAGTTTGAGTTAAATCTCCTGCAATTTTTGCAGCTTTTAAGGTATCTCCTACTGTAAATAAACCAAAATTCTGAACTAGAATTACTCTAGGAGATGTATCAAGCATTACTTTTTTTTCTTTAGTTTTTTTCTTATTAGATTCAAAATATTTTTTATATTTTTGCCTATATTCTTTGAATTTTTTTTCAGCTAAATTTTTAAATTCATCTAAATTACAGTTTGCTTTTGGTGATATTACTAAAGGAAATGGTTTAACTCTTATAACATGATCAGGTGTAGCTGTACCTTCATTTGAGTATCTATTTATATCTTTACCATTAATAAAATAATCTAACTTACTATTTTTTTTAAAATTTATGATAAATTTGTTATCATTTTTTTCAGATAAAAGACCTCTCAATATAGGAGCTATATCTGCAGTTGAGAAATTAAATTTAGTTTTCTTTATCTGTTTTATTTTTTTCTTTTTTAGTTTGGTTAAAGTTTTTTCAGCATCAGATATATACTTTATCATTAAACTGTAAGCATCTTTTGCATTATCAGCAAATGTGAAAATACCGTGGTTTAATAAAATCAAACAATTTATATTTGGATTTTTAGAATAAACTTCATTTATTTTTTGTGCTAATTTAAATCCTGGCATTACATATGGCACTATTGCAGTTTTTTTACCAAATATTTTTTTTGATAAGATTTCTCCATTTGGTCTATTAGTGATTTTCATAATTGCATCAGAATGAGTGTGATCAACAAATTTTAACGGTAAAAATGCGTGTAAAAAAGTTTCAACTGATGGATTGGGAGATTTTGTATCTATTAAATTTTTTTTTTGAAAAGCAACCATGTCATCATCAGAGAGAGTTTTCTTTTTTTTCATAGTTAGCAATGGATTTAATTTAACTGCTGGCAAACCCGCTGGTTCAATTTCCGCCATATCCCATCCGCTGCCTTTTACGCAAAGAACATCATAATATTTACCATCTATATCCTTGATTTTTGTCTTAACTGATGTATTTCCACCACCATGCAATACCAATTCTGGATTTCTTCCTAGAAGCCTAGTTGTATAAACTCTTAGAGCCATATCCTCAGAATGACCTAATTTTTTATACTTTTTTATGTATTTTTTAGCTTCGTTATCTGACCAATTGTTTTTCAATGTTTAACCTCAATAAATTATTATAATAGTTTTTTGTTTGAAAGAAGTAAAAAATTTCGTTAGTTAAAAAAACATATATTAGATTCTTATGGAAAAAGTTGGGGAACATATAACACTGGATATAGTTGGAACTAAAAAGGAATATACTCCCGAATTTTATGAAAAGTTAGTTTATAAAATTGCTAAAGCAGCAAAAGTAACAGTTCTAAAAATATCTAAATATAAATTTGAGCCACAAGGATTTACATTGGTCGCTTTGCTTGCTGAAAGCCACATTAGTTTTCATACTTTCCCAGAAAAAGAAATTGTAAGCTTTGATTTTTTTACATGTGGAAAAGTATCACCAAAAGTTTCTCTAGATATAATAAAAGATGAGATGGAACACACAAATATCATCATTAAAGAATTTAATAGAGATACTATTGATCTTTATCATGACAATTATAGTTCTCCAGGTTTAAAAAAATCATATGTTGTTAATAGAGTTTTAGAAAATTTTAAATCTAAAGTAGGTCAATATATTGAAATACTTGATTTAGAACAATTTGGAAAAGCTTTATTTATTGATAATGAAATACAAGTAGCTGAAAGTGATGAACATTTATATAGCTCAACCTTTGTAAATTCAGGTCTTAATTTAAATTCGAAAAAAGAAAAAGCTGCAATTATTGGTGGAGGTGATGGTGGTGTAGCAAGAGAATGCATTTCACAAAACTTTGGCTTTATAGATTGGTATGAATTAGATCCTGAAGTTGTGGATGTGTGTGATAAACACCTAAGTAAAATTGGTGAGAAGGCCACAGAAAAGAATTCAGTTAAATGCGTTTGGGGAGATGCTTTTGAAAGTATTAAATCTGTCAAAGATAATACTTATGATCAAATATTTGTAGATCTGAATGATGATCAATTTTGTATAGATCTGGCTGCAAAAAATATGTCATCTTTAGAAAGAATTTTAAAACCTAAAGGTGTAATTACCGCTCAAGTAGGAAGCCAAGACAAAAAACCAAAACAAGTTGAAAATTGGTTAAATGTTTTTAACAAAAATTTTGGAAATACAAAACTTTCAAGAGTTTATATACCAAGTTTCGATTGTTCTTGGAATTTTTCCTCGTCAATAAATCATTAATTTTTCTTTTTAAAACAATAATTTTATGAAATAATCTTTAAAATTTTTGGAGGAAAAAATGAAAAAATTAAAAGTATTAGGACTTGGTATTTTAATATCATCATTTCTAACAATTTCTTCAATTGCAGATCAAATTAAAATAGGAACTGAAGGTGCATATCCGCCTTGGAATTCTAAAGATTCAGCTGGAAATTTGATTGGCTTTGAAGTCGAATTAGCAAATGAATTATGCAAAATTATGAATCATGATTGCACAATTGTAGAGCAAGACTGGGATGGAATGATACCAGCTTTGGTTTCAAGAAAATTTGATGCCATCATGGCTGGAATGTCAATAACTGGTGAGAGAATGAAAACAATAAATTTTTCTCAAGGTTATGCTGATGAAGTTGCATCATTAGCTGTTATGAAAGGATCAAAAAACGAAGGTCTTAAAACAATGTCAGCTATAAATTTATCTGACGTAAGTGCTGATGAACAAGCAACACTAGATGTTTTGACTAAAGCATTTAAAGGTAAAACTATTGGTGTACAAACAGCAACAATTCACCAGAACTTCCTAGAGTCTGGTTTAATGGGTAATGTAAAAATAAGAACTTACAAAACTCAAGATGAAGTTAACTTGGATTTATCTGCTGGTAGAATAGATGCAGCACTAGCTGCAGCAGTTGCTTTTACGGATTATGCAGAAAAATCTGGTAAAGGAGTTGTATTAACTGGACCAACATTTGCAGGTGGAGATTTTGGTAATGGTGTTGGAGTAGGTATTAGAAAAGGTGACTCTAAACTTTTAAATGATTTTAATGCAGCAATTGATAAAGCTAGAGATGATGGCATTATCAGTAAGCTTGCTATAAAACATTTTGGTTTTGACGCTTCTATGTAATAAATTATTTATGGGTGGCTATAATTAGCCACCTATATTATGGAACTTCTATATTTTGGTGATAAAGGTTGGGGAGACGAGTTATTCTTTGCAACCTTAATGACAATTGCGGTTTCAATAACCGCAATGATAATAGGCTTTATATTTGCTGCCTTATTTACTCCATTAAAATTATCTAATAACAAATTTCTTAATTCTATTGGTAATGCTTACACCACTGTTATTAGAGGTGTGCCTGAGCTACTAGTAATTTATTTATTTTTCTTTGGTGGAAGTGGAGCAATTATGTTTGTTGCTTCAATATTTGGTTATAATGATTATATTGAAATTAATGCTTTTTTAACTGGTTCTTTTTCAATAGGGATAATATCGGGAGCATATTCAACTGAGGTATTTAGAGGAGCCCTACAATCAATTGATAAGGGTCAGTTCGAAGCTGCAAAAGTTTTAGGTTTTAATAAATATATTTACTTCTTTAAAATTATTTTGCCTCAAATGCTTAGACTAGCAATTCCAAACTTAAGTAATGTTTGGCAAATTACTTTAAAAGATACTTCTCTTATTTCTGTAACAGGTTTGGTTGAAATAATGAGACAATCTTATATCGCTGCCGGCTCAACTAGAGATCCATTATTTTTTTACTCATTTGCAGCAGTTCTATACTTAATGCTTACATTTTTAAGTATGCAATTATTAAATAGATTAGAAACAAAATATAGCAAAGGTTATTAATGGATATTGAATTAATGATAAATAGTTTTCCTAAGTTGTTAAACGCAACTTTGATTACTCTTAAACTATTATCTGTATCTCTAATTCTTGGTCTTTTTATTGGATTAGGTTTTGCAATCTTGAGAATGAATAATAATAAGTTGATTAATAAATTTGCTTACGGGTATTCATATATTTTTAGAGGAACACCTTTATTGGTTCAAATCTTCATAATATATTTTGGATTAGGTCAAATTGAATATTTAAGAACAACAATTTTATGGGTAGTTTTAAAAGAACCATACTGGTGTGCGATAATTGCATTTTCATTAAATACTGGGGCTTATACTTCAGAAATATTGAGATCAGCTTTTCAAACTATAAAACCAGGATATTTAGAAGCTGGAAGAAGCCTAGGGATACCTTCAAAAATTATTTTTACAAAAATACAAATTCCTATTGCAATTAAACAATCTTTACCAGCGTATGGTAATGAAATTATTTTAATGCTCAAAGGTACATCTTTGGCAAGTACAGTCACACTTATGGACTTAACTGGTGTTGCTAAATATATAATTTCAACAACTTTTAAGCCTGTCGAGGTATTTATTGTGGCAGGAGGTATTTACTTGTTTATGACTTTTATAATCCATAATGTAATTAAATATTTAGAAAAAAAATATGGATTTCAAACATGAAAATAGCATGCATACAATTATCTAGTGGAGAAAATTATGAAAGTAATTTCAAAGATATTCTTAAATACGTAAATCAAGCTATAAAAAATAAATCTGATTTAATTATTACACCTGAAACCTCTTCTTTGATGTCCAGTAGTAGAGAAACACTGTTTAAATATTCATTTGAAATGAATAAAGATCCAATTTTGAAAAAAATTAAAGAAGTTTCAAAAAAATTTAAGAAATGGATTTTACTTGGATCAATTTGCGTTAAGGTTAAAAATAAACTTAGAAATAGATCTATACT
This sequence comes from uncultured Pelagibacteraceae bacterium, assembly GCA_902616245.1. GTDB lineage: Bacteria > Pseudomonadota > Alphaproteobacteria > Pelagibacterales > Pelagibacteraceae > Pelagibacter. Next base: position 16,590 of record CACMSB010000006.1, read on the forward strand.
GGTTGGACCGAATGGAAAAATTGTTAAATATTATGATAAAATTAATATGTTTGATGTTAAAATTCCAAATAAAGAGCAACATAAGGAAAGTAAAACTTTTAAAGCAGGAAATAAATTAGTCACCGCCAATTTACCTTGGGGTAAAATAGGTTTTACAATTTGTTATGATCTCAGATTCCCAGAACTTTACAGAAATTTATCTAAAAAAAATCTAAGTTTTATTGCTGTTCCGTCAGCTTTTACAAAGTTTACTGGACAAAAACATTGGTTAACTCTTTTAAGAGCAAGAGCGATTGAAAATTTTTGTTATATATTTGCACCAGCTCAAACAGGTAAAAATACTCCAAAAAGAGAAACATTTGGTCATACAGTAATTATTTCACCGGATGGAAAAATATTGGCACTAAAAAAATTAGGCAAAGGAGTGATATATTCAAAAATTAATCCTAAGCTCTCTATGGATTTAAGAAAAATAATACCAAGTTTAATTTAATTCCTGCTATCCACAATCAATGTATCTTTTGATCCACCACCTTGAGAACTGTTAACTATCGTACTGCCTTTTTTTAGAGCAACTCTAGTTAATCCACCTGTTGTAACATACGTTGATTTACCTGTTAAAATAAAAGGTCTTAAATCTAAATGTCTTGGTTCAATGTTATCAGGTGTGATTGTAGGTACCGTCGATAGAATTTCTAATGGTTGTGCAATATAATTTCTTGGATCTCTCTTAATTTTTTTTATCATTTCATCTTTTTCTTTTTTAGATGCTTTAGGGCCAATCATGATACCATATCCACCAGATGCATTAGCCGGTTTTACAACTAATTTGGATATATTTGAAATAACATGATTTCTATGTGTTTTTATATTACATAAAAAAGTTTCAACCTGATCAATTTTTGGTTGTTCGCCTAAATAATATACAATCATCTTTTCTACATACGAATAGACTGCTTTATCATCTGCGACACCAGTTCCTAATGCGTTTATGATACCCACATTACCTTTTCTCCAGCATTTAAATAGACCAGGAACTCCTAAAAGAGACCCTTTAAAGAATACTTTTGGATCAATAAAATTATCATCTAATCTTCTATATATACAGTCTACCTTTAGAGGCCCTTTGACAGTTTTCATATAGACATTGTCATTTTCAACAAATAGGTCTTTGCCCTCAACTAAAGCAATACCCATTTGTTCTGCTAAAAATTCGTGTTCAAAATAAGCTGAATTATAAACTCCTGGAGTTAATAAAACCATATGTGGATTATTAGTTTTTTTAGGAATGCATTCAGTCATGCAATTATATAATTTATTCGCATACTGATGAACTGAAGATACCTTATATCTTGTAAATAATTCAGGGAAAATATCTCTCATTACCATTCGATTTTCCAACATATATGAAACACCAGATGGAACCCTAAGATTATCCTCAAGCACTAAAAAATTACCATTTATATTTTTAATTAAATCTGTTCCAGAAATATTAGCCCAAGCCTTATGTTTTGGTGAAAAACCATCGCATTCTTTCAAATATTGTGGAGAATTAAAAACTAATTCTTTTGGAATTATTTTGTCCTTAAATATTTTTTTTTGATTATAGACATCATCTATAAATAAATTTAACGCCTTAATTCTTTGGGATAATCCTATAGATACTGTTTTCCATTGCGATTTCGTTATAATTCTTGGTATAATATCTAAAGGCCATTTTTTTTCTTCCGCTCTATTACTTGCAGAGTAAACTCTAAAATTTATTCCTCTAGCATTTATTGTACTTTGGCAATTTAACTCAATTTCTTGAAGTCTCTTTTTTCCATATTTTTCGAGAATACTTGAAATAATTTTAGCATGACTTCTTAACTTTTTATCTTTGCTAATGTATCCGTCAAAAGTTGATTTTGAATCATAATTTTTCCAAAAATCTGACATATTTACTTAATTTTTTTACATAAGAGTCAAATAAGCAAATGATTAAATTAGATACCTGATATGAAATAAATGGGTTTTATTGTGATAACATATAATTTAAACAGTTAATTGATCATGACTTATTGTATTGGCATTAAAACAGAGACCGGATTAGTATTTGCATCAGACTCTAGAACAAACGCTGGACTTGATAATGTAAATATATACTCCAAAATGCTAACACATGATGTTGGGGATAGATCAATTGTAATTGTCACTTCAGGAAATCTTGGAACTTCCCAGGCAGTTTATAATTCAATAAAAAAAGATTTAAAAAGTGAAACAGGTATTATGAATTTAAATACATGCAGTGATTTTGAGCAAATTGCTTCGTATATAGGCTCCTTAAATATTGAGCATTCTTCACCTCAAGGCATTAATACTGATAGTGTTTTACTAGGCTCAACCTTTATTGTTGGTGGTCAAATAAAAGATCAACTACCACAATTATATTTAGTTTACCCGCAAGGTAATTATATTCGTCCAGCAGATAGCAAACCATATTTAGTTATAGGAGAAGTGAAATATGGGAAACCTATTTTAGATAGAGTAATCACACCAAAAGTCTCAATTGGCGATGCATCGAGATGCGCACTGATATCAATGGACTCTACATTAAAAAGTGATCTAACAGTTGGACCGCCTATAGACTTTGCTGTTATCAAAAAAGATGAAATCAAAATAGCATCACTTAAATGCTTAAATATGAATGACCCTGAATTTTCCAAAGTTTGTAATCAGTGGTCGCAAGGTATTTTTAAGATATTTGACTCTTTTCAAAGGTTTGACTGGGAATAAAATTAATATTTTGTGTATTCTTTAATTTCTTTAATTTTAGAACCTGTTTTATTATTTATTTCTAATTTTAATTTTGCTCGTTCATCATTTAAGAAGTGAACATCTCTTGATAATTTAATAAATTTTTCACCAAAGTCAGAGTTTTTTTCGCAAAGTCTTTTGTCATCCTCTATTACCCAAAGCTTTGAATTAATTTCTTTTAGCGAGTTATACAAAGTTTCAATTTCACTGTAAATTTTAATATTTGTATTTAATTGATCTTTCAAAATATTATATTCATCAATTATAAAGTTTAGTTTCTTAGGATCTTTAATTTTTTCAGATTTAATTTCTAAAATCGAAATTTTATCCAGTAATTCTCCAACTGATACTTCTACTAAAATTTTATTCATATAAATTGATATTATGTTAAGTTGTTAAAAATATGTCTAATATACTTATTATAAAACATGGTTCCTTGGGTGATATAGCTCAAGCAAGTGGTGCAATTCAAGATATATCTGACAACCATCCAAATGATAATCTATATATACTGTCGACTAAGCCATATTATAATTTATTAAAAAAAAATCCAAATATAACTGATGTAATTTTAGATAAAAGGCTCTCTAGGTTTAACCTAATTTATTTATATTTATTAATGAGAAAGATAAAAAAATATAAATTTATTAAAGTTTATGATCTTCAAAATTCTAAAAGAACAAGTTTTTACAAAAAAATTCTTTACCCCAAAGCTTCATCAGATATTTGGTCATCAACTGAAACAACTCTTCCAGAGGGAACTAATAAGACAGATTTTGATAAAGACACTGTTCTAAATCGCTTTGAACATCAATTAAATGTTTCTGGAATTAAAACTGATAAGGTAACAAAACCAGACTTTTCTTGGAGCTGTGAAAATATTTCAGAAATCAAAAAAAAATATAATTTAAACAAGTATATAATTTTATTTCCTTTTTCATCGTCTCATTTAACCATAAAAAGATGGCCATATTACAATGAATTAATTAAAAAAATTAAATCTACTTTTGAAGATAAAATTCAAATTTTAATAGCTCCTGGCCCAAATGAAATAAAATTAGCAAAAGATATTGATGCTAATATTATTTTAAATAATGATAAAGCATTAAGTATTTCTCAACTTTCATCATTAATAAAAGATAGTTATTTTGTTATCTCCAATGATACTGGTCCAGCACATATGGCAGCACACTTAAATGTAAAAGGTTTAGTTTTATTTGGATCACACACTACTGCTCAAAAAGTTAGTATTGAACGAGAATACTTTAAAGCAATTCAAGTTTCAGATTTGGCTAAACTTTCTGCTGATAAAGTATTTCAAAAAATGCAAGAATCCATTAATTAGTTTTTCTAAATTTTGATAATAAAAAAGGCAAAAATAAAACTATTATGAAAATTCTTAAAAAATGATGGTAGCTCACAAATATTGGATCAATGTTGTAAGCAACACTAATAACTACCATCTCATGAATTCCTCCAGGAGCAAAACTTAAAAAAGTTGGTATAAATTCAAACCCTATATAAGTAAGCAAATAAGCAGTTATCATTGCAACAATTACTAAAATTGAACTAACTATAATTCCATGGAAAATAAAAAAAAGTAATTCTTTAATTTTCAAACCGTTTAACCTTGTGCCCAAAGCTGTTCCAAGAAATATAAAAGCAATATTTATAAATGCATCTGGAAATCTGGCATTAATTATTTCAAAGGTATAAAAAACTCCAGATAAAGCCATTGCGCCAACTAAAGTTGGAGAAGGAATCTTATATTTTTTTAGTATATTCGCAAAAATGAAACAGATTATTAATAAAAAAAATATTTCTAAAAAATATCTTTCATTATAGATATTTTCATAATTGTAACCTGTGATTTCTGAGAAGCCTAAATTATTTATAAAAAAAATAGGAACAAAACTAACGATAAATATCACTCTTGTAGCCTGAGGGATCAAAACACCTTTATCATTTTTGCTTTTACCAAATTCCAATAAGGCTGCAGATATTGGAACAAATGCACCTGGAAGAGCTGCCAAAACTGAAATAAATTTACTAAATTTACAAACTTTAAAAAAATAATAACCAGCAAGAATAGTACTAACTATTGTACAGACCAACATTGCTAATGATGAGAAAATCCATAAATGGATTTTATACAATAATGTTACATTTAGTGTTCCTCCCAGAATTATACCAACAATTAAAAATATAGGATTTAATAATTTAGTTGGAAAAACTATTTTATAATTCGTAAATGCGAAACATAAATTTAAACCTAAAGATCCTAACAACCATGGTAAGGGTAAATTTATTAATGTACCTAAGTATCCACCGACTAGACCTATAAATAGAGCTTTATAACTACCTATTAATGCTAAAAAATATTCTTTTATGTTTTTAGAAGTATTATATTTGAGCATTGACTAAAATTTATAACTTATGTTTAATGATGGTTTCATAAATATAATAAGAGAGGAAATAATGAAACTAATTAAAACTTTTATTTCAGTTTTATTCTCTGCTTTCCTTCTGTTTTCATCAACAAGTTCATTTGCAGTTGAAAAATTACATTTTTTAATTGGCGGTGGTGCTGGTGGTGGTTGGGATGGAACTGCTAGAGGTACTGGAGAAGCATTAACAAAAGCTGGTTTTTTGAAAAGTGCATCATTTGAAAACATGTCAGGTGGTGGAGGCGGTAAGGCTTTGGCTTACCTAATCAATAACGCTCCAAAAGATACAGTTTTAGTTCAGTCAACACCATTGGTGTTAAGATCTATTACAAGACACAAAGGTTATGTAAAAGGTACTGGTACATTATCTTATAAAGATGTTAAACCAATTGCAGGTGTAATTGGAGATTATGGTGCAATAGTTGTTGCAAAAAATTCACCTATCAAAAATTTCAAAGATGCAGTTGATCAATATCAAAAAGATCCAAAGTCAATTAAAATGGCTGGAGGATCTGTAAGAGGAAGCATGGACCACTTAATTGGTGCGTTAGCTTTCCAAGCAGCTGGAGCAAATCCGAACGATGTGATCTATGTTCCATATGATGCTGGTGGAAAAGCGCTTGCTGGACTTTTATCTGGAGAAACTCAAATACTTTCAACAGGCTTAGGTGAAGTAATGGGTGCTAGAGATCAAGTAAGAATAATTGGTATCACAGCTCCTGAAAGAGTAGGTGATGCACCAGAAGCTCCAACATTAAAAGAGCAAGGGTATGATGTTCAGTTTGTTAACTGGAGAGGTTTCTTTGCACCAAAAAGCATGAGTATGAGTGATTATAACAAAATATCTAAAATGCTTGGGGATGTTCAAAAAACACCAGAGTGGGAAGCTGTTAGAAAAAGAAATGCATGGGTAAATATTTATAACCCAGGTTCTAAATTTGATGCATTCTTGGAAAAACAAACAGTTGAAATGACAGCTCTGATGAAAAAACTTGGAGTAATATAATCTTTATAGATTATTAAAGAATGTAAAGCAGTGAGAATAAGTCCTACAAAATTTATCTCACTGCTTTTTTTAGTTTTATCGGTATTTTATTTATACACGGCTTACAACATTCAAGTATTTGCATTCGATGAGAATGCACCATTCAATGCTAGGACTTTTCCAATATATTTAGGTTGGGCAGGAATAATTTTATCGAGTTTAAAAATAATTTTACCTGAGAAAGTTACTACAGAAGTAAATCACAAACACTTAGATTATAAAAGTATAATTTATTTAATTGTAATCTCTTTAATATATGCAGCTGTAATTTTGAAAATTGGATATTTTATATCAACTTCTTTATTTCTTTTTGCATCTTACTATTTCTTAGGTGAAAGAAGATGGGGGTTAATGTTTATTTTATCTTTCCCATTTGTTGCTGCATTTATGTATTTGTTACATGGTTTATTAAACATTTACCTACGTGATCCGTTTTTAAAATATATTGGAGTTATGGGATGATCGAAGGAATACTAATTGGGTTATCAACTGCGCTATCATTAACGAATATTTTAATGGTGATGGTTGGATGTTTTGCAGGAACAATAATTGGAATGTTACCAGGACTTGGTCCAATGACTGCAATTGCATTAATGATACCAATTACTTACGGCTTTGATCCTTCAACAGGTTTAATTTTAATGGCAGGTGTTTATTATGGAGCAGTATTTGGAGGATCTACATCTTCTATTTTATTAAATGCTCCTGGAATACCAGGAACTGTTGCTACTGCATTTGATGGTTATCCAATGGCACAACAAGGAAAAGCTGGTAAGGCTTTAGCGATAGCAGCCTATAGTTCATTTGCTGGAGGAACAATTTCTGCAATATTTTTATTAGTTGCGGCCCCTAGTTTGTCAAAAGTAAGTTTAGCTTTTAGGTCACCTGACTATTTTGCACTAATGATTTTAGGTTTAACCGCCATTTCAGCATTTTCATCTAAAGGTCAATTTTTAAAAGCAATGATGATGGTAGTTTTAGGATTAATGTTAGCAACTGTAGGACAAGACTCTTTATCAGATATAACAAGATTTACCTTTAACAATATGAATTTAACTGATGGAATAAGCTTTGTATTAATTGTCATGGCTACATTTGCAATGAGTGAAGCTCTTACAATTATTTTTAGAGGGAAAGATCCAAACAGAGCAGCAAAACAAATCTCATTAACAGAACTAGGTTCAATCAAAGTAAATAAAGAAGAAACTATCAAAATGGCTAAAACAATTCCAAGATCTTCAATACTTGGTTTCTTAATTGGCGTTTTACCTGGTGCAGGCGCAACAATTGCATCTTTCTTAGCATATGGAATGGAAAGAAATTATGTAAATGAGGAAGAAAAACAAAAGTTTGGAAAAGGAAGCGTTCATGGTTTATCAGCACCAGAAACTGCAAATAATGCGGCTTGCTCTGGTTCATTTGTTCCATTGCTAACATTAGGAATTCCTGGAAGCGGTACAACTGCAGTTATGCTTGGAGCCCTTTTAGGATTTGGTATTCAGCCAGGACCAAGACTTTATCAAACTAACCCTGAAATATTCTGGTCAGTTATAATGTCAATGTACATTGGCATGGTCGTGCTTTTAATTTTAAATTTACCTTTAATACCTTATATCGCTAGAATTTTAGCAGTACCTAGAAATTATTTAATTCCTTTAATTTTATTTTTTTCAGTAACAGGAATATATCTTATGTCGTTTAATAATTTCGATATTTTTTTAATGATAGGTATTGCGCTGGTTGCAACTTTTTTAAGACTCTATGATTTTCCCATGCCACCTTTAATATTAGCTTTTGTACTAGGTGGATTAATGGAGGAAACATTGAGAAGGTCACTTTTAATAAGTGATGGTTCGCCTAATTTTTTATGGGATAGGCCAATAACACTCATAATATTATTGATCACAATCACAATTGTTGGTTGGCAAATTTTTTCAACTTTTAGAAAAAAAAGTTAAATATAAATTTTATCAGCTAGACCGTAGCAAAGAATTCCACTTAGCACTGTTAAAATTCCTGATGCGATGACACCTTCACTATTTGTTTTTTCGTTATGTCCAAGCTTATTGATATAAATTGTATATATCCCAATTAACAAATATAAAACGTTTTGAGCAAAAATTAATGTAAAGAAACCCCATGTTCCTGCCAAACCATCTGCTTTAATTAACATTATGTATAGTGCTACTAAAACTGATGCAATAAACGGTGCTCCAAAAAATCTAACCATCACAGCTGCAGAATGATCTATATTGTATTGATCTAAAAATGATTTTGTTGCTACCACTGTTCTAAAAGCGTAAACAGCGTAAACGATAAAATGGACGATAAAAATACTTAAATAAATTACTCCATTAAATTTATCTAACATGTTTTGATTTTATAAGATTCCTTTGTAGTTTTCAATTATCTTATCCCAAAGAAAATTTTCGGAATGACTTTTGCACTCTTTTCCAAACTCAATATATTTATTACCTTCAAATAAACTATCTATACTTGAATAAATTTCATCTAGACTATTACCATCACAAATTAATCCCGTTTTATTATGAACAATTGCATCAGAAGCACCACCATCTTTACCACCTATAGATGGAATCCCATATTGTGCGGCCTCAATAAAAGAAATTCCAAAGCCCTCAACTGAAGATTTGTGAATTATTGATGGCATTATAAAAATATTGGATTTTGCTATTAGTGCATTTTTTAATTCATTAGAGATATCACTTAAAAAAACTACATATTTATCAAGTTTTAGTTCTATAACTAATTTTTTCAAATTTTCCTCTTCATCTCCATATCCTATGCAAGTGTAAGTAATATCAGGATATTTCTCTTTTAAATTCCGAATAGCCATTATAACTTTTTCATGATTTTTTCTTTTGTCAAATCTAGAAACAGTAATTAGCCTTTGTTTTTTTCCTCTTAGCATTTCTTCTGCTTGTTTAAGGTCATCTTTTGAAATTTCTATAACAGGATCTACACCTGGATTTATGACTATTAATCTTTTTTCTTCAACTCCGAGACTAACTGCTAAATTTTTCGTAAAGTTTGAGTTTGCTACTACATGGTCAACATTATTTAAAACTTCTAAAACTTTTTTGTTTAATCTAGATCCTTTAGGATGATTAATTTCTTTAGAATGAATTAAACATATTTTCTTTTTTGGGGATTTTATAAGTTCTAAACTTTTCCAGTGATCTGCAATGATACAATTTACATTTTTATTTTCATTTAAATATTCATTTATTAGTAGAGATTTTCTATATTTTCTTAATAATTTAATTCCACTAACTCTTTCAATTGTAAAAGAAACTTTATCATCAAACTTTTTATGATCTTCGTGGTAATCTGCAAAAACTTTAACCATATCTAACTTTGATAAAGATCTTGCTAATCCCCACATTAAATTTTGCATACCACCAACATCGGGTGGAAAAGTTCTAGTTATTATTAAATACATTAATTAGATGACCACTTAATACCACAACCCATACTTGGGAATTGTTCTTCAGGACCTTTGCCTGTTTCTGAAACTTGTTTCATAGCAATAAATAAATCACTATCTCCGGATCTCACAGGCTTTAGTTCTCTTAATTCTCTTATTCTTCCTCTATATTGGAGACCAAAATCTTTATCATAACCAAAAAAATCTGGAGTACATACAGCATCATATTTTCTTGCAATGTCTTGTGTTTCATCAATCAGGTAAGGAAAATTAAACTTGTGTTTAATTGCAAACTCTATCATTTTTTCAAAAGAGTCTTCTGGATAATTAATTGGATCATTAGAGCATATTGCAACTGAATTTATTCCTAAATCACTAAGCTTAGTACAGTCCTCCACCACATCTTTAATAATTGCTTTTACATATGGACAGTGATTACAAATAAACATTATCAAAGTTCCATTTTCACCTTTGATATCATTTAAAGATATTAATTTGTTCTCTGTAGATTTTAATTCAAAGTTTTCTGCTTTTTTTCCAAAATCACATACTGGTGTTTTAATAGGCATAATGTAATAATATATAAATTATGTTTTACGATTTGGAAGATAAAAAACCAAAAAACTCTGGCGAAAATTGGGTAGCGCCAAATGCAACTATTATTGGAGATGTCACATTAGAAAAAAACTCCAGTGTTTGGTTTAATGCTGTAATTAGAGGTGATAATGAAAACATTCATGTTGGAGAAGGTTCTAATGTTCAAGACGGAAGCGTTTTGCATACTGACCCAGGCTGCCCTTTAAAAATTGGTAAAGACGTAACTATAGGTCATATCGTTATGCTTCATGGATGTACAATTGGAGACAATAGTTTAATAGGTATTGGAGCTGTAATTTTAAATAATGCGAAAATTGGCAAAAACTGCATCATAGGTGCAAAAGCGTTGATAACTGAAAACAAAGAAATTCCAGACAACTCATTAGTGGTTGGAGCACCTGGTAGAGTAGTAAGAAAACTTACTGACGAAGAAGTAGGTAAAATTACTGAGAACGCAAAACATTACCAAGATAATTGGAAAAGATACGTAAAAACTGTTTTTTAAAATGCCAGCAGGGTATGTAATTGCACAATTAAGAGTAACCAACCCAGAAAATTATAAAGAGTATATTGAAAAAGTTAATCCAATTGTAAAAAAATTCGATGGAGAGTTTTTAGTTAGAAATGGTGAATATCAAATATTTGATGGTGAAACTAAATTTCCAAGAATAATAGTTCTAAAATTTCCAAGTTATGAGAGAGCGCTAGAATGGTATAATTCTGAAGAATATAAACCCATTAAACAGATTAGACTCGATAATTCTGAGGGGACTAATATAATAATAAAAGGATTATGAAAAAAATATTATTAGCATTATTTGTCACATTATTTAGTTCATCATTATTAGCATCAGATGAAAAACCAGGTAGATTTTTTGAAGATCAACCAGATGTAACTGATGATTATCAAATTCATTTCATATACATGCTTACAGCCAGTGATGAAGATCGTGAGCTAGATATAAATGGTAAAATTGAGGAATATGCTAACAAAATGAACGCTCTTGTTGAAAAGTTTAGTAAAAAAACAAAAGGGTCTTCGGGTGTAAAAAAATATAAGTACGATTATCGAAAAGATGGAAAATTAGATGTTACCTTCATAAGATTAGATAAAAAAAGAAAAGAACTTCACAAACATATAAATAATAACTATCGTGCATACCTTTGGCTAAATGGATTTAATAATCCAAAAAAAGTATATTTTACTTTTGCTGATGTAACTAGCCAAGATGGTGGAGAAGGTGGGGTAGGAATGGCATCAATTTTTCTTAAAAGCAAATACAATAAAAATATAAATAGTATGGTTAAAACAGCTGTTCACGAAGTGCATCATGCAATGGGAGGGGGGTTTGCTTGCGTCCCTGGAATGAGTAAAAAAGCACATTTTAAAAGTGGACAAGACACTGATGAAAAGCAAATGTTTTTTGGAAAAGCTTATTTTCATGATGTCGAAGGCTGTCCAAAAGGAGAAGACACAGTATATCTAACACCAACAACAAAAGATCCTTACGATCCTTTTAAGCTAATATGTTTGAACGAATGGGGAAAATATAATCACAAAAAGCTTGTTAAACTTAGAGAAAAACAGGAAAGCGATCTTAAAAAAGGTAAGTGGAACTATAGGAGTGGTGGATCTGGATGTAAGTTTACTTATTGGGACAGAAACGGTTCTGGAGTTATGAAATTATTTAATAATGAACAGGCTAATAGAGAGTATAATCGAAATCCAAAAGATCATTAAATAATTAAGGAACTAACCAGGCATCTTTATTATTATCAACATCAAATCTAGCTCTACGATGTCCTTTGGCAGCTAAATATAACCATTCCATAGATCTAATTTTACACTGTATGACGGTAAAGTTTTTGTATCCTTCCTCACTTTGTTCTTTGGTGTAATCAAAATTATCTAATTCAGGTTTTAAACCAGATGTTGGAATATCAGATTCTGTACCTGGTCCATTATCTACCAAGTAACATTTACGACTTATATGTTGAGTTTTTTCCCAAGATTGTTTTGTTATATCATTATTGTGATTGATAATTGCTTCAACTTTTAATCTAACCTGTATTTTTTCATCTTTATCATAAAATAACATAGATGAATTAGGATTTTTTTCTAATATTTTAATTTTATCAGATCTAATATCACTGTGGAATTGCACTAAATTATTTTGTTCATCTGATTTTCTAAGAACAACAATTCTACTTTCAATATTGTCTTCACTTCCACATGAAAATACAGGTATTCTAAAGGGAGATGATCTATTTGTTACTGCATCAGTTAACATTAACCAAATTTTCTTTTTTATTTCGGAAAAATCCTCGTAGTAGGGAACAGTGGTAGACACAATTATTTTTTCTTTTTTAATCTAGCAATTAAACTTGAGCTATCCCAACGATTTCCACCCATTTTCTGAACTTCAGCATAATAACCATCCACAATTTCAGTTACTGGTACAGGTGAACCATTTCTTTTTGCTTCTTCAATACATATTTTTAAATCTTTTCTCATCCAATCTACAGCAAATCCATAATCAAATTTATCAGCTACCATAGTTTTATATCTATTTTCCATTTGCCATGACTGAGCTGCACCTTTTGAAATAGTTTCCATAACTTTATCCATATCTAAACCTGCATTAATTCCAAAATTTACTGCTTCTGATAATCCTTGAACTAAACCACCAATACACATTTGATTAACCATCTTAGTTAATTGTCCACTACCTGATGGTCCGATTAAAGTTACTTTTTTACTATAACAATCAATTATTGGCTCTGCTTTTTTAAAATCATTTCCATCGCCACCAACCATGACAGTTAATATCCCACCTTCAGCACCTGATTGTCCTCCAGATATAGGAGCATCTAAAAAACCAAATCCTTTATCTTTTGCGGCTTTATAAAGTTCTCTAGAAATTTCAGCAGACACAGTTGAATTATCTATATATACGCATCCTTCTTTAGCATTATGAAATAACCCATTATCACCTAAAGAGACTTGTCTTAAGTCATCATCATTTCCTACACAAGTAAAAATAAAATCAGCATTTTTAGCAGCTTCAGATGGTGTATCAGCCATATTACCTTTGTATTCACCAATCCACTTTTCTGCTTTTAATTTTGTTCTGTTAAAAACAGTTACATTATGTCCTGCTTTTGATATATATCCTGCCATTGGATAACCCATTACACCAAGACCTATGAAAGCAACTTTAGAAGTCATATTTTTTTATGTTTAAAAATTTAAGTTTAAAAGTAATTGTATTTGGTTTTATATTTACATTTTTTTCAAGTTTTGGACAGAGTTTTTTTCTTGGAATATTCAATACAAGTATAAGAGAGACACTCTCGATAACTCATGGACAATTTGGCTCAATATATGCATCTGCAACATTGTGCAGTAGTTTACTACTAATATGGGTTGGAAAGAAAATTGACGATATAAATATTTTCCGATTTGCAATCTATGTAACATTACTTTTATCTTTTTCTTGTTTTTTCTTTTCAAAAATTTCATCAATCATTTTTTTATTCATTGCAATTTTTTTAATGAGATTTTCAGGACAGGGAATGATGTCTCATACTGCAACAACAACAGTTTCAAGATATTTCACAATATCAAGGGGTAGGGCGTTAAGTATTTGCTGGTTCGGTTTATCTAGTGCTGAATTTATTTTACCTGTTTTAATGGTATTCTTGTTGTCATTAACCTCTTGGCAAAATATTTGGACAGTAATTGCTTTATTAATTTTAATATTTTTACCGATAGCATCGTTCTTTTTAGTTCGAACTGTTAAACTTGATACAAGAGAAAGCACTGGAGGTGAAGAATTTAAAGAGGAAAATATTAAGCAATGGAAAAGAATTGAAGTAATAAAAGATTATAAATTTTATATCGTAAGCATGAATATGCTTGCTATGCCTTGGATTGCAACTGGTGTATTTGTTTATCAGTCATTTATAACTGAGTCAAAAAACTGGGGACCATTTGTAATTGCGCAGTCTTTTATGTCTTATTCAGTATTTTCAGTAATTACACTTTTAATATCTGGTTTTTTAATTGATAAATTCACAAGTCGAAAACTTTTAATTTTTATGAATATTCCTTTATTTCTGTCGACTTTTGTAATTATTTATTTTGATGCACAATTTACTGCATTTATATTTCTAGGTTTAATTGGAATATCAAATGGTTTGGCAAACGTTTTGGGATCTTCCACTTGGGCTGAGGTTTATGGTGTAAAGCATATTGGATCTATTAAAGCTTTGACCACTGCACTTATGGTTTTTTCAACAGCTTTCGGAACTGCTCTTTTTGGTATTTTAATTGATATCGGATTTTCAATTGAGAAAATTGCTATAATATCTGCACTTTATATACTTATTTCTTTTATTCTTCTTTTTTTAGTTAGAAAAAAATTAAACCCAATTTTAGTATAAAATACTTGATTTTGTTGATCTTGGAGTATATTTAATCGCCCATGGCAAGAGTTACCGTTGAAGACTGTATAGACAAAGTAGATAGCCCTTATGAATTAGTTTTGGTTGCTAAAGAAAGAGCTACTCAACTTAATTCAGGAATTGAACCTACATTAGATAGAGATAACGACAAACACACAGTTATTGCTTTGAGAGAAATAGCTGAAGAAACAATTAAAGTTCCAGATTTAACAGAAGCTGCAGTTTACAAACTAAGAAAACATGTAGAACAAATTGATGATACTGCTGAAGAAGATGAAGATATTGGTGATGATTTTGAGAATTTGTACAAAGGTGAAATATCAAAAAGTGGTGTACCAATTCTTCCTTCGAAAAGAGCTAGGAAAATTCCTGAAAAAATTCAAGTTTCAAAAGAAGATCTTGCTGAATTATCACCATCAGCTCAACCTGATGTTAATGTAGAAGCTCCAAGCGAAGCTGAAGAAAGTGATGATGTTTCACTAGATCAAGTTTCAGAAGCAGAAGAACAAGTTTCAGACAACGTAAACGAAGAAGAAAATAATTCTTAATTAAGAAAACTCTTTTAGTATTTTTTCCCTGTGTTCATCAAGATCAGGAATGTCCCCTCTAGTACTTTTATCCTCGTATGAAGACATTTTTATGGGATTTCCTGCCAATCTAAAATCACCAACTACTTTATGATAGGCTTTAACAATCATGTTTCTTGCTTCGACTTGAGGATTTTCTACCGCTTCTTTAATATTAAATATCGGTCCACAAGGTATCCTTAATTTTTCCATTTCACTTACCCATTCAGAAGTATTTTTTGAAGATAGTTTATCTTCAAAAATTGATTTAAGTTCATTCATATTTTCACATCTGAGCGAATTAGTGTTAAATCTTTTATCACTGACCATTTCAGGTATTCCTAATACTTCACAAAGTTTTTCAAATAATTTATCGTTACCTGCAGCAATGATTATATAACTATCTTTTGTTTTAAATGCCTCAAAAGGAGCGATTGAAGGATGTCTAGATCCCATCGGTTTAGGAATTTCATTTTTAGACAAATATCTTGCAATTGCATTTTCTAAAATCGCAATCTGGCAGTCTAACATTGAAACATCTATAAACATTCCCTTACCTGTTTTTTGTCTATCATACAAAGCTGCATTAATTCCGATTGCAGTAAAAAGGCCTGCTGTAATATCACCAATTGATGTTCCAACTCTTGTTGGTTCACTATTTGGATGACCTGTAACACTCATCAGTCCACCCATTCCCTGAACGACCATGTCATAAGCCGGTAATTCTTTTAAAGGTCCAGTTTGACCAAAACCAGATGCAGATGCATAGATTAATTTTGGATATTTTTTGCTTACATCTTTCCAACCATATCCCCATTTTTCTAAAGTACCTGGTTTAAAATTTTCTACTAAAATATCTGCTTTTGCTAAAATTTTATCAAAGATTTTTTTATCATCTTCATTTTTTAAATTAAGAGCAATACTTTCTTTTCCTCTGTTAAGTGACATAAAATATGCTGAATAGTCTTTTACAAAAGGTCCAAACTTTCTTGAATCGTCACCAATTTCTGGTGCTTCTACTTTAATTACACGTGCACCGAGATCAGATAAAATCATTGTACAATATGGACCTACTAAAACCCTAGTAAGATCAACAACTAATAAATTTTTTAAAGGACCATCCATAATAAGTACGTCATTTCCTTATATTGACTCTTCTGCTCAAGTTCAATTTAATATCAACATTATAAATAAAAAGGGGAAAACTATGTTAAGAAAAATAACATTATATTTGTCTTCAATAATTATAGCTTTTTCAATAGTAGGATCTGCATACGCAGTTACATTAAAAGCAAGTCACCAATGGCCAGGTACACCAAGAGCTGATGGCTCTTTTGACCCACGTCATGAAATGGTACAAATTATTGCTGATGAAGTAAAAAAAGCAAACGTTGATTTAGAAATTAGAATTTATCCAGCTAAGTCACTTTATAAGCCAAAAGAACAGTGGAAACCTATGACTACAGGTCAATTAGATATTTCTGCTTTCCCATTAGCCTATGCATCAAAATTCCATCCAGAGTTTGATGCTACATTAATGCCAGGAACTGTAAAAAATCATGAGCATGCATTGAGATTTAATAAAGGTCCAATGATGACTGAGATTAAAAAAATTATCAGTGATGCTGGTGTTGTAGTACTATCTGATGCATGGTTAGGTGGTGGTTTCGCATCAAAAACTAAATGTATCAAAAATCCAAGTGATGCTAAAGGACAGGTGATGAGAGCTGCAGGAAAAGCTTTCAACCAAATGTTAGAAGCTGCTGGTGCAGGTATTCAAAGTATGCCATCATCTGAAATTTATACTGGATTACAAACTGGTGTATTAACAGGTGCAAATACTAGTTCAGGAAGTTTTGTGAGTTACAAAATATATGAACAAGTAAAATGTGCAACTCCTCCAGGAAAATTTGGTTTATGGTTTATGTATGAGCCAATTTTAATGTCTAAGAAAAGCTACAATGCTTTAAATTCTAGCCAACAAGTGGCTTTAATGAAAGCAGGTAAAGTTGCTGAGAAATATATGACAGCTCAAGTAGAAAACTTAGATAAAAAGTTTGAGGAAGCATACAAAGCTGCAGGTGTTAAATTAGTGTATATGGATGCTGATGATCATGCTGCATGGGTTGATATTGCAATAAAATCATCTCACAAAGCTTTTGCTGAAAAAGTTCCAGGTGGCGATAAGCTAATGGAAATGGCTTTAGCAGTTAAATAAAATAATATATAAAGAACCCCTATTTATTCTCTGTAAGTAGGGGTTTTTTTTATGAAAGAAAAATACTTAAAATTCTGTGATTATGTTGCAAGAGCTTGTGGAGCTTTTGCAGTTCTAGCTTTACTGTTATCAATTCTTGTAATTGTAGAATTAGTTTTTGAAAGATACTTTTTTCAAAGAGCAATAACATGGCAAACTGAGCTAGTTACAATGCTTCTAGTTGCTTCAACATTTATTGGAAGTGCATATGTTTTAAGTGAGAAAGCTCATGTGAGTATGGAGTGGATCTATGATTTCTTATCAAAAAAAAATATATTAAGACTTAAAATTTTTACCTCATTAGTCAGTTTATTATTCTTCTTAATTTTATTCTATTTTGGTTTTTTAATGGTTGAGGAAGCGTTTACTAAAAATTACTCAACAGGAACGGTTTGGGATCCTCCATTGTGGGTACCATATTCGTCAATGATGATAGGTGCTGCATTAATGATTTTACAATATATAGCAGAAATTATTAAGCTTACAGACGAAAAGGATACTAACTAATGGATCCATTAATAATTGCAATAATTGTTGCTGTTTTTACTTTGATAGTATTATTTTCCGGAATACCAATTGCTTTTGGTTTAAGCTTTGTATCAATAGCTCTTTTAGTTGCTTTCGAAGGTTTCCAAATGCTAGATGTTTTTGCTGAAACTTTCTATGCGGGATTAAATTCGTTTGTCCTACTTTCAATACCAATGTTTATATTAATGGGGATGGCAGTTGCTAATTCCCCAGCAGGAAAAGATTTATATACAGGATTGGACAGATGGTTATGGAGAGTACCTGGAGGTTTGGTTATTTCTAATATAGGAGCTTGTTCAATCTTTGCTGCACTAAGTGGATCAAGTCCCGCAACCTGTGCTGCAATTGGTACCATGGGAATTCCTGAAATGAGAAAAAGAGGATATTCAGATCAAATTGCAACAGGAACTATAGCAGCTGGTGGAACTTTAGGAGTATTAATTCCTCCAAGCATTGTTTTAATTGTTTATGGAATTGCAACTGGAACATCTATTGGAAGATTATTTTTAAGTGGATTGATACCTGGATTTATGCTTGCAGGCATGTTTGCTATTTGGGCACTTATACACAGTTATTTTATAGATAAAGACTCAGCTAAAGCTTTAAAGAATAGAACGCCTCCAACTTTTAAAGAAAAAATTGAAGTTCTGCCAAGAATACTTCCTTTCTTAGCAATCATTGCTGGTGTTTTATATGTTTTATATGGTGGTGTTGCTACTCCTTCAGAGGCTTCAGGGGTTGGAGCCTTTTTAGTTTTTGTTTTGATTGCAGTCGTCTACAAGATTTATCAACCAAAAAAAATATGGAATATTGTTAAAGTTTCAATGAAAGAAAGCGTAATGATAATGTTTATAATCGCAGCTTCTTATCTTTTTGCATTTACATTATCACAACTTTACGTAACTCAATCATTAGCTCAAAGTATGGTAGAGATGAGCTCTAATAAATGGGTAGTATTTATTTTAATAAATATATTTCTTTTGATTGCAGGTTTCTTTTTACCCCCTGTTGCCGTAATTGTTATGACTTCAGCAATATTATTGCCAGTTATAACTCAACTGGGATTTGATCCGTACTGGTTTGCAATTGTATTTACAATTAATATGGAAATTGGTCTTATAACTCCACCCGTTGGATTAAACCTTTATATAATAAAGGGTATAACACCTGATGTTAGTTTGTCAGAAATTTTAAAGGGATCTATACCATTTATGATAATTATGGCTTTAGCTATACTTATTTTGTGTATTTTTCCTGAGATTGTGACCTGGTTACCTGACAAAATAATGGGTAAAAGTTTAGGTTTTTAATATATAAAAAACACAATGCTAAATATAAAAAGAATATTCGAGACAATTGCTGATGCTGGTCAAAAAATTTTAGAGAAAAAATCATTAAAAAAATTCTCTAAAAAAAGAGATTTGATTGAGCTATGTGATGACCTGTTATCATCAAAAGGAGCAGCTTTTGGAATTACATTAGCAAGAGATGTCTTGTTTAGGTATCATAACTTGTCTTACGATGAAAAATTAAAATTCTTATTACAAGTTAATGAAAAATATAAACCAAATTCAGATAGCATAGATGAGGCAATAAAAGATTATAGTCAAAACAAAAATAGTAGGTCAATTTTAAATTTATCAAGAATATCATCAGGTAAACGAAAAGAATTATTTAAAAGATTAAATATGGCACCAAATGGTACACCAGAAATAGTTTCTTTAAGAGAGGATTTACAAACTTTTCTAATTAAAAATCCAGAATTAAAAGATTTAGACTATGATCTCATAGATATCTTTAAAAATTGGTTTAATCCTGGATTTTTAAAATTAAGAAAAATTACATGGGATACTAAAGCAGCAATATTAGAAAAATTACTAAAATATGAGAAAGTTCATTCAATGAAAGATATGAATGAATTAAAAATTAGACTTGGAGAAAATAGAAGATTTTTTGCTTATTTTCACCCTGCTTTAGATGAAGAACCAATTATTTTTGTTGAGATTGCATTAACCAAAGGTTTGGCTAAGTCCATTCAAGAGTTGACACGACCTAATAATGAGAAAAAAGAAAATTATGACACCGCAACATTTTATTCAATTAGCAACTGTCAAGAGGGACTATCTAGGGTTACTTTAGGAAATTTTTTAATTAAAAGAGTAGTCTATGAGTTGCAAGAAGAATTAACTGATGTAAAGAATTTTGGAACACTCTCTCCAATGATAGGTTTTGCCGATTGGGTTAAGTCTTTAGATAATGAAAAATTAGGAGAAATAGTTAAAAAAGAAAACTTTCCTAAAGTTGAATTTCTAAAATCATTAGGATTAAAAATTGGAGATAGAAAATTTATAGACAATAAAGATTTACTTACAAAAATTGCTCTAAATTATTTAGCTATTCAAAAAAATGATCTAGGTTTTCCAATTAATGATGTTTGTAGATTTCATCTAAACAACGGTGCAGAAATTGACGATATTGTAATAAATGCAAATGTGTCCGATGTAGGTTTTAAAAGATCATTTGGAATAATGGTTAATTACAAATATGAACTTGGAAAAATTGAGCAAAATCATCAAGAGTATGTAAACGAAAAAAAAATTAATTTATCAAGTAAACTTAAAAAATATGTCTAGATTAAATAGAACTGTTTCTGTTGCTCCAATGATGGATTGCACAGACAAACATGAAAGATTTTTCTTAAGATTAATCAGTAAAAATGTTCTTCTCTATACTGAAATGATTGTCTCAGAAGCTATTGATAGAGGAGATAAAAAGAAACTATTAGAATTTGATATGAGGGAAAAACCTGTTGCTCTGCAACTTGGTGGTTCTTCTCCAAAACTATTAGGAAATGCAGCATATTTAGGTGAAGAATTTGGTTATGATGAAATAAATTTAAATTTAGGTTGTCCAAGTAAAAAAGTTCAGAAAAATAGATTTGGGGCTTGTTTAATTCAAGAACCTAATCTTGTTGCTGATTGTCTAAGTGAAATGATTTCAAAAACATCAATTCCTGTAACAGTTAAAACTAGAATTGGATATGACAATGTTGATCAATACGAAAATTTATATAATTTTGTGAATATTTTAAAAGAAACAGGTGTTAAAACTTTTATAATTCATGCCAGAAAAGCAATGTTAGGAAAATTTACACCTAAACAAAATTTAAATATTCCACCTTTGAAATATGAATATGTAAATAGATTGAAAAAAGATTTTAAAGATTTAGAAATAATAATTAATGGAGGAATAACGTCTACTGATCAAATCAAAGAACATTTAGATAATGTAGATGGTGTGATGATTGGAAGGTCAATTTATCATTCCCCTTACATGTTAGCAGATATTGAGAACCAAATTTTTAATAATAGTGAAATTTTGACAAGACAAGAAGTTGTTGAGAAACTAATTAAGTATGTAAAAGAAGA
Organism: uncultured Pelagibacteraceae bacterium; assembly: GCA_902616245.1. Classification (GTDB taxonomy): domain Bacteria; phylum Pseudomonadota; class Alphaproteobacteria; order Pelagibacterales; family Pelagibacteraceae; genus Pelagibacter. The sequence goes on from CACMSB010000006.1 coordinate 38,169, forward strand.
AATTAAAAAAGGTACAAGATTAAATCAAATCATGAGACATACTCTTGGTTTATTCCATGGACAAACAGGTTCTAGTTTTTGGAAAAGATATTTAAGTGAAAATATGTGTGTAAGAGACGCCGATGTTAAGAAAATTGATCACATAATGGATAAAGTAAAATTTAATCCACAAAGTATATCGGCAGGGCAAATTGAATAATACTCTTTTAGAGATTAATAATATTTATTTTATTTTTTTAATGATGGCAGCCGCTGTTCCGGTTGGTTTTTTTGCAGGTTTTTTTGGTATCGGAGGAGGATTAATTTCAGTTCCATTTTTATTTTTTGTATTTGAAGCATTTGACGTTGATAAAGATTATTTAATGCATTTATCTGTAGGGACAGCTTTTTCAATAACAATTCTAACTGCTACAGCATCAGTATTAACTCACAGAAAATATAATGCTGTTGATTTTAATATTATTAAAAATTATGGAACATTTGTAATAATTGGAGTTTTCTCTGGAACATTGATGGCGGCATTGATGAATACTAAAACATTGTTATTTTTTTTTTCTGCAGTTGTTTACTTTTTTGGAGCTTACTTGTTGTTACAAAGTGAAAAGAAAAAAAAAATTAAAAAAAAATTTAATATTTTTCCTAGAATAATATTTGGATTTTTGTCAGGATTAATATCTGCTCCTATGGGCATAACAGGTGCTATGATGAATGTTCCTATACTAAGATATTTTGGTTATCCAATTAACTTAGCAATAGGAAGCTCTGCAGCCATTGGATTTATAATAGCTTTATTTGGATCAATTGGATTTTTTACATCTGGTTTGATGTTAAAAGCTGATATCCCACTAAGTATAGGGTTTATTAATATACCTGCGTTTATAATATTTGTTCCAATAACAACATTCATGGCAAGGATCGGAGCAAAAACAGTTCAAGACCTAGATAGAGTTAAAACACAGAGATTATTCGGTGTTTTTTTATATGTTATTGGTACTTTATTTTTATATAGATTTTTAGTGACCTAGGAGACGAGGTGGTTTCAGTCTCCCTCCGCCACCTCAGTTACATAATAATCGATTCTCTAATTTTTTCTTAACTCTTTATAGTTGAATTTTAAATTTTTTGATCATAATCCCCAACCTTACCAGTTTGTTGAAGGAGATTATCAATAAAGTCAAAAATCTTCTTTTTTCTATCTTCGGAAGTTGGGCTTTCAGTAACTACAACTAAAGAGGGTTTATTAGAAGATGCTCTTATTAATCCCCAAGACCCATCATCAAAAGAAAATCTTACTCCATTAACAGTTAATATTTCTCTAATTTCTTGATTATCTACTTTAGTTTTATTTTCTTTAATATTTGTTATTTCTTTAACTAAATTCTCAACTACATCATATTTTTCACTATCTTTACAATAAGGAGCCATAGTCGGACTTTGATATGTTGTTGGTAATTCTGCAAGTATTTCACTCATTTTTTTGTTATTTTTATCGAGTAACTTACAGACCTGTATTGCTGAATTAATTCCATCATCATAGCCATATCCCAAAGGTTTATTAAAAAAGAAATGACCACTTTTTTCAAATCCTGCTAAAGCGTCATCGGTATTTACTTTTCTTTTGATATGAGAATGACCAGTTTTCCAATAAATTGTTTCACATTTATTCTCATTTAATATTCTGTCATTTGAATAAAGTCCTGTCGATTTTACATCAACAACAAATTTACTATTTTTATGAATTTTTGAAAGATTTCTAGCTATTAATAGCCCTATTTTATCTGAAAAGATTTCATTACCTTTATCATCAATAACCCCAACTCTATCTCCATCTCCATCAAAACCAAATCCAATATCAGCATTATTTTCTTTCACAGCTGATGAAATTGCATGTAACATTTCTAAATCTTCAGGATTTGGATTATATTTTGGAAAAGTCCAATCAAGGTTGCAATCAAGTTCAATAACCTCACACCCAATACCTCTTAAAATTTCAGGTGCGAATATTCCAGCTGTTCCATTACCACATGCAACAACTGCTTTAATTTTTTTATTTAATGAGTTTTTTGTTATCAAATCATTTTTATAAATAGCTTGGAAACCATCAATTTTTTTCATATTTCCTTCACCATTAATAAAATTTTGATTGAGAGTAATATTTTTTAGTTCTTTCATTTCCTCAGGCGCATGAGTTAATCCTTTTTTGATGCCCATTTTTACACCTGTCCAACCATTTTCATTATGACTTGCTGTAACCATTGCAATTGCATCTGAATTTAAATTAAATTGAGCGAAGTAAACCATTGGGGATAAAGATAATCCTATATCCTCGATTTTGCACCCAGTTGAAACTAAACCCTCTTTTAATTTTTCTTTGATATGTTCACTGTAAGATCTGTAATCTTGGCCAACTATAATTCTTGGATTGTTTTTCTTTGTATGATTAATTATTTGAGTTCCAAGACCTTTACCAAGTTGAACGATTCCATCGTCATCTATGTCTTTTTCGTATACCCATCGTGCGTCATATTCCCGAAAGCCATAAGGATCAATTTTTCCCGAATTATTCATGTGGATATATGTACATTTTTTTAAAATTTTTATTGATAAATATTTAATAAGTTCTATAAATGTTCTATTGATTTACAATTTATATAGTATATCAGGTATATCTGCACACTATATCTAGTTATTTACTAGATTTTTTAGTATAAAGATAAAAAGGGAGTTTAATGAACAAAATATTGTCTCAGGCAATCAGGAAGGCTGTCTCTGATTATAAACCGGCGGAAAAAATCAGCAATAATGACAAAAGACCAGACTTATTTTCACTAAATAACAACACAGAGTTGTTTCAAAATTCTAAAGGGATAACTATTAAAATAGATAGATCTAGAGATAATAATTTAACAGATTTTGGAAGAGCAACACTAAGTGATAGATACCTTGGAGAAAACGAGTCTTTCCAAGATTTATTTGCAAGAGTTGCAAGTCATTATGCAGATGACAACTTGCACGCGCAAAGACTTTATAACTACATAAGTAATTTATGGTTCATGCCAGCAACGCCAGTTTTATCAAACGGTGGAACAAAAAGAGGTTTACCTATTTCTTGTTTCTTAAATGAAGCAGGGGATAGCTTAACTGGAATATTAGATCTATGGAGTGAAAATGTTTGGTTGGCTGCTAAAGGCGGAGGTATTGGAAGTTATTGGGGCAACTTAAGATCTATTGGAGAAAAAATTGGAAGAGTTGGAAAAACCTCAGGAATTATTCCTTTCATCAAAGTTATGGACTCTTTGACAATGGCGATCAGTCAAGGTTCTTTAAGAAGAGGATCAGCAGCTTGTTATCTTCCAATTGATCATCCGGAGATAGAAGAATTTATTGAAATGAGAAGACCAACAGGTGGTGATCCAAACAGAAGATCATTAAATTTACACCACGGTGTTTTAGTTTCAGATGCATTTATGAGAGCTGTAGAGTTAGATGAACAATGGGCACTAAAAAGTCCAAAAGATCAATCAGTGCAAGCTACTGTTTCTGCAAGAAATTTATGGATTAGATTATTAACTGCAAGAATTGAAACTGGAGAACCTTATATTGTTTTCATTGATACAGTTAATAGAATGATACCTCAACATCATAAACTTGCTGGTTTAACTGTTAAGACATCTAACTTGTGCAGTGAAATAACTTTACCAACAGGAATTGATAAAGAGGGCAGAGATAGGACGGCAGTATGTTGTTTATCATCTTTAAATTTAGAAACTTATGATGAATGGAAAGACGATGAAAATTTTGTTCCAGATGTAATGAGATTTTTAGATAATGTATTAACTGACTTTACTGAAAAAGCCCCAGAGTCATTTAGTGATGCAGTTTATTCAGCATTAAAAGAGAGAAGTGTTGGTCTAGGTGTTATGGGACTTCATTCATTCTTCCAACAAAAAATGATCCCCTTCGAATCTGTAATGAGTAAAGTTTGGAATAAAAAAATATTTGAAAACATCCAAAAACAAGTTGATCAAGCTTCAAAAGATTTGGCTGATGAAAGAGGAGCATGTCCAGATGCAGCTGATTATGGAATTAATGAAAGATTTTCAAACAAAACTGCAATAGCTCCTACTGCTTCGATTTCAATTATTTGTGGAGGAACTTCTCCAGGAGTTGAACCAATTGCAGCAAATAGCTACACACACAAAACTTTGTCTGGATCATTTAATGTTAGAAACAAATATTTAAGTAAATTATTAGAAAAACATGGTAAAAATGATGATGAAACATGGTCAAGTATCACAACCAATCAAGGTTCAATTTCTCATCTTGATTTTTTAACACAACAAGAAAAAGACGTATTTAAAACAGCTTTTGAACTAGACCAGAAATGGATCGTGGAGTTAGGTGCAGATAGAACTCCTCATATTTCTCAAGCACAATCAATAAATATATTTATACCTGCAGATATTCATAAAAGGGACTTACACCAAATCCATTTCCAAGCTTGGAAAAAAGGATTGAAGAGCCTTTATTACTGCAGATCTAAATCAATACAAAGAGCGGAAAACGTAAACGATGCAAATTCTACAGATGTAACTGCAAATGTTTACAAATCTAAGAAACAAGAAAATCAACAACCAGAATATGAGGAGTGTTTATCATGTCAGTAGAAAGTCTAAAAGATGCAAAACAAAAAATTGTAGAACCAAAAAAAATGGGTTTATTAGTTGAGAACCCAGTCTATAAACCATTCAGATACCCATGGTGTTATGATGCTTGGTTAACTCAACAAAGAATTCATTGGTTACCAGAGGAAGTTCCACTCGGTGACGATGTTAGAGATTGGCAAAAAAATCTTTCTGAGTCTGAAAAAAACTTACTAACTCAAATTTTTAGATTTTTTACTCAAGCAGATGTTGAAGTTAATAACTGTTATTTAAGACATTACACAACTGTATTTAAACCTACAGAAGTTTTAATGATGATGACAGCATTTGCCTCTATGGAGACAGTCCATGTAGCAGCTTATTCACATCTATTAGATACAATTGGAATGCCAGAATCTGAATATTCTGCATTCATGAAATACAAAGAGATGAAAGATAAATATGATTACATGCAAAACTTCAATGTAAATTCAAAAGAAGATATCGCAAAAACTGTTGCAGTATTTAGCGCCTTCACAGAAGGTCTTCAATTGTTTGCAAGCTTTGCAATTTTATTAAACTTTCCAAGACATAACAAACTTAAAGGAATGGGTCAGATAGTTACTTGGTCAGTAAGAGATGAAACTCTTCATTGTAATTCTATGATTAGAATTTTTAAAGAGTTCATTAAAGAGAACCCTGAAATTTGGACTCCGAAACTTAAAAAAGAACTTTATGAAGCTTGCAGAACTATAATTGAACATGAGGATGCATTTATTGATCTAGCTTTCGAAATGGGTCCAATGCAGGGTTTAACAGCTCAAGAAGTTAAAGATTATATAAGGTTCATTGGAAACAGAAGATTAACTCAGTTAGGTCTTGAGCCAATATATGATGTCCAGAAAAATCCATTAACATGGTTAGACACTATGTTAAATGCAGTTGAGCATATGAACTTCTTTGAAGGTAGAGCCACTGAATATTCAAAAGCATCCACACAAGGTAACTGGATAGACGCTTTCTCCTAGGATTAAGTGATAGTAAGTCCCTGTATAAGTATTTGTAAAACTGATCCAGTATCAGGCCTATGCTATGGATGTGGTAGATCTGATGAAGAAAAGAAAATTTGGAAAGATCCTGAAACAACAGATGATTGGAAAAATAACAATCTAAAAGAAATCGAAAACAGACTTTCAGGTTGGCAATTAGAGAGCTTTAAAATGTCTTACAAAAACAAAATTGAAAAAGGCATTTCTTTGTATAAACAAAAACAATCTAAATAGAATATATTTTATAAGTAAAGATGATTAACTAATTAAATTTAAATAATTAAATTTTTTCTTTATCTTCATAATTTGCTTCTTCATTAGAAACTTTGTTCTTCTTTGTATTTAAAATGTCAGCAAAACTATGATTCACATCTCTATGCCCAGCTTCATCGTCTCTTATCACTTTTACTACATCTTTTAGTCTAGAATTTAACGGAAGGTTCCAGTAATTTATTGCTATCTCTGGAGCCTTAATATTTTCAATTTTACCCTCTTCTATTTCATTTAGGTACTCAGTGTAGCTTATGACCGCTTCTTCTTCAAAATACCCAACAATTCTATGAGCCGTTTTTTGTGAAATTAAATATATAAATAGATACATTAAAATAAATATAAATTGTGCAATCATTATAATTATTCTTTCTATAAACGTAGGTTTTGCAATTTTAATAAAAGTCATTAAATGCATTCTTTCATTTGCAGCTTCATCTAATAGAATTTTTATCCAACCTTTATCATCTTGCATTTTTCTTAAAGATTTTAGGTGAAGTAACATTCCAGCTACCATACCAGGAACAGCTGCTACAGTTTCTAAAACAACTGCTCTATGCCCATATTTTTTTTTAAAAAAAGTATCAGCCAAGAATCTTAAAAATTTTGTGAATCCAAAAGCAATTTTATCACTCAAGTTTTGGGGTTTATGATGTCTATTTAGATTTTCCATACTATATATATGGCAATGATTAAATATTTTTAAATGAGTAAATTAGACCTATCTTTGGTTCAAAAGCATTACTTTTCTGTATTTACTTCCTTTGTATTTGGCTAATGGTCTAATTAGTTTATTAGATGAATGTTGTTCCATTATATGAGCCGACCATCCAGTAATTCTTGAAATTACAAATATTGGTGTAAAAAAATCTGTATCAAAACCCATTAGATGATAAGTAGGTCCTGTAGGGTAATCTACGTTTGGATGAATATTCTTTTTACTAATCATTACTCTTTCAACAATATCGTAAATCTTTAAAAACTTTTTATCTTTTTTAATTTTAGCAACTTTTTTGAAATACTCTTTCATTGTTGGAACTCTAGAGTCTCCACTCTTATAAACCCTGTGCCCAAAACCCATCACAACCTCTTTTTTTTTTAATGCATTATTGATCCATTTTAAGGCGTTCTCAGGTTTTTTTATTTTATTCATCATATGCATAACCTCTTCATTTGCTCCACCATGTAATGGCCCTTTTAGACTAGCTATAGCTCCTGTTATAGCGCCGTGAATATCAGATAAACTACTTGTTATAGTTCTAGCGGTAAAAGTTGAAACATTAAAACTGTGCTCTGCGTATAAAATTAAAGATACATCAAAAGCTTTTACAATTTCTTTTTGAGGTACTTTTCCAAAACACATGTAGAAAAAGTTTTCTGCAAAAGTTAATTCTTTTTTTGGTTTAATAATCTTCTTACCTTTTCGAATTCTATAAAACGCTGCTAAAGCAGTTGGAGTTTTAGCTAAAATTCTTAGAGCTTTTCTTGTATTTGCTTCCTGAGAATTATCTGTAGTTTCTTTATCTTCTAATCCCATAACACTTACTGCTGTTCGAGCAACATCCATAGGATGAGATTTCTTTGGCATGTGTTTAATTATTTCGTAAAGATTTTTTGATAAATCTCTATGTCCTCTCTCAATTTTTTCAAATTGTCTTAGTTCAATACTATTTGGTAAATCACCTTTTAAAATAAGATATGCAGCTTCTTCAAATCTACAAAATTCACATAAGTCTTGAACAGCATAACCCCTATAGGTTAATGAGTTAATCTCAGGCATAACTTTAGAAACTTCTGTTTCATCAACAACAATTCCTAATAAACCTTTTTTTACTTCTTCACTCATTATTCGTGTCCCTCTGTGCTAAAATTATATATCTTTTCGTCTAAAGAGTTGTATTTTTCATACTCAACTAGATCATATAATCTTTTTCTAGTTTGCATCTTATCTATAATATTATTTTGATGTCCATCCGCAAAAATGGCACGTAGACCATCCTCAACACTTTTCATCGCTAGTCTTTGTGTTGTAACTGGATAAATTACAATATTGTAACCTAGCTCTTCTAATTGTTTAAAATCTAGCAGCTTCGATTTACCAAACTCGGTCATATTTGCTAAAAGATAACAATCTAGTGATTTTCTAACTTTTTCAAACTCAGCTTCATCTTTTAATGCTTCTGGAAAAACAATTTCTGCACCAGCATCAATATAAGATTTACAACGATCAATCATTTTATCAATACCTTCAACGCTTTTAGCATCTGAACGTGCAATGATTTTAAATTGTTTGTCTGATCTTGCTTCTACACATTCTTTGATTTTTATTGTCATATCCTCTTTTGATATCAATTCTTTATTGTCTAGATGGCCACATCTTTTTTGTTCTATCTGATCTTCTAAATGAATTGCTGAAATACCAAAATTTTCAAATGTTTGAACAGTTTCTTTACAAGATTTAAAACCTGTATCAACATCAACAATGGTCGGAAGATTTGTAACACGTGCAATTTGCTTTGATCTGTTACTGACATCATTAAGAGTTGTTAATCCTATATCTGGATAACCCAAATCATTAGACATAACACCTCCAGAAACATAAACACCATCATATCCAATTTCTTCAATAACTTTTGCTGTTAATGGATTATAAGCACCTGGTATTCTTAAAATTTTATTTGATTTTAGTTTATTATCTAAATCAATTCTTTTCTCTTCAGGTTTTTTTTCAACAAAGTGCACTAGAATATTCCTTTTTTATTATTCGATTTTAAGTATCTTCTACTCACTTCAATATTTAGTTTTGTAAGCTGATTATTTTTTAATTTTTTTAAATTTTGAACATCTTTTAAAAATCTATCACTTTCTTTTTTAGAAATAATACTTTCTGTTAAAATTTTAAATTTATTTATATAATCTTTTCTTTTAAAAGGTCTTTTCCCGTAAGGATGAGCATCTGCTCTTTCTAATTCCTCAATAATTTTTTTCCCATTATTTAATGTCACTATAACCTTTGCACCAAAAGATTTCTTTTTTGGATCAGGATCATGGTATTTCTTTGTCCATTTTTTATCCTCATGAGTTTTAATTGATCTCCATATTTTAATTGTACTTTTTTTGTTAGCTCTTTTTTTAGTATAAGACTTTACATGATGCCAATCTGCATCTTCTAAAGCTACTGCAAAAATATACATTATTGAGTGATCTAAAGTTTCTCTACTAGCATTCGGATCCATTTTTTGTGGATCATTAGCTCCAGTTCCTATTACATAATGAGTATGATGACTTGTATATATATCTATTTTTTTAATTGTATTTAAATTATCAATTTTTTTATTAAGTGCTTTTGCAATATCAATTAATGCTTGAGCTTGATATTCTGCAGAATATTCTTTTGTATATGTTTCAAGAATAGCCTTTTTTTCTTCGTTCTTTTTAGGCAAAGGAACAAAATATTTAGCATTTTTTCCATCTAATATTCTTGCTATCACACTATCTTCACCTTCGTAAATAGGACTTGGAGCCCCTTCACCTCGCATCGTTCTATCAACAGCTTCAATTGCTAATTTTCCTGCATGAGCTGGAGCATATGCCTTCCAACTTGAAATCTCACCTTTTCTTGATTGTCTTGTTGAAACACTCACATGTAATGCTTGTTGAACAGCTTGATAAATAGTTTCTGTATTTAATTTTAACATAGATCCAATACCAGCAGCAACACTTGGTCCCAAGTGAGCGATATGATCAACCTTGTGTTTATGAAGACAAATAGCTTTTACAAGATTAACTTGCACTTCATAAGCAGTTATAATTCCTCTTAATAAATCATTTCCATTTTTTTTTAATTGTTGTGCTACTGCTAATAGGGCGGGAATGTTATCGCCAGGATGACTGTAATCAGCTGCAAGAAATGTATCATGAAAATCCAATTCTCTAACAGCAGTTCCATTTGCCCAAGCAACCCATTCACAATCAAATTTAATTTTTGAATTTATACCAAAAAGATTAGCTCCATTTTTTCGTAAATGTTTTTTTGCCATTTCTCTTGCTGAAATTACTGGCCCTCTATTTAATGAGGCAATTGCAACAGAAGCGTTATCAATAATTCTATTAATAACCATTTCTATTGAATTTTTATTTAATTTAGCATTATCACTTGCTATTTCTGCTATTTTCCAAGCGAGTTGTTTCTTTTTTGGTAAATTTTTTTTTGAAGGGTAAACTTTTACAATATGTTTAATCATTGAGAAAATTTAATACTCCTTGATTAAGATTTAATCAACACTAATTAATAAGGTATTTATTAATTATTTGCTCAATATTATTAAAATCTTTTATCAAGTGATTATGATATATCTCATTTATAGTTTTATCAGTATATCCATCCTCAACTAATATGAATGGTAATCCCGCAGCTTTTGCAGACTCAGAGTCGGTTTCACTATCACCAATCATTATTGATTTTTTTAATTCACCTTGAATAATTTCAATTACATTTGTTAAGTGTCTTGGATCTGGCTTACAATAGTCAAAAGTATTATACCCAGCAACGTATTCAAAATAATCGTATACATTTATTTTTTTTAAAAGATCTACAGCTAAATGTTCAGTTTTATTAGTGCAAACAGCCATTGAAATATTATTTTTTTTACACCATTTAAGAAATTCTAAAACTCCAGGAAGAAGCTTGCTTTCTACTGCAATATTTTTTCCATAGTAATCTATAAATTCATCAACCATTTTAGATTTTATTTTTTCATCATCAATTTTTTTTAGTTCTTTTCTGGCTTGATTCCATAATGATCTACCAATCATAGAGGCGGCACCTTTCCCTACCAAGTTTCTTATTTCATAAGTAGATTTGGTTTCATAACCAAATTTTTGCATTACATGATTATGAGCATTCATTAGATCAGGGGCAGTATCAATTAAAGTCCCATCTAAATCAAAAAGAACTGTGAATTTTTGTGTCATTTAAAAAGTATTAATAAGAAATAAATTGTGAATTAATTAAATTAATACCCAGTTATATACAACTATCTAATGAATAGTCAAAATTTACAAAATAAACTTCGAGATAAATTTTTAAAAAAAGGTGTTAAAATGAAGGGGCCTGAGACAGTTTTTTTTTCTAAAGATACTAAAATTGGAAAAAATGTAGAGATAGAACCTTATGTTGTCTTTGCTGATAAAGTTCAAATAGGGAACAATGTCAAAATTTTATCTTTCACTCATCTTGAGGGTGTTAAAATAGATAATGATGTGAGTGTAGGTCCATACGCACGTTTGAGACCTGGGACAAAAATAAAATCTGGATCAAAAATTGGAAATTTTGTTGAGGTAAAAAAAACAACAATAAATAAAAATTCTAAAGTTAATCATTTATCATATATTGGCGATGCTCAAGTAGGAAGAAATGTTAATATTGGAGCTGGAACAATAACTTGCAATTATGATGGAAGAAAAAAAAGTAGAACAAATATTAAGGATAAAGTATTTGTAGGTTCAAATACATCTTTAGTAGCACCAGTTACTTTAAATGAAAAAAGTGTTATAGGCGCGGGTTCAGTAATCACAAGAAATGTAGCTAAAGGGTCTCTAGCACTAACAAGGCCAAAACAACTAGAAAAAAAAAATTATAAAAGGAGATAAGAGGTAATGTGTGGAATAGTTGGAATTACAAGCTCTAAAGAGGTCACTCCTAGAATTGTAAGTTCATTAAAAAAACTTGAGTATAGAGGCTACGACTCTGCAGGTATAGCAACTCTTTCAGAAGGAAATATAAATGAAGTAAAGTGTGAGGGTAGGGTAGATGCTTTAGAAAAAAACATTATACAAACAAAAATATCTGGTTCTATTGGTATTGGACACGTAAGATGGGCCACACATGGAAAACCTAGCTCTATTAATGCACACCCTCATTCATCAGAAGATGTATCCGTAGTCCACAATGGTATAATTGAAAATTCAACTATTCTTAAAAAATTATTGGAAAATAAAGGCTACAAGTTTAAATCTCAAACAGACACAGAAGTAATAGTCCATTTGGTAACTGATTATTTAAAAAAATATAATCTTAAAAATACAATTATAAAAGTTTTAAAAAAATTACATGGTAGTTTTGCATTAGGAATAATATTCAAAGATCAACCAGACTTAATAGTTGGGGCAAGAAGAGGTTCTCCACTAGCAGTTGGTTACGGTCCAAACGAACACTACCTTGGTTCAGACTCTTATGCATTAAAGTCAATGACTAATAAAATTTCATATTTAAATGATGGAGAATTTTGCATATTAAAAAAAGATCAAGTCGAATTTTTTGATACTGATGGAACAAAAGTTAACAAGAAGATTTTAAATCTTTCTAAGGATGATCAAAATTATGAAAAAGGTGATTACAAATATTATATGGCCAAAGAAATAGACGAGCAGCCGATTACCTTAAAAAATTGTGTTAATGAGTACATCGACAAACATAACAAAGAAATAAATATTTATAATTTTCCTTGGAAAATTAATGGAATTTCATCAGTAATTTTAATTGGATGTGGAACAGCATATCACTCATGTCTTGTTGCAAAGTATTGGTTTGAGCAAAATACAAGCCTAGATGTAAGTGTTGATATAGCTTCTGAGTTTAGATATCGAAAAATTAAATTTAAAAAAGATTGTCTTTACGTTTTTGTTTCGCAATCAGGAGAAACTGCAGATACATTTGCCGCATTAGATTTATGTAGGAAGAATGATGTTAAAACTTGTGCTGTTGTAAATGTTGTTGAAAGTTCAATTGCAAGAGATGCAGATCTAGTTTTGCCTATTCATTGTGGTCCAGAAGTCGGCGTTGCATCGACAAAGGCCTTTTTAGGACAAATGTTAGTTCTTTATTTGTTATGTACAAAACTTTCTTATGAACAAAAATCAATTAATAAAAAGAATTACCAAAAAAAGATAAAAGATTTACTGTCTTTGTCTAAATCAGCAAAAAATACACTGAACATCGAAGATAAAATCCAAACTCTTGGAAAAGATTTTGCTAATTCTAAAGGATCAATGTTTCTGGGCAGAGGCTATTCATATCCGATTGCACTTGAGGGTGCCTTAAAGTTAAAAGAACTTGCTTATGTTCACGCTGAAGGTTATCCAGCAGGAGAAATGAAACATGGACCTCTTGCACTTATAGAGGAAGGTATGCCAGTAGTAGTAATTGCCCCAAGAGATGAGCATTACAAAAAAACTATTTCAAATATGCAAGAAGTTATATCTAGAGGTGCAAAAGTTTTACTAATAACAAATAAAAGCACTGATGAAATTTATTCAGAAAATATTTGGGAGCAAATAGAAGTTGATGCCATATCTGATGAACTTATTCCTTTTTTGACTACTATACCTTTGCAAAAGTTAGCTTATTACTCTGCACTTGATAAGGGATACGATATCGATAAACCAAGAAACTTAGCTAAATCTGTCACTGTTGAATAAATAATAAAGTCTGTTAAAACAATTTTGAGTTGAAATGAAAAATTGGAAAACAAATAGCTGGAGAAAATACCCTGTCAAACATATTCCTCAATATGAAGATGAAAAGGAATTAGAGATGGTTTTAAATAAATTAAAAACCTTTCCCCCTTTAGTATTTGCGGGTGAAACAAGACATTTAAAAGATCAGTTAGCGATGGTAAATGATGGAAAAGCATTTCTATTACAAGGTGGTGATTGTGCGGAAAGTTTTGCAGAATTTCATCCTGACAATATAAGAGATACTTTTAAAGTTATTCTACAAATGGCATTGGTGATGACTTACTCAGCATCTTTACCTATTGTAAAACTTGGAAGAATTGCTGGACAATTTTCAAAACCAAGAAGTGCTCCAACTGAAAAGCAAGGAGATCAAGAGTTACCAAGTTATTTGGGAGATAATATTAATGCAATAGATTTTAATGAAAAAGCCAGAAGACCTGATCCAAAAAGAATGTTTAAGGCTTACTCTCAATCTGCCTCAACTTTAAACCTTTTAAGAGCATTTTCAAAAGGTGGTTTTGCCGACCTTAACAAGGTTCACTTATGGAATTTAGATTATATTAAGAAGAGTCCTCAAGCTAAGAAATTTAAAGAGTTAGAGGATAAAATTGCAGATGCATTAGCATTTATGGATGCTTGTGGAATTACATCTGATTTTAATAATAGATTATATACAGTTAACTTTTGGACTTCTCATGAAGCCTTACACTTACCCTTCGAGGAAAGCATGACTAGAGTAGACTCAACTACAGGTGAATATCACGATACTTCAGCTCACTTTGTTTGGATAGGAGATAGAACAAGACAATTAGATGGAGGACATGTTGAGTTTTGTAAAGGAATAGAAAATCCAATTGGCATCAAGTGTGGGCCAACGTCAAAACCTGATGAGATTGCAAAAATATGTGAGGTTATAAATCCTAAAAATGAAAAAGGAAAAATTACTTTAATTTCAAGATTTGGTCATCAGAATGTTGAAAAGTTCTTACCAAAATTAATCAGAGGAATTAAAAAAGAAGGATTAAATGTTGTATGGTCTTGTGATCCAATGCATGGCAATACAATTAAATCAACTACTGGTTTTAAAACTAGACCATTTAATGATGTTGTAAGTGAAGTTAAAAATGTATTTGCAGTTCATCAAGCAGAAGGTTCTTATGCGGGAGGTCTTCATGTTGAAATGACTGGACAAGATGTGACAGAGTGTACAGGTGGAGCAAAAAAAATATCAGATGCAGATTTATCAAGCAGATATCATACGCACTGTGATCCAAGATTGAACTCCGATCAAGCTATAGAATTAGCATTTTTAATCTCAGATGAGATAAAAAAGAATAGTTTGTATTCTAAAACTGCAATTAAAGCGGCATCTTAACAGTTTAAAAATAAATTTTTTTTCTTATATTCATATTATGTCCCCAAAAGATAAAGTGAATCACATTAAAAGCTGGATTTCAGATTATGTGAATTCTATGCCAAAAAAAGCTCAATCTTTAGTGATTGGTATTTCTGGTGGAATAGACTCTTCTGTTTCAAGTACATTAAGTGCAATGACTGGTTTAAAAACAATTGTTTTATCAATGCCTATTAAACAAAAATCTGCACAACATGATCTAAGTTTGGCACATCAAGAATGGTTAAAGAAGAATTTTAGCAATGTAGAGGGACATACATTAGAATTAGATAGTTTATTCAAAACATTCGAGGGAACACTAAATAATTTTGGTAGTGAACACGGGATGGCAAACTCTAGAGCAAGATTAAGAATGACAACGCTTTATCAAGTAGCTGCCGCAAATAATGGAATAGTTGTTGGAACAGGAAATAAAGTAGAAGATTTTGGAGTTGGTTTTTATACAAAATACGGTGATGGTGGAGTAGATATTTCTCCAATAGCAGATTGTAATAAGACTGAGGTATGGGAACTTGGTAAAGAACTTGGAATTTTAAAAGAGATTATTGATGCTCCTCCTACAGATGGTTTATGGGATGATGGTCGTACTGATGAGGGACAGCTTGGTTTGTCATATAAAGAATTAGAAGAAGCGATGGATAATGAAAATTCTGTAAATCGAGATAAATATAATTCAATTCGAAGTGCAAATTTGCATAAAATGGAACCTATTCCAGTATGCAAAATTCCTAATTAATCAAATAGATTCACAAATCTACAATTTAGGTATATTCCTAGTTGTATGGCTAAAGATATTTTTTTAACTAATAGTCTTGGTGGTAAGAAAGAAAAATTTACACCCAAAAATGACAAATCCATAGGCATGTATGTTTGTGGTCCTACTGTTTATGATGATCCGCATATTGGTAATGCTAGACCATTAGTTGTTTTTGATATTCTGTATAAAATTTTAAAAAATAGATATGGATCAAAATCTGTTAAATATATTAGAAATATAACAGACATAGATGACAAAATAATTAAAGCATCTATTGATCAAAATATTTCAATAAAAGATTTAACTTCAAAAATTACTGAAAATTTTCATAACGATTGTAATTACTTAAAATGTGAAACACCAAACAGCGAACCAAAGGCAACAGATAACATAAAACAAATGATTGAAATGATCACAGAACTAGAGAAAAAAGGGTTTGCATATTCAAAGGATAAGCATGTTTATTTTGAAGTTAAAAAATTTAGTGATTATGGAAAACTATCTAATAAAAAGTTAGATGAATTAATAGCTGGTTCACGAGTAGAAGTTTCAGAAATAAAAAAAAATCCTGAAGATTTTGTATTATGGAAACCGTCAACAGATAAAGAACCATCATGGGATTCTCCGTGGGGCAAAGGTAGACCAGGTTGGCATTTAGAATGTTCGGTTATGTCAAAAAGATATTTAGGGGAGGAATTTGACATTCATGGTGGTGGTAGAGACTTGATTTTTCCTCATCATGAAAATGAAATTGCTCAATCAAGATGTGCAAATGAAACAAATTCGTTTGCAAAGTATTGGGTTCATAACGGATTTATAACTCTTTCTAATGAAAAAATGGCAAAATCTCAGGGAAATATATTAAAAATAAAAGATTTTAAAAATAAATATAATGGTCAAGTCTTAAGATTAGCATTAATTAGTGCTCACTATAGACAAGGATTAGATTGGAATGAAAAACTAATATCAGAATGTGAAAAGACTTTAAGCAAATGGTATTCAGTTTATTCTGATTTTGATAAAAGCAAAATATTACCAGATGAGGTATTAGCTCCTTTATTTGATGATTTAAACACTCCTGGTTATATTGCTAATTTACATTCTTTATATAGCAAAGCTTCAACTGGAACTAACGAAGATAAAGCAATTTTTGTCAAAGCTTGTAATTTTATAGGTCTATTAACTGATACTTCAGAAGAGTGGCTACAAACAAAAAAAAATACAATTTCTCTTTCAGAGGATGAAATTAATTTAAAAATAGTTGAGAGAAATAAAGCGAGAGATGAAAAAAATTATGAATTAGCTGACAAAATAAGGAAAGATCTTTTAGACAAGGGTATTTTAATTGAAGATAAAGATGGTACAACCACTTGGAAATTAAAATGAGTAAAGAAAAAATCTATATATTTGACACAACACTTAGGGATGGGGCACAAACACAAGGTGTTGATTTTTCATTAAATGAAAAAGAAAAAATTGCAAAATCTTTGGATAATTTGGGAGTTGATTATATAGAAGGTGGTTGGCCAGGAGCAAATCCAACTGATACAGAATTTTTTAACAAGGATCAGAATTTTAAAAATGCAAACCTTACTGCTTTTGGTATGACTAAAAAATCTGACCATAGTGCAAAAAACGACCCTATGTTGTCATCTTTGATTAATTCAAAGAGTTCATCGGTTTGTTTATTTGGTAAAAGTTGGGATTTTCATGTTGATGTTGCCTTAGGTATTTCTAATGATCAAAATTTAGAAAATATAACTGAGAGTGCAAAGCATATAGTTAATTCAGGTAAAGAATTTATATTTGATGCTGAACATTTTTTTGATGGTTATAAATCAAATCCTGAATATGCAATATCATGTTTAAAAGCTGCCTATGATAACGGTGCAAGATGGATTGTTTTATGTGATACTAATGGAGGGACATTACCTCACGAAATTTCTAAAATTGTTGAGGAAGTAACAGAACATATACCTGGAAAAAACCTTGGAATTCATGCCCATAACGATACAGAAAATGCAGTTGCTAATAGTCTAGTAGCTGTGCAAGCAGGAGTTAGACAGGTTCAGGGTACAATAAATGGACTTGGAGAAAGATGTGGTAATGCAAATTTAATGTCTTTGATCCCAACTTTTTTTTTAAAAAAAGATTTTTCAGACAAATATGAAATTAATATTAAGCCTGAAAATATTAAAAATTTAACACAATGTTCAAGATTATTAGATGAAATATTGAATAGAAAACCAAACAAACATTTACCTTATGTAGGTGCTTCTGCATTTTCACACAAAGGTGGAATGCATGTATCAGCTGTCCAAAAAGATCCAAAAACTTATGAACATATTAATCCTGATGAAGTAGGTAATGCTAGGAATATTGTTGTTTCTGATCAATCCGGACAATCTAATATAATGTCTAGATTAAATGCAATTGGTATTAATATTAAAAAAGACGATCCAAAAATTAAAAAACTTCTTCATGAAGTAAAGGATAGAGAGTTCATAGGATATAGTTACGATGGTGCTGATGCATCTTTCGAGCTTTTAGCTAGAAGATTGATGGGTGAAATACCAAGATACATTTCAATTAATGAATATGATGTTTCTGTTAAAAAAGATTCTACTGGAGAAGTAATATCATTTGCAAAAGCAAAACTAGAGGTGGATGGTCATGAAATATTATGTGAAGGCGAAGGTAACGGACCAGTTAATGCTTTGGATAACGCAATTAGAAAGAATGTTAATAAACTTGAAAAATATTCAGAGTATTTAAAAGATCTAAAATTAGTTGATTATAAAGTTAGAATATTAAATACGGGAACTGGTGCTGTAACAAGAGTTTCAATTGAAAGTGCAGACTCAAAACATGGTAATTGGTTCACAATAGGAGTTTCTCCAAATATTATTGATGCATCATTTAAAGCTCTTGTTGATAGTTTGGATTACAAGCTATTTAAGGATAATGCTCCTGCAAGTATTTGATGTCATTTAAAAATATAACTTTCATTTTACACAAACCTCAATTATCAGAAAATATAGGAGCCTCCGCTCGAGCTTTAAAAAACTTTAATTTTAATAATCTATCAATTGTTAATCCAAAACCCTTATTTCCAAATGATAAAATTATTGCAACATCTGTAGGGGCAAAAGATGTTATTAAAAAAGCAAAAGTATATGAAAATTTAGAAACATCATTAAGTAATTTAGATATATTAGTTGCAACATCTGCAAGATTTAGAAATAAAAATATTAAACATATATCAATAACCGATCTTAGTAAGATTAATTACAAAAAAAAGGTTGGTTTTCTTTTTGGATCAGAAGCATCTGGATTATCAAATAATGAGGTTAGTTATGCTGATTATACTTTACAAATTCCAAGTAATAAGAATTTTAGATCTTTAAATTTATCTCATAGTCTAATTATAGTAGCTCAAATAGTAAGCGGCCTAATTTCAAATAAAAAGTTTACCTTTGAAAAGTCAAAAAAAATTAAAAGTGCAAATAAGAATGACATTCAAAGAATGTTGAATTTATGCATTAATAATTTAGAAAATAAGAATTTTTTTCATCCACCTGAAAAAAAACCAATCATGATGGAAAATTTAAGAAGTATTTTCTATAAACTCAATCTTTCAGAAAAAGAAACTCGTATTTTATCGAGTGTATTTGCTGGTTTAAGTAAGGAAAAGGTTGATTGACAAAACATAACTTAGGCTTATAAGACCTCCTATTAATGACAAAAAGATTAAACTCTAAACATAAAGTTGATAGAAGATTAAAAGTAAATTTATGGGGGAGACCCAAAAGTCCTTTTAATTCAAGAGCCTATCCTCCAGGACAGCACGGACAAACAAAAGCTGGAAAACCTTCAGACTACGGAATTCAACTTCAGGCAAAACAAAAATTAAAGTCTTATTATGGAAACATGAATGAAAGACAGTTCAGAAATGTTTACAAAAAAGCAATCATGAAAAAAGGTGATACTGCTGAAAACTTAATCGGATTATTAGAAAGAAGATTGGATGCTGTAATTTATAGATCAAAGTTATCAAACACTATATTTTCATCAAGACAATTGATTAATCACGGTCATGTCAAAGTAAATGGAAAAAAAGTAAATATCTCGAGTTATCAAGTCAAAGAAGAAGATACTATTGAAATTAGAGATAAATCTAAACAACTTGCTTTGATTGATATTGCACTTGCTAATAAGGAAAGAGAAGTCCCAGAATATCTACAATTAGATGAAAAGAATAAAAAAGTTAAATTTGTAAGAATTCCATCTTTTGAAGAAGTTCCTTATCCAGTTGTTATGGAACCAAACTTAGTAATTGAATATTATTCTAGATAATTAATTCTTTGCTTTAAAATTTATTCCTTTAGACTCAAAAAGTTTTGCAAGCTCTCCACTTTCATACATTTCTTTTACTATATCACATCCACCAATAAATTCATTTTTAACATATAGTTGAGGAATAGTTGGCCAATCACTAAATACCTTTATACCTTCTCTGAGCTTTTGATCAGCTAAAACATTTACACCTTTAAAATTTACTTCTAGAACCTTTAAAATATTTGAAGTTGCCATTGAAAATCCACACTGAGGTGCATCTGGAGTACCTTTCATAAAAAGACATACATCATTATTTTCAATTTCACTTTTTATTAAATCATTTGTTTCTTGTTCCATTTAAATTTCCTTTGTTTTAATTGCTAAAGCGTGAAGCTCATTTCCCATTTTACCTTTTAAAGAATTATATACCATTTTGTGTTGTTCTATTTTACTTTTACCTGAAAATTCAGCTGATGTCACTGTAGCAGAATAGTGATTTCCATCACCCGCTAAATCTTGAATTTCAACTTTTGCGTCAGGTAATCCTTCCTTAATTAAACTCTCAATTTCTTTTAAATCCATTGCCATTAGCTATCCATATACTTCTTTAACCAATATTTATGTGCATCTGCCAATTCTTCAATAGGCAAATTGATGTCATCTTTATATATGATGGATTGTCCATTAACTGTCCCTAATTCATCGAAATGTACAGAATATTTGTTTAAAATATCATTTACTTTCTTCAAACTAGCTTTAGGTATTTCAACAATATATCGAGCTTGATCTTCACCAAAGAAATATTCATATTTATTTGTTAAACCTTTAAGTGAATTAATTTTTATTCCCTTTTTTCCTTTAATACACATTTTTGATAATGCTGTTAAAATTCCACCTAATGATACATCATGGCAACTCACAATAAGATTTTTTCTAGATAAATCTAATACAGTCTCACCAATGTTTTTTTCATTAAATAAATTAACGGTTGGGGGTGGACCTTTTTTTTCATTTAAAAGCTCTCTTGCAAAAATACTTTGATCTAAATGCCCATCAGTTTTACCAATTACATAAACTAAGTTTCCCTCAGTTTTAAAATCCATAGTAAGCATTTGTTGATAGTCAGAGATTAGTCCAACACCTCCAATTGTTGGCGTAGGCTTGATACCTTTATCTTTTGTTTCGTTATAAAATGATACATTCCCAGATACGACTGGAAAATCTAGATACTTGCTTGCATCTGTAATTCCTTCAACACATTCTACAAATTCACCCATATTTTTTTCTTTTTCTGGGTTTCCGAAGTTTAAACAATTTGTAATAGCAATAGGTTTAGCTCCTACCGAAATAAGATTTCTATAGCTCTCACAAACTATTTGTTTTCCTCCAGTTAATGGATGCGAGAAACAATATAATGCAGAAGAATCGACTGATGCTGCTACCGCTTTATTGGTCCCGTGAACTCTAACAACACCAGCATCACCTCCAGGTTTTTGAATTGTATCACCCATTACTGTATGATCGTATTGATCCCATATCCACTTTTTATCTGAAATATTTGAATTACTTAAAATCTTCTTTAGGCAATCTGATAGTTTTAGAGATTTAAATTCATCTTTATCAAATTTTAATTTTTGAGGTAATTTAGTTTTTTTCCAAGGACGATCATAAATTGGAGCATTTTCAGCAAGAAGATCAATTGGTATTTCAGCAACTTTTTTATTATCAAATATTAATTCTATTTTTTTTGAATTAGTTGTTTTACCTATAATTGCAAAATCTAAGTTCCATTTATCAAATATTTTCTTCGCATGTTCTTCTTTTCCTTTTTCAAGAACAATAAGCATTCTCTCTTGACTTTCAGACAGCATTATTTCGTATGGAGTCATTTTTTCTTCCCTACAAGGGACCTCGCTAAGATTTAATTCAATTCCAAGATTTCCTTTTGATGCCATTTCAACACTCGAAGATGTTAATCCTGCTGCACCCATATCTTGAATTGCAATAATTGAATTATCAGTCATTAATTCTAGGCACGCTTCAAGTAATAATTTTTCAGTAAATGGGTCTCCAACTTGAACTGTTGGTTTTTTTTCTTCAATTTTGTCATCGAAAGTTGCGGAAGCCATACTAGCACCATGAATTCCATCTCTTCCAGTTTTTGAACCTACGTATATTACTGGTTTATCTAATCCAGCTGCTTTTGAGTAAAAAATCTTATTTTTATTTACTAAACCAAGTGTCATGGCATTTACTAAAATATTTCCATTGTAAGACTCATCAAATGTAGTTTGACCAGCAATGGTTGGAACTCCAATACAATTTCCATATCCACCTATTCCTTTAACAACTCCCCTTAATAAGTTTCTTGTTTTTTTATGTTGTGGTGAACCAAAATGAATGGAATTTAAATTTGCTATTGGTCTTGCTCCCATTGTAAATACATCCCTCATAATTCCACCAACACCAGTCGCTGCTCCTTGATAAGGTTCAATAAACGAAGGGTGATTGTGGCTTTCAATTTTAAATACAATTGCATCGTCATCTCCAATATCAATAACACCTGCATTTTCTCCAGGTCCTTGGATGACCTGTTTTCCTTTTGTGTGCATTTTTTTTAAATGTTTTCTAGAGGACTTATAAGAGCAATGTTCGTTCCACATTGCAGAAAATATTGCAAGCTCAGTTAAATTAGGTGTTCTATTAAGAAGTTCACATATTTTAGAAAATTCTTCTTTTTTTAATCCGTGGTCTATTGCAACTGCTTCTGTAACTTCCATTATTTAAAATTATCTAAAATATTTTTGAAAAATAATGAACCATCTTCACCTGATAAATATTTGTCTATCATTCTCTCAGGATGAGGCATCATTCCCAATACATTTTTGTTTTTATTAAATATTCCAGCTATATTTTTAATTGCTCCGTTAGGATTAGTTTTTTCATTTTCTGTGCCATCTACTCCGCAATACGTAACAGCTATTTGATTATTATCCTCTAACGATTTTAATTCATCATCACTACAAAAGTAATTTCCTTCATTATGGGCAATATGAAGTTCTAAGACATCTTTTTTCAAATCTTTAAAATATTTATTTTGTTTATCTTTAACTTTTACATAAACATTGCTGCATATAAAATTTAGAAACTTATTTTGTTGTAAAATTCCATTTAGTAGGCCAGTTTCAGTTAAGATTTGAAATCCATTACAAATACCTAGTACTAGACCTCCAGAATTAGCAAAATCAATCACTGATTTTATAATTTTTGATTTTGAGGCTATGCTACCACATCTCAGATAATCACCATAAGAAAAGCCACCTGGCAATACTATTAAATCTGATTTTGGAATATATTGATCATTGTGCCAAACCATTTGATTTTTAAAACCAAATTTTTTTAGAGCCACATCCATATCTCTGTCACAATTTGATCCTGGAAAAATAATGACTGATGATCTCATTAATTAAACTATTTTGTAATCCTCAATCACAAGATTGGCCAATAGCTTTTTACACATATCATCTACTAAAGACTTTGCTTTCTTTTCATCTTTCTCTTTAACCTCAATTTCAAAATATTTACCTTGTCTTACATCTTCTACATTCCCAAAGTTCATTCCGTTAAGAGTTTGCTGAATTGCCTTTCCTTGAGGATCTAAAACTCCATTTTTAAGAGTTACAATTACTTTAATTTTCATTACTTCTTTTTAATCTTTACTGCTTGTGGTTTAGTGTATTTTAACGGTCTTATATTTGATTGTTCATGAAGTATATCCAATCTTCTTGCAACTTCTTGATAAGCCTCAATTAGATTACCAAGACCTTTTCTAAATCTATCTTTATCTAATTTTTTATCACTATTTACATCCCATAATCTGCATGTATCTGGACTTATTTCATCAGCAAGCATGATCTCTTTTTTTCCATTTTTTTCATATCTTCCAAATTCCACCTTAAAATCTACAAGTTTAATTCCAACACCTCTGAACATACCTTGAAGAAAATCGTTAATTCTATTTAATTCTTTATTAATTAATTTTAGTTCATCCTTCTCCATCCATTTAAATGCTAAGATATGTTCAGTGCTTACTAGAGGATCACCCAAGTCATCATCTTTCAAGCAATACTCTATTAAAGGATTATCTAAAACTGTTCCGTCTTCAATGCCTAATCTTTTAGTTAATGATCCAGTTGCAATGTTTCTTACAATAAATTCAATAGGTATAATTTCAACATGCTGAACTAGTTGTTCTCTCATATTTAAACGTTTTACTAAATGATTTTTGATACCAACATTGTTCAACTGGGTTAATATATGCTCAGATATCCTATTATTTAAAATTCCTTTACCATCCATAACTGCTTTTTTTTGATTATTAAATGCAGTTGCGTCATCTTTAAAATGTTGGATCACATATTTTTTATCATTACTTGCAAAAATTATTTTTGCTTTACCTTCGTATAATTTTTTTCCTTTTTTCATTATTTGAATACTCTTTTAAATATATAATTTACATTTTTTAAGTGTTTGTCATATGTAAAGATTTTATCTAATCTTTTTTCACTTATTTTACTAGTGATCGATTTATCATTTTTTAAAAGTGTTAATAAGTTTGTATTCTTTGCAAAACTAGCTTTTGCATGAGACTGAACCAATCTATACGCTTTCTCTCTAGTAAAGCCTGATTTAGTAAGTTCTAACATTACCTCTTGAGAAAAAACAAGACCTCTTGTTAAGTTTAAATTCTTTATCATTGTTTTTGGATAAACAATCATTTTCTCTAAAATTCCTGACAATCTAACTAAAGCAAAATCTAAAGTTATATTTGCATCTGGGCCTATATTTCTTTCAACACTGGAGTGAGAAATATCTCTTTCATGCCACAAAGAAATATTTTCTAAAGCTGGAATTACATAGCTTCTCACCATTCTTGCAAGTCCTGTAAGATTTTCACTTAATATTGGATTTTTTTTATGAGGCATTGCAGATGAGCCCTTTTGATCTTTTGAAAAGTATTCTTGTAATTCATAAACTTCAGATCTTTGTAAATGCCTTATTTCTGTTGCAACTCTTTCAACAGATCCAGCAATAATCCCAAGAACTGCAAAATAATGTGCATGTCTATCTCTTGGTATAATTTGAGTTGAAAGGGGCTCAGCTTTCAAGTTTAATTTTTTTGCAACATAAGTTTCTATTTTAGGATTTATATTAGCAAATGTTCCTACTGCTCCTGAAATTGCGCATGTTGATACATTTTCTATTGCATCTTTTAATCTTAATTTGTTTCTCTTAAATTCTTCATAAAATGATGCTAATTTTAGACCAAATGTAATTGGTTCCGCATGAATTCCATGACTTCTTCCAATACATGGTGTTAGCTTATATTTTTTTGCCTGTTTTTTTAGAACAGATAATATTTTATCAATGTCTCTTAATAAAATATTTCCTGATTGAACCAATTGAATATTTAAAGTTGTATCTAAAACATCAGATGAGGTCATGCCTTGATGAAGATATCTTGCTTTAAGACCAGCTTGTTCTGTAATTGATGTCAAAAAAGCAATTACATCATGTTTAACTTTTGCTTCTATATCATGAATTCTTTTAACTTTGATTTTACCTTTTTTTTTAACTAATGATGCAACTCCTCTAGGAATAATTTTATATCTTTCCATTGCCTCAGCTGCAGCAATTTCTACATCTAGCCAAATTTTATATTTGTTTTCCTCAGACCAAATACTGACAAGCTCTTTTCTAGAATATCTTGATATCATTAATTATATGGGGGCCTCTTGTAACCTTTAACAGATTCTGTGAAAATTTCATATGAATCTTCTGTGATACCAACAGTGTGCTCGAATTGTGCTGATAATGATTTGTCTTTAGTTACTGCTGTCCACCCATCATTTAAAACTTTTGTGTCATATTTTCCATAATTTATCATTGGTTCAATAGTAAAAGTCATACCAGGTATTAGTTCTTTGCCAGTATTTTTAGATCCATAATGAAGTATATTAGGAGGTTCATGAAATACATTGCTTATACCATGCCCACAAAAATCTCTTACAACTGAATAACCTTTGCTTTCAACATAAGATTGAATTTCAAATCCTATATCACCCAGTTTTTTTCCTGGTTGTAAAATTGATATTGCTTTCATCAATGAGCTATAGGTTGCTTCAATTAAATTTTTTGCCTTAACTGGTACATTTCCAATTTCATACATTCTGCTTGTATCACCATAATAATTATCAACGACTGCTGTTACATCAACATTAACTGCATCACCATCTTCCAAAACTCTATCAGAAGGTATTCCATGACAAACTACATGATTTAATGACGTACAAAGTGATTTTTCAAATCCTCGATAAAATAATGGAGCTGAATAGCCTCCATTATCTTTTATAAATTCATAACCTAACTTATCAATTTTATCTGTTGATATTCCAGGTTTAATATAATCTGTAAGCATATCCAAAGTCCTTGATGCAAGCTTTCCAGCAACTCTCATCTTTTCAAATTTTTCTTTATAATCACTCATCTATAATATTAATTTTTTTTTCAATTTTAATCTCTTTAGAACTAAGTTTGCATCTATAAGCAAGAAATTTTACTCCAGCTTTTTTTGCTTTTTTGTAGTTTTCAAAATAAATTTGATCAATATCTTTTGCAATTCTAAAGTTATTTATATTTTGAATTTGCGTTAAAAATAAGACATATGGCTTATATCCTTTTTTAATTGATTTAATTAGCATATTTAGATGTTTTGTTCCTCTTGATGTTACTGCATCAGGAAATTCTGCAATATCATTTTCTCTAAATAATGTTACATTCTTTACTTCTATTAAGTAGCTGTCACATAAAAAATCAAATCTTGTATCATCACTAAATTTAAATTCTGGTTTAATATTTTTGATAGTTTTAAACTCAGATATTAATTTATTTTCCAATCCATGATTAACGATTTTGTTAGCTCTATGAGTATTTACACCAACGTATCTTTTTTTTGCTTTAATAATTTCTAATGTAAATTTCAGTTTTCTCTTTGGATCATTGTGTTCTGTAACTAGAACTTCATTACCTTGATCCAAGAGACCCTGCATAGATCCAGTGTTAGGACAATGTGCCGTTATAATCTTGCTATTTACTTTTATATCGGCGAAAAATCTCTTATATCTTTTTAATAATTTTCCTTTAATAAGGCTATTTGTAAATTTCATACAAATTTACTTATATTTAC
This sequence comes from uncultured Pelagibacteraceae bacterium, assembly GCA_902616245.1. Taxonomy (GTDB): domain Bacteria; phylum Pseudomonadota; class Alphaproteobacteria; order Pelagibacterales; family Pelagibacteraceae; genus Pelagibacter. Next base: position 65,404 of record CACMSB010000006.1, read on the forward strand.
ATATGCAAAATAAAAAAGAGATAAATGCTGGTATTTTAATTATCGGTAATGAAGTTCTGTCAGGCAGAACACAAGATGTTAACACAAGCACATTAGCTATTTGGTTAAATTCATTAGGCATACCTGTTGCAGAAGTTAGAGTAATTCCTGATGATGAGAGAATTATAATAAATACAGTTAATGAACTGAGAAAGAAATATTCTTATATATTTACAACTGGAGGAATAGGACCCACTCATGATGATATTACAGCAGAATCTGTTTCTAAAGCATTTAATATTGAATACGATTTTCATAAAGAGGCTTTTTCAATACTAGAGAATTATTATAAGCCAGGTGAATTTAATGAAGGTAGACAAAAGATGGCAAAAATGCCTGTAAGCGCTAAATTAATTTTAAATCCATCTAGTGGTGCGCCTGGCTTTTATGTTGAAAATGTATTTTGTCTTCCAGGAGTTCCATCTATTATGAAAGCTATGCTTGGAAGTTTAAATAATCTTTTAGTTGGTGGAGAGCCAATATTAAGTGAAACAATTAATTTAAGAACTGTTGAAAGTGAAATAGCTAAATCATTAACAGAGGTACAGAATAATAATTCTGAAGTTGAAATTGGAAGTTATCCATTTTTTAAAGCTGGTAAACTAGGTGTATCTATTGTTGTCCGATCTGTCGATAAAACAAAAATTGATAAATGTAATTCAGAAATACTTAAATTTGTTAAAGATAAACAAATTGAAATAGTTGAGCGTTAATTATGCTTTATTTCGCTTACGGAAGTAATCTAAATCATTTTCAAATGAAAAGAAGATGTAAAGATTCTAAATTTATTAAAAAAATAAATTTAAAAGGATATACACTTAATTTCAGAAGCAAGTATCGTGCAGCGGATATAGAAAAGAAAAATAACTCCATCGTGCCTGGTGGATTGTATGAGATATCGAAAAGTGATGAAAAAAAATTAGATATTTATGAAGACTATCCAATTTTATATAAAAAAATGTATTTTAAGTATTACAACAATATAGTGATGACTTATATAATGCCAAAAAAAACAATTTTTAGATATCCAACCGAAAGATATCTAAATGTGGTTAAACAAGGCTATAAAGATTGTAAATTAGATCAAAAATATCTCAAAAAAGCTTTAGTAAACTTTTAATTAATGCTTTCAAAATCTAAAATATTTTTTAAAGGTACGGTTGCTGTTTTACCTCATATGTTATCAGTAATTCCTTTTGGAATTATAACAGGAGCTATTGGTGTTGAATTAGGTTTTGATCCAATTTTAGTTTACGCAACTTCCTTGATTATTTTTGGTGGCGCTTCACAAATAATATTTATGCAACTTTTGTCTGGTGGTGCTTCATCATTAGTAGCAATTACATCAGTTGGAGTAATTAATTCGAGACATTTATTATATGGAGCAGTTTTATCTGAATATCTTGAAAAACTTAGTTTTATAAAAAAATTATTTATATCTTATTTTATTGTAGACCAAGGTTTTGCAGAGTCTAACAAGTACATTAAACAGAATAAAAATTTATCTAATCCACATTATTATGTTCTTGGTACAGGGGTAACCCTTTGGTTTTGTTGGCAGTTGTCTACAATTAGTGGAATAATATTGGGGTCATTTATTCCTGAAGAATTAGGTTTAAAATTTGCGATCCCTCTTACTTTTTTAGCGATTATTGTAAATGACTTAAGAAAATTAGATCATGTTTTTGTGATGTTGGTATCTGGATTTGCATCACTAATATTATTTGATGCCCCATTTAAATCTTACATAATATTATCTCCAATTGTTGCTTTAATTGCAGCTTTTATAATGTTGAGGTTTAAAAAATGACCTGGTTTTCAATTATAGTATCTGGAATTGTAACTTATTTCTCTAGGATGGCCATGTTAGCTTTAATTGATAGAGAAATGCTTGGAACAAAAGTTAAAGAAGTTCTTAATTATGTTCCAGCAGCTGTATTTCCAGCAATAATATTTCCTGGTATTTTTTTTAATGATTTTGGTTTGTTTGTAGAAATCACAGATCCAAAAATTTATGGTGCAATTGTTGCTTTAGTTGTTGGATTTTACTCAAGGAGTGTAATCGCTACTATTGTTTCAGGATTATTATCTTATTGGTTTATTATTTTTTTCTTATTAAAATAGAAGCGTGTATTTATATTCTAAACTTCAAAATTTAAAAAAACCAATTAGAGTTTCCTTTATTGGTTGTGGGAAATTTGTTTCAATGTTTCTCGCTCAATATAATCAATTAAACAAAATCATTATAGATTCAATAATAGAACTTGATATTGAGAGAGCAAAAAAAAATTGTTTTAATAGTGGGCTATCTAGTGAAACTATACAAAACATTAATTTTGCAGATAATTTAGACAAAGTTTTTAACAGAGAAATTGATGTATTTATTGAAGCTACAGGCAACCCTATAGCAGGCACATTACATGCAAAGAAAATCATAGAAAGCAAAAAGCATGTAATAATGGTTAATGTTGAAGCAGATGTTTTATGCGGAAAGTATTTGTCTGATTTAGCAAAAAAAAATAATGTGATCTGTTCAATGGCTTATGGTGATCAGCCATCATTAATATTAGAACAAATTGAATGGGCAAAATTAAATGGTTTTGAAGTTATATGTGCAGGCAAAGGAACAAAATATCATCCATCATTTGAGTATTCGACACCAGAAACTGTTTGGGGACATTATGGTTTAACTAAAGAAAGAGCTGAAAATGAATCTGGGATGAATCCTAAAATGTTTAATAGTTTTTTATGTGGAGATAAATCATCAATAGAAATGTGTGCTGTTAGTAATGGTACAGACTTAAAATGTCCAAATAGCGGATTAACATATCCTCCAATCGGAGTTTATGATATTGCAAAAAAATTAATTCCAAAATCCGAAGGAGGTTTATTAGATTATTCTGGTCAAGTTGAGGTTATATCAAGCATTGATTTGGATAAAAAAGATATCCCTAATGATCTTAGATGGGGAGTGTATATTGTTATTAAAGCTCAAAATGAGTATGTGAAAAACTGTTTTAAAGATTATGGAATGGTAACTGACTCTTCTGGAAGTTATTCAGCCATTTGGAGGCCTTATCATTATATTGGATTAGAATTAGCTCAATCAATTTATTCCATAGTGCTTGATAATAAGGCTACAGGTCACACAAAAAATTTTAATGCTGAAATAGCTAGTGTCGCAAAAAAAGATTTAAAAGCAGGACAAAAACTTGATGGAGAAGGAGGTTATTGTGCAAGGGGAAGGTTGATTTCATCCAAAAGATCTAAACAAGAAAGAATTTTACCTATGGGCTATACTGATAATGCAGTTTTAAAGAATGACATAATGAAAGATGAATTTATAAGTTTTGATGATGTCGAGCTAAATTTACCAAAAGAAATAATTGAAGCTAGAGAATATCAATATAATTTAATATAGTTGAGATATAAATTTTAATATATATAACGACGAACTTTACAAATGCCCTCGTGGTGAAATTGGTAGACACAAAGGACTTAAAAAACATAGGGTAGAGTAAATTTATAGTCTCACACAGTCTCATATAGTCTTAAATCCCATTAAATTCTAAATTTTAAAAAAACTTTAATTATTTTTATTGCAATATGAATTATAAATTCTACCAAACTAGAAATTAACTAGAAACTAAAGAGATGAAATAATATAATTTTAATAATGAAAAAAATTCTTTTAACTTTATTTGGCATATTTTTATGCTTATCTGCTGAAGCAAAAGTTAAATCTAAAGATATATCTTTTCCTAAACATTTTTATACAGATAAGATTAAATCATGCTCATATGTGGGTGGTGAGACTTTTAAATCCAAATATAAAAAAGCTAGAATTGAAAGCTTAATACGTTTAGATTGGATGAGTGAATGGGCGCTGGGAAATTCTAGAAGTGTAAATCACTTAAATCTAACTGGCCCAATGAGCATGTTTGCTGTTGCTACCCATAATGCAATTGGTAATAATGATAAAACTGACATTGATGACGCTAAAGGAATATTGATTAAAATAGCTAAAGCAAATGTTTTACTAGATACAATCGGTAAAGAAGAGTTAAAAAAGAAACCAAAATGTTGGAAAGATGGAAATCCCGAGGCACCTTGCTGGTATCATGCATATGAATTTGCAAGGGATGCTTTTACAAATTATTTGCTAATAGCAATTTATCTTAAAGATTACTTAAGTGATAAAGAAATTAAAATTGTTAACAAGTATATTAAAAAAATGCATAAAAAATTTATTAAGCCTGAAGAATTTTTAGAGAAAGAAAAAGGATTCTATGCAATGGGAAACGGAGGAATTCCAAACTTAGCTTATGCTCATTGGACAAACAATAAAAAACTAGCAGCAAAAGAATTCAATTTTAGATTTAAAAATATAGAGGAAGTGTTTTATGATGATGGCTATATCAATAATAATTCTTTTAGAGGGTTTCGAGCCCTATGGTATCACTCTTATGGTTTAAATTCAGCTTTAGGATACATCTATTTAGCTAAAAATTGGGGGGCTAAAGTTCCAGACCTAGTTATGAATAGAATTACTAAAGCAGCAGAAGTATTAAATTTAGGGATCACTGATTATGAAAGTTTCTCCTCAAGAAAATACGATGGTAAGCAAAAAAATAATCAATATAAAAAACATAATGCTAGAAAGCACACACATCAAGAGGCTTTAGCTATTGATACCTTAATGGAAATGGTAACTGGAATAAAACATGAAAAAGATATTACTTATTTAGCCAAAAGACCAAAGTATGGCATAGACAATCTAATTGGATTTAATGCTAATTGTATAAAATGAAAAAACTTTTTCGGATCGTGATTCTGGGTTATCGGACTTTATAGGATAACTAGAAACAAACTAGAAACCAGAGAGATAAAATAAAAAAATTTTATTTATTAGACTTGTTGAATTATAAATATTAGCATAAAAACTCATGAAATTTACAAATGCCCTCGTGGTGAAATTGGTAGACACAAAGGACTTAAAATCCTTGCCCTTTTGGGAGTGCCAGTTCGAGTCTGGCCGAGGGCACCACTAATGTTTAATCCTTTTTTAGTTTCTGACAAAAATTCTAGATCAACTAAAATTAAAAATGCAGTTTTAAGGAGAATAAAGACATATTCTTTGTCAAAATCTAATTTAATAATTGTGATAGGTGGTGACGGTTTTATGCTCGAAACATTAAAAAAATTTAATAAATATAAAAAACCATTTTATGGAATAAATTCAGGAAACTACGGTTTTCTTATGAATAAATTTTCTGAAAAAACAAATTATAAAAATTTAATTAAAGGAAGGTTGGTCTCTATATCTCCATTAGAGATGACTGTAAAAAATAAATCAAATATTGTTAAAAAATGTATAGCAATTAACGAAATTTCTGTACTTAGACAAAGTAGGCAAACTGCATCATTAACTATTTCAAATGGTAAAAAACAAATTATAAAACATTTAATTTCAGATGGTGTTTTGGTATCAACACCCGCTGGTAGTACAGCTTATAACCTTTCTGTTCATGGTCCTATTCTCAGCATTGATTCAAATAAATTATCAATAAGTCCTATCAGTGCTTTTAGACCCAGAAGATGGAAAGGAAAAATAGTTAGTGATAAATCTAAAATCACAATTAAGAATTTAAATTATATAAAGAGACCCATAAGTGCTGTTGCTGATAATATTGAGGTAAGAAATGCAAAATCAATATCTATTAAAACTAACAAAAAAATTAAATTTAATTTAATCTTTGATAAGAATAGAAGTCTTCAGAAAAAAATTAAAATTGAACAATTAAGAAATGAAATAAATTAATGGTGCCCCCGCACGGACTCGAACCGCGGACCTATTGATTACAAATCAATTGCTCTACCAGCTGAGCTACAAGGGCATGAAGAGTTTTGTATTATGATTTTTAATATTATCAAGTTTTATTTTTATATTGATTTATATGATGAAAAACAATTGCAGCGCTATTAGATATATTTAAACTCTCAATTTTTTTATTTATATCTATTTTTACTGAAAAATCTGTATATTTTTTTGTATGTTCTCTAATACCAAATCCCTCTGAACCAAATAATAAAATATTATTTCCGTTCCATTTAATTTCGTTAAAGCTTTTTTCACAGTTTGCTTCAAAACCATAAATCCAAAAATTTTTTTCCCTTAGGAATTTGAGAGTAGTATTTATATTTGATACCTCAAATATATTTATATGCTCCAAACATCCACTTGCAGATTTATACATAAGTTTACTTTCTGAAGGAAAATGTCTTTCTTTAATAATTATTCCATCTATATCAAATGATGCAGCACTTCTAATTATAGAACCGATATTTCTAGGATCTGTTACTTCATCTAAGCATGCCAAAGTTAAATCTCTCTTTATTTTGATAAATTCTTTTAAATTTTTTTTTTCAAAATGCTCTATTTCCGCAACATATCCTTGATGAGTTATTCCATCTTTTGAACAATATTTATCAAGTTCTTTACGTGTCTTATAATAAATTTTTAAATCTTTAAGAAGATTTTTTCTTGAGCTTATTCTGTGTATATTTTTTTTACTTTCTTCCGTGAGAAAAATTTTTAATACTTTTCTTTCAGGATTTTTTAATGCTTCAATAACCGCATGTTTTCCGACTATAAAAAAAGATGATTTGTTCATGATAAATGTTGAATTTACACTATTTTTTTAGCTATTTTCCTTTATTTCACGTATTGCATTTGTACAATAAAAATATATAAAACGCATGTTGTTTAAAGCTTTATTGAACATGGGGTGCTTCCCCCTAAAATTTTATTAAGGAGGGGTACCAAAGCGGTCAAATGGGGCGGGCTGTAAACCCGTTGACTTCGGTCTTCGAAGGTTCGAATCCTTCCCCCTCCACCATTCAATAATTTTTTTTATAACATGGAGTGTACTTGGGTGTTGCGGGTGTAGTTCAATGGTAGAACGCTAGCCTTCCAAGCTGGATGTAAGGGTTCGATTCCCTTTACCCGCTCCAAAAAATTAAATTAAGAAAATAAAAAGAGGTAAACAAGTAATGTCAAAAGAAAAGTTCGTAAGAAATAAACCGCACTGTAATATTGGTACCATAGGTCACGTAGATCACGGTAAAACAACATTAACTGCTGCGATCACAAAAGTTTTAGCAGAATCAGGTGGTGCACAATTTACTGCTTATGATCAAATTGATAAAGCTCCAGAAGAAAAGGAAAGAGGAATTACAATTTCAACTGCACACGTAGAATATGAGACCGAAAAAAGACACTATGCCCATGTAGATTGTCCAGGTCACGCAGATTACGTAAAAAATATGATTACAGGTGCTGCACAAATGGATGGTGCAATTTTAGTTGTTAATGCTGCTGATGGTCCAATGCCACAAACTCGAGAACACATTCTTTTAGCAAGACAAGTCGGTGTCCCAGCTATAGTTGTATACTTAAACAAAGTTGATCAAGTTGATGATAAAGAAATGATTGAGCTTGTTGAAGAAGAGATAAAAGATTTATTAACATCATATAAATTTCCAGGTGATAAAACTCCTATTATAAAAGGTTCTGCTCTAGCTGCAGTAGAAGGAAGAGATGATGAAATTGGAAAAAATTCGATAATGGAACTAATGAAGTCTGTTGATGAATTTATTCCGCAACCAGATAGACCAAAAGATAAAGATTTCTTAATGCCAGTTGAAGATGTATTTTCAATTTCTGGAAGAGGAACTGTTGTAACAGGAAGAGTAGAATCTGGTATTATCAAAACTGGTGACGAAATAGAAATTGTTGGAATAAGAGAAACAAAAAAAACAGTTTGTACAGGTGTAGAAATGTTTAGAAAATTATTAGATTCAGGTGAAGCTGGTGATAACATTGGTGCACTTTTAAGAGGTGTTGAAAGAACAGACGTGGAAAGAGGACAAGTTCTGTGTAAACCTGGTTCAATTACACCACATACTAAATTTGAGGCTCAAGCATATGTGCTTAAAAAAGAAGAGGGTGGAAGACATACTCCATTCTTTACAAAATACAGACCTCAATTTTACTTTAGAACAACTGATGTTACAGGAGAAGTGGAATTGCCAGCTGGTACTGAAATGGTTATGCCCGGTGATGATGCTAAATTTACAGTAAAATTAATTACACCAATCGCAATGGCTGAAAAATTAAATTTTGCAATTCGAGAAGGTGGTAGAACAGTAGGAGCTGGAGTAGTAACAAAAATTATAGAGTAAACTCCATAGGAGTGTAGCTCAATTGGTAGAGCGCCGGTCTCCAAAACCGGAGGTTGGGGGTTCGATTCCCTCCGCTCCTGCCAAAATTAAATTATGAAAAACCCTTTAAAATTTATTCAGGATGTAAAACAGGAAGCCTTTAAAGTAACCTGGCCAACTGGCAAAGAAGTAATACAGGGATCTTTGATGGTTGTAGCAATGGCAATTGTAGCAGCTTTATTTTTTCTTTTACTTGATCAAGTCCTGCAATTTTTTTTAGAGTTAGTATTAAAGGTTAATTTATAATGAAAAATTGGTATATTGTTCAATCACACTCAAGCTTTGAAAATAAAGTTGCTCAGGAAATAAGAGAGGAGGCTTCAAAAGCCAATCT
>CACMSB010000007.1 GCA_902616245.1 uncultured Pelagibacteraceae bacterium
ATAAAAATTTGTGTTTACAAAAATAAAAATATTGTCAAAAAAATCAGACTTTCTACAAATAAAGTGGACTCAAAATATTTAAAAAGAAATTTAAATGTTTTGAGAAAATATGATAACAAATTAAAACAAATTTTATTCTGTTCCGTTGTTCCTAACTGTTACAAAAAAATTAAAAATTATTTTAAATTATATTTTAATACAAATTGTAACGAGTTAAAAAATCTTAATTTAAGCAAATTATTAAATATAAAAGTTAATAGAAAACAAATTGGTTCTGATAGGCTGGCTAATGCAATATCGGTAATTGACAATAAAAATAATTATATTGTTGTAGATTTTGGAACAGCAACTAATTTCGATGTAATCTCAGCAAATAGTTATAACGGAGGGGTAATTGCTCCTGGAATAAATCTATCACTAGAGAATTTATCAAAAAAGGCATCTTTAATACCTAATGTAAAATTTAAAAAATCAAACAATGTTGTAGGTAAAAATACCATAAGTGCAATTAATTCAGGATTTTTCTTCGGTTATACTGGTCTGATTGACAATATAATTCATTCCATTATTAAACAAACCAAAAAAAAATATAAAATAATATTTACTGGTGGACTAGCAAAAATGTTCAAAAATTCTTTAAAACTAAAGGTAAAAATCAAATCTAATTTAACTACTGATGGAGTTTTAAAGGCAGCTATGTATTTAAATAGATGAAAGAAGAGTTAATTTTTTGCCCTTTAGGTGGATCTGGAGAAATAGGGATGAATATGAATTTATTTGCCTATGGAAATCCAGATAATAGAAAATGGATAATTGTTGATATAGGGGTTACTTTTGCAGATGATGCAATTCCTGGAGTTGACTTAATATATCCTGACCCTGGATTTATTGTTGATAAAAAAGATGACTTATTAGGTATTGTTCTAACTCATGCACATGAAGATCATATTGGTGCTATTGCTCATATATGGCCAAAATTAAAATGTAAAATATTTGCTACTCCATTTACATCAGTTTTAATTTCAGAAAAATTTAAGGAAAAAAAAATTGATGTAACAGAATATTTAGAAGTAGTTCAATTAAATAGCATTGTAGATTTAAGTCCTTTTAAAATAGAATTTGTTACATTAACACATTCTATACTAGAACCTAATGGACTAAAGATCGAAACACCTGTTGGGAATATATTACACACTGGTGATTGGAAGTGTGATCCAGATCCATTAACTGGAGACAATATGAATTCAAAAAGATTAAAGGAAATTGGTGAAGAAGGTGTTTTGACAATGATATGTGACTCAACAAATGTATTTAGTGCTGGAAGAGCAGGATCTGAACTTGATGTAAGAAAAAATATGCTAAAGATAATGGAAAGATTAGAGAAAAGAATAATTATTACATCTTTCGCTTCAAATGTAGCAAGGATGGAGTCAGCCTTTTATTGTGCTGAAAAAACAGGTAGGCAAATTGCTTTGGTCGGCCGTTCAATGCACAGAATTTATAAAGCTGCTAGGCAATGTGGTTACTTGCAAAATGTTATTGAACCACTTGATGCAAGAGATGCAAAAAATATCTCTAGAGAAAAAATTGTTTATTTATGTACTGGAAGCCAAGGAGAGCCAATGGGTGCAATGAACCGAATTTCAAATTATACACATCCAGATGTTTTTCTTGAGAGAGGCGATGCGGTTATATTTTCTTCAAAAATTATTCCAGGTAATGAAAAAAAATTATATAAACTTCACAATCAATTAGTTAGAGAGGGTATAGAAGTAATTTCAGAAGATAGTGAATTCATTCATGTATCAGGACATCCAAACAGAGAAGACTTAAAGGATATGTATGACTGGATAAAACCAAGATCAGTCATACCTGTTCATGGTGAACATAGACATATGATTGAACACATAAATTTTGCTAAAGAAATGCAAGTCCCACATCCTGTTAGAGTAGAAAATGGTGATATAGTTAGAATTTATCCAGGTGATAAACCTGAAGTATATGATAAAGCTCCAAGTGGAAGACTTTACGTAGATGGTACTATAAGTGTTGAAGAAGATGCTCAATCTATCAAAGAGAGAAAAAATTTATCTACCAACGGATTAATAGAAGCAACATTAGTCATCACTCCAAATGGTAATATTCATAACAAACCTTTATTAACTTTTAGAGGTTTGCCAATATACGAAAAAGATGAATTCACATTTAATCTTGAAGAAGAAATTGAAAAAACGGCAAAAACTTTTTCTTTAAATAATAAAAAACAAGAATCAAATTTAATCGATGCTCTTAAAATAACTTGTAGAAAGTATACAAAAGAAAAATTAGGAAAAAGACCATACACAAATATAAATTTAGTGAGGATTTAATTGAGTATTACAGGCTCAATAGTTGTTTATGTGTGCTTGTGGTGGATAGTTTTTTTTGCCATTCTACCTATAGATGTCAATCGTGAAAAAAAGGGAAATATAGAAGGAGTTGACCCTGGGGCCCCAGAAAATCCAAAAATAACTAAAAAAATAATTTATTGTACTTTAATTACGTCTGTTATTTTTATAGTTATATATCTATTAGTAATTAATGAAATTTTAAATTTACGTAACTTTTTAAATTAATGTTTTTTTCAAAATCATTTATTCCGATACTAAAAAATAATCCATCTGAGGCTAAAATTAAATCACACCAGTTAATGTTAAGAGTAGGCATGATTAAACAGTCCTCTGCTGGAATTTATTCTTGGTTACCGCTTGGATTTAAAGTCATGAAAAAAATAGAACAAATAGTTAGAGAAGAACAAGACCGTGTTGGTGTTCAAGAAATATTAATGCCCACAATTCAATCATCCGAAATTTGGAAGGAAAGTGGACGATATGAAGATTATGGTGAAGAAATGTTGAGAATTAAGGATCGTCAAAATAGAGAAATGTTATATGGTCCAACTAATGAGGAACTTGTGACAGAAATTTTTAGATCTTCCTTTAAATCATATAAATCTTTACCTCAATTATTATACCATATTCAATGGAAATTTAGAGATGAGTTAAGACCAAGATTTGGAATTATGAGATGTAGAGAATTTTATATGAAGGATGCTTACTCTTTTGATTTAACAGATGATGATGCAATATTTTCGTACAATAAATTTTTTCTTTCATATTTAAAAACTTTTAAGAGACTAAATTTATCCGCAATTCCTATGGCTGCTGATACTGGACCTATAGGAGGAAATTTATCACATGAATTTATTATTCTTGCTGATACTGGTGAAAGTAAAATTTATACAGATAAAAGAATTTTTGATGTAGATAGTTCGAAAACAATTCTTGATAAAGTCTCTTTAAGTTTATTGAGAAAACAATATGAAAAATTTTATTCTGTAACAGACGAAAAATTTAATAAAGATGAATTTGAAAAATCTGTCCCAGAAGAATTTAGAGTAAACACTAAAGGTATTGAAGTTGGTCACATATTTTATTTTGGAGATAAATATTCAAAACCGATGAATGCTGCTGTTGATTTTAATGGAAAAAAAGAATTTGTTAAAATGGGATCATATGGAATAGGAGTTTCTAGACTTGTTGGTGCCATAATTGAGGCAAAATATAACGATAAAGACGGTATTATGAAATGGCCTATGTCAGTAACACCTTATGATTGTGCGATTATTCCTATGATAAATAAAAATGATAAATCTAATTTAGAAAAGTCTATTAAAGTACATGAATTTCTAAAATCAAAAAATATAGAGACAATCATTGATGATACAGACGAAAATATCTCAGCTAAAATAAAAAAATTTAATTTAATCGGACTTCCATATCAATTGATAATCGGAAGCAAATCTGAAGGAAATTTATATGAGTTTAAAGAAGTTGATGGAGAAACTCAAAAGTTAAAAGTTGAAGATATAGCTTCACAAATAATAAAAGCTAAGCAAAATTGATTTCACAACTAGAAAAAGAGATTATATTTAGATTTTTAAAAGCTAGAAAAAAAGATGGCTTTTTAAATGTGATCTCTATCTTTTCTTTTATTGGTATTGGTTTGGGAGTAGCTGTATTAATAATTGTTATGTCAGTGATGAATGGTTTTAGAACAGAGTTAATAAATAAAATTGTAGGTTTTAATGCACATGCTGTTGTAAAACCTTATGACAAGCCTTTAGTATTTATGACTGATAAAGACTTTGCGAAAGTTATTTTTTCAAATGATGGAGAAGCAGTAATTCTTTCAAAACAAAACACAAAAGGCATCCTTTTAAAGGGATATTTAAAAAATGATTTTAAGACACTAGAAATAACAAATAATCAAAAATATTTTGGATCAACAGATTTAAAAAAAAATTCAATTTCAATTGGAAAAGATTTAAGCTTTTTACTTAATATAGATATTGGTGATCAAATAACAATAATGTCACCATCTGGTGTTCAAACAATTGTTGGGTCTTTTCCAAGACAAGATAAATTTGAGGTAATTTCAATATTTGATAGTGGGATTGGCGAATTTAATGAGAATGTAGCATATATCAATCTTAATACATTAGAAGATTTTTTTGATAAAAATAAAAACAAAAGATTTACAGAGTATTATTTTAAAGATCCAAAAAAAATTGAATATCACAAAAAAAATTTAATAGATTTATTTCCTGATGCATATGTTTACACATGGGCAGATTTAAATGAGTCATTATTTTCAGCTTTAAAAGTAGAAAGAAATGTAATGTTTATAATCTTATCTTTAATAATAATTGTAGCTGCATTTAATATTATTTCCGGTTTGACTATTTTAGTTAAAAATAAAACAAGGGATATAGGAATTTTAAAATCTATTGGAGTAACAAATATATCAATAAAAAAAATTTTCTTTTTTGTAGGATTTATTATTGGAACTTCAGCAACTTTATTTGGTATTTTATTAGGGACTTTGTTTTCATATTATATTGAAGATATTAGGAAATTTATTTCTAATACTTTTGATATAATGTTATTTCCAGAAGAAATTTACTTTTTAAGTACTCTTCCATCTGAAATAAACGTAAATTCAATTATATTAATTACATTATGTTCAATAATTACAACCTCTATTGTATCAATTTATCCAGCTTCTAGAGCAGCAAAATTAGACACAATACAAACTTTAAAATATGAGTAATTTTTTAAAATTAAATAATTTATCAAAGAAGTATAAAAAAAATAAAACTCTTAGCGTTTTAAATAATATAAATTTTAAATTTGAAGCAGGAAAAGTATATTCTATTATGGGACCTTCAGGATCTGGTAAATCAACATTGTTAAATTTATTGTCATTAATTGATACTCCTTCATCAGGTTTTATTGAATTTAATAAAAAGAAAATTGACACAAATAGTTCAATAGAGAATGACAATATACGATCAAAAAATATTGGTATTATTTATCAAGACAAAAATTTATTACCCGATTTTACAGCACTAGAAAATGTAATATTGCCAAATTTGTTAATTTCTAACAATAAAATAAAATCAAAAGAATTAGCGAAAAAATTGATAAATAAATTTAATTTAACCTCAAGATTAAATCATTATCCATCTGAGCTTTCAGGTGGAGAAAATCAAAGAATAGCGATTGCTAGAGCTCTAATTAATGAGCCAAATATTATTTTAGCCGATGAACCAACCGGTAGTTTAGACTTTGAAAATGCTAAACAGATATTTAAAATAATATTTAGTCTAAAAGAAAAAAATAGAATTATAATTTTTGCAACCCACAATAGATATTTTGCAAATATGGCAGATTGTAAAATTAAAATGATTGGTGGTAAGATAAGCATCATCAATGAAAGAATCATTTAATAAAACATTTAATCAATTTAAAATACACACTCAATATTCCATCTGCGAAGGAGCTATAAAAATTGATCAATTAAAAGATTTCTGTAAAAAAAATAAAATAAAATCAGCAGGTTTGTCGGATACATATAATTTGTCGGGTGCATTAGAATTTTCAGAAAATCTATCATCAGTAGGTACACAGCCTATTATTGGAACGCAGATATTATTTAAATATAAGGAATTTATTGGCCTGATACCTATAATAGCTAAAAATTATGATGGATATAAAAATATTATTAAACTTTCATCAAAATCTTATTTAGAAAATTCTGAAACTGCTGCTCCACATTGTGAAATAGATGATTTAGTAAATAATTCAGATGGCATTATAGTTTTAACAGGATCAATTAGATGTTTTTTTGGTTCACTTTTTAACAAAGGTTTATTTAATGAAATTGAAGAAATATTAATTAAATTAAAAAAAAAATTTGAAGATAATATCTACATAGAAATTCAAAGACATAATGATATTAACGAGAAAGATTTTGAAAGTTTTAATCTTAAAATTTCAGAAAAACTAGAATTACCAATTATTGCTTCGAATGAGGTTTATTATTTAGATAAAAATATGTTTGAAGCACATGATGCATTAATGTGTATTGGTGAAAAAACATATGTGAATGACTTAAATAGAATAAAACTTACAAATCAACATTATTTTAAATCATCTGAGGAGATGATTGAGCTTTTTAGTGATTTACCTGAGGCATTAGAAAATAATTTTAATTTACCATATAGATGTTATTTCAAGCCCAATTTCTCCAAGCCCATTTTGCCAAGTATTTCACCGTCTGAAAAAGATCCAAATGATATATTGAGATATTTATCTGTTGAAGGGCTTAAAGAAAAATTTAAATTGGTTTTTGAAATAGATTCCTCATTTATTGAAAATGATGAAAAATATTTAAAATACAAAAGTAGGTTAGATCATGAGATTAGTATTATAATTCAAATGAATTATGCAGGGTATTTTTTAATTGTATCAGACTACATTAAGTGGGCTAAACAAAATAAAATACCAGTTGGACCAGGTAGAGGATCTGGAGCTGGTTCTTTAGTTGCTTGGTGTTTATCTATAACAGATATAGATCCAATAAAATTTAATTTGATTTTTGAGCGTTTTTTAAATCCAGATAGAATTTCAATGCCTGACTTTGATATAGATTTTTGTGAGGAAAAAAGAGATTTAGTCTTTGAGTACTTAAACACAAAATATAAGGATAGCGTAGCTCATATAATTACTTTTGGTAAACTTAAAGCAAGAATGGTCATTAGAGATGTTGGGAGAGTGCTTGGATTGCCCTATGGTTTTATTGATAGTATTTGTAAAATGATCCCATTTGATCCATCAAGACCAATGACTTTGCAAGAATGTATAAATGTTGAACCCAGACTCCAAAAATTAATTAAAGAAGATAAAAGAGTTGATCGTTTAATTAATCTTTCTCTTAAATTAGAGGGCTTAAATCGAAATGTTGCAACTCATGCCGCAGGAGTTGTTATAGCTGACAAAAAATTAACAGACACAGTACCATTATACAAAGATAATTCTGCAGAATTATTATTACCATCAACACAGTTTGACATGTATTCAGCTGAAAATGCAGGTTTAATAAAATTTGATTTTCTTGGATTAAAAACTCTTACTGTAATTGATAAAGCACAAAAACTCATAAACGAAAATAAAACTAAATTTAATATTGAAAAAATAGATTATGATGATCAGAAGGTTTATGAATTATTATCAAGTGGTAAAACCGTAGGCTTATTTCAACTTGAGAGCTCAGGAATGAAAGATGCTTTAATAAATATGAAACCTAATAGGTTAGAAGATATTATTGCTTTAGTAGCTCTATATAGGCCTGGACCAATGAGCAACATACCTATTTATAATGAATGTAAAAATGGCAAAAGGACACCTGACTATTTGCACCCAAAATTAGAACAAATATTAAAACCAACTTATGGAGTAATAATTTATCAAGAGCAAGTAATGCAAATAGCACAAGTTCTCTCTGGATTTACACCAGGAGAGGCAGATATTTTAAGAAGAGCAATGGGTAAAAAAAAGAGAGCTGAATTGGAAAAACAAAAGCAAAGATTTGTAGAGGGAGCATATAAAAAAGGAATTAGTAAAGATATAGCCGCAGGAATATTTTTAAAAATTGAACCCTTTGCAGAATATGGATTTAACAAAAGTCACGCAGCTGCATATGCAGTGATTGCTTACCAAACTGCATTCTTAAAAACTCATTATCCTCACGAGTTTTTTGTAGCATCTATGTCAATGGAATTATCAAATCAGAAAAAATTAAGTGAATTTTATGAAGAATTAAAAAGACTTAATATTAATATTATTAGACCTGATATAAATAAATCATTTGCTGATTTTTCATCAGATGGTGAAAATTTTTATTATGCGTTAGGAGCAATTAAAAATGTAGGCTATGAAGCTATATCAAATGTGGTAAAAGAAAGAAAAATTAATGGTGAATTTAAAAATTTATCCGATTTCATCAAGAGAGTAAATCCCAAAGATATTAACAAACTTCAATTAGAAGGACTAGTTCAAGCTGGAAGTTTTGACCGATTTAATAATAACAGGAAATCTTTATTTAATTCTGTACCAAATTTAATTCTAAAATCTAAGAATATTCATGAAAATAGATTATTAAATCAAATTAATTTATTTGAGGAAAATGAAACTGAAAATGAAAACATTTTTGAAAATGTTGATGATTGGAATCTAGATAGAAAACTTACTAAAGAGTTTGAAACTTTGGGCTTTTATATTTCTGATCATCCATTAAATCAATATAAGTCAATTTTTAAACAATATAATATAACAAGTTTTAACGATTTTGAAGTTAACAACGATATTTTGAGTTCAAATATTGCTTGCACAATTTTAAAAGTACAAGAAAAAAAAACCCAAAAAGGTGCTTCTTATGGAATAATTAAATTTTCTGACTTATCAAATGTGTTTGAATTATTTATTTTTTCTGATGTTTTTGAGTTAAATAGAGATAAATTAATCGAAGGTCAGTCTGTAATGATAACCTTAATAAAAAATTATTCGGATGAAACTAAAACTCAAAAAAGGATTAATGTAAAAAAAATTATTTCTTTAAAGGAAATTATAAATAAGCCTATTAAAAAAATAACTTTTAAGTTTAATGATATCCATGATTTGAAGAAGTTAAAAAAATTAGATAAAAATAATGGAGAAACAGAGGTAAAAATAGTTGTTGATAAAAATAATGAAATACATATTTTTTCTCTTAAATCTAAAAGAAAAATTAATAATCAACTTTTAAATACCTTAAATTTAGCAGAAAATGTATTAATTGAATAAAAAAAAGGTTGTCTTTTTTTAAATAGATAGTATCTATTCATCAAATTAACACGCACACAATTAGTGGTTTTATACCTCCGGTCCCTTATGGGCAATAATTGTGGTGGCACAACCGGGAATAAACATGAAGATACCTAAAATAACAATCGAACAATTATTAGAGGCGGGAGTTCATTTGGGCCATAAAACCCTTAGATGGAACCCTAAAATGAAAAAATATATATTTGGAAAAAGGGATTCAATTCATATAATTGATCTTACCCAAACCCTTGAATTGACAAATACAGCATTAGAAAAAGTTCATAAGACTATCTCAGCGGGTGGTAAAATATTATTTATATCCACAAAAAAACAAGCTTCCGAAGCTGTTGCAAATCTTGCAAGAGAAACAGATCAATATTTTGTAAACTATAGATGGCTAGGAGGAATGCTAACTAACTGGGGCACCATCTCTAACTCAATAAAAAAATTAAATAAAATTAATATATATTTATCAAGTGAAAATAGAGGATTTACAAAAAAAGAATTACTCAAAATGAGTGTTCAACGTGATAAGTTACAAAGATCACTGGGAGGAATTATGGATATGAAAAAAATTCCTGATTTAGTTTTTATAATTGATACAAATTATGAGTCTCTCGCAATTAAAGAGTCTATAAAATTAGGAATTCCAATAATAGCTATACTTGATACAAATTCAAATCCTGAAGGTATTGATTTTCCGATCCCAGGAAATGATGATGCTAGAAGATCAATTGATTTGTATTGTAATTTAATGAAAGATACAATTAATGATGCTAAAAAAAATTTAAAAATTATTTCTGATCAAGATAATTCAAGTGAAAAAAAATTAGAAAATAAAACAATAGATTCAAAACAAATAATTCCAGATAAAAAATTAAATTAATTAATAAATATCAACATCATGAGCGATATTAAAAAAGTAAAAGAACTAAGACAATCAACTGGTGCTGGATTTAAAGATTGTAATGCTGCGTTAAAAGAGTCAAATGGAGATTTAGAAAAAGCTGCTGAAATATTAAGAGTAAAAGGAATTGCAAAAGCCTCAAAAAAAATGTCAAGAGATGCAAAGGAAGGCGTTATAGTTATAAGTGGAAATAATAAAAAAACTTCTTTAATTGAAATTAATTGTGAAACGGATTTTGTGGCTAAAAATGAAGATTTTATAATATTTGCAAAAGAGCTTGGTGAAATTAATTATAAATGTTCTTCAAATATTGAAAAATTTAATCTTTTTAAAATGTCTGATGGCAAAACAGTTGAAGATAATTTGGTATCTTTGATAGCTAAAATTGGTGAAAAAATTACTATAGGTAAAATTAAAACTATAGAAAATGAAAATACCTCAAACTATATTTATCAACACTCAATAATAAAGGACAATGTATCAAAATTAGGAGTAGTCGTATCTATAGAAACAAGCGATATAAATGAAAAAGTTGATATTTTTGGTAAACAAATATCTATGCATGTTGCTGCATCAAATCCGTTAGCCATAAGTAAAGATGAAATCAAAAAAGATATTATAGAAAAAGAGCAAGAATTAATTTCTGAAGAGTTAAAAAACTCTGGAAAACCTGATGAAATTGCAAAAAAAATAAGTTTAGGTAAGATAAACAAGTTCAAAGAAGAGAGTAGTTTGTTAACTCAAGATTGGGTTATGGAACCGAAAAAAAAAGTTAAAGAAATAATTGATGAATTAAATATTCCAAACCTTAAAATTAAAGAATTTGTAAGATTTAAAATTGGTGAATAATGTTTGATGACAACTCATATAAAACAAAAATGTCTAAAACAATTGACGTTTTTACAAAAGAATTAAACTCACTAAGGACAGGAAGAGCCAATGCAAGTATGCTTGATTTAATTAAAGTTGATGTTTACGGGCAAAAAATGCCAATAAACCAATTAGGCACCATAACTACTCCTGAACCCAGAACAATAAATATTCAAGTATGGGATTTAAATAATGTTTCTATGATAGACTTAGCTATAAAGAAATCAGAATTAGGAATGAATCCACAAATTGACGGACAACTTATTAGATTACCCGTGCCAGATTTAAGTGAAGAAAGACGAATTGAAATGAAAAAAATAGTAAAATCTATGGGTGAGAAGTGTAAAGTTTCAATAAGAAATATCAGAAGAGAAGGCAATGATGAGCTAAAAAAAAATTTAAAAAATAAAGATATTTCTGAAGATGAAGAGAAGAAATTTCAAAAAATTATACAAGAGTATACTGATAAGAATATACAAATAATTGATGATAAAGTTTCTACAAAAGAAAAAGAAATAATGACAATATGACTTTTCCTGAACATGTGGCTATAATCATGGACGGTAATGGCAGATGGGGATTAAAAAAAAAAAAATCAAGAAATTATGGACATAAAAAAGGTCTTGAAACAGTTGAAAAAATTATTGAAGCTGCCGTTTACAAAAAAATTAAGTATTTAACCTTATTTGTTTTTTCTACAGAAAATTGGAAAAGACCAGTAAAAGAAGTAAATTATTTAATAAGATTATTAAATAAATATATTGATAAAGAAATATCAAATTTATTAAAAAAAAATATTAAGATAAATGTGATTGGTGATATCTCACCGTTTCCAAATATACTTAAAAATAAATTAAAAAAAATTTCATCATTATCAAAAACTAATAATAAAATTCAAATTAATATGGCCTTGAATTATGGTTCAAGACAAGAAATTATAAAAGCTATTAATTCTTTAAATAAAAATAATTTAAAGATCAATGAAAAAAATATAAATAAATTTTTATATACTCATGATGTGCCAGAACCAGAAATTTTGATTAGAACTGGTAATACTAAACGTATTAGTAACTTTTTAACATGGCAGATTATTTACTCAGAAATTTTTTTTGTTAAAAAAATGTGGCCTGATTTTTCAAAAAATGATTTCTACAAAATTATTGAAAATTATAAAAAAATTGAAAGAAAATTTGGTGGCTTAAGTGAAAGAACTAAGTAAAAGAATACTAACTTCATTAATATTATTAATTTTACTTTTAATAATAATTAACAATAAAATAATACTATTTTTATCACTTATTTTTATTTATTTTCAGTCCTTTTATGAATTACAGAATATACTAAAAAAAATTTTTAAAAAAAAAATTTTAAAAATATATATTTTAAATATTCTAGTTTTGCTGTATTTGCTTAATTTTTTATTGCAAATATGGATACCTTTTCAAAATAATTTAGAAATAGAAAAAAATATTTTATTTTTAATACTAACAGTATGTATAGCCACAGATATAGGTGGTTTTATATTTGGAAAAATATTTAAAGGTAAAAAGTTGTCAATTGTAAGCCCAAATAAAACATACTCTGGAATGATTGGATCTTTTATATTTAGTTTAATCTTTGGTTTTGTAATCTTTAATCAAATTTTTAGTAATGAATTTTTAATATTATATATAATTTTAATAAGCATTTTATCACAAGCTGGAGACTTATTAATTTCTTTATTTAAAAGAAAAGCTAATATGAAAGATACAGGAGCAGTTTTGCCTGGACATGGTGGTTTATTGGATCGAATTGATGGACTTTTATTAGCCTTACCATTATCTATTTTTTTATTTAAAATATTATGATTAAAAAAATTATCATTTTGGGCTCTACGGGTTCGATTGGTCAATCCACCTTAGATGTAATCAAAAATAATAAGAAATTTAGAGTTCTTGTTTTAACTTCAAATAACAATATTAAAATTTTATACAAGCAAGCTGTTCGTTATAGAGTAAAAAACGTTATTATTGAAAATTACAATAACTATATAAAGTATAAAGATTTATTTAAAAAAAAAAAAATTAATTTACATCTAGGAATTTCATTCCTAAAAAAAATTGTAAAAAAAAAAGTTGATTATTGTATTAATTCAATTTCTGGCATAAGTGGTTTAGAGCCAACAATTCAATCAATCCCTTTAACAAAAAATATACTAATTGCAAATAAAGAGTCCATTATTACCGGATGGCCAATAATTAAAAAAAAATTAAATCAACATAAAACAAATTTTATACCTATTGACTCTGAGCATTTTTCAATTTTTCAATTAATTAAAAATGAAAATAATAAAAATTTAAGTAGAATTATTTTGACTGCTTCTGGGGGACCTTTTTTAAACCAAAATATAAAGAAATCTGATGATATAAAAATTAAAGATGTAATTAAACATCCTAATTGGAGGATGGGAAAAAAAATATCTGTAGACTCAGCTACAATGATGAATAAAGTTTTTGAATTCATTGAAGCAAAAAAAATTTTTAATTTAAAAAATGATCAAATTTCAATTCTAATTCATCCTACGTCCTTTATACATGCAATTGTTTTTTTTAAAGGTGAAATAATAAAAATGTTAGCTCACAATACAAAAATGACAGTTCCAATTGCTTATGCTCTTGATGCTTATAGAAAAAATATTAAGAAAATTTATATACAAAATGATTTAAAGAAACTGAATAATATAAAACTAATTAATCCTGATTTTGTTAAATTTCCTTTATTAAATTTAATTAAGACAATACCTGAAAAGGATTCATATTTTGAAACTATTTTAGTTACTTTAAATGATGAACTTGTTAAAAATTACCTAAACAGTAACATTAAATATTTTTATATTGAGAAATATTTATTAAAGCTAATAAAAAGTCCTTTTTTTAAGAAATATTATAAACTTAAACCAAAAAATATCTTTGATATTAAAAATATGGTAAATATTACAAAGAAATATCTTAATTTAAAGTTAAGTAAATATGATTAAAAAAATTCTAAATTTAAACTTAAAATATATTTTAATAATTATTTTTTTTACTCTTTTTAATCAGTCTATTCTATTAGCTCAAGATATAAAAAAAATACTAATTAATGGAAATAATAGGGTATCTGATGAAACAGTAATTATGTTTTCTGATTTAAAAATAGGAGATCCAATTAGTCAAGAAAGTCTCAATAATGCATTAAAGCAATTATATTTTACAAATTATTTTTCAAAAGTTACGATAAATAACATTAAAGGAAATATTAATATTTTAGTTGAAGAAAATCCAATAATTCAGAAAGTCGTGATTAATGGAATTAAGGATAAAAATATCTTAGAAAATCTTAATAATATTACTATAAAAGTGGAAAAGTATCCCTTTGTAGAAAATCAAGTAAATGATCAAATACAATTATTAAAAAATATTTTAAAATCATATGGTTATTATTTTGTAAAATTAGAAACAAAAGTTGAAAATAAAAAAAATAATAGTGTTAATTTGATCTATAATTTTAAACTAGGAGAAATAGCAAAAATAAACAAAATAAATTTTATAGGACAAAAAATATTTAAAGATAGCACATTAAGAAATATTATCATATCTGAAGAGTCAAAATTTTGGAAATTTATAACAAGAAATAAATTTTTAGATCAAAATAGAATAAATCTAGACGTATCAAGATTATCAAAATTTTATAAAAACAGGGGATATTTTAATTCTACAATTAAATCAACAACAGCAGTTATTACCGAGAATAATCAGTTTGAACTTATTTTTAATATAAATGCTGGCAATAAATATTATTTTGACAATATATTTTATGAAGACGAGGGTAATCTTCCTATTGAAAATTTAAAAGAATTTAATAATAAATTTACAAAATTAAAAGGCAAAACTTATTCTAAGAAAGAATTAAACAACTTAATCGATGAAATAAATGATTTCACTCTTGTTAACGATTTTGTGTTTTTAAATGCAAAATTTACAGAAGTCGTTAAAGATAATAATAAAATTGATATAAAGATTAATTTTGACACTTTGGAAAAATTTTTTGTAAAAAGAATAAATATTCTTGGAAATTATATAACCGATGAAAAAGTTATTAGAAATTCTTTAATTGTAGACGAAGGAGATCCTTATAATGAAATTTTATTCAATAAATCCATTCAAAATTTAAAAGCTAAAAATATTTTTAAATCAGTCAATTTTAAAACCAAAGATATTAATGATCTAAATAAAGTAATTGATTTGACTGTTGAAGAAAAGCCCACTGGAGAAATATTTGCTGGTGCAGGAACTGGAACAACAGGTTCTTCTTTAACTGCTGGTATAAAAGAAAATAATTATCTTGGTCTAGGTATAAAATTAGATACAAATTTTGTCATAACAGATGACTCTTTAAAAGGAAAATTTTCAGTAGTAAATCCAAATTATAATAACTCAGATAAAACAATCAAAGTTGAGGTAGAAAGCTCAACTAATGATTTTATGACATCAAGTGGTTATAAAACAAACCGGACAGGCCTAACATTAGGAACTGAATTTGAACAGTATAAAGATTTATTCATAAATCTCGAAATTTCAAACTTTTATGAAGATCTAGAAACCTCATCTACAGCAAATGACATTTTAAAAAAACAAGAAGGTAACTATTTTGAAAATTTACTTAATTACTCTATTTCATTAAATAAATTAGATCAAAATTTTCAACCAACAACAGGTTATATAAGCAATTTTTCACAAACATTGCCAATATATTCAGATGATGTTTCAATTGAGAATTCATTTATAGCTTCTAAGTATCATTCTATAAATGAAGATCTAATCTTATCTGCTAAACTTTTTATGAAATCAATAAATTCTTTAGAAGATAATGTTAGGGTTTCAAAAAGAGTTTATGTTCCAGGGAGAAGATTGAGAGGATTTGAAAGTGGAAAAATTGGACCAAGAGATGGAACTCAATATATAGGTGGAAATTATGCGACAGCATTAAATTTTAATTCAACACTACCGAATCTTATTTTTGAAAATGAAAGTATAGATTTTAATTTTTTTATAGATTTAGCAAATGTATGGGAGGTTGATTATGATAATACTTTAGACTCAAACAAAATAAGGTCATCAACTGGAATAGCTGTAAATTGGTTTACTGGAATTGGACCTTTAACATTTTCATATGCACTTCCAATATCTGAAGCTGAAACCGATGTAACTGAAAAATTTAGATTTCAAATAGGAACTTCTTTTTAATGAAAAAATTTGTAATATTTTTTTTTTTTTATTTATTTGCAAACGTAAATGCCGATGACAAGATTGTTTATTTGGACATTCAATATATTATAGATAATTCAATATTGGGAATTCATTACAAATCACTAATAAAAAATATTGAAAATGATAATAAAACTCAAATATTAATTAAACAAAAACAGATAAAAGAAAAAGAGCAACAACTTAAGAATCAAAAGAAATTGATTAAAGAGGAAGAATTTAACTTAAAAATAGTTGAGCTTAACAAATTAGTAAAAAAATACAATGAAGAGAACAGAAATTTAAAAAAAATGTTAATAAATGAAAAACAAAAGTATACCACAAAAATGCTAAAAATAATTAATCCTATAATTACAAGTTATGTAGAAGATAAAAATATTAATTTAGTAATTGAAAAAAAAAATGTCCTTGTTGGTATTAAGACTTTAGATATAACGAAAAATATTTTAGATTTAGTAAATGAAGAAACTAATAAGAAAAAATTGATAAATGAAACACAGTAGCTTTTTTTTCAAAAAAAAAAATAAATTAAAAATTTTTGATATATGTAAAAAAATAAAAGCAATTAATCCCACCAAAGATTGCAATATTGATAACATTAAAGATTTAAATAATGCTAATGTTGATGATATATCTTTTTTTAATTCACTCAAATATTTAGACGTTCTAAAAAAATCAAAAGCTAAATTTATTATCACACAAGAAAAAAATCTAAAATTCATAAAAAATTTTTGTAAACCAATCGTTGTGGAAAATGTTTTTAAAGCTGTTGCTGAAATTACTGAACTTTTTTATCCAAATTCGTTAAATGATAATGTAGATTTTAATTTAATTAGTGCGAATAAAAAAAAATACAAAAAAATTAAATTTGGAAAAAATGTTTTATTAGGAAAAAATGTTCAAATAGGAAATAATTCAATTATTGGTCATAATACGATTATAGAATCTAATGTTGTTATTGGTTCTAATTGTAATATTGGAAGCAATGTTATTATAAAATATTCAATAATTGGCAATAATGTAAGAATACTTGATGGGGCAATTATAGGAAAAAAAGGATTTGGTTTTTTTCCTGATGAAAATATTAATTTAAGATATCCCCACGTTGGTATTGTGCTGATCGAAGATAATGTCGAAATAGGTAGCAATAATACAATAGATAGAGGTTCAATTTCGAATACTGTGATTGGAAAAAATACATTTTTAGATAATCAAGTTCATATAGCTCATAATGTTTCAATAGGAAAAAATTGTGTTATTACAGCCCAAGTTGGTTTTGCAGGAAGTTCTAGGTTAGGTAATAAAGTTTTAATAGGTGGACAAGCTGGTATTTCTGGACATATTAAAATTGGTAATAATGTTAATATTGGCGGTGGTAGCGGTGTAATCAAAAATATTCCAGACAACACAAGAGTGATGGGTTATCCTGCAAAAGAATTAAAAAAATTTTTAAAAGAAAATAAAGATAATTAAATGACAGATAAACTTAATAAAAAACAAATTGAAGATTTACTTCCACATAGAGAACCAATGCTTTTAGTTGATGAATTAATAAATATAAAAAAACTTAAGTCAGCGACAGCAATAGTAAATGTAAGAAAGGATAGTTTTTTTGTTCAAGGACATTTTCCAAATGAACCAGTTATGCCCGGTGTATTAATTGTTGAGGCTTTTGGTCAGGCTGCAGCAGCCTTAACTGCTGCAGGTATAGATAAATCTACATATGAAAATAAATTAGTTTTTTTAATGACTATTGAAAAAGCTAGATTTAGGAACCCAGTTGTGCCAGATTGTAAATTAGAATTAAATATTGAGGCTATAAGATCCCATGGAAGAGTATGGAAATATAAGGGTGAAGCTTACGTGCAGGGAAAAAAAAATGGCAGATGCACAATGGGCTGCAACTATTGTGGATAGAAAGAAATAAATAGTAGTAATTCTTGATAAGTATTTAATTAATAATTTGTTATCAATTATTAGTGATACATCATACAGCAATTGTAAATAAAAAATCTAAAATTTCAGAAAACGTGGAAATAGGTCCATATTGTACAATAGGCCCAGATGTTGAATTGGGATCAAACACTAAGTTACATTCACATGTAAATATAGTAGGAAACACTAAATTTGGAAAAAATAATGAAATTTTTCCTTTCACTTCTATAGGAACTGAACCTCAAGATTTAAAATATAAAGGTGAAAAAAATTCAATTATCATTGGTGATAATAATAAATTTAGGGAGTATGTAAATATTAACCCTGGAACATCACAGGGTGGAGCAGTTACAAAAATTGGTAATAATAATTTATTAATGGTTTATTGTCATATCGCGCATGATTGTGATATTGGAAATAACATAGTTCTAGCAAATAATGTTCAGGTGGGTGGTCATGTATCAATTCATGATAACGCTATAATTGGAGGAAGTTGTGCCATTCACCAATTTTCAAGAATAGGTGAATTGGCAATGGTTGGAGGTATGACGGGAGTGTTGAGTGACGTAATACCTTTTGGCCTTTCTTTAGGAAATAGAAATAATTTAGCTGGACTAAATATAATAGGATTAAGAAGAGCAAAAATATCAAATAATGATATTAAAACTTTGCAAAAATTCTATGAATTAGTTTTTAAAAATCAAAATTTTAGATCCAATATTGATAATATTGAAGCAGAAATAAAAGAAAATAAATATGTGAAAACTATAATAGATTTTATAAATTCTGATAAAAAAAGACCTATATCACTTCCAAAGATAATTAAATGATTGGATTATTTTTAGGAGAAAATCAACTACCTTTAGAAATTTTAAAAAGTTTAAAAAAAAAAAAATTAAAATATTTTATTATTGATTTATCAAAAAATAATAAATTTAAAAAAGATAAAAATTGTTATTTTATAAGTATAGGAAAATTTGGAAAAATATTAGATTTAATTAAATCAAAAAAATGTAAAAAAGTTATATTTGCTGGAAATATAATTAAACCCAGAATATCTAAACTTAAATTAGATTTTAAAGGTGTATACTATATACCTAGGATCATAAAAGCTTCAAAATTAGGTGACGCAGCTATTCTTAAAGAATTAATAAAGATTTTGTCTGAAAATAAAATTAAAGTTATTAAATTAAATACTTATAATCCAGAATTAACACTAAAAAAAGGTTGTTTTACAAAGATTAGACCCAATATATCTGATTTGAGAATTATCAAAAAAGGAACTCAAATATTGAGTAGATCAAATAGTTTAAATCATGTTCAAGCTTTAGTAATCAATAACAAAAAAATTTTATCTTTTGAGAAAAGAAAAGGTACAAAACATATGTTAAGATCTATTAAGAAAAAAAAATCTATTAAAAATTATTTATTAAAAATCCCGAAATCAAAGCAAGACTTGCGTGTTGATTTACCAACAATAGGGTTTGACACCTTAAAAGATTGTAAAAAGGCTAATATAAAAGGAATAGTTATGAAAGCTAATCAAAATATATTTTTAGATAGGTCTAAATCCCTTAAATATGCAAATAAATATAAAATGTTTGTTATTGCTCAATGAAAAGAATTTTTATTTTAACTGGTGAACCATCTGGTGATAAATTAGCAACGCAGGTTATTAAAGAATTAAAAAAATCAAAACCAGATATTGAATTTTTATCTGTAGGTGGTGAACATTTAAAATCTATTGGTATAAAATCAATTTTTGATCAAAAAGATATTACTTATATAGCTTTTACAGACATATTATTAAACATATTTAAGATAAGAAAAAAAATAAATCAAACAGTGAATAAAGTTTTAGATTTTGACCCTGATATTTTATTTAGTGTTGATAGTCCTGATTTTACTCTTCGCGTCTCAAGAATAATTAAATTAAAAAAACCATATATCAAAACTATTCATTTTATTGCACCTAAAGTTTGGGCATGGAGAGAGGGCAGAGTTAAAAAAATGAAAAGATTCTTAGATCACATTCTTTTACTATTTGATTTTGAAAAGAAATATTTCGACAAGGAAAAACTAAAAAATACATTTGTGGGTCACCCAATATTAGATAACATAAATAACGAAAAGATTGAAATTAATCAATTACTAAAAGGAAAAATTATTTCAATTTTTCCAGGTAGCAGACTGTCAGAATTAAATTCACATGTACCTATACTTATTGAGTTCATTAAAAAAATGAATAAAGAAGGAATTAATTATAATTATATTTTTCATGCAACTGAGAGTTCTAAAAATTATTTATCAGAAATTATTAAAAAAAATAATTTAGAAAATGTTGATCTTATTTCAAATGAAAATATAAAAATTACTACAATTAAAAAATCTATTTTTGCAATTGTTAAATCTGGAACAGTTTCACTTGAAGTTTGTAAATACGGTGTACCTTCAATAATAATTTATAAAATGAATTTTTTGAATTTTTTTATAGCTAAATCATTTTTAAATATAAAATTTGCAAACATGATTAATATTATTAATAATAAAGAGGTTATTCCCGAACTTTTACAACAAGATTGTAACTCAGATGAAATATATAAAACAGTTAATTATTTATTAAAAAAACCTGAACTTATAAATGAACAATTAAAACAAGTTAATAAAACTATCAAGCAATTAAGATCGAACACCTCTTCAAGTAATGAAGCTTCCAATGTTTTATTATCTTATTTGAGATAATCTTTTAGAAACTTCCTCTTTACCAAGTGCACATAATATATCATATATACCCGGTCCAAACTTTGATCCAGTAAGGCATATTCTTAGTGGTTGTCCAACTCCTTTAAAATTTGTATTATTATTTTTTATTAGGTTATTAATTATTGGTTCTAGCGTCTCTCTAGTAAAATCTGATAGTTTATTAATATCATCACTAAATAATTTAATAATTTTAATAGCTGTTTCATCTAAAAGTTTTTTATCTTCTTTTTCTATTTGAACTTTGTCATTTATTAAAAACTTTGAATTCTTGTAAATATCTTCCAAAGTTTTTGCTTTATTTTTTAAAAAATGTAATGAATTTTTAATTTTTTTTTGTGCTAAATCATTTATCTTTTCTTGAAAAGTTTCACAATAAGTTATTAGAAAATTAAATAGATCATTTTCATCAATATTTTTTATATAATGTTCATTCATTGAATAAATTCTATCAATATCTAATTTTGAGGGTGATTTCCCAATTCCTTCCAAATTGAAGTATTTGATACTTTCGTCTAAATCAAAAATTTCCTTATCTTTGTATGACCATCCTAATCTCAGAAGATAGTTTCTAAGAGCATTAGGCATTATTCCAATTTTTGAATAATCATCTAATGTTGATGCATTATCTCTTTTTGATAGTTTCTTTCCTTCAATAGTATGAATTAGTGGTATGTGAGCAAAAAATGGTATATTCCAATTCATAGCTTCGTAAATCTGTATTTGTTTGAATGTATTTATTTTATGATCATCACCTCTAATTATATGTGTTATTCCCATTAAATGATCATCTACTGATGCTGATAAATTATATGTAGGCGATCCATCTGCTCTTAATATAACAAAGTCTTCAATAGTATTATTCTCTATTTCTATATTTCCCTGGACCAAATCTTTTAAGATAGATTTTCCTTCAATTTTACTTTTGAATCTTATTACAGGATCAATTCCTTTTATAGCATCAGTTTCACTCTTATCTCTCCATTTTCTATTATAAATATATGGTATTTTTTTTTGTTTTGCCCTTTTTTTTTGCTCTTCAATTTCTTCACTAGAACAATAACATTTGTAAGCCAAACCTTTTTTTAACAATTCATTAGCTACATTTATATGATCGTTTATTTTATCAGATTGAATATATTCATTATCTTCATAATAAATTCCTATCCATTTTAAGGAATTAATTATTTGATTCTTGAATTCCTCTTTAGACCTTTCTTTGTCGGTATCTTCTATTCTTAGATAAAATTTACCACCTTTATTTTTTGAATAAAGCCAATTGAATAATGCGGTTCTCACTCCTCCAATGTGCAAAGGGCCAGTTGGCGACGGAGCAAATCTAGTTGCTACATTTTTCATCAGATTTATTTAGACTATTTTAGGAAAAGTTTCTATATAAAGATACTAGAATTCCTTGAACTTTTACTCTATCTGGACCAAATATTTTAGTTTCGTAATTTCTATTTGCACTTTCTAAAGCTACGGTCTTACCTTTTCTTCTTATTCTCTTTAGCATTGCTTCATGATCGTCAATTAACGCAACAACTATTTTTCCATTTTCAGCAGTATCAGCTTTTTTCACAATTACTGTATCACCATCATTTATTCCAGCCTCAATCATTGAATCTCCTTGTACTTTAAGTCCAAAGAATTCTCCGTTTTTCTCAATATTGGAAGGCAAGGGTATTCTAGAAACTTCGTTTTGAATTGCTTCAACAGGTGTGCCCGCAGCAATTTTACCTAATACAGGTATTTCATTTTCATCTGAATTATTTCGATTTGAACTTTCATCAAGCCCACCTCTAATTACACTTGGTGAAAAACTATTGTAAATATCATTTGCTGAAGCCGTTTCAGGTAACTTGATGACTTCTAAAGCTCTTGCTTTATGAGCCAATCTTTTAATAAAGCCTCTTTCTTCTAAAGCACTAATTAATCTATGAATTCCCGATTTAGACTTAAGATTTAAAGATTCCTTCATTTCCTCATAAGAGGGAGATACACCACTAGATCTCAACTTCTTGTTGATAAATAAAAGCAGGTTTTTTTGTTTTTTAGTTAACATAGAACAAATTGTGTACATAAATGTTCTATAAAAGTTCTATCAATTAAACAAGAGTTAAAACCCTAATAAATTCAACGCTTTTTTTATAAAATAGAAAAAATATTATTATTTTCTAAATTTTTTAAAATCGATTCACCTATGAGAAATGTTTTTATTTTAGTTTCTGAGGCTATTTTCAAAATGTCTTCTTTGTTTTTTATTCCGCTCTCTGAAATCAATGGTCCGTCATGATTAATTAAAATATTATGAATATCATAAGTTGTATTTATATCTGTTTTTAGTGTTTTTAAATTCCTATTGTTTATCCCTATTAATGCATCTTTGTACTTTAGAGATTTTTTGGCCTCTTCAACAGTGTGAACTTCAACAATTACAGACATTTTAAGTTTCTCAGCTTCTTCATACAATTCATCTGCAGTTTTTTCATCAACACCAGCTAAAATTATTAAAATAGCATCAGCACCATAACTCCTAGAAAGATGGACTTGAAATTTATCAACAAAAAAATCTTTACATAAAATAGGTAAATTTATTTTTTGTTTAATTTTACTAATATGAATTAAGTTTCCTAAAAAAAAATCCTCTTCAGTTAAAACGGACAGGCAAGTTACATTATTTTTTAAGTATATATCGGCAATTTCAACAGGATTATAATTTTCAATAATTATACCAGCTGAAGGGCTGGCTTTTTTAATCTCTGCAATAATAGAGATTTTGTCATGATTTATATTATTCAGTATTTTTTCTTTAAAATTTATATAATTTTTTAGATTTATAATTTTATCATTTAGTGAATTTATTGAAATATCTTTTTTTAAAATTTGAATTTTATTTCTTTTTTTATTAATAATTTTTTCTAATATATTCTCAGACATTTCTCAATTTTTCTAAATGTGAATATGTTTTTCCCGATAACAAATGATCTCTCACTTTTTCATAAGCATATTTAAAATTATCTTCTCTTTCAGATATTATTAAACCAGCAGCAGAATTTAATGATACTGCTTTAGAAAAGTCATCATCATTACCTTTAAATATATCTATAATTTTTTGTGAATTATATTTTGCATTATTTCCAACTATCTTATCGAAACCTTCGGCATTTACTTTCAATTCTTTAGGATCAATAATCATTTCGTTAATTTCCCCATTTCTTAATTGTTTAACAATAGTTTTATCATACGGTGATATTTCATCTAAACCATCATTGCTATTAACAATCCAAGCAAATTTAATATTTAAATCTTTTAAAGCATTAGCAAATATATCTAGAAGTTTTTTATCAAAAACTCCTACAACTTGTTTTTCAACATTTGCTGGACTACTCAAAGGACCAATCATATTAAAAATTGTTCTCTTCCCAATTTTTTTTCTGGTTGGACCCACATATTTCATAGCGCTATGATAATTAGGTGCAAACATAAATCCAAAATGATTTTTTTTAATTTGATTTTCAATATCTTTGGGCTCTAAGTTGATATTTATATTTAATGCTTCCAAAACATCTGCAGATCCACATTTTGATGAAACTGCTTTATTACCATGTTTTGCTACCTTAATGCCCATACTTGAAAGTAATAATGCAGAGGCTGTAGATATGTTTAGTGTATCCTTGCCATCACCACCTGTTCCACAAGTATCTATGCAGTCATCTACATTAACTTTTTTCGCTTTTTTTCTAAGCACTGAGACACCACCTGCTATTTCTGTTGAAACTTCACCCTTTTTAGAGAGCAGAGTTAAAAAATTATAAATTTCATTATCATTTGCTTTTCCATTCATCAAAATTTCAAAAACATCAATACTTTCTTGTAATGTTAAATTTTCACTTAATTCAAGTTTTTTTAAATATTTTTCCATTTAATTAATAAAATTTTTTAAAATTTTTAAACCATCTTTAGTCTTTATACTTTCTGGATGAAATTGTACTCCATGAACATCATAAATTCTATGTTTAACACCCATAATTATTCCATCTAAAGTCATGGCGGTAATTTCTAAATCTTTAGATAATGTTTTCTTATCGATTATTAAACTATGATATCTAGTTGCCTCAAATATTTTTGGTATTCCTTTTAAAATCCCTATATTTTTTGAAATGATTTTACTTGTTTTTCCATGAACCAATTTTTTAGCTTGAATAATTTTAGATCCAAATATTTGACCTATAATTTGATGACCTAAACAAACTCCAAGTATTGGAATTTTATTATACAATTCATTTACTATTGATAGACAGTTTCCAGCTTGATCAGGATTACCTGGACCAGGTGATATCACAATTTTATTATATTTTTTCTTTAATATTTCTTTTGTATTAATTTTATCATTTCTTACTACGTCTACATTTTTACAAAACTTAGATATGTAATGATACAAATTAAATGTAAAACTATCATAGTTATCAATTAAAATTATTTTCATAATTATTCAATTGCTTTTAATAATGCCTTTGCTTTATTAACTGTTTCAAGATATTCGTTTTGTGGTTTGCTATCTGCAACTATTCCAGCACCAGATTGCACATAAAATTTCTTATTTTTAGCTACCGCAGTTCTAAGTGCAATACATGTATCAAATTCACCATTTGCTGAAAAATATCCAATTCCACCGGCATAAACTTTTCTTTTAGTTGTCTCTAGCTCATCTATTATCTCCATTGCTCTAATTTTTGGAGCCCCAGATACTGTTCCTGCTGGAAATCCAGACAACATAGTTTCAAATTTTG
This sequence comes from uncultured Pelagibacteraceae bacterium, assembly GCA_902616245.1. GTDB lineage: Bacteria > Pseudomonadota > Alphaproteobacteria > Pelagibacterales > Pelagibacteraceae > Pelagibacter. Next base: position 25,796 of record CACMSB010000007.1, read on the forward strand.
AGTATTTATTATTAAATATTCCTTCAACATTTGATACAATATGCATCACATGAGAGTATCTTTCTATTGAAAAACTTTCAGTCACTTTTACAGTATTAATCTTTGATACTTTTCCAGTATCGTTTCTTCCTAAATCAAGAAGCATTAAATGTTCGGACAGCTCTTTTTTGTCATTCAGTAAATCTTTTTCAAAAAATAAATCTTGTTTTTTATTTTTGCCTCTTGGTCTTGTTCCAGCAATCGGTCTAATCGTGACTTTATTATTTCTTAACCTAACAAGTATTTCTGGACTTGCGCCAATAATCTGAAAATCTTTAAAATTAAAAAAATACATAAATGGAGAAGGGTTTGTTTTCCTTAATTTTTTATAAATTTCTATTGGGTTTTTGCTCAACTTAGTTTCAAATCTTTGACTTAGAACTACCTGAAATATGTCTCCAATTTTAATATATTTTTTAGCTTTTTTTACATTTGATAAAAATTTTTGTTTAGAAATATTTGATTTTACTTTTGTTTTAACTTTTTTATTAATTTTATCTACGTACGAATTATTATAATTAGATAAAAAAATTAAATTCTCAATTTGATTAATTATTTTTTCATATCTTATTTTATAATTATTTATTTTTTCATCACAAAAGACATTAATTATAAAATATAATTTCTTTTTTATATTATCATGTATTATTAGTTCTCTAGGTCTGATAATTCTAGCATCAGGCAATTTCAAATCGTCTCTATTTTTATTAGGAATATTTTCAAGATATCTAACAATGTCATATGAAAAGTATCCTGATATTATGGAGCTAATTGAAGGTAATTCTCTAGGAATTTTAAATTTAAAACTTTCAATAACATTTTCTATATTTTTCTTAGCAGTACCTTTCAAAATTTTAACTTTGTTATCAAAGTATATCTTGCTTACATTATTATTAAATTCCCAAATTTTATCGGGATTTTTTCCGAATATTGTATATCTACCTTTAATAAATCCTTTTTCTACTGACTCAAATACAAAAGCATTTTTCTCAGTAAAGAAATTATTTATTAGATTTATTATTTCTTTAGAACCATCACTATCCAAAGATAAATACAGTATTTGGTTTATTCTTTTTTTATGATTAATCTTAAATTGTTTAAGGCTTATATTAAGCATTATTTAAAATAATCTTTTATTCGATCTATGTTGTTATTAAAAATTTTAACTTCATACTTAGTGTTAAGTGATGTATCATAGGAACTATAAATATCATCGATTAAATTGATATTTGTTTTAGCTAAATATTCTTGAATATTTTCATTTGTGCTTTTTAAATTTTCATAATTAATCTGATTAATCTTTGCTAAAAATATATTATTAGCTTTATTTGAAACCATAACAAAACTATTTTTTGGCAATTCATAAATAAGCTTTAAAGATGTCTCGTCAAATAAACTATCATCATTAATTGAATTAACTATTCCTGAATTTATATTTTCTTTGTTTTTTACTAGATTGTCAAAGTCAGAATCATTGAAATCTTTATTTTGAATTTTTTCAAATAAATTTTTATTAAGATCAAATTTTTTCTTTAATAAAATTCTATTTTTAACTTTATCTCTAAAGGATGTATTATTTTTATTTGGCAGTAAATTATTTATTTTTGTAACTTGATATAGTAAAAAGTAATTATCTTTATCTTTTAAAACTATTTCTTTTTTATCTTTATTTTCGTAAATTTCTTTAAATAGATCGTCCTCATTTACGAACTTAAAATTGTTTCTTTTTTGCAATGTTATTTCATTTTTTTTAGCGATATCTTCTAAAGAAACCTCATTTAATATATCATTTTCGATTTCATCAATTTTTTTATAAAAATCTTCATTAAATTCGTTGATTTCAATTAGATTTGAGGGTTCGACTTTAGCATAACTAAAATCAATGTATGCTTCTTTTAGTTTTTCCTCATTTTCAATTATATAATTATTAATTTCGATATCTGAAATATTTTTATCGTAAGCATATTCAAGATCATAGTATTGAATATTTATTTTTTTGTTTTCATTTATGTAAATCTTATTTTGTAAATAATATGGTGATTTAATACCACCTCCAATATAATCAAATAGTCTTTTTCTTAACTGAGAATTTTTTAGTCTATTTTCAAATTCAGCTGCAATAATATTATTCTCTAAAAGAAATTTTTCATATTTTAATCTTGAAAAATTTTTGTCATCATCAAGAAAATTTATGTCGTTTTGTAGATTTAATTTTAATGATCTATCTGAAACTTTTACATTTAAATCATTATACTCCATTGACATTAAATCTTTTGATATAAGGTCGCTCAAAATTCTCTCTAATATGTTGTTATCTAAGTTTTCTTTTATATAATCAGGATTAATTCTTGATCGGTTTATATGATCAATGAAGTCTTTCGTTGAAATTGAATTATTATTTATCTTAGCAATATTATTTGTGTTCCCACCACTAAAGACACTTCCCATTCCCCAAAAAACAAAAGGAACAATTATTATAGCCACGAGGACACCTGCCAATTTACTATTTGTAAAACCTCTTAATTTTCCTAACATGAGTAATTCTTTATATATTGATTATAAAAAACAAACCTATAAATTAAATTATCTAAGATGACAAATAATAATATGATCTTTATAGCTAATTGGAAGATGAATGGAGAAAAAAGTCATATCTCTGGCATCAATAAAACCATAAAATTTTTAAAAAAATCAAAAAATAAAAAAAATCAGATAATTTACTGTCCACCATTTACCCTAATTTCATCGGTTAAAAATAAAGTAAAAAACACTAAAATTAAAGTAGGTGCTCAGAACCTTTCTCAATTAAATGATTATGGTGCATTTACAGGATCTGTAAATTCTAAATTAATTAAGTCAGCAGGAGGTGAGTATGTAATTGTTGGTCATTCTGAAATTAGAAATCAGGAAAATGATATACTAATAAATAAAAAAATTCATTCAGCACTCAAAGAAAAATTAAAAGTAATTCTTTGTATTGGGGAAACATATAAAGAAAAAAAAAATAATAAAACTCTCTCAGTACTTAAAAGACAAATAACTATTGCATTAAAGAATATAAAAAAAATTAATAATATTATTTTTGCATATGAACCTAGATGGGCCATCGGAACTGGAAAAATACCAAAATCACCTGAATTAAGAAAAAACTTTAAAGACATAAACAATATAATTAAAAAATTAAAAAAAAATCAAAAATATAAAATTATCTATGGAGGATCTGTTAATTCTAAAAATGTATCAGAGTTAAAAGAAATTAATGATTTAAAAGGTTTTTTAATAGGAAGCGCTTCTTTGAGGGCAAAAAATTTTATTGATATAATTAAAAAATCAACTAATTAAACCTCGTGGAAAATATACTTTTAATAATTAATATTATTCTTGCTGCTATTTTAGTTGTCTTAGTTTTATTTCAAAAATCTGAGGGTGGTGCATTAGGTATTGGAGTGTCTCAAGATAACTTTATGCTTTCAAGATCTGCAGGAAATTTTTTAACTAAAGCTACAGCAATAATTGCTACTCTATTTATAATATGCAGTCTGTGTTTAACGATTCTTTCCAGAGGTGAATTAACTCCCACAACATCAGTTTTAGATAAAATAGAGGAAACTGATGATGCTCCAAAGGTTCCAGATAGCAATAATTAATACTTTGAATTTTTAAGTTTTAGGTCTATAAGATAGTTCCATGGCGCGATATATCTTTGTCACTGGCGGCGTGGTATCATCACTTGGAAAAGGATTGTCCTCAGCATCACTTGCATATTTATTAAAGTCACAAGGTTATAAAGTCAGGATACGTAAGATGGATCCATATTTAAATGTTGATCCAGGAACAATGAGTCCTTTTCAACATGGAGAGGTATTTGTTACTGATGATGGAGCAGAAACTGATCTAGATTTAGGACATTACGAAAGATTTACAAATATTTCATCAAAACAATCAGATAATATTACTACTGGTAAAATTTATAGCGATGTAATCAAAAAAGAGAGACAAGGGGGCTATCAAGGTAAGACAGTTCAAGTCATTCCACACATAACAGATAGAATAAAAAAATTTATTAGTAAAGACATTAGCAATGAAGATTTTGTAATTTGTGAAATCGGTGGAACTGTTGGTGACATAGAAAGTTTACCGTTTCTAGAAGCTATAAGACAGTTCTCAAACGATCATGGAAGGTCTAGAACATTATTTGTTCACCTAACATTAGTTCCTTTCATGAAATCTTCTGATGAGATAAAAACCAAACCTACACAACATAGTGTTAAAGAATTAAGAAGTATCGGTATACAGCCAGATATTGTTATATGTAGATCAGAGCAACATATACCTTTAGAGCAAAGAAAAAAAATATCTTTATTTTGTAATGTTGATATTGAAAACGTTATTGAGACTGTAGATGTTAGAACAATTTATGAAGCACCAATTAGTTTTTATAACCAAAAATTAGATAAACAAGTTTTAAAATATTTTAAAATAAAATCAAAAAAGAAACCCAATTTAAATCCATGGAAAAATATCACCTCTACTGTTCTAAAAAATAATAAAGTAATTGACATTGGAATAATAGGTAAATATGTGAATTTAAAAGATGCATATAAATCCTTAGATGAAGCATTAACACACGGCGGCATAGCAAATAATATAAAAGTTAATTTAGTAAGAATTGAATCTGATAAACTAAAAAAAAATGAAATAAGCAAAAAACTTAGAAGTGTTTCTGGAATATTAATTCCAGGTGGATTTGGCAAAAGAGGAACAGAAGGCAAGATTGCTGCAATTAAATATGCAAGAGAAAAAAAAATACCTTTTTTTGGAATTTGTTTTGGTATGCAAATGGCAATCATTGAATTTGCCAGAAACAAATTAAATATAAAAAATGCTGGGTCTACAGAGCTTGATAAAAAATGCTATCCCGTTATTGGATTAATCCATGAATGGAACAAAAATGGAAAAGTTTTTAAGGGTACAGAAAAAAACTTAGGTGGGACAATGAGATTAGGGCTTTATACAGCTAAATTAAAAAATAATTCTGCCATAAAAAAAATTTATAAATCAAATGAAATAAAAGAAAGACACAGACATAGATATGAAGTTAATACTAACCAAAGATCAAAATTTGAAAAAAAAGGATTAATATTTTCGGGCATGTCTCCAGATAATAAATTACCTGAAATAATAGAATTAAAAAATCATCCCTGGTTTATTGGCGTTCAATTTCACCCAGAGTTTAAATCAAGACCATTATCACCACATCCATTATTTAAATCTTTTATAAAAGCTTCAAAAAATTATCATGGAAAATAGAATTGTTAAGTGCCAGGATTTAAAAATTTCTAATTCAAATAAAATTTGTTTAATAGCAGGACCATGCCAACTAGAAACTGAGCAACATGCTTTGGACATGGCAGGGGAAATTAAGAATATTACTGACAAATATAAAATTGGATTTATATACAAAACATCATTTGATAAAGCTAATAGAACAAGTCTTAAAGGTAAAAGAGGAGCTGGATTAGAAAAATCTTTACCAGTTTTTGATGAAATAAAAAATCAAATAAAAGTTCCTGTACTTACTGATATTCATAATGAGGAGCAATGCTCAATTGTTGCGCCACATGTTGACGTTTTACAAATTCCTGCTTTTTTATGTCGACAAACAGATTTATTAGTTGCTGCTGCAAAAACAAAAAAAATTATCAATGTGAAAAAGGGTCAGTTTTTAGCTCCATGGGATATGGTAAATGTAACAAAAAAAATATCTGAGTCAGGAAATAATAATATTCTTGTAACAGAGAGAGGGGCTAGTTTTGGATATAATACTTTAGTAACAGATATGAGATCAATACCCATAATGGCAAAAAATGGTTATCCAATTGTTTTTGATGCCACTCATTCAGTTCAACAACCAGGTGGTCAAGGGGATAAAAGTGGTGGACAAAGAGAATTTGTTGAACATTTATCTAGAGCAGCTGTTGCAGTGGGAGTTGCTGCTATTTTTATAGAAACACATCAAGATCCTGATAACGCTCCTTCTGATGGGCCAAATATGGTTCCACTTAATAAATTAGATAATCTTATTAATCAGATTGTAGAAATAGACAATCTAATAAAAAAAAATAATGTCTAAAATTTCTAAAGTTATTGCAAGACAAGTTTTTGATAGCAGAGGAAATCCAACTATAGAAACAGAAGTATTTGTAAAAGATATTAGTGCATCAGCAATTTGTCCTTCTGGAGCATCAACTGGATCTTACGAAGCTTTTGAAAAAAGAGATATTAATAATAAAAAATATCTTGGAAAAAGTGTTTTAAAACCCGTTGAATTTATAAATAAGGTAATATCAAATAAGTTAAAAAATTTTAATGTTCATCAACAAGAAAAGATAGATAATTTGTTGATAAGGCTAGATGGAACAAAACAAAAAAAAATAGTTGGAGCTAATGCAATTCTTTCAGTTTCTATAGCTGTAAAAAAATTATCTTCTAAAATTAAAAAAATTCCAATTTATAAAAATTTGCTAATAAATAAAAATTTTAAATTACCTTATCCCTTAATGAATATAATTAATGGAGGCGCACACGCAAATAATGGCCTCAGAATCCAAGAGTTTATGATAAGACCAGATAAAGCAAAAACTTTTTCTGAAGGTGTTAGGATGTGTTTTATTGTTATTAATAAATTAAGAGCTTTAATTAAGAAGATGGGTCATTCCACTTCCGTAGGAGACGAGGGAGGTTTTGCTCCTATGATAAATGATAATGAAAGTGCGCTTAAACTTATAGTAAAAGCTATAAATTTATCAGGTTTTAAAAATGGAAAAGATATAGTCATATGCTTGGATGTAGCAGCAAATGAGTTGCATAAAAATAAACAATATTCTATTAACTCAAAAAAGTACACTAGTGTAGATAAATCTATAGAAAATTATCTTAGAATTGTAAAAAAGTATAAAATCATGTCTATCGAAGACCCATTTGGTGAAAATGATTGGTCAGCTTGGACAAAACTTTTGAATAAAACAAAAAATAAAATACAAATTGTTGGGGACGATTTATTTGTTACAAATTTAGAACGCTTGAAAATTGGTTTTTTAAATATGTCAGCAAATTCGATATTAATTAAACTAAATCAAATTGGCACTGTTACAGAAACTCTTGAGGTTATAAAATTTGCAAAATTAATTGGTTATAAAACTATAATTTCACATAGATCTGGTGATAGTGAAGATACATTTATTGCAGATTTTGCCGTTGGAACCGATTCTAATCAGATTAAAACTGGGTCTTTGGCAAGATCAGAAAGAGTTTCTAAATATAATCAATTATTAAGAATTGAACATGAGCTTGGAAAAAAGTCTAAAATGCATAGTATAAATTAATGCTTGATAAAATAAAAAAAAATTATTTTATTTTAATTATAACCTTTTTGTTTATGTACTTTTTCTTTAATCTATTAGGTGGTGATAGGGGTCTAATCTCTTTTTTAAAAAAAAAAGAAATTTATGAAGAATTAAAGACTAAACAAACTGATTTAAAATCCAAAATACAAGAATTAGAACACAAAAACTCTTTATTAACTGAAAACATAGATATTGATTTTATTGAAATTTTAATACGAGACAAATTTTTATTTGGAAAAGAAGGAGAGACTACCTATATAATAAGAACAAATGGACAAAATTAAACCAAGACACCCTGAAAAAGTTAAAAATCCAGTAAATCCAATTAAAAAGAAACCAGCTTGGATTAGATCTAAACTATCAGACAGTAAGGAATTTTTTTTAACCAAAACTTTAGTTAATCAAAACAATTTAGTCACTGTTTGCCAAGAAGCAAACTGTCCAAATATTACTGAATGTTGGAGTAAAAGGCATGCAACATTTATGATTATGGGTGATACTTGCACAAGAGCTTGTGCATTTTGTGATGTTAAAACTGGGAAACCCGAAAAATTGGATCAATTTGAACCAATAAAAATAGCAAATGCAGTTAAAAAATTAAATTTGAGACATGTTGTAATTACATCTGTTGATCGAGATGATTTACCTGATGGTGGATCTAACCATTTTAAAGAAGTTGTAGAAATTACTAGAAAAAAAAATCCTAATACTACTATAGAAGTTTTAACCCCAGATTTTCTTAGAAAAGGCGACTCTTACAAAATTATTTTAGGCGCAAACCCAGATGTTTTTAATCATAACATTGAAACTGTTCCAAGATTATATTTAAAGGTTAGACCAGGAGCTAGATATTTTTCATCTTTAGAACTTCTTAAAAATGCAAAAAAAGATAATAAACAGATTTTTACTAAGTCGGGCGTAATGGTTGGTTTGGGCGAAGAAAAAGATGAAGTTATTCAAGTAATGGATGATTTAAGATCTGCGGATGTTGATTTTTTAACAATTGGTCAATACCTTCAACCAACAGTAAAACATTATCCTTTAGATAGATATTATCATCCTGATGAATTTAAAGATTTAGAATTAATAGCTAAGTCGAAGGGTTTTTTATTAGTTTCATCTTCTCCATTGACTAGATCTTCATATCATGCAGATGAAGATTTTGCCAAATTAAAACAAAACAGACACAATTAATTAAATGCCAAAAGCATCTGTAACGCGATTAATAGAACGCGATAAAAAAACACTTATTAATTTTGTTTTAGATATTGAAAAATATCCTGAATTTATTCCCTTTTGTATAAATTCTAAGGTTTATAAAAAGAATGAATTTGATGATTCTATCAACATAATCGCTGATTTAACTATAGGTAAAAAACCTTTTACAGACACTTACAAAAGCGATGTGAGGTATGATAAAATAAATGATCACATTCATGTAACTAATATTGATGGTCCTTTGCATTATTTAGAAAATAATTGGAGGTTTGTGGAGAAAGATAATTTTACCGAAGTTCATTTTGATGTTGATTTTGAAATTAAGAACAAATTTCTTAATATTATAATGTCAAAATCTTTTCAATACGGGCTTAATAAAATAGCTGATGCTTTTCAAAAAAGAGCTGAAAGTTTGTAATATATATTATATAATTTTTATTAATAAATTAATACATTTTTCAACTGTATTATTTTGTATTATTGATCTTTTCTTTTTTCCAAATAAATTTTTGATAATAAAAATTTTTTTTCCCCACTTAATACCAATAAATACAAGGCCCACAGGTTTATTTTTTGTACCCCCTTTAGGACCCGCAACACCTGTAATTGAAACGTTGATTTTACTTTTTGACAATTTTGATAAATTTTCTACCATTGATTTACAGCATTCTTGACTTACAGCACCATGATTATCAATTATATTTTTTTTAACTTTGAGAATATTAATTTTAGCATTATTAGAGTATGTAATTAATCCCAATTTAAAATACTTTGATGAGCCGCTTAAATTAGTTAATTTACTAGATAGTAAACCACCAGTGCAAGATTCTGCTACAGATATAGTGATTTTTTTTTTAATCAATTTTTTGTGTAATTTATCAATACTCATTAAAATATAAATGAAACAAGATATATTATTAACATTGTATACAGTCCGGCCATTATGTCGTCCATAATAATACCAAAAAAATTTTTGTGCTGTTTATCAAAATAACTAACTGGAAAAGGTTTGACGATATCAAAAAATCTAAAAAGAATAAAAGATAAAAAATAATATATTTCTACAGGAAAATTTATTAGATTTTTAGACGATAAATATACTATAAATATTAGCGGCATTGCTTGACCTAACACTTCATCAATCACAATTTGTCTAGGATCTTTATTATCAAATTCTGTTTCAGAATCCATTACGGCATAAAAAGAATAAAAAAATATTATAGAATATAATATCAAAATATAATTTAGATTTTTAAATTGTAACAATTCAAACAATATATAAAGGATTATTAACGTGCTTAGAGATGTAAAGGTTCCAGGGATTTTAGAAATATATCCATTTCCAAAAAAAGTTGATATTAATAAATTTATCTTTTTCATTTTGATAATGAACAAATAACTTCACACGCAATAGCTTGCTCTTTCCCAATTATACCTAATTTTTCTACAGTTTTCCCTTTTAAATTTATTAAATTTCTATTTATAGACAGTAATCTTGATAATGATTTTGTAATTTTATTTCTAATTTTTGAAACTTTTGGATTTTCACAGATCAAATTTATATCTATATTATTTATTGAAAAATTATTATCTTTTAATAATTTAAGAACTGGCGCAAGCATATTTTTAGATCTGATATTTTTAAATTTACTTGAATTACTTGGAAAGAGAGTGCCGATATCGCTTTTTCTCATGGCGCCTAATAATCCATCAATAATCGCATGTAGAATTACGTCCCCGTCGGAATGACCTTTTAGACCTGAATGAAAAGGAATTTTTGACCCACCAAGGAATAATTTTTTTTTTTTAATTAATCTGTGAATATCAAAACCAATTCCGTAATAATTTTCTGACTTTAGGTAATCGAAATCGGATTTTGTTGTAATCTTAAAATTTTTTTTATCTCCAAGAATAAACTTAATTTTTTTATTATTATTTAAGTATAAACTAGCTTCATCTGTGATTTTTTCTTTATTTGATTTGTATAAATTAAAAAGTTCTTGATATTTAAAACACTGTGGTGTTTGTGTAAGCAAAACTTTATTGCGTTCTAAATTATTTATTTTATTTTTAATTTTATATTTTACTGAATTTTCAGACTTTAAATATGGAACAACTGCATTATTTTTTTTTAATTCTTTTTTCAATCTACGTAATAAATTAATTGATAAATTGGGTCTTGCTGCATCATGAATGAATACATTTTTAATTTTTTTTTTCTTTAAATAATTAAGTGCATTCCAAGTTGAATTATGCCTTTCTATTCCACCTTTTATTATATCTATATTTTTATAACTAATTTTTTTAATTTTTTTATTTGAAACTATTAAAACTTTTTTGAACAATTTTGAGTCTAAAGCAGTTTTCAGTGAATGCTCAAATAAAGGCTTATTTTTATAGCTTAAAAATTGCTTATTTAGTTTTGATTTAAATCTCTTACTTTTTCCTGCACTTAATAATATAAAACAATCACTCATGTATTTATTTATAAATTTTTATATATATTCATAGTTTATGCTAACATTCATAAAAAGAAATTTATTTATAATAATAATATTTCTTCTGACTGTGCTTCTATCTTTTATTACATTTTTAACATTTATCGATAGAAGTTTTATTGAATTGAATGAACAAAACCTGCAATTAGTATTAATTGTTAACATTATTTTTTTATTATTATTTTTTGTTTTAATTTTTATTGATATCAAAAATTCAATTAGGAATAATATAAATGTAAGAGGCTCCGTTGCAAATAGAAAATATATAATTTCCTTTGGACTTTTTACTTTAATTCCATCTTTACTGATTGCGATATTCTCTCTGTTTATTTTCTCGTTTGCTCTTGAAAAATACTTTGATAAAAAAATTACAACTGCTGTTAATAATTCTTATGAGATTGCAAAAAATTATGTTGATGAAAAAAGAAATAAAATTCAATCTGAAATAGTCTTAATTGCATTTGATCTAAACAAATATTATAATATTTACAAATCTGATCCAGATAGATTTAAGGCATTCTTAAACACTCAAAATCTAATCAGAGATATTGATCAACTTTATTTAATTAATTCGGCCGGAGAATTAATTATTTCGGCAAATGATTACAAGTATATTAAGATTGAGGATAAGGCTATTCAAATGGTAAAATCCGATGATAGGCCCCTGAAGATTATAAATGCTCCTGAAAATAGATCTGCAGCTGTGATAAGACTGCAAAATTTTGAGGATACTTTTTTATACGTAGTAAAAAGCCTTGATAAGAATATTTCTAATTATTTAATCGAGTCAGAAGAAGCATTAAATTTTTATTATACTGTTGAGAATCAAAGCCTAGGAATAAGAATTTCTTTTGCTATTATATATATATCTTTAGTAACACTTTTGTTATTTTTATCAATAACAATAGCAATTAGATTTTCATCAAGATTTTTTATTTCAATTAACAATTTGATTACCGCATCTGAAAAAATAGGAAAAGGAAATTTAGATGTTCAAGTTCCAGAGCTTAAAGCAGACAAAGAAATGGAACTACTTAATAAAAATTTCAATTCTATGATTGATAAACTAAAAAACCAGCAAGAAAAATTATTATCTAATGAAAGACATGAAGCATGGGAAACAGTTGCAAGAAAAATGGCTCATGAAATCAAAAATCCTTTAACACCAATTCAATTAACTATTGATAATCTCAATTCGAAATATTTGCCTGATTTAAAAGATGAAAAAAAACAAAAATATCAAGAAAATTTAAAAACCATATTGAAGCAAATTAAGCAAATAGAAAACTTAGTGAATGAGTTTTCTGATTTTGCTAGAATGCCCAAACCTCATATTAAAAATAATGATTTAATAAAAGTTTTAGATGAAAACATTGAACTTTTAAAAAAAACAGATAGCACTATAAATTTTAAAATTAAAAATAAAATAGGAAAAAAAATTGAAATTAAGTTTGATAATGAGCAATTCAGCAGATTGTTTTTTAATTTGATTAAAAATTCTATTGAAAGCATCAAAGAAAAGGTTAAAAAAACCAAGAATTCATTGAAAAATATTGATATAGAAATAAATCAAAGAAGAGACTATATAACTGTAAATTTGACAGATACAGGTGAAGGTTTTAAAGATAAAAAAACCAAAGATATTATTAAACCATACTATACAACTAAAGAAAAAGGAACTGGCTTAGGATTATCAATAGTAGATAAAATAATAAATGACCATAATGGATCAATTAAATTTTTAAATACAAATAATGGGGCTAAAGTTCAAATCATAATACCAAAGTAATTCATGGCTACTGAAATATTAATAATAGATGACAATGCGGATATAAGAAATATTCTTGATGAATTGATACAAGATGCTGGATATAAAACGAGACTGGCAGCAAATTTTAATCAAGGTCTATCTGAAATTGATAAAAAATTGCCTGATGTTGCTATTATAGATGTAAAATTAGATAAGGGAGATAATGATGGTATTCAGTTGCTCGAACATATTAAGACTAAAAATACTGACATTCCGGTTATTATAATTTCAGGACATGCAAACATCGAAATGGCAATAAATTCATTAAGATCAGGAGCTTTTGAATTTATCCAAAAACCTTTTGATAAAGAAAGATTGTTAAATTTTGTAAAGCGAGCTGTTGAAAATTTGAATTTAAAAAAGGAGAATACATCTTTATCAAATAAATTATTTCATTCATTTGAAATAATAGGTAAAAGCTCGAATATTATTTCTATCAAAGATCAGGTTCAAAAATTGTCACAATCTGAAAGTAGAGTTTTTATTAGTGGCCCTACTGGCTCAGGAAAGGAATTGATATCAAGGAAAATTTATAAAAATTCAAAAAGGTCTAAAGGTCCATTTATTATTATTAATGGGGCTTTACTAGATTCAAAAAAATATGAGTTAGAATTATTTGGAGAAGAAAGAAAAGATGGTTCAATTGTATACGGAGCACTGGAAAAAGCATCTGGTGGTGTTTTATTAATTGATGAAGTAACAGAAATTCCATTGGAAACTCAATCCAAAATACTGAGAGTTGTTATAGATCAAAAATTTAAAAGAATTAATAGTAATCATGACATAAAAGTTGATGTAAGAATTATTTGCGCATCTAGTAAAAATATTAACAATGAAATAAGAAATGGAAATTTTCGTGAGGATTTATTCCATAGATTAAATGTATTTAATATTAAAATTGATCCTTTAAACAAAAGAATTGAAGACATTCCATTACTTGTTGACTATTTCATTGAAAATATTTGCAATACTTATAATTATAAAAAATTTAAAATCAGAGATGATAATTACCTTTTAAATTACGATTGGCCTGGTAATGTGAGAGAACTACGTAATTTAATTGAGAGAATTGCAATACTTTCACCAGGCAATGATGAGGAAAAAACATTAGATATTATTAAAGAATCTCTATCAAAATCTGCTAACGAAACCTTTTCAGTTGCAGAAAATTTGTCAATTCCTTTAAGAGAAGCTAGAGAAAATTTTGAAAAAGAATATTTAATATCACAAATTAAAAAATTTGGAGGCAATATATCTAAAACCGCTAAGTTTGTTGGCATGGAAAGATCAGCTCTTCATAGAAAACTTAAATTGCTAGGTGTTAAGGATCTAAATTAATGAACATAATAATTTGTGGCGCAGGTAGAGTAGGTTTTACTATAGCCAAACTTCTAGCTGAACAAAATCATTCTATTACAGTTATTGACCAGTCAAGTGAAGATATTCAAAAAATTAATGAATCCTTAGATGTAAAAGCTATTGTTGGCAAAGCAACCTCTCCTGAAATTTTAGATCGCGCCAACACTTCTGAAGCAGATATGTTAATAGCTGTAACAAGAAATGACGAGATAAATATGCTTATTTGTCAAATAGCATATTCATTATTTAAAGTTCCAAAAAAAATTGCAAGGATCAGATCTCAAGAATATTTAGATCCAAAATTTTCTACTCTTTTCAATAAAGAGAATTTACCTATAGATTATGTTATCTCTCCAGAATTAGAGATAGCAAAATCACTACAAAGAAAATTAGAAGCACCTGGTGCACTTGACAATGTACCTTTTGCTGAAAATAGAATTAGATTATTAGAAATATTAATTGATGAAAAGTGCCCAATTCATGAAATAAAATTAAAGGAATTAACAAATAAATTTCCAAATTTAAATGCGTATATATTGGGAGTAATAAGAGAAGATAGTTTCAAAATATTAAAAAAAGATGATAAACTTCAGCATAATGATAAAGCCTATGTGATAGTGAATTCCAATCAAATGGAGGAGACACTCAAAGTCTTTGGACATAACGAGAAAATTGCAAATAAAATTCTTATTATTGGAGGAGGTAATATTGGTTTTAACCTTGCATCTAGTATTGAAAATAATTTTGAAGAAGCAAGAGTTAAAATTATTGAAAAAGATAAAAATAGAGCAGAATTTATTGCAAATTATTTAAATGATACAATTGTTATTAACGGCAATGGATTAGACGAAGATGTATTGAATGAAGCCAATCTTGAGGAAGTAGAAACAGTGTTAGCTTTAACAAATGATGATGAAGATAATTTAATGGTCAGTGTTCTTGTAGAAAAATTCTCAAAAAATAAAAGAACTATGGCTTTGGTTAACAAACCTAATTACTCACTCTTACAATCCTCTTTAAAAATTGATGATTTAATTGACCCAAGAATGAGTACTGTATCGAGTATATTAAAACACGTGCACAAAGGCACAATCGAGAATGCTTATACTATTTTAAATGGTGAATATGAGGTTATTGAAGCTGACATAATTGAAACATCTGAATTAATTAATAAAGAATTGAAAAACGCTGATTTGCCGGATGAAATTCGTGTTGGTGCTATTTTAAGAGAGAATAAATTTTTATTGCCTTCATCAAAATATATATTTCAAAAGGATGACACTGTTGTATTACTTGCAAAGAGAGATCAATTATCTTTAGTAGAAAATTTATTTAGAATTAGCTCAATCTAAGTAATGAACATGTTCAGTATTAAATACTTTGGCATATTTTTTCTAATAATTAGTTTTTTTTCATTTTTTAGCATTATTTATTCATATTATTTTAATCTTTTAAATAATCTTGGTAATTATTTTTTTACATTCTCTTTTACTTTTTTTATTGGTTTATTTTTAATAATATTTAAAAAATATAAATTTGAGAAAATCAGTTTATTTGAGAGAATTACAACAGTTTTAGTTGGTTATATTATATTACCTGGTTTAATTTGTATTCCATATTATTTTAACATAGACAATATAAATTTACTTGATTGTTATTTTGAAGCTATATCTGGCTTTACATCTACTGGTTTTACAATATTTAATGATTTAGATAAATTAGATCAAACATTAATTTTATGGAGATCCAGCTCACAATGGATAGGTGGGCTATATTTTTTGTTTTCAATTTTATTACTCATTGATTTATTTGATGAAAACTTAAAAAGATCGTTGACGAATTATATTTCATTAAATTCTTCTGAAATATTTAAACAAGTTTTTAAAATCATTGTAATTTATATATTAATGACAATTCTTGTATTTATATTATTAAAATTAGTTAATTTAAGATCTTATGATGCATATAATTATTCACTATCAATAATATCATCAGGTGGTTTCTTGCCAAATGATAATTTTGATACAACATTTACAACAGACACAAGTAAAATTATTTTATCAATATCAATGCTATTCTCTTTTTTTAGCCTTTTCTTTATATTTAATTTAATTTTTTTTAAAAAAAAAAATATTAATTATTTGAGTGAAGATATTAATATTTTAATTTATCTTTTAGTCGTAATTGTTTTGTCTTTTACGTTTCTTAATTATGATAATAATTTTTTGAATATATTAGTTTCTATTTCTAGTAGTGTTTCAAATATTGGTGTTTCTTTTCAACAAGTTCCTAAAAATCTTATTTTTATTTTCCTTTTACTTGTTATTCTTGGAGGTTCATTTTTTTCGACAAGTTCAGGTTTAAGAGTTATTAAAGTTATTACTTTAATTAAATTTTCAATTAATAATTTATTATCTCATTCAAGACCAAATCAAATTTACTCTAACAAATTATCTCTAAATAAGATTAGTATAAATATAAATGATATTAATAAATATTTTTTTGCAATTATTATATTTATAATTTCATTGTTTTTGATATCACTTCTACTAACAATTTCTAACCTAGATTTTGAGATAGCTTTCAAATTAGGAATTTTGACTGTAATGAATACTGTGAATTCAGATATGTATGGTTTAGGTAATCTAAATTTTTATAATTTTAATCTATTTAGTAAAATTTCATTAATAATATTTATGATTATTGGAAGAATTGAACTATTATCAATTATAATTTTGTTAAAAAAATTCCTTTTCAAAAATTAATTTAGTATTATAAATCATTTTGATGCGCTCTTAGCTCAGCTGGATAGAGCAACGGTTTTCTAAACCGTAGGTCGAAGGTTCGAATCCTTCAGAGCGCGCCATCAACCAAATAAGGCATAAATTTTGCGATTAATTAAATATTGATGCGTTTGTTCGTTTCTGCTTTACTTGGACAATTCAAAAATTAATTTGAATTATTTGTTAACAAATAAATAAACAAGAGGAATATATAATGTTTAAATTAGTAAAACGATTGACTTCAGTTGTTGCAATGTTTGCTGTTCTATTCACATTTACAACAGAAACTATGGCTGCAAAAAAGTCAAAAACTCTTAAAAACACTCAGAAAAAAGGTTTTGTGAGATGTGGTGTTTCACAAGGTCTGCCAGGATTTTCTAATGCCGATGCTGCAGGAAACTGGACTGGTGTTGATGTTGATGTATGTAGAGCAGTAGCTGCTGCAGTGCTAGGTGATGCAAGTAAAGTTAAATTTACTCCACTAAGTGCTAAAGAAAGATTTACTGCATTAACTTCTAACGAGATAGATATTCTATCTAGAAATACAACTTGGACTCTTTCAAGGGATGCGGATATCGGTCTTACTTTCGTAGGAGTAAACTTCTATGACGGTCAAGGTTTTATGGTTAGAAAAAATTCAGGAATTTCATCAGTGAATGATTTTAAAGCTGGTGTTTCTGCATGCACTAACCTTGGAACTACAACTGAGCTTAATATGAGAGATTTCTTTAATTCAAAAGGAATTAAATATGAGCCAGTCACTTTTGAAAAAGCTGACGAAGTTGTAGCTGCATATGATGCTGGTAGATGTGATACATATACTACAGATAAATCTGGTTTAGCAGCTCAAAGAATTAAATTGAGCAACCCAGATGACCACATGGTATTACCTGAAACTATTTCAAAAGAGCCATTAGGCCCAGTTGTTAGACAAGGTGATTCTGTTTGGGAAGATATCGTAAGATGGTCACTTAACACTATGATCGAAGCTGAAGAGTATGGCGTAACGTCAGCAAATGCTGACATGATGAAAACTTCAGATAATCCAGCTGTAAAAAGATTAGTTGGTGCTGAAGGTGAATTAGGAGCTGCTCTAGGTTTAGACAATGAATGGAGTTTAAGAATAATCAAGCAAGTTGGTAACTACGGTGAAAGCTATAAAAGAAATATAGCTGATACTGGAATTCTACCTGACAGAGGTCCAAATGAGTTGTGGACAAAAGGCGGAATACTATACGTACCACCAGCAAGATAATTCTTTTTAAAAAGAACATAAAGAGGGCTAGATTTTTCTAGCCCTTTTTTTTATAAACTTTACTAACAGTGAATTTTAAGAAAATATTACCTCAGTTACTTACACTAGTTGTTGTTATCCTAGTGTTCGGTTTCTTTTCATATAACGCCCAAGTTAATATGGAAAATAGGGGTATCACATTTGGTTATGGTTTTTTATCTCAAGAATCTTCATTTGATGTTCAGTTTTCATTAATAGAATATGATGGTTCACATTCTTATTTTAGAGCTTATTTAGTTGGATTATTAAATACTATTTTAGTTTCAGTTATTGGAATTGTATTTGCAACTATAATTGGAGTTGTGGTTGGAATAGCTAGATTATCAAGTAATTATCTTATTGAACGAACTGCAGCAATTTATGTGGAATTTTTTAGAAATATTCCTTTGTTATTGCAAATATTTTTTTGGTATTTTGCTGCATTAAGAGCATTACCTTTACCAGAAAAAGCAGAACCAATATTTGGAGTTTTCTTTTTAACTATTAAAGGTTTTTTTGTTCCAGCTTTTATTTGGAATAATTTAGATATCTTTATTTATTCAGTGATTGCAGCAATAATTGCAATAGTTTTTGTAAGATTATACGCAAAAAAAAAGCAAGAAAATCAAGGAATTCAAACTCCTGTTTTATTAATTTCAATTGGTCTTTTATTTATTTTACCATTATTAAGTTTTTTACTAGGAGGGGTTAATGCATCGATTGAAATACCAGTTATTGAACAATTATCACAAACATCCTTTACCTATAAAGGTGGCCTTAAATTACCTCCAGAATTAATTTCATTAGCATTAGCTTTATCTTTGTATACAGCAACTTTTATAGCAGAATGTGTAAGAGCTGGAGTTCAAGGTGTTAGTAAAGGTCAAAAAGAAGCTGCAGCTTCAATTGGTTTAACTCCTAATCAAGTTCTGAAATTAGTTGTTATGCCACAAGCTTTGAGGATCATAATTCCTCCAACAACTAATCAATATTTAAATTTAACTAAAAATTCTTCACTTGCTGCTGCTATTGCGTATCCAGACCTAGTACTTGTTTTTGCAGGAACTGCTTTGATGCAAACAGGAAGAGCAATAGAGATTGTTTCAATTACAATGTTAACTTATTTAACTTTAAGCATAACAATCTCAATATTTATGAATTGGTATAACAAAAAAATAGCTATTAAAGAAAAATAATGAATAAATTAAATTTTTTATCACCAGACAAAAATAATTTATACGCATATTTGTATTCAGGTATTAGTTTATTTTCTCTTAGTATTTTATTAGTATTCTTGAACTCTTTTTTCAGTTTAGATTTAACTAGCTTTTTACCAGGAACAATAAGTTATTTTTTACCTCTAATTATTGGCTTTATTGGCTTGCATTTAATAAGAATTGAATATTCAGGTATAAAATTTTTAGACATTGTTAACAAAAATATTAATACAAATAAATTTAATGCTCTTTTGTCGTTATTAATTATTTTTGCAGTTATAAAATCGATTCCACCACTTTTGAGTTGGTTTATAATCGATGCTAATTTTGCTGGTGACTCAAAAGATGCATGTTCTGGATCTGGAGCATGTTGGGCTTATATAAAAACTTGGTTTAATAGATTTATGTATGGAATGTATCCAAATGCTGAACAATGGAGAATAAACTTATCATTTATCGCTCTTGCTTTTCTTGGTGGAGTAGGATTTTTTGCAACAGAAAAATTCAAAAAATATCTAACATTATATTATGTTGTTATTTATCCAATAATTGCATTTTTATTTATATTCTTTTTTATTTCTGGTGGTCCAATATTTTTTGATTTTTCATATGGAATTATTGCAGCAGTGATCTCTATTATAATAGGTTTTTTTATTCCATCTAAATTTAAAATGTATTATTTTTTAATAATACCAATCACGATTTATATATTATTAAAGTATGTCTTTTTTTACGAAGAATTAATAGAATTGGGAAAGATACAAGCTTTCGAATGGGTTGAAACTGGGGCTTGGGGTGGATTATCACTAACTTTTATAGTTTCATTTTTCTGTTTAATATTCTGTTTTCCAGTAGGCTTATTCTTATCATTAGGGAGAAGATCTGACCTACCAATAATTAAATATATTTCTATAGGATTTATAGAATTTTGGAGAGGGGTACCTTTAATCACAGTTTTATTTATGTCTTCTGTTATGTTTCCAATGTTTCTTCCAGAGGACATGTTTATTGATAAACTTGTTAGAGTTATAATTGCTATATCTTTATTTGAAGCTGCTTATGTAGCAGAAGTAATAAGAGGAGGTTTACAGGCTTTACCAAGAGGGCAATATGATGCTGCAAAATCTTTAGGAATGGGTTACTGGAAAATGCATATATTTGTTATTTTACCACAAGCCCTTAAATTAGTAATTCCTGGTATAGCAAATACATTTTTGGCACTTGTAAAAGATACACCATTAATATTTGTTGTTGGTCTCCTAGAAATTGTAGGAATGCTTAATCTTGCGAAAACAAATCCTGAATGGTTAGGTTTTGCAATGGAAGGCTATGTATTTGCTTCAATAGTATTTTTTATTATTTGCTATGCAATGAGTAAATATAGTTATAATTTAGAGCAAAAATATAAAACTGAGAGATAATGTCAGATAAAATAATTCAAATAAAAGAAATGAATAAATGGTTTGGAGATTTCCAAGTCTTAAAAAATATTAATTTAGATGTAGAAAAGAATAAAAAAATTGTTGTCTGTGGGCCATCTGGCTCAGGTAAATCTACATTAATAAGATGTATTAATAGACTTGAAGAACACCAAGAAGGATCAATTGTCGTTGATGGAACTGAATTAACTGAAGAAACTAAGAATATAGAACAAATAAGAGCTGAGGTTGGAATGGTATTTCAACAATTTAATTTATTTCCACATTTATCAATATTGGATAATTGTACGTTAGCTCCTATATGGGTAAAAAAAATGCCCAAAAAAGATGCCGAGACATTAGCTTTAAAACATTTAGAAAAAGTTCAAATTGCTGATCAAGCCTATAAATATCCGGGCCAACTTTCTGGTGGTCAACAACAAAGATGTGCAATAGCAAGAGCATTATGTATGGAGCCAAAAATAATGCTTTTTGATGAACCAACATCAGCATTAGATCCTGAAATGATTAAAGAAGTTTTAGATGCAATGGTTAATTTAGCTAAGGCTGGTATGACCATGATTGTTGTAACACATGAGATGGGGTTTGCAAAAGAAGTTGCAGATGAAGTTATTTTTATGGACGAAGGTATGATTGTAGAACAGGCAGAAACAAAAGAGTTCTTTGCTAACCCAAAAAGCGACAGAACAAAGCTTTTTTTGAGCCAAATATTATAAAAATTATAACTAAATTGCTAAAAAGTCGCTTGACAGCTTTATAAAATCTTAAAAATTATTATTCTTTTTAAAATTATTTTACTTGAAATAACTTTTTGATTTCTATTAACTCAACATATTATTTTTAATTAAAGAGGGGTCTTTGATGGAAGAAAATTTCAATAAACATCTAGGTAATAAATTAAAACTTAGACGTTTGGCTTTAGGTTTAACTCAAACTAAAGTCGCAAAAGCAATAAATGTTACATTTCAACAAATACAAAAATATGAAAAAGGAACAAATGGTGTAAGTTCGATTAGATTACTACAACTATCTAACTATCTAAAAGTACCAATAAACTATTTTTTTGAAGATTTTTCAGAATATTTGATAAACTTAGAAAAATCCAAAGAAGGTCATATGAATGTTAACTATAATTTTTTAGTTAAAGTTTATTCTGAACTTACTCAAGATCAAAAAATTAAGTTTAGTAAAAACATACAGATCAACCAGGTAAATATTTCAAAAACAGGATAACTAATTTTTAAATTGGCTCCTCGGGCAGGACTCGAACCTGCGACCAATTGATTAACAGTCAACTGCTCTACCAACTGAGCTACCGAGGAATGTAAAATCACAACTTACTTTTTTTTTATATTATCTCAACAAAAATAATTTGTGGAGGCAACGCCCGGAATCGAACCGGGATACAAGGATTTGCAATCCTCTGCGTAACCATTCCGCCACGTTGCCATGAATTAAATATTCAATGAGGACATATATAATTAATTTTATAATTTAGTCTATAAATTTAACGGATAATTTCATTGTTGTTTATTGATATGATTAATTTATAAAATAATTATCCATGAGTTCAGACAAATATATTCACGAAAATGTTGAAAATAAGATTTATTCTTATTGGGAAGAAAAAAATTTATTTAAACCAAAATCTAACAAAAAACAATTTTCAATAGTTATCCCTCCACCGAATGTAACTGGTAGTCTTCATATGGGTCATGCACTAAATAATTCTATTCAAGACTTATTAACTCGTTATCATCGAATGAATAATTTTGAAACTTTATGGCAACCTGGAACTGACCATGCAGGTATTGCTACACAAGCATTAGTGGAAAAAAAACTTAAATCTGAAGGTATTGATAAAAATGATTTAGGAAGAGAAAAGTTTATTGAAAAAGTTTGGGAATGGAAAGGTCAATATGGTGACATAATAATTAATCAATTAAAAAAATTAGGCTGTTCGTGTGACTGGTCTAGAAATGCCTTTACCATGGACGATAATCTATCAAAATCTGTATTAAAAGTTTTTGTTGAAATGTACAAAAATGGATTAATTTACAAATCAAAAAAATTAGTCAATTGGGACACTGTTTTAAAAACAGCTATATCGGATTTAGAAGTAGATCAAAGAGAAGTTAACTCAAAACTATACCACATCAATTATCCAATAGAAGGATCCGATAAATTTATAACTATTGCAACAACTAGACCAGAAACCATGTTAGGTGATACAGCTGTTGCTGTTAATCCATCAGATGAAAGATACAAATCATTAGTAAATAAAAATGTAATAGTTCCAATAGTTGATAGAAAAATAAAAATTATTGAAGATGATTATGCTGATCCTGAACAAGGTACTGGAGCTGTTAAAATTACGCCAGCACATGATTTCAATGATTATGAAGTAGGGGAGAGAAACAATTTAGAAATCATAAATATTTTTACACCAGATGGTAAAATTAATGAAAATGCACCTGATAATTATATTGGGCTTGATAGATTTGAAGCTAGAAAAAGAATTCTAAAAGAACTAACTGATAAAAACTTATTTGTTAAAGAAGAGAAAATTAAAAATAAAGTTCCTTATGGCGATAGATCTAATTCTATAATTGAACCCTATTTAACGGAGCAATGGTTTGCAGATGCTAAGAAACTTTCAATAAAAGCAAAAGAAATAGTAAATAATAAAACAACTAATTTTTTTCCTGTTAATTGGACAAAAACATATTTTCAATGGATGGATAATATAGAACCATGGTGTATTTCAAGACAGCTTTGGTGGGGTCATCAAATACCTGCATGGTATGGTCCTGATGGAGAAATATTTGTAGATGAAACAGAAGAAGGTGCAAATAAATTAGCTAAAGAACATTATAAAAAAGATGTTGAATTAATTAGAGATCCAGATGTTCTTGATACATGGTTTTCATCTGGTTTATGGCCTTTTGCAACTCTAGGATGGCCAGAAAAAAATGAATATTTAGAAAAATTTTATCCAACCTCAGTATTGGTAACAGGATTTGATATCATTTTCTTTTGGGTTGCAAGAATGATTATGTTTGGAATGGAATTTCAAAACAAAGAACCTTTTAAAAATATTTATGTTCATGCATTAGTTAGAGATGAAAAAGGTCAAAAAATGTCAAAGTCTAAAGGCAATGTAATTGATCCATTAGAGTTAATAGAAAAATATAGCGCTGATGCATTAAGATTTACACTTTTATCAATGGCATCTCCAGGACGAGATGTAAAGTTATCAGAGGATAGAGTTAAAGGTTATAGAAATTTTTTAAATAAAATATGGAACGCAAATAACTTTCTTATTCAAAATGATTGTAAATTTGAAAATATAGAAACGCATAATGATTTAAAACTAAATATTAATAAATGGATTTTTGTTGAATTCACTAACACTAATGAAAAGATCAAAAAATCAATAGATAGTTATCGATTTGATGAGGCTGCAAGAATTGCATATCAATTTGTATGGCATTCATTCTGTGATTGGTATTTAGAATTATCTAAAACTGTCTTTTATTCAGAAAATAATGAAAATATCGAAGAAACAAGAAATGTAGCTAGCTTCATATTTACTCAAATTCTAGTTATTTTGCACCCATTCATTCCATTTTTAACTGAGGAAATATGGTTAAAAAATAAATTGGATAAAGATGGAAAAGATTTTCTTATGTTAAAAAACTGGTCTGAAGTCAGTGCTAATAGAGATAAAGACTCTGATGAAGTAAATGAAATAATTGAATTTGTCTCATCTATACGTTCTTTTAAAAATGAAATAGAAATAAGCCCTGGATCATTTGTTAAAATCCTAGTGAACAAAATAAATCCCGAAATTAAGAAATTTATTGAAAATAACTCTAATACATTAAAAAAAATTGGCAGAATTAATGAATTTGTAAATGAAGATATTAAAAAACCTTCAGCAAACTTGGTTATCAAAGGTGAAATATTCAAAATTTACTTTGATGAAGATGTAGATTTGTCAAAAATTAAAGAAACATTATTAAATAAAAAGAATAAAATTGAGAAAGAGATGGATAAAATAAATACAAGGCTAAATAATAAAAGTTTTATTGAAAGAGCTCCAAATGATATTGTTGAGCAAGAAAAGTCTAACTTTATTAATTTAGAAAAAGATGTTAATAAATTAAATTATACTTTAGAAAGTCTATAATGCGGAAATTTAATAAAAAAAAACTACCAAGTAGATATACAACTGTAGGACCTGACAGAGCTCCACAAAGATCCTTTTATTATGCAATGGATTTAACTGAAAAAGATGTTGCAAAACCTTTTGTAGGTGTTGTTTCAACTTGGAATGAGGCTGCACCTTGTAACATTAATTTAATGAAACAAGCCCAATTTGTAAAACAAGGTGTGAATTCATCAGGAGGAACACCTAGAGAATTTTGCACAATAACTGTTACTGATGGTATTGCTATGGGTCATGAAGGAATGAAATCCTCATTGATTTCAAGAGATGTAATTGCAGACTCTACTGAATTAACTGTAAGAGGTCATTGTTATGATGCTTTAGTTGGTTTAGCTGGCTGTGATAAATCTTTACCAGGTCTAATGATGTCTATGGTTAGATTAAATATTCCTAGTGTATTTATTTATGGAGGCTCAATACTTCCAGGTAGATTTGAAGGTAAGGATGTTACTGTTGTTGATGTTTTTGAAGGTGTTGGAAAATATACATCTAAAAAAATGACAGCCCACGCTCTTAGAAAATTAGAATTAAAAGCTTGTCCAAGTGCTGGTGCTTGTGGTGGTCAATTTACTGCAAATACAATGGCATGTGTTTCAGAAGCAATTGGATTAGCTTTACCATATTCTGCAGGAACTCCCGCTCCTTACAAAGAGAGACATAAGTATGCCATTAATAGCGGTAAAGCGGTGATGAAACTTTTAGAAAAAAATATTAGACCAAGAGATATTGTTACAAGAAAAGCATTAGAAAATGCTGCAACAGTTGTTGCTGCAACAGGAGGATCTACTAATGCAGGTTTACATTTACCAGCAATTGCAAATGAAATTGGTATTAAATTTGATTTAATGGATGTTGCAAAAATTTTTAAAAGAACTCCTTATCTTGCTGATTTAAAACCTGGTGGAAAATATGTTGCAAAAGATATGTGGGAAGCAGGTGGTGTTCCAATGCTTTTAAAAACTCTTTACGATGGTGGATATATTCATGGAGATTGTATGACCGTTACAGGAAAGACAATGAGAGAGAATTTAAAAAATGTGAAATTTAATCCAAAACAAAAAGTAATGAGAAGTTATAAAAATCCAATTACACCAACTGGTGGTGTTGTTGGATTAAGAGGTAACTTAGCTCCAGAAGGTGGAATTGTTAAAATTGCAGGTTTGAAAAAATTACAATTTACTGGAAGAGCAAGATGTTTTGACTCTGAGGAAAAAGCTTACAAAGCTGTAAAAGAAAGAAAATACAAAGACGGTGATATAATTATAATTAGATACGAAGGTCCAAAAGGTGGTCCAGGAATGAGAGAAATGTTGCAGACAACAGCTGCAATTTATGGACAAGGAAAAGGGGAGAAAGTAGCCCTTATAACTGACGGTAGGTTCTCTGGGGCTACCAGAGGCTTCTGTATCGGTCATGTGGGTCCTGAGGCCTCTATAGGCGGCCCAATAGCCCTTTTAAGGAACGGTGATGTAATTGATATAGATGCAAAAAAGGGGACTATTAACGTTAGATTAAGTAAAAAAGAGCTTAGTTTGAGAAAAAAGAAATGGAAGCAAAGAAAAATGAATTTTGGAAACGGAACTCTTTGGAAATATGCTCAAACAGTAGGTCCAGCTTACTTAGGAGCACCTACGCATCCAGGTGGTAAAAACGAGGTTAAAACATACGCTGATATTTGATGAAAATTAGACCTGTAATACTTTGTGGTGGTGCAGGAACACGCCTTTGGCCCAATTTAAAAAATACTCAAGCAAAACAATTTATTGATTTTGGCGGTTGGAATTTATTACAAAAAGCTTTTGAAAGAATAAATAACAATTCTTACGATTTTCCAATTATCAGTACAAATCTGAAGTATTTAAAGGATGTTAAGAAAACATTAAAAAAATCTAAAATTAAAAAATATAAAATTATATTAGAACCAGCAAAAAAAAACACAGCACCAGCAATTTTAGTAAGTGCTTTAATTAAAGAAATCCCATCTGATCAGCCAATAATGTTTTTTACTTCAGATCATTTGATTGAAAATCCAAGTATTTTAACAAGATCTTTAAAAACTAATGTTAAAAATTTAAGTGATGAAAATATATTTATATTTGGGATTAAACCAACTAGACCATCCAATGAATACGGATATTTAAAAACTAAAAGTATTAATAAGTTAAATAAAGTTACTAAATTTATTGAAAAACCAACAGAGCAAAAAGCCAAAAAGATAATTAAATCTGGAGGCTATTGGAACTCTGGTATGTTTTACTTAAAAAAATCATCAATAATCAATAACTTTAAAAAATATCAGCCTAGTATTTATAAAGCATGTCTAAAATCTTTAGAAAAATCTAAGGTTAGAAATAATACATATTTTTTAAATAAAAAATTCTTTGATAAATGTAAGGAAATTTCTTTTGATTATGCAATTCTTGAAAAATCAAAGAATATAAATGCAATAAAGCTTAGTATTCAATGGTCAGATCTTGGTAATTGGTTTGAAATATCAAAAATATATAAAAAAAATAAAAATAAATACTTTAAGAAAAAAAATGTTTTTCATAGACCATGGGGAAGATATACAAACCTATACGAGGGTAAAAACTTTTTGGTAAAAGAATTAGTGGTCAATTCTAAGTCTAAATTAAGCTTACAAAAGCATTTTCATCGATCTGAATATTGGACCATTACTGATGGAAAACCTCTAATTACATTAAACAAGAAAAATTTCTTTAAAAAACCAGGAGAAAAAATATTTATCCCAAAAGAATCAATTCATCGAATAGAAAATAAATTTAAGAAAAAAGTAAAAATTATTGAAATACAAACTGGACCTATTTTAATAGAGACAGATATAGTTAGATATCAAGATATTTACGGTAGAGTGAATTAATACTCTTTATGGATACATTAGTATTTTCTGTCGTTTTATTGGCAGCACTACTCCATGCCACTTGGAATGGTATGGTCAAAAAACACTCGGATAAAGCAGTTGCTCTAGCAGGTATAATTTTAGGGCATATACCTTTATCAATTGTTGCAATCATCTTGTTACCCGCACCCTCAATAGAAAGTATACCTTATATCTTCGCAAGTATTGTTGTTCACATTGGTTATCAATGGTTCTTGCTTAAATCATATGAGATTGGAGATTTGACAAAAGTCTATCCTATAGCAAGAGGCACAGGCCCTTTATTGGTAACGATCATTTCAATTCTATTGTTAGGAGTAGTGTTAAATAAATTTATATTGATCTCTATTTTCTTAATATGTTTTGGTATTTTTTTTCTAGGTATTTCTGATTATAAAAACAGTAGCTTAAATGTTATTAAATTTTCGATAATTACAGGTTTGTTTATTGGATCATACTCACTTGTAGATGGATATGGAGCAAGAGTGAGTAATTCTGCAATATCTTTTGTCAGCTGGTCTTTTATATTAAACGCAATGATATTCCCATTTGTTCTCAGTTTAAGAGGTCAAAAGGATATTATTAAAAGGGTTTATAGAGATGGTAAAATGATATTTTTTTACGGTGTAACATTATCATATGCTAGTTATGCCTTGGCTGTATGGGCATTTACAAAAGCTCCAATACCTGTTGTTACATCCTTAAGAGAAACAAGTATTTTATTATCAATATTTATTGGATATTTTTTATTAAAAGAAAGTATCAATTTAAAAAAAATCATATCAATTTTATTTATTTTAATAGGTGTGATTGGGATTAAATTATTTTAATTAAATTGTAACAATCTATAAATATTTTTGTCATTAAAGTTTATTAAAAATAATTAACAAAAATTTTAAATAATAAAACATCTTCATTTCCTCTTTGTTTTAAAATTTTGTTGATTAACTACCTTCCCCTTTTTGTTATAAAAAAGGGGAGGGACAATTTTTATACATTAATTATTTACAGACGCAGGACTCTCACTGGTTTTCTTTTTAGCTAATTTTTTTGCTTTTTTTTCGGCAACTTTTTTTTCAATA
>CACMSB010000008.1 GCA_902616245.1 uncultured Pelagibacteraceae bacterium
TTACTTTTTTTTCTGAAAATTCAATATCAATCTTATTGTGACATCCAAAATTATCTCCATCAACCTGAACGGGAATTTCAAAATTATTGCAATTAATTTGGATACTTTTTGAATAGGTGGTTATAACAGATTTGTTTCTTGATAAATCTCCATAAATAATTATCAAAATAATATAATACATTAATTTTAGCCTACTTAAATCTTTAAAAACATAAGTTATTAATCTATCATCAAAAATGTTTGACTTATTTATCTTATGATGACCAGCATAATATTTGGTATTAGAACTTAATACCCAATCAGCTTGATATTTTTGACCATCAAAGAAAACATCAAGTTTATTATTTTTCATAAATAAAAAATGCTGAAACCCTTTTAAACCAAATATTATCTTACCAAGTATTTTTTTTATACGTGTATCAATAGAGTGAACAATTTTAGCATCCCAACCAATACCAGCCATTAAAAAAAAATAATTTTTATTTATTTTTATAAGATTGGATTGTTTATAATTATTTGATGTTAAAATATTACAAATATCGTCTACTTTTTTATTTATCGATAACTCTGCTTGAAGTAAATTGGCTGTTCCAGCCGGTATGTATCCAATTGCAAATTTATCATTAAAATCAAAGTCATTTTTTATCAATTCATTGATAGCAAATGATACTGATCCATCTCCACCAGCAACTATCAATCTATCATAATTTTTATTTTTAAATTCCAAAAATATTTCTTTCGCCTCTTTTTCAGATTTGGTTTTGAAATAATCTACAGAGTTCTTAATTTTTAATTTTTCATAAATCTTATTTACAAATTTTATTTTTTTCCCTGTTGAAGAATTAAGGTTATAAATCAAACAATAATGCATAATTTTTTCGTAACTAATTTTTAATAAATCTTTAACATTTCAATGACATAAGAATTAAATGATTCGAGTTACAGTTGTGTTACAAAATAGGTTTTTTTAATGCCTCCGTTATTAAAATATAAGAGTATATTTATATCTGATGTGCATCTTGGCACCAAAGGTTGTCAAGCTAACAAGCTTTTAGAATTTTTTAAGAATTCAAGATCCGAGAACCTTTATTTAGTTGGAGATATAATCGATGTTTGGGCAATGCAAAAGAGTTTCTATTGGCCTCAAGAGCATAATGATGTCATACAAAAAATATTGAGAAAAGCCAGGCACGGGACAAAAGTATTTTACATAATTGGAAATCATGATGAGGTATTTAGAAAATTTATTCCAATGCATTTAGGTGATATTAAAATAGTAAATAGAGTTATTCATGAAACGCAGTTAGGAAAAAAATATTTAGTTGTTCATGGTGATGCTTGGGACGGAGTAATGAAATATGCTAAATGGCTTTCTAAATTAGGAGCTATTGCCTATGAATTATTACTTAAAATTAATGTTATTATAAATTTTTTTAGAAAATTGAGAGGTAAAGACTATTGGTCATTGGCAAAATTTTTAAAATATAAGGTAAAAAATGCTGTAAAATTTATAGGTGAATATGAAAACACACTTTCTTCATATGCAAAAAGGAAAAAATTTGATGGAATAATTTGTGGACACATACATCATGCTGAAAATTTAAATCTTGATGGTGTTAATTATTTAAATTGTGGCGATTGGGTTGAGTCATGTACAGCCTTGGCAGAAAAATATGATGGAACTTTTGAGATAATTTATTGGGATAAAAAAAGAAACGAATATATTTCAGAAAATATTGATAATAACAGGATCGGTTCATTCAAAAAAGCATCTTAAAGAATGAAAATATTAATTGTTACCGATGCTTATTACCCTCAAGTTAATGGTGTTGTAAGAACTCTCCACGAAACTGGTGAAATTCTTAAATCACAAGGTCAAACTATTGAATATATTACTCCTCAACAATTTCTTACCATGCCCATGCCAAAATATAATGAAATTAGATTGTCCTTAAATGTTTGGCCCCGTGTAAGTAACTTAATTAAATCAATTAAACCTGATGCAATACATATTGCAACAGAAGGACCCTTAGGGTTTATGGCACGAAGACATTGCATTAAAAATGGCTTAAAATTTACCACAAGTTTTCACACAAGATTTGATAAATACATGAAACTTTATATGCCTATCATTCCAGCTAAATGGTCAGAAAAATTTTTATGCAATTTTCATAATAAAGCTGAAAGAATTTTAGTAACAACAGAATCTATGCGTGAAGAATTAATTTCTTTAGGTATTGATAACAATAAAATGGTTACATGGACCAGAGGAGGTAATCATGGTGCATTTAAAAACCCCATTAAGAAAGACTTACCTTATAAAAGACCTATATGGATATATGTTGGAAGAGTTGCTGTTGAAAAAAATATCAAAGCATTTTTAGATTTAGATCTTGAAGGTACTAAAATTATAATTGGTAAAGGTCCTGATTTAAACAATTTAAAAAAAAAGTTTCCAAAAGACATTTTTTTAGGTGAGAAAACAAATGGAGAATTAGCTTCTCATTTTGCATCATCTGATGTTTTTGTATTTCCAAGTAAAACAGATACGTTTGGTATAGTTGTCTTAGAGTCTTTAAATTGTGGCACACCAGTCGCAGCTTACCCTGTACCGGGACCTAAAGATATATTAGGGGGTACTAATATTGATACTTTAGATAATGATTTGAAAACCTCTGCTTTAAAAGCTTTGAAGGTAAGTCGTCAAGATTGTCTTGATTTTGCAAAAAGATATTCTTGGGAGGAAACGGCAAAAATATTTTTTGAAAATATTTCACCTAATAATTAAAGACAATATACATTACATTTGTTAAAACATATCCATGTTTTGGGTAGAGTTGATACTTATAGTTATAATAATCATTTTATTATATTTTTTATTTAAAAAAAATATTAAGCCAGAAAACACAGCACCAGTTGTAAACAAGACTAATAAGGATGATTTAGGAAAAAGAGTAATTATTGAAGAATTAGAAGATCAATTCTTTGCTTTAGATAAATATAATTTAATCAAATATCTAAACAAAAGTGCAAAACAACGTTTTGGAGAAAACCTAATTGATAAAAATATTTCAAGTGTAATTAGAGATACAAAATTATTAGAAACGATTGAAGAGGCTATCAAAGATCAAACTACAAAAAATGTCAATGTAGAAATAAATTTACCATCTTATCAACTTTACAAAATCTATGTTATTCCTGGTCCGACCAATTTGTTTCCAGAAATAAACTCTGTCGTATTGTTTCTAAAAGATTTTACAGAAATAACAAAAGCACAAAAACTAAAAACTGATTTTGTTGCAAATGTGAGTCATGAATTAAGAACACCTTTAGTTTCGATTAAAGGTTCGTTAGAAACTATTCTTGGACCAGCTTCAAAAGACCAAGAGGCGCAAAAAAAATTTATGTCTATCATGTCTGATCAAGTATTAAGAATGGAAAACCTAATCAATGATTTATTGATTTTAAGTAGAATAGAATTGGAAGAACATATCAAGCCTAATAAAATTGTGAGCATAAATGATCTTTTTACAAATATTAAAAGTAACTTTGAATTAATTCTTAAAAAAAAGAAAATCAATTTACATATTGAACTTATGGAACCAACCTTAGTTTTTGGTGATAATGATAAATTGTTAACTGTATTTTCAAATTTAATTGATAATTCAATTAAATATTCACAAGATGGAAAAAATATATACGTAAAAAGTCAAATCAGTGAAGGTAAATTAATTGATAAAAATATTGCCATTATCATTAAAGATGAAGGTGTTGGAATACCTCACCAGCTAATTCCAAGAATAACAGAAAGATTTTTTAGAGTAGATACAGAAAAAAGTAAAAAGGTTGGTGGTACAGGTTTAGGTTTAGCTATAATGAAACATATTATATCTCAACACAGAGGTGACTATGAGATTCTCAGTAAAGTTAATGAAGGTACTGAAATTAAGATATATCTTCCAACAAAATAATTAATTTAAAAAATTGTTTAAAATTAACTCTTATTCAACCAAGATTTAACAAATCTTTTGTTGATTCGTATCTTAGTTTATTTAAAATTAATTTATGATTAAGATATTACATAGTATTTTAATTATTATTCTTTTTTTAATGTCGATCATTACTAAAAGTAATGCATCAGATATTTCTACAATTTTAAGAAACCAGCAATTAACTGTTTTTGATATTGGTATCTTTAGATTACAGGAAGACTTAAAAAGTTCATATCCTGAAATAAAAAAACATAAAGATGTACCGTATGAAGATATATATATAGATGTTCTCAGTTCCTATTGGAGAAATACAGTAGATTTAATTGTTTCAATTCCAGTAAATGAAAATTTAAAAAAAGAGAACTACATGTCAGATTCATTGAGATGTCGAAACATATTTAATTCTGTTAGAGATCATTTACTGAGAAATGAAAATATGAGTAATTATAGGTTTACTATGGCGACAAGCTATTTAACATCTATTTTTTCTACTCCTACTAGTTGGCCAAAATGGCGTTATGACCAAAGTATTCTTGAGGAATTAGTTAATTTGGTAAAACTGGAAGTTGTCTTAAGACCAACCCCAGATCTTGCTTTTAAGGATAACGTAAATCCAGTTTCATGCAAAGGTGGTCTAGAAACTGAAAATAGCGAGATTATTGTCTCAATGAAATACAACTAAAAAGTTAGGTTTTTAACAAAACTGTAATAATTCTGTAATATTAAAGATTCAATAAATTTATACGAGTCAGGCATCTTTTAATTAATAAATAACGAAAGGATTAAAGATAATGAAAAAACTAACTATAGTGATTGCTTCTTTAGTTGCTCTATCAATAGCAACTGTTGCTCAAGCAAGAGATCAAATTAAGATAGTTGGTTCGTCTACAGTATTCCCTTACGCGACTGTTGTTGCTGAAAGATTTGGTGGTTCAGGATTCAAAACTCCTGTAATCGAGTCGACTGGTACTGGTGGAGGAGCTAAACTATTCTGTGCTGGTGTTGGTGAGCAACATCCAGATATTACAAATGCATCAAGAGCTATGAAAGACAAAGAGAAAGCCCTATGTAAGAAAAATGGTGTAAATGATATTGTTGAGATCGTAATTGGTAACGATGGTATTACATTAGCTTACAGCAAAGATGCAAAACCAGTAAACTTTACTAAAGAACAATTATATTTAGCATTAGCTGCTCATACAGTAGTTGATGGTAAGTTAGTTCCAAATATTTATAAAACTTGGGACCAAATTGACCCTAGCTTACCAAAACAAAAAATTTCAGTAATGATCCCACCAGGAACATCAGGAACTAGAGATGCTTGGAATTCTTTAGTAATGAAAAAAGGTATGACTAAAGAAGCTAAAGCTCTTTATAAAGCAGGTTTCGAAGCTGGAAATAAAAAATACAAAAAACCACAAAAACTTTACAGAGAAGATGGAGCTGCTATTGAAGTAGGAGAAAACGATAGTTTAATCATCCAAAAGTTAACTCAAGATAAAGATATGTTTGGTTTCTTTGGTTTCAGCTATTTCTTAGCTGCTAAAGATAAATTACAAGCTGCTAGCATAGATGGTGGACAACCCTCTCTAGCGAGTATTCAAGACTACAGTTATGCAGTTGCAAGACCATTATTTTTCTATGTGAAAAAAGCTCACGTTGGAGTAATCCCAGGATTACATGAGTTTGTGAAAGAATTCACAACTAAGAAAGCTATTGGAAAAGGTGGTTACTTAGCAGATATTGGTTTAGTTCCATTAGACTCTAAGTTGTATAAAACAACTAGAACTAATGCTACGAAGCTAGTTGCTATGGGTAATTAATTATTACTCTGTTAACAAATAATTAAAAAAGGGGTCTTTTTAGACCCCTTTTTTTTGAAATAAGAGTAAAGTCCTCAATAAAGGAGATTCTTTGAACTTAATATTGTTTATATTTATTGTTCTTCTGGGTTTCACAAGTTATTATTTTGGACGGAGAAAAGCATATACAATTCAATCTACAAATAAAAGATTAACTGCATTACCACAATTTTATGGTTATTATCTTGCAATTTGGTGTGCAATACCAGCTTTTATAATTTTTTCTTTATGGGCAATTTTTGAGCCCACAATTGTAAAACTATTAATCTTAAGTGATTATTCAAATCAAGGTTATCTTGATGATGAATTAAATTTAATTTACGAAAAAACAAAAGCATTGTCTCGAGGACAATTTACCGGAGAAATTACACCTTTTATTGAGGCTTCAGCTGAAAAATATTTAAGTCTTCGATCAATAGCTCAAAGTTCAAAAGCTGTTATAGTATTATCTATAATTATTGCCTCTGTTGCTTACGCTTATAAAAAAATTTCATCTAATTCTAGAACAAGAGAACCAGTTGAAAAATTTTTGAAAGCAGTTTTATTTACAGCTTCTTTAGCTGCAATATTAACTACTGTTGGAATAGTATTTTCACTTATATTTCAAACTATAGATTTTTTTAAAGTAATTCCATTATTTGATTTTGTCTTTGGAACTCATTGGTATCCTGCAAAAGCTTTTGTTAGAGATTCTTCAGAGGCTTTAGATCCGACAATGTACTCCGATACTTTTGGAGCAGTCCCTATTTTTGCTGGCACTTTTTTTATTGCTTTCATAGCTATGTGTGTTGCTATTCCTATTGGACTAATGAGTGGAATTTATTTGGCTGAGTATGCATCAGTTAAAGTTAGACAATACGCAAAACCTTTAATTGAAATTTTAGCTGGTATACCAACAGTTGTTTATGGATTTTTTGCTGCTCTAACAGTTGGACCTTTTTTAAAGGAAATAGGTAATAGCATGGGTTTAGACGTTTCAGCTGAAAGCGCTTTAGCGGCAGGCGGAGTAATGGGCATTATGATTATACCATTCATTTCAAGTTTAAGTGACGATGTGATTACAAGTGTACCTCAAAGTTTAAGAGATGGAAGTTATGCCATGGGAGCAACCAAATCAGAAACAATAAAAAAAGTTATTTTTCCTGCAGCATTGCCTGGTATAGTTGGATCTATTTTGCTTGGTGTTTCAAGAGCAATTGGAGAAACAATGATAGTTGTTATGGCCTCTGGTTTAGCTGCTAATTTAACTTTAAATCCATTAGAATCTACTTCAACAATTACAGCGCAAATTGTTGTAATATTAATTGGAGATCAAGCTTTTGGCGACCCAAAAACGCAAGCTGCATTTGCTTTAGGTATGTCATTATTTTTAGTAACGCTCTGTTTGAATATTGTGGCCTTAAGAGTAGTTAAAAAATATAGAGAAAAATATGAATAAAAATAAAGAACAATTATTAAATAAAAGATATAAAGCTGAAAAGAGATTTCGATTATACGGTCAAAGTGCAATTTTTATGGCACTTTTATTTTTAACAATCTTTATTTTTAAAATTTTTTCGACAGGCTATTCAGCCTTTCAAAAAACTTGGCTTATTGTTCCAGTTACTTTTGATGCTGAATTAATGATGTTAGAGCAAAATCCTTCTAAAGAGGATTTAAAAGATGCTGATTATTACGATATAGCATTAAAATCAATGGCTGATTTGGATCCAAATGCTAATGAGGATCAAGAAAATGAGCTGAAGAGAATGGTCTCTTACTTTTTCGAAAGAGAGATTAAAAGGGAACTTTTAAACGACCCTTCATTAATTGGAAAAACTAAAGATGTTTATTTAACTGCCTCAGATGATTTAGATCAAGTATTTAAAGGTAATTATCCAAGAGATTTACCTGAAGATCAAAGAAGAGTTACGGATTATCAATTAAAGATTTTTGATCAACTTGTAGAACTAGGAAAAGTTGAAAGTAAATTCAATTTAAGTTTTTTTACATATCCTGATTCAAGAGAAGCTGAATTAGCTGGTATAGCAAGTTCATTTATGGGATCAATATTTTCTATACTTGTTTGTTTAATGATAGCTTTTCCTGTAGCAGTTCTAGCAGCTATTTATTTAGAGGAATTTGCTCCTAAAAACAGATTTACTGATTTTATTGAGGTAAATATAAATAATTTAGCAGCAGTACCTTCAATTGTTTTTGGTCTTTTAGGACTGGGTATTTTACTTGCTGTATTTCAATTACCTAGGTCAACACCTCTAGTCGGTGGAATAACTTTATCGTTGATGACTTTACCAACAATTATTATTGCTTGTAGAGCATCTTTAAAAGCAGTTCCTCCAAGTATAAGAGAGGCAGCACTTGCAATGGGTGCTAGTAAAATGCAAACTACAATGCATCATACAGTTCCGTTATCTATGCCAGGGACTTTATCCGGTACAATAATTGGTTTGGCCCAAGCTTTAGGCGAAACCGCACCTTTGATATTGATTGGCATGGTGGCTTTTGTAAATACAATACCAGGATCTCCTTTAGATCCAGCTGCAAGTTTGCCAGTGCAAATTTATATTTGGGCAGAGAGCGCTGAAAGAGGTTTTGTCGAGAAAGTTTCTGCCTGTATTATGGTTCTATTAGGATTTTTAATTATAATGAACTTATTTGCACAAATAATTAGACATAAATTTGAAAAAAAATGGAGTTAAGATGATAAAGATAAATTCAAAAAATGTAGATGTTTTCTATGGAAAAAAACAAGCTCTATTCAATATAAATTTAGATATTGAAGAAAATCAAGTTACAGCACTGATTGGGCCTTCAGGTTGTGGTAAATCTACTTTTTTAAGATGTCTAAACCGAATGAATGACGTTATTGATATATGTAGAGTAAAAGGGCAGATTATAATTAATGATTTTGATATCAATGATAAAAGTTGTGATGTTGTTAGATTAAGAGAAAAAATTGGTATGGTTTTTCAAAAACCAAATCCTTTTCCTAAAACTATTTATGAAAATATTTCTTATGGTCCAACAATTCATGGTA
Source organism: uncultured Pelagibacteraceae bacterium (assembly GCA_902616245.1). Classification (GTDB taxonomy): domain Bacteria; phylum Pseudomonadota; class Alphaproteobacteria; order Pelagibacterales; family Pelagibacteraceae; genus Pelagibacter. Next base: position 8,892 of record CACMSB010000008.1, read on the forward strand.
TGGCTCAATCAAAGAATGAAATGGATGAAATAGTTGAAACTAGCTTAAAAAAGGCAGCATTATGGGAAGAGGTGAAAGATAGACTTCATGAACCAGGTACTGGTTTGTCTGGTGGTCAACAACAAAGATTATGTATAGCAAGGGCAATTTCAGTTAAACCTGAAGTTATTCTAATGGACGAGCCTTGTTCTGCTTTAGATCCTATTGCTACAGCTCAAATAGAAGAACTAATTGATGAGTTAAAAAAAGACCATACTATTATAATAGTCACTCACTCAATGGCACAAGCTGCAAGAGTTTCTCAAAATACAGGTTTTTTTCACCTTGGAGAATTGATAGAACATGGTTCTACTGATAAAATATTTAAGAATCCAGAAAACAAAAAAACTCAGGATTATATCACAGGGAGGTTTGGATAATGACCGAAGCACCACATACAGTAAAGTCTTACGAAGAAGAACTTAAAAATTTAAATAGCAATATAATTAAAATGGGTGGATTTTGTGAAGAAGCTTTGGGTAAAGCTATTCAAGCAATTACTACAAGAAATAGTGATAATGCTGAGGCAGTAATTAAAGATGATGAAAAAATTGATAAATTTGAGACTTTAATTGAACAGCAAGTAGTAAATTTAATTGCTTTAAGACAACCTATGGCCATAGATCTTAGAGAAACAGTCACTGCTTTAAAGATATCTTCTGACCTTGAGAGAATAGGTGATTTAGCAAAAAATATTTCTAAAAGAACTCTTTTGTTAAATGAAAATTTACCAAAAAATTTAGTAGATGCTATTATAAGAGTATCTTCGGATGTTCAAAAACAATTGAAATCAATATTAGATGCATATTTAGAAAGATCTTCGAGTATGGCAATTAATGTATGGGAAAGCGACGAACAAATTGATGATTTAACAAATTTATGCATGCAAGAAGTGATTAGATATTTAAAAGATAACGAAAATAACTTAAGTGATGGAACCCACTTATTATTTGTAACTAAAAATATAGAGAGAATAGGTGATCATACAACCAACATTGCTGAGCAAGTATATTATTTAGTTAAGGGAGAATATCTAGAGGGTGATCGACCAAAAGGCACTGAACCTATTGTTACTGGAGAAAAGTAAAATATGTCGGCTCACATTTTTATAGCTGAGGACGAGGCTGCTATAATAACTCTACTAAAGTATAACCTTGAAAAAGAAGGTTACAAAGTAAGTTTCTGTGAAAATGGTGAAGATGCGCTTAAACAAATTAAAGATAAGCTTCCTGACTTAATATTAATGGATTGGATGTTGCCCGATTTGTCAGGCGTTGAAATATGTAAAAATTTAAAAAAAGACAAAAAGCACAATGACATACCAGTAATAATGTTAACAGCAAAAGGCGAGGAGGAGGACAAATTAAGAGCTTTTGATACAGGTGCAGATGATTATGTAACAAAACCATTTAGTCAAAAAGAACTTAATGCAAGAATTAAATCTTTACTCAGAAGATCAAAACCACAATCCACCGTTGATGTTGTTGAGTTTACAGATCTAAAAATAGATAGAATAACAAAAAGAGTTTATAGAAATAACATTGAAATATCTCTAGGACCTACAGAATTTAAATTATTAGATTTTTTTATCAAAAATCCAAAAAGGGTATATTCAAGAGAACAACTCTTAAACAATGTTTGGGGAGAAAATATTTACGTTGAAACTAGAACTGTCGATGTGCATATCAGAAGATTAAGACAGGCTATTAATATAGATAATACTAAGCCTTTAATTAGAACTGTAAGATCAGCAGGTTATTCTTTAGAATCTTGAAAGTCTTTAGGTCTAGTAAATTCTTTAATTAAACCATTTCCATCTAATTTATTCCATTCATTAAAATCAAAATAAATTTTTGCAAATGCCGATGTCGGAAATTTGTAGTTTAATAATTTAAAATGGTTGTTGTTGTGATTTTTTGTCAGTGATCGTATTAGATTTCTAACAGTAGGTTCATGGTTAATTAAAAGCACTGATTTATATTTTTTTGGTATTTTTTTTATTATATCTATAATTTTATCTTCACTTGATAAGTATAATTTTTTTGAAGAAATAATTTTTTTTGGTTTATCTATTTTTTTTAATAAAATTTTTAGGGTTTTCTTTGTTCTTTTTGATGATGAAAGTAATATGTAATCAAACTTATAATTTTTTTTAACAAAAAATTCACAAATCTTTTTTGCATTTTTCTCGCCACGCTTACTTAATGGTCTTTCATGATCATCAAGATTTGGGTGGTCCCAGCTAGATTTTGCATGACGCATAACGTATAATTTAAGCATAAATTTTAAATATATGACTGCATTAAAAAAACAAGATAAAGAAACACTAAAATCTAAATACATAAATAGAGAGCTGTCTTGGCTAAAATTCAACGACAGAGTTCTTCTTGAGGCCCAAAATTTTGAAAATCCTCTTTATGAAAGAATTAAATTTTTATCTATAGCTGGATCAAATTTAGATGAATTTTTCATGGTTCGTGTTGCAGGTTTATATAGTCAAATCAAACAAGATGTAGATTCACTTAGTTCTGATGGTCTTACTCCTGATGAACAAATGAGTGAAGTTATTTTGGAAACAAATAATCTTCTTAATAAACAAAATAAAATATATAGAGATTTAATTCTTCAATTAAAAAAAGCAAATATAAGTATAGTTAAACCTGAAAATTTAAGTAAACCTGAACAAAAAAGATTATTTAAAATTTTTAATGAAGAAATTTACCCTCTGCTAACCCCATCAGCAATAGACCCAGCTCATCCCTTTCCATTTATTGCAAATCAAGGAAGAGCATTAGTTATGAGATTAAATAAGAAAAATAAAAAAAGGACTTTAAATACAATAATAGTAATTCCAAAAGCTTTATCAAGATTTATTGAAATAGATGGAAATAAAAGTTTTAAAAAATTTTTAATTATAGATGATGTTATAAGTTTTTTTGCCTCTGAAATATTTCCTGATCATGATTTAGATAAAAAAATGTTATTTAGAGTTATAAGAGATAGTGATGTAGAAATTCAAGAGGAGGCCGAAGATTTAGTAAGATCTTTTGAATTGGCTTTAAAAAGAAGAAGAACAGGTGACATAGTACGTTTAGAAATTTTAAAAAATAGTAATAATGACTTAATTAAGTTTATAACCAATAAGTTAAACGTAAAATCTGAATACATCTATGAAATTGAAGGCATTGTTGGAATTCAAGATATAGACCAAGTTTGTAAAATTAAAAATTCTAAATTAAGATTTAAAAATTTTAATCCCAGGGAGGTTGAGAGATTAAAGGAGTTTAATAATAATTTTTTTGATACTATAAAAAAAAAAGATTTAATAGTTCATCACCCTTTTGAAACATTTGATGCTGTCGTTGAGTTTTTAAATCAAGCTGCATATGATAAAAAAGTTATAGCAATTAAACAAACTCTATACAGAACAACGCTAGATTCTCCAATTGTTAAAGCATTAATAACAGCAGCTGAAAATGGAAAGACAGTAACCGCTTTAATAGAGATCAAAGCAAGATTTGATGAAGAAGCAAACATTCAACTTTCAAGAAGTTTAGAAAAGGCAGGAATTCAAATAGTTTATGGTTTTGCAAAATATAAAACACATGCAAAATCATCTTTAATATTAAGAAAAGAGCAGGGAAAAATTCAAACTTATATACATCTGGGAACTGGCAATTATCACCCAGTTAATGCAAAAATTTATACTGACTTATCTTTATTTAGTTCTGATAAAAAATTAGCAACTGATGTGGAAAAATTTTTTAATTATGTAACTGGTTATTCAAAACCACGAAATCTTAGTAAAATATCTATATCACCAATTAATCTTAGGGAAACCTTGAACAAATGTATTGCTAACGAGATTACAAATGTCAAAAAAGGTAAAAAAGGTGAAATATGGGCCAAAATGAATTCCTTAGTAGATCCAGCGATAATTGATAAATTTTACGAAGCTTCAAATGCTGGAGTAAAGATATTTTTATTTGTAAGAGGTGTTTGTTGTTTAAGACCTGGAGTTAAAGATAAATCTGAAAATATAATAGTTAAAAGCATGATTGGAAGATTTTTGGAACACTCAAGAATTTATTGTTTTGCAAATGGAAAAACAATGCCTAGTAGAGATGCAAAAGTTTTTATTTCATCAGCAGATTTAATGCCAAGAAATTTAAATCGAAGAGTAGAACTTCTAGTTCCAATTGAAAACCAAACAGTCCACGAACAAGTTCTTGATCAAATTATGTTAGCTAATTATTTAGATAAAAACCAAAGTTGGGAACTTGATGCAAGTGGAAATTATAAAAAAATTAAATATAGTGAAAATGATTCTTTTTCAGCCCATGATTATTTTATGAATAATCCTAGTTTATCTGGAAGAGGTAAAGCTAAATTAAAAATGAAACCAAAAAAATTAAATTTAAGATTAATTAAAAGTGGAAATTAAAGTTTTAAAAAATAATCAAAATCTGAAATTAAAACCTGCTAAATTAGCAGTAATTGATATAGGTTCCAATTCTATCAGGATGTTAATCTATGAAGATTTTAACTCATCTCGTGTGCCTTTTTTCAATGAAAAAGCCGTTTGTGAACTTGGTAAAAATTTAGATAAGTCAAGAAAACTTAATAAATCTGGTGTGGATTATGCCCAAAAAGTATTGAAGAGATTTTCAGAAATTTTAAATGTTTCCAGAATTGTTAATTTAAAAATAATAGCAACTGCTGTTTTAAGAGAAGCAACAGATTCAAAACCCTTTGTTGAATACGTAGAAAACCTTTTTAAAAAAAAAATAGAAATCTTAAGTGGTGACGAAGAAGCAATTTGTTCAGCTGAAGGTGTTAAAATTGGATTTGATAATGTAGATGGGTTAGTTGCTGATCTTGGTGGAGGAAGTTTAGAATTGGCTAGAGTTGAAAATGGTTTGATTACTAATAAAACATCTTTTCCTTTAGGTGTTTTAAGACTACTTAATAATCCAATTGTAAAAAAGAGAAACCTTTCTAAATATATAAAACAACTTTTGAGAGAAGAGAAATGGTTATCTAAAAAAAAATTTCAAAATTTGTATTTAGTTGGAGGAACATGGAGAGCTTTATTTAAACTTCATCTGTTTCAAAATAAACATCCTGTCCATATAATTCATCAGTATTCAGTAAATTATGAAACTATATCATCATTTGTAGAAAAAATAGCATCGTTTAATAAAGCAAAACTAAAAACAGTTGAATATATATCTAAATCTAGAACACCTTATCTACCATATAGCTCTATTATTTTAGATGAGATCATGAAAGTCACAAATCCAAAAAACATAATTTGTTCTATAAGCGGTATTAGGGAGGGATCTTTGACGAAAGATTACTTTAAAAATATTGATAACTCTCAGGTTTTTGAAAAATCATTAGAATATATTTCTAAGAAAAGAGGTGATTTGGGATTAACTTACAAAAAGTATTATGAATTTATCAAACCTGTATTTGATGGTAATGAATATTTTAATGAAAAATTACTTAACTTAGCTTGTGTTTTAAGTCATATGGATTGGGGACTAGGTGCTTTTCAAAAGGCAGAATTAGTTTTTCAAGAAACATTAAATACCCCTTTATTGAGACTTTCACATAAAGAAAGAATTCAAATAGCTCTTTCATGTTATTGGAGGTACTGCAGTATTAAATACAATCCAAAAATAGAATATTTGACTTTTTTAAATAATAATGAAATTTTTTCTAGCAAACAAGTTGGTGCAGCCTTAAGATTTGCTCACTCACTAACATCTATTTCAACTATCTTTTTAGAGGAATTTAAATTGTATAAAAGAGGCAACTCTGTATTTTTAAAAATTCCAGCACAACATCAAGAAATAATTTCTAAACAAGCCACAAAAAGATTTAAAGCTCTGGCGAGAGAATTATTTTTAGAACCAAGAGTAATTTATTCAAATAATTAATATATAATTTAATTTATTACAACTCACAGGTTAGTGATTTTTCTTCTTTAATATATTTTTAATTTTATTGAAACATATATTTAATCCAAATGTAATATTCTTCTGTGATTAAATTGTAAACATTAAACCCCTGAAATACGCTCGGTATTATTATTAAGCGTATTTCTTTTTATAAAACAAATACATTCCTATATGAGATGCATTGTTAAATTTACCATTCTCAATTAATTTAATTATTTGATGATCTGAAACTATGTGGATTTTAATTCCTTTTTCAGGCTTTAAAATTTTAATAAGATTATTACAAAAAAAAACAGTAATTTTAGTGGTGAGTCGACCTGGTTCAGAATAAAATGAAGTAATTTTTCTCAATTTATTTCTTGATTTATATCCTGTTTCTTCAATTAATTCTTTTTTAGCAGATATTAAAGCTGTTTCATGTTTTTCAATTATACCAGATGGAAACTCAAAATTAATTTGATTTATAGGAATTCTTTTTTGTGAAACCAAAATATACTTGTTCTTAATTTTGGGTATTACTATTGAAAGGTTTGAGGTTTTTAAAAAATGATAAAATTCTTTTTTTTTAAATTTTTTATTAATTAATTTAATATTGTTTGTTAGTTTTAAATTTTTCAATCTTTTTTTAAGAATAATTTTTTTGCGATATAAACAGCAATTAACATACCAATTAATTCTGCAATTATATAAAAAGGAGTGTTTAAATAACTTATACCAGTAAACGACTCTGTGAATGTTCTTGCTATTGTTACAGCAGGATTTGCAAAAGAAGTTGAAGAGGTAAACCAATAACCAGCAGTGATATATAAACCTACTGATCCAGCAACAGCTATTTTACCTGATCTCATTGAACCAAAAATTATTAAAATAAGACCCAACGTAGCAACTATTTCAGAAGTAAAAATATAAATCCCACTCCTTGACTTTGTTGATAATTCAAAAACCTGATGTTCAAAAAAGAAATTAGCTAATGCTACACCTAGCAAACATCCAAGTATCTGAGCAGAAATATAAAAGGGTAGAAGGTTTTTTTTTAACTTTCCTGTAATTGTCATAGCAATACTTACAAATGGATTGAAATGAGCCCCAGATACATCAGCAAATACTGTTATTAGCACAAACAATCCAGCTCCGGTTGCCAATGTGTTTGCTATTAGCATTACTGCTATATCATTAGTTAGATTTTCTGCCATTAAACCTGATCCAACTATGATCATGACCAGAAAGCAACTTCCAATGAACTCTGAAAGAAAATATCTATTTTTATTTTTCATCTATCCAATCTTTAATTTTATTACTTATAATATTGAAAGTTTTTCTAATGATTATTTGCTTTTCTTCGTCATTTGCATTTTGAAGTTTAGCTACCGGATCTTCTATATCCCAATGTATAATTTGGTTTTTATCAGGCCAAATAGGACATACCTCATTATTTGCGTTGTTGCATACTGTTATTACATAATCCAATTTTAATTCTTTATTGATAAATTCTTCAAAGTTTTTAGAACTATAATTAGTTAGATCATAACTTTTATTTTTTTCTAAAAAACTTTTAACATCTTCATTGATTTTTCCAGATGGATTACTACCAGCACTAAAAGCATTAAACTTATTTGAGTATTCGTTATTAATAATACTCTCAGCGATAATGCTTCTCGCTGAATTTCCTGTGCATACAAATAAAATGTTTTTCATTAAAAAATAATTTTATAAATACCAATTACAAACAAAGGAATTTGTAATCCAAAATTTGTTAAAATTGCCTTATCTTTTGAGATGAAACCTGCAATCGTCCAACCAACTACACCAAGACCATGAAAATATATATTAATTGGATATATATTTAAATTTGTAAGCAATATTCCTGTTAAGACTAAAAACGTGCTTATCCATTTAAGATATTTTTTTAAAAACATAAAACTCCTTTCTTTATACTTATGACAGTTATGTTAAAGATTTATTAAAATTATTATTTTATATTAAATTGACTATGTATCTATGGATAAAATATCCTCCGATTAGCAATATTAAACCTGCAATATAAATTATGAAAAAATTCATATTTAATGATTTTGCAAAAAAGAAGGGAACAAAAAATAAATAACTTGCTGGTACTGCAATAAATATACTTTTTGTAAACATTACTGTTTTTTCTGTATCATTATGCTCATAATAAGAAAACAGTATTGCTATTAGTGATACCAAGGGTAATGCAATAATAAATCCAGCGAGCTTAGGATTTTGACCAGCCAACCAACTTGAAAAAGCAACAATTAAACCTGCTGCTACAACTTTAAAAATAAAAAATAACATCTGTTTTCTAGCTTGTTGTAAATTCTTTAATTTTTTCAAAACTGAAGTGATCGGCTATATCTTTCTTTGCGTAGTATACTTCATCAACTGTGCCTTGTTCGTTTATTAAAACATCTGTAACAGCTATATCAAAATGACCTTTTATTTTTAAAGGAATATATCCCTTTAACATTGCAGGTATTATTTTATGAAATTTAAATAGCATTGCAGATAATGTTTTCATCATTGATCTTTCAATTTCATATTTTTGAAAATATTTAAAATCTTCATCAGCTAATACAGTAAAAGGTAAATTTTTATGTTTTTTCATATATGATCTTAAATTATCAACTGGTGAATGAAATATTGCAACATGTGTAAAATTATTTCCTAGCTCATTAAATCTTTTATTAATTTCATTTAATCTAAGATTACAAAAACTACACCCAGCTATTCTATAAAAAGTTAAAAGAACTTTCTTTCCGTGTGTTTCTGACAAATTAAATGTAGACCCGTCATCTCTTGGAAGTGTAATTTCCTCTAATTTATCTCCTTTAGAAATCTTCATTTAATAGAGCATTTTTTACAAAGCCCGAAAAATTCAAGGTTATATTTATTAAATTTCATTCCTGCTTTTTCTTGAAAAGTTTTCAAATATTTTGATAATTTGTGATCACTTATTTCACTTACTTCTTCACAACTTTCACATATAGAAAATGCTGTAGCCTTCGATATTTGGCAATTAGAATTTTTACATGCAACAAAAGCATTTTTACTTTCAATTTTATGAATTTTACCAATTTCAACTAATTTATCCAGCGCTCTATAAACTTGAGGTGGGGCTTTAATACCTTTTTTTTGGACGTTATGAAGAATTGAATAAGCTTTAATCGGTTCATTTACTTTTTCTATATAATCGAGAATAATTTTTTGGTTTTTTGAAAGTGTTTCTTTTTGCATTATTTTATTTTATCAATTTAGTGTTAATTTTTCAATTGAATGGTCTGTTTTATTTTAAATAAAGAAATTATAAATAAGAACAAAGCCGCTGCAATTATCGATGGACCTGAAGGTGTATTAAATTCTAATGATGAAAATAGACCTATAAAAACTGATAACAATCCTCCAATTATTGAAAAAACAACCATTTTTTTTGGATTATCAGAAAGATTTCTAGCCATAGCTGTTGGAATTATCAACATCCCTGTAATCAATAAAACTCCAACTAGTTTTATAGAAATAGCTATTAGTGCAGCTAATAGGACTGTAAAGATTGCTTTAGCTTTATCAGGATTTAGACCTTCAGCTTCAGCTAGCTCATAATTTACTGTTGAAGCAAATAATGGTTTCCAAATCAATTTTAAAACTATTAATATTAAAGCACCACCAAACCAAATTATAAATAAGTCCTTTTTATTAACTGCTAAAATATCTCCAAACAATAATCCCATTATATCAAATCTAATAAAGGTTAAAAATCCAATCACAACTAATCCAACTGCTAACGACGAGTGAGCTAACAGACCAAGTAAAGCATCGCTTGGAAGATTTGTTTTTCTTTGTAATTGTATTAAAATTAAAGCGATAGCAGATGAAATGAAAAATATTGAAACAGCAATATTAAAATCCAATGAGTAAGCAATAGTAACACCTAACAAAGCTGAATGCGCAAGTGTATCTCCAAAATAAGATAACCTTCTCCAAACTACAAAACAACCAAGTGGGCCAGTAACAAATGCTATACCTATACCTGCAAATATTGCTCTTATAAAAAAATCATCAAACATTTTAATTTTTTTTTATTTCTCCGTCACTTGAATGTACATGATCGTGTTTATGTTCATAAATTGAGAGTGTTTGTGAAGCTTTCTCTCCAAACAAAGCTTTATATTCTTTATTTTTAGCAACATCCAATGGTGATCCTGAACAACATACATGTCCATTTAAACAAACAACATGATCTGTTGCACTCATTACAGTGTGTAAATCATGAGATATTAATAAAATACCACAATTTAAATTTTCTGAAATTTTTTTGATCAATTCATACAAAGCTATCTCACCCGTAAAATCAACTCCTTGTACAGGTTCATCAAGTACTAATAATTCAGGTTTCTTTGAAATAGCTCTAGCTAATAAAACTCTTTGAAATTCACCACCTGACAAATTTCCTAAATTTTTATTCTTAAGATGATCTACCCCAGTTAATGTTAATGCTTCATCTATCAATTTGTCATTTAAATCATCTGTTAATAACATAAAATCTTTCACTCTTAGAGGAAGAGTCCAATCAATAGAAATTTTCTGTGGGACATATCCAATTTTATCTGTGAGTTTTTGTACTTCACCTTCAATATTTTTATGTAAGCCTAGTGCAATTTTAGCGGTAGTGCTTTTACCAGATCCATTTGGTCCTATTAACGTAATAATTTTGCCTTTTTCAACCACAAGTGAAACACCTTTGACAAGCCATTTGTCATTTCGCTTTAGCCCAACATCTTTCAATT
>CACMSB010000009.1 GCA_902616245.1 uncultured Pelagibacteraceae bacterium
ATTTCTTGAAGAATTCCGCATACCTTTTTATTCATTATTTTTAAATCGTTTGGTAGTTTAATATTGATTTTATATGGAACAATATTTTTTAAAATATTTTTTAATATTTTAAGATTTGAAATTGTAATTTTTTTTAAATTTAAACTTTTGTCAATAGGAAAAAAAATTGAAATAAAAAGATTTCCTCTTCTAGAAACCCATTTTTTTCCCCATTGTCCTTTTCCATTGGTCTGGATATCGCTAGTAACTATACCTTGTTTTATATTTTTTTTGATTAATCTTATTGCTGTATCATTAGTACTTTTGACACCCTTATAAGAATATATTTTAAGTTTCATTAATTAATGTTTATTTCTGAAATTATATCTACTATTCCACTTGGATATATAAAGTAAGCAAGAATGAAAAAAGTTGATGTTACTAGTGTAAATTTTAAACCTAAATTATGTTTCGATTCAAATTTTTCTTTTTCTGGATCAAAATATATAATTTTGATTATTCTTAGATAATAAAAAGCAGCTATTACTGTTGCTAACAGTCCAACTATAGCTAAAAAATACATTTTTTCATTTATTACAGCTACAAAAATATAAAATTTTGCAAAAAAACCAGCTAGTGGTGGTATTCCTGCTAAAGAGAATAGCACAACAAGCAATGATAATGACAGTAACGGATGATTTTTTGAAAGACCCGATAAATCATCTATGTTCTCATAATATTCATCGTTTCGCTTAAGCATAAATAAACAACTAAAAAATGCTAAATTCATGACAAGATAAATTGTTATATATGTAATAGAGCTCTGCACACCTTGCATTGTACCTGTAGATAAACCTGCAAGTGCATACCCCATATGACTAATTGAGCTGTAGGCTATTAGTCTTTTTAGATTTTTTTGACCAATTGCCGCTACCGCTCCGAAAACCATTGATGCAATAGACAAAAATATAATTATCATTTGCCACTGATCACCTAATTCATAAAAAGGAATATATAGAAATCTAATAAATACTGTTAATGCAGCAATTTTGGGAAGTAATGCAAAAAAGACTGTTACAGATGTTGGTGAGCCTTGATAAACATCAGGTGCCCACATATGAAAAGGAACAGCGGAAATTTTAAAAGCTAATCCAACTAAAATAAATACTATTCCAAAAGTTAATCCGTATTCTATTTCTTTTGTATTAATCATAATTTGATTAAAATTAGTCGTTTCTGAAAAACCATAAATAAGTGAACACCCATATAATAAAAGTCCGGATGAAAGAGCGCTTAAAACAAAATATTTTAATCCAGACTCTGTTGATAGTAAATTATCTCTATTAAATGATGCTAACACATATAATGCTAGCGATTGTAATTCTAATCCCATGTAAAAAACAATAAGATCGTTTGAACTAATCATTACCATCATACCTAAGATTGAGCATAAAATAAGAATTGGATATTCAATTTTGCTAATTTTACTAATCTGAATGTATTTTGATGATGATAGCATTACAAAAATTCCGGACAAAATTAAAAGAATTTTCATAAATCTAGCTAAACTATCTATATTGTAACTATTATTGAATAATGATGATTGAATTTGCGTATCTAAATTAATTATTAATGCCAAAGCAGCAACTAAACTTACTGTTGTTAAATTATAAACAAGTTGAGAACTATTTTTCTTAAATACCCCAAATATTAATAAAAACATAATCATTATTGATATAAATAACTCTGGAATTATAAGTTGTAGATTTTCCATTATTCACCTAATGCTAATTTATTAATCTTGTCTAAATCATTCACATCTATAATATTTGCAACTGATACTTCTATAGAGTTAATTAAAGGTTCTGGATAAAAACCAAAAAATATAATTGGTAATACTAAAAGCCATAATGTAACAATTTCAAATCTTTTTAGATCAACCATTTTTTTTACATCTTCATTAATTAATTTTCCAAAGATTATTCTCTTATATAACCAAAGCATATATGCCGCTCCCAATATCACTCCTAGACTTGCAATCGTTGCTACTAGTATGTTCTTTTTAAATGCACCCATTAAAACTAAAAGTTCACCAATAAAACCACTTGTTCCAGGTAAACCAAGAGCTCCTAAAGTAAAAACCATAAAAACTATTGCATACCTCGGCATTATAGAAACTAAGCCTCCATATCTATTTATAAGTCTTGTATGAAGTCTATCGTAAACAACTCCAACACATAAAAATAGTGCTGCAGATACCAAACCATGACTTATCATTTGGAAGATGCTTCCTTCTATTCCTTGCTGTGTCATTGTAAAAATACCTAATGTTACAAATCCCATATGAGCTACGGACGAATAAGCTATTAATTTCTTCATATCTTCCTGCATCAAGGCTACTAGTGATGTATAAATAATCGCTATCAGACTAAGTGTGTAAACTAAAGGAACAAAATATAATGAAGCATCGGGAAACAAACCTAAAGAAAACCTTATAAATCCATATCCAGCCATTTTTAAAAGTATTGCAGCTAGTAAAACTGAACCAGCAGTTGGTGCCTCTACATGAGCATCTGGTAACCATGTATGCACTGGCCACATTGGTGTTTTAACAGCAAAGGAACTAAAAAATGCTAACCACAATAAATTTTGGTACTTAGCGTCGATACCCAATTCGTATAACTTAATGACATCTGTTGTGCCACTTATCCAATATATTGATATGATAGCAACTAACATTAGAACCGAACCTAGCAAAGTATATAAAAAGAATTTAAAAGCTGAATAAACTCTTCTTTCTCCGCCCCATATACCAATAATTAAAAACATTGGTATAAGACCAGCTTCAAAAAATAAATAAAATACAACTAAGTCCAACGAGCAAAAGACACCAATCATAAATGTTTCGAGTATCAAGATTGCTATTAAAAAATCTTTTAATCTATTTTTGATAGTTGCATTTACAGTTATTACACAAATTGGAGTAATGAAAGTAGTCAGTAAAATAAATAGAATTGATATCCCATCTACTCCTACTTTATAATTAACAAATCCTGAAATCCATTCTCTTTCTTCAACAAACTGAAAGTCAACTATAGATTTATCAAAAACAATCCATAGATATAAAGACAAGAAAAAATTAGCTAAAGTTATAAAAAGGGCTACATATTTACTACTTTGATATTGAGAATTAGACGATCTAACAAAAAAAATAAATAAAGCTCCTATTGTTGGAAGTAAAATTAATGATGATAGAATTGGAAAATTCATATTATTTTACTATTAATAAAGTTAATAGAATTGAAAAACCTAGAAGCATTATAAACGCATACTGATAAATGTATCCTGATTGAAACTTTACTGCTTTAAATGAAAAAAGTTTTATCAAATTTGAAATTCCATCTGGTCCAAATTTATCGATTATTAATCCATCAATTTTTTTCCAAAGAAATATTCCAAAGCTTTTTGAGGGTTTAATAAAAATTTGATCATATAATTCATCAAAATACCATTTTTTTTTGAGAAAAATGTAAACTGGCATATTTATGGAAACTATTTCATCTACGATTTTAGTATTTTTAACAAATAGATAGTATGACAATGGAATTGTTAGTACTACCAACGTAGGAGTTAAAAACAAAAACCAAGTTGGAGGATGTTCTTTTCCTAACGGTTCTAGAAATTTTATAGACTCGCCCCAAAAATTATACATTGTTTCATGGCCAATAAATAATTCTTTAAATAAAAAGCCTGAAAAAATTGCACCAACGGACAATAATACTAAAGGTAACATCATGCTTAATGGAGATTCGTGCATTGTATCAATACTAAGATCTTTATTTTTATAGTCTCCATGGAAAGTTTTAAATATTAATCTCCATGAGTATATAGAAGTCATTACAGCAGTTAAAACACCTATTCCAGCAGCATAAATTCCAAATTTTGTGTCACTTATATAAGCAAATTCAATTATTGCATCTTTAGAATAAAAACCTGATAAGAAAGGAAATCCTGTTAAAGCTAAAGTACCTATAACCATTAATGCATAAGTGTAAGGTAATTTTCTAAACACTCCCCCCATCTTAGTAACATCTTGTTCATCTTTAAATGAATGAATTACTGATCCGGAGCCTAAGAAAAGTAGAGCTTTAAAAAAAGCATGTGTAAATAAATGAAACATTGCAACATTATATGCACCTACACCTGCTGCAAAAAACATGTATCCCAATTGACTACATGTTGAATAAGCAATAATTTTTTTTATATCTGTTTGCACTAATGCAACTGTAGCTGCAAAAAAAGCCGTGGTCATTCCAACTAATGTGATTACAGACAAAGCTAATTCTGAATACTCATAAATTGGAGAACATCTAACTACTAAAAAAACTCCTGCTGTTACCATTGTGGCTGCATGAATTAATGCAGATACTGGTGTTGGACCTTCCATAGCATCTGGTAACCATGTATGAAGCAAAAATTGTGCTGATTTTCCCATTGCTCCAATAAAAAGTAATAAACAAATTAAATCTATTGTATTAAATTCAAAAGATAGAAAATTTATTTTTTGATCTATTATTTCAGGTATCTTAAGAAAAACTTCATCATAATTTACTGTACCAAAAATATAAAATATTAAAAAAATTCCCAATGCAAAACCAAAGTCTCCGACTCTATTTACTATAAAAGCCTTAATAGCAGCAGCATTAGCACTTTCTTTTTTATACCAAAAACCAATTAAAAAGTACGAGCAAAGACCAACTCCTTCCCATCCGAAAAATAATTGCAAAAAATTATCTGATGTTACTAAGGTTAACATAGCAAATGTAAATAATGATAAATAGGACATAAATCTTGGTTTATGTGGGTCGTGAGACATGTAACCAACAGAATAAATATGAACTAAGGATGAAACTAGAGTAACTACGACTAACATTACTGCGGAAAGAGCATCAACTTTAATTGACCAATTTACATTTAAAGATCCTGAATTTATCCAAGTAGCGATAATTGCATTATGCTCATATCCTGATGAAACAACTTTAAAAAATATGAATAAAGATAATAAAGCCGAAATAGAGACCAAAATACATGTGATTAATTGAGATAATTTATCACCAATAGTTTTACCAAAGAAACCTGATATAATTGAACCTATTAAAGGCAAAAATAATATTAAATATTCCATTTACCCTTTCAATTTGTCGATTTCTTCAACTCTTATTGTTCCAGAGTTTCTGTAATAAACTACAATAATTGCAAGTCCTATTGCAGCCTCTGCTGCAGCCACAGTTAATATGAATAATGTGAAAACCTGACCACTAAGATCGTTAATAAAAATAGAAAAAGATACTAAATTTATATTTACAGCTAAAAGTATTAATTCAATACTCATCAATATAACGATAATATTTTTTCTATTTAGAAAAATTCCCACAATACCAATTGTGAATATAATAGCAGCAAGAGTTAAATAATGACCAAGTCCAATGCTAAGCATCTATTTTTACTCCTTTATTATTTTCAACATCAACTAATTCAATACCATCTTTTCTATCTCTTGATATTTGTTTGAAATAACTTTGTCTTTTTACTCCAGATCTTTGTCTGAAGGTCAATACAATTGCTCCAATCATGGCTACCAATAAAACCATTCCAGATAATTGAAACAAATGAATATAATCTGTATAGATAACGCTTCCTAAAGATTGAGTATTTGTTAAGTCAGTATTTATTTCAATCGCAATTGAATCTAACAAATCTGGTTTATATTTCCATCCACCTATAACAATAATTAATTCAAAAAATATTATAATACTTACTAATAGACCAACTGGAATATGGGAACTTCTTCCGCTAGAATTAAACCATTCATTTTTTTGTTGAGCAACATTTAACATCATTACCACAAATAAAAATAATACTGCCACTGCTCCAACGTACACAATAAGCATTATCATTCCTAAAAATTCGGCACCAATCATGATGAACAGGCAAGAAATACTAATAAAGTCCAATATTAAAAAAAAAACTGAATTAACTGTGTTTTTCGAAACAGTTACCATAATTGCAGAGACAATTGCAATTAGTGAAAATATATAAAAGACTATTGCATGAGCAATCATTGATTATCTGTGGGGGCTATCAGCATTAATATTTGCTGCTAAAATATTCTCCCATCTATCTCCATTCTCTAATAACTTTTCTTTGTTATAGTAAAGTTCTTCTCTTGTCTCTGTAGCAAATTCAAAATTTGGGCCTTGCACAATCGCATCAACTGGACAGGATTGTTCGCACAAACCGCAATAAATACATTTTAACATATCAATATCATAACGAGTAGTTTTTCTACTCCCATCTTCTCTCTCGTTAGACTCTATTGTTATAGCCTGAGCAGGACAAACAGCTTCACATAGTTTACAAGCAATACATCTCTCTTCACCATTTGGATATCTTCTTAGCGCATGTTCTCCTCTTGCTCTAGGACTAATTGAACCTTTTTCAAATGGATAATTAATTGTTTTTTTTGGCTTAAATATTTCTTTTATTGCCATGATTAAGCCTGTTAAAAAATCAATCATAAAAATTGTTTTGAAAAATCTTATAAAGCTCATTCTAATTCCCTGGTAATAAATCAAAATACATTAAAAAACTTGCAGTTAATACTACATAAATTAATGAAAATGGTAGAAAAATTTTCCATCCTAGTTTCATTAATTGATCATACCTGTATCTAGGCACTATTGCTTTTATCAGAGCAAATAAGATAAATAAAAAGAGTATTTTTAAGATTAACCATATTGGAGCTGGAATAATGTTAAATGGAAATAAATCTATAGGAGATAACCAGCCACCAAGAAATAAAATGGATCCCATTGCACACATAAGTAAAATGTTAGCATATTCCCCTAACCAAAACATTGCGTACATCATACCAGAGTATTCTGTCTGGTAACCTGCAACTAACTCTGCTTCAGCTTCAGGCAAATCAAAAGGAGGTCTGTTAGTTTCCGCTAAGGCAGAAATAAAAAATATTATAAACATTGGGAACAGAGGTATTACAAACCATAAATCTTTTTGAGCTAAAACGATGTCACTTAGATTTAATGAACCTACACAAAGTAATACATTTATAATTATTACACCTATGGAAACTTCATAAGAAACCATTTGAGCAGCTGATCTAATTGATCCTAGAAAAGGATACTTTGAATTAGATGCCCATCCACCCATAATTATTCCATAAACACCTAAAGATGAAACTGCAAAAAGATATAAAATACCGACATTGATGTCTGCTAACACAAATGTTTCACTGAAAGGAATTACCGCCCAAGCAATTAAAGCCAAAGTCATTGTAACTATTGGAGCCAATATAAATATAACTTTATTTGAGCTTGCTGGAATGATTATTTCTTTAAAAATGTATTTTAATGCGTCAGCTAATGTTTGAAATAATCCAAATGGACCTACAACGTTAGGACCTCTTCTTTTTTGAACAAATGCCCATACTCTTCTATCTAACC
>CACMSB010000010.1 GCA_902616245.1 uncultured Pelagibacteraceae bacterium
AGCTTCTTTGGTTTCAATAGTTAACTTGAAGGCTTCGACATTCATATACCCATGCATTAATATTTCTTTTGTTTTTGAGCATGTTGTAATGACCGGAATCAATCCATCATTGTCGAATTTAGGAGATAAAAGCTTGCCTTCTTCTATTTCTGCTACATTTTCTCTTTTTTTAAACATATATGTGGAATTATCTAACATAATAATAAATATAATAAATATTTTAAAATTAAGGTTTTATATATATAAAAGCACGTCATGAAATTAGTAAAAAACGAAAACGAAAAAAAAATTAATGAAGTAACTGACAAAGAAGCTGAAGAAGCTTTTGTCAAAATCCTTAAATGGTTAGGTGAAGATCCTACTAGAGAAGGTTTATTGGAAACTCCAAAAAGAGTAACAAAAGCATTTAAAGAATATTTCAAGGGATATAAAGAAGATCCTAAAGCAGTTTTAGATAAAACATTTGGTGATGTTGAAGGCTATAGCGATATGGTTGTTCAAAAAAATATTTCAGTACAAAGTCATTGCGAACATCACATGGCACCAATTATAGGAATTGCTCATGTAGCATATATTCCAAATCAAAGAGTCGTAGGATTAAGTAAAATAGCAAGAGTTGTAGAAGTGTTTTCAAAAAGATTACAAACACAAGAAAGATTAACTGTTCAGATCGCTAATACTTTAATGGAGTCTTTGGATGCAAAAGGTGTTGCGGTAACAATAGATTCAACTCATCAGTGTATGACTATGAGAGGTATAAAAAAAGAGCAAGCTACCACAGTTACAAATTTTTATCTTGGACAGTTTAAGGACGATTTAAGTTATCAAAATAGATATTTGCGATTTATTGCAAAATAATATTTACTGATAAACATGGCGGACTCATTTAAAGCAGTTGTAATAAACAATCAGAACGAAAATTTTACAAGAGAAGTCAAAGAACTAAGTTTAGACCATTTTAAAGATGGGGAGGTGCTTGTTAAGATAGATTATTCTGATCTTAATTGGAAAGATGCAATGATACTAAAAGATGGTGGCAAATTAGTAAAAGAGTATCCAAGAATACCTGGCATTGATTTTTCTGGAACTGTTGCACAAGGTGATGGTGAAGAATTCAAAGAAGGAGACAGAGTTATATTAACAGGTTGTAGAGCGGGAGAACTTTTTGATGGTGGATATTCTCAATACGCAAAAGTTAAAAAGGATCATATTACAAAAACGCCTGAGGGAATGACAAATAAACAAGCTATGATTTTAGGAACTGCTGGTCTTACAGGTTTGTTATGTGCCTTTGCAGTTAAAGCAAGAGAGGAACTATTGATGCAATCAAAAGTTAACGATGTATTAGTAACTGGTTCTACAGGAGGCGTTGGAATGGTGGCAGTTATGGTTCTTGCAAAGATGGGAATTAATGTAACAGCTATAACTGGTAAACCAGATAAAGCAGATTATTTAAAAGAGCTTGGTGCTAAAAACGTTATAGATCGTAAAGAATTTGAGGGTGAAGCAAGATTAATAGATAAAGGAACATGGGATGGAGTTGTAGATACAGTGGGTGGTAACATTTTATCTAATGCAATAGCCCAAACTAAACCAAAAGGAATTGTTGCCATATGTGGAAATGCTAGTGGCAATAAATTAAATACCTCAGTAATTCCATTTATTTTAAGAGCAGTCAAATTATGGGGAATAGACTCGGTTAATATCAGTAAAAAAAGAAAAGAGTTTGTATGGGGAGAATTTCCAGCTTTGCTGGATTTTAATATTTTAGAAAAATCAGTCAATACAATTGGATTAGATGAATTATTAAATGTATATCCTGATATATTAAAAGGTAATTTGAAAAATAAAATTGTAGTGGATGTAAATAAATAATGGATTGGGATAAATTAAAGATATTTCATGCCGTTGCTGAAGCAGGCAGCTTTACTAGTGCAACAGTAATTCTAAATCTAAGTCAATCTGCAATTAGTAGACAAATTCAATCTTTAGAAGAAGACTTAAAAGTTAAGTTATTTGAGAGACATGCTAGAGGATTAACTCTTACAGAAAATGGGGAATATGTATTTAAAACTGCTCACGAGGTAATCTCAAAATTAAAAGAGGTAGAAACAACTTTAGGAGACAAAAAAACCAAACCTTCCGGAAAATTATCAGTAACAACTGTAGTAAGTTTTGGAACAACTTGGCTGACACCAAGAATACAAGAATTTATGCAATTAAATCCTGAGATTGAAGTTGAACTCATATTTGATGATAGAGAGCTAGATTTAAGCACTAGACAGGCAGATATTGGAATATTTATGAGAAGACCAAAACAACTTAATTATATTCAAAAAAAGCTTATAGATATCAATTATCATATCTACGGATCACCAAAATACTTAGAAAAACATGGATATCCTAAGACAGTTAATGACTTAAATAAGCACAACTTTATTTCATTTGGTAGAGGGGCTCCATCTCCAGTTTATAATCCAGATTGGGCATTAAAACTTGGAATGAAAGATAATAAAAAAAGAAAAACTGTAATGAGAGTGAATAGTGTTTATGGTTTACTATTAGCTGTTCAAAGCGGTGTAGGGCTAGCTGCAATTCCAGATTACTTAACTGTGAAACAACCAAATATTGTTAAAGTTTTACCCAGCGTTCAAGGTCCAACTACCGAGGCACACTTTGTGTACCCTCAATCACTGAAAAATGTTGCTAGAGTTCAAGCTTTTAGAAACTTCCTTTACAGTAAAATTTCTGAGTGGGAATTTTAAATAAATCATAAAAAAAACAGTACTAATTGCAATTGATTATCAATTGCGACAATATTGCAATTGATAATCATTTTCATTGAGAATAGTTATCATCCGCATTGCAGGACAAATTACGTTTAATATAAATATAAATTTAAGGAGTAGAATGAGAAAATTAACAATAATTTCATTGTTTTTTGCTTTAATTTCAAGTTTTACGATTGCAGCTGAGGT
Organism: uncultured Pelagibacteraceae bacterium; assembly: GCA_902616245.1. Taxonomy (GTDB): domain Bacteria; phylum Pseudomonadota; class Alphaproteobacteria; order Pelagibacterales; family Pelagibacteraceae; genus Pelagibacter. The sequence goes on from CACMSB010000010.1 coordinate 2,979, forward strand.
CAATATTTTTAGTGCAAGACACTATGATTCTGACATTCAATTATATGAAAAGTTCACAGAAGCAACAGGAATCAAAGTAAACGTAGTATCAGGTAAAGATAAAGCCCTGCAGAAAAGAATTACTGAAGAGGGAGCAGACTGTGTTGGAGATTTATACATCACAGCTGATGCTGGAAGACTAGGTGCTTTTGCAGCAAAAGGAATGATGCAAAATGCAGGTTGGTCAAAAGCTATTAAGGATGCCGTGCCTGCACAATTTAGATCTGCAAAATGGACTGGAATAGCTAAAAGAGCAAGAATAATTTATTATTCACCTGAAAGAGTAAATGCAAACGAACTTAATGGCATGACTTACGAAGGTCTAGCTGATCCAAAATGGAAAGGTAGATTAGTAATAAGAAAATCTAACAACATTTATAACAAATCTTTAGTTGCTTCACTTGTTAAGAATAATGGTAAAGCAAAAACCGCAGAATGGTCTAAAGCTGTTGTAGCAAACATGGCTAGAACTCCAAAAGGTAATGACCGTGCTCAAATCATGGCTGTTGCTGCAGGAGAAGCTGATATTGCTGTTGCGAACACATACTATCATGCGTTGATGTTATCTGGAAAAAAAGGTGCTGAACAACAAGAAGCAGCAAAAAAAGTAATGCCTTTTTTCCCTAATCAACAAGATAGAGGAACGCACATTAATATTAGTGGAGCTGGTATGCTTAAACATGCACCAAACAAAGCTAATGCTGTAAAATTAGTTGAGTTTTTATTATCAACAGAGGCTCAAAATCACATTGTAAATAATACTTTTGAGTATCCAATGATAGGTGGTGTAACACCTAATGATTTAGTTCCAGGTAAAGAGATGAACTTTGTAATGGATACTAAAACAAGTGTTAAGTCATACGGTGCAAAACAAGCGGATGCATTAGAAGTAATGTTAGCTGCTGGTTGGAAGTAAATGACAGCTGTTAAAAAAAAATTTACTACGGAAGTTGATTATAATAAATCTACCAAAGCCTGTCCTGCATGTGCTTCGGAGTGTGAAAAAATCAATAAACGTGTAAATAATAGAAAATTGTCTGAAATTAAAACTAAGGAGGTTCCGCATATCCTAAAAGTATTTAATTTTTGATTTTCTAAAGTTTGTGCCTATGGTTTGGTCTCCTAAACCATGGGCACTTTTGATTTTCATCATTATAAGGCGGATTATAATATATGAAATTTAATTCCTGGTACTTATCATCTTTTATAGTTTCATTTATTGTTGCAATCCCAATATTAACTGTGTTTGCAAGTTTCTTTCAAGAAACAACAAATTACTACGATATATTAAAAAATACTTTTCTAATCGAGTACATCCATAACTCTTTAACTTTACTTATTGGAGTATTAATACTTACTTTGTTTTTAGGTGTTGGATGTGCTTATGTAGTTTCATTTTATGATTTTCCAGGTGTTAAATTTTTTAAATGGGCGTTAATATTATCTTTTGCGGTACCTGCTTACATTTATGCTTATTCATTAACAGCTTTTTTTGAAAACTTTGGAACACTGTATTCAATTTTAAAATCTTTATTTGGACCTGGTGAATATAATAGATCAATACCTAAATTTGATGGTATGCTTGGTGCTATCTTATCAGTTTCTTTTTCTCTATTTGGATACGTATACGTTCTAACAAGAGCATCTTTTCATTATCAATCTCAAAATTTAATAGAATTAGGACAAAATCTAGGTTTTTCGAAATATAAATCTTTTTTTAAGATTATTTTACCATCAGCTAGACCAGCAATTGTTGCAGGATTAGCCTTAGTTGCAATGGAAACATTATCTGATTTTGGTGCAGTATCGTTTTTTGGAATAGCAACTCTTACAACAGGTATTTATGACTCATGGATATCTTTTGATGATTTAGCTTTTGCAAACCAACTTTCATTTTTTTTGCTGTTATTTATTTTAGGACTTTTTTTTATTGAAAATCTCTCAAGAAAGCGTGCTCAATATCACGCACCAATTAAAGGTGGTATTAAAGAAAAGAAGAAAATTAAACTAAATTTTTCTAAAGGAACTTTGGCTTTCGGGTTTTGTTTTTTAGTATTTTTTATAAGTTTTCTATTTCCTGTTTTACAAATGTTATATTGGACAATAATTTTTCCAAAAAATTTATTTGATTTAAATACCTTTCAATTGTTTTCAAACACTATTTATCTAGTTTTTTTATCTAGTATCGTATTAGTAGTTTTTTCATTTATTTCAAATTATGGAAATAGAGTAACTAAAAGTAAATTTTTAAACTTTCTTACGACATTTTCAATTACAGGATATGCAATCCCAGGGGTAATTTTAGCTGTAGCATTTATCACTTTTATTGCTTGGTTTGACAATACTTTTGTCAAAGCCTTTGAATTTAATTCGATAAAGAAAATATTTATAGGATCTATTTTTGGTTTAGTGATAGTTTATTTTATAAGATTTTATTCACTAGCTTATAACGGATTGAAAACTGGTTATGAAAGAATAAATAGATCAATTGATGAAAGTTCTTATCTCCTGGGTTACTCTAAAATAAAAACTTTCCTAGGAATTCATGTTCCTTATTTAAAAAATTCTGTATTTTTAATAGGAATATTAATTACAATAGAAGTAATAAAAGAATTACCTATAACATTAATATTAAGACCGTTTAACTTTGAAACTTTTGCTACAACAGCATATATATTTGCATCTCAAGATCTTTTAGAAGCAGCAGCAGTTCCATCATTATTCTTGATATTAATTGCAAGTACATTTATTTTGATCACATCTAAATTTATTTTGAAAGACTGATGGCTAATAATTTTTTTGAAATCGATAATGTATCCTTTGCTGCTGGTGGAAAAAATAAAGTTAATAACGTTTCTTTAAAAATCGAAAATGAGGGAGATATTGTTTGTTTACTTGGTCCGTCAGGTATAGGTAAAACTACAATATTAAGAACTATTGCAGGTCTAGAAAAAATTAATAAAGGTAAAATTAATTTAAAAGGAAGAACACTTTCATCTCAAAATATTCATATTGAGCCAGAAAATCGAAATATAGCTCTATCTTTTCAAGAAAACAGTTTATTTCCTCATTATAATATAGAAAAAAATATAAATCTTGGCTCTGATAGAGTGAAAGAAGATAAGAAAATAGAAACTAAAGAAATAATTAATTTTTTAAATTTAAACAAAATATTAAATAAATTTCCTCATGAAGTAAGTGCTGGTGAAGCACAAAGAGCTTCTTTAGCTAGATCATTGGTCTCTCAACCAGATTTACTAATGCTTGACGAACCATTGTCTAATGTAGATCAAAGTTTTAAGGAGGAAATTCAAGTTGAATTAAAGCAAATTTTAACCAATTCTAAAATAACAACAATAATTGTAACTCACGACTCATATGAAGCTTTTTACCTGGGTAGCAAATGTGGGATAATTTTAGACGGTGAGTTAAAGCAATATGATGATCCATATAATGTCTACCATTTACCAAATTCAGTAGAAGTAGTTAATTTTCTTAATAGAGGAATTTTAATACCTGCTGAAGTTACTAGTCCAAAAAGTCTTGAAAATGAAGATTTAGGCACAATAACAGGAAATTTTGCCAGACCTTTCCCAATAGGATCTAAAGTAAAACTATTAATACAACCAGAGGACTTACAGCATGATGATGCGAGCAACCTCAAACTTGAAGTAGTAGATAGAAAATTTAGAGGATCAAATTTTATTTATACATTAAAAACATTAAGTAATAAATTAATACCAGTTTTTGTGCATTCTCATCATATTCATCAACATGAAGTTGATGAAAAATTTGGTATAAAAAGACCCATCCATATCGATCATATTGTTTGCTTTTAAATTTAATTATATAAATCAAAATACGCATGAAAGAGTTACCTAAAAGTACTAAAGTAGTTGTTATTGGAGGGGGTGTTGCTGGAACATCATGTGCTTATCATCTTGCAAAATTTGGATGGAAAGATGTTGTTTTGCTTGAAAGAGATTTACTCACCTCAGGAACTACATGGCATGCAGCAGGTCTACTAGGTCAATTAGGTGCATCATCAACAATTACAAAAATAAGAAAATATTCTTTAGATCTTTATAAAGATTTAGAAAAGACTACAGGTTTATCAACTGGAATGAAGCAAAATGGTGCAATCACAGTTGCATCCACT
>CACMSB010000011.1 GCA_902616245.1 uncultured Pelagibacteraceae bacterium
CTATATGTGTATTTGGAGTATTTGTTGCAGACTTATGTTTTATTGGTGAAAAAATCCCTGAAGTGGGGCAAACTATTTTAGGAACAAAACACTTAATAGGACCTGGTGGAAAAGGATCTAACCAAGCCATTGCTGCAGCAAGACTTGGCGGAAACATAAGTTTTATTACAAAAATAGGTGATGATAATAATGCTGAAATGGCACTAAATTTATATAAATCCTCTGGAGTAAATACCGATTATATTATTAAAGACAAAAATCACTCAACTGGTGTTGCTGGCATTATGATTAATGTTAATACAGGTGATAATGCAATAAATATCATACCAGGCGCTGCTGGCACTTTAAATAGTTCTGATATAGATAATAATTTAAAAGCAATCGAGAAGTCAGATATATTCTTAACACAATTAGAAACACCATATGATGTTACTAGTTATGCTTTACAAAAAGCTAAAGATACTGGATCAATTACTATTTTAAATCCAGCTCCGGCTTCAAAAATATCTGAGAATGACTTTAAAAATATAGACTATTTTACACCAAATGAAACTGAGGCTAGTTTTTATTTAGAAAAGAAAATAGAAAAAAAATCTGAAATAGAAAATGCAGCTAAAGAATTTTTAAAAAAAGGAGTAAAAAATATTCTAATAACTCTAGGTTCTAAAGGAGTTTATTTTTCAAATGGAACCGAAAGCCATTTTGTAGATGCTCATAAATTAAAAGACGATGTAAAAGATACTACTGGAGCAGGAGATGCATTTAATGGAGCTTTTAGTGTGGCATTAGCTAAATCGTTAAAAATTGTTGATGCATTAGAATTTTCAAATAAAGTTGCTGGCATTTCTACAACTAAAGAAGGGGCTGCAAATTCAATGCCAAGTATCAATGAAGTAGAAAATTATTAATTACTCAATAATTTTAAATTCTGATTTATATTTATCTGTAATCTTAAGCCCAAGACCTGGAACATTATCATCTAGATCTATCATTCCATCTATTGGAGCAGGATCACCTTCAAAAATATAATAAAATAGTTCGTTACCAATTTCTACATCATGAACTGGAAAAAACTCTGAGATAGGACAATTAAAATTCGACATTGTTAAATGATAGTTATGCATTTGACCTGCATGTGGAATTACTGGAACTTGATAAGCCTCTGCAAGAGCATTTATTTTCTGAGCGATTGTAAATCCACCAACTCTATTATTGTCATATTGAATGTAGCTAACTGCTTTGAGGTCTAACAATTGTTTAAAACCAAATAGATTAAATTCATGTTCTCCCCCAGAAATTGGTATAGCGTTCATATTATTCAGTTCCGCATACCCATGAATATCATCAGCAATAACTGGTTCTTCTAACCATCTTGGATTAAATTTTACCAATTTAGGTATCATTCTTTTAGAATAATCTAGGTTCCAACCCATATAACATTCTAACATTAAGTCAGTATCATCCCCGATTACTTCTCTTACAGCCTCTACAAGTTCAATGTTTTTCCTCATACCTTCAGGACCATCTTTTGGCCCCCAACCAAATCTCATTTTAAACATTTTAAAACCTTGTTTTTTATATTTTTCAGCTTCATTTTGTAAATCTTTGATAGGTTGGCTATAAAGTTTTGATGCATAAACAGGTATCTTTTCTTTTGTTCTGCCCCCTAACAATTTAAATACGGGTTTGTTAGTTAACTTTCCTAATATATCCCAAATAGCAATATCAATTGCAGATATTGCAACCATACCCAAACCTCTTCTTCCCCATGCATGAGTTCTTCTATACATTTTTTCCCAGATGTAAGCGTAATCAAAAGGATCTTTCCCTATAACTAATGGTTTAAGATACTCATCAATAGTTTTTTTTACTAACTGAGGTGCAAGAGCTGCATTACCAATTCCAATATGACCATCATCAGTTTCAATTTCACAAATTAACCATTCATGAAATCTGAAAGAACCCATGGCATCTGATTTTTCATAGAGTAAATCCGATGCATTTGTGCAAAAATTATTTTGTGGAGGAACTGTTTTACCATTCCATTGATATACTTTAGTTCTTATATCTTTAATTTTAGACATTTAATTTAAATTTTGTGCCATTCTTAATGCAATTTTAAACGATTGCAATGTTGGCTCCAAATTTGCCTGATTTTTTCCAGCAATATCAAACGCAGTTCCATGCGCAGGTGTTGTTATTGGAATTGGAAGACCACCTTGAACTGTTACCCCTCGATCAAATCCAAAAGCCTTTAGTCCAGATTGAAGAGCGTCATGATACATTCCAACAATACAATCATGATTTTTATTTTTAAATGCTGTAATGAAAGAAGTATCACACGGTAAAGGACCATCAGCATTGATACCAAGTTTTTTTGCCTCTTCTATTGCTGGTATTATCTCATCTTTTTCTTCATTACCAAACTCTGCATGAGGGTTTAAAGCTTGAACAGCAACTCTCGGATTTTCTATACCATTCAATTTCATTGCCTCATTAATCAATTTTATAGGCTTCATTATTTTATCTTTCTTAATGTGTTCTGGAACTTCTTTGATAGGTATGTGAGATGTCACTCGAGCAGTCCAAAAATTATCTACTACATTAAATTCACAAAAAAAACTTTTTACGTTTAACTTATCAGCCATATGATGTAATTCGTCATCAAATTTACATCCACCTAATTTTAAGCTAGTCTTATTAAAAGGACCAAAATTAATAGCATCAATTTTTTTTTCTTTCGCAAGTTCTAGTGCTAAATTTAATGCATTTAAAACTGTTTCTCCAGATTCTGCAGAGCACTCTGATAA
>CACMSB010000012.1 GCA_902616245.1 uncultured Pelagibacteraceae bacterium
GGCATGAACAACATGATGAACCTATTAAATATGTGCTTGGCGATGAATGGAAAGCTGGAAATTTATCATATCACATTAAATCAAGGCCTATTTGGAAAGGCTTTGTTACAAAGCAAAAATTGAATTCATTTGAAAAATATATGTGTATTGATAAGATTTGTGTTGGATCGTAGATATGAAATTCAATAAAAACATACTATTCATCGTCTTTATTGTTGTAATAATAGAGTTGTCTGGACATGGAATTGTAGCCTCTTTGCTGAGGTTACTTGCAAGTTAAATAAATGAAAATTACTATTTTAACACCAGTTTACAATGACTGGAAATCAGCTTCAAAATTAATTGAAGAAATAAATACAATTGTAAAAGAGTTAGATGCTGAATTTTCTATTGTTATAGTTAATGATGCATCAACCGAGGAAAAACCAACCTTTATTTCTAATACAGAAAACCTACTATCTGTTGAAATTTTAAATATTAGAAACAATCAAGGACATGGAAGATGCATTGCAACTGGGCTTAAACATATATTTCAAAATAAAGAATTTGATTATGTAATCCCAATGGATTCTGATGGTGAAGATAGGCCAGAAGAAATCAAAAGTTTTCTAGAATACATAAAATATGACGAAGGAAAGCCAATTGTAGGAGAAAGAGTAAAAAGGTCTGAAAATATTATTTTTAAAACTTGTTATCATTTCCATAAAATAATAACTTATGTATTTACTGGTCATTCGATAAAATTTGGAAATTATACTTGTCTTCCAAAATCAACTGTTGAGAAATTAATAAACGATAAATCTACTTGGTGCAGCTTTTCTGGAGCTTTGGCAAAATTAGAAAAAGACAGATCTTCTTCTCCTTCAGAAAGAGGGACAAGATATTTTGGTCCTTCTAAAATGAGTTTTAAAAATTTAATTAAGCATTCTTTAGCAATCATAGCTGTTTTTAAATCTACAGTTATTATTCGATCAATTTTATTTTATGCTATTTATTTAATCTTAATGGCTGATTACATAAGCATTGTTACAGCTATCCCCTTAGCTCTAATTATCGCATTTGGATTATCAGTTGTAATGATTGGAAGAAGGGAAAATTTAGAAGAGTTAAACAATGCATTAACAAATATTCATAATATTGATAAAATAAAATAGTGAAAAAAATTTTAGCATACATATTTGTAATATCATTTTCATTTCCCTCAATTTTATATGCAGAAAAATGGCATATAAATATGAAAAAAAAAGAAAAGAAAGATTTTGCTTATTACGTTCTTAAAGCACAATCTGATAATAAAATGGTATTCAATACAAGAAATATTGAAAATCCAAATATTTATAAATTTTTTGAAAAGTTTGAAGATCATTTAGGCGTTGCTGAAAAAGGAATTGAATTTGATTTAAAGTATTCTTATGAAGGCCATAAACAAGATTGGAAAAGATTTGATATTCTTGGTCATGCTCAAAGATTTCAAATAATGGAACCATATAAAGAAACTACTAAAAAAAATAAAACTAAATGGTATAGAGTAGCTTATTTTGTACCAGGCGATATTAGAACTGATAAACACACTATATCTTTATTTGATTTTAAAAAACTTTATGGAAAAGGTGAGAAGACTCATGATGGATCTTTTGCTATTGTAAACAATAGATTTACTTGGAACTTTAACTCACCAAATTATGCTTCCCACACAAATGAGACGGGATCTGAATATTTATATCCTGAACACTATGTTGTGAATTTAGATCCCAACTTTTCTCCTTTAAAAGGAAAATGGGTTAACGTTTTACTAAATATTAAGTGGGCTGAAAAAGGCTTCATGCACTTATGGATAGATGGCAAATTAAGATCTAGTTATTTTGGAGATACGCTAGCTGGAGCTTCTAGTGTAAGATTTAAATTTGGACCATACAGGCATCATATGCATCAGGCAACTAATGAAGGTTTGCAGATACCAGACGTAAAAATTAAATACTCTAACGTTGGAAAAGCTGATAAATGCGATGACTTATGGAGCGGTTGTTCTGAAATTTTAAGTCAATTAAATGATAAATCCCAAGTTATAGGTGC